>NZ_MVJN01000009.1 GCF_003265995.1 Legionella quinlivanii | reverse complement strand
TGGTATCCAACAGCATAGAGTCCCTTTGTTTATTCCTGCCCGGAAAAAATTTAAAGGGTACTCTAGCTCTTTTTTCAATTTATTCAATCTGTTAAACAAAAATATTTTCCTTAGCCTGACGGCTATGGGCGAAGCGCCCGACCTACATGGCTTTCTCAGCCGCCACTTGCCGCAGCACGCTCCCGAATACGTTCGAGAGCATAATTCAAACGAGCAAGAGTTTTTTCTTTTCCGATTAAAAACAGTGTTTGATCAATCGCAGGTGACATTCCAGTACCAGTCACTGCAACACGAAGAGGCTGGCCCAGCTTACCCATATTAATTTCATACTTGCTGCAAACTTTGTCAATCGACTCATGTATTTTTTCCGCATTCCAATCGGAGAGTTCAAGCAAACTGCTATACAGTTTTTCTAAAGGCTCGAGAATGACAGGCCGCAGGTGTTTTTTAACTGCATCCTCATCATAAGCAATTTCGTCTTCGAAAAAATAGCGACTTTTATCACAGATTTCCACCAGCGTTTTACAACGTTCCGCCTGAAGCGCGACGATATTCGAAAGCTCGGGCCCTTTTTCTGTGTGGATGCCCTGTGTTTCAAAATGCCATGCAAGCGCTTTTGCCGTTTGAGCAGGGTCTTGTTCTTTCAGATAATGCTGATTAAGCCAGTATAATTTTTCATAATTAAAGCTTGATACACCGCGGCTGACATGTTTTAAGTCAAAAAACTCAATCATCTCTTTCAGAGAAAATATTTCCTGATCGCCATGTGACCAACCTAAACGAACCAGATAATTCAACAAGGCCTGAGGTAATATCCCCTCCTCTTTAAACTGCATGACGCTGACCGCACCATGACGTTTTGATAAACGCTTTCCGTCATCACCGAGGATCATTGGCAAATGAGCAAAAACAGGAATTGGCGCATTCAGGGCTTTGAAAAGATTAATTTGGCGCGGAGTGTTGTTGATGTGATCATCTCCACGAATAACGTGAGTAATTTCCATATCCAGATCGTCAATAACCACGGCAAAATTGTAAGTTGGATGGCCATCCGAACGGACAAGGATCAAATCATCCAGTTCAGCATTATCCACGTGAATATCACCATAAACCTGATCAGAGAAACTGACCACTCCCGATTTCGGATTTTTGAAGCGAATCACATGCGCTTCATCAGTAGGCGCGAGATTCATTTCCCGGCAATGCCCGTCATACTGAGGCTTTTGTTTAGCAGCCAACTGCGCTTCTCTCAAGGCTTCGAGACGTTCTTTTGAGCAAGTACATCGGTAGGCCATGCCCTGCTCTAGCAACAGGCTGGCAATTTCTTCATAACGTTCATAACGCTCTGACTGGTAGAAAGGTCCCTTGTCAGAGTGGAGATTAAGCCATGCCATACCATCGAGAATGGCCTGTACTGATTCTTTGGTCGAACGCTCCTGATCCGTATCTTCAATCCGAAGTATAAATTCACCCTGATGATGCCTGGCGTAAAGCCATGAATACAAAGCAGTGCGAACACCGCCTACATGAAGCAGCCCTGTCGGGCTTGGGGCAAACCTTGTTCTGACAACCATCAGGCTCTCCATTAATTAGTCAATAATAAACCGTAACTCCCCAGGCACGTCATCCTGAACGAAGTGAAGGATCTCCTGAATCTGGCTCAGTTCTAAGCAGTATGGGATCCTTCACTTCGTTCAGGATGACGTACGCGGGGAGTTACTAATAACCTGCTATCATAGCTCAGTTTAGACACCCGGCACAATGACCGTCACTGCAGTAAGGCATGATAAGAGTTCTGGTTACTAATAGTTAAAATAAAATGCGGGAATTGATTGATGTTTTCACCTAAACTTTGTATTGTTTTCCAAATTTTTTCTTTTTTATTATTTATGCACAAAAACAGGATTCCCACATGAAGGGAATTGGTATTAAATACCAACTCAGGCTAACCACCTTAATTCCAGTATTTCTGGTCGCTCTTCTTTTTGCTGTTTTTTATAACGGCCAGTTCAGTAAAGATTTACATCAACACATGTCCCGTCTGGGCGAAGCTTATATCAGACAACTACTGCCAGCAGCCCAATTGGCAATGATGCGTAATGACCGTCGAACGCTGCAGGGTTTAATTAATGCCTCCACCGTCAATCCAGAGGTTCAGGCGCTGGCATTTTATAATGCTGAAGGACAATTGGTTGCCTACCGCGGGGGCAAGCATTCTATTCATAAGCCATTTAAACCGCCAGAATATACCGGGGATTATATTGAGAGTAAGCAAATCACCCCCTACTCTATTAATTTTGTCGCACCAATTACTATCCCGAAATATAATCTTTACGCGACGACTCCTTTCAGAGCCCCTTCAGATTATATTCCTCTGCAGGCTGACGATATTTTAGGCTGGCTTTCAATCGATATCGATACTCAATCGACTCTGATTAAGCAGTATAAAATGTACATCATTACCATATTTATTACCTTACTCGGCTTACTTATCAGTTTGACCATTCATTATTTTCTCTCCAAACAGATTTATCAGCCGATATCTCGTCTTCGCCGCAGTATGAAACAAATTCTCAGCAATGAATTTGAGACAAAAATTACCGTTTCAAGTCCTGGGGAACTTGGGGAAATTGAACGGGGCTGCGCGCATTTGCAAAAACAATATCTGAATATTGTACGAGAACTCAATCATCACATTGAAGTGGCTACAGCCGATTTACAGCAAGGTCTCGAACTGCTTGAAGAAAAAAATATCCAGTTATCTCTGGAGAAAAAGAAAACAGAAGAAAAAAGCCGGCAAAAATCCGAATTCATTGCCAATATGAGCCATGAAATCCGCACCCCCATGAATGGCGTTATCGGCTTCACCAATGTATTGCTGGAAAGCAAGCTGGATGCCTTGCAACTTGATTACGTTAAAACAATCAAGTCATCGGCCCAGGATTTACTGGCCATCATCAATGATATTCTGGATTATTCCAAAATGGATGCTGGAAAACTCCATCTCGATTGCATTCCACTCGATTTGAGAGGCTGTATTGATGAGGTATTGACATTGGCCGCACCCAATGCCCATAAGAAAGGAATCGACCTAATCCCCTCAACCCAGATTAATGTACCTAAAACAGTGCTTGGTGACCCTCTGCGAATCAAGCAAATCCTGACCAATCTGGTTAGTAATGCGGTGAAATTCACTGATCATGGCTATGTGCTGGTTCGTACCTCCATTGAACAGGAATCAGACAAAGATTATATGCTCTGTGTCTCAGTGACTGACACTGGTATTGGCATTTCCCCCGATGATCAAACCCGTCTGTTCAATGCCTTCAATCAGGCAGATACTTCTATCACCCGACGTTATGGCGGCACAGGCCTTGGGCTTGTGATCTGCAAAAAGCTGGTTGAAGCCATGCAAGGGCGCATTGTGCTTAACAGTGAGCTTAACAAAGGCTCTACCTTTTCAGTGTATATTAAACTTGAAAAATTATCGGCCTATGAAGTGGAGAAAAATCAAAGCCACCGCTTTAACAACATAAAAGCGCTTTGCTTTGATGATAACAGCCTGCAGCTGGAGGCATTGTGTAATGGCTTGGGTTATTGGGGAATTGAATGCGTGCCAGTCACTTCCTTTAATCAACTGGAGAAAGCATTCAGCACACACCGGGATTGCACCATTGCTTTTATTAATGTGAATGAAGGCTGCGAAAAACAGGTGGCACAAATTCTTGGCAAACAAAAAATGCCCAGTGTCCTGATTTCCAAGTGGCTTATCCACAATCCACAGTCACTGGGAGCCAATGGCTTTCTGTTCAAGCCAATCAGCATTCAGAAACTCCATGAAGTCATCGAGCAGCTCTCAAGTCAGACCACCGCTCCTGTTGCGATGGATCAGGAACTCGACAATTTGCGCAAGCAATTGCGTTTGATTCATCCTGAAATATTGATTGCCGAAGATAATCCAGTCAACCGCATGCTGTTAAATTCACTTCTTAGCGAGTTAAGTAATATTGAGGCGGTTGAAGATGGAAAGGAAACAGTGAGAGCCTGTAATAGCAAACGCTATAATCTTTTGCTTCTCGACTTGCAAATGCCACAGCTTAGCGGACTGGAAGCCGCACAGCAGATACGCCAGCAATCCATGTTGAATAAGCTAACACCCATTGTAGTTATCAGTGCCAGCGGCAATGACATGAATAAAGATAAAATGAAAAAGGCAGGCGTAGACCTTTGTCTGCAAAAACCTATTGATGAAAAGCAATTATTAACTCATCTGCTGCGTTTACTGAAAAAATCAAAAAACCAGGCAATTGACTGGCAATTATGCGTACAAAAGGTATCCGGTAATCAGGCTTTGGCTGAAGAATTTTTAAATCGCTTTGTGGAGGAGCTGCACAAAAGCCGTGTCGAGTTTTTTGAGCTATATAACAAACAGAATATCCAGGGCTTACAGAATGCAGCCCATAAACTATACGGAGCCTGCTGCTTTTGTGGCGTACCTCATCTGCAAACTCAGGTCTCCAAACTGGAAAAACAGGCTAAAGAAGCGAAAAAAATTGATGAAATGAAAACCACTTTCGCTGAATTAATCCGTAATATTGATGAAGTCATCGATGAATATGATAGCCTTTACGCCACTTAACACGTCAATTATTTAGGGAGTCCTAATGTCAGTGAAAAATGCAATTTATGCACAATCCGGGGGGGTTACCGCAGTTATCAATGCATCGGCCTGCGGGGTCATTCAAACTGCACGCCAGCATCCAGAAAAAATCGGGAAAGTCTTTGCCGCCAAAAACGGTATCATTGGCGCTTTGAACGAAGAATTAATCGACACCTCACTTGAAAGCGATGAAGCTATCGCCGGGTTAATGTTTACACCAGCCGGCGCTTTCGGCTCATGCCGTTACAAACTGAAAGACAGCGGCTCGGAATATGAGCGCCTGATCGAAGTGTTCAAGGCGCATGATATTGGCTATTTCTTTTATAATGGGGGGGGCGATTCTCAGGATACGGCCAATAAGATTGCCAGGATGAGTAAAGAGATGAATTATCCCATTACCTGTGTCGGCATTCCCAAAACAGTAGATAATGATTTACCCTTCACAGACAACTGTCCGGGCTTCGGTTCTGTCGCTAAGTATGTCGCTGTTTCAACGATGGAAGCAGGTTTTGATGTTGCCTCAATGGCCGCTTCCTCGACAAAAGTGTTCATTCTTGAAGTCATGGGACGTCATGCTGGCTGGATCGCAGCCGCCAGCGGCCTGGCTTCACAAAAGCAAGGCGAGCCGCCCCATATTATCTTATTCCCGGAAAACGTTTTCGATGAACAGAAATTTCTTGCTAAAGTAGACGCCTGCGTTAAAGAATATGGCTATTGTGTAGTCGTGGTTTCGGAAGGAATCAAGAATAAGGAAGGAAAGTTCCTGAGTGACGCAGGTCTTCGCGATGCGTTTGGACATGCCCAGCTAGGCGGGGTTGCTCCTGTGATTGCGCAATTGATAAAAAGCAATCTGGGTTATAAATATCATTGGGCGGTCGCTGATTATCTACAACGCGCAGCGCGTCACATCGCATCCCAGGTGGATCTGGAACATGCTTATGCCTTGGGCAAGGCTGCTGTTGAACTCGCAATTAGCGGGCACAATGCCATTATGCCAATCGTTAAAAGAGAACAGGATTCACCCTATCGCTGGTCAATCAGTCATGTTCCATTAAGTGAAGTGGCCAATCAGGAAAAAGCCATGCCTGCGGACTTTATCAGTGAAGACGGTTTCGAGATTACCGAGGCCTGCCGGCGTTATCTGAGTCCGTTGATTCAGGGTGAAGCCTATCCTCATTATAATAATGGTCTGCCTGTTTATGTTCGATTAAAGAACCAGCTTGTTGAGCAAAAGTTATAACCAGTTACCACCGTGCCTGCGTACTGCGGCTTGGCGCAGTACGCAGGAATGTTTCTAAGGAGATTACAAATATATCAGCTGGTTTGATCTGGTAACACAAGCGTCTCGAATTACTCACCCTGCCCAGGAGTAATACTTCTCCCCTTCTCCAGCTCCGCAGGCTCCTCTTTATCTAATTTCGTAGCAGTTTTGAAAACACCGACTGCTCCGAGTGACTTGCTTTGCTTGTATTCGTAATAATTAACATCGGCTCCCAATTTACTAGCAACATATTTTATTCCATTGCCGATAGCTCTGAAAAAGTTTTTGAGTTGTTCTCCCCAGCCAATTCCAAGTTTTGGACTGGCAATTTCTATTGCATTCTTGCAGCTTTGCTTGAATGTTTTCCCCGCATCATTGATTAGTTCCTTAGAGTGATTAGCACCCACAGCACTAACTAAAGCTTGCTGGTATTGGCTAAAAGCATCATCCAGGCTTTGTATTAGAACGCTTGCGGCTTTAAACGCCTCTGGCTGCGCTTTCTGATCAATGGCAGCCAGTTCTTCTTTTAAAGTTGTCAGTGCATCTTCAATTGGTTTTAAAAGGGAGTTAATTTCCAAGTGAGATTCTTCTAGTTTCTGTCTGGCAGCCTCTTTCTCTGCTTCCAAAGCTTTTTTGTCTGCTTCCAAAGCCTCTGCCTTGACTCTCTGAGCCTCTGCTTCTGCTTCAGCCTGCAATTTTCCTGCCTCCAGGTCTTCAAGCTCTGCCTGTTTTTCTCTTGCACTTTTTAACTCAACAATTTCTGCTTTTAATTTTACAAGGTCCTCAGCTATTTTACCGCGAGCCGCCGATGCTTCGTCACAAGAGAGAGATTGCTTTTTCTGGCTTTCCTCAATTTGATCATATTCAAACTGTAATTTTCTCTTTTCCAGAACAGCATCCTCTTTATTAAACTCTGAATCCACTCTCGCCAGTTTGCTTCTAACATTATCAAGAGTCTCTTCTAAGCCTTTCAGATCCCTTCTTCTTCCTAACAGAAACGCATCTTGTTGTTTCAACTCTTTTTCTTTTGCAGAAATATCGTTCTGTTTTGCCCGGATTCTATCATCATATTCTTTTACACTAGCCATTTTTACACCCAATTGATCGATATTCAATCATATAAGTATAATGTAAAAATCAACTTCTGGCGGTTGCAGTGAATTGCATAGGTATACTGTCATTTCCGCGAGGCATTGTTGCGTAAATAGAACCAAGCAACAAACATGTCGTCTTTGCGAACAAAGTGAAGCAATCCAGATCTAAACCTGAACAAAGCCAGGATATGGATTGCTTCACTTTGTTCGAAAAGACTTTTTTTTGTGCACCAATCTCATTTACGCAACATGCTTTTCCGCAAAGGCAGAAATCCATCAATGATTTGGTACTGTGCTCATGATGAAATAGATTTCCCGCATCCGCGGGAATGACAATACTATCGACAACTGGCAGGTCTGTACTTGGCTAATAATGTTCCACCAGTACAAGTCCAGGTCAAATCGCCATTGGCTTGCAGGGTTGGTTGTAAAATAATGGTTCCATTACCCGCAGCAGGTGTATATGTCACTGTAATCAGACCATTATTTCCAATAGCAATTGATGAGACATTCGCAGTTGCTGCTGGAGAAACATAGCCTGTTGCAGCCTGTGTTGCCGGTAAAGCATTGCGAGTTTGAGTGGTTTCTGACACTGCATGTTTTGCAGAGGACGCGAGGCTTAATCCTTCAGCTACTCTGGCACGGATTGTGTAATCCTGATAGGCAGGAATCGCTATGGCAGCCAAAATTCCGACAATTGCTACGACAATCATCAATTCGATTAGTGTGAAACCTTTTTCTTTGTTGTTCATACCAAACTCCCTATCCAATAAAACGGAGGATCCTGAAAATGCAGACGGGAATCTCGAAGATTCCCGCCAATATAAGCTAGTCACTAGGCTCTGCAGCTTGCAGGACGGTATTTAGCGAGTAAAGTTCCGCCAGTACAGGTCCATGTCACATCCCCATTCGCTTGCAGGGTTGGTTGCAGAATAATTGTTCCTCCACCCGCTGCAGCAGTGTAGGTAACCGTTATTATTCCGTTGGCGCCAATGGCAATGGACTGTACATTCGTTGTTGCCGCAGGGCTAACATATCCTGTAGCAGCTTGTGTAGCCGGCAAGGCATTATTGGAAATTGCCGTTTCAGAGACAGCCAGTTTAGCCGATGCGGCCAGATTGAGTCCTTCAGTTACGCGAGCACGAATGGTATAATCCTGATAGGCAGGGATTGCAATCGCCGCCAATATACCGACAATCGCTACTACGATCATCAACTCGATTAATGTAAAACCTTTTTGCTTCATGCTACTCTCCTTCGATTAATTTCAGCATTCTGATTTAACTAAGCAAATTAAATGCCAGTCTTAAAAAATGATTGATATTTCAAACATCTATTATTAATTCAAATGTAGAGCAACTTGTCAAATGGAAATCTGGCAATAATTTTTTATAAAAATGGACCAATCCAGTCACTAAATGACATAGTTTTCAGACGTAAATGGATTATAATTGTTGCACCCCCTTTTTTAACTGGCAACAATGAATCGTAAAACTCGTATTGAATCTATTTTAAATCGGGAGCTTCCTGTTTATCACATGGAAGTTTTGGATGAATCCAGCCAGCATCATGTACCAGAGGGAGCAGAAACTCATTTTAAGCTTGTTCTGGTCTCTGATTCATTCAAAGGCCAATCGAGAATCGCCCGGCATCGTTTAATCAATAAACTGTTGGCTGAAGAGTTTAGCCAGGGTCTGCATGCGCTTAGTATGCATTTATTCACTGAGGATGAATGGAAAGAACGACAAGGGGAAACAAGCAATTCTCCTCATTGTCGGGGAGGATTCAAGCATGGCTGAATCCATTTACTGGCAAACCGGCATTCAACTTCCAGTCAAATCGCGCGGCTTTCATTTGATTACAAACGAGGTCATTGAATCGATGCAGGCGGCACCGAGGATTAAAACTGGCCTGGCCAATCTCTTCCTTCAACATACTTCCGCTTCGCTGGCGATAAGCGAAAATACCTGCCTGGATGTACCATTAGATTTGGAAACCCATTTTAATCGCTTGATTCCTGACGATGATCAATTGTTTCGTCATACTCTTGAGGGTTCAGACGATATGCCGGCTCATATTAAAAATGTGATGCTTGGCTCAAGCCTTACCATTCCACTAAAGGACGGGCGGTTATTGCTTGGTCGCTGGCAAGGAATTTACCTTTGTGAACACCGGAATCAGGCCGGTGCTCGCCAATTAATAGTGACCATTCAGGGCAGCTAAGCTGATTTAAGTGTAATTGCGAACTTACAATTGCTTACTTTGTTAGCAAGACCATAAAATCAGGAAGGTTTTAATTCTGCAGCCTGCTTCTGTTCCTCTTCTGGCGTATTTAAAATAGCAGTCCCCAGATTTACTCCATCCATTACGCTCAGTACATAATTGACGCTGTCAGGAAGGCTGCTGCACATTGTTAATGCGGAGTAATCAGTTCCCAGCGCCATTCCATTTAATATGACGCTTGAAATATAAGCCAGCGTACTGTTATTGTCGCGAAGACCCATCGCAGTAACCAATTGCACCAGCATTTTAAAGGCTAATTCGCTGCCCTTCGCATCTTCACTGGCTAGCAGATAGACTGCAGCGGCTACTGTTGCTGCAAGGTTGAGTCTCTGCAAGGCGGCCCGCCAGGAACTATTTGCACTAAAAAAACCAGACATGTTGAACTCCTGTTAATATAGAACCTCCATTAAACATCATGAAAAAAAGAGATACAAGCATTCGGATTTAAGTTTTTTATATGGAATTTTAAATAAAATCAGTTTCTTCAAAAGGCTCAATCCCCTATAATGTATATCTTTTTGTCAATCTCTGTTGTTGGAACTTTTTTTAATGAAAGCCTGGTCCTCCGAAAAAATATCTGTGTTAGCACTTGTACTCTTAATTACAGGAGCGATCGATAGTATTCGTAACTTACCCGCAACAGCCCTTTTTGGCTCCAGCCTGATATTCTTTTTCAGTTTTTCAGCTATTGTATTTTTAATTCCGGTGGCACTGGTATCCGCCGAATTATCCTCGACCTGGTCAGAAGAAGAAGGCGGGGTTTTTTCCTGGGTAAAACATGCCTTTGGAGAAACTCTCGCTTTTTTCACCATTTGGCTGCAATGGATCAATACGATGGTCTGGTATCCGACCATTCTTTCGTTTATCGCCGGCACGCTGGCCTATCTGGTTAATCCTGCTTTGGCTCAAAATAAATACTATCTCATCGCAGTCATTCTAACAGTGTTTTGGTCTCTTACCTTGCTGGGATTAAGCGGCCTCAAAGCCTCTGCCCGTTTTGCCAGTTTTTGCGCCATTTTTGGAATGATTATTCCTATGGCCTTTATAATTCTGCTGGCAATTATCTGGCTAATTAAAGGCCAGCCGATTGCGGTTGATTTAAGCCCTGCTCATCTTCTTCCTCACTGGGGAGATACTCAATCCTGGGTTTCACTAACGGCTATCATGACGTCTTTTCTGGGGATGGAGCTAGCTGCAGTCCATGTCCGAAATGTGGAATCGCCTCAACATAATTTTCCTAAAGCCATGTTTTTTTCAGTGTTGCTGATTTTGTCTACCATGATTTTTGGCTCCCTGGCGATTGCCTTTGTATTGCCGCAAGACCAAATCAGTCTTGTCGATGGTGTTATGCAGGCATTTAATAATTTCTTTCAGGCTTACCACATGACCTGGCTAATGCCGCTGATTATCGTCATGCTGCTTTTAGGCAGTCTCGGCGGAATGGTGAACTGGATTATTTCGCCCGCCAAAGGCCTGTTACTGGCCGCTGATAACGGTTTTCTGCCTCATTGGCTTTATCGGCTGAATAAACATGGGATTGCTTCCCGAATTCTGATTCTGCAAGCGATTCTTGTCACCCTATTGTGCAGTGGGTTTTTATTATTTCCGAGTGTCAATGCCATCTATTGGCTGTTCACGGACTTAAGCACTGAATTATATATTCTGATGTACGTGTTCATGTTTATCGCCGCCTGGCGTTTAAAAAGTAAAGCTGCAGGCATGCCGAGAACCTTTCAGATTCCTGGCGGTAAAGCAGGTTTTTATGCGACTTGCCTCCTGGGTTTAATCGGCTGCTTCATTACCTTGGTCGTAGGTTTTATACCTCCTGAAAACAGTATGGATATTGGCGGTGCAGATCGTTTTCGCCTGGTTTTCAGCTGTGGAATATTACTAATGATCTTTCCTGCTTTCATTCTTTATTTGAGACGGCGAATCCTGCTTGCCAAAGCGAGTGAAGTCATGCAAAGATGACACTGTGACAAACCATAAATAGATTTCCGCCTTCGCAAAAATGACCGGTTTGAAAAGTCTTTGCGAGCGTCAGCGAAGCAATCCATCTCCTAACATTGTCCAAGTATCGATCTGGATTGCTTCACTTCGTTCGCAAAGACGACAGTTAGTCCCTTTCTTCTTATGCAAAAATCCCATCGCGAAATGATCGATTCGATCTCAATAATTTACACTTCAGTTACATTTCTTTAATATTTTCTTAAGAATCGAATGGTAATTTGGGATTACTTGAATGAGTCTTGAGCTTCCAAATGCGCAGACATAACTCCAAAAAACCAAGACAAGTCATTATTCTCTCCCCTGATACCGAAGAAAACTACAGCCAATCTGCTGAAATTGATGAATTAATGAAGCAGTTCCACTCCCTTGCAAAAATACATAGGAATCTTAAGCTGGAAGATGCTGTTTCCAGGGTGGCTGATAGAGAATTCAGTTTAAATCAGTACGTCACTGCCTTTCAGAAAATGACAGCCAAAGCCAATAGCCTCATTGAACAAATCCTGATGCACTATCGAAACCGAATTGATCATCCTGCCTACCATCAGTCTCTCATCAAAGAAATCACTGAGACCATCCTTCAATTACAGAAAATGGCAATCCAGCGTACCAGCCTGCAGAATGCAATAGAGCAGCGGTTCGCGCAAGTATTCCCTGATACCAATAATATTGATGAACTGCAGGTTCATAGAGAGTTGGCAGCCGAAGCGCTTCAAAAGCAGTTGGACAAATTCTTTCCAAGCATTTTTATACTCAGGATCGGGAATAAAAAAGATTCGACCAGTATCAAACTTACCAAAGAGTTGATTAATTTTCTGAATGATACCTTTCTCTTACTCAAAGACAAAACTACCGGTTTGAATATGGAAACTGTCAAGACATTAGAGCGTGCAGTTTATGCTCATCTTGGAGTAAAGAGCTGGTTTATGAAAACAACAGCCTCTCAAAACACCAGTGAATTGATTACCAATCTGTTTTACTGGCAAGGCCAGGAATCCATAGTCACTTTAAAAAAGCAGCTAGTCGCGCTGCATCATCTGAACACTAAAATTGCTGCTTTTCCTCTTCACGCTATTAAGGAATTTGACATGCTAAGCCAACTCACTGAACAAAATGAACAAACGATTAGAGCGCATGCCCTGAAATTACCCGCAGAACTCAGTGAGTTTTCCAGGGACCTGAATGAGCGGCTCAGACTTTTTAGCAGTGAAGACAGCGAAAAACCGATTATTGCTAAAGCCAGAACAAAGCGGCCTCTATTGAATGAATGGTCAAATCAAGTCGATGCCATTCTGGCAACCTATCAGCAGCAATGCAGTCAGCTAGCGCCATCGCTATCCGCATTAGAACGATTGCAATCCATTTGCGAACAGCAGGAAATCTGTATACAGGCGCTTCAGAATATTGAGAGACTGATGGAGCACTACCGGCCAGAACACTCGATGCTCAAACAAAAGCTTAATCTTGAGTATGAATCTCAAAAGAAACTGCTTTTTCATAAGCTTAGTCAAAGCATTCAAGAGACGAATCAAGCCTTATTAGTAATCAGGGATAAAGTAACGGTCGATTTCGAACTTTCAGAAGCCCGTTCATTTTGCGAGAAAATTTTGCAGCAACAACAACCACTCTATGCGCTAAGAATGCATGCCGAGTACATTGCAAACAAATTAGAGAAGGAGGTAAGTGCCGTAAAACAGCTGATTAAGAATAAATGGCAGCCAGATCTTCAGCAGCTTTATGAGGCATATTATGCTCCTCATTCCGGTTACACCCAGTACAGTAAAACTAACCCCTGTCAACCATTACTCGAGCAGCACTATCTGGCAATGGCCCGACAGAAGAGGAGTTTGGATAAGCACTGGAGGAAACTGGAAACAACAGGGGGTGCTGAAATACGAGCCTGGCTTGGCAGTCTCCAATCGCATCGTGATGAACTGTATTATGATATCCAGTATAGAAATTCTCTGGAGCGTCAGGCGAAAATTATCCAGCAACGCCTGGAGCATCCTGCTTATCAGGCTTCCATTAAAATCATTAATGCCCTGGATAAAGAGATTATTCGTCTTTTGCAAAAATACAGCCCTAAAATGCGGAATTTTTGCAATGAAGAGGAGCAATCCATGCTGGCTGACCTCGCTCAAAATCCTGCTTTGTGTCTTGAAAAGAAAGAATTCAGTGATGATGAGAGCATCATGTATGACAAAATCGATCGCCGTATCATGAAATTAATTAATATTCGCTTACTCTTTATTAAGGAAAATAATAGCTACATCAGCATCAACCCTCATCTGACGAATCATACCCAATACAGAGAGGCTTTAATAAAACATGTGAATGACCACCTTCATAATGGCAATATGGAACATTATTCTGACGGCAAACGTCACTATTTCACGCAATGGATTAGAACTTATGTGCTCAGGCCACTACAAACCACCGCAATTGGTACCTATGATTATTTTGCCAAACGAGACAATAAGCACCAATTCTTCTATGCGACTCCCGGCGCTTGCGAGACTGAGAAAAACCTGATTGCATTGGGCAATGAAATGTCCTCGGAGCTGGCAGCAACAGCTCCCGCGGCCTGACTGGTATTGTTGGATAAATAGCACCAAGCAACTAAACTCTCGTCTTTGCGAACGAAGTGAAGCAATCCAGGTTGAAACCTGGATAAAGTTAGTGCTGGATTGCTTCGCTAACGCTCGCAAAGACGGTTGTGTACATCACGATACATAAGGGGAGAAGTTACTCTGATTCAAGCATCAGCCAGGCTGCATCGAAATCTTCTCGGGTATTAATATCCTGCCTGGGTTTTACGCAGGCCTGCTCTATGCGAATTTTATGACCCGCCCACAAAACACGTAGCTGCTCTAGTGACTCCGCCACTTCCAGAGGAGCAGGCTGCCATTTGACATAATCAAGAATAAAGGAAGCTCGATAGGCATATAAGCCAATGTGGCGAAACACATGCTCCAATGAATCCTGATTATCCCTGTTGAAAGGAATCGCGCTTCTCGAAAAATACAGGGCGTTATTAAATTGATCGCGAACGACTTTCACCACATTGGGATTATTTAATTGCTGGCTGGTTTCTATCGGCCAGCAAAGAGTCGCCATTGGCGTTTCAGCCTGTTGTAAACTGGCGGCTACCTGTTTTATTAACTCAGGATGAATGAAGGGTTCATCCCCCTGCACATTCACAATGATATCCTGAGGCTGATAATTATTTTTTTTAACTACCTCTGCAAGGCGATCGGTGCCCGTTGGGTGAGCACTATCAGTCATCATCACCCGAGCTCCGAAACCAGACGCATGATTGGCAATTAACTCATGGTCTGTGGCGATAATAACAGAACGAGGCTGTGCCAGAAGCACCTGCTCGTACACTCTCTGAATAATAGTTTTACCGGCCAATTCCAGCATCAGTTTACCTGCAAGCCTTGATGAGCTATACCGTGCGGGAATAATGACATGATAATCAGGATTCACAACTGCTCCTTTTCTTCCAGGGGGATTAACCGCCCTTCCTGCTCTAGCATAACCGGTATATCTCCGCGGACAGGATAGGCAATTCGATCAAAAGCGCAGATTAATTCCTCATCTTTCAAAATCAGTTTGCCCTTGCATAAGGGGCAAACCAGAATTTCAAGCAAACGTTTATCCATTGAGACTCCTTACTGAGTAATCTTGTTACGGATATAAACCGGGGCTGCTGTGGCGACATCCACTGGCACAATCTTTCCCGCCTGAACCAGATGAATCATTGACAAGGCATCAGGATAGGCTTCAACCTGCCTGCTAATAATTTTACGAGTGGCTTCCGGCATAAGAGGCAAATAGGGCTCAAAGCCAATACCTGCTATAACGACTGGGGTTTCAGAATCCAGATAGATTTCACCAGGGTCAGAAACCTGCTCCTCTGCCGCCGACTCCTCCTTAAAAAACCCCCAATAAACCTGCTGCATTCTGGCATCAATCATCGCTAAAACCGGGCATTGACTGTCAAGCACTCCAGAATGACGTACATTCCAGGCAATGGCCTGGAGACTGCTTACAGGAAATAAAGACAGATCATGAGCATAAGCTAAAGCTTTGGCTATTGCACAGGCAATTCTTAAGCCGGTAAAGCTTCCTGGCCCCTGTCCAAACACAATACCATCTAACTGATTAAGGCTGAACTCATGTTCAGCAAGCAATTGCTGAATCATAGGCAGCAGAGTCTGAGCATGTTTTCGTTGAACGCTTTGTTCAATTACGGCATCACTTCCGTCAATGCTGAGTGCTACAAACGCATGGGTAGTGGACGTATCAATGCTCAATAATTTCTTCATCTAATGCCAACTGTTCAATAAAACTTAATACGGTTTGCTCATCGCGAGTTTTACGAAGACTGGGCAAACTGGAAAATATTTGCCTGCCATAATCCCTGCCTGTGAGACGAGGATCGGCTATCATTAACACCCCTCGATCATCAATATCGCGGATTAGCCTTCCTACGCCCTGCTTCAATGCCAGTACCGCATTGGGAAGTGAGAGCTCATCAAAACCGGATAAGCCCTGTGATTTCAGGTAAGCCATCTTGCCACGAATCACCGGATCCGTAGGGCTGGCAAAAGGTAATTTGTCAATAATAACACAGGACAACGCACTGCCCTTCACATCAACCCCTTCCCAAAAAGTGGCCGTACCTAACAACACGGCATTGCCCAATTGGCGAAAGCGGGCCAATAGTATTGGTTTGGCCTCGTCTCCCTGAATGAGCAGCGGGTAGTTTAATGTATTGCCAAGCAACTGAGCAACCATTTTCAGCGCTCGGTGACTGGTAAACAGAAAGAAACAGCGGCCTTTGCAAGCATTGATAACAGGCAATGCTTTTTCCAGCAAAGACTCATAATAACGACTATGTTTTGGATCGGGCAAATCCCTGGGTAAATACAATAAAGCCTGTTCCTGATAATTAAATGGACTGGGTAGAATCATTGTTTCAGCATTCTCTAATCCCAGCGGTTTAAGAAAACAGTTAAACGAAGACTCAAGCGTTAAGGTAGCCGAAGTAAAAATATAAGCCGCCTGTTGCCGGCTGATTAATTTCCTAAACGACTTAGCTACTTCAAAAGGAGTCGCATGGCAGGTGAGGCTGTGTTTAAATCGTTCAATCCAGCGGATAAATGGCTGGTTGCTATCACTGATACGCAGAATGAGCGACTTAAACTCTTTTAATCGCATCAGACAATTGCCAATTCCTTTCTGCTCCTGACTCCCGGACTTCTCAATCGCCGTGATGAAATCATCCAGAATGGTCATCAGAGAATCCCAGGATTTTTTAAAGAGCGGCTGCCTGATAACCTGCTCCCAAGGCATTTTTTCGTCTTCCCTGGCAATGGCTAAAAGCAATTGATCAATTGTTTTATCCAGTTCAATAGTCAGTTCCTTGAAAGGCTGATTGGGCAGATCAAGAACCGGCCATTCAAGCATCAACTCATTGGCTGCGTCAATTAATTGTCTGGTGCTAAATCGCTCACTATTAAACAAAGCGGCTATTTCAGCGAGTTGATGCGCTTCATCAAAAACGACCACCTCTACTCCTGGCAGCAGTTCGCCAAAGCCTTCTTCTTTCAGTTGCGAATCAGCAAAAAACAGGTGATGGTTGATCACCACCAAATCAGCATCCAATGCTTTTTTTCTGGCTTTAACTAAAAAGCAGTCTTTATAGTATTCGCATTCACTGCCCAGGCAATTATCCGCTGTTGATGTCGCATAGGGCCAGACGGCGGCATCCTCGTTAATTTCTGGTAATTCAGAACGTTCGCCAGACTGTAGTAAGGGCAGCTTTTCGCGGATAAAGATTAAATCATGTACCGCCTGCGGATGTGAAAAACGTCCTTCCTGAGCATGCAATTCGGTTCGATGCCGGCATATATAATTGGCTCGTCCCTTTAAGTTCTGAACCTGCAGCGATAGACCTAAGGCTTTAATCAGGTTGGGCAAATCTTTTTGATATAATTGATCCTGCAGTGTTTTGGTGGCTGTAGAAATCAGTGTTTTTTTACCGCTTAACAGACAGGGAACAAGATAGGCAAAGGTTTTTCCTGTTCCAGTACCCGCCTCAGCAATCAGTATCGAGCTTTTTTCGATACTTTCTGCAATAGCAACGGCCAGATCTATTTGCGCCGTTCTTGCCACAAAGCCGGGAATGGCAGTTGTTAATCTGCCATTTTCACTAAAAAGCCGTCGACAATGAGCAATCGGATCGCTGTTAATCGAAATAGTACTCACCAGTCTTTTTGTAAATACTGAAGCTTATCTTTCACATCTTCCCAATCCTTTGCATCTGGAGGACCATCTTTTTTCACAGTAATATTAGGCCACTTTTTGGATAGGTCGGCATTCAATTCCTTGAACTCTTTTTCTTCATCCGCCAGGTCATCTTCAGACTTTATGGCCTCCACAGGACATTCCGGCTCGCAAAGCGCACAATCGATGCATTCATCAGGATTAATCACAAGAAAATTGGGGCCCTCATAAAAACAATCCACAGGACAAACTTCAACACAATCTGTGTACTTGCACTTGATACAGCTTTCAGTAATTACGAAGGTCATTTCTCGTCTCTCAATAAAAATGATGCTTATTAAAACATAGAACTTACGAATTAATCCAGATAAAGAAGCGGGCCCTCAGGCACAATCTGGGTCGGATTAATCATGCGGTGACTGTAATAATAATGTTGCTTGATATGTTCAAAATTCACCGTTTCGGCAATTCCAGGATAATGATACAGGCGCTTAAGATAGGCAAATAAATGAGGATAATCCATAATCCGCTGACGGTTGGTTTTAAAGTGCCCAAAATAAACGGCATCAAAACGAATCAGCGTCGTAAATAACCGCCAATCCGCTTCTGTTAATTGTTCACCAATCAGATAATCGCGGCCTGATAAATGCGACTCCAAAAAATCAAGCGTATCAAATAACTCGAGAAATGCCTGCTTGTAAGCATCTTGTGACGTGGCAAAGCCGCAGCGATATACGCCATTATTGACTGTGTGGTAAATGCGTTCGTTGATTTGATCAATATCAGCACGAAGGGCCTGAGGATAAAAATCCTGCGGATCCCCTGTCAGCGCATTAAAGCTGCTGTTAAATTGACGGATGATTTCTGCGGATTCATTTGAAACGATCGTTTCTTTTTGGGTATCCCAAAGTACCGGTACTGTAACCCGGCCAGTATAATCTGGAACAGCCTTGGTATAGAGTTGATGAAGAAATTTGAGATTATATAAGCGGTCGCCCGTAGCACCCAGGCCGCTTTTCAATTCCCAGCCATTTTCCAGCATATGGGGATGAACTATCGACACCTCAATCAGGGAGTCAAGTTTTTTTAACTTCCGGAAAATCAGTGTTCGATGAGCCCAGGGACATGCTAAAGAGACGTATAAATGATATCTCTTTGCCTCGGCGGGAAATTCAGCCTTTGGATCAGGACTAATCACCTGATGAAATTTAACATTCTCGCGCTTGAACTCACCTTTATTTTTACTGGTGTCATACCATTGATCCTGCCACTGACCGTTTACTAATAATCCCATAGTAATCTCCTTGATAATTATTAGCCCAGCAAGAAGCTGAACCCCTTGGAAATTTCCGCCAGACTGAATTTATTTAGGAACAATGAAAAGCTCATCCAGGCACTTAAAGCGGCCAAATCCCGAAAAGGCGGCGGCAGATAGACCGGAGGGGCTAAAAGTTCATGATTCCGTAAATCTCTCAACAGAGGGATATCGTCCAAAACCAGTTTGCCGCAAAATAACAGCGGAATTGCGTCAACCCGCTGCTGGCTGATAGCAAAACGGATAAAATTATAAATAAGAACAAAGCCTTTGGAATAGGATAAATCCTTGGTAAATGGTCCGCCAGTGGGCGTACTGCCGCGAAACACCCGCACGGCATGATTATAACTATCCTCTTCTGTCAGGCCGCACTCGAGAAAATAACGATAAATATCAAGAAAATCAGCACCCTGACGCACTTTGTCCAGCGCGATTACCCGATTGGTAATCTTGCGTACCCGCCCAGGGTAAGAAGAGAATGTCACGATCTCGGTAATAACTGCCAGTCCTTCCTGAATAACCGAACTGGAAGGAGATCCCTTGGACAGGAAAAAACAATAAGGCTGCATGGAGCCATTCAGGGTAGTACCGACATGCACCCAGCCTTCATGCACCTCGAGATATTTCAAATCCCTGTCGCTGAACATGGCGTGCTGGCTTAATTTGATATTGTCGGCGCCCGCTGAGGCATCAGCGACCATATCGTCACTGACAACCACCGTCACTTTGCCAGGATGCTGATCAAAATAAGAGCCTAAACGGGCTTCCAGGATTTGCTGAGCCTGGAATGGTGTATGACGCTTTAAATCCGCATCAGACTGTAATTGAACATCGAGAGCGGTTAACACATCAAACAGCAAAGTACCCAGTTCGGACAGACGCGGCCCGCCTGAATAAAACACATCATTGGGGCTGCCATATAATTCCATCGCAATTTCACTGAAGGCCGGGGTGCCTCGCACCGCCAGCATCTCCACCGCGCGGCTGTATTCTTCGCATTGGCGTTTGATTAATCGAGTTACAGGAGAATATTGACCCAGGCTATTATTGGAGTCGCGCAAGATTAGCCGGAACTCTTCTTTTTTTTCCTGCACATCAAAGGGGAGCGGCTTGTTATCATAGTAGGTTTTATCAACCAGAGGCAATTTTCGGGCTTTATTTTCAAAAAACTCCCTTTTGATCGTGTCATCCCATTTGATACTGTCCAGGATACGAATTTTACGCTGTGCTTCCACCATACGCTTGGACAGCTCTTGGATCACTGTTAATTCGCTAGATTCACTGGACATTTCGTCAACCCTCTCTGTTAGCCTGCTTGTGCACCTGCGTCAATTGGCGGAACAATACTGACTACTGCATTTTGCTTTTGATCAGGCAAATCATAAAAATGACTGATATTATCACTGGTCAGGGGCGATGGTACGTTAAGTGATGGTCCATTTTGACTCCTTAAATACAAACTTTCACCATTACTGGCATAGCGTGAGCAAGAAGAAAGCAGCACCATTATTACCATAACTATAAAGCATTTTTTCACAACTATCCCCATTAACTTAAAGAAAAAACAACAATTTTTGAACTTTCTGACCTACGTACAATCAATAAACGCAAATATCAGGACAGGCGGTTACATTTTTTGAGTCAGCGATTAGTGTAGCCTGTTTGATACTTAAAAGTAACACACCCTAACCTCATTTTAAATTAACTGAAGCTCCTGAAGCGCTTTCTCCAGCTCCTCATGATAACTTTCAGACAGAGGGGTCAATGGCAGGCGCAATTCATTTTTGAGTAAATTCATTTTGCTTAAGGCCCATTTGGCAGGAATCGGGTTTGCTTCACAGAATAATAATTTATGTAAGGGCATCAGCTGGTCATTATAGCGAAGGCAAGCTGCCTGATCTTCATCAAAAGCAGCATCACACATTTTAGCCATTAACCGCGGAGCAACATTGGCCGTTACTGAAATAACCCCTTTTGCGCCAGCCAGCATCCAGCGCGCGCCAGTTTCGTCATCGCCACTGTAGACATCCATGCGAGATTCGCACAAACGAAGAATCTGCTGCAGACGGGTCATTTGCCCAGTGGCTTCTTTAATACCGATGATATTCGATATTTTATCCAGTCTGGCCACTGTTTCTGGCAAAAGATCGCAGGCCGTACGCCCGGGAACATTATAAAGAATGATAGGAATGGCAACATTCTCAGCCACATGGCGATAGTGCTGGTACAGACCCTCTTGTGTCGGTTTGATATACGCCGGTGTCATAATGAGGGCAGCATGAGCACCGCACTCCATTGCCATGCGTGTCAGTTCAATGCATTCTCGAGTGGCATTGGCAGCGGTTCCCGCAATAACCGGAATGCGCTCACGTGCCTGCTCAATTACCGTTTTAATCACCAGATGTTTTTCTTCTTTGTTTAAGGTACCCGATTCTCCGGTGGTGCCTGCTGCGACTATGGCATGGGTTCCTGCGGCAATATGAAATTCAACCAGTTCGCGCAGGGCTTTTATATCGACCTTGTCGTCAAGCAAGGGAGTGGTCAAAGCAACTATACTACCTCGAAACATAATATCCTCATTTTTTTAGGAATAATTCTGCCAATACTACTGGGGGAATTAGTTTTTCTCAAGATTTCTTCAATCAGCTCAAAAGGTAATTTTTAATCAAGATGATTAAAATTGAGCTATTATGATAAAGAAGGAATCTAAAAAGATGAGGAAACATCATGAAAAAAACCTTACCCATTCTAGTGTTTGCAGGAGCTTCTTCCTTTATGACAGCCTGTACTAACACTGAAGTAGGAACCGCAACCGGAGCCGCTGCGGGAGCAGGTATCGGTTATGCCGTCTCAGGTGGAGATGCCTGGGGAACTGCCATTGGAGCAGGTGCGGGCGCTCTGGTAGGACATCACATAGGCCGTGAACAGGATCGACGCTATTACTATAACCGTTATTATTACTACTAATACGATTGTAGAATGAAGAGTTAGTTCAACTGTTTGTCACGACACGGCCTTAACAGTTTCGCTATGATCTGTGAAAGCAGACGGTTGTTTGAAATTTAAACCTGCTTTCACAGATATTCAACTCTTCTTTGTGGCGGCAGAATTCCTGCATACAAAACTAATTGAGCCCGTTCTTTCAAGATAAGCTTTTTCAATGCGGGCAAAATCCTCAGTGTTTAACTGTCGGCGCATTTCTGCTATCAAATCATTTTGGGTAATATGAAGCCTGTTCATGGTATCCGTTTGAAACTCGCCCTGGTTAAAGAGCAGATAACAGCGCCCTTTCAGAACGTGTTCACAGGCTTCAAAATTTAAGGTAAGCATGGCGATAATCCGGTGCAGCAGCATCAGACTGAATGTTGCTACCAGAGTAGACACCAAAGTAGCTGATCCATTGATACCTCTGCTGATTAATCCCCCCAGGATGATTAATAGAAGATAGTCAAACGAAGTTTGCAAATTAAAACGTCGATTTCCATAGCGCAGGACAATTGTGCTGATAAGGAAAAGAATAGCGGCACGGATTACCATGTATAAATAAGCCTGATCCTCATTGATGTGTCCCATAAACATCATCCAGTCCATTTGTACTCCTGATTAATCATTCAATTACATCATTGGTTTTAACATAAGCCATGGCGTCACTACAATCCGGCTAACAAATTAAGTTATTGAATGGATGCGCTAATTCAAATTACTGCTATACTTCTTCACAGACCATTTTACAAGGATTGTGTTATGAAACTTCAGAATAAAGTTGCTGTTGTTACCGGGGCCGCCAGCGGAATTGGAAAAGAAATCGCACTGCTTTATGCAAGTGAAGGCGCAAAAGTAGTCATCGCCGATTTAAATCTGGATCAGGCAGAGCAGGTCGTTAGCGAAATAAAGTCCAAAGGCGGCGAAGCAATGGCAGTCGCTATGGATGTAACGAATGAGCAGCAAGTCGATGAAGGAATTGAATCGGTTGTCAAAAAATTTGGCAAGATTCACGTTCTGGTAAGCAATGCCGGTATTCAGATTATTGAATCAGTCGATAAATTATCATTGGCCAATTGGAAAAAAATGCTGGCCATCCACTTGGACGGTGCATTTTTAACCACCCGTGCCTGCCTGAGACACATGTATGCTTCAGGTGAGGGTGGCAGTGTTATTTATATGGGCTCGGTCCATTCCAAAGAAGCCTCCAAATTAAAAGCACCTTATGTGACTGCCAAGCATGGCCTATTGGGTTTATGCAAAGTCGTGGCCAAAGAAGGCGCTGCCTATCGTGTTCGCTCTAATGTCATCTGCCCAGGCTTCGTGAGAACCCCGCTGGTGGATAAACAAATTCCGGAACAGGCCAAAGAGTTAGGAATCAGCGAACAGGAAGTGATTAAAAATGTCATGCTGAAAGAAACCGTCGATGGGGAGTTTACAACTGTTGATGACGTTGCCAATACGGCTCTTTTCCTTGCGGCATTTGAAACAAACGCACTGACCGGTCAATCCATTGTAGTCAGTCATGGTTG
This sequence comes from Legionella quinlivanii, assembly GCF_003265995.1. GTDB lineage: Bacteria > Pseudomonadota > Gammaproteobacteria > Legionellales > Legionellaceae > Legionella_C > Legionella_C quinlivanii_A. Next base: position 151,437 of record NZ_MVJN01000009.1, on the reverse strand, counting down.
GTTTATGGAGTAAGCCCTTACAGTAAAAGGAGTTTAACATGAAGGAATCTGAAGTAAGAGACAAGGCCTTTGCAATGCCTTTAGCGAGCCCCGCCTATCCGCGTGGACCTTATCGATTTAATAATCGTGAATATTTAATTATTACTTATGAAACGGATATTGATCTGTTAAGAGAAGTAGTACCGGCCCCTCTTGAAGTAACCGAGCCGCTGGTTAAATTTGAAGTTATCCGCATGCCTGACTCTACAGGATTTGGAGATTATACTGAATCAGGACAGGTCATTCCGGTTAGCTTCAAAGGCAAAAAGGGCGGATACACCCATGCCATGTATCTTGATGATTTGCCGCCAATCGCCGCCGGACGCGAAATATGGGGCTTTCCAAAGAAACTCGCTAATCCCAAATTGTATGTAGTCCAGGAAACCTTAATGGGAATTCTTGACTATGAAACTACTCGTATCGCAACGGCCACTATGGGTTATAAATATGAAAGCCTTGACCATAAGAAAATTCATAGTTCAATGGTCAGTCCTAACTATTTGCTGAAACTCGTTCCGCATGTGGATGGTACTACACGAATCTGTGAACTGGTTGAATATGAACTGCAGGATGTAGTTATCAAAGGGGCCTGGTCAGGACCTGCTCAGCTGGAACTATTCCATCATGCCCTGGCACCGATCGCCTTATTACCGGTAAAGAAAGTCGTAAATGCAGTACATATTCTGAGTGACTTGGTATTACCTTACGGGAAAGTGGTATACGATTACCTGAAATAAGGAACTATATGCTGATTTTAGTTGGATATCTGATTATTCTGGCAAGTGTTTTTGGCGGGTTCGCGATGGCTGGTGGTCATTTAAAGGCAATTTTTCAGCCGATTGAATTACTGATTATTGCCGGTGCTGCGATTGGATCGTTGATTGTGGGAAGCAGCCCGGCAGTGTTGAAATCGATTGGTAAAGCCCTTCCTGCTGCATTTAAAGGCCAGAAAGCGCCTAAAGCAGTGTACATGGATTTATTGGGTTTGATGTATGCGCTGCTCAATAAAGCCCGGCAGGAAGGCCTGATGTCACTCGAGGCGGATATTGACGATCCACAGAACAGTACAATTTTTAGTAATTATCCGAAAATTGCGGCGAAACACCACATTGTCAGTTTTATCTGTGATTATTTTCGTTTGATAATCACTTCCAACCTGCAGCCTTTCCAACTTGAATCACTGATGGATGCTGAGATAGAGTCGCATCACCAGGAAGAGATGATCCCGGTGAATGCGATTACCAAGCTCGCAGATGGCATGCCCGCCTTTGGTATTGTTGCCGCCGTGCTTGGCGTAGTGCACACGATGGAATCGATCAACCTTCCCCCCGCGCAGCTAGGGGTTCTGGTCGCGCAGGCGCTGGTAGGTACTTTTCTCGGTATATTGCTGGGTTATGGTTTTATCGGGCCTGTAGCACAAGCAATGGAGCAGCGTGCCAATCAAACACAAATTATGCTGAATTGCATTAAAGTAATCATTCTGGCAAGCCTGCATAATAACCCCCCTATTATTTCACTGGAGTTTGGGCGAAAGGTTCTATTCAATAATGACAGACCGTCATTTAATGAGTTGAGCGAGGAAATCAAAACTCCTAAAACAGCTTAAATTCGGAAAAATTACCTAAATGGCTAACAAAGAAGAAACCCCACCCATTATTATAAAGAAACGTCATGGGCATAGTCATGGGCATCATGGGGGATCCTGGAAAATTGCCTACGCCGATTTCGTTACCGCGATGATGGCCTTCTTTCTGCTCATGTGGTTATTGGCATCACTGAACAAAGCCCAGAAAGATGGCTTAGCCGAATATTTTAAGCAGCCTTTAAAGATATCGCTTATAAGCGGGGATAGCATGGGTTCCCGAGAAATAACCGTAAAAGGCGGCGGTGATAATTTAGAGAAGAAAGATGGCCAGATTTCCGGTAACAATCAACCAGCCAAGTCAGGCCAGCAATCCACCGCCGGCAATCTCAAACAGGAAGAAATGAAGCAGTTGAAGGAGCTGCAATCCAACATCATGCTGAGTATCGAAAATGATCCTGCTTTAACAGAATTAAAAGATCGCATGCTAATGGACGTGACTTCGGAAGGCCTGCGGATACAATTGATTGATAATGACGATAAGCCTATGTTTGGGTTAGGCAGCGATGAGATTGATCCAGCGATGGCACAGATCCTTGCGAAAATCGCCGTTTTGCTAAACTCTGTTCCCAATAAAGTAACCATCCAGGGGCACACTGACGCCCATCCCTATCATAATCCGGAAGATCTGGAACAAACCAACTGGGAGCTGTCAACGCAACGCGCCAATACAGCAAGGCGTGCCCTGCTGAAAGCGGGGTTAAAGGAAGATAAAGTAATGCGGGTTACAGGCTATGCCTCAACTGTTCTGCTGGATAAAAAGGAGCCGCTAAATCCCAAAAATCGACGCATCAGCATCATTGTGATGAAGAAAAATGCTTCCGCTAAAATATTAGAGGAAGATTAGTTTCTGTGAACCCAATTTATTTTTAGACTCTATTTCATAACGAGCACTGTTCCAACTCATGAAGATAGGTGCACAAAAAACTGTCTTTGCGAGCGTTAGCGAAGCAATCCAGCTCATTACTTTGTTCAAATTCCGATCTAGATTGCTTCACTTCGTTCGCAAAGACGACAGGTTAGTTGCTTGGTTCTATTCACGCAACAACGCAGTTCCGCTCAGGCTGAATAAACCGCTTCGTCAGGGAGGTTAATACCTGTTTGCTGCTCATCCTTATCCGGTTGAAAAAAGCTCGCTCGATTGTTCTTATCCTGATCGATATTATTTACAAGCAGTGTGGCGTTAGCTAAAGCGATTTCTCGATCAATTTGAGAATATAATTCTGCGCTATTAATATATTCATTACCAAACCCTTTTTTGCTTATATTAAGATGAATACCGCTACCGATTTGACTGATGTAATCTTGCAGTTTATCTTTTTGCAAAGCTGAAACAGGAACAAGATCGGCAGGCCTTTTCTTTTTATACTCATTTAGCAGCGCTACTACTAACCATCCGATAAGTGGTGTTATAAAACTAAGTGTCATCAATGTGCCGAAAGCGTTGTTTAAACTATGTCTGTTTGTTTCATCATCAACATATTGATAGGTCGTTGAGTTTAAAATATCACACATTGTATCCATCATATTTAAACATGCCTGAATATACAGATCTGGGCATACCAAATTTTCCAGAGGCGAATAACCTGCTTGAGTGCAGTTAGCCAGGGACTTGGAACCAAAATTAAGAAAGTTGGGATAGTAACCCACACACCCAAAAGAAGCAGGCGTGCATCCATCATCATCTTGTGCCATAAAATCGAATCTTTTCCTATATAAAAGTTTATTGTCTTCCCAGTAAGGATTAAAAAACTTATGATTTAGTCGACCGACTAACCCTCCCCATACAGCAGTTAAAGCAAGGCTGCCCAACACAGTTGAAGCTTGCCATCTGAAAAAGGATTTTTCATAGGCACGCTCCATTTCCAAAATCTCTTCTTTAAGTTGTTGTAATTTTTCAACACGTGTCAGCAAATCCTGTTTTTCAGAGATTGGGATAACAGGCGGTAATTCAGGTTTTATATCTGGATTTTCCACATCTATTTTAGAATAGCTATTTTCTTGAGTGGGTTTAAAAAAACCTAAAAATCTGCGAAACATGATTCATCCTTATAACCGCTTGCTTACTTATTTTTAGGCATTCTAGCTATAAGGATTACACTAAACAATATAAAAAGTCCTTAAGTCAGCGTTCTTGCATGTTTCTTAGTCTCTTGCCTGCAACAGCTCCTGCAAAGGTTTCGGGAGCAGGGACTGGAGTTTTATTCGTAATCTATCTTCGTTTTTATGCCATAAAGTTCCCAGGTAAATAATCAGAAGTCCAATGCAGGCCAAAGCCGCAGGAAATCCCAGGCTGTCTTTAAACACATTCGATGCCAGATGCCCCAGATAAAAAGCCACACCGATGCCTCCGAAAATCACAAATACCTTACGGTTCAGAACAACACCAATAATGATCATCACCAAATTAATACAGAGATAGAAGAATTTCGACAGCTCGCTGTCGGAACTTTGGCAGGTGAGACCTCCCCAAAAAGCAATGACACCAAAAATATAAAGCCAGAATGCATAATCCGCTGAATGACGCGAACGAACATCTACCCAGAAAGCAATCAAAACTATAACCAGTCCAAAATACATGGAAATAATGGCTCTGAATTCAAAATCCATAGAATGCGGATCAACAATCAATGCCGCCACATCCATCGAGAGATACCACAGGGTTACGGCGATGGGCATAATCATGAAAGGATAACGGTACAGCCAGGCCATGATAATTCCCACAATTAATGTGCCTGCTTCCATATAAATCCAATGCCATTGAACCCAGTAATGAAATTCATTATATACACTGTCATCAGGCCACCATCCCATGCCTTTCTGCAGCCCATAAATAGCCAGCGGGGTTAGAGCGACAACAAAGGTTGCACAAATACCCGCTGGTATCGGAAAGTTCTTTTGGGCGAGTATATGGGCCAACCCCAGACCGACTGCTGCATAGAGCAATGAAACATAAAATATACCCATACCGCCGTAGTGTTCCCAGCTGACATTCATAAAAATGGTCATGGCCCCAATAGCGATTAAGCCGCCCAGGTAATAAAGAACATTGGTGAAATCAAAATGGGGTTCGTGTGCGGACTCTGCCTTGATAAATTCCAGTAAACGACTCGCCTGGTTTTCATCGATGATTTTTGCCTCGACTGCTTTTTGTAAAAGCCTGCCTGAAATTTTCATAGCCCCTCAAAGTGAACTGAGCTTGTCTAAATAAATTATAGGAGGCTTATAAGCATTTGAAATGAAATCCAAAAAATATTTACTTAAAATTATTTAACTGTGAATAAAATACTGAAAAATAGCCAAAGCAGCAGACAAATCAGCCAGGTATAACGAAAGGGAAGTATTGTTTTACGCTTGCGTAAAGTGATAAAAATAAATGGAGGCAGGAGAGTTAAAATGAGAAGAAATAAAATCTGTACAGTTTCAGCCGCGAACTGTTCAAAAGGAAAAAAGGATGCGATAAAACTCATAGCGCTATGAAATGCATATTTATTGATCAGCAATATCCAGACGATCCAATCTTCATAAAGGGCTACGATGAATGAAGCAATTAACAAGGGCAGGATGAGTTTAACACCAGGAATTGCGAAAATTTTCTTAACGACGCCGCCAAACTCCTCCGCAAAAAAAACGATTATTGCCGAGCAAAACACAACCAGTGCCAAGGTTAATAACACAGTGCATTTCTCCAAAACGATGGAAAATTGATATTAATCAACTATAACTCCGATGCGGCTTGCTTATCAAGGATCATTGTCGTCGCACGATCACCTAACCCGCTACGTACCGCGACTTGTTTTTTCAATTAGCCTTAAGTTTTTCTTGACATTAGAGTGTATGAAAAAAATCCTCTCTCCCCTCAGGGGAGAGAGTTAGAGAGAGGGGGTTAAAATCAACCCTCACCCTAGCCCTCTCCCAAACTTGGGAGAGGGGATTTTCTCTTACGTTACACCCACGCCGGCTCAAGAATAACAAAAATTCATTAACTTTAACTTAATGGCAATGTCCCCAACCCTCTACACAATTGATCTTTCTGGAGCTAACCCTCCAACTCCTCCCATCGAGAATATAATTTTGTGAGCTCAGCTTCATCTGCTTGAAGCTGCTGACCAAATAAGGCAATCGCCTGGGCATCCTGTTGGTAAAAATCAGCTTCCGTCATTTTTAACTGCGCTTCAGCAATTCTTGCCTCCAGCGTTTCAATTTGCTGCGGCAATTGCGAAAGCTCACGTTGCTCATTAAAACTTAGCTTACTCGAAGTATTCGTCCGTTTTGGCGAGGCCTTGGCTGAGGATACAGCGGAGGCAGACTGTCGCTGAGCTTTCTTTTGCATCTGGTAATCATCGTATCCACCTACATACTCGTTAAACTGCCCTTCGCCTTCCCATACCAGCACACTGGTCACCACCTGATTAATAAATGCGCGGTCATGGCTAATCAAAATTAAGGTGCCGGGGTAATCTACCAGCATGGTTTCCAAAAGCTCCATGGTCTCTATATCGAGATCATTGGTTGGTTCGTCCATGACCAGAAAATTGACCGGTTTAGCCAGTAATTTCGCCAATAACAGACGATTTCTCTCGCCTCCGGACAAACTGGAAACAGGCTGATTGAAACGCTCCGAGGGGAACAAAAAATCCTTCAGATAACTGGCAACATGTTTTTGCTTGCCATTGATGCTGACATGATCCGCCCCATCCGCAACGTTTGCCATCACGGTCTGTTGCTCGTCCAATTGCCTTCTGAGCTGATCAAAATAGGCGACCGCCAGCGATGTGCCTTGTTTCACTCGACCTGAATCGGGGGTCAATTCACCAAGAAGCAGGCGAACAAGTGTGGTTTTACCACAGCCATTAGGTCCAATAATACCCAATTTATCACCGCGGGAAAGCAGCAGCGAGAAGTCGCGTAGAATCGTCTTGCCGCCTATCTGATAATTAAGCTTCTCTGCTTCAATGACCACATTCCCCGAATGAGCAATCTCAAGATTAATGCCTTTGACTTTACCCTGCTGGTTTCGGCGTGCTTTATACTGTTCCCGCATCGCTTTTAAAGCACGAACCCGGCCTTCATTGCGAGTACGTCTGGCTTTGATACCAGTACGAATCCAGGCCTCTTCTTCCGCTAAACGCTTATCAAATAATTCATTATGACGCTGCTCGGTCACCCGCATTGCCTCACGCCGGTCCAGATAGGTTTCATAATCACATTCATGGGTGTAGAGTTTGCCGCGATCAATTTCCACTATGCGATTGGAGACAGCGCTAAGAAACTCCCGATCGTGAGTTACCAGTAAAACGGCTCCCTGATAGCTTTTCAGATAAGATTCCAGCCATTCAATGGCTTCCACGTCAAGATGGTTGGTCGGTTCGTCTAGCAGTAAGAGATCAGGATTGGCTATCAGTGCCGCTGCAAGCAATGCCCGTCTTTTCATCCCTCCAGACAATTTGTCCATTCTTGCAGAAGGATCAATACCCAGACGTGAAGCCATTGTGTCGACTCGAGGCAAAAGATCCCAGGCATGCAAATTGTCCATTTGCTGCTGGCAACGAGCTAAAGCCGATAAGTCCTCGCCTTGAGACAACTGGTAGAATTCGGCTAACACCTCACCCGTTTCTCCCAGACTTTTTACCAGAAAATGATACACTGTTTCATTATCATGCACAGGAACTTCCTGCGTTAATCCGGCAACTCTAAGACCGCTAAGACGGTTTATCTGTCCACTATCGGGCAGCATCTCACCCTGCAATAAGCGCAGCAAAGAGGATTTGCCTGCCCCATTTCGCCCCACCAGGGCGACACGATCCTGGGGCTGGATTTGCCAATCGGCTTCATCAAGCAGCCTGTTGCCACCCACATTCAAGATGACTTTATTTAATGTCACAATGCTCATGTATTTCTCGTTTTATAAATCTAAGCCGTGGGGAAATGCCTTACTGCTCATCCGATTTCTTAATCACTAATGTCTTGTTTGTCTGTGTGAGGCTAAAATGCGATAACACATTCATACCCATCAACAACATATCATCCTCGGCACCTAAAATAATGACAGCTTTAACATCATATAAAGTGAAATTACCGAAAGAGAGTTTATTTACGCGTGTCAGGGAGCCTTCAACGGTTCCTTTTGCGGTTTGCATACGGATTGGATAGCGCCCGCTTAAATTTAATTCCCGCGCAACTTTTTCTGGTATAGCTAAGAGTGTAGCCCCTGTATCAATGATAAAATGGACAGGTTGACCATCAATTGCGCCATCGATGCGATAATGCCCCTGCGCATCTGCCTTGATGATTACCTTGCCTGGATGGCTTTCGACACGCCCTTTGTCAGATTGGCCATGGTAATAAAAAAATATAAACAGCAAACCAAAAAGGAGAATCCAGGTAATAATAAACATCCGACGCCCGGTTTGGGCGTACTGATTATTATCCACTGAATTATCCTGTAACAGACTTGTCAAGCACCATTATGCCATCCATTTCGACCTGGGAGTTACGCGGCAATGCTGACACGCCAATAGCAGCGCGAGCAGGATAAGGCTCGACAAAAAAGCGGCTCATTGCTTCATTTACCAGAGGAAAATGATTTAGGTCGGTCAGATAGACATTCAATTTGACGATATTAGCCAAGCTGCCGCCTGAGGCCTGACAAACAGCGGTTAAGTTATTTAATACCTGATCTATTTGCAGTCGAATTTCGTCACTACATAAAACACCGGTCGCGGGATCCAATGGGATTTGACCAGAAAGATAAACTGTGTCGCCGCAGCGGATAGCCTGACTGTAAGTTCCAATAGCAGCCGGAGCCTGTTCACTATGAATTGATTGCATTCTCATTCCCCTTGTTTTTTTCGATAAAGGCGCATGACGACATTGTTGGAACGAAGCCTTCTCATCACACGCGCCAAATGCGTTCTGTCACGCACACTGATAGAAAAAGTAACAGCATTGTGGCGCCCATCGCGAGGATCCACATTAATATTTCCAATATTGGACTCCGCTTCGGCTATCGCGGTTGCCAAGGCGGCGAGAACACCTCGCTGGTTGGCCACTTCAACGGTAATATCCACCCAGAACTCACCCTCAACCTGCTCATCCCAACGTAAGGCAATGAACTGCTCAGGACTGCGGACATGATGAATCAGTGGGCAATCGCTGGCATGTACGATGATTCCCCGTCCCTGCTGAAAGCGCCCGACGATGCTATCACCTGGAATGGGCTGACAGCATTCGGCAAAATGAACCACCATTCCCTCGGTTCCCTTAATGGCCAGAGGGCGGCTTTTACCATTTTTATCGAGCTCGGCAGGCTCCGGGCGAACCACCAGACGTTTTGCAATGACCATCGGCATTTGATTGCCAATACCAATAGCATAAAGTAATTCTTCAGCGGATTTATAATTTAAATCATGGAGTATTGCCTGCAGGGATTCGGGAGGTACTTTGGCATAATCGGAAGACAATTCCGCAAGTGCCTGCTCCAATAAGCGTTTCCCCATCACAATCGACTCATTATGCTGCTGGCTTTTAAGGAAGTGACGAATATTGCTTCTCGCTTTCCCGGTAACCACAAAATTAAGCCATGCTGGATTGGGGTGAGCCCCTGGAGCTGTGATAATTTCTACTGTCTGCCCATTCGTCAAAGGAATGCTTAAAGGCACCAGACGGCGGTTGACCTTGGCAGCCACACAGCTATTACCGACACCAGAATGTACTGTATAAGCGAAATCAACCGGAGTGGCTCCTTTGGGAAGCTCCATGATATGGCCTTTGGGGGTAAATACATAAACTTCATCCGGGAACAAATCAATTTTAACGTTTTCAATAAACTCAAGAGAGCTCCCGGTGCTTCGCTGCATTTCCAATAACCGCTGTACCCATTCGCGGGCACGAAGCTGTGCCTCGTTCACTTCCAGACCAGCGGATTTATAAATCCAGTGCGCCGCCACCCCGTTTTCTGCTACTTTATCCATATCCCGCGTACGGATTTGTACCTCCAGAGGAACACCAAATGGGCCGAACAAAGTGGTATGCAAGGACTGATAGCCGTTCGCTTTGGGAATACCAATATAATCCTTGAATCGTTGCGGAACAGGTTTGTAAGTGCGGTGCAAAGCCCCCATCACACGATAGCAGGCGTCGATATCTTCGGTGATTACACGGAAAGCGAACACATCAGTGATTTCAGTAAAAGAGGCTTTTTTCTGGCGCATCTTTCGATAAATACTGTATAAATGTTTTTGGCGGCCGAATACATGCTCGTAAGGAATATTTAACTGTCTGAGGGCTTCTTCCAGGTCATGTTCTATTTTTTGTGTGAGTTCACGGCGATTGCCCCTTGACTTCTCAACGGCTGATTTGATTGCGCGAAATCGCATGGGATAGAGCGCCTGAAAACCTAAATCTTCCAGGCCCACATAAATAGCATGCATCCCCAGCCGATTAGCAATAGGCGCATAAATTTCAAGGGTTTCAATTGCAATGCGTCGACGCTTGGACGAAGGCATCGCCCCGAGAGTCTTCATATTGTGATAGCGATCAGCCAACTTGACAATGATGACGCGAATATCCTTCACCATTGCCAGAACCATCTTTCTAAAATTTTCAGCCTGGGCTTCCGCGCGGGACTCAAACTTGATTTTAGTCAGTTTGGTGACACCATCTACAAGGGCAGTGACTTCCTCACCAAACAACTGGCTTAGCTCTTCCTTGCTGATGGAGGTATCCTCGACCACATCATGCAACAGGGTTGCCATGATAGTTTGATAGTCGAGACGCATCCGGGCAAGTATCAGCGCAGCGGCTACTGGATGGGTAATATAAGGTTCACCCGATCGGCGCATCTGCCCATGATGCGCTTTTTCCGCAACCAGATAGGCCTGATGGCACTTTTCAACCTGCTGTTGCTCAAGATAATGTTGAAGCTCTTCGTGTAACTCCTTAAAGTAGCTCACAGAGCACTCCCTTCGCTTAAAGCTGAAAAATTGTATTGCAACTGATACTGCCGATTTGAATTAATCTTTATCCAGAATATCTGGTTTTACTAATCCAGCCGCAATTTCTCTTAAAGCCACAACCGTCGGTTTATCGTTTTCCCACTCCACTAAAGGCTGCTCGCCGCGAACAGCAATTTCACGCGCTCTTTTGGTTGCAACCATCACTAATTCAAAGCGATTCGCAACATGCTCCAAACAATCTTCAACTGTGACACGTGCCATTAGAACCCCCACAATACAAGTATTAAGTTATAGCATCAGACGAAATAGTGAGCCTGAATCCATTTCACAAAGGCCCGCAGTCATGATCTTAAGCTTATAACCAAAATAATCTATTTTACTTCGATGCCAATAAGAAGGAAAGTAATTTTGCAATCTTTACTGATTGCCGCTGTATGTTTAAGCGATTGGCAAGCACAATAGACCTCAGTTCTTCGGCCGCGACCTCGAAACTGTCATTGACAATCAGATAATCAAATTCAGAATAATGGCTCAATTCTTCCTGTGCCTGTAACATTCGGCTCCCAATCACCGCTTCATTATCCTGCTTACGGTTTTGAAGCCTTTGTTTGAGAGTTTCCAGCGAGGGCGGGATGATGAATATGCTGACAGACCCAGGAAACAGTCTTCTGATTTGCTGCGCCCCCTGCCAGTCGATATCCAGTACCACATCGATGCCAGAAGCCAGTCGGTCTTTAATCTGAATCACTGAAGTACCATAATAATGGTTGAAAACTCTTGCGTATTCAATGAAAGCAGAGTCATCAATCATGCGCAGAAATTCGCTTTCCGAAACAAAAAAATAATCGACGCCATTTTTCTCGGCCGGACGCATGGAACGGGTAGTATGCGAAACAGATACCTCAATATCAGGCATGCTGTTAACAAGCTCTTTCACGAGACTGGTTTTTCCCCCGCCTGAAGGGGCCGCTACAATAAATAAATTTCCTGTGCCATCATTCGCCATTTATCTTTACTCTATATTTTGAATTTGTTCTCGCATTTGCTCGATTAATACTTTCATTTCTACCGCAGACTGCGTCATTTCAATGGAATCAGATTTTGAGCTCAGTGTGTTTGCCTCGCGATTTAATTCCTGCATTAAAAAATCGAGCCGTCGTCCCGCGGGCTCTTTTGCATTGAGACTGTTATTCACTTCATGGATATGTACCGACAATCGTTCCAGTTCCTCGGTTACATCCATTTTACTTAAAAGAATCGCCAGTTCCTGTTCAATTCGACTGCTATCCACTTCCAGATTCAGACTCTGCAATCGAGTCAGCAGTTTATCGCGGGCAAGCAAGCTGTTCTTCTCAGCAAACTCGCGGGCTTTCCCAGTCTCGGTTTTTAGCCGTGAAAGTTTATCCAGTACATGTTGATGTAGTGCCGCTCCTTCCGCAGATCTCATTAACTGCAGTCGTTTTAACGTATGATTGAACAGGTCTAAAATCGAAGCCGAATATTGCTCAAGAACAGGTTGCTCTATGTTTACAACTCCAGGCCATGCCAGCACCTTTGACAAACTCATATCATTGGCCAGATGGTTATCACTGGATAGTTTTTCAGCCGTACTCACTAAAGCATTCAATAATGGCTCATTAACTGCAATCATTTTTTCAACACCGGAATTATCCTGATGTTTTAACTGACACTCGAGTTTACCGCGGCTAATCTGCCCTCTAAGCATTGTTCGCAGGTCATTTTCAAGAAAACGCCAGGCTTCTGGCAAGCGAAAGGAAACGTCCATATATCGATGATTTACCGAACGAATTTCCCAGCAAAAAATCATGCCGTCTACTTGAATCTGCTCGCGTGCAAAAGCGGTCATACTATTAGTCATAATCGAGTTTACTACTAATTCTTTCTGAGGATGGCCGACTATAAACTAAATTTGTACAAATGCAAGTCTGCGTGCATCATTAAGAAGAAAGGGGTATACTTTGCAATTTTATCGAGGAGCAAGCCATGCGCCCCAGCAATCGTGAACCCAATCAACTTCGATCTATTCAGTTGCACCGCAACTATACGCAGCATGCTGAAGGATCTGTACTGGTAGAATTTGGCCAGACTCGAGTTATTTGTAATGCTTCAGTTATAGACGGTGTTCCACGGTTTCTCAAGGGAAAAAATCAAGGCTGGATTACTGCAGAATACGGAATGTTGCCCCGAGCCACTCACAGCCGCTCTGACCGGGAAGCCAGTAAAGGCAGACAAGGCGGCCGAACCCTTGAAATTCAGCGTTTGATTGGCCGCTCGCTTCGCGCCTGTTTCGATCTTAAAGTGCTGGGTGAAAATACCATTACCATCGACTGTGATGTGCTTCAGGCTGACGGAGGCACAAGAACAGCCGCCATTACAGGAGCTTGTCTTGCATTAAGAGACGCGCTGAACTGGATGGTTAGCCGGGAGAAAATTAGAAAAATGCCGGCGTTCAACTATGTCGCAGCAGTGTCTGTAGGCATTTACCGCGGGCAATCCGTGCTGGATCTGGACTATGCAGAAGACGTGCTGGCTGAAACGGATATGAATGTCGTTATGAATGAGGCCGGTGACTTTATTGAAATACAGGGCACCGCAGAGGAAAACAGTTTCAACCGCGCTCAATTAAACGGCATGCTGGATTTGGCTGAAACCGGAATAAAAGAATTAATTAGTCTGCAGAAGTCAGCATAGTTCAGAGAGCTCCTATGTTCTGTGATTATTCGCAGAATCCAGGAATCTTGGCAAGGATTCCTTGGGATCCCGCGAACAAATCCGTAGGTATCTACCATCTCTTGCGCCCTGTGGCTTGTCCTCAGGGTCCAGTGTTTCTTTATGAGTTTTCTGAGTCCCCCGAACACGTCGTGGGTCGTAGGGTCACTGCCATTAAGTTAAGCTCAGTAGTATATTAAACTGTCCTCCCCGCGAAGGCGGGGATCCACCTCTGAGCTAGCTATAATGCCAATTGAGGAATGGGTTCCCGCCTTCGCGGGAATGACAAATTTCCTTAACTTAATGGCAGTGGTAGGGGGGTATGGTCGGGACGTAGGTTAAGATTGTATAAATTTTCAAACTTTGCTACCCTGCCCTTTTTGTTTTCGTTGATCAAAAAATGGATATTCTGGAAGTTAAAGCGTTAAAAATTGCCACTCGCATTGGAGTTCATCACTGGGAACAGCAAATTAAGCAAAATCTGTTTATTGATATCAGCATTCCCGGCGACTTTAGTCAATGTAATGACGATATTAATAAAACGATTGATTATGACGCGCTCTGCCGAAGCGTTACTGAATATGTTGAATCCAATTCATTTCAATTAATTGAAACGGTTGCAGACCGTGTGGCTGCTTTAATTAAAAAAGAATTTAAGCTCCAACAGGTAGTCGTTAGCGTAAGCAAACCACATTCTGTAGCCCACGCCAACGATATAAGAGTGACAGTCAAACGCTGAAAAATAACCTGCATGTACTTCAAGTATCCGGCCCCATTTCAAGTTTGGGAAAGAGGCCGGTCATATCTCAGATTCTTTTCGATATTCTTTCTTCTTCAGGAGGATCCCTCCTTATCCCCTCCTTCGCTTCCACAACCATTTTTGCAGTTTCCAAAGGCGGCACTTTCAAGGTGATATTTCCCTTCTTGTCTATCCAGTTTAAATGCGTGATGCTGGCTCGCGTTCTATAGCCTTTTTCATACAGTGCGTGGCGAAAAATCTCTTCGAGACTGGCATTTTTATAATCAATATTGGAACGGTACAAGCTGCCAAAAAAGCTGTTTTTATCTTTAGCCAGACGTGTGCCGTATTCCTGGATGAACTGACGCCGTAATTCACTGATAGTGGAGCTGGCTTCTTTTCGCTGGCTTTCGCCCAAAAAATCAGGCGCAATGAAATTGTATTTAAATTGATATTTCAGATAGAAATGATGGGCAAGAAGAGCATGCATATCGGCTGAAGGATGAATAGTATCCCAGAAAATGTAACCTTTTGCCGGAGAGCTGCCGTTTTCATTGTAAAAATCCTCGGAGCCATAATACGGTGTACTCACCTTCTCCGGATCAAATCCCCATTTCAGAGGATGCTGAATTATATCTGTAAACAGTGAATTGATATCAAAGCATTCAATTGAACAATTGGGATAGCGAATCTTTAATTCATTACAGGCTATCCGTAACCGTTCATTAAAATAAAGCGAGCAGGATTGAGCATTATCTCTCTCATATTCACTTTTTTGCTGATACATGGGAGTAAATGACAAATCCGGCAGATTAAATAAAATAAAATTGGAGTAGCCTTTTTTTATCAGTTCCTCGACATTTTCAACTCTGGCTTTTAATGCTTTTTTGGCTTCGCCTATGGTTGGGCGCTCATTCACCGTGATTAAATCATTGGCTCCAGACCATTCAATAACCAGGGTTGATTTTTTCTGTGTATCCGATACCTGATGAGTTTCGTCATATTTAATCATTTTCTCCCGCATTTCTTCCAGCGTAGAGACCACCATTCGATTAAAGAAACGGCTTAAACTTGAGCTTGGAACCCAGCTATAATCATGAGCGCTTAATCCTCCTTCGCTGTAATTTCTAACGAAATCAACTCCTTTATAGCGGACTACCAGATCATCATCCAAATCATAACTATCCTGAACATGTGCTCGAACCTTACTATCATGGGCAATCACTGCGTCGCTGATGTCTGTCGCATCCATTTTATACTCTTTACCCACCTCTTTGATGATGAAATCTTCAGCAATGCCGGCGCTCAGATGATCACTCCAGGCATAGCCATTGGTGAAGCGTCCATCTGGTGATTTTTTGTCCAAACCAGTTATCCAGCTCATAGGAATGCAACCCCATAAATATTTATTCGCAATAGTGCCACGGTCGGTCAGGCTGTCCCCCATTAATACAAAGTATGAAATCTTTTCCGGGCTCATGTTTTCTTCCTTGTTGTTATTTTAATCCTTTAATACAGAATGCGTTCCGAGGCTCGCAGCGGATGCCCAAATGATAATCAGAATGACATTTAAGATTCATATCGACATATTTTGGATTAGCCTTAGGATTGAATGAATTAAAGAGAGTGTTCATTAAACTGTGTCATTACTCACAGACACGCTGTCATTTGAGAATAGGATTAATTGACAATCCATGTGATTATTT
Organism: Legionella quinlivanii; assembly: GCF_003265995.1. Taxonomy (GTDB): domain Bacteria; phylum Pseudomonadota; class Gammaproteobacteria; order Legionellales; family Legionellaceae; genus Legionella_C; species Legionella_C quinlivanii_A. The sequence goes on along the minus strand of NZ_MVJN01000009.1, from coordinate 135,624 downwards.
TTAGAACATTTTGCATTTACAGATTATAATTGACTATAGGTTTGTATCGAATTTCCCGTGCAATGGATTGCAGAAAATAACAGGACGACAATGCGACGATTACCCTTCAAAAAATCAGCTCTGGTGTCGATTGGAATAGAACTTGAGTTTCAATTAGTCAATCCGAGAAGCTGGGGTCACAAATTTTGCTCAAAAGACATCATCCGGGATGTGCACGGAAGTAATTTTGAAACGCGTATTGTTCCGGAAATTACTCAGAGCATGATTGAAATTAACTCCTCAGTGCATCAATCGGCTCAGACCATGCTTGACGAGTTTTCGGAACTGCAGCAATATCTTTTACAGGAAGCCGAACGAGTCGGTGCCTATATTTGTGGCGGTGGCTCTCACCCCTATGAACGCTGGTCAAAGCAAAAAATTTTTCCAGCGAAACGTTACAAAAATCTGGCCAGAAAATACCGTTACCTTTCAAAAAGAGCTACTATTTTTGGTCAGCATATTCATATCGGCTGCACCAGCCCCGAGGATGCTTTGTATCTGACACATGCCTTGGGTCGATATGTTCCGCAACTCATCGCAATAGCGGCATCGTCTCCATTTTACCAGGGTGTTGACACCGGCTATTGCTCCTCCCGCTCCAGTATCTTTAGCGCCTTTCCCTTAAGCGGTGTAATTCCTTACTTAATTAACTGGAATGAACTGTCTGAGTATTATTATAAATTTCGAAGACTGGGAATAATCGGCAGCATGAAAGATTTTTACTGGGATATTCGCCCCAAACCTGAGTTCGGCACGGTGGAAGTCAGAGTATGCGATACGCCATTAAGCCTTGGTAAAGCCATTCAAATTGCGGCTTATTTACAAAGTCTGTCACTGTATCTTCTCGAAGAACGTCCCACTCAAGTCAGTCATGATCTTTATTTTTTATACAGTTATAACCGCTTCCAGGCAAGCCGTTATGGTTTTGAGGGCGACATCATTGACTCCGATAATGGTCAGCATTATCTGCTTCAGGATGATATTCTCAATACGCTAAAAAAAATAAGACCGCAAATTGAGTTTTTGAATAATCAATATTTTATGAATCTCCTCCAAAATGATATTCTTAACAAAATCAATGATGCTTTTTTGCTGAGAAAGGTTTTCAAAGAAAGTGGTTCTCTGAATCAGGTGGTTAAACTCCAGTGTGAAACCTGGAATCAGAAACTTGATAAATATTGCAACGAGGATCTTGATTCTCAAGAATGAACTAGCATAATGTCCATTTGGCATTTTAAATTACAGTTACCAGGGAGTGGTTATGAGTTCCAAAATTACTGCACGCGGCCAGGAAATATTAAAAGACCCCTTATTAAATAAAGGCACCGCTTTTACTGAAGCTGAAAAAGACTTGTTTGAGCTGCATGGACTTCTTCCCTGCAATACTGAGAGTATTCTCGAACAATTGAGACGCAGCCGCGATGCCTACGATGCAAAAGATACTCCACTGGAAAAACATATCTACTTAAGAGCGCTGCAGGATCGCAATGAAGTCCTTTTTTATCGTTTTGTCCTGGACAACTTACTGGAAGTTTTGCCCATAATTTATACCCCTGTAGTAGGTGAGGCCTGTCAGCAGTTTCATCGCATTTACCGTCAACCCCGCGGTTTGTTCATCAGCTATCCTGAGCGGGATAGAATGGAGAAGATTCTTTCGACTGTTGCGAAAAATCGACGGATTGATGTGATCGTTGTCACTGACGGCGAACGAATTCTGGGATTGGGTGATCAGGGCGCTGGCGGCCTTGGCATTCCAATAGGTAAATTATCGCTTTACTCCGTTTGCGGAGGTATCCATCCAGCGCATACATTACCTATTGTATTGGATGTAGGTACCAATAATCAGGAAAAGTTTAATGACCCTGAATATTTGGGATGGCGTCATTCTCGTATTACTGGCGAAGAGTATGATCAGTTTATTGACCAGTTCGTGCAATCGGTCAAAAAATGCTTCCCCAATGTACTACTGCAATTTGAAGATTTTGCGCAACAGCATGCCTATCCGATTCTTGAAAAGTACCGTGATCAGCTCTGTACCTTCAACGATGATATTCAGGGAACAGCCGCAGTTGCAGTAGCAGCTATCATTGCTGCAACGCGTGTTTCGGGTGTCCCATTAAAAGACCATCGTATCGCCCTGCTCGGTGCCGGTTCAGCTGGCTGCGGCATCAGCGAGCAATTGGTTCAGGCAATGATTAATCAGGGACTTAGCGAATCCGAAGCACGATCTCGTTTTTATCTGGTCGACAGAATGGGTTTACTGCAGGAAGGTCTGGAGAATATTCTGCCCTTCCAACAAGGCTTTGTTCAATCCAAAAACAGATTAAAAACCTGGACGGTCCAAAACAAACAGCAGATAAATCTTCTTGAAGTAATTAACAATGCCAAACCGACTATCCTGCTCGGCGTTTCAGGACAGCCGCAGCAATTCAGCGAGCCAATGATACGCAGCATGGCGAGCTACTGCGATCGCCCTATTGTATTCCCACTCTCCAATCCCACTTCACGGGCTGAAGCGACTCCACAGCAAATTCTGGAATGGAGTGCGGGTAAGGCCCTGGTTGCTACAGGAAGTCCATTTGATCCGGTTTTAATTGGTTCTCATCCCATTGAAATTTCCCAGTGCAATAACTCCTATATTTTCCCAGGCGTTGGCCTGGGCGTTGTCGCCGGAAAGGCGCGTCGCGTCACCGATAAAATGATGATGGCCGCTGCAATGGCATTAAGCGATCTGTCTCCGGCCATGATTAAGGGGGAAGGCGCTCTTCTGCCCGATCTCCGAGTCATTCGCGATGTAAGCCGGCACATTGCCAAGGCAGTGATTTTACAGGCTATTAAGGAAAACCACGCGGATAAAATCAGTGATGCGGAAATTGAAACAGCGATAAAAGAAACCATGTGGTACCCTGAGTATGAGGTATTTACGAAGTAATTTCATCTCGAATACAAGCCTTAGGGTTTGTATTCCCCACCGTTTTTTTAAGAGGATTTAACTATGCGGCGCCAGTGGTATATTGGATTCGGGCTCATCCTGCTAAGCTTTACTTTTTTCCTGATCATGATGCACGATACCATCTGGTGCATTGTCTTTCTGGTACCCATCATTATCGTGGGAATCTACGATCTGATACAAACCAAACACTCCGTTCTTAGAAACTTTCCGGTATTAGGCCATTTCCGGTTCATTATGGAATTTTTAAGGCCTGAAATTCAGCAATATTTTATTGCGGATGATCAGGAAGAGCTTCCCTATAATCGTGAAATCAGAAGCATGGTGTATGAACGCGCAAAAAATGTTCGTGATACGATTCCCTTCGGCACCAGCCGTAACATTACTCAGGTCGGTTATACCTGGGTTTTACACTCGCTCTCTCCCAAACATGTGTCAGAAGTTGAACCCCGAATTGTGGTCGGCGGGCCTGACTGCAGCAAACCTTACAGTGCCTCACGCCTGAATATCTCGGCAATGAGTTACGGTTCCTTATCGCCTAATGCCATCATGGCGCTTAATAAAGGAGCAAAACTGGGGAATTTTGCTCATAACACCGGTGAGGGTGGTTTAAGTCCCTATCATTTGCAAGGCGGCGACATTATATTCCAGATTGGAACTGCCTATTTTGGCTGCCGGGATGACAATGGCAATTTCGATGAAAAGGAGTTTGTCGCAGAGTCGACTCGCGAAGAAGTCAAAATGATTGAAATCAAACTCTCGCAAGGCGCTAAACCCTCGCATGGCGGGATTTTGCCAGCAGCTAAAGTGACTCCGGAAATAGCGAAGGTGCGAAAAATTAAAATTGGAGGCGATATTCTTTCTCCGCCAGCCCACACAGCCTTTGATTCCCCGCGTACATTATTGGAGTTTGTAAAACATTTACGACAATTATCCGGAGGCAAACCTGTAGGTTTTAAACTCTGTATAGGCAAACGTCATGAGTTTCTGGGTATATGCAAGGCAATGCTTTTAACCGGCATTACTCCTGATTTCATTACAGTTGATGGCGCTGAAGGCGGTACGGGAGCGGCTCCAGTTGAATATACCAATCGAGTGGGGGAACCTTTGGAGGCAGCTTTGGTTTTTGTCCATAATGCTCTGGTAGGCGTTAATTTACGAGATAAAATCAGAATTATATCCAGTGGAAAAGTAGCCAGCGGCTTTGATCTGGTCGCCAATATTGCGATGGGAGCCGACATGTGTAACGCGGCACGCGCCATGATGTTCGCGGTGGGCTGCATTCAGTCAAAACAATGCAATGCCAATACCTGCCCTACCGGAGTCGCCACGCAAAATTTACGATTGCAACGGGGTTTGGTTGTTGATGAGAAACAATACCGTGTATTGAATTTTCATAATAATACCGTCAGGAGTTTTCTTGAGATGGTAGGTGCTATGGGATTATGTAATCCCAGTGACTTATCGCCAGAATATCTGATGAGACGGGTCAGTGCCGACTGTGTTAAACCCTTTAACGAAATCTATGATTATTTAACACCCGGACAATTGCTTGGCGAAGAAATCCCTGAATGCTTCAAAAAACACTGGCTAAAAGCAGATCCTGAGCGCTTTTAGCCAAATACTATAGGGGAGAACGTCAAATGAAAAATGCTGGCGCGTTCTCAAACCATTGCGCAACGATTACTTATTAATCCACACCTAAAAAACGGGCCCTTTCATCCTCATCAGTATTTGCCAGACCAGCATCTGCAGCCCGATACACATTTTCAAGCACATCTTTATAAAACTTTGTAGTTGAAGGTTGGCGGCCCTGCCGAGGATTATCCAGTGCTTCCTGAGCGATATCCTTTATATGCTCATACAGGTCGTATAAATCATTTTCCGTTTTGTTTTGTTTGGCTTCATAAGTATCAATGGCTCTTGCCATTTCAGCGACTCGGTGAGGTACTCTCAATGTTCTACCGTCGACATTTATATCAACCCCGCCTCGAATGAACAAGAAACCTGGTATGCTCCAGGGTTTGCTGCGAATTAACTGCTTGATGTTCTGAACCGCATTATTGTGCAATTCCTGCTTTTCGTCCAGGGCTTGTGTTCGCTCTTCAAAATAAGCTTCTACGCCAGGAGCTTCTGCATCAGGAAGGCGCGTGCTGAAATACTCATTCAATGCAGTTTTGTTAGTAATTACCTTTTGTAAATCAACAGAAATTGCCATTAACTCCTGAGGATCAGCGATATCGTCAGTAATCAAGGGACTAAATATTTTGATGGCCAAATTACTATATAGATTTTGTTGATGCTCTACGCCTTTCCTTGCAGCAACACTTCTAATAATGTTCAGTATTTCTACCGTTTTTTGATCAAACACATGTGCTTGGGGATAGACATGTTTATTGTTGCTATTTTGATAAGCCGTTTTAAATGTATTATCTACATCCAGCTTTTTGATCAGCCTAAATAATACACCGGCGAAGAAATCTCCGCTGGCAGCTCTAATAAATTCATGACCTTTGGCCTCAAAACAAAGATCTGTCATACGAGTAAGGAACTGGGAGAGATTGTCTGGCGAGAGCTGCTCAGCAATTTCACTGGCGAATGCCTCTCTTTCGAGTTTCGGCATTGCGCATAATTCCTCATAGAATCCTTTATCCAGATAAGGATCATTTAAAAATTCAATTTTATTTGACGACTTCTTAAAGCGACTTAGCTGAGACATGATTGACCTTATTTTTACCTAGATGCCTAATATTATAACTTAAGTAACATTTTAAAAACAGCCCCGTCTATAATAAAGCAATTTATTTGTAAATCCCTACGTAATCCCGGGCACAGCAAGGGATCTCCCTGCAGTTGCAGACAATAAAATGTTGCAAAATCATTACAACGCTTTTGGCAAAGATTTCGAGAGTGTTCATTAAACTATGTCATTACTCACAGGCACGCCGTCATCTCGAACACAGTGAGAGATCTCCGAATGCTGGCACAAACCAGGATTGGGGAGCTCCCTCGCTGGGCTCGGGATGACGTGGGAAGTTAATTTATTTTCTACTAGAATAAATAGTAAGCAATTTACTCAATGAATTTACATGCCCCGATCATCCAAAGGCTTCATCGCAATTGATATAGACGGAACTACTTTAGTAGAAAAAATTGACAAGAATCCTCTCTATGGTCTTCGCAATAAGCAGAGTCATATGAGACAGGTATTATTGGAATATGTTCGCAGAGCTCAGAAAGAAGGCTATGATATTCTGATATTGACTGCCAGACCTGGCTTTGTGGATAGAGGATTGCAGGCTTTAAGTAGCTATTTAGGAACAAAACCCACCAATGAAATTGTCAATATTCTTGAAGCCTATGATGTACATAATGTTGAAATAGTACGTGCGCCGGCAGGCCTTAAAGGCCATAAAATGGCTGAAATTCTTCAATTATATCATCAGGAGGGACATAATGACGCCATTGGCCTGCTGTTTGATGATCAATTGAAGCAGGTGAATGATGTAATCGCCCAGAATAATAGTAAACTAGTCGCTATTGATATAAACAGCGCCGCTGATCTTGACAAGTTCTGGATTGAAACGAAAATCCCTGTCACGGGTCGAAACCCTTTTCATCCTGAAAATCTGATAAAAAATATTAAAGAAACTCACCCTGAAATTAGCTTACTGTATAAGAACATTGAGCAGATCAGGTTTCCCCAAGAAGCTGAGTTAATCAGGAAAATTGTCGATGATTTATCAATACGTATATATGAAGCTAAGCATAGAGCCTATCATCCTGAAATCAACTGGGTTAATAATGCGATCACGGGGATTCATACAATTATTAATAAGTTGAGCAAAGATAACCCCCATATTCGACAAGCTGAACTTGATGCAATTAGCCAGATAATATTTGGTACGGATGATCTATCAAAAGTTGTGCCCAACTCCCAAATAGAAGTATTACTGCAGGATCTCATGATCGATTTAAAAGATTTCGCCCTGCGTGATGAACTACTCAAAACCCTGGAAAATTATAAATCCCAGTTCCAATCCAGTGCGCTTGTTAAAGAACAGCCCGGTAATCTTATTGAAATCAATCGGATTAATCAGCTAATTGACAAGTTAGAAACCATTCCGCATGCAAGTGAGGCTTTAGCCGCTTTTGCAAATTCTCTTCAAAAAAATGAACACGAATATTGCACCTCCACATGGTGGCAACCCATAGGCAATCTGTTAAGCCAGTCGCCTACTGTCAACTCCCTGGCAACAATAAGCAAATCGCATCAGTTCAGACAGAGGATAAGCGAGATGAAAGATGATTGTATACCCAATGAAGGTTCAGGCTTAAAACTTTGACCTGCCATAAATTGCCAATGTGAATTTCTCTTAATCATAATGAAACCTTTGGCGACAAAAATTTTCAAAAATATGAAGAACATAGCTTGATCAAATGCGCCACTCTAATATAATTAAATTGACCTTTTGAAACTGTAAGCAAGCTTTAACTGCGGCTCACAAAGTTCCGAAGGAGTAAATGTTGCCAGATACTGTTTCTGGTCCTTAACTGTGTTTCAAATTCTAAACTTTTTCAAAGGAAGGATTCATCATGAAAAAATCAACTTTAGCCGTGGCCGCATTACTGACTGCCCTTTCAGCTGCTTCTGTTGTTCCTGCTGCCTACGCTGATTCAACTACTACTCAAGCAAGTGGCTGCGCTGGTTGCAAAGGCTGTAAAGGCTGCAACGGATGCAAAGGTTGCAAAGGTTGCAAAGGTTGCAATGGCTGCAAAGGTTGTGGCGGCTGCAGCGGTAGCTAATATTTTTAAAGGAAGCGGAAACGCTTCCTTTTTTTTCCAGCGTGTATTTATGTCTGAATTTTCATTACCTTATTTGAGTAAAACGAAACAATCCCGCCTTTTGGCCTATGCATCTCAGATTCTGGAAGCCCAGCAACAGATGACCACTGCCAAAGGAAAAAACATTATTCATTACACTTTACAAAAGAAGCGTCGTCATGAGTCGATGAGCCATTATCCCAAGGGAGATCGTATTGATCGCCAAACGGGAGCTCAGTATTTTTATCATTGCCATCGTGAAGATTATGAAAGCATGGAGCATGGCCATTTTCATTGTTTCCTGCGCTATAAAGGGATCCCAGCCAAAATTACTCCTACTCCCTTATCCGATTGGGATAAAAATATGGATAACCCGATGACCCATATCGTGGCTATTTCCATGAATTGCCTTGGTCAGCCAATACGCCTCTTTACCGTAAACCGGTGGGTGTCCTCCGAGATTTGGTATGATGCAAAACACGTTTCCAGTTTCATCAAAAAATATGAAATGACACTGGAAGATGACCCCTACTGGATGATTCTGGATCAATGGGTTGAAGGCATGCTTCATTTATTTGAACCTCAGATTATCTGGTTGCACCAGGAAAGAGATAAGCAAATTGCTCGTATCAAAGCAGAGGATCCCGAGTCTAATCCCTATGAGGATCATCGCTATGAAGAGCTTTCCTACATTGACATTGACCTCTCCAGCCAGGTTCAATGGGTGTTAAATGCAATCAATCAAAGTGAAACCCCTGCGGAAGTTTAATCTTTTGAATGTATTGGAGCGCGTAGGTCGGGCGCTTCGCCCGACGTTCTTTTTTTCATCCAAATGAACAAATTCGAGGCAACCACTTATCCAAGGAAATGTCGGGCGAAGCGCCCGACCTACATGATATTGATAAGCTAATGACATCCTTCTCCTTTCTACTGTATAATAGTCGTTCTACTTTTTGCTTCAGGTGTTATGAAATGAAAAAGATCGTCGTAGTTTAAGAGAAAACCAATTCATTTTCACAATGAACTGCTTTTTTAAAAAAGCGGGTTTGTTTTTTATTTTCTAAAACTTCGAGGTTTTTATGAATTTTATTATGCCGCCTGTGTGGCTGATTGTACTTATCGCGGGTTTACCCCAACTGTCTGAAACAGTTTATACGCCCTCCCTGCCTGTCATCGCGCAAAGCCTGCATACCTCTGCGTCAATGATGGAATATACGCTTACCATTTATCTATTCGGCTTTGCCATTGGCACGCTGGTATGGGGAAAATTCTCCGATCGATTTGGGCGAAAACCGGGAATTCTACTGGGACTGCTGATATTTATCATAGGCTGTACGGGATGTTACTATTCGACAACCATCAGCGGGTTAATGCTCAGTCGTTTTGTTCAGGCCTTTGGCGGAAGTATCGGCAGTGTTCTGGGACAGGCAATTTGCCGGGATGCCTTTCAAGGCAGTGCCTTAGGTAAAGTCTATTCTGTCGTCGGCAGTGCACTGGCAGTTTTCCCTGCGGTAGGTCCTGTCGTGGGTGGGCTTATCGCAGAAAATCTTGGGTGGCGAAGCATTTTTACGGCTTTGACGTTTTTTAGCTTGCTGCTAATCATTCTGGTAGCGAGAAAACTGCCTGAAACGCATCTGCCGGAGCAACGCGCCCGGATTTCAATTGCCAAAGTGGCTATCCAATTACTGAGTAACAAAAAAGTGATGGGATTCGCACTTCTGGTGGCAGGTTGTAATGGCATTTCATTTAGTTATTTTGCTGAAGGACCTTTTTATTTCATCAAAATCCTAGGTTTGTCACCCAGTCAATTTGGTATGAGTTTCATTGCCATTGCCATAAGCACCATGTCAGGCGGTCTCCTGTCCAAATATCTGCATGCCTATCGTTCTTCCGGCAAAATCATGCAATACGGCTTAATGATTATTTTGATTGCGACGATAATATACAGCTTTATCGCTGTTTATCTGCATCTTTCTGCAATGCTGATGATTATTCTGAGCCTGGTAATGCAAATGAGTATTATGTTTGGTGTTTGCATGGTCACGACCAACGCCCTGGCGCTCGCTCTGACTGACTTTAAATGGTGTATTGGCACCGCATCCAGTGTGTTTGGTTTCTTTTACTACTGTTTAATTTCCGTCTTTACTCTGGGGATGGGATATTTTCATAATGGCACACTGCAGGCAATGCCCTTATATTTTTTAGCCATCGGTCTGTTCATGTTTTTAATCGAAAAACGGCTGATTAAGAGCAGCTAAAATCAGACAGGGATAATTCTCAAGCCGGAATTATCCCTTCATCGATTAAGTTGTGGTTTATTATCAATTTTATCTATGATTTTGATAAAAATTATTGATTATGAAAATGCGTTTATTTGCCTTAAGCTGTATGTCCCTTTTTCATGGAAGAAATCAGATGATCCGATTTTTAAAATGCTTGGTTTTCTGCTTGTTATTTCAGAATGCAGCAGCCCAGAGTAATTTTTATTCATATACTGACGTTGGCGAAGGCCCTGCGCTGGTATTAATTCATCCTTTTCCTGCCGACCAGGACATCTGGAAAGCCCAGAGAGAAGGACTAAAGCACAGATTTCGTGTGATCACCGTGGATTTATGGGGCTTTGGTCAGTCTGGTGAGGTTAATGGTAAGCCAGTCTCTATGGATGAATATGCCGAGGAAATCAGGATGATTCTTGATCACTTGCAACTTTCCAATGCGATTGTTGGCGGTGAGTCAATGGGTGGTTATGTTGCACTGGCTTTTTTAAAAAAATATCCCCAACGCGTTAATTCCCTGCTCTTATCTGGCACGCAATCCATTGCAGATAACGAAGACACAAAAACACAGCGCGAGCTTGCAGCCCAGGAAATCTTAAGCAATGGCACTTCGTCATTTATCCAGGCCTTTATCAGCAAAGCACTTTCCTCGCAGGCGTCAGAACCAATAAAGGCAGAGCTTCTCGAAATTCTCGAATCCCAGAAAGCCACTGCCCTGGCATCGGCATTACGCGGAATGGCGCTGCGAGAAGACACTTCCTCCATTCTTGCAAGTGCGGAAATCCCTGTGTTAATTCTTAGTGGAGAATACGATTCGGTCATCCCACCCCGGCAAAGTGAGAATCTGCATGAGATCGCCAGAAATAGCGCATTGGTGATAATTGAGAATGCCGGCCATCTGGCCAGTCTGGAACAACCGCAGCAGTGGAATCAAGCGGTGCTTGATTATTTTGCTGAGCGCTGACCAACAGTTTGTCATTCCTTAGTTGGCATTATAGCGGGATCAGATAAGATGGATACACAAAAAGCCCGTCTTTGCGAGCGTTAGCGAAGCAATCCCGCTCCTTACTTTGTTCAAGTTTCGATCTTGCTTCACTAAGTTCGCAAAGACGACAGGTTATGAACTTAATAAAGAAAAAGATTAGCTCCTCTTAGGGAGCTGCTCTTCTATACGTTTAATCATGTAGGGAAAAAATGGATTGGATGAAAGTCGAAGAATTGAGTCCAGACTGACGATAAGCACTTGCCGTTCACCATGCGAAGCAATGGTTCCTAATTGAACACCATAGTCCATTGAATCAGGAAAAAGACCATACAGACTATCGTTCATTGGAAAAGGAAGTGCAACATGTGACAAAGAATAGACATCACGCGGATAAGTCAATCCTAGAGGAAGAACACGTTCATTGACAGTTCCAGCATTAGTAACGCGCTCAACCACATCAACACTGTCATTATTCGCGTTAGTGATAATGACGCTGCGGTAGTTTCGCGGAGGAGCATTTAGTAGCCTTTCCACTGCAGTATCAGCTGAACGACGTAATAAAAGACCCAATTTTGAAGCCCTGTTCAAATCAAATAATACTAATTCACTACCATTTGCTGGAAGATTCGCATAAAACGATCGGATTATCGCGCGCGTACTGACTGTAAAATCCATCACAGACTGGAAGGTCAATACAGGAGGCAGTTCAATTAGTCGATCTTCTTTGGCAAGGCGTATGATTTGCTGTTGTAATACTGTAGTTAAACGATGAGACTGACTTGCCGCATTAACCGGAAAAGAGTTGTATTTAAATGGATTGAATTCAGGAAGTATATTGAGCCAGGCTGCTTTTGCAAAGGGGGGCAAAATCGCGGGCAGTGCAGCAAATCCCGCAAAACGCGCGAAGCGGGTAATGCCAATCATTGGTGAAATTAAAACTATCCTGTCAGGTTTTGTTAATTCTTTGTTTTCAAGAGAATCAAGCGCATATTTTAATGCCAGTGCACCGCCATTTGAAAAACCCACAAGATGGAGAGGCTGCGATGGACCTATGCGTCTTCGTGCTTCACGTATTGCTAACCGGGTGGCCGCCAACCAATCTTCCCATTTCACATCAGTTAAGGCAGCCGGTACTGTGCCATGAGCTGGCAGTCGAATCGCTATTGCAACATAGCCATGAGCGACATATCGTCTGGCTATGTGACGCAGACTATAAGGCGAATCAGTCAACCCATGTAATAAGACTACAGCGCCGACAGCTGGACCCTTGGGTTCAAGTATATAGGAGCGATTCCAGTCAGTAGAAAATTTTTCGGGATAAACCGGGCTGCCGGAGAAATATCGATTACCGGGGGTATGCTGTTTACTAGTTAATTTTTCAGTAACTTCGACGCGCACGGCATCAAAAAGAGAGTTTTCTGTGTCGGTGTATTGTAACCAGTTGAGCTTATCCAGTTCTTTAGCATGCTTTTCCTTTGGTACATAAGTATGCCATAGCTCCAAGGCAGGACCCCGCTGTAGCTCAAATATTCTTAGCCCTAGTAATATTAAAAGGGATAAAAAGACAAGCTTGGTTAGTGATTTTAACCATGTAAATAATTTAACTCTCATTGAAGGGACTCTTTGGGTATCACATCCAGGATACATCCATCAAGAATACCATTTAGCTATGTTGCTTTGGAATCTCTTTAAGAAAATGTGGAGTCGCAGGGCGCTCTTTTTGTAAATTGAGATATTTCTCAAGTGGCGCGCATACAGTTTCTTAATGATCAATTGCCAAGTCAAAGCTACACTTTAGGGTAAGGATAGTTGCAAATTCAGGAACAGGAAGTTCCAGGAATAAGGAAACAGCGCAAGGACGCGCTGGTCCACAAGGATGTGGATTTGCAACTTCCACACCTCTTTCCCCCTAAGCAGCCCGAGTTGAGTTATCAGCCTCTACTGGAAGACAGGCGTCTACCAGTTCAATATGGTGATCTTTCAGAACTTCACCCAGAAAAATCTCTCCTACCGTCTGGAAACGACGAATAGAGTCAGTAACCAGATATTCAATATTCCCTGGAGAACCAGAGTCTGTTTGCAGATGGTGCGAATACAATAGCTTTTGAAACGCGTAGGCAGTTGCCTCGGCAGAATCAACCACCGCGACTGATTCGGGCAGCAGTGTCGCAAGCAAGGGACGAAACACAGGAAAGTGTGTACAGCCCAGCAGTAAGGTATCCTCGTTTTTGAATTCAGACAGATAATAGAGCAGCGCTTCGCGTGCTACCGCATTATTCACCATCCCCTCTTCCGCAAGCGCTACCAAAACGCTGCAGGCACGCGCACTGATAGACGCCTGGGGAAGCTGTTCAGTAATTAAGCGTTGATACGCATTGGAAGCAATAGTGGTTTCGGTAGCAAACACAGTAATTTGCTGGTTACGCGTGGCAGCAACCACCGCTCCCGCTCCTGGCCGAACCACTCCAATCACTGGTATTTCCGTAAACATGGCCTGCAAATACGGCAAGGCGGCAGTGGTTGCTGTATTACAGGCAATCACTAGCGCCTTGATTCGTCTGGCTATCAATAATCTTGCCATCTGCACAGCATATTGCTGCACAGTTTCCGCGCTTTTCGTTCCATAAGGCAAACGGGCTGTATCCCCCAGATAGATGAAAGACTCTCTGGGTAATAAGCTTTTCAAGGCTCGCAAAACGGTCAGTCCGCCCATCCCTGAGTCGAATACACCGACTGGCAAATTATTATTATTCATGTTGTCCTTAATTGCTCTTGTTATGGAGAACCAACCGAAGGGCTTTGAGGCCGATTGGCATTCTCTTGTTCTAAGTCCTTAAGCGCACGTCCATCCTGAATAGCCGTTTTATACATATTACCAGAATTAGTGACCTGCTTTTCCACACGCTTCAAATCAGCCTGCGCCTTTTCCTGCTGGCTTACCATCTTACTAAACCCCTGGGTCAAAGCTTTAAATTCAGGGTGGTTTTTTATTATTTTATAATTGGGGTCACTCCAGACACTCGATCTTGGAGGAACATAAGCGGTAGTGCCCATACGAATGCATTCTTCACTGATTTTAAATCGAGGATGAAGTTCACCGACAGCTAATAAAGCACCATACAATAATCTGACCTCATCCGCATTATCCCCGGTTAGCAGAAACGGATGATCCTTATCCGGGGCTTTCGCCAAACCGGTAAGCGCCTTCATAGCCATGAATATGGCATCCTTCGCCATCTGATCTTCTGTACGTTTCTTATTAGGAACTAAAGTCAGTGATTTTGAAGGATTATAGGCTTCCTCTCCCTTGCTGGTTTTAGGGGCCATATCCTGCGAATGGCGTCTTTCAAGTACAGTACTGGTAGTGATGGTGACCGTACCATCAGTGCCTTTGGTCTGATGCTCCAGAATATAGGGCCGGACTTTGCCTACCGGAACCTTTTTCTCTGTTTCATAATCCTTGACCGCCACCCCGATATCAAGCTGTAAAGCCTGGTTATAGGTGGCCTGTTTTCTTTGTCCGTCTTCCTTCTTAATCAAATCATCAAAAGCAGCGATATCTTCGTCTTTGCCGACCTTTACCTTAAACTCAGTAAACCGGATGGTATGCTCCCCTTTTTTCGCTTCCTCAACGGCTGCCAGCAATCCTTTTTGCATGCGTTCGTCAGAGGCATTGGGGTTACCCTTCAATACATCCTCTATTTTGAGATACATATCTAATTCGGCTTTAATCTCATTATACGCCTTGGTAAGAAAGGCTTTTTCCTTCGCGATTGCCTTGGCTTTTTTGCTATTAAGATCATTGTCTGGTAATGATTTGAGCTGCTCTTCGATCAGGGCCAAATGTGCTTTAAGTGCAGGGATCACAATATCACACATTTTTTTAGTGTTTATCAGATCCTCCTCTATTCGCACCGCATTGGTTTTAGACAAGCCTTCAAATGCGGGATCAAGCCAGAGAGCTTCCTGTAACTCACTGAAGGTTTTTAAATGAGAATGACCGGACTCTTTCTGTAAATTATGAAGCTTATCCAGATTCTTTTGAACTTCAAGATGGCCAGCGTCTATGGCAGTGCTTAGCTCCTCAAGGCTCATGTCTTTGAATTTATCACTCTTGATACCCTGGGTCAGGAAACTATAGATACTCTCCGTTAATTGCCGACTAAACTCAGGGGGCATTACTCCGTTTAAAGTAGCATCATTAGTGATCAAACGAAGCAATTCAGTCCGATCCTTTGCTGTTCCCAGATGCTTACACAATTCCTGCAGCTGAATAGCTGTAAATGGCTGGTTTTTGGATAAGCCCAGCATAAAATCAGCAACTCTTTTCTTACCAGCGGGATTTGCAGCATTAATAAAAGTGCGTAACTCTTGATTATGATCATGCTGTTGTGAAATGCCGTTCTTCTGATCGTGTCGATTCAGAGCACTTCTATCGTCATTATAGCCAAAGGCTTGATTAAAAGCGGCTTCTTCAATATGACGATTAGCTCTACCCAGAATTTCCCAAAGTTGTTTTACTGAATCAGCAAATGCCTGTGGCTGTCCGGAAAGCTCAGCCGTTGTTTTAGAATCAATATGTGTATTAATATTGCGCACCAGACTGGGGTCAAGTTTAACATTGAGCCTTTTTAAGGTATTCGCAATAGCGGAATTATGAATCTTGTGGAAAAGGCCAAGATTTGTGTTTTCCTGAACCAATGCATCGACATTCAGATGTTTATCATTCAGCAGATCCCTGATTTTTTCAGCTTCGGTCCGGCTAGCCAATAATGAAATCAGTTCAGCATTGGCAGCAAGAGAAGCCTGTTTGGCTGGAGAAAGATTCAGCATGACTTTCTTCAGTTCCGGTCTTTGATCAAGCGGAATCCCGAGGACATTCTCGGCTCGGATAATCATCGCTCGTTCACCAGCAACCTTCTGAACCGCCTGCATACGAGCTGGATTCACCCAGTCCTGGCGATTAATATTCAGGGCAGTTAAGGCTTGTTTAAACTCAGCCTCTGAAATACCTGGTTTGGTTAAATTAACCAACCGATTCAAATCAGCATTAGCAGGGTATTGCCTGAGTAAACCTTGAATCAGCTCAGCTTCAAGATTCTGCGTATCGTTTTGACTCAAGCTGGGAAGAACCTCCTGCATCAGATCCGGCAAGCCCTCCCACCCGTCTGCTTCTACAATAGCTGTTAACTCATTATAGTTCTGTGTGGCCAGAAACTGCGGCATTTGATAAAGCTGTGCATAGGCACGAATTTTTAGGTTATAGGCAGAATCGATATCGTTTTCGATTAAATCATTGGCTTTATCATGTCCCAATACCGCGGCAACTGCTCTTTTCAATTGGTCAGTATCATTTGCGGCTGTGATTCCATTTAATAGCCCTGGATCAGCATCCTTCAGAACAGCCGGTATTAAACCGGCCAAAGCCATTTTGCGTGCCTCCATTAAGCGGGCCGGATCATTAAAATAATCCTTGAAAGATTGCAACTCCTCGGGTTTAGGATTGGCGGGTAAGAACTGCGCAGCATAATTGGCAGAGGTATAGTCCGGGTCAATTAAGGTGGCTAAACGATCAGCATGTACTCTGGCCTGCTCCCAGTCCTGGTCAGTCTGCGGTGTTTTAGGTAGTAAATTACTGCGAACATGAGCAATTGTACTCAGTTTTTTAATTTCTTCCGGATTGGTAAATGCTTCACGGACGGATTTTTTAGCAGGGGTATTTAAACCAAAAGCCGATACGGTCTCCAATACCTGGGAGAAGTCCTTCTGCGTTTTTGCTCTGGCTAACGCTTCAAGAGCCGCCACATCATTCATCGCCGCAATTTTATTGCCCAGAGCTTTGCTGGCTGCGACTTGTCGGAAGCTGTTTATACTGCTCTCGGTGACTGCTTCGCCAATATATTGATTCAAGGCCTCTTTATTACCTGCCTGGCTGCCGTATTCATTCGCCAATGCCGCTTGCAGATCGCCAAGTATGGTCATTCCCGCGAGCTGCAACAAAGTATCCTCTCTCTGTTCCGCGTTCAGTCTCGCTTTGAGATATTCTCCCCCCATCACGCCTCGAAGTGCTTTGGCATCTTCTTCAACTACGACTCCATCATAAGGAGCACCAAGATTAGCAGCGAAATCGGCATCATTATTTCGTTGAATCATAGCAAGCAGATTATTATGCTGAGCTTGCTGGCTTGCCAAAAGCCGTGCTTTAACTTCAAGCCCTTTAAGTGCGAGAGAGTGTGCAATTTGAGCACCAACTCCCTCTGCCGTCATCTTGTCAAGAGCAGGCTGAGGAATTTGCCAGCCCTGAAGCAGGCCCTTGAACGCCACATCATTACCGTCATTGATTGCCTGCAGCAAGTCATCCAGTTGCTGAGAGTCATTTGCTGCTCTAAGTTTGGATTCGAGATAATAAGTCTGGGCAGCCAGGCTGATTTCCGCAGCTGCAGCATTGGAAATGACCGCCTCATTGCTGGCATCCCAGGGCAATTTTGATTTGGTCAGATCACCAAAGTGATTTTTATAAGGGTCTACTACTAATTGTCTTCGTAATTCGACAGGATCGACAATGAATTTTACCAGATGGCTTTCATGTATCCCTAAACGGCTAATCACCCGTTGTTTGGCAACCTGCTTGTACAGATCAACAAAATTGGGAGCCCCATTATTATCAAGATCATCAACCTCATCAACTAAGCCATTCTCTTTCCAAAAGTCCTTATGAGCCTTAACTGCCGCCTTAAAGGCGACTGCATCATTTGGGTCAGCCGCAAAGATGGCATCAAGTGCTCGCTGGGCTTTTTCATGTTTTTCTTTGTTATTGTTATGCTGTAGTTTATTTATGGCATCTTGTAATGTCTGATTCTGAGGCATGTGAATACTCCAATCGCAATTCTTCCGTCATTTTAACTATAAAAGCTTAAGAAGTCCTTAATATCGTATTTTTTAATTGCTGTAAGCCAAGGCCTGCAGATAAGTCACCGGGCCGTCTTACATTTTTACTAAAATCAACTATTCTTATCAGTATAGCAAGTGAATGGATCAAATAAGAATGAAAACAACAGCTCTTTTACTTGTTTTAATCCCCTCTATGAGCCTGGCGCAAGGCTGTATCATTGGCAATCCCCCTTCTAAGGCGCGTTATGTCTGCATTGACGGGCGCTCTCTTAGCTGCACCGGCAAAGGCTTTGTCTGGAATGCCAAGCGAGGATGCTTTTTAAGCCGGCTGCCTTGCTGCGCCTATGAAGCCGAACACTATGGCTATTATCCGAATCCTGCGCGCATGTATAGAGCCTATGAACAATGCCGGGTTGATTATCCATTTCGCCTGGGCGAGATGCAGACTCATTAGATAAGCGGAGTTCAATAAATATCTATAACTTTATTCGCTTGTATGGCGTTCAGATTTCAATTTTGTGATTGAAGAAAAATGTGCGCGTAGCTATTCTACGTAAGCATTTTTCGGATTGAGCAAAATTGAAAGATGAGCGGCAGACAAGATGAAGAAAGTTATAGATATTTATTGAACTCCGCTTAGTCAGGAACCCTCGGGAAAATCTTCCTGGATGGTTAAATCCTGAATGTCATCGAGGCTTTTCTCCTCGGTCAGGCGAATTTGTAATCCCACATTATTCTTGGAATCAGCAAAGCGTATGGCATTGTCTCTGCTGATTTTTCCTGCTTTGTAAAGATCAAATAAGGCCTGGTCAAAGGTCTGCATTCCCTGTTCCCTGCTTCGGCCCATCACCTCTTTGATTTCATCCACTTTCCCTTTCTCAATTAAATCAGCAATATAAGGAGAATTGAGCAGGATTTCGACAGCAGGAACGCGTTGTTTCTCAATACCGGGAACGAGGCGAAGAGAAATTACCGCTCTTAAATTAAGCGAGAGATCAAGGAGTAACTGCTGCCTCGCGTCATCAGGGAAAAAATTAAGGACGCGATCCAGAGCCTGATTGGCATTATTCGCATGCAGGGTCGATAAACACAGATGTCCGGTTTCCGCATAGGCAATCGCATGCCGCATTGTGTTACGATCGCGAATCTCCCCAATCAAAATTACATCAGGCGCTTCGCGCATGGCATTCTTAAGAGCTGATTCATAACTAAGGGTATCAAGCCCCACCTCACGCTGATCAACGATCGATTTTTTATGGCGGTACAGGTATTCAATGGGATCTTCAATGGTCAGAATATGACCTCTATGATTGTCATTTCGATAGTCAATCATTGACGCCAGTGTTGTCGATTTCCCAGACCCGGTGGAACCCACAACTAATATCAAGCCGCGCATTTCAAGAATGATCGATTGAAGAATGGCAGGCAATTGTAACTCTTCGATGCTGGGTATAATTCCTTTGATATAGCGCACCACCATAGCGACTTCACCGCGCTGACGAAACAGATTAATTCTGAAACGGCCAACTCCGGTAAGAGATATTGCCATATTCAGTTCCATAGTGGCATCAAATTCCTTTCGTTGCTCATCGTTCATGATCGAGGAGGCGATTTCAGACATTTGCTGAGATTTCAAAGGCGATTGACCAATCGGGGATGTGATGCCTTCAATCTTGATATGAGGGGGAGCGCCCACACTAAAAAATAAATCTGAAGCGCCGCGTTCAACCATCAGTTTGAAAAAAGGTGTGATATCCATATTCATCCGATTTTTTTCTTTTTTTATTATTTTAATTGTAGATAAATGAAATGAATTTAACCAATCTAGTCTAAAATTAAATAGTAGGCTGTCGTTAATTTCAGTCTTAACTAATTAACTTGTCTCGGTTTTTCAAACCTTGGCTGTCATCAGGTTTAATACAGGAGACATGCTAATGAAAAAACGCAAAGACGATGCGCTATCATTACATAATCCCAGATTGCTATGCGCTTCCTATTACGCATTCCTTGCTGTTATCGGTACCATCCTGATTGATGCGTTTCTGTTTTTAATAGGATTTGAGCAAATCCTGCCTGTTTTTCTGGCCGTAGCTCTGGCAGGTTTTATCGCCTGCGTCTTTGGATTTCTATTTGGCAAACGAATAGTGCATTGCCCAAGGCCCTATCCTTTGAAAGTATTTCTGTATGGCTTTCTTATGGTATTCGCAGCAATGCCCTTTTATGATTTTCTTTTCCTCTACTTTCTTAAAGAATATGATACCTATTTCAGTATTGTTCCCCATTCTCCCGACTGGATGAGTATCTATTTTTTTGTTTTGAGGAACAGCATTATCATAGTAGGATGGTGGCTGGCGATTTTATCCGGATTTGCAGCGGTGTATTTGCGTGGTCATCTGGTATACATTATCCTGCATAGCGAAATGGAACAGCGTGATTTCCGGCTGAAAAGAAAAACGATAAGCAGACAAAAAAGATTATGAACTCAACAAATGAACAAAAACCAATCAGCGCTCGTTTTGCAGCCGCTGTTTTCTTTGGCATTTTTGCCTTTCTATTTCTGATATTTACTCGATATACTTTGCTTCCCTTAAAAGCCAGCCAGGGCTTTCCCTTAGGATATGCCTTAATCGTTGTCCCTTTTATCGGTATTCTGCTGGGCGCTTTGTTTGGAAATCAACTGGCCAAACCTTCTCGCTGGTGGAGGCCTTTTTTGTTTGGAATTCTGTTAGCCATCGTTTATCTACTCATTATCAGCATTGCCGTTCTGGTCAATTCCTATTGGAATGATCCTAATTTCGCCAGGCTCTCAGTCAAAGACTATATGGTTGTTTTTGGCGCAATTTATTTGTCAGCCACCCTGATTATCGGACTTTGGTTAATTCCGGTTACCGCATTGGCAGCAGTGTATTTTAATAAACACTTCTTTCCCGGTTTACGCGCAGTGGACAAGCGCCGACACAAGGAACTCTGAAGCGGATGATTGCTAAAGACAAACTGTTTGCCCTGATGGCAGACGGCGCTGTGGTTATAACGCCGACCAAGCGTCTTTCGATTGAACTTTTAGAGCAGTACTTTCAGTTTCATACCAGCAACACATTAAAAAAACCACTTTGTATGCCTTATCAGGATTTTCTGCGCATGCAATATAACAGAATGTGTTTTGATAATTCTGAAAAAGCTCATCCTTTATTATTGAATAAGACCCAATACGATTATCTTTGGTTAGATATTCTGAAACAGCAGACTGAAATTCCCCTGCACACAGGCCTGATTGATGCGGTTAAAGACGCATGGGCCAAATGTCAGCGCTGGAAACTTGATATCAATCTCAGCACATTTTCTCAGACTGCGCAGACTCAAGCTTTTGCAAAATGGTCTCTCCTGTTTCAGCAAGCTCTGGATAAAATCCCGGCTATCGTTGATGAGCAATTGGCGGATTATCTGGCCTTGGCTCTTAAAAACGTCCAGTATACAGCCAGCATCTGGGTTTGCTTTGAGGAATACACTCTCCAACAAAAGAATTTACAGATTAAATTGGAGAGGCTGGGCTGTAATGTGCTTCATACCATATTAAACCCCGCCACAAGCGCCACCAGTCTCTATCAGGCCAAAAATACAAGCGATGAATATGAGGAAATGATTGCCTGGGCAAAAACCCGGCTTTCTGAAGCAAGGCGAATTGGGATTGTTGTACCCTCTTTGGAGACTGAAGGCAGAAAACTGCAGCGGCTGCTTCAGAACAGACTGCCCGATGTACCTTTTAGCATTTCGCTGGGCAAGCCCTTAAGTGAATATCCACTTGTTGGGCACGCCATGCAATGGCTGAAACTGGATTGCCAGACGCTTAGCAACCATCAGGCTCGATTGCTGTTATATTCACCTTATTTACATCAATCCAGTAAAGAATTTCTTAAGCGGGCTCAGTTCATACAGAACAGCGTTTCACTTCAGGAAGAGAGGATAGACTGGCATTTCTTTTTAAACGAACTTCAGTACAAGACGCCAGGATTATATAAAATCCTTTCTACAATCAAGACGTATCCTCAGTCAGCCTCCCCTTCTCAGTGGCTGCAGCATTTTCAGAACAGGCTGAATGATATGGGATTTCCGGGTGATCAGGCACTGGATTCGGAAACCTATCAGTGCCTGCAAAAACTGCTTCATCTCTTCTCTGAATTGAAACAATTGCAGCTTTTTAGCTCCAGTTTAAGCGGGACGCAAGCACTTGAGGCATTGCATTCCATAGCCTCCAATACTATTTTTCAACCCAAAGCGGAAAAAAGCAGCCTGCATATAATGGGTGTACTGGAATCCTCTGGGACCCATTTTGATGCGCTATGGGTGACTGGTATGACCGATGAATGCCTGCCGAAGAAAATTAAACCTTCTGCCTTTATCCCCTTGGAATATCAAAGAATTTACACAAGCTCAGATTATGCCCTGAATCTGGCGGAAAAGCAGTTTGACTCATTTCTGCGAAATGCGCCGCTGGTTGTCTTCAGCTATGCCTCTATTGATGAAGACAAACCCCAGCTTCTTTCTCCTTTGATAAAAGACACGGTACAAAGAACCGGTCAGGGCGTTAATAATACCAGGTCTCGGATTAAACTTGAAAAGATGGAGGAGACCTATCAGATTCCTCATAGCAAGCCACAAATCAAAGGAAGTACTGCTTTATTGGCTAAACAATCCAAATGCCCTTTCCAGGCTTTCGCAGCTCATCGTCTTCATGCTCAGCAAGGCCAGGCTGCCTTTGATGGCTTAAATCCACTGGAGCGCGGGCAGTTAACTCATAAGGCTCTTGAGTATTTTTGGCAACAGGTTATCGATCAGGAACGTTTACTTGCTTTAAGCGAAGAGGAACTCGACACATTAATTACCAATTCCATTGACTCTGCCATTGAACCTTATCGGCGACAGAGAGTGTATTCTTTTTCACCGCTGATACAGCAAGTAGAGATTAAACGGCTGCACCGTTTGCTGTCTCAGTGCCTCGAATGGGAAAAAGAGCGTCCTGAGTTTAAAGTGGAGGCTCTTGAAAAGGGCTTTAGCTTAACCCTGCAAGGTATTGAGTTTAATTTGCGTGTAGACCGAATAGACCAATTGGCTGATGGAAGCAAATGGGTTATTGACTACAAAACCAGTATACCCTCCAGCCTTCCCTGGAATGAAGAACGGCCGCGCGAACCACAGCTTTTGGTGTACGCTCTGCTGGATCAGGCCATCAATACCCTGATTTTCTCGGCACTCAAAGAAGGACAGCATGTCTGTAAAGGCTTAAGCGAGAACGATTATGAACTGAAAAATATCCAGAGTCTTTCCGAAGAACGCTCCTGGGCAGAAGCGAGAGCGTGCTGGCAAGAGTCTCTCGAACAACTGGCCAAAGAGTTTGCAGAAGGTTTCTGCCCTCCAAAGCCTGTTAATCGTTCGGTCTGTCAGCAGTGTAACTATGCCTCGCTTTGCCGGATTAACCACCGTTAAAGCCTGAATATTACCCCCCCCTTTTCGCTTACGTGCCGTGCTTTATGCACGGCATCCATACAGTTTTAAGCTGGATTCCGCGCATAAAGCGCGGAACGTAGGCATTTTGAAGGAATATGCCTTTAGATGCGCTTATCCTGCGCCTATTGCAAGTCTTTGATTTATCTTTTAAGCTTTTGATTTTTTGGAAAAGGATTTTATCTGATGCGCACCTCTGCCAAATGGCTTTTCCCTTTGCTTGTCGGATTTGGAACAGCCGCGTATTCTGACCATCCCTCGAGTTACATGCCAGTCGATATTAAAGAAGACTTTCAGTCGATTATGAAGCGAATGGTTGATCAGAAAGAAGCGGTTGAAAAAAAACATGCTGATTTGCTCGAACAGCGTTATGACCTGAGTAATAAACCGGCAACCGGCACCACCATGACTGGCGGCAAGCCGATCCAGGAAGGAGTCCGGGTTAAATTACCCGCTGGTCTGACCTGGGAAGCTCTGGCAAAAATGACCCCGGAAGAGATTAAGGAAAAAGGCGTATACCCTCTGGGTTTTCTGCCACTGCCCCACCCCAATCACCCGGAAGGCGGGATGCTATTTCCAAAATTTGTTATTGATGAATTCAATAAACAGGAACAACGTGATTTAACCCGCTTTGATTTGGATTTCGATATTCCCGATCATTTTCTACCCATTTTTCCTGCACCGATTTTTCTGACAACCCGTCCCGATCTTGGCGATGTTTCCAAAGGAAAATTGGTCAATATCAATAACTATTATGAATTGTTTAATGGTCTTTTAAATCCAAAACAACTGGAAGGATTGCGATTGCTGGTAACCCCTTTCCCGCAGCAGCAATTTAATCAGACAGAAGACAGACGAACAGTGGCTCCTAGCCGAGGCGTTGCCTGTTTTGACTGTCATTCAAACGGCCATACCAATAAAGCGACCCACCTGGTGGGTGATATCAGACCTCAGGAATTCAGACATCGGATTAACACGCCCAGTCTGCGCGGCGTCAACATCCAGCGTTTATTTGGCTCGCAAAGAGCGTTAAAAACGGTGGAGGATTTTACCGAATTTGAACAGCGAGCAGCCTATTTTGACGGGGATCCGGTGATTGCTACCAAGAAAGGGGTGAATATTCTCGAGCGCGGTAGCCAGGTTCACTTTATGTCAGAGTTTCAGGAAATCCTGGATTTTCCACCCGCTCCAAAGCTGGCAGTAGATGGGAAACTGGATCCTTCCAAAGCAACTGCAGAAGAGTTGCGCGGCCAGGAGCTCTTTTTTGGTAAGGCACAATGTTCAACTTGCCATACGCCACCCTATTACACTGATAACACTATGCACAATCTGCAAACAGAGCGCTTCTTTAAACCGGTTATGATTAATAACATGATGGCAGTGGGTGACGGACCGATTAAAACCTTTCCTTTGAGAGGTATTAAGGACTCTCCACCCTATCTGCATGATGGCCGCTTGCTGACCCTGGATGACAGCGTGGAGTTTTTTAATCTGATATTGAAACTGCAACTCAATGATCAGGAAAAGAAAGATCTGGTCAGCTTTATGAAAGCCCTCTAGCTACCCTGCTATTGTAGCAACTGTCTTGAATTTTTAATTCAAGACAGTTGCTACAATTAATTGCTAATGGCGCTGCCTAAAGTCTGCGGCAGAGTATTTACAGTAACATCCGTTGACAGGGCCTGGGGTATGTACGCAAATAGCGGATTTCTTTTATCAGAGCTATACCCCATCGAAACACCCGGAGTATTTTCAAATACACTCACTTTAGAAGGCTGAATATGAACCCTTTTTGCAAATTCATCCGCCAGGGAGTGAACGATGACTTTGCTCTTCAGCTGCTCAAACTGAGAGGTAAATCGGTCAAATTCCTCCTTTAAATACTGGGGTGAATGATCAGGAAAGCTTTCAGCAATATTCTTTTTAAACCATTCTGAAACCTGCTCTTTCACTTGAGTTTCGCTTAAACCTGCTTTTTTAGCATAGGTCTGGATGAGATCATCATAACCAGTTGCCAGACTACCCATTTCCTGAGTATTACTGAAATGCAAATCACTCACACCCATGTACAGGAATCGAGATAAACAAAGCTGTCGCTGCAACCAGTTCAAAGGCATATTGTTATGAACCACGATAACCGATATATTATTAGCGCCCTGCTTCTTTAAGTTACTAATGGCCTGGCACAGGGTATTGCCAGTCGCGGTTTCATCATCAGTAATTAAATACCTGTCCTGTGCATTAATACCCAGCTCACCCGCATTCATATTATTGATCAAAGCACTTGTGTCCTGATGAGAATCCCGCTGCTTTTCACCCAGCACGCGTGATGAGCACAATTTATCACCCAAAATGCTTTGCAAGTGCTGAGTCAGTTCATTGGTTCGTTTGGCCGCCCCAGCATCCGGGGTCACCAGACGTAACTGACCTTGTCCTGGATTATTGAGCCATTCTGTAGCAACCCGGGTAGCAAGAATGGTCAGTGCGGGTACTGCCGAGCCTCTTATTTCTTTGCCTGTGTATGTTCCAGATAAAGTGTGATTATCATGACACTCCGCGGTAACCACATTATTTACCCCTGCCGCCTCAAACAGTTTTCCATTATGCTGAACATAAGCGCCAGTTTTTCCCTTTGGATTATCCTCTGCCTTATCCGATCTGGCGCTAAATTGGTAGGGATTAATCAGGTTGATATGCAGGGCGCCGCGTAAATGTGCCTGCCTTGCAATCATCGCAGCTTCAAAAAAGCAGGGGGAAGCGCCATTTTTCTCGTATTCGGCCGACACCGTAAAATCATCAGGATTGGGGCGTGTGGATTGCACAATAGTCACTACCGAGCCGGCGATAACAGCCACCTCAGGAATTGTGGCCCCGATTCCAGCTCCATTGATGTAGTAGAGTTTAATTTCCTCACCATTCTGACGAAGATGTTCCGCGATTTCTTCAGCTAAAGGCCGATTGGCTGAACAGCAAATTAATACATGTCCCTGTTTTTTTTCAGGAACCTCAAGACTTACCGGCGCACCCTCACAGACCCTCTCCATGAGCTTACTATGAGATAAATTGAGTTTTGACCAAACGGCATTTAAATAACTTCGTCGAGTAAAATGAAGTACTTTAGCGTCTATAGTTGACTCGCTAGTCTGGTTAGCGGGTAACTCCAGGTAAGAGGATAGTTCGCTTTTGCTGACCTGATATTCTTCAGGCTTTGATTGTTGGGATACTTTAAAAGTGATATTTGCGTCAATATGATTTTCATCCAGAATACCCTGATAATTCTTATCATAATAATAAAGCTTATTGGCACCGCTTGCCTTGAATAATTTAATCAATAGCAGATTAAAATCATCAGGATATAGCACTGGATGAAATTGCTCGGGTAATGCAAGGGTTATTCGCTCGGCGCCATGCTCATGTATTGCGCGGCAAAGCTGCAATGCTTCATGAAGTAAGACTGACTTCGAATAGGTACCCGAGGACACCCCGACATGGATATTGATGTTCTCACCGCGAATGGCAACATTCGGGGATAGAATAGAGAATGCGTCACCGGTTGAAAATACTTTGAACTGGTTACGCGCGACTTTTTGGGGGTCAATATTCCATGCTTCTACTGGACAGCCATGATTATAAAAGTTAATAAATTTGCTGGACAATGTTTTCGCAACAGGAAAAAAGATTCCGCGACGAGCAAAATTTTTGATGGGACGATTATTACTAAGATTCAATAAGCGGCTGATAGTAAATTCCTGCGTATCCCCTTCAGGGTTTTCATTATGCACAGGTAAAGCCGAAATAGCTTGTCCATCAGTATTAACAGGGGTTTTAACGGAAGGTTGCATGCTTGTCTCCTCATGATTGAATAACGTCATGTTAATAATCTCGGAGATTTAATGCACTCCGTCCTGGATACGGGGTTGTCAGGTCATTTACACATCAAGCACTTTTTGAATCATCTCGCGTTTAGTACTGACACCCAGTTTTATTTTAACCTGATTGATATACTCCTCTACAGTACGTGGTGAAATCGAGAGTACTCTGGCAATCTCCTTGGCTGTAAATCCCTTCACAGTATATTCCAGACACTCCTGTTCTCTCGGCGTTAATGAGGCATCTTCCAGATTCAGTTTAATCGCTGGGTTATCAGAGGTTTTTTCAGGCAAAAGACCTGCATCGGTCAGGCGCATGATGGCATCCGCCAGTGAATGCTCACCTAAAACAATCGATATTCCCAACGTACCCTGTAATTGACAGGCTGAGTCATAACAGGGAAATTTTACGGATAAAAACTGCAGTGATTTACCATCCAGACGCGTATTAAACTCATCAAAAAATTGAATGGTCTCCTGTTTTAAAATCGATTCACAATTATCCAGCAAATGTCTGGCACTGTCTGTGGATACATCGAAAATTGTTTTCCCCACTGCCTGCTCGGGTGACTTGTAACCACAAACTGCGGCCCCTATTTCATTGATTTTAACTGTGGCGCCTCTGGCATCCAGCAAATAGACACTGTAGGGAAGATCAAATAAATCAGCGAAACTGAGCAGCAGTTCAGGGCTTTTATTTTCCATGTTATAAAGCATTAAACCATTTTGATGTTTCGCAACGCCAATAGCATTTAATTCAATAGAATTTGGGAAATAAGGTTTCACATTTTTCTCGTAATGGAGGGAACAATCCTGGCACAGTCTGGTATTCTAACAAATAATGTATTGAGCTGGGTAGCCTTCATCCTGAACAAGGTGATGAACCTTCAGGACGGGCTTCGCCCCTCTTTCAAAAAGCATCTTTTTAAGGTATTACATTAACCCCGCCTACGTACCGCTGAACCTTCGCCTACGTACCGCGACTTGTTCGCGGTATCCAGGAATGTTTGTAAAAGGTTCTAATTTTATCAGCCGGTTTGGAGCTGGATACCGCGAACAAGTCGCGGTACGTAGGAGCTAGAATGCTTGGGATAAACGGAAAGTCGATACTATTTCAAAGTGACCTCCGGAGAGTTTTCAGTAGGAAGAATGGTGAATTTTTTATTAATCTCATTTAGTGCCCGGTCTTTACGTCTTTCAGCAAACTGTTCTGCTGTTTCCTGAATGAGCTTGGTAAATAATGTGGTAGTTGCAGCACTTGAAGGAACTGCAGGAGACCTCGATAGCGGCTCAGGCGTGATCGGCCAATTACTTACAACATCTCCATTTCCTTTCACAAATAATTGAGCCTGCGAGGTATTCCTGAAATAATCTTTGGTAAATTGATGATAAGCAGCTATTAACCCTGAATTTCGGTCGTTCAGAAGGTGAACGTTGTGAGCTATTTCCATGACAAACCGGGCGTCATTATATTCGCTGTCATCTACACTGATTCGATATAGCCACTGCTTTAGATGGCGATGAAGATTTTCAAAGTCCCTATCTTCCAAACCAATTTTTTGATAATTCAGAATCATTTCTTCAAATGATTTACGGCACAGATCACTGACAGGCATTCCCTTACTCCATCGATGTGTTCTTTTTCATTAAATATCAAATTGTGTAAATTTACAACCAAATTGGCTGTTTTAATTAGAAATCGTTCAATAAAGCGAACATAATCTATTGATTTTTTAAATTTTTATTGAATAATGAAAGGTTTATTTTCCAAGTCATTATGCATCATCTAATTCTCGGTTATGGCTATTGCGGATTCTATCTTGCGCAGCATTTATTAAAACAGCATGGGGAAGTCACCGCGGTTTCCAGACATTACGATCCTGCATTATACCTTCCTGGTTTACAGCATGTAGCCGGCGATTTGCTCGATCTCGATATCGAGCAGAAAGAAGAGTTGACCGTCTATTATCTTATTCCTCCTCCTCCCTCTGGAGATTATGACTCGCTTCTTCAGGACTTTTTAAGTACTACAAGCTTAAAGCCCACTAAAATTGTTTACTTCGGTTCCAGCGCTGTCTATGGCAACCATCAGGGTAAATGGGTGGGTGAGCGTGCTAAATGTCGTATACAGCATGACAGGCAACTAAGACGCCTGGATGCGGAACAGCAATGGAAACGCTTTGCCAGAAAAAACAAGGCAGCGTATGTTGTGCTGCGTATTGCCGGAATTTACGGACCTAATCGACTGCCAATAGAAGCAGCGCGCAGCCAGAGCCCCCTTTTATTCCCACAACAAGCCCCTTATACTAATCACATACTCGTCACCGATTTAGTTAAAATTGCCTCACAGCTTGCTGCCAAAAGCAATGTGCAGGGTATTTTTAACATCGCAGACGGGCATCCCAAAAAGATGGGCGCATTGCAGCAACTGGTGGCTCACCATCTCGATTATCCAGCGGCCTCTTTTCAAGCCTGGAATGAGATCTGGGAAACTGCCAGTGACATGAAACGGGAAATCATGCAAAGCTCCAGGCGATTAAGTATAGAATTACTAAAAAAGGAATTAGGGAATGATTTAGTGTTCACTCCCATGACAGCAGGCATTCTTCAAAGTCTGTCATTAATGGCTTAAGGATCAACATGAATATACTGATTGCAGGAGCTTCCGGGCTTATTGGAAAAAAGCTGGTTTCATCTTTTTGTAACGAGCATCAGATCACTGTACTGGGTCGTAATCTGAAAACTCTGCAGATGCAATTTCCCGATTCAGTTAAACACTTGTCCTGGGAACAGCTCGATAATGTGGATCCGAATAGCTTTGATAGCCTGATTAATCTCTGCGGTAGAAATATCTCATCCCTTCGATGGAATAATACCATTAAGCAGGACATCATTAATTCACGCGTTCAATCCAATCGCATCCTGATCAATTGGCTATTAAAATATCAGGCACATCCCCACTACTTCTGCGCCAATGCCGTTGGAATTTATGGTACACAATCACAAAATGACAGCCAGGCCTTTGACGAAAACAGCGCTATTGATGATGAAACACCTCATGATTTTCTAAGCGAGGTGGGCATCCGCTGGGAACAGTCTTTACAGGCAGCCATTGAAGCAGATATACCCGTGACCATCACCCGCTTTGGGGTGGTCCTATCGCCTGATGGCGGCATGTTAAGTCAGCTTGCCCCGGTTTTTAAATTGGGGATTGGAAGTATTTTAGGCAAAGGCCAGCAAGTAATTTCCTGGGTCGATATGCAGGACGTTATTGGGGCTTATAAATTCCTCCTCGCGAATCCAGGCATAACGGGTCCGGTGAACATTTGCTCTCCCGAGCCCGTTACTCAGGAGATTTTTGCAAAAACATTGGCACGCGTTCTGAAGCGCCCTCTTTTATTTCGGATCCCGGCATGGGTTATCAAACTGCTTTTTGGTCAAATGGGGGAATGCCTTCTGCTCAGCGGACAAAGAGTGCTTCCTAACCGCCTGATGGATAATGGTTATCAGTTTCAATATCCTGATCTGGAGGATGCATTGAAACATCAACTCACAAATAAATAATTTACTCACATTGATTATTTTTTTACCAAATGCTATATTCCCCCTCTTCCGCTTCGTCTAATCCATAACGTTTATGACCAGAAAACATTCTCATAAAAAACGCAATCGCCAACTTCAGACAAATACTAGAGCAAAAACTATAAAAACCCGTTCAACCCCAATTGAGAAAGCCAAGGAAGGTAATGAAATCTTTATTTGGGCAAGTATGCTCACCTTACACAAAACAACTTACGGGGTTCTTGAGAAAAACCACCGGGATGTTGCCATTCTTGATAATACTTTGGCAAAAATCAGAAACAGGGAATGGGCGGCACTCGATCTGGAAGTACTGGCCGGTACTAATCCCAAAATCTACAGCGTTCGGATGAACCACTCCGACAGGCTCTTGCTAACCACCGAAATACTCAATGCCAAACCCCGCCTGCTTGTTTTAGAAGTTATTCTTAATCATAAATATGAAACCTCACGTTTTTTAAAATCCCAGATCTTAAAAAACTATTTGCATAACCACAAAGATCAGCTTTGGGAAAAAGTAAAGGCTGAGGATTTGGAAAGGACCGGTCTGGAAGAATTGATTCCTGAAAACCCAAGATTCAAGCCGGTGGAATATCATCACCGATTTATCGAGTTAAGCGAGCTGCAGCAATCTGTCTTTGAGCTTCAAACCCCAATTCATGTAGAGGGTATACCTGGCTCCGGTAAAACGATTCTGGCTGAAACCTTTATCAGAGAAAAGCGCTGGCAAAACAGAGGGTCGCAACAGCCCATTATTTATCTTGCCAAATCAGCGGCGCTTGTTAATCAGGTCAGAGATAAATTATCGGAGTTAATTGATAATACTGATCCCGAGCTCCCTCCCGTCTGGGTCATGACCTATGAAGAATTCGCCGCACTGGATGTACCAGCCGATGAAAATGCACCAAAGCGAACTTTATTTACTGAAAAAGAAGCGGATAAATTCTTTAAAAGCTGGTACGACACGTTCTATGCCGAACAAAAGGTATTGGCAAAAGCGAATCAACAGAGTTTGCATCCATTCATCGCTGATCCGGTCAGACTTTATAATGAATTCAAATTAATCTCAGGCTATACAAAAACTCAGTATACCGATAAAGCCAAACGGATAAGCGAAGTCTCCGCGGAGTTTCGTGAGGCCTTTTTCCAGCATTATAGAAAATTTGAAGCCGCTATTCCCAAAGATAAAATCCATCCGCATTTTTCTTCTCTCAATATTGGAATTCAACCTTCATTTATAGCCGTTGACGAATGCAATGATTTAACCGGCAAACAATTGGCCAATATTTTTGACATTTCTAAAGGTGATGTAGTCTTTTTAGGTGATGGCAATCAAAAGCTCGACGGCAATAAATCCAATGCGAGGCTTATCACAGCACAGGCTCAGAAATTAGGGCATCATCTCAATATCCTGAAATTATCCACTACGCACCGCAGCGCCAAACTTCATAGTAAATTTTTAAATTTACTCTTACAAATCAAATATGAATTAACTGGCGGTATCGGCGAGAAGAATGAAAACAGTTTTATTAAATCTGCAGAAGACGCTGCGGAAGGCGAATTGATTTGGGTTGATCACCTAAGCCCGCTTTTAATCAGCGAGATCAATGAGCTTAAAAAATCGCATAAATTCTGTATTATTGCAGATGATGTTCATAAACCCATGCTGGAGAAGCATTTTCCCGGCTCCACCTTTATTTCACCTGAGGCGAGTAAAGGCCTGGAGTATACCACCACCTTACTGGTTGAACCTTTTTCAGAAGAGGTTTATGAGAAAATCAGTAAAAATTTGCCGAGCGATTTTGAATTTGATGAGAATCAACAACAATTTAACCGGCCCGCTCCGAACAGTGGCGATCCAGAATTTAGCGCTCCCATGCATAAACTGGTGGTCTTATTCTCAAGGTCGACCGCCAATATCATTGTTTTGCGCTCTGGTAATAAAAAGCTAGCGAAATTACTTTCGCCCATGCACAAACTGGGGCGGCGGCTCGCAGAAAATGAAAGCCTCAATATTAAAGACCATAGCGCCTCCACCGAGGAAGAGTGGCTGACTCAAGCTAAGGCTTATCATTCAGAGAATGAATATTTATCGGCCCTTTCCGTCTTGACGAAAGAATTAAACTATTCTGAAGAGAAGGCAAAGCTCATACTGCTCAGTTGGGATAGACCAAAACCCGGGCCCGCTTCTCTCGCATTTTCACCAAGCCCATCAAATATTATCCCAAACCAGGTGCCAGAGGGAAACTCAAAGGAAGCAGCCGTCATACAATCTTCTTTGGTGAATCAAGAGCTCGAAGAGGAGCGCATCAATACTGATAACGTCATTAACAGTTTACTGCTTGCTCAAGAAATAAAGACACTTCGTCAGAATTATTTAAATTGCCTTAAAGGTCTTGCTCCTGATGAAAAAACAGCAGAGCAAAATCAGGAGACCATGGATTGTGTGTGGAATGAAATTTTCACCCATCCCCAATCGATGCAGCTACTGACCGAAGAGGATATGAAATTTCTGAAAGACATTTTTTCCTCTTCGTATTTAGTTAGCAGCTTGTTTAATTATTTTCCCCGGATAGAAAAGGATGATGATACATCTGCTCTGAGTCCGACGGCGACAGAGCGAAAGGACCACTTCTCAGACGCGCTTATTCTCAAAATAGCCCCCCTGATGATAAACCATAAAGATCTCAAAGTCGTTGAGATTCTTAATATCCTGCTTCGTGGTAAACCGCTGACACTATTCAACGAACTATGTTCTTTATACAGAGAAAGTTATCTGAGACGATTGAACCAGCTGGCACCTATTGCAACCTCTAAGTGGCGGGCTGGGGAGGAGTTGTATAGCCTCTGGGAAAATATATTTTCTCATCCGCACTGCACTCAGCTACTGACCCATGATGGAAAAAAGACGAATATGGATTTCTTAGAGAGTATTCTCTCTTCCAAACCTTTAATGCACAGTCTTCTTTATGATTATTTTCCCGTGGTAATAAAGGATCCGGAAAGCTATCCCATTATAACTCCGGATGCGATTGAGCATGCAGTCGAGCTTCCAGATGAATTGGTATTGAAAATTGCATCGCTTATGCTTACACACAACAATCAATTAGCTATTGGTATCTTTCTGGTCCTGCTTCGCTGCAAACCTCATTTGGTCAGCCCCGTCTTTCCTTTATTATGCAAAAACGAAGAGACCAGGAAACAGCTTGATCTACTTGGGTATCCTGATGTCATCAATGGGCGGCCCTTACATGTTTATCTTGATATGAAAATGCTATTTCCTCAAATCCCTAAAAAGCAGCCTCCCCTCTTTCCCAAACTTTGCGAAGATGCCTATGGTATTTATACCTTGCATGCTCTCCAGGGATATGCGGAACTGGAATGGGATGAAGGCTATCTCAGATCAATTTTTACAGGCACTGAACAAGGGCATCTGCTTGCACAGCTTTTTCATTATAACATTGGCGCAGATCTTGTGCTTAACTGGGCGGCAAGATATCCCAGCCTGACACTGTCGATGGAGCGGTTAAGGAAGAAGTACCCTTGTAAAAATGCGCTGCAAACGCCTAAATCCGAAATAGGGTATATGCCTTATGTGGCGTATCACGGCAGCAATTTATTCTATCACATGATTTCTTTTCCAGCCGGTCGTATGTTGTTTAGCATGCTCTCGGTCCCTGAGTTTCAGGCCACTATAACGAAAGAGGATTTATTTACAAATAGCCATCATGACGTCTCTGTCTTTCATCACTTATTTATGAATATAGAAAGTCAAGGTGCTTTATATTGTCTTCTTCATAATCGCCCAGAGTTAATTTCTTTTATAGGCAATAGTCATTTTCATATTCCCAATCCAAAGAAATCAATGCCTCGTTCTTTTGGCGGTATATTGATGTTTGGATTTTGCAGCGAAACGGGCAATAGACTGGTAAATGTCATTCTATCTCACAGACAGGAAGTCCTGCACATGCTCGATACTACGCTGCTGATAACCCATCTTGAATCAGGCAGAAGAGACAGTAGCAGGCGATCCGCTACCCAACTCTTCCCGCCGGAAGAGTACTTTTTTGAAAATCTAATCGCTATTCTGAACCTGGATCTGTTAAAGCTTTTTTTACAAAGCAAACACACAAAATTTCTCACTGAAATTAACCCAAAGACTGATAAACCCTATATCTATCGCACACTGCAGATCTGTTCCGCCCAGCAACTTGAAGCCATACTGGAATGCCCCTGGATCGCTTTGAAAAATATTTCCGGACAAGGCAGCCATTCTGTTCTCAAAATAATTAGCGAGCGCCCGGATAAAGCGCAGCTCCTGCCGATTGTGGAGAAACGCATTGCAGTCTTAATTGAGAAATTAAAAGAGACTTTGCAAAAGAAAACCCCGTCTCCTGTGCTCACGGAGGGATTATTCAGCGAGAAGAACTCAACCAGGTCATCCGGGAGAAAAGCGAAGAAAATGGCAATGGAGGAAACAGAAAGGAATCAGTCCGCGGTTAACGAGCTGAGATAAACATCGGCCAGGGCGCGCGCAGGCGAAATCTCATTTCAAATAGAGCGCTGTGCCAAACCATGTATAGATTTCCGCCTGCGCGGAAATGACAATATATTTTATTCGCAGAACTTAGCTATTCTATGCAACCTGTGTCATTCCCGCGCAGGCGGGAATCAATTTTCTGGCACGATCCTAATAGATTTTATTCAAACGTTCAGTTTAAATAATCCACTTCAATAATGTCATATTCCACCCTGCCCCCAGGTGTTTCCACGACCACTGTATCGTCAATCTGTTTGCCAATCAACGCCCGGCCGATGGGAGAGCTGTAGGAAATTTTATTCGATTTAATGTCAGCTTCGTCTTCACCGACTATCTGATAACTGAGTTCATTACCTGTCTCTGTATGACAAATCGTTACAGTAGCGCCGAAAACTACCTTGCCATTATTTTCAAGCTTACTGATATCCACAATCTGAGCATGAGAAATTTTGGCTTCAAGCTCCTTGATACGTCCTTCTGTAAAGCTTTGCTGCTCACGCGCTGCATGATACTCTGCATTTTCCTTTAAATCGCCAAGCGCTCTGGCAGTTGCAATCGCCTCGATGATTTGCGGGCGCACAACGCTTTTTAAATGAGATAATTCCTTCTTCAGTGCCTCTGCACCTGCAATTGTCATTGGATGCTTATGCATATCCACCTCTAATGTAAATCTTGTAAACGAGTAACCGTTTCACGGTCTTCATATTTCATTGCCAGACAAGCTGCCTCGGCACCTGACAAAGTCGTCGTATAGCTCACTTTATGTTGCAAGGCATTTCGACGAATTGCAAAGGAGTCGGCGGCGGCCTGCTTTCCTTCTGTGGTATTGACGATAAAATCAATTTCATTATTCTTAATGAAGTCCACCACATGCGGTCTTCCTTCTGCCACTTTATATACTCTGCGGCAGTCAATCCCTGCTGCATGCAATACCAGGGCTGTACCCCGAGTTGCAATAATTTCAAACCCCAATTGAATTAAACGCTTTGCAATTTCACCAATTCGGGTTTTGTCCGCATCCCTCACTGACACAAAGGCACGGCGTCGTTTAACGATGTTACCACCAGCTCCAAGCTGTGCTTTCGCATAAGCCTGTCCAAAACGCCTGGCAATTCCCATCACCTCGCCTGTCGATTTCATTTCAGGTCCCAAAATGGAGTCAACCCCAGAGAATTTAATAAACGGAAATACAGGCAGCTTAATGGAGTAAAAAGCCGGCATCGGATAATGCTGACTCAATCCTTGCTGCCTTAGAGTTTGCCCTAATTTGCAGCGCGCTGCAATTTTTGCCAGAGGAAGGCCGGTGGCTTTGGAAACAAAGGGGACCGTTCGAGAGGCTCTTGGGTTCACTTCCAGCACATAAATATCATCGGCCTGAATAGCAAACTGCGCATTGATCAAGCCAACTACCCCTAATTTCAGAGCCATTTGTCTGATTTGTTCAATCAAGTCCTGCTGAACTACCGAACTCAGGCTAAAAGGCGGTAAAGTACAGGCTGAATCACCGGAATGAATACCGGCCTGCTCAATATGTTCCATGATCCCGCCAATCATAACGTCCTGCCCATCACAGACGGCATCAATATCTACTTCAATGGCATCATTTAAAAATTTGTCCAGCAATACCGGAGAATCGTTGGAGACCGCTACAGCGTGTTCGAGATAATAGCGTAAGTCCTCTTCCTGATAGACGACTTCCATTGCCCGCCCACCCAAAACATAAGATGGTCTTACCACCAATGGATAGCCGATGCGTTTTGCAACTTCCAGAGCTTCTTCCGTACTGCGTACTGTGCCATTGGCTGGTTGGTGCAGATTAAGCTCCGCTACCATTTTCTGAAAACGCTCTCTATCTTCCGCCATGTCGATAGCGTCAGGTGATGTTCCTACAATGGGTACACCATTCGCTTCCAGATCCCTTGCCAGTTTTAGAGGGGTTTGGCCGCCGTAATGCACAATAACACCCATGGGTTTTTCAACATCCACTATGGATAACACATCTTCCAGAGTAAGGGGCTCAAAATACAGACGATCCGAGGTATCAAAGTCGGTGGAAACCGTTTCCGGGTTACAATTGACCATGATGGTCTGGTAACCTTCTTCCCTCAATGCCATCGCCGCGTGGACGCAGCAGTAATCGAATTCAATTCCCTGACCAATTCGATTGGGTCCCCCTCCGAGAATCATCACTTTTTTTGCATCAGATTCAGCCCGGGCTTCACAGCCGTCCTCATAGCATGAATATAAATAGGCGGTGGAACTGGGGAATTCGCCCGCACAGGAATCGATGCGCTTGTAAACCGGTTTCACCCCTAAAGCCAGCCGATGCTGACGTACCTGCTCTTCCCGGCAATATAAAATTTTCGCAAGAAACGCATCAGAAAATCCATGCCGTTTTAATTGCAGAAGCTGCTGTTGATCGAGATCAGTAATCGTCTTTCCGTAAATTGCCCGCTCCTGCATAACCAGATCCTGAATCTGGTACAGGAACCAGGCATCTATTTTGCTTTCCAGCTGAATTTCTTCCAGCGTTAAATCCTGACGAAATGCGTCGGCAATATACCATAGGCGATCCGGAGTAGGCTCGCGTAAATGCCCTCTAAGCCGGCTTAAATCTTCCCCTTTCTTAAACAGACTGTTTAAACCATTGCGCCCAATTTCCAGACCACGTATTGCTTTTTGCAATGACTCCTGAAAATTACTGCCAATCGCCATCACCTCACCGACTGATTTCATTTGAGTGGTCAGGGTTGTTGAGGTCTGGGGGAATTTATCAAAGTTAAAGCGCGGAATTTTAGTTACCACGTAATCAATACTGGGTTCAAAGGAAGCTGGCGTCTTGCCGCCAGTAATTTCATTATCCAACTCATCCAGGGTATAACCAACCGCCAGTTTTGCCGCAATTTTAGCAATTGGAAAACCGGTTGCTTTTGAGGCGAGAGCCGAGCTTCTGGAAACCCGGGGGTTCATTTCAACAATCAGCATTCTGCCGTCTTCAGGGTTGATGGCAAACTGGACATTCGAGCCTCCAGTGTCCACACCCACCGCCCTTAATACCTTAACGGCGGCATCACGCATACGCTGGTATTCTTTATCGGTCAATGTTTGCGCAGGAGCGACAGTGATAGAATCCCCGGTATGCACACCCATTGGATCAAAATTTTCAATAGTACAGACGATAATGCAATTGTCGTTTTTGTCCCTCACAACCTCCATCTCGAATTCTTTCCAGCCGAGAACGGATTCATCGAGTAATAACTCATGCGTAGGCGACATATCCAGACCGCGCGTACAAATCTCTTCGAATTCCTCACGGTTGTAGGCGATACCGCCGCCACTGCCGCCCATAGTGAATGAGGGTCTGATAATGGTTGGAAAACCTAATTGAGCCTGAACCTGAATCGCCTCCTCCATGCTATGAGCGATTGCCGATCTTGGCATTTCCAGGCCAATTTTTTTCATCAGCTGACGAAAACGGTCACGGTCCTCGGCGCGATCAATCGCCTCCTTGGTCGCACCAATCATTTCAACAGCGTATTTTTCGAGGATACCGTGTTTCGCCAAATCAAGCGCACAGTTTAAAGCGGTCTGACCACCCATAGTGGGCAAGAGTGCATCGGGCCGTTCTTTTTCAATAATTTTGGCCACTTCCGGCCATAGGACAGGTTCAATGTAAGTTGCATCGGCCAGTTCCGGATCGGTCATTATGGTTGCTGGATTGGAATTAACAAGAATGACGCGATAGCCTTCTTCTTTCAAAGCACGCACAGCCTGCGTACCTGAGTAGTCAAATTCACAAGCCTGAC
This sequence comes from Legionella quinlivanii, assembly GCF_003265995.1. Classification (GTDB taxonomy): domain Bacteria; phylum Pseudomonadota; class Gammaproteobacteria; order Legionellales; family Legionellaceae; genus Legionella_C; species Legionella_C quinlivanii_A. Next base: position 96,366 of record NZ_MVJN01000009.1, on the reverse strand, counting down.
CGATTACAATTGGGCCTGCACCGAGAATCAAAATGGATTTAATATCTGTACGTTTTGGCATGACAACTTAGAAAACGGTTTGAGTGACCTATTCTAACGATTTTAGTTAAAAGATCCTATCTTATCTTTATTTTTATAATAAACCTCTGAACTTCCCCCAGGCCAGTCCCATCAGTTCATGCAAGGCAATATTGAGAAACACCATATTCTGCGCATTTGGGATAATTGTTTTTTGCCAGCGCTCATCTCCCCAATACAAGGTAAAATCGGTAGGTGCGGCAATAGGATGCAAGCCCTGGGCTTTGCAAAGTGCCATTGCTCTTGGCATATGAATAGCCGAGGTTACCAGATAAAAGGGTTTATCCCTGACCCAGGTTTTTATGGCGGCAGCCTGATCGGCAGTATTCAATGAGCCTGTTTCTATCTGCAGCCTGCTGGTATCCACTGGATATAGCAATGCGAGTTTACGCATGCGAAACGCTTCGGCTTTTTCCTGACCATAGCCCCCGCCTGAGAGCAGCAGATTGATGGAAGCGCTTTGCCGCCACAAACGCAAGCCTTCAAGGACACGTTTGACCGAGGCCGAATATAGTAAGGATTGTTGCGGTAAGCCTTCGATTTCGGTCTGTCCGCCGCTAAGCACCACTATCCATTGGACTTCCGGGTTAATTTTCTTAACCGGGGGATATTGTTTTTCGAGCGACTGGGTAAGAAACTGCGGCAACCAGCCGGTGCTTATCACTAGCAAAAGAATAAAAAAAATACTAAATCCAATAAAAAGACGCCGTGACTCAGTCGATTTTCCCAGTTTATAAAGTAAAAAAGCAAAGAATAAAATCAATAAAAAAAATGGATTAGCCACTGCTTCAATCAAATGACGAATAACCATTATCTAACTCGTTTCATCAGATACAGGCCTAAAAAGGCGAATAAAACTGTTGGTCCAAGTGCCGCTACCACAGGAGGCCATTGGAGTACCTGGCTCACCGGACCAAAAAAACGGTTAATGATATGAAAACCAAAGCCCATAGTTGCTCCCGCCAGTAATTTTGACCCCATTGTTGAAGAGCGCAGCGGCCCAAAGATAAAGGGAATGGCAAGAATCATCATTACCACAGTGGTGAAAGGCTGAATAATTCGCTGCCAGAAGGCGAGTTGGTAATTTAATGCCGTCTGATGATTTTGTTTCTGAGCCCGCAGATATTGCCGGAGTTCCTTCAAGGTCATCTCATCCGGTTCACTGCTGCTGACATTGAGAATAGACGGTTTGACAGCGACATCCCAGGGCATTTTATCGATATGCTGAATCACTGTATGATCTTTACTAATCAAGGTCTGCGAGATATTCTCTGCCCACCAGCTATTATCATAAAATTTTACCGTCCAGATTTGACGTGCAAAAACCATCTGGTGATGTTCGTCGAAATGATACTGTCTCACATCAACCAGCGTATTATCCTGCTGCACAGTTCCAATGGTAATAAAATCATTCTGATAACGAAGCCAGACGCCGTGAGAGGTTCTAAGAGCCTGTCCGCCGCTAATGGCCTGCACTTTGACATCATTCGCATAGTAAGCAAGCTTTGGCACTATGGTTTCGCCAATAAGTGTGACCAGAACAATCAGGATGAGCGACGCTTTCAGAACTGCCATTGTAATCTGGCCAATCGACATCCCTGCCGCCCGCATTACCACCAGCTCACGATTGTTGGCCATAACCCCAAGCCCAATCAATGATCCTAATAAGCTTGCCATTGGGAAAAAAAGATAGACCTGATAAGGCATTTGCAATAACACATAAATGGCCGACTGAATAATTCCGAAATCCCCGCGGCCCAAATCTTCAAGCTGGTTGACCATAAGAATAAAGATTTGCAAACCCGCGAGTAGCAGCGTGACCAGGCCAATAGCCAGCAGAACATTTTTAGCGATGTAGCGATCCAGTAATTTCATGCCAGCTTCACCCTGTTTCGCCAGATTAACAACAAACCAATTGCAGCCACAATCAAATGCAGCCACCACATCCCTACCCAGATCGGTAATTTTCCAGCGGCAATCCAGTCACGGGCGACAAACATGAAATTGGCATAAATAATAAAGAGTACAATAGCGGGTAAGAGTTTGGCATATTTCCCCGAACGCGGATTGACGCGGCTTAAAGGCACTGCAACCAGCGTTAATGTCAGCACCATCAGCGGTATGGAAATCCGCCACTGAAGCTCAGCCGCTTTTTTGGGATCGGAATTAAACCAGGGGAATAAGGAAGCAGTCGTTGCGGTACGCATGTCATTGTCAATTTTAATATCAGGATGCGGCAGTCTGGCCTTGTATTCCTTAAACTCAGCAACCTGATAATCCGCATGACCGGGTTGCCCCTGATAAATACTGCCATTTTGCAAAACTAAATAATCTTCCAGGGTTTCGGGATCGGTCTGTGCATAGGCTTGCTCTGCCCATAAAATATCCCATTGAAATTGATAATCCTTAATGACCTGCCTGGCCAGAAAGATATTTTTTGCCTTGCTGTGATCACGGCTCATTGATTCCACATAAAACACTTCCTTGCCGCCGGAAATACCGCGAAAACGCCCGGGAACAATCGTCTGGATTAAGGTTTGTATTCCAGTTGTACGCAGTAACTTTCCTCTTTCTGTGGCGATTACAGGACTCACCCACATGGTCAGCGCGGTGACAATGACGGTGACAATAATTGCCAGAATGAAACTGTGTTTCAATAATTGTGAATTCCCATATCCGCAAGCCTGCAAAACGGTCATTTCACTCTCCGCGTAAAGGCGGCCATAAGCAACAAGCAGTGCTACGTAAAAGCCCAATGGCAGAAGCAATCCCATCAGATTAGGTAATTCAAGCATCATCAGTTTCATGATGATGACAATCGGGATTTGCCCGCTGGCAGCGCGATTTAAATAACGGACAAACTGATTACTCATGAAAATGAGCATTAAAATGCTGGTAAGTGATGCCAGTGTAATAAAAACTTCTTTTGCCAGATAACGGAATATAAGCACGACCTTCGGTCTCTATATTAATTAAGCATATTACTGAGACGAATTCCTGCTCTGCGGCAGGCTGCAATTTAATGCCTGGTCTCGAATAATTAAAACCATTTGAATGATATCCAAGATTGGGTAAACTACCAGTTTTTGCGTCTTATAGGAAGTCAAATGAACTACGGATTAATCCAATCATTGCAGGATGCGTCAGATGAATGCCTGGTGCTCGGTGTTTTTTCGGAAAGCAGAGCCGATGAATTTTCCACTATCGATGATGCCGAGCTGCTCGCCTTGCTGCCTCGGCTTATGACTAAAATTAACGAAGCAGCTGACAGTGTCTGGCAAAGCGATATCAACGGCCGCTCCTTATTGCTGCTGCATTGCGGTAAGCAGGCTGAGTTTAAAGCCTCTTCACTGCGAAGACGTGTTGAAGAAATCACAATGGCACTGTTAAAGCAGAAAATCAAAAAAGCCTGTATAGCCCTGCCTGCAATTAACAAACAGGATGCTGACTGGCAGCTGACCCAGATGCTGCTTGCAGTGGACAGCCTTTGCTATCAGTTAACTGATTATAAAACCCGGCAAAAAAAACCGCATAGCCTGGAGGCGATTGATTTTTACCTGCCAAACACCAGTGATACTGCATTGTCGACTGCGCAATCAATTGCTGAAGGCATCCGGTTAACCCGTCGTCTGGCCGACTTGCCGGCCAATCACTGCACTCCCAGCTTCCTGGCAGAGCAGGCTCAGAAACTGGCCGAAGACTATTCACAGATAAAAACGCGTGTTCTTGGTATTCCCGAAATGACTGAGCTGGGCATGGGTGCCTTGCTGGCCGTCAGTAAGGGAAGTACTGAAGAGCCTCGCCTTATAGAACTGGCTTATAATGGCAATGGCAATCAGGCCCCTGTTGTTCTGGTAGGCAAGGGCATTACTTTCGACTCTGGCGGACTGTCAATTAAACCCGCTAATGCAATGGACGAAATGAAATACGATATGGCGGGAGCAGCCAGTGTTCTTGGTACCCTGAAAGCCTGTGCAATGCTGAAACTGCCGATTAATGTGATTGGTTTAATTGCTAGCGCTGAAAATATGCCAAGCGGCAGCGCTGTCAAACCTGGCGATATTGTGACCAGCATGTCCGGGCAAACCGTGGAGATTTTAAATACTGATGCCGAGGGCCGTTTGGTACTGGCGGATGCCCTCACTTATGCTGAACAGTTTAATCCCGAACTGGTCATTGATATTGCCACACTAACTGGTGCGATGGTTATTGCATTAGGCACGATCACTACCGGGTTTATGACTTCCGATGAAGCATTGGCAGAACAAATTATTGCCGCCTCATCACAAAGTGGCGACAAATGCTGGCGCATGCCTCTCGATGAGGAATATCAGGATGCTCTCGATAGCCCGCTGGCGGATATGATCAACGCCTCATTTGACCGAAGCGCCGGAGGCATCACCGCAGCCTGCTTTCTCTCCCGTTTCACTAAAAAATACCGCTGGGCGCATTTGGATATCGCAGGCACGGCCTGGGTTTCCGGCAAAAAGCGCATCGCAACCGGCCGGCCCGTTCCTTTATTAATTCAGTTCTTACGCCATGTCGCCAGTTCGCGTTGATTTTTATTTATTAGGCAGCAGTGACAAGCAAGCTGCTTTGCAGTTTGCTTGCCGTCTGTTAGAAAAAGCCTATTTACGAGGTCATCAGGTGTTTGTTTTTTGCAATAACCGGCAAGAAGCAGAAAGCCTTGACGAGTTGCTGTGGACTTTTAAGGATGACAGCTTCATTCCTCACAATCTACAGGGCGAAGGTCCTGAGCCTCCGCCGGTTATTCAAATTGGCTATCAGCAGGAGCCGCGGGGGTTTCATGATATTTTGCTGAATCTGTCCGATGAAATTCCAGGCTTTTTCCCAAAATTCAAACGCGTGATTGAATTGGTTGTTGATGAGGAGCAGGCTAAAACACTAAGTCGTTCTCATTTTCGCCAGTATCGGAGCGCAAATTGCGAAATAAACACCCACAATGTGTAGAGGAAGCGGGCGGCTTCCTCAGATATATTCATTATTCAATACAATTTGTAAACCAGCAGCCGTCAGCGATAAGAATTTATAACCGGGATCAATAGTAGTACGCTCAAGCCATTCATTGGCGATACAGGCATCCGCCAGCTTTTGCATCGCTTCTACTGAGACGGGCTCTCCAAGTTTGTCACTCAATTTGCTGGCAGCCTCTTCTTCAAGGTCAAGAAATACCTGTTCGCGAGTGACCCCTCTGGCAACCATTTCGTCGTAAAACATTTTTAAAATATCCACTTCGTTCATGATTGTTTTTCCTGTCTTTTTGTTAATTGTAAACCAATTTTGAGAAAACAGCCGGCCGAGTACAATTCAGGACTTGTCAGCCCTTTTATATTGGTCCAAACTGAAAAGTTGAACATCATAGAATAAGGTAGATCAGATGAAAAAGGACAGTCTTGCTGATGTACGTAACACTCAGTCCAGTCGCGGATTTTTCGGACAAATCGATAACCGCCAGGCCTCTCTGGAAATCAAAATCAGCGATGAATATCGAGGAGTGATCAAACAATATTATCAGGCCACCCATTATGTGACGAAAAATTTTATTGTCAGTCAGCTTTCGCGTTTACGCCTGGAACACGAGCAAGAGGCGCAAGCCTATCTTGAGTGGTTTGAAAATAACCTGGAGAATCTGACAGTCAGCGACTTTGGAAAATTAGAGCTGTTTGAACAGGCAAAGCCTATGGAAAAAACAGCCTGAGGTCATGAATTTTTAAGTATAATCAGAGCAAACCAGACCCATATAGGCTTAGCCAATCTGGTTTGTGTCAAAACTTGTAAAAACAAGGCTACTTGTTGAAAAAAATCGTTTTATAGTCAACCATTAAGATATAGCGCCCCAGAGTAAAACCTCATGAGTGAATCTCGACTGGTTTATATTTTAAAACGGATTCGATATTTTATTTCTCCGCCTACTGATATCTATGCGCCCAAAATCCCCATGATTATTGATAAGGACGTGAAAATACGTCTGCGAGACGGGATTTTGCTCAGTGTTAATCTGTATCGTCCAAATGACCATTTAAAGCATCCGGTAGTGATTTGTTTTCATCCCTATGACAAAGACCAGTTACCCAAAAAATCATTATTTGGGCGTTATAAGCCTCTAAAAGCCTATCGATTCATGCGTCAGCCAAGCCCTTTGCATTTCTCCTCTTTAACTGGCTGGGAAGCCCCCGATCCCGATTTCTGGGTCAAAAATGGGTATGCAGTCATCAATGGGGATATGCGCGGCGCCGGAAAATCAGAGGGAAAACTTGATTTACTCAGTGATACCGAAGCGCAGGACTATTATGAACTTATCGAATGGGCTGCAGAGCAATCCTGGTCCAATCAAAAAATAGGTTTAAACGGCGTTTCCTATCTGGCATTGAGTCAATATCGGGTCGCAGCCTTGCATCCTCCCCACCTGGCCGCGATTTGCCCCTGGGAGGGATTCAGTGATGTATATAAAGACCTGGCACGCCCGGGCGGAATTCGTGAAGATGGCTTTTATGCATTTTGGACGCACATGATAAACCCTGAACTGCGAACGCAGCAAATGCAACGCATTACAAGAGATAGCTGGTGGCAAGCCAGGGTACCTGATCTAAAGGCGATTGAAGTGCCTGCGCTTATCTGCGGAAGCTTTTCAGATCAATGTCTGCATACGAATGGCTCATTTCGTGTGTATGAACAGATTCGGTCAAAACATAAATGGCTGTATACCCACCGAGGGGGTAAATGGTCCAGTTATTACAGTGATGAAGCACTTGAAACTCAGCTGCATTTTTTTGACTTTTTTCTTAAAGACAAGGAAAACAACTGGCTATCAACACCAGGTGTTCGCCTGGAAGTTCGTGAAAACCGTGATCAGATACATAGTACCAGCTACCACAATACCTGGCCTTTGCCTGACACCCAATGGCTTCCTTTGTATTTGCATCCCGAAACTCAGACCTTAAATGAAAATCTTTCCGTTGAAAAGAATCATCAGGATTTCTCTCTGCCTGATAATAACTTGCGATTCACTTTTACCTGCCCTTTTGACTTACAGATTATTGGCCCGATGAAACTTAAATTGTGGCTAGAGCTGATCGATACTCAGGATATGAACCTTTTTGCAGGCATTCGCAAGTTTTATCAGGATGAGGAAGTTTACTTTGAAGGAAGTTATGGATTTGGCTTTGATATTGTGAGCAAAGGCTGGCAAAAAGTATCCTTGCGTAAAATTGACAAAACAGAAAGTGTTTTCTGGAAACCGGAACATCGCTTTGAGGAGCAGCAGTTTCTGAAATCAGGCGAGATTGTCTTGGCTGAACTTTCACTGCTTCCCTCCGCCACTTTCTTTAAACAGGGTGATCAATTGCGGCTGGAACTGCGAGGAAAATGGTTTTTCTCCCAGAACATTTTCTTATCCCAACTGGGTAAATATGAACCGAGTCAAACAGGCTTATGCCGCATTTATGGCGGAGAAGAATATGACAGTCATTTACTGATTCCCTTAGTTAAACCGTTTAATTCCAATTCATAGTGGAGAACGCTTATGTCTTACGCGCAACGTTTTCATGCGGGCTGGCAATTTCTCGTATCCTGCTTTCGTTTTCTAATGAAAAACCCGGCCTTGCTTATATTGCCCATTCTCAGCATGCTGGCGGTAATTATTGCGGTGGCAGGTTTGTTTGTGGGTTCATTTTTTGAGTTTAACAATATTATGCACCTCTACCAGTACCAAAAACCTCTGTTCTTTATTGTTATTCTCGCTTTTTATTTTTTACTGGCTTTCATCACCATATTTTTCAATGCTTCTTTAATTACTTGTGTGATTCATCGCCTGCAAGGTCACAAGATGAATATTTTCCAGGCAATGGGCAGTACATTGAAAAAAACGGTTCCATTACTGGGTTGGACTTTAATCAGCGCCACCATCGCCACCTTTTTTCACTACCTTGAACGAAGCCATAGTACGGTTGCTGATATTCTCAGTGCGATTTTCGGATTCTCCTGGTCAGTGATTACTTATTTTGTCATGCCGGTGATGGTTGCTGAAAATGTCGGGCCGATCACGGCAATTAAGCACTCGGTCAGAATGCTCGGTAAAGGATGGCGCAAGCTCCTGATTGTTAATTTCATTCTTTTTCTGATTATAGCCGCTATTGTGGCCGTCTTTTGCCTCATCGCCAATTTGCTTAAGCCACAGATTCAGGCAGTGGCTAACGAGTATAGCATGGCGTTCATTCTGATTTTTATTGGATTATGGCTGATTGTAAATACCACCTTTAATGCCATTTTTAACAGTGCCTTATATCTTTATATTAAAGGGGATCATCCTCCTGAGTTTGATAGCCAGGTAATACGGGATTTGATCGTTAATAAAAAAAATATTGAACTGCCTGTTAATTTGAAGAATAGATAATGTCACTTCTAAGAAAAGTTCCCAGGCTCTGCGTTCCCTACTCTCTACGTCCCGCGACTTGTTCGCGGGATCCAGAAAATCCAGTAAACTCTCCCCAATTTCACATAATATTCTCTTAAGCTTTGTACTGTAAATTGTCGCCCTGTTTATTAAAATCTCAAAACAATGTCTAAGTTCATTGCCGTTTTTGCTCAATGCCAAAGTCCTATCGCCGCAGGTGACTACATGCTGGCGATACAGATTGCCAAAAGCTTACAACAAGCCTTGGTAAATAATAATCCGGAGGACATCCAGCTGGTCTTAACCTCAACTCGCGAAAACCTGCATCACTACGAAACGCTGTGCGGTTCTCACTTAACTGAGTTAGGGATATTTGTTATTGCTCTTGAGGACCTGACTGATGAGCAAAATACCATGCTTGCATTTATTGATGCAAACCGTTGTAAGCCGGCAGATGGTGAGCTGATGCTCGCAGCATTTTCTCCTGATACTAAATACATTTTTGCAGGAGCACCCAATGCACCCGATTTCTCCGAAGAATGGATGACACAGGAGATTGATTTTCAGAATTATTTAGACCAGCCTGAATTGTTCTTCTACCTTCCACCTTCACAAAAATTCTTCAGCTCCACAGGTCTTGGCCCGGACAGACTAGGTATCACCGCAATAACACCACTTGATCAGTTGCCTCTTTTAAATGCAGAACAGGCGGCTTTAATTCCCAACACTGCTTATAGTTTTGCCTATGTAAATAATCATAATTTTAATGCAAGCTGGAAAGCAATTACGAATTACACCGAAATCACAGGTCAGCATCAATTAATGCTACTAGGTGATTTTTCAACGCAGGAGATCGAGTTTCTACGAGGGAAAATGAACGAAATTTTATGGGCGCAGGGTAATATTGAACCGGCCGTCATTCATCACCATGCCACGGTGAAAAACCAACTGATGAGACAATTGATGTCTCAGTCTACCGGCGATTTGATTGTTACCACAGGTACCCAGAGCACTCTGGAAGCGTTCGTAGATCAAAAACTGCCATTTTATCAATATACACTACACAATGCTGATTTTGTTGACTCCTATCTTGAAACACTTAAGTCGCTAGTAGCATTAAGGCTGAGCGCTTCGCCTCAGGCCAGTCAAATAATGATTCGATTCGCTGAGCTATTATTTGCAGAAAAACCTCTTGGGCAAGCGGATAGAAAATATCTTAAAACCTGTATAGAGAAACCATCACTCTGTCGAGTCATGCAAAAGGCAAACGCCGAAATTGTAGCAACAGCCCAAGGGCGTCTAGCTACCCGATTACTTGGTTTTATAAACCAGGACAACCCACATGCGCTTCAGGAGCTGGAACAAAAGTACCTGCGAGTTTGTGTTAGCCTGCTGAAACGGGGAGAGTCAGAGTATCCTGATCCAGATGAAGCCTTACGTCGCGCAGCTTCAAAAGGTATGGTTTTTGAATTAAAAGTATTGATTCAGAGAACAAAAGCTCACAATGACGAATTAGATGAACCCGATGAACGCTTTGGGCGCTCGGCTTTGCTTTGGGCTGTGATTAAAACGCAAGCCACCTGTATGCGTCTTTTATTGAAAGCAGGCTCCGATGTGAATTTCCAGGATAATATGGGAGAAACAGCCGCTCATTATGCTGTCCGGCTTAAGCGAAAAGATTTACTGGAAATCTGTATTCGTGAAGGCGCCGATCTTTCTATCAGAGACAAGAAACACATGACCGTACTACATCATGCCTCGCGCCTGGGCCTGGATGATATCGTTGAGTTTCTGATTGCCTCAGGAGCAAAAGTAGATGTCATGAATAAACAGAGAAATACGCCTCTTCATCTCGCTTTGCAGGGCAAAAAGAAAACTGAAGTTATCAAACATTTAGTGGATGCGGGAGCTAATCCCAGAATTCGTAATTATCTGGGGAAAAAAGCCGCCGATAATCCTGTATTCCAGCAGTTTATGAAAACTCAGAACAATAAAGCAGAACACAAAGAAGACGCGGCTCTGATAGCACTGAATGAATCTCTCCCAATCTCCAGCACTCGCGCGATGTCCTGCTAGGTTACAAACATTCTCGCATTCCCGCGAGGCATTGTTGCGTAAATGAAGATAGGTGCACAAAAAACCGTCTTTGCGAGCGTTTGCGAAGCAATCCAGCTCCTTGCTTTGTTCAAGTTTCGATCTGGATTGCTTCACTTTGTTCGCAAAGACGACAGGTTGGCTGCTTGGTTCTATTTACGCAACAATGCCTTCCCGCGAATGCGAGAATCCATTCCTCAGTTGACATTAGCTCCAAGGTTAGATCCCCTCATTCGCCAAATCCTTGCGTAAATAATAGCGATCATGCTTTAGCAGATAGGCTTTAATCTCGGCCACTAATTGAAACCCCTGTTTTAAATAAAAATCCAGAGCCTGAAAATCAAAGGTATCAACAAACAAGGCTGACAGCTTTTGTTTTCTGGCATAATCATCAACTACCTTCATGATTGCAGAGCCAATACGCTGCTGGCGAAACGCTTCCTCAATCCACAAAATATCGATGTAAGCCGCGTCGCTATGCACCCAGAGAGTTGCCCCTCCAATAATATTCTCATTCTCATCACGCGCAAACACACTGCAGTTGTGAGCTTTTTCTCCCAGATGAGCAACATTGAAATCAATAATTCCGCGTCTCAGGATACCGTTATTCTGCTCAGAGGGCTCAAGATCCAAAACAATATTAATATTCGTCATATAAACCCTGTATAATTAAAGAGATGGGTTTAAGAATACTCTTGGTCGCTTTTACATGGCAAGCGCGCTGATTTCCAGAAGTAATATTTACGAGGCTTAATGTATGGCTGAAGACAATTTATCCGATGAAGATAAAGCATTATTTAGAAATGCAATGCAATCGGTTACACCGCTTCGCCAATCGAACAAAATAGCCGAACATCCTGCAAAGCCCCTGCCGTATGTTTCCAAAAGGGCAGCCTCAGCCCAGCCTCCTCGGCCAACGATTTTTTTATCTGATTCCTATCGTGACGAATTGCAAAGCGATTCTGTTTTATCCTGGTCGGCTCATCCAATTCCGTCAAAAAGGATGCGCGAGTTAAAAACCGGGCTTATCCACATTCAGGCGAGACTCGATTTACATGGCAAGAGCCCGGATTCAGCCCGTGAAGCGCTTATTCATTTCATCAGCGAAGAAACCTTAGCCGGTCATCGTTGTGTATTGATTATCCATGGAAAAGGCGGCTTAAGGGGAGAAAAGCCTATATTGAAAAATCTGGTTAATTACTGGCTGCCACAACTATCTCAAGTCCTTGCTTTTCATAGCGCTTTAGCGAGAGACGGCGGCAATGGGGCAGTGTATGTTTTGTTGAAAAAAATAAAAACGGAGCTATGAGTCCTCAAAATTAATACACTAATTTCAAGCTATAAACATTGAATTTCGATTGATAAACGCTTACCATCAGGCCCAAAGTTATAAAGCCTGACATCATGAGTAAACAACCCATTATTATTGGCATTTCCGGACCTTCAGCTTCCGGTAAAAGCCTGCTTGCAAATACCATTGTTAACGAACTCGGTTCTCAGCAAGTTGTCGTCATTTCCGAAGACGCCTATTACAAAGATAATAGTCATCTTCCTTTTGCCGAACGTGAAAAAATCAATTACGACCATCCGGACGCTTTTGATCATGCCTTGCTTTGTGAACATTTAAAACTGTTGCGTCGCGGCGAATCTGTTAACATTCCCATTTATTCACACTCAAAACATCTCCGCTTACCAGAAACCCGCTCAATCGGCCGGCACGCCATTATTGTTCTCGAAGGCATATTATTATTCTCCGACAAGGCACTGCGTGAGATTATGGATATTCGTATCTTTATGTCAACGCCTCTTGACGTTTGCCTTACTCGCCGCCTAAAACGAGATGTGGTAGAGCGTCATCGCTCTTTTGAGTCTGTGGTGCATCAATATGAGACCACTGTACGGCCAATGTATTTGCAGTTTATCGAACCATCAAGCCGCTATGCCGATATTATTGTTCCTCGTGGCGGTGAAAATCGAATTGCGATTGATATGATTCAGGCAAAAATGCGTGAGCTTCTGGCCATGCATAACAATGAATAAAGGAGAGTCTTATGGGTTTCTTAAACGGCAAAAAAGCATTAATCGTTGGTCTTGCCAGTAATCGCTCCATAGCTTATGGAATTGCCAAGGCATTCCATGAACAAGGCGCGGAACTTGCCTTTACTTATCAAAGTGAAAAACTGCAAGGTCGTGTGGAATCAATGGCGGCTGAATTTAACTCACAACTGACTTTCCCCTGTGATGTTGCTGATGATATGCAGGTGAATGCGGTATTTGAACAATTGGGTACTCACTGGGATAAACTGGATATTCTGGTTCATTCTGTAGCCTTTGCACCAGCCGATCAGATAAGCGGTGATTTTATTGAATCCTGCAACCGTGAAGGGTTTCACATTGCCCACGATATCAGTGCCTATAGTCTGATTGGCCTTGCCAAAGCGGCTTTGCCAATGATGGAAGGCACGGAAGGCTCTGTGATCACACTCAGCTATTACGGCGCTGAAAAAGCAGTTCCGAATTACAATGTCATGGGCATAGCCAAAGCAAGCCTTGAAGCCTCGGTACGCTATCTCGCTGCAAGCCTGGGACGCCGCGGTTTACGAGTGAATGCGATTTCTGCCGGCCCCATCAAAACGCTGGCAGCAGCAGGCATTAAAGATTTCCGTAAAATGCAGAATGCCTATGCGAATACAACGCCTTTAAAGCGGAATGTGACCGCTGAGGAAGTGGGTAATACCGCAGCATTTCTAGCGTCTTCCCTTTCCTCAGGTATTACAGGCGAAGTTATTCATGTGGATGCAGGTTATCATGCCGTTTCCATGTCGAATCTCGAAGAGTAATTGCGTTAATTGTATTATTCCCCCCTGCCAGGTGCTGTGCATTATGCACAGCATTCAGACAATTTAAAATAAATGTTGTATTTAATTCCATATTGTGTAAAATTACACCGATGAAAAGAAAAGTAGTTTACATAATTCTCGCCACCATTGGTATTTTTAGTAGCGCGCTGGGTTTTTTACCCCAAAAAAAGTTGCAAGCTCCATCGCTGAATGCTTTGGTAAGCGAAATCCCATCCATACCATACACTAAGAGCTCTGGACATTTACCCCTTATCAAAGCGCCTTTGGCCAAAGCGATGGTTAATCAAAAACCCGCTGCCCCAATAGTAGTTAATCAGCTGACACTTAAACAGATTCCCTATTACGAGCTGCCAGGCTGGCAGGAAGCGGATGTTAAGCAGTCCTTGTTTGCTTTCAGAAAATCCTGCGAAACATTTCTGAAAAAAGATCCTGATCATCCAGTAGGGTCAAAGCAAATTAATCTAAAAGCTGAAGACTGGCAGCCGGCATGTAAAGCCGCGCTCTCCATGAATAATGTCTATGAGGAAGAAGCCAGACAATTTTTTGAAAAATGGTTTTATCCTGTTGAATTCGGCAAGAAAAAGCCTAGCAAAGGTGTTTTTACCGGCTATTACACACCGCAGGTTAAAGGCAGCCTGACTCGCTCTAAAGTCTACAATACGCCTATTTATGGAATGCCGGCCAAGCGAAGCGTTTCTTATACCCGCGAACAAATTGATAAAGGGGTTTTAAACCATAAAGCTCCTGTTATTGCCTGGATCAACAGCCCTGTAGATCGCTTATTTCTGGAAATTGAAGGAGCTGCTGTTGTCAGACTAAAGAACGGTAAAGATCTCTATCTTAGCTATGCAGGGGAAAATGGCGCGCCTTATACGTCAATTGGCAGCGTTCTAATCAAAAAAGGCATTATGAATAAAGATAATGCGTCCAAGACAGCTATTAAGCACTATTTGTCAAATAATCCCGGAAAAGTAAACCCAATTCTTCACCAGAACAAATCCTTTGTCTTTTTCCAGAACCTGAAAAAACCAGCGGCACTGGGTGCCCAGGGAATGGCTTTAACGCCGGGTTATTCCCTGGCAATCGATCGTCAATGGATTCCGCTGGGCGCTCCCCTCTGGCTGGTTACCAAAGTTCCTGTACAAAATGAGCCGCAGAAGCAATTTAAACGCCTGATGATTGCTCAGGATACGGGAGGCGCTATTCGTGGATTGGTACGAGGCGATATTTACTGGGGAGCCAGTAAGAAAGCCGCTTATCTTGGCGAGCACATGAAGAATCAGGGCCGTTATTGGCTTTTATTACCTAAACATGCCATTCATAAAATCCAGTACAATTATTTCTCACCTAAAATAAAGCAGGTCATTCAGGCCGTTAAACGCTGGCCTTCATGGATTAGACATTCGATAGGCTAAAAATATCTGATCCCCTCTCCACCGCTCGCAGCGGGGGAGAGGGTTAGGGTGAGGGGGCTATAAACCAGGTCGCGTAGCGATTCATTAATCCTATTTCTGTGGTTATGGTTTATTGCCACAACAAGATGGAATCACTAACGTGATAAATTTTTTAACCCCCTCACCCTACCCTCTCCCCCACGCTGCGCGCGGTGGAGAGGGGATAACATTACTTCTTAGCCTGACGGCTATGGGCCAAGGGTCCAACTACATGCTGATGAGAGAATCGACTTCTGTTAAGATTCCTCTTGCTTAGTTACCATCTGGTAACTAATTGACTGATTAATAAGACTTTTATACTCTCAATAACGATTTCAACAAACAGGAGAGTTCCATGAAGGAAGCTATTATCAATAAGATTATTCAGGCGAAACTGGCAAATATTAGTAAAGGATGGTGTGGGCCTGGCACCTGTGCTGGCTAGGAATAGCGCATGCACCATGTTAAAAAATGGTGCATGCAAAATTAAGGAAGAGTATTATGCGTATGCCAGAATTGAATGTACTGATCAATTACAAAAATAATAAAATTATTTCCCGATACACCAGAGACTATCCTGAAGCAAGCTTACAAGCAGAAGATGCATTGAAAGAATTGATGAAATATATCTGGCTTTGCCTGAAACACAAAGCAGAAAAGCAGATGAATCCGAACAATGATTTATTAAATTTTTCCTGTGTCATTCATTCGGAAATGTCGGATATTGATAACATGTGGCACACTTTCCTCTTATTCACTAAAGATTATCAGCATTTCTGCAATGAATACCTGAATGGTGTTTTCTTTCACCATGAGCCGATCATTGGAGAAGAAAATATAAGCAGCGACAATTATGAGCGGGAACTCTCAGATTATTTGTCTTATATCTATGATAATTTGGGTGAGGAGACATTGCTTAAATGGTTTAAACAATAGCTAGAGCTTCCTTGTTTCATCAAACTGACTGCTGGAAAGCATTATTGCCTCCATATTAGACTCAGTCCACTCCCTTAAAGTTCCAAGAATTTTACCTAATTCACTCCCCAATGCAGTTAATGAATACTCCACTTTTAGAGGGAGCACAGGAAAGGATTCTCTGGCTACAAAACCAAGGCGCTCTAATTTGATTAATGTCTGAGTGAGCATTTTGGGGGAAATCCCCTCAAGTTTCCGCTTCAATTCTCCGAACCGGCAAGTTCCATCCAATAGACAATTAATTATCAAAATTGACCATTTGTCACTAATTTTTTCAAAGACATTTCTTGATGGGCATTGTTCACTATAGATTGAGAACTTTTGTTGCAGAGACATAGGTGACAACTTCCTTATCAAGCTGGGTCAGTTGGGCATAAGCCCAACCAACAGCTAAAAGTTTTACTTCTGAGGAACTTCCATTGGCGGTGCCGAAGGTGCAACTTCACCATATAGATTAGGATACAAGGAAGAAGAAGGAGTATAAGCATAAAGCGTTGGCTCATTCGAGGCTTGTAAACCATATTGAGGGGCTTGTTGCTGACCACCAAAGAAACCAGCTCCGCCCGTGTGTTGGTGCTGATACTGATATTGATTGGAATAATCAGTGTATTGCTGCGACGAATAGCCATGATGGTAGGCGCCGGGATGACTGTGCATTCGAGGATACTCCAGAGTATAAATGAACCCATCTAACTCAAACACCCGATCTATACCATTACGCAAACGGCTTATTTTTTCGAGGAAAATATCCTGATCACGCAAATAATCGTCCTGGGTCGGTTTGGCGTAATGGAGAGAGTCATCACGAAACGCTGCGATTCGCTTCTCAATTTGTGCAAACACATGTTTTAAAGCATTTTCAACTGAATCAGGGTTTAATCCTTTCCTAATTAAATCAAGTTTTTCTTCATCAGTCAGACCATGCAGGTGCATGAGATTTCTGATTTTGTCGTCGCCTATTTTCACATAAATCAAGCGTCCCTCGCGCAAATCTCGTATAGTATTCATAAGCGCGTCACTTTCACGCCCGGCCTCAGTAAACCATCGCGCCCAGATTGAAGGGATTTTTTTATGATTTGATCCGGAATGTTTCTTATCAAGGGCTGCCATTTCATGCCGTACTGCGATAATCGCCTGAGTAATTTCGAAGGGATCGATTCCTTTTGTGATAAGCTTATTGGCTTCTTCATCAGTTAACTCAGCACGTATCCTGAATGGATCTGCACGGTCAGCGGCATGAGGATTGTTTTTACTAATGTAATACTCTTGAATAGCATTGCTTATAAAAGCAACCCCTGCAGCTCCGAGAATAGTCATTACAACGATTCCGGTGATTGCTATTCCAATAGGATTGCTAATTCCTGCAGTGAACGCCAGCCACATTAAGGGAGTAGATAACAAAAAAGTACCTACAATGGCACCTACGGCAGCACCAGCGAGCATGCTGGCCAAAGAAATAGTCGCTTGCAGCCATCCTTCATTAAAAAGAAGACGCTCAACATTACTACATATTTTTTGCAACAGGTAATATAACGCAATAAAAGTCAATACTGCAGCAATCACTGCCAATAATATCAGCAGAAGCATTGCCCATGCTTCACCATTATTTTCATGGTCATGATTATGTCCACAGCATCCATCTACACCACCATGATGGTTGTGATGATTTAGCATGGCGTCCCACATCAACCAGGTAAACAGAAAATCATTATGACGTGCATAATAACAATCGTAGTTATGGTGTCGATCATAGACATTGATTTGCAGAAATACCGGGTAGGTTGCGTAGTTAAAATAATGCCTGCGATATTCATCGTCTAACTTGGCGAATTGAGGAAGGGAATTACAAAATGAGTATAGAACGCGAAAGACTTTATTTTTTTCCTCTGGAGGAAGGGTATACCAGGGGCTGTTTGGTGCATTCACAGCCTGATAAACACGTCTGGCCAACTCAGAGAAAATTTGCTGCTGGTTCAAACGCGGATAGCTGTGGTTTTTAAGTTGCTCGTAATCTCCTGATAAATTCAAATACAACTTCGCCATATCATTATTGGTAAATACCGCCATAAACTTACCTCACATTGCGAGTAAACTTTAGCCTAAGATAAAATACTCCTCCCTGGTTTCGTATCTCGGGTATTGTTTATAGGTTAATGTTTGTCAACCTTGGCTTTGGCAACCAGTTGATTGACATAAAGATCGTAATCCATTAATCCATAATTTGCTTCTATTTGCTGCGCCAAACTGGCTTGTTGTTCTTTATCCAAATTCTTTAGTTTGCCATCAGAAATCTTTTTTAACCGAACGATTACAAAATCACCATTCATTAATTTTCTACCATCGACACTATTCGGCTTGGCCAGGCTGAAAGCAAGATCATTAATCATTGCTTCGGCTTTGTCAGTATCACGAGTGGCATTATCAATCTCTTGCCATTTTAACTGATTTGCGGCGATGAGCTTCTCATCTTCAGAAGAGTCCAGCTTGGTAGATAACAGATTAGTACCTAATGCTTTGGCCTTATTCGTTGCATTTTCCAAAGCGAGGCGTTCGATTATTTCATCGCGAACCGCATTCAGAGGTTTTTCGCTGGCCGCTGTATGTTTTTTAACACGCAAGACAATCACACTATCACTATCCAACTGGATTGGTTCGCTATTATTCCCCAACTCCATCACATCATGGCTAAACGCAGTATTAACGATCTGTTTATTCTTGCCAATTTCGGTATCATCTCCGCCCCGTGTTAATGGCTCAGATTTCTCAATAGTCAATTTTAATTCATCAGCAACAGGCGATAAGGAATCAGGGCTTTGATAGCTTAAGTCAGTGAGTTGTTCCAATAATTGTGCATAACGGGCTTGTGATAACTCGGTTATCATTTGATCGGCAATCTGCGCTTTGACTTGTTCAAAAGGTTTTAACTGCGCAGGTTTGTAATCAATTAATTTGAAAATTTCAAAACCGTTTCCGCTGCGAAAGGGAGCTGAGATCTGTCCTGGAGTCGTTAAATCAGACAGGGCTTTATCGAACTGGGTGTGCCCTGCAACTATCCAGGGTAAAACACCCTCATTCTTGATTGATAACTTGTCGGCAGACATTGTCTTAACCCATTGCGAAAACTGCGTTGGATTATTTTGGAGTGCCTGGTAAGCTTCCTCTGCATTTTGTTTAACCTGTTCAGCCGCTTCATCAGAGGAATCCGCGGGGATGGCAAACAGAATATGGGCTACCTTCCACTGAGCGGGGGTCAGAAAATTATTCTGGTTTTCTTCGTAGTAGCGTTTGACCTCTTCATCATTAATTTTCAGGTTTTTACGAACATCCTGCATTGAAAGACGGACATAGTTAATAACTACTTTTTCTGGTGCGATAAATTCTTTTTTATGACTGTTATAATAAGTCTCTATCTGATCATTGGTAATTTGAGATTTATCCATGAACAGCCTGGTAGAAATTTGCAGGTAATCGTAATCCCTGGTTTGCATGTATAGCTTCACAAAACGCTTCACTTCGCTGGGCAAGGCAAATGCGGTACCGATAAAAGCAAAACGCTGCTGATTGAGCAACATCCCCTGACGGACTTCCTTTTGGAAAGACTCCGGAGTAAACATGGCTCCGCTTAAAGCCTGCTGGTAGCGCTCAGCCGAAAAATGACCGTCCTGCTGGAACTGTGGGATACTCTGAATTGCAGCATTCGCCTGCTCGATACTGACTCCAAAGCCAGCGGCCTGTGCAGCTTGTACTGTAACTTCATTCATCACCATCCCGTCCAGTACTTCTTTTTTCAATGCCACATCACTTTCAGTAGACATTTCGGACGGATCGCGTTGCTGACGGGCACGTCGGTAGTTGAGTTCAAAAGCTTGTTTGCTAATGGGCTGATCATTTACCGTTACTTCTGCGTCAGAAGCCTGGTGTGATTGCATGTAGTAGTCGACTCCGAATAATGTAAATGTTACGGCAATCAGAATTATAACTATCCAGGCCACAAGACCTTGTATACGTTCGTTCAGCTTCTGCAACATTATTGGAGTTCCATTTTTGATAGTTTACAAGAAATTAATACGCTAAAAACAGATAAAAAAAACGCGCCATACGGCGCGTTAATTTGGCGGAGTGGACGGGGCTCGAACCCGCGACCCCCGGCGTGACAGGCCGGTATTCTGACCAACTGAACTACCACTCCAATTCTTGGTGGGTGCTGCAGGGATCGAACCTGCGACCCTCGCCTTGTAAGGGCGATGCTCTCCCAGCTGAGCTAAGCACCCGAAAACTTACGCTTCTTGTACAGCCTCTTTAAGAGATTTGCCTGCTTTGAACTTGGCAACTCTTGACGCTTTAATCTCAATTTGTTCGCCAGTTTGTGGATTTCTTCCAACACGGGCAGAACGGTTACCAGTTGAAAAAGATCCAAATCCTGGTAAAACCACCTGATCACCACTTTTCAGTGCATCAATAATGGTAGACATAAACACTTCAAGAACTCGTCCAGCGTCGGCTTTAGTAACACCAGAACCGCTTGCAATTGCTTCTACCAATTCAGTTTTGTTCATCTTTTCCCCTATCAGTTATTCATCCTTCCATGAGGCGAATTTAATCAGATTCTTATGCCCCAGTCAAGCAGTCACTTCCTTGGGTTGCCCGCCAGTAGCGGACAACGGAGTGAACTATACTCGGTATTAATGGGTATGTAAATCCTTATTTTCATTTTTTTTTGCAGTTTTTTCAGAAACTACATCTTTGGCTTCTGAATTCTCAGAATCAGGTGCTGCAGCAAGGGGACTACGCTGCAATGCCAGCTCTAAAACCTGCTCTATAGTCTTCACAGGATGAATGCTTAACTTCTTCAGGACATTATCAGGGATTTCTTCAAGATCCTTGCGATTTTCCTCAGGAATAATGACATGCTTGATCCCACCACGATGAGCTGCCAGGAGCTTCTCTTTCAATCCACCTATTGGAAGCACCTGCCCCCGCAGGGTAATCTCTCCAGTCATAGCAACATCAGCGCGGACAGGAATATGAGTAACCACCGAGACCAGGGCCGTACACATTCCAATACCTGCGCTGGGTCCATCCTTTGGAGTAGCCCCTTCTGGTACATGCACATGAAAGTCATTCTTATCATAAAAATCATCGGGAACGCCAAACGATTTCGCCCTGCTTCTGACTACTGTCATTGCAGCATGAATCGATTCCTGCATCACCTCGCCCAACTGACCGGTATGAGTTGTTTTTCCTTTACCAGGCATCATAGACGCTTCAATTGTCAGCAGTTCCCCGCCTACACTGGTCCAGGCCAGGCCAGTTACCTGTCCGACCTGATCAAACTCCTCAGCAAGTCCATAACGGAACTTCTTAACCCCAAGATATTTTTCAATATTGGTTTTTGAAACCGTTATTTTTTTTGTTTTCTTATTGCTGAGAATATCTTTAACTACCTTACGGCAAATACTGGCGATATCGCGCTCCAGATTACGCACCCCAGCTTCTCGAGTATAGTGACGGATTATCTCGCGCACTGCACCTTCATTAATAGTTAACTCACTTTCTTTAAGACCATTAAGAATAGTCTGTTTGGGAACAAGATAGGTTTCAGCAATATTTATCTTTTCATCCTCGGTATAACCGGCAAGGCGAATCACCTCCATCCGGTCAAGTAAAGGCGCTGGTATTTCCAATGAGTTAGCGGTGGCGATAAACATCACATCACTCAAATCATAATCCACTTCCAGATAATGATCGCTAAAGGTATGATTCTGTTCTGGATCAAGCACTTCCAGCAAGGCGGAAGCGGGATCACCACGAAAATCCATTGCCATTTTATCGACTTCATCAAGCATAATAAGTGGATTTTTGACCCCTGCCTTACATAGCTTCTGAATGATTTTTCCCGGCATGGAACCTATATAGGTGCGACGATGCCCTCTGATTTCAGCTTCATCCCGAACACCTCCCAGGGCGATACGGATGAATGTTCTTCCTGTCGCATTTGCTATCGACTGTCCAAGAGAAGTTTTACCAACCCCAGGAGGTCCAACCAGACAAAGAATAGGTCCTTTCATTCGTTTGACCCGCTGCTGTACTGCCAGGTATTCTATGATGCGCTCTTTGACCTTCTCAAGACCATAATGTTCTTTATTCAATAAGTTTTCAGCTTTGCGCAGGTCAAATTGAATTTTATTTTTACGTTTCCAGGGAACGCTTAGCATCCAGTCGAGATAGTTGCGAATGACTGTAGCCTCAGCCGACATAGGCGACATCATTTTTAACTTGTGCAATTCCGATAAGGATTTTTCTTTGGCTTCTTTGGGCATTCCGGCTTTCTTGATAGAGTTTTCAAGCTGCTCTATTTCGCTTCCTTCCTCGCCCATTTCACCTAATTCTTTTTGTATCGCCTTCATCTGCTCATTGAGATAATACTCTCTTTGGCTTTTTTCCATCTGGCGTTTCACGCGGCCGCGAACTCGTTTTTCAACCTGCAGCAAATCAATCTCACCTTCGATTGCTCCCATTAAGCGCTCAAGGCGTGTGCCAATCACTAATGTTTCTAAAAGATCCTGTTTATCATCGACTTTTAAGGTTAGATGAGCAGCAATGGTGTCTGCCAGGCGGCCCGGCTCTTCAATACCAGCCAGAGAACTGAGTACTTCAGGCGGTATCTTTTTATTTAACTTAATATACTGCTCGAATTGTGACATCAATGAGCGCATTAATATCTCAATTTCCTGAGGATCAACTTCCCCAACGACTTCTTCAACCTCTTCAAGTCGGGCTTCAAGAAAACCCTGTTCTTGCTTATATTCTTTGACACGTGAACGTTTCTCGCCTTCTACAAGAACTTTCACAGTACCATCGGGTAGTTTAAGAAGCTGTAAGACACTCGCAACGGTACCAATATTGTAAACATCAGCTGGCGACGGGTCATCGTTGGATGATTTGCGCTGGGCAACCAGAAAAATCTGTTTGTTATCAACCATTGCAGCTTCCAATGCCTTGATTGATTTTTCCCGCCCGACAAATAATGGAATCACCATATGGGGATACACTACGACATCTCTAAGAGGCAGGACTGGTAGAAAAGAGAACTCATCATTCTCCGGGGATGGCATCAGTTCGTTTTCACTTGACATAATAAGCCCTTATTCAGACTACAATCCGTTTATTCCCTTGGCCTGCAGAATTTGCAAACCGCTGGAAAATACAATTTAAATCTTCTGAATCTAATACTAACATTCAATGCAGGCTAGCAGATAGCTTTTGAAACATCAGGTCGTATTTACCCGCCTGGTTCGTAATTGATTAAGGAAGTTGAAGCATGAACCATGCCATCAACCTGCTTAATTGACAAATATGAAGCTGACGTTTGCCAACCCCATACTCAGGAATTAATCTCCACCACCAGCAGCAGAGTGCTTATCGTCTCTCTCTTCAAAAATCATAAGCGGTTTATTAGTGTTGCTGACTACACTCTCGTCTACAACAACCTTTTTGATTCCCTCGAGTGACGGTAATTCATACATGGTGTCTAAAAGAAGATTTTCAAGGATCGTTCTTAAACCACGAGCACCAATTTTTCGCTCCAATGCTTTTTTAGCGATTTGCCGTAAAGCGTCATCACGAAATTCAAGCTCAACTGACTCCATTTTGAACAAAGCTTGAAACTGCTTGGTTAAAGCATTCTTTGGACGAGTCAGGATATCAACCAGGGCATCTTCATCCAGTTCGTGCAGTGTTGTTACTACAGGAAGACGGCCAACGAACTCTGGTATTAATCCATATTTCACTAAATCTTCTGACTCAAGCCCATCCAGTATTTTCTCATTGACTTTACTATCCTTGGAGTTTTTGAGCTGTGCGGCAAAGCCGATACCGGATTTATCGCTTCGATCGCGAATTACTTTTTCCAGACCAGCGAAGGCGCCTCCGCAAATGAACAATATGTTGGACGTATCAACCTGCAAAAATTCCTGTTGCGGATGTTTGCGCCCACCCTGCGGCGGTACTGAAGCGATTGTACCTTCAATCAGCTTAAGCAGTGCTTGCTGTACCCCTTCGCCAGAGACATCCCGGGTGATCGATGGATTATCTGATTTACGGGAAATTTTATCAATTTCATCAATGTAAACTATACCTTGCTGCGCTTTATCCACGTCGTAATCGCATTTTTGCAATAACTTCTGGATAATATTCTCAACATCTTCACCTACATAGCCTGCTTCAGTCAAAGTAGTAGCATCTGCGATGGTGAATGGAACGTTGAGTAATCGGGCAAGTGTTTGAGCAAGCAAGGTTTTGCCGCTGCCTGTCGGGCCTATCAGCAGAATATTACTTTTACCCAGCTCAACACCATCCTGTGGCTTGTGCTGCAAACGCTTGTAATGATTATATACAGCAACAGACAGCACCTTTTTTGCATGAGGCTGCCCTATGACATATTCATCAAGAAACTTTGAAATTTCCTTTGGTGTCGGCAAATGGGTTTCGGTATCCTCAATTGTCTCCTGCGTTTCTTCACGAATAATATCATTACATAATTCAACGCATTCATCGCATACAAAAACCGAAGGACCTGCGATTAATTTTTTTACCTCATGCTGGCTTTTGCCACAAAATGAGCAATATAAAACTTTTTCACCATCACCTTTACCGGTTTTACTCATCAACAAACCCTCTCGTGCCGATTCCTCATAAGGAATGCAATTTTAAATTTATTGGAATTGACCTCAAAACAATTTTTGCTGCCAAACTCTCTTATCTATATCCTGTATAGTGCTCCGCATGACTATCCTCAACTTCGCCTGTGACATGATAATTGACAGAACCTAGTAAAATTTTAGACAATCAATAAAAATAAGCCAAGTGGATAATGGCCTCTTTTTAAGAGGCCATTGAGTCAAGAGTCCTGAACTCTGAATTATTCTGCAGTTGTAAATGCATTACGATCGTAAAGCACTTTGTCTATTAATCCATATTCTTTGGCTTGAGACGCACTCATGAAGTTATCCCTTTCCGTATCACGCATGATTTGATCAGGCGTTTTGCCGGTATGCTTTGCCATGATGCTGTTTAAACGCTCACGTACAGCCAGCGTTTCACGGGCATGGATTTCGATATCAGTCGCCTGACCACGGTATCCGCCTAAGGGCTGATGTATCATTACCCTGGAATTGGGCAAGCAGAAGCGCTTGCCGTCAGCGCCGGCACAAAGCAACAAAGCAGCTGCACTGGCAGCCTGGCCAATACAGAGAGTGCTTACATCCGGTTTAATAAACTGCATCGTGTCATAAATTGCCAAGCCAGCTGTAACAACGCCTCCAGGCGAATTGATATACAGATAAATATCTTTATCCGGGTTCTCTGATTCAAGAAAGAGGAGCTGCGCCACTACCAGGTTAGCCATATGGTCTTCAACTTCACCTAATAGAAAAATAATGCGATCTTTCAAAAGTCTTGAGTAAATATCATAGGAGCGCTCTCCTCTTGACGTTTGCTCAATAACCATTGGAACCAGGCCGCTGGCATTTCTAATCAGGTTATCGGGATGACCTGCCATTTATCACTCTCCTTTCTCTGTGTTTTCCTTTTTGGGATTCATGACTTCATCGTAGCTCATTGATTTTTCGATGAGTTTAGCGTTTTCACTGATTTTTTCTGCAACCATTTCTTCCATAACAAGGGCTTCAACCTCAGCAGTACGTTCCTTGCTATTTCGGTACCAGTTACGTAACTCGTCCGGGTTCTCATAAGCACTGGCAAACTTTTCAATCATCGCATCAACACGATCTTTATCCGCTTTTAATTCATGTGCCTTGACGTATTCTGAGAATAACAGACCCAAATGAACTCGGCGTTTGGCTTGCTCTTCAAATAATTCTCTTGGAAAGTCAGGAATCTTTTCATTCTCATGATGTGCATGCCCAAAAAGGCGATGATACATATCATGTTTAAGATGTTCGATTTCCTGATCAATCAGAGCTGCAGGTAAATCGAAGCTATTAACAGACATCAATTGATTGAAAATACGCTCACGATTAGTAGCGCTGACGCGACGCTCCAGCTCACGGGTCATATTTTCCCGGATGTCTTTTTTGAGTGCGTCGACACCGCCTTCCTTAATGCCAAACTTTTCAGCAAAAGCATCGTCCAGTGCAGGCTGTTCACCTTCCCACACATTATGGATGGTGATTTGGAATACGGCATCTTTGCCGGCTAATTCTTTGTGGCCGTAGTCTTCAGGGAAGGCAACATTAATATCAAAGGATTTGCCAATTTCGCCGCCAATAATTCCTTGTTCAAAACCAGGAATCATAGAACCGGAACCAAGAACAATTTCATATTTCTCAGCACTGCCGCCTTCAAAAGGCTGATCATCAATGAAGCCTTTGAAATCGATACTGACTTTGTCTCCCTCTGCAGCAGCACGAGAAACATCTTTCCAAACTTTGTTTTGATCCCGTAACTTGCTAATCATTTCATCAACATCAGCATCACTGATCACTGACTTGATAATTTCAATTTCCTGGCCGTTCAGCTCAGTAATTTTAATTTCAGGGAATACTTCAAAAGTTGCGGTGAATTTAAAGTCTTTACCTTCTTCGAGCTCTTCTGGCTCAACATAGGGAGAACCGGCTGGAACCAACTCATTGTTTTTCAGGGCTTCATATAGAGTTGATTGCACCATCTCACGGGCAACTTCTTCACGTACACCTTTTGAGAAGCGGCTCTTGACTACATCCATAGGGACTTTTCCTGGTCGAAAACCGGCAACTTTGGCTTTACGTGCAAGATCACGCAAACGCGATTTGACCTCATCTTCAACTTTTTCGGTAGGTACGCTAATGGTAATCTTACGCTCCAGACCATTCAGGGCTTCAACAGAAATTTGCATCTAGTCACCTCTTGGATATTTTTGTCATGTAATGGTGCGAAAGGAGAGACTCGAACTCTCACGGGTTACCCCACTGGAACCTAAATCCAGCGCGTCTACCAGTTCCGCCACTTTCGCAAAACAGGGTGGAATTATCGAACAGTATGACTTGGTTGTAAAGACTCGAGATGCGAATCTTTAGACTTTGGATTCTGAATATAGCCAAAAAATTGTTTCGACTATATATTATAGCCGTTTTTCAGCATAATCTACTTAACCAACTCAGACTCATTGATGTTTTAAATGGGGTGAACGATGGGACTCGAACCCACGACAACCGGGATCACAACCCGGGGCTCTACCAACTGAGCTACGCTCACCATATCGGAATACTGCACAAAGGCTGGCACGCCCGGCAGGATTCGAACCTGCTACCCTCGGCTTAGAAGGCCGATGCTCTATCCAGATGAGCTACGGGCGCAAATATATTGGTCGGGGTGGAGGGATTCGAACCCCCGACATTCTGCTCCCAAAGCAGACGCGCTACCAGACTGCGCTACACCCCGCAAACCCGTCCTAGGACAGAGCGCAGATAATACCGCTTGCTTTTCCTAAGGTCAATATATTCGAGAACTAATTTTTTATTGATTGAAAAACCCATAGATTAAGTGAACCAATTCAACTCAAACTGTCTTTGATTCAAATATATAGATCATTTTTAAATCCCGCACTCAATTCCTGATAAACAGGCAATGATAACTCATAAATTCAAATTGCCAGCCGACTGACGCTAAGTTAACATAAATCAGGAATGCTTTCGGGTTTAAGTCATGAAAAAACTGTTGTTGCCGCTGTTCGATAGCCTGGATCAATTAAGTAAGAATTCAGATCACGTCATACTGCCTTCTCCAGACTGTTATGCCGATTTCATCCATGTATTAAATTTTTTAAGAAGTTATTGCGGCAGCCTGGGCACATTTAATAGTTATCGGAGAGAAGCTGAGCGTCTTTTGCAGTGGTGCTGGTTAGTCAGAGATTGCCGCTTGCCGCAATTAAAACGAGAAGACATTGAAGCCTTTATACGATTTTGCCAGCATCCTCCTGCAAGCTGGATTAGTCTGAAAAAAGTTCCCCGATTCATTGAAAAAGAAGGTAAACGAGAGCCCAATAACGAATGGCGCCCATTTGTAGCAACTGTCAGTAAGCTGGCTCGCAAACAGGGGCATGAACCTGCTATCAATCAGTTCTCATTATCTCAGGGTGCTATTCAGGAAATTTTCGCAATTTTAAGTACTTTATTTAATTTCTTAATTGCAGAAGAATACTTGTTTTCCAATCCAGTTGCCTTAATCCGCCAGAAAAGCAAATTTATCCGCAAAAGGCAGCAAAATGCGCCGGTTAGAAGACTTAGCCTCTTGCAGTGGCAGGCGGTTCTCGATGCCGCCGAGACTTTAGCCGCAGATAATCCTGAAAAACATGAACGCACCCGCTTTATTCTGAGTATGCTTTTTGGAATGTATTTGCGTATTTCAGAGCTTGCCGCAAGTGATCGCTGGGTTCCCAGCATGAATGATTTCAGCAAGGATAGTAATGGGTTCTGGTGGTTTACAACTATCGGTAAGGGTAACAAAGAGCGTCAGGTGGCGGTAAGTGATGCAATGCTGGATAGTCTGAGCCGCTGGAGACGCTTTTTAGGTTTAAGCAATTTACCCACTCCCGCCGATAATACGCCTCTGATCCCCAAAATACGCGGTAATGGTCCTATGACCGACACTGCCCCCCTCCGTCGTCTCGTCCAGACTTGCTTTGATCTCGCTGCTGAAAAGCTGCGCCGCGATCATTTTATAGAAGAGGCCGATGGTTTAGGAGCGGCCACCGTGCATTGGCTTCGGCACACCGGTATTTCCGAAGATGTTAAAACACGGCCGCGGGAACATGTGCGAGATGATGCCGGTCACAGTTCAAGTGCAACAACCGATCGCTATATTGATATTGAAAAGGCAGAGCGTTATCGCTCGGCGAAAAAGAAACTTATAGAGCCCTGTGATTAAACCTTGAGTTTAAACTCACCCCTCTTTTAGCCCTCTCCCAACTTGGGAGAGTGATCTTCTTGGATTGATGCCTAGGCCGCAACTACTACAGTTTGTGATGGGATGGTATAAATAGATGTGGTGTTGGTTGTATTGGACGTACCATTCGTTATGCCAACATTGCAGGCAGGCAATCCATTGAGTAACACATTCGGCAGACCTGTGAGTGGCTGAAACACTCCCTGGGTGGTACCCGACTTTACTCCTCCCTCTTTTCCAGGCTCATCACCAGTGGAGATACTGATAGAGGTCAGTATATTGCAACTTGGCGACATAATGATCAGAATTTCAGGTACAAAACCTATACTGTTTGTCCAGGTCGCCATATTGGGAAAGGGGGTTGGTACCTCAGGCGGAACGAGGCAAACATCCGTATTCCCCGTTGTTGTAACCGAACCGCCCAGCATACAGGCCATAGTCATAGTATTTATCCTAAATGAATTTGTTTCGCCTTTATTTTTGCGTCGTCTTCCGTAATTATGGTCAATTCACCACAATCCAGTCGATAGTTCTTTTTTACCCTGCTTCGTAAACGCCCCAACACCTGATGCTCCAAATCCTCTACCCATTGGAACAGGCGAATAGTCTGCAGATTCAAGGTGTCGCAGATTTTTTCAATGGTTTTGGCAATGAATTTCAACCTTTCAAAATGAAAACTGCATTCTTGTCCCTCAAGTCGGCTGTGTTGCAAATTCAGGCGGGCTTTTTCAGAATTTATTGCCAGCTCAGTGGAATTTAAACCAATTGAAGACGCATTAACTTCAAGCCCATGCTGCATATTAATGCATGCATGATTTTCACTTCTTCGATTCAAAATCGCTAAAACATAAACCTCCTCCTCTCCCAGATAAGCCATGATTTCATCATCAGCCAGGGGCTCCAACAGGCAGGAAAACGCTTTTTTTGCTTTAATGGTGGAGTTGCTGAATGAAAATTTTAAATGAAAATTATCGCCTTCGATAAATTTTATCGTAGCGGGATAACATCCCCCGGTACCGGCCAATCGCATTATTTCATTTTCTTTTAACATAGTGCTCCCCTCGTCCGGATTTATGCCGATATAAAATAAAAGAATCCAGT
Organism: Legionella quinlivanii; assembly: GCF_003265995.1. Classification (GTDB taxonomy): domain Bacteria; phylum Pseudomonadota; class Gammaproteobacteria; order Legionellales; family Legionellaceae; genus Legionella_C; species Legionella_C quinlivanii_A. The sequence goes on along the minus strand of NZ_MVJN01000009.1, from coordinate 66,469 downwards.
CCTCTCAGTAACTCTCCGCTCCTCGAAGTCATGGAAGGGAGACATTTTGATCTTATTCATAAACCTTAAATCATGTGCTCCACTGCTCTGCTCTTAATAAATCCGGATCGGTTTTTTTCATATATTCACCGCTTTTGATATTCCAGTTCACCTGATGCTCTCTGGTGTCATGTAAGGATGCGCTGTTCATTTCCGATTGTGAAAAATCGCAATGACTCAGCTGACTATAATTAAACCTGGCAGCATTTAAGGAACTATGTTGAAAATCGCAGTCCTTAATAATCGCAGACTCAAAGTTAGCATTGTTTAATTGGCAGCGATTAAAAAGACAATCCTCTATTGTTGCACTGACAAAGTTAGCGGTACTTAATTGGGCCTGGCTAAAATCCACAGCGGTCAGTTTCGCTTCCTGAAAAACAGCAGCAAAAAAAGTTAATTTTTCCAGTGAGAGCTGGTTAAGAGTCGCTTGCAGGCAATTGATATGCCGGATATCTGCAGGATCCTGGAAAGCGACTTTATCAATTTTCGCTTTAATCAGTAAGCAGTGAAAAAAATTGCATTGTTTAAAGTGTACACCGGAAAGCCTGCTACCGGTAAAGTTACAGGCGGTCATATCAACCTTTGAGAAATTTCCACGTTCAAACGACGCCTCAGTTGCTGTTGAACGCGACCATTGTATATTTTGCATTTGTACAGCAATTAATCGGCATTGTGAAAAACTGCTTTGACTTAAATCACTATTAAGGAATTGGCAGTTCTCCAATACCTCTGCCTTGAAATCACTTAGTGCAAGATTGGAGTCACTGATAATTAGACCATCAATCTTGTTCTGGTTGAATACAGCACTTTTCCAATCACTATGTACAACATGGACCTTGTTGAAGGTGCAGGCAGTGAATGTATTGATAGTCATCTCGACTTTCTCGAAATAAACCTCATCAAAGCGGCAGTTCTCAAAAATTGCAGCCTTGAATTTCATATTTTTAAAAACACATTTCTTGAAATGACTGTTTAAAAAGATCGGTCTGAATATATCCAGTTCCGTAATTAAAGTACCATCAAAGGTCTGATCTTCAATTACTTTTCGTTCTGACAATGCGTTCTTTAACTGCGCTAAATCCATTACTAGCCTTCTATTTTGTCAAAATAACTTTGCTGTTCAAGACAATGCTGTTTTTGAGTGTCAATTAATGTGCAACTATTAAAGGTTGTTCCATATAAATTAGAATGATTAAATTCGGACTCAATAAAACGGCTTTGAGCAAAAGTTGCCTGAAGCAAATTGGTATTTTTAAAATCAACCCTTTTCATTTCACTGCCTGAAACTCGTATTTGCCGGGCGTTACATTGAGTGATTTCTGAGTTAAGCCAAATATTATCAGTGACTTGCATCGCTTCCATGCTGCAGGCTACCCAGGAAATATTATCAAAATTACCGCCAAGCAAAGCAGACTGTTTTAAGTCTGTATTAATAAATTTCGTTTTACTAATGATTGTTTCAGCATTGGTGCGCCAGTTTTTCATATTGGAGTGGGCAATTCGGCTATTGATTATCGTGGTACCAGCAAATGTTGCCTTCTCCAAATCACAATGTAAAAATCTGCTTTTCTCGAAATGAGAATTAGTCAGTTCCAAAGAGGTTAATTCGCAATAATCAAATAGACAATTAGTCAGTTTACAATGTCTAATCACCGTTAGTTTGGCTTTCAATCGATTGATACTGATGCCTTCAATTTGGCTATGCCGACAATCGGTGTAAGCCCAATCCGCTTCTGATAGTTCAATATGGTCAAAAATACAGCGCTCTAAATGACTGTATTTCAAAATGGATTGATTCAAATCGCTGGCTTTTAATGAACTCTCAGTCATTATCAAACCCTCAGCGTTTAAGCGAGTTAATTTACACTGTTCAAAACTGGATTTGCTAATTTTTGCATAATAAAAATTGATTTGCGGGAAATTGCAGTTTTCAAGCTTGCAATCGACCAATTCAGCTTTTGAAAAATTTGCAAGCCTTCCTTCCACATTGCAGAATAAGCAATTTTTAATATGAGCAGAAGTCAGATTTGCTTCCAGCAAAGCTGATTTATCCAACCGGGTACCGATTAAAGTGGCCTGCTCAAGATTCGCCTTATTTAATTTGGTATTGACTAATAAACAATGGCTCAAATTACAGCCCCTCAAGTCAATCCCTGACAAATCCAGTTCAGACAAGTCAATCCCGGCCAGGTTTTCATATTTAAGATCTGTTTTTTCCTGATAAGCCCTGATAACATCCTCTCGCGTGTACACTGAGGGACTAGCCGTTTCAAGACGATACTGCGCCATTTTTCCAGTGGAATCAAGCATGCCAAGTCGTTTTTCCAGTATGACCGCTTCGTCCAATAATTGCTGTTTCTCCTTACTGGAATGATTCCCATTGGCAATTTCTTCTTTATATTTGGAAATATACTCGAATAATTGCCTGGTCGCATGCGGAGATGGCTGCGCTCCATTCAATTTTGAATCTTTAGGAATCTGACTCGAAAACGCTTTCGCAGCAGTCATTTTGGCCCCTGGCGATAATCCGCTCAAAAGTGTATTCAGCTGTACGCGAAGCTTTGTTGTTTCAGGGTCCTCCTCTTTCTGAATCCGTATCTTTTTTAATTGTTCGCCGAGATCATCCGCAATACCCTGCTGTGGAGGGCTTTTTTCTTTAGGTTGGGAGACAGGAACAGGGCGTTCGATAGTCGGATTTTTTAATCGATTAGAATAAAAATCAAGCGTTTTTTTCGGTTCATCAAGTGCTTCATGAGCACTATGAAGGAAGGCTGGCTTTTTACCCTGAATCAAATCAATCTGCCCATGCCAGATTAAAATTCCTTTCTCGAACTCGGGTATAAGCCATACTGTATCGAGATTAAGCGAAATTTCTTCAAGTTTTGCTTCTGGATTCTGATATTGGTAAAAACAGCGGGTACGCATACCGGGCAAATTGCCAGTCAGCAATTTTTTACCTGGATGCATATTTTTGATCATGAAGCTTTCATTCCCTTTAAAATACCCCTCACGCTGCTGATCGGGAAGCGCACGATTAAAATAAGTCCAGTCAATATTCTTGGGATAAAACGGTCTTTCGTTTTCATACCATTCCCGGTCAAAGGTTCCCAGCTTTGAATTATTGGCCTGAGAATCAGATGAATACGGTAGAAGCAAAGCCGGTAAAGGCTTGTCTGTCTCATCCATAAACTGGGTATCAGACATTTCTATATTGGGTAGTTCAGTAGACTGTTCAGAGTTACTGGAACTCCTGTCGCCTTTCCCTCTGGGGTTGTAAATGTTGCCTTCTCCACCAAATGCATTTTCATAGGATACGGGCATTATTTGAAATACAGCGGGTTGTGATGCTTGCTTTACCAAGCCATTAATAATCCAGTAGCGATCACCAGAAACTAGTAACTTCTTTTCAAACGAGTCGAGAATCACTTCTACTTCAGATCGACGTGTCTCAGGATTATAGGCAAAGCAACTGCCCTTCACAAAATACTCGGCCCTAAGCTTTGGAAGATAGAAATCGAGCATTTCATTGTCTGAAAAATTCTTTTTAACAATGGTCCAGAACTCCTGAAAGCTCAGGAATACTTTAGGTTGGCTGAAGGAGAACATGGCCATCAGGGTCACAGCCAGCTTATCTTTATTCTCACGACGATAAAAAACAGGGATTAATGTGTGAGTTGGATCACGTAGTATTTGCATTGCACTCTTTTAAAGTTTACTTAATTCCAATACCATTTTTGAATCAATTCGAGCGACTCTATGAATAACCTGTTCAAATAAATCATCACTGATTTTATTTCTAATAGATTTCATCCCCCGATACACCAGACTCAAGGCATCCAGTGTTAAAACAGAATCCCAGGTTCCCAGCTGATGTTTATCAATAATCTCAAGGATGAATAATAAATAAGGCCTGATGATTGTTCGATTTCCCGCTTTCAATAACTCTTCGCAAATCGCCATGTAAGCAGTCAGACGTACACGCTCAGAAATCGCCTGCTTGTTTATCTGCTCCAGCTGGACAATTTCCAGTTCTATATTTTTTCTACTGAATGCTTTGCAAAGAGTTTTAATCTCATCAATCTGCTGTTGTTCAACCGATGACAGATGACTCATTCGATCAGTAAAACTCATGGAACTTGTTGTCCTTAATTCGTTTAGCTGATCTTGCGCCCAATCACTTAGAAAGGCACTATTATTATTGAATTTTAATTTCTCAATACCAGGAAAACGCTGGAGAAACTGAATGAATTCGCGCTTGACCACAGCGAATGCCTCTTCGTAACGTTCCCCGAGCTTTTTCAACATATCGAGACTGAGAATTTGCAGATCAAGCCAGAATGGCTCATCGGGAATAATTTCTTCAACCAATCTTAAAACTTCGAGAGGATCATGCCCATCCTGAATCGTATTAATTCTTTTTACACTAAAAAAATCGGGGGGGGAAATGCCGGTTACACCATCTTCAACGTCCGGAAGTACGGCAATACTTCCCCAGGCAGCGAGCCGATTTAAATAATAGGGATAAGGGAGCGTCAAATCTGCCTTCATCAAATCGCGGGCTCCCCGAGTCAAGGTCAGAAAGCCTTGCTCAAGCGGCAGATTCTCATCTTGCTGAATGGTTTTGACGCTATCTTCCAACTTGACAGGTTTTTCCTCTTTTTGAGGTTCAACCATTTTAAAATCCAACTGGCGAAGATACTCATTCAGCGTAGCTATCAGATTGCTGAACGCATCAAACTCCAGTTCCCGTTCGCTCAGAAAATCTCTGATTTCGTTAAAATATTTTATCGATTGCTGAATATCCTTCACGTTGTCGACAGGCTTAATATATTGAATGTAATTAAAACACTGGGAAGCATACCAGTTTAAGAAATTAACCTTAACACGAGGTCGGTCCTGAGGATGAGAACTATCCCAATATCGTTCCAGCATATTGGTCAGAACATTCGCTCCAACTTTCAGACCTGGATATTGGTACTGATGAAAAAGAGCATAGGCAAGATAACATGCAACCTGAAAATCCTTGGATTTTTCAATCAGCAAATAAAGTGAATTGTTGCTGACAGTATTCCACTCAATGCCGCTGGACTGACCTGCCCGGGATAGCTTTTGCATTTCATTACGCAGGCTGATGTATTTGTCATCGTCCTGGCAGTTTGCCCCGGCAGGTTCACTATCTGTTATAGGCTTGGCGACTAATCCGGCGATTTGATCAAGTTCAAGCATATTATGACTCTTGTTCCCAACAATCAGTAATCACACGCGGCACTTTCACCACTTGATCCAACTTCACTTTATCAACCTTGATTTGTTTCAGGGCGGATAAATATTGTCCAATTTGCCAGGTGACGTCGTCTGCTCCGCTTAAACTATAGTAAACATGAATGGCATTGATTCGATTAGCCTTCAAATATTTCGCTTGATCCGGAAATAAACTTACCGGATAAGTTACAATGCCTTTACTATAATCCTGCAAAAATCTAAGGAAACCGTCATTACCCGCGTATTGAATAGTTAGGGTTGCCGCAGGAAAATAAATATCGATTTCAACCGGTCCACAAGACTCCAAAGTCCATTTGCGAATTGTTCTTTGGGAGGGATAGTTGAAGTTTTCCAGTGAAACCATATCATCATTGCATTTGACATTCAGTACTGTTTTATAAGGCAAAGCGGTTGATCCCAACTGTAAATTAACTGGTTTGGCTCTGATGGTAATATCAGTGGGCAGTTTCGCATCCAGCTCTTTCTTGATTTTAACCAGGCTGTTATCCCCCGTATCGAGATTTAATCCTGACTTCAGGAATTGGTAGTACTCAATGGAGAGAGGAAACTTATGTTTTAATACATAAATGGGTACGAAGTTGTTGCCTACCTGCTTGATAAACGGTTTAGTGTATTTTTCATGGAAGGCATAGACTACACCGGCTTTACCAAAGAGCAGATCGTTTAAGTCTTCCCCTTCAATTGTCGCTGTTCGCAAATAGACTTCATCCAGCCATTTTTGCTGAATATAACAAGACGCATAGCGATTTGTATAATCAATATAAAAATCAAGAGGGCCACGCATCAATACCCAGAACGCATTGGTTTCATCCAGCTGATCATAATGATCCAGGGTACGACGAATGCCGAGTAATGCCTGATAAGCCTGAATTACATTAGAAGTATCGCGGCTGAGGCTCGATTGGCTTTCATATAAACTCTTGGCGCTTGCATAGGCTTTAACCGATTGCACAAAAGGTTTGGCATACAATCTTCTCAATAAGCCACGGTAGGTAAGGAAGGCTTTGGCAGCATCAACCTGATTGTTAAAACTCAACTTGTTACTGACTGCCTTAATTTCATCAGGCGAGGCATCGTTGGACACTGGCTGACTGGTCTGAGTTGTTTTTATTGTCTGCACAGGCTGATTGATTTGCGAAGGTCGTGCATTAAGTACTTCACCCCATTTTGCCAACGTGTTAGACAGCTCTTTAAGCTGTACACCTTCAGTACTTTCATATTGGTAATTCAGCAAGCCCGCAAATTGATGAATCATCTCAATCCATCGCGGATTTTTAATGGACAATTTATGAGAAAATTCATTATTAATACGATCCATCAAACTGAAATAAACTCCATTGGGAGTCATCATATTATCGAAGGTTTGATCCCATTCGAACTGATAAGCCAGGGTTCTCTGTCCTTTTGAAAAATCAAAGGAAAACTGTTCCCATTTATTAACGCGATTTTCTTCGTACCAGACTTTGAAATTACTTTCCTGACGAGAAATGTCAATATAAACAGGCAGTGCATATTCAATCTGCTCTAGCAATTGCTCTATTGCCAGATGACCCTGAATGGTAAATGCAGGTTGAACATCATATTCATGGATACTGATACTGCCAGGCCAGAAATCATTAAGACCAATACTGTAAGCCCCTGGTCGGGTATTTCCCCATTCTACCAGCCAGTGCAAATTGGAATTTAAATAACGGGAATCTTCAAGCCAGCGTAATAATTTTATCGATTCAAGGCGTAATCCCTCGGTATTGGAGTTCCAGTAGATATAATCTTTATATAAAACGCCAAACGCGTTTTGTATGTCTTCAGAAATATTACTATACCCAAGATACCGGATTTCAGGATTGGGCATACTCATCAGTGCCTGTCGATCAGAACCTCCCAATTTAGCCTGAACCGCATTTACCCGCGTTACCATATTTTGCACCAGATAAGCTTTCTGGCGATCTGTAACTGCATCGCCCTGGCGCAGCAAGTTCAGAATTTTGCCATCCAGGATATCCAGGGCATGCGATTTGAATTGCGTAACGTACAGATCACCAAAAAAATCATATAGTCTGTCCAGCCCGCCTCGATAAGGAAGAATTTTAATTTGCCACTGATTTTTAAAACGATCGACGGCATTCATTAAAATATGGAACTCATTGAATTCGACCAGATTTGCCTCGAGACTGGTTCCATAAACCTCTTCCGCGGGTAATAACTGAACCAAATCAAGCAAGCGCTTGGAAGTTTGCGTGTAGACATAATACAAATAACCCGCCAGACCGAAACAGAGTAAATACCAAAGCCCAAGTCTTACATACTCACGGCGTTGTTGCCTGGCCAGCTCATTTTTCAGCGGCATCATCGGGCACATTAGCCGTGTTTGTATTTTGTCAATTAAATCATAGGCAAAAGCCTGGTCTTCAATTCCTTTATTGACTATTGTTCCTGTCATGTAAACACCCAACAACACCGGGGATTCACTGTAGGAGGTTGCTGAAAAAAATATTTCGCTAAAGACAGTATACTGTTCTCTTAAGTCGGCAATAGACAGCGGGAACCGGTATACTTTGGAATCAAATTGCTTCTCGCGGTTAAACAGGATGATATCAATCACATCTTGTGCGCGCTCACTTAAATATTGGATAGGTTTGCTGGACGAGGAATTGCGCATCGGATCATCGACCACATAACCCATTGCCTGATTAAACATATTTTCAGGAACAATCTGCACATAGGAGTCAAATCCTTCCAGGTGCTGGCATTCTGTAATAATAAAGAGAATCTGTTGACGATATCCTGTGATATTACTGACCTGGTTAATTCGGTCCCTTAGTGAGCGGGCATAAAAAGATAACTCCCCCTTATTACCCCCTGTTAAAAGAGAAGCAGGTATTTCCACTACGATTTGCTGGACCGCGGGTTGTTTCTTTTTACCTTTTCGGATTGTTTCAAGGAATGATTGCCATTGACGCTCAATTTTTCTGGGTGTGTTGGTCTGAAGCAAGGTATCATCTACATACCAAATGACGTAATCCTCCAGGATCACTGCTTTGTTTCTTTGTAATTCAATATCATCGGTATCCCCCACACTAAAATGAGTATGGAGTTTGAACACATTCATTTGTGAGGCTTTGGGGCTACCGAAGAAAAGGACCCAGGGCATATGCCAAAAACGCTTTACCCCACCAGCCACTGAATTTTGATGAATATAGTTAACCGCGTTATGCAAAGTAAGACTTAATCCGCCGGTCTCGACCTTTTCACCTACAGCCTTCTGCTTCTCATTTTTACGATTTCTCCACCACTTCTCCAAGCCATAACTCATCGAGGTAAGCAGATAAAAAAGCAGTGATATCCCTATAAAAATCAGGGGGCCTATCCAGATTGGAAGATCATGACCTACAACTAAAAGTGTAGATAAAAATCCGAAGACAAGGAGCGTGACCATCCAGAAAATTGTTTGCCCGATTAACCTCATTTAATCTCTCGGTTATTTGATCATTTGTAAATAATTATCAACAGTGTTGTTGATAACAAAATAGAAAAAGAAATAAATCAACAGCAAGACAGGAATGGGTATCAGCCATAGGAACCATCGTTTCCAGGGCGAACGGCCCACTTGCATTTTTCCACCGACCTTGCATTCATATCCCTCAGGAAACGCGATAAAGTGCTCCACGTTATCCACCATTTCATGATCAGGAGTGATATGTTCCAACGCGTATGCCTTGTATTTGATTAAATCCGGTTTATCCAGAGGACTGTGATATTCTCCTCTGAAGCCCAAGGTCAGGCAGCGGTAAAAAATTCGGAATAAGTCTACCTGCTTTGGCGGAATTTTGGATAAATAAATGAAGAACTCCTTTCCTGCGTCAGTGGTATTGAAAAATTCAGTTTGTAAAAAACGATGCTGCCACTCTTTTTTTCCTTCCCACATGGAGTTCTGTACTAGCTCATCAATCCATGCGACTACAGCAAATAAAGCCGTATTCACCTGATCTTTATCCAGTGATCCACTACGATTCCGGATCTCTTTGATGCGAATAAGGACTTCCTCCCTAAACTCGTTAAAGCTGACCGTAGAGAACTCGCTGTCTTTTAATTCGCTCACATAGTGGAACAAATCATAAAATAATGATTGGAGATTCAATTTATGCTCCCACAGCAACTATATCAATGACAACATCGATTGGCGCTTTACCCATGTATAAGGCCACTTTTAATTCACGCTCTATCTTCAGCCACATTGAAGACTGGTTATCAATTTTGTAATACAGACAGCTTGCGCCGCGAGGTATACCTTCTGGTGCAGCGCTCAATTTGGTAATGGGAACGCCGGGCAAAGCATATTCAATATAAGTAACAATATCTGAATAGGCACAGAGTTTACTTGAATCTTTAACGACGCTTGCCACTTCTTCCTGATTATTTTCTGCATAAATGACCAGGTAATATCTTCTCTCTGGTCGTATAAAATAAGGGCCCAAATCGGCATAATAGTAGTTATGCTCTTTGGTCATTCTGTGGATTCGACCTGGATCAGCTACGATTGTGATAATTAATTTCTGTAACAGAGTCCTGACCGCAGCAAAACATGCCGTAAGATTCTGGTGATTGTAATCGGGTAAAATAGTCGTATTTTGCTCGCTGCTGCTAAACAGATTAACCTCTGTACTAAAATAGCTTAACTCACAGGCGATGGTTTCAAGCAAGGTAAATAAATGCCAGGGATGTACATTACCCGTTTTTACATACTGCTTTAAGACCGGCACGCTCCGAAGCAGGGATCGCAAAGAAAACAAACGCCCGAAATTCGCTTTATCAATATGGCTGGCATACCAGTCAATTGGCAGTTTAAACTTTTCCAGCTGGCTGAGAACCCCCATCAGATTTTCAAGCATCGCTCTCATGCCTACAAACAAATTTTCCGCTGCGGCGATATTAACGCAGGAAGGGATATATACCGGGTTATTTTTAATTTCATTATCAATGCGTTTTAATTCAGCTATTTGTATTAAGGTATAATTATGGGTATTTTCCAGTTCAAATTCCCAGAATAATTTAACAACGAATTGTAAGGTTTTAAGCTGTGCCTGGGATTCCTGATGATAAAAATCGGCGGTTTCAACACCTGAGGCATAGCTGATATAGCGGGTTGTAACTCCAGTCAGGTCTTCCAGCTGATTGACAGGGGTCACATTCTTTTTGGACAAGGACAAATCCTTCACCCCCACATAGACTTTCATGGAGTCAGAATTGGCGGGCCAGTCTTTTAAAAATGAGCGGGGTAAAAAAACCGCGTTAGAGTCAACTTCAACATATTCACCGCCTGGAAGGAACAAGGCCATTTTATCCACTTCAAAACGGCCATTCTTCAAGGCCTGATGATTCAGTTTTAACTCAGCAAATCCCCAGAAATAAGGAGTGACATAGCGCATTACCTGATTTAATAAAAACTGTTGATGTAACTCAGAACATTGAAAATGTTGTGGTTGTAAAAAAAGTCCATGTTCCCAATCAACTGCTGTTTTCCAAACCATTTTTGGATCATCCTATTTCAAAGATTCACTGGTCGTTTCTTTTGAAGTGCTGTCGGTAAAATTAATTCCTTTAGCTCCGAGCATCAAACAGATAGCTATACGCCCCATTTTACGATTCATTTCCCAGAAGGTTACAGGCTTCCAGTTTTCAAATACAGGGATTTCAAATACTCGCACCACCTGGTTCGGCACCAGATCATAATAACCGGCAACTACAATGATTCGTCTTGCACCAGCCAAACGGGGGAAGGTATACACCTTCTTGCTGCCGGGGGTGATAAACAGGGTATGCATATAAACTTGTTTGTCCCCTGCCTTGTTCTTGGAGTCTTCAGAATCATCAGCGCTATCAAGAAGTTTGGCAATCGAATCAGAAGACATCAACTGCTTTTGAACATCCTCAACTTTTTCTACCTGTATTATTACAAGCTTCAACGTATGTTTCTGATCATTGTATAGATTGAGATCTTTACTAGCCTCAATACGCATGAGAATAGCATTGTCCTGATAGGAATCTGCCAATTGGGGTTGTTTCGTATTGCCGCCCATTGTGCAGGCAGTTAGCAATACCACAGAGAGTAACCATATTTTCTTAAACACCGACATTCCCTTTCTTATTATAATTATTTGCAGGTAATGCTAGACAACTCAATGATATCAATAGAATATCTGAAATAGCAAGCAACTTGCTCCCAGGCTATTCCCTTATCACTATCTCATTGTCCACAATTTCAAGATTTAAGGCATTCAATTCCCTGTTATTTGTCATTGCCTCAAGAATATATTTCGCCAGGGCAGGCATTATTTTAGCATGCAGGGTTAATTCAATTTCTCTTGCCCCTAGCTCAGGTTCATTGTAACGGTCTACCAGATAATCAATGATTTCCTCTTTAAACTGGAGCTTGATGGCATGCGTGCGCACCAGTTGCATTTTAAACGCCTCAAGTTTCTGGCGAGTGATGTCTTTTAGCGTTGCCCGCGACAATGCACGATAAACGACGACAGTCATTCTGGCAAGCAATGCAGGCTGAAAATGCGCGGATAAAATGGGCCAGATTAGTTTTGTTAATTGCTCCTGTGACAAATTATCAGAGCGAAGAATCAAATCGCTGCCTAAATTGCTGGTCAGGAAAATGACTGTATTTTTAAAATTGACCTCCTCGCCTTCTCCATCAGTCAGGCTGCCTTTATCAAACACCTGATAAAACAGATTCATGACATCCAGTGACGCTTTTTCGACTTCGTCCAGAAGAACTACTGAATACGAACGCTGGCGCACCGCCTCTGTTAACATACCCCCTTCACCAAATCCCACATAACCCGGGGGTGATCCTATCAGGCGGCTGACGGAATGTTTTTCCTGAAATTCGGACATATTAATAGTTGTTAAATACTGACGTCCCCCAAACACACGCTCTGCGATGGTCAATGCAGTTTCAGTTTTGCCAACGCCGCTTGGTCCTACCAGTAGAAAAACACCGGAAGGCTTGTCGACAGAGCTTAAACCGGTTTTCGCAGCTTTCAACTGTTGTGCAATCACCTCAAGGGCTTCATGCTGGCCTTTGATTTGCTCTTCAAGACTTTGCTCGAGCGTAAGCAGAGCGGAATATTCGTTTTTGAGCAATTTACCTAAAGGCACGCCGGTCCAGTCTGAAACAACTTTTGCAACAACTTCTGGTGAAACCTCATGATCAATCAAGGAGATATTTCGCTCATCCATGGTGTTGAGCAACTCCTGTTGCCTTTTCTGAAAGCTGCTGCTTTTTTTTGGTTTTTTTGAAATCTCTTCACGAATAGCCAGTAGCTCACTAATTAAAGCACTCTCCTTCGCCCAATCGTTCTGAATTGCATCAAGCCTTGCTGTGTTCTCTTTAATTTCCTGCTTCAATGCTTTTAATTTTTTAGGATCAATGGACTGGCCTTGTTCTTTATCTTTACTTAGACTGCCCAACTCCTGCTCAAGTGCTGCAATTTGATTTTCCATAGCACTGGCCTCGGCCGGTTTCGCACTCAGATTTATCTTTACTCTCGCTGCTGCGGTATCTATCAGATCAATCGCTTTATCGGGCTGCTGCCGTCCGGAAATATAGCGGGTAGACAGTTCTGCTGCTGCTTCCAAGGCGTCAGAACGAACGCTTACACCATGCGCTTTTTCATATATCGGCTGTAATCCTCGCAAAATACGAATGGTATCCTCGATGTCTGGCTGCTGTAATTTAATCAGCTGAAATCGTCTGGCCAGGGCGGCGTCTTTTTCAAAATACTTCTTGTATTCATGCCAGGTTGTTGCTGCGATAGTACATAATTCGCCGCGAACAAGAGCCGGTTTCAGGATATTGGCAGCATCGAGTCCACCCTGCTGTTGCCCTGAACCAATCAGAGTATGCGCTTCGTCAATAAATAAGATTATTGGAAATTTGGCGGCGGATACTTCTTTCAACACCGCTTTCAAGCGTCTTTCATACTCGCCCTTTACACTCGCGCCAGCTTCCAGCAAGCCTAAATCCAAAGCAAGAATACTGGTATTTTTTAGAAAATCAGGAACATTCCCCTTGCTGATTTCCAAAGCTAGCCCTTCCGCCAGTGCAGTTTTCCCGACCCCAGGGTCACCCACTAAAATTGGATTATTTTTACGCCTCCGCCCCAGGATATCAACCATTTGCTGAATTTCCCGTTCTCGCCCGAACACTGGATCTATTTGTCCGGTTCGGGCTTTTTCGGTCAAATTGATACAAAACTGCTGTAGGGACTCCCCAAGACGGGATTTATTCTCAGGTGAATCCGCATTTAAACCTAACTGCGATATATCCCGTTCGACAGACTCCATTGTATCCGCCTGCCAATGACCCATTAGACTTTCCAGAGGCAGAAGCTCGAAAATTTCATTTCCAATGTGGGTGGGATAATGTTTGTGCTTTTTAATCAAAGCAAATAACAAAGAGCTTGAACGTATTTTCTCTACTTTTTGCTCTAAAGTTGCGATGAGCCAGGCGTCCTGCATCCAGTCAAAAAGAGAAACCGAGAAACTGGGTTTTCCCCTGTGCCCCTGTTTTAATTTATCAATACCGGAATGAATATCAAAACGAATGCTGTCTGGCACCAGGGCTTGTTGCTCAAGAATGAGACTGATATCGCTGCGAGGATTGGAGAGTAATTCACTCAACCAATGATCAATAGTAACTTCCCGATGCGTTTTCTGCATACATAGATTAACTGACTGCTCGAGTGTCAGAGCGGTATAGTCATTCAGACGCTCCAGTAAAGCTTTTAAATTGACGGTTAACATGATTACCTGCCGCTGTTTTCAGAACGATTGAACCAAGACTGGCATTTCCTCATGACAGCCTGCTATTAAGCCAATACCTAACCGTGAAGGATTCAATTTCTTTTTCAGGAGCAAGCCAGCTGGCTACCCCTAAAGGATACATACCTGACGATAATTGCATCCCCTGGAGTGAGCCTCGATCAAGAATCACTTCCATCATGTAATTGAAAGGCTCACGGACATACAGTTTAAGTAATAATTTCATTAAGTTAATATTGGGACTATCGATTAAAAAAGTAGGGAATACGGAAGCATTCAATGGACCGATGCGAATCAGCACATTATTACTGCTAGCTCTAATCCTGCTGCCAAGATAGGCAGTACGATTTAACTGATTATTGCTATGTCCAATATGGCAGCGCTGATCATAGGGGATCGATTGCATGGCAAGAAAAAAGGATTTCACCTCAATAGGAACCTTGAAAAAATCAGTCAGAAAATTTCTTAAGCCATTCAAACTGCGATGAGTATTAATCCAATGTCCGGAATATTTTAACAGGCGCAGATAATGAGGAATTTTTTCCCTAACCTCTGTAAGCGCCAACCCAATCAGACCAAAAAGTGCATCCTCTACTTGCCGGTTATGATGTTCAACAAACTGCTCAATTATCCTGTTTTTAGACCAGACGCCATACATCAGCTCGTATAATCGCTTATGTATAATGTTCAGCAAATATTTCACCTCGCCTATTTCATAAAATTCATCCTGAATAAGCTGCTCTGTATAGAAGGTTGGCAGTGGAGAGGTAGTACCAAACAAACTTAAAAAAGTTGCGGTTAAAATATATTTATTCTGATTTTTTTTTATATCTTCAATATCGGTTTCAGGAAAAGCAAGGCTTAGCCAGGGAACGATATCAAGACTTGCGGGAATTCCTTGCAGCCTTTCCTGTTCAATTTCGTGACCGAGTAAACGGATTGCCTGATAAAAATTAAAAGTTTTCGGCTGAGCTAAAAGCTTTTTAACTATTTCTGGTGAGGATTGTTCAATCTTGGTGTCCATTTCCAGGTCTCTTTAGTACGTGAATTTTTTAAACTCAGTTGGGTGAACGTATTCATCGGTGAGTTCTGTGAAAAATAAATATCCAGGATACAGCCAAACAAATACATATCCCCAATACTTTTGAAATGATCCGGTTCGCATACTAATGTAATATTTACGCCGGCAATCATTTCAGCAAGATACAAACGCCTGCTCTTTTCCACCAGAATATCCTCAACGCCCTGAATTCTGCTCATGTTCAGGTGATAATTTTCGCCCTTTTCATAAAGATAAAGATTAACAATTTGTTTTAGATAACTTTTATCCAGTATTTGAATAAAATTTAAGACCAGTAAGGACTGGAAATTCCAGATCAAGGCCTGATTATGAACCGGCGGAATGTTGGACGAGGGCGGTATAATATTGGTGAAACTCAGATTCTCAGGCGAACTGTCAGTAAAACGGGTGATATCCCCTTCATCGAGCAGGGTAGTCAAATCTCCATTGGTACAGGTTAAAGTCACTGAAAGGGTTTCATCAACCGGATACTCCTGTCCAAAATTGTAAAAGAAGCCAACATAAATATCTCGCCCGTTGCCGCTTATCGAGGGGCGATTATGAATTGTATATTTTTTGTTTAAATCCAGCTCATCATTAAAATTTAAGACATGATCATACACTATCTGTCTTTTTTCACGCTGGCGATATCCAATCACCTGCTTTACTTCATAAATCTGATAATGCTGATCGGCATTATCACTGGGGATAACGCGATACTCGGGCTTTTTATGATCGAGTTGAATAGGTTCGGCATGGTGTTCAAAGAGATTAATAATCGGAACAGTATGCAAAATCAGATTGCCTGTTTCTGGAGGAGAAAACCAGACAGGGATGTCTTTAAACTCGAGCGAAATCCTGAAATTCGTGGCATCCGTTTCTCTTATCCATTTTTCAAATCCCTTTAATTTAAAGAACAGAAATTTATAAGGCTGGTTAATGTATTGATGCAGAATGCAATGCGTATTGTCGTCTTTAAATGCCAGAGGATATAAGGGATCATCTGACTCCAAAGCGCAGGCAACCAGATTTTCAAGCGGGAGGATGTACTCTTTTTCATTGTCAGCCCGCAAAATAATCCGTTTTACATAGCGCTGCAGCATATAAAATGTATTGCAGGCCTCTTCCCAGGGCTGTTTTATAAAAAAGCGTAGTTCTTTGCCTTTCCAGTTTTGCAAGGTAACACCGCAAAGCTGGCAATTGATTTCCAGAAGACTATCCCCCTGAAGCGACTCTTTAAATATAATTTGTTCAATCAATACCGGTTCAACCTCAACATCCACTACGGTACGAAACAGACACTGCGTACCATTTATAGGAATTGAGGCCAGTTCCGTTCCCTTTTTAACGTGGATTGCTTCTCCCAGATTGGGTTTGGGAACAAACTGGATGATGGAAGTGCTGGGCAAGGCTCTGGAATACTGGGAAAAGAAAAGTTGAGTTAAATCATCTACCATATCCGGCAAATTATCATCGAGCAAAATCTGGATTTGGCTGGTTAAAAATGCAACCCCTTCAAGAAGCCTTTCAATATCGGGATCAGTGCTCTGCTCCCTCAGCATCGGTGCTATAGCAGGATAGGCAGAAGCGAATTCCTTGGCCAGTTTTTTTATCTTGCTCAGTTCGGATTGGTAGTAATCGAGAATCATGGCTTATCCTTCAGCATGTAAAACCTGGGAAATGATTAATAATCAATTTCAGACACTATAGTCTCACTATTACTCTACCATGACTTGTCAGAATCGTGGTGAAATAAACCGATATTTCTTCAAAAGGTTTTTTTAAGGTTCCATCAATATGGCAAGTGATTAACTGTTTATCAGGATTAATGATTAGGTTGCTTATTCTAACCTGGGCCACTCTGGGCTCGTAGGTTTTAATCAGATGACTTAAATGCTCTGCCAGTTCTTCCTTGCGAGCCAGAGAATAATCTTCAACAAGGGCAGGAGACTGAGATAAGCCATAATTGTCATCAATCGGCGCATTACCCTGGCGGGTCGACAGGATTTGCTCGATATGTTTTCTTATTGACTCGACTAATATTTCAGGTTCAGACTGATCCAGAGACCTGGAATCTTTTCTGGCCCATCGCCTTAATCGCTCGGTTAAACGCTCCCCTCTCACAAGGCTCTCCTTAAATAGAAATCCCGGCTGCAGGCAGCCGGGTCACAGTGATTTAAGCATGGCTCAGTTAATCAGGCCGCGCCTTTAAGCTTCGCGGGACAATCGGCTTAAGTTCCAGCTAAATTCATAACGATTGAGATTGTCAACTATCTTAAATGATACAGGATGCAAATCAACAATCACCAGGGGGCCTGCCACATGAGAGTAAACATAATCCACCTCAAGGACCTTCGCCTGACTCAGAGTAATCAGCACAGCAGGTTGTACTTCTCCCTGAGGACCTGAACGCAGGCAGTGAATATCACAGGTCGTTACATCTTCTCCTGTGAAAATACTTTGCGTTAAAGGAACAATACCACCGCCATCCCAGAGAGTAGTCAGTCGGAAAAATTTAGCATCAGGAACACCAATCAGCTGATCCTGAGCGTCGAAATTTCTGACAGTTGATGTTTTAAAGTCCACCGCCTGTACCCATTGCTCATAGCCTTTAACGGAGCTGTTGCCCTTGATAACGCCAGCCGCAGTCGTTGTTATTCTTGCCATCAGCTTATACTGGGTGCGTACCACTTCGCCTTCCGGCAGCAAGGGTACGACATTAAGTTCCGGTTGTTGCATAGCCATTTTCTCCTTAAGCGGCGGTTTCTAAATTACCTACTAACTGTAGAGTAATATAGGAGCCCATATATTTAAAATGAGGTCTGACAATTAAAGTGGATTTATACCATCCTGGTTCCCCGGCAACATCTTCCACTGTGACTTTGGCAAAACGCAGCGGTTTTTTTGCTCTTACTTCGGCAACTGGATTTTCCATATCCACCACATAACTGCCAATCCACTCATTCAGCTCGCGCTCCATGTCCACTCTTTCTTTATGCATACCCAGTTTTTCACGCTGCATAACTTTTAAATAGTGAGCCAGGCGGCAAATGATAAACATATAAGGGAATTGAGTTCCCAGTTTATAATTGGCTTCCGCTTCCTTGTTTCCGCTGACATCGACAAAGGTTTTTGGCTTTTGGATGGAATTAGCAGAGAAAAAAGCGGCATTGTTACTGTTTTTCCGCATGGTTAATGGGATAAACCCTTGCTCAGACAACTCAAATTCACGTCGCTCTGATATTAACAGCTCGGTGGGAATCTTGCTTTGCACTTCTTTCATTGCATCAAAGAAATAGCAGGGCAGATTATCAACCGTACCACCGCCTTCAGGACCGATAATGTTCACACACCAACGGTATCTGGCAAAACTGTCGGCTAAGCGTCCTGCGAAGGCGAATGCCGCATTACCCCACAGGAAACTGCCATCATCACCATGACTGACATCTTCCTTGTAGTTGAAAGTGCGAAGATTATAACTTCTGTCATCATAGGGCATGCGCAGCATGAATCGCGGCAGGGTTAAACCGATATAGCGCGCATCTTCAGACTCACGCAAACCATTCCACTCCGCATAAACAGGGCTTTCAAAAATGGCTGCGATATCATTCAATGTAGGCAAATCAGTCATTGATTTGATATTAAAAAACTCAGGACCTGCTGCTGCAATAAAGGGAGCGTGCGCCATAGCGCTGACTGCGGCAATATTACGAAGCAGGGCCACATCTTTATGTGAAGGTCCAAAGGTATAATTTCCAATAATGGCAGCATAAGGTTTACCACCGAACTGGCCATACTCTGAGCTATATGCCTGTTTGAACAAGCCTGATTTCACAATTTCAGGGGAGTCCAGAAAATCTTCAAACAACTCTTCTTTGGTCACATTAATAAAGTCTACCTGACTGTTTTCACGAAAGTTGGTTTGATCAACCAGGAATTTTAATGACCGCCAGGCCGATTCAAGCTTCTGAAATTCCGGGTTATGCAGGATTTCATCCATTTGTACAGACAACTGGGCATCGATATCAGCAATCACATCATCAACCATCGCCGAAGTCACCGCTTCATCAGTTCGATGTTCTTCAACAATACGATCGATGAACGCGCGAATCCCGGTTTTGGTTACTTCATACCGCTCTTCTTCCGGGGAAATTTCAATCCCTGACAACAAATCATGAACTATTGATTTATCCTGGCCCTTGCCCGGATTTTCTTTCATATCAGCCATCATTATCTCCTAAAAAATGGGTTGTTGATTAGTGATCTTTTTGATCTTTTTTCTCTTCGATACCCAAATCTTTTAATAATTTATCTCGCAAGCCGGGATCTTTAACAATGGCATCCAGCTTTCTTCTGAATTCCGGAGTGTTACCCAAAGGCCCTTTCAGGGATTTGAGAGCATTTCTCAATTCCATCAGCTTTCTTAACTCTGGAACCTGTTTGACAAGATGATCAGGTTCAAAATCATGCAGAGACTGAATTTTCAGGTCCAGCGGAATAAAATCATTCTTATCATTGCTTAAGCGGTTGGGAACTCTTGTGGTTATTCTGATATCGTGAAGCTTTAAAATCTGATTGAAGTTGTCTTTGTTGATACTGACTGTCTGTCTTTTTTCCAGAGGAAGTTTGGACGGTTTATTAGTAAATTCACCTAACACCAGCTGTCGCAGGGGAAGCTCAACTATTTCTTCCGCCCCCTCGATGCTGGGCTTGTACACAATATTGACCCGTTCTTTTGGGGCCACGGACTGATCTTTGCGTGCCATTTTCCTCTCCATTGTTCCAAAAAGAATGTCCACTGGTGGACTTATAAGTTAACCATAGCACAAATTATTAATTTTTCTGCCAATTCAGAATCTTTTCAAAAATTTAACAGCAGCAAACCAGATTATTAAAGCATTCGCTTAAGCCCGCTTCATTTAATGATGACAGATAAACCACCCGCAATCTGCTTTACTGGCAAGGCTTATTACCAACTTCCCCCATAGCCAGTTGACAGTCTATAACTCAATAGCTATTGTTGTTAATGACGTATTATGGAGAATTGCATGCAAAATCAGATTCTTATGCCCAAAATGCACGGACCGCATTTTGAAGGCAGTGACACCGAAATATTGCAGTTTGAAGGGACGATGGGGGTATCAGAACTTTATGAGTTTCGTGTCGAGCTTGCATCCAAAAGTCTCATTCACGGTAATGAAATTATTAATCATCCTGCCAAGATGACTTTTACGACCAAAGCGGGAACCGAGAGCCCTCTGCACGGCCGCGTCAATTACTTCAGCCATACAGACAGTCTCGATGAATACTATGTATACCAGATGATTATTCAACCTGAAGTGACTCGCCTGCAAAAAACCAGACGCACCCATGTTTATCTCGAAAAAAGAATTGAGGAAATTCTGCGGCATGTTTTTCAGAGAAATAATATTAATCATGTCCGATTTGACCTTGTGAATTCTCATCCTGTACGCGAATTCGTATTCCAGTACAATGAACTCGACTGGCAGTTTGTGACTCGCTGGATGGAACACGAAGGATTATTCTATTTTTTTGAACACACGGCTGATAATGAAGTTCTGGTGATTACCGACAGTAACTCCACATTACAACTGAATAAGGACATCAATCGATTATTCTATCACGGCTATACAACGGATAGTGAATTCGACCCCATGGCCAATCTGATTTATGATTTTGAATTTTCCACTACCTCACAACCGGCCGAAGTCAAAGTTAAATCCTATAATTATCAACAATCCTCCAAATCTTATGATTCCACTGCGGTCATTGATCCGCAAGGGGTCGGAGAAATTGTCTACTGGGCTGAAAACGTTCATAGTCAGGAAGAAAATCAGCGCATCGCCAATCAGATCGCCGAGAGCTTCAAGTGGCAAAAAGAGATTTTCAATGGCACCGCCAGTGCGGCATTGATCAATCCCGGCAGTTTTATACAACACCAGCA
The DNA here is from genome assembly GCF_003265995.1 of Legionella quinlivanii. Taxonomy (GTDB): domain Bacteria; phylum Pseudomonadota; class Gammaproteobacteria; order Legionellales; family Legionellaceae; genus Legionella_C; species Legionella_C quinlivanii_A. The sequence goes on along the minus strand of NZ_MVJN01000009.1, from coordinate 45,290 downwards.
TTTTAAGCTCGGTCATTTAAATAAGCCGATGTTGATCATCCACGCCAAATATAGCGGTTCGCAGAAAAAATCGTTTTTTTCCTATCATTCAGTGGCTATTGACGCACCCGAGGATCATTTCTCCTGCGACTACCGTTCAATCGATAAGGCAATCCCCTTTCGTTCCGTCCTTCAAACCCCGTTGCCGCGTATCAGCGGCGTTCTTCCTGGTTTCGTTGATCATGAAGGAGGCGAAGATACCGTTCAAATCAATGACAAAGGACATTACAAGTTTCGCATTGCCATCAGCGACGATGGTCCGGGAAAGGGTTCCCGCTGGGTTCGTAAACTGGAAAGTTATATTGGCGACAAATACGCTTTCAGTCTGCCCATGCGCAAGGGAATGGAAGTCGCTATCGGCTTTCATTTTGGTAATCCGGATTTACCCATTCTGTTGGGAGCTATCGATAATTCAACGCATCGAAATCTGATTGCCAGTGATAATCAGCAATACATGGGACTGCAAACTAAAGAGAAAAACGTTTTCTTTATTAATGAACAGAAAGGAAAAACTCAGGGGATAAAGCTGCGTACTCCTCACAACAATACCACCATTGTTCTGGGAACCGATGATATTTTTCAATCCCAACAGGATATGGGCTACTATTTAAGTACCCTGAGTCACTCCAACTCCTATATTGGAAAAGATGCCAATATTACTATCAAACAAAGTAAAAACCTTAGTGTTGACAAAGATTACACCCGTTTTGTCAAAGGCAACGCCACAATGGTTTGCCATCAGGATACAAACTATCAGGTCAAAGGCAATGAAACCGTACAAATTAATCAGAGCCAATACAATTATATCGATCAGAATCTAATGAACTCTATTGGAAATGCCATGGTTACTGAGGTTAATGGTAATTGTGCTTTACATGTCTTAGGAACCCATATTACCTCGGTAAAAGGATACACCGGGAGCTATCATTTGGGAGCAACCATTCATAGTTATACTGGCGCTCATATTGCAGATACCACAGGAATTGATATTAAATCGGTTATGGGAGGTTCCGTTCAGTATCTGGGCCCCTTTACAGTGCACGTGACCACGGGATTCAGGTACACAGACGACTCGGCGATAAGCATGCATACATCGCCGGTCATATTGCAGCAGGCCCTTGGCATGATCATGCTTCAGGTAGGAGGTTCCGCGATTATCCTTGATGACTCAGGCATCCAAATTGTAGCGCCTAATTTAACAATCAATTGCCCTGCTATTAATGTGGTTTCAGCTGCTACCGCGTTTGCCAGTGCGGAGTTTGGGGTAACAGGTAATGTCACAATCGGCGGTGCACTGGTAAGCCTTGGGATACCGAGTCCGGCAGCTGCTGGAGCAGGAGCTGCTGGAGCCGGGGCTGTGGCTGCCGTCGCCACTGGAGCCGCAGCTGCCGGCTCAACGGGGGCTGCTGCAGGTGCAGCCTCCGCTGCTGCCAGTACTGCCACAGGAATTATTGGCGTGGCACTAAACGCTCTTGCAGGAGCGAAAATGGCTATAGGTGCCAGTGTTTTTTCTTCAGAAGTTGTATCCAGTCTGGCAGGAAGTTCGCCTCCGTCACCACCGTCACCCGCATCCGCACCTGCTGAAGTTCCCCCGGCACCAGACGATGGAGTGCCCACTTAACTGGCAATCTATCCTCTGAAAAGCAGAGGATTTGCTTTTTACTAGCCAAAACTAAAAGAGGAGAACCATCCCGAAGGTTTTGCGGTTTCTTCAAGCAAATGAATCTGCTTTATATTACTAATGCGAAAATTTTGATCCCAGCGTTCTTTATCCCAGTCAAGCCAGTCAAAAACTTCGAATCCCAGCTCTTTAAGCCTTTCAATACCCTTATCCCTGTAGGTTTCCTGCTTAACAACCAGCCTTTCGTAATAGCGTAAATTATAAAAAGGATTAAGCGGTACGGTATCGACTGCTTTTCTAAAATATTGCAGATTATTTTCATTTAAATCAAAAAAATAATTAATATCACCCAAAAGAAAATACGCTTTTCCCAGTATTAGTTTCTGCTCCCGGTCCTTTGTTCCTTCTAATAAATTCACTATTTCCTTCAAGGACTCCAGGATCCGTTTAAAATTTTTTGTATGCTCTGCAAGGTGTTCTTTCTGAACATCCAAATTCGCCGAGTAGGTTGCCGGCACGCGAATTAGCTCACAAAAATAATCAACTTTTCTCATCAGGGCTTTAACCAGAGCCTTGCGGTGATATTCCTTTTCAATGCTGTCTGTTGGCTGAGAGGATTTGAGCAGTTTAATCGCATAAATAATATGAGCAATTTTGCATTTTGAGATATCAGTGTTTTCGGCTTCATCCGCATCGACGAGAATTTGGGCATAGAATCGTTTTGAACTGGTATAATGCTCATTCCTGTCATCGCACGGATTGAGTTCATAAGCCTTTCTGCTGGCTGTCAGAGCTTGCGAATAAAGGGAAGCTGCCTTTTCCCAGTCAGTCGATCCTCTGAAATCACGACCTGTTTTTAATTTCTTTTCTGACTCCTGATGAAAATAGGTGGAAGCCAGTGAACAGCAATTCCGATCGAAATTAATTCCATCAGAACATCTCTGATAAAGTGTATACGCATCCTCAAATTGTTGATCTGCCGCCAGCACACGAAACACTACTGCCGGTTCTCTTTTAGCTAATTCGGGATCGAGCTTCATTGCCAGCCGAATATTGCCAATATTCCTTGCATCTCTTAGATAATGTTTTGCCAATTCAATCGCCAAAATGCTGCCTGCATTCACCAGGGCCATGTGTTGGTCAGCACTAAAGTGTTTGATTAAATAAGCACAGGCTTTTTTGAGATCTTTCAATTTAACAATCAGGTCAACGGCACTGGCGAAATTTTTCTTCTCCAGAAAATACTCTATATAAATCTCCAAATCCTGCAGGTAGATTTCGGGATCATAGTACAAGGCATGTTCCAGATTTCTCTGAGTTTTAACCTTTGGATTCTCCATGAACAAATTAACAGGAGTAAAACCATAGAACAGGCTTTGCTTATCCTGTTTCGCTTTATCCAGATAATCTTTTGCAACTGCCTTTGCATAATGACTGCCATTCAGAAAAGAATAGCGCTGGTAAAAGGCAGGCTCAAGATTTTCTCTTGTTTGAGTAATGATGTGACTATCCTGAGGGTCAAGGCTGGGAATTAAATCCCATAAATTCAGATCGGCGAAACTTTTTCCAAAATAAGACGGAGGAGATATTCCCCACCCGGAGCTAAATTGAGGAAAATAAAAGGAGTGATTTCGATAATAAAGGAGCAAGTCTTTTTGCAATTCAGTGGAAACCTCAGAGCTCCGATTTTGGCAAGCCAACTGCTGAAAACGATGAGGCAAAGGGTATTTTATTATCGTCTCATGAGGCCGATATCCTTTTAAATAACCATAATAAGCAAACTTGCGCAGTGATAACTGCACCAGGTGTTCATCGCAATGATTAGTGAACCCTAACCAGCCCTTAAACGATTCAAAATAGTAGCGCCATTGTCCCGCAGGGCGCAGTTTATAACCATCTGTATAAATATAATTGGCTCTTGCTAATTGCTGCCACTTGCTTTCAAATTGATTCTGACTGCATTCATAAAGAATTACATCAGGATAGTAGCCCATTACACTGCGATAAGCTTTGGGGATCCGGCCCATCGCAATCTTATTAATAATGCTCACCGACTTCCCAATAAATCTATCAATGAGCACAATAATATAACATTTTTAATATTAGATGAACTATTTCTGACCTGGATCATCGATTATAGCGGCTTGGGCTGAATGCACATGCCCCTCGGTTTTTGTATTTTTACTGCTTTCATGACCAACCCCGGACATTTCCCTGCGAGTCGTTTCCGTCGTTGTGCAGGCAAAAATTGAAAACCAGAAAGCAATAATCATTGTAGATATCAATGTTTTCATTATCTGCTCCTTCCTGGAAGAGATAAAACGACTGAGTCCAATTACTGCTCTGGCTTCTGTCTATCCTATAATTAAAGAAAACTATTTAAAGATAGACGACGCTTTGAAAATTAACAAGCGAGGAATTTTGCAATGAATCAACCTAAAGACTCTCCCGATAAAAGCAGCGAAACTGGAGAACCGACAGCGGTCGAGTCAGCCGATGATAAAAAATTGGATACCGAACAGGACGAAGGACGCCTTGATAACAAAGAGCGCGATCCCAGAACCGGGGATTTTCGAAGCTCATGATAGTTACTTTCTTGAAACAAAGGGATTATCCTTGATGTAAAAGCGTAGCAATTCGGTTGCCCATTCCTTGGCGTAATGAACACCAATTCTTGGTGTTTTAACAATCGAAAATGGGGTTTGTCCTGGCTCATCCTGCAGAAGATAAAAGTGATCGCTTAAGAGATCCTGTCCATAATGCTCTTTGGTGATCCCCATTGCTTTTGATAACAAGCCAGGACCTTGAGTACGCTCTGAGATATTTTTGATGGGCTCGAGTGCCCGCAACAAAACGCCACAGCCCTTCCCCTCCCTTTCAGTGACAATATTGGTGCAGTAATACATCCCATAAATCAGATACACATAGGCATGGCCCGCTGGTCCAAACATGACACGTGTTCTTGGAGTCAGGCCTTTTGAAGAGTGCGCGGCAAGATCATGCTGCCCCAAATAAGCCTCCACTTCAACAATACGCCCTATTTTCTGTTCATTACCAATGTGGCGAACCAGATATTTTCCCAGTAAATCCTGTGCCACAATTGTCGTATCCCGGGCGTAAAATTCACGTTCAATTTTTTTCATATAAGACAAATACCGAAAATTCTATTAGTATGTTAATTCCAATTACAGTCATAGACAAAGGAGCTGCTATGATTTCTAGCGTTAATTATAAACCAAATGATTACAATCACATCACCCCTTATCTCATTGCCAAAGAGGCGCGTCAGGCCTTGGAATTCTATAAAAAGGTACTTGGCGCAGAAGTTGTCATGTGTATGGATGGTCCCGACAACCGCATTATGCACTCTGAGCTTCGTATCGGTGATTCCAAATTTATGCTTGCTGACGAATGCGAAGAAGCCCAGGCCAAAAGCCCTGCAAGTTATGGCGGCTCGCCAGTCGGCTTATACGTCTATGTCCCAAACGTGGATGAAGTGGCTAAACTCGCAGAAAAAGAAGGGGCCACGATTACTCGTCCTTTAGAAAATCAATTCTACGGGGATCGTACCTGCACTTTCACTGATCCTTTCGGGCACATCTGGTCCATTGGCACTCATATCGAGGACGTTTCAGAAGAAGAAACCCAGCGGAGAATGGAAAAGATGATGAAAGAACAGGGAAATAAATAAATGTTCCTGGCAGCAGCACTGTCATTAAGTTAAGCTCCGTTGCATATCGGAGCTCGTACTCTACAAAATCCTCTCGCCCCTCAGGGGAGAGAGTTAGAGAGAGAGGGGGTTAAAAATCAACCCTCACCCTAGCCCTCTCCCAAACTTGGGAGAGGGGATTTTCTCTTACGTTTACACCAACGCAGGCTCAGGAATAGCAAAAAATTCATTAACTTAGTGGCAGCGCCTGCCAGTAATCACTTCTAACAGCAACTCATCCCCTTCCCAACAGCTGCGCTAATTTTCTCTTCCTGCTGATACCCTTTGTATGAATGAAAATTGAGGCCACCAGCATCTGGCTCAACCAACTCTTCCAAAGCCAAATCATTGGGTTTAAATATTTGCTGTAAATCAGCATAGGAATCGCGGTCGTTCTGACTGTCAAACTGTGAATCGCAACACTCCAAATGGGGTATCGACTGTTTTTTGAAGCGCCAAAGATTGCAGAAAACCAAACCCATCTGCAAAATCATCAGGCTGGCACCTATTCCAGGATTGAGTACAAAACCTGCAGCAATCAATAGAGTGCTGGCAAGCAGCACCGCAAACAGATTATAACCCAGAGTAAAATACAGATTTTGAGTAATATTACTCATCGTTTGCCGAGCGACAGTAAAAATAGTTGCAATGGGTAAAAGCGAACCGCTCTGGATAATAGCGCCCGCTTTTTTCAATGTCAGCACATGAGAGGATTGCGATTGAACACCCACGCCAAAATCAGCATCAGTGACCGCCACTGAATCATTCGCCGCATCACCCACCATTGCCACGACATAGCCCAAGTCTTTCAACTCTTTAATTAATTGTGATTTAGAATGGTCCTTGTCTTTATCGGCCAAGGCAACTCTGCCTGCCCAGATATTAGAAGTTGGGATCTTAAGGCGTTTACCGTAACGGTTTGCAGTTTCTTCACAGGCACCAGTGCTGATGAATACTTCGATACCATTGGCTCTCATAATCTCCAGAGTACGGAATGCATCTTCTCTCAAAGGATCGACCAGTTTAAAATAAACCTGCAGTTTTCCGTTAATGGCGACATAGGCTACAGAATCCGCATCATCGAGGACACTCGGATTAATATCGACAGCAACCTTATGTTTTCGCATAAAATCTTCATTACCAATACAGATCTCAAGCCCGTCAATGATCCCGCTGACTCCCGAGTGATCCCTGTTATTAAAATCTTCAATCTGCAAAGACTTATACTCTTCTCCAAAAGCCGCAGTGTGCTCAAACAAGGCCTCACCTATAAAATGCTCCGCCTTTTTTTCCAGGGCGGCAATATAAGAAAATATGCGCTTCTGATTCAGAACAGGATCCAGAAACTGTACTTTTTCTACTACCGGAATGCCGGTGGTTAAAGTCCCATGGAGATCAAAAACGACTGCAGTGACTCTTGCGGCGGTTTCCAGGGCCTCAGGACTGCTGAACTGAACCCCATGTTGGGCTGCTTTATGGATTCCTATTTTCATTGCCGTAGGAACAACTAAGCCCAAAATACAGGGACAGGCAGAAACCAGTACTGAAACTGCGCATTGAATAGCAAGAACGGGAGGAAAAAAAAGACCAATGATAAGACCAGTCAGCGCTGCGATGGCAAACACCGAGGGGATGAAATACTGCATAAGCCTGTCTGCTGTATGCTGAATCGGTGCTTTGGAAATCTCTGCAATCTTTAAAGCATGATCCATATGTGCAAGATGCGATTCAGCTTTTGTATGACTGACCCGCATCATCAAGGGAGAGGGATATTTTGTAAGACGCATTCCTGAAAGTAACTCCGTACCCTGTTTGAGTTTCTTTGGCAAGGGATAACCATTGATCTCCCTTGTATAAAATTCGCAGCCTTCCGTCAGGCAGATTCCATTCACAGGGATTATCTCTCCTGGAAAAATACAAAGAATCTCCCCCTTCTCAATCTCTTCCAGTGGTTTTTCTGTCAATTGTTCATTTTCATAGACATGAACAAACTCAGGAAGATCATCTTCAAAGGCTTGCGCGGTAATTAACTGTCTGGTCAGGGAGTTTTTAATCGCCTGACCTATATGACGGAATCCAAGAATCAATAAGGCCGCTTCAAACATCATGGAAAACCAGGGAATAAAAAATGAGGCCAGCGAAACCACTAAAACCACCAGGGTACTTATTGCAAATAAAGTATCCATACTCAATTTTTTTGATTTGAAAATATCCAGATAAGCCTGTTTGAATGTTGAAAAGCCTATCAGAAATGTCAGTAAACTGCTGATTCCGCCTATTGCAATCATGGCCGCCAGAGGGAGTCCGCCTGAAAGAATACATAGAATCATTAAGACAAATCCGGCAGTAACCCCCACACTGCCCTGAAACCAGTGTGAAATTAAGCCATTCTTTAACTGCTTCCAGAACGTGCTCTGGTCTTCGTCCTCGATATTTGATTCCAGTGCAGGCAATTGAGGCTTCGCTGTCGTTCCGGTTTTGGGTAATGTTTGAAAACTTAGAGAATAGCTTTCCATAAACCTGCAAGTAACACACATTTCCTCATCAAGAAAACCACAAATCTTGCCGCCCAGCTCAACATCCTCTTCATTATGTTCCCATACAATCACTTTAAGCGTTTTGCTTGCCGGGTCGGCATAATATTCATATTTTGGGTTAAAATCCGCTTTCAGACGGTTTTCGATCGGCTGGGTGCAGGCACTACAGGTTACATCAGGAATAGAAAATTGATAAATAATGGTCATGAATTGCCCTTTGTAGAAAGTGATTCATCCCTGGCCTGACATTATCCATTTCCATTAAACCCTTCGCTTTCGCGAAGGAATACATGCTAAACGGTTTACGCATCCATTTTGCGAATCATTCCTTTCATATGCTCGCTGCGAGCCACATCGGCCTGCGCTTTCTCTGCCAGCGCTTTAGAACGATAGGGACCAAGAAGTACCCGATACCAGGTAACCTGTCCCTGTGGAGCAGAGGTTATCATTACATCAAACCCTTTTAATACCAGATTGGCTTTCACTTGTTCAGCATCCGGGCGTCGATTGAAGGAAGCAATTTGCACCAGGTAATACTCTTTCGTATTTTTGGCTGCCGGAGCTATCACTGGTTTGCTTTCTGCAACAGTTACTGCTTGTGGTGCTGCCGGGGCTGGCGTTTTAGCGGTAGTTGCCGGCGCTGTCGATACGCGGGCTACCTGAGAAGACTGTTGTGCAGCTTGTTGCGCGGTTAGAGTATTTGTAGAGGGAATCGCACGGGGTGTGCCGGCTCCTGGCCGGTTAGCCAATACCTGAGGACTGGAATCTTTTGCCAACAGGGTATAAAACTCAAATTTTGGTTTTGGGGCTTCGGCCTTTTTAGCAGGTACTGTTGCCTCGGGATGAATTTCCTGAGCAGCAAGCACATGTTTATTCAGCCATGCGCTCAAGCTGGTAAAATCGAAAATCGTGGCGGTAAGATAACCGCCCAAAAAAGAGGCCAGCAACAATAGCAATTGACGGGGCGCATTGCTTCGTTGTCGTGACTGTCGCTTTCTTACGTAATCCTTTGCCATCACATGCTCTCTGGGCATGATACGCCCAATAATTGTAAACCATTCCTTAAGACCTGCCTTACAGCAGTCAATAAACACAATCTTGTAGAACGTAGAGTATCTTGTTCACACAATAAAGTCACGGCATTGTAATAACTATGAAGCCCGTTTGCGAGTTCACGCAGATAATAGGCAATCTGATGCGGTTCACAAACAGCAGCTGCTGAAGCAATCACTTCGGGATATCGACTGATCAAAGTCATCAAAGCCAGTTCATGAGGTTCAGTCAGTTTTGAAATATTCGCCAGGCCTGTTTCCTGGCTCCAGCTTAAACCTCTTTCCTTTAATTGCCTTAATACACTGCTAATGCGCGCGTGAGCATACTGAATGTAATAGACTGGATTATCATTGGACTGGGATTTGGCCAAATCCAAATCAAAGTCCATGTGCTGCTCCGGTTTACGCATAACATAAAAAAAGCGAGCCGCATCCTTACCCACCTCTTCTCGCAACTCACGCAGAGTCACAAAAGAGCCGCTTCGGGTAGACATCTGAACACGATGCCCGCCACGGTATAAAATAGCAAACTGTACCAGTAACACATCCAGCGCACTGTCATCATGGCCCAAAGCATTAACCGCTGCGCGGATTCGAGAAATATAACCGTGATGATCGGCGCCAAAAATATCAACTACACGGTCAAAACCGCGATCATATTTATTCCAGTGGTATGCAACATCTGAGGCAAAATAGGTCGTTTGACCATTAGCGCGGACTAACACTCTGTCCTTCTCATCATCAAAATCGGTCGCCTTAAACCATAGCGCGCCTTCGTTGGTATAGGTGTGCCCGGCATCTTTCAAAGCCTGGATCCCTTTTTCAATCGAACCGTCTTCCAGCAGATGCTGTTCTGAGAACCAGCAATCAAAATGAACACCAAAGTCTTCCAGATCGTCTTTAATATCATCCAGAACAGAATCAAGCGCTGCTTTATGAAAATATTTAAACCCATCAAGACCCAGTAATTGCTTGCAGCGTTCGATAATCGCATCAATATAGAGTTCCTTGTCACCGCCTTCGGGCTCATCGGCAGGCAGGTTTTCCCTGATTAAAGTCCAGGCCTTTCTATATTCATCGCCATGCTCTTCAAATACTGCAGCAGCAATATCATTAACATATTCCCCACGATAACCGTTGGCCGGAAATGTAATCGTCTCGCCGGTCAGCGTCAAATACCTCAACCAGACACTGACAGCCAGAATATTCATTTGCCTTCCGGCGTCATTCACATAGTATTCGCGGCTCACTTTATAGCCCGCAGCACTTAGCAGATTCGCCAGCGTGGCGCCAAACGCGGCTCCACGGCCATGACCTACATGCAGAGGCCCCGTGGGATTGGCCGACACGAACTCAATTAATACAGACTGCTGCTTGCCGAGATCACTGTGACCATAATGTTCCTGCTGTTCCAAAACAGTCGCAATCACCTGTGACAAGCTATCTTTTTGCATAAAAAAATTGATAAAACCGGGGCCTGCAATTTCAATTTTTGCAATGCTCTCCGGTTGGCCTATTGCTTTAATCAATAACTCGGCTAGCTGACGAGGAGCCTGACGGCAGGGCTTTGCCAATATCAAGGCTAGATTGCTGGCAAAATCGCCATGTGAAGTGTCTTTACTGCGTTCTACTTTAATCTCAACCTCAACGTCCTGTGGGATAATGTTAGAGGCTTTCAGGGAGTGAATCGCATCAGTAAGCAAATTTTCGACAGTCAGTTTCATTGGCTTAATTCATTTCGTCAAAAACCAACTATTATGCGCTTTTTCACGTCAGATGCAAACTATTATCGAGGCTGGACGACAAAGTCCAGCCATACGAACTACAAGTTCTATCGGCATTTAAGCTTGTGGCTTAAAACATTCTCCATAAGGACTCTTTGGATTTTGTCATTTTGAAATTGCGATAAAAATAACAGGCAGGATACATGAGCATTAATCCCATTAGCCAGAAACCCAGGAGTCCACTTGCCGAGCTGAGTTTAGCGGGTAACAGTATGGAAATTATATAATAGAGATACCAATGACAAATGAAAAAGAACAACGCGCATTGGCCAAAGGTTTTCAAGGGCTGCAGAACAACGGGTATGTGTCCGATACGGTTTTCCAGTTTTAGCCACAGCAGAATTCCTGTCAGGTTAATGCCCCAGGCAAAAAGGAAATAGGAAAGACTGGGAGGGTATTTACTGGAGCAGAAATACGCACGCCAATCCAGATGTTCACCAGGTACCAGTAACTTATAATCACCCCAGGAAAATATTCCCTGTAAATAGGCAGTTTTTATCAAAAACCAGCTTGCCAGCAAAGCCAATGCTATCCACTGCAAAAGTTTAATGCTTTTCCCATCTCGACGAGAAATGATCTTGCCAATAATGAGTCCAAAGGCGACTGCAGGGAACCAGGGAAAGGGCATAAAATCAAAATCCACATGAATCCCGTGAATGTCATAGCCTCCCCCTAGTAACAACAGAATTTTGCCCAAGGTGGGAGAAATATCCGAGGCTTGAATCTGAAACACCAGTAACTGGTTGATAATTATTATTCCGACGCCAATCATTAACGGCAGCCAATATTCGATAGCAGAATGTGCTTTACCCCAGGCAGTTTGTTTTATGGCTTCAATTAATCTTAAGCAACAAGCCGCTAACATCATGCATATGCCCAAGGCATAAAGAACACCTACGTATAAATAAAAATGCTCGGAGGAAATGGTTTCAAAGAAAGCCATGATAGTAAACTGAACGGTTACCATCACTGCCCCACGGGTTAGCAAGTATCGCCAAACTTCATTTGGGTGGTAACCTTCCTTCAGACGAGAATGCCATAGAAAGTGAATTCCGATGCCCATCATCATAAAGAATCCACCTGCGACAATGGACGATACACCCACTTGCTGGAAAAAATCGACCCAAAAATCACCCTTCCATGCAGGAGAAGCATCCATATGATAATTGGAATAACTATCCGACCCAATGTATTCGCGGCCGTGAGAAAAAGCCATCATCATCATAATCAGACCGCGCTGTATATCTAAAGCGCTGAAACGGGCTGTTTTTCCACTGGCTCTGGTTTTCGTTTCATCATTCAGAAATGAGGCTTGCGAAATAGCTGACTGATTTTCTTGCAAGATATTCAAGATTAATATCCTTATCGTTGAATGGTCCAAATAGGTGATGAACATGGCATTGCCTGTTCATCGTGGACCTATCTTTGCAATTTATAAGCGCTTAATCAAGAGCTTCTGAATCGTGCAAGCAAATATTCACCTACTGCCCGAATACCCATCGCCTCTCCGCCTTCGGGTTTTCCTGGTTTGGAGGAAGTGTTCCAGGCCATCACATCAAAATGGAGCCAGGGAGTGTCTGCGGGAATAAAGCGTTGTAAAAATAAAGCGGCAACAATTGCTCCGGCATAAGGCGCCGCGGAACAATTGGATAAATCTGCAATTGAAGAATCCAGCAAAGGCGCGTAAGGTGCATAAAGCGGCAGACGCCATACCGGATCATTGACCCTCACTGCCGTATCGTAGAGCTCATTCGCCAATGCATCGTCATTACAGAACAAGGCTGAAATCTCGGTACCTACTGCAGTTCTCGCAGCTCCGGTTAAGGTGGCAAAATCAATGATAAGCTCTGGTTTCTCCTCACCCGCCAGAGCAAGCGCATCAGCAAGAACTAATCGTCCTTCCGCATCAGTGTTATCCACTTCCACAGTAAGACCATTTCTCATCGTTAACACGTCGCCAGGACGATAGGCGTCCGGACCGATAGCATTTTCTACAGCGGGGATTAACACTTGCAGTCTGACCGGGAGTTGCTTATCCATAATCCACTGAGCCAGACCTAGCACTTGCGCTGCTCCACCCATATCTTTTTTCATCAGACGCATGAAGTTAGAAGGTTTAATATCCAGACCGCCGCTGTCAAAACAAACTCCTTTTCCAACCAGACAAACCTTGGGATGATCTTCCTTTCCCCAGTTTAAGTTTAATAAGCGCGGCTGATGAACAGAGGCTCTTCCCACTGCATGTATGGCAGGAAAATTGGCTGTGAGAAGCTCATCACCAACCCACTCCTGAAAACTTGCTTCATAACGAGTGGCCATCGCTTTTACAACATCCGCCAAATCCTCAGGCCCCATACAGTTAGTGGGTGCATTAATCAGGTCTCGGACTAAAAATGCGGCATCCACATCCTGAATAATATCCTTCAGATTATCTTTAAGTATCAAAACTCGCGGCTGTATTTCCTGCTTTTTATAACGGTCATAGCAATATTGGGCTAATCCCCAGAAAATGATATCTGCATTGCTCAAATCCTGCTGCAGCTGATAATTCCCTTCTGGCAGGCGGGAAGCAGCAATAGCCAGCGACAGGGAATAATTGTTAGCTTCCCCAGCTCCCAGATAAACTTTCTGACATTTACCATTGTCGCCGCTAATAATGCAAATATCGCCCGCATTTCCCTTGAAGCGCTGGGTAAAAAACTGGTTTCTTTCAGAGGCAATCAGCTCCGGCATTCCCGAGGCCCAATCCTGTTTAGCAAGCAGAAAAACAGGAACAATATCCTGACCTTGGTGTTTATAAAATAATTCTGCCTGCATAGCCTACTCCTTAGTTAGTCCGCGAAATTGCCGGGGTTTTACACCGGTTAAATACAGTGCTGAAAAATAAATAAGAATTGCCGCACCCACATGAGCGAACAGCAGCATGAGCCTCATAACCGATGAAAGATGCAACCACGTTTGGACATCGCCACTGGCATAATAGAGATAAACGGCAATTAATGTATTGGCAAACAACAACTGCATTATAAATTTTAGCCAAGCTTTTGCCGGATGGTAAATTTTTTTACGCAAAAGCAGAAAAATAAGCAATCCGCAATTTACATAACCCGCAAGGGTCGAAGAAAGCGCCAGGCCTGCATGGGCCAGGGGCCATATCAATACAGCGCAAAGAATACTGTTAACCACCATTGCGATGGCTCCGATTTTTACCGGCGTTTTAATATCCTGACGAGCATAAAACCCTGAGGCGAGTACCTTGATCATCATAAAAGCAGGCACGCCACTGCCTAATGCAATCAGGCTTTTCTGAGTTTGCAGAAGATCATTTAAGTTGAATTTGCCATAGGAAAAACAACAGGCAATCATTGGCATGGAAAAAACAGCCAGGCCAATACCTGCGGGCAAGCCAATTAATAAAATAAGCCTTAATCCCCAGTCCAGCGCCCGCGAATAGCGTTCATTGTTTTGCTCGGCATGCCGGCGTGACAAATGAGGCAAAATAACCGTGGCAATTGCCACACCAAAAACACCAAGAGGAAAATCAGTCAGGCGATCCGTGTAGTAAAGCCAGGAAACGGAACCTACTTTTAAGAAAGAGGCAAAAATTGAGTCGACCATTAAGTTTAACTGGGCAATGGAAACGCCAAAAAGCGCCGGAATCATTAATTTCATCACCCGCTTAACCCCTTCGTCCTTTCGCGCCAGACGGGGTCTTACCAATAAGGTTCTTTTATAAAGAAAAGGCAGCTGAAACAGAAACTGGGCGACACCGGCAATAAATACTCCCCAGGCCAGTGCGACAACCGGCTGAGGCAACAGGGGGCTTAAATACCAGGCGGCCAGGATCATGCTCAGATTTAACATAACCGGGGTTATTGCCGGAATGGCAAAATAGCCATAGGTATTCAACACAGCCCCCGCCATTGCGGTTAGCGAAACTAACATCAGATAGGGAAACGTAATACGCAGCATTTCAGTAGCCAGCAAACTGCGCGGACTCCCCTCTCCAAAACCGGGAGCAAAAATAAAAATAATCAGCGGCGTGGCCAGAATACCGATTAGAGTGACTACCGAGAGCACTGCGGATAATTGGCCTGAAACGCGCGCGATAAACAGACGCACATCATCAACGGACTGAGTTTGCTGGTATTCAGCCAAAACCGGAACAAAAGCTTGTGAGAATGCGCCTTCGGCAAATAAGCGCCGCATAAAATTGGGGATCCGAAACGCTACAAAAAAGGCGTCCATTCCGGCCCCTGCGCCAAAAAGCTGGGCGATGACCACATCACGGGCAAAACCGGTCATTCTTGAAATGAATGTCATCACGGAAACCAGTGTGGTTGAGCGCAGCAGACTTTGTTGTTTTGGAAGCATTATCTCAGTCGCAGACATGATTATTCAGATTTAAAAGAAAGAATGATTATCCCATTAATTACCAAATGAGTCTAACGCTCACTACCATTAACCTGCGTAAATTTTGCAATTAGCTATATGGCCTAATGTCACGTACTTAAGGCTTTACCCCTACTCCCCTACGTCCCTCGGCTATACACTTGTCCGAGGGACGTAGAGACTAGGAGCAGACAGTGTTTTCTGAGATGTGTAGATACCCATGGAGCAAACCACGGGACGTAGGTAAATTTATTTCATTCTTGTCTTAACAATCATATCCGACATCTCCGGACCCTCTACTGAACCGTTCGTATAATTTTTGCTTTTTTCAACAATCACCTGTGTGGATGCACCGATTGGCCCAACCCCGACACCAAGCTTGACACTGGTTTTATTTTCTTTATTCGAAAATCCCACTTCTCCTCCCGCGCTGAGAAGGCTCAGTTCACCTACTACGGTCACTGTTGTACAGGTATCCTGATTGCAACTTGGCTTCGACCGGAAAAAAGTCTGTCCTTTTGCCGCAGAAACCCGGGCACCCACACTAAACCCCTCAGAGGATACATTGCCAGTGACATCGCCAGTAAACAAATCCACGCGGCTGCCACCCTCGGTTTTTAAAACCTCGAGACGGGTGGAAGCTGCAACACTGACTGAGGGTATGCCGCTTTCCGTAGTGACCTGGACAGCCGACACACTGGTCGACTTCGTCAATTCCACTTGTATATTTTCGCTCAGCTTCACAGGCTCCACAAAGGAAACACTGTTCGAAACAGCTGCTGTTCTATCAGCGTCTCTGATGCTAAGGCCTGGTTTATTAAAAAAGCCAATACCGCCAGTTGGAATTTGTTTCTGAGGGGCAGTGGTATATCGACCCGTCTTGGGATCACGCCAGCGTGTGTTGTCTTTCTTATCTTTTTCTTTCTGTTTTTCTTTAGTAGGTATAGTCAATTTGGTACGTTCAGCTTTGCTCGAAGAAGCGCTTGTTTTTTCTTTAGCCACTTTCTTTTGAGGGGGAGTATTCTTTGCTTTTTCAGGAAGAGCCGGTCTTTTCAGCGATAAGGGCAATGTTGCAGGCAGAGCCGATTTCTGTAAAAGCACTGTTTCCTCGATATCCATTGATACAGGCTGCTCTCGAGCAGGAGCAGGCTTATTGACTGCCTCATCCAACTGCTTGCTGAACTGTCCTTTCTCTCCTGAGTTATATACAGGGATGGCATCAGGCTGTTTGGCCGTTCCAACCGTTGCTTTCACATCCTGACCATTCGTTTGCACGCCAACTCCCACACCGCCTTTAAATACTTCTTTAACGGCTTGTTCGCCCACTCTTACCACACTCTTTAAGACCTTGGTTCTGTTTTTATGTACACGCTCCTGTTTCACCTCGTCTAAACCGCCAAATTGACGCCGCCCTATCTTTACAGCAGTTTCCTGAGCCAGTGCAAATATTTCTCTGCCCTTCGCAATATCTTTTGGGGGAAAATTACCTCCCGCTGTTGCAAAACAGGCGTTAATAAAAGAATCCCTTTGTCTGTCAGTTGCAGTGGTTTCCAGATGTTGATTGCAAATCATCGTTAGTTCCGTTTTTTGTTGTCCATTCAGAGGCGAATACCCGGCTTTTTTGAATTCCTTGTCAATTTTCTCTATAAAAACCTGTACTATGAGGTTGGCTTGAGGCACGCTATTTAAATATTTAACCGTTTGTACAGTGACTGGTTTTTGAGATTCGTATTGAGCGAGCAAGGCTTTGGCAGCGGGTTCAGCTCTATTGGATTCCATGTATCGGGTTGCCGAGCGGATCAGGCGTTTTTCATGCCTTTTTGAACTACCCTCCTGATCTTTCTCAAACTGTACACGCATCGCTTCTTTTGCAGCGCTATCATGATAGGCAGGATCCCCGCCCCAAAACTTACAGGCCAAAGTATCAGCCATTCGTTGAGCAATAGCCTGTATGCCTCCTCCGGCATGCCGCTCGGTCTTAACTAATTTCTCCGCAGTCAGTGAGTCATCCCATTTTTCAAAAGGAACAAGCGGTTCAACTCTGGCTCTTTTAACTCGGGATATTTCATCGCCATCATCATCTGCTTTTCTTTTTCCTGAGCTTTTTTCGCCAGTTATTTCTGCCAGTCTCTCTGTCAGTTGATCGAGATCCATCACTTCCTGCCATTCTTTGACCTTCTCAGCAATGTCGTAATCCTCATAATCCTGCTCACTGCCGCTCCACAGAACGCGCTCATTGCCATCATCATCCTGCACGGTTAATTTGACCCTTTTGTCCTGATGATTCATATAGGCATGGATACCACCTGCAGCTCCTGAAGCCAGTGCGGTAGCAACAAGAGTAGCAGGCTCGAGGTTCTTACCCAAAGGCTGCTGAAGAATTATGTTTTCAGTTAGCGTTGAAGTCACCTGGCTGCTGGTTGCGGCTGTCGCGGCGGTAAGTGACTGGTTAACAACCGCTTTGAGCGCTGAGCTGGCAGGATTAATCAATTTACTCAGTACAAGTTGAGATGCCTTCGAGGTCCATTCGGACGTTTTATTACCCACAACATTCGTAATTCCACCAACTACCACCTCACCTATCAATTCTTTCCCAGAAGGCAGCTTCTTATTATCCACTACTGCCTCCATGACTTTTGCAGTAGGTCGACTCAAGGCACCTGCCAAAATTATGGCCTTATACCCTTCTCCAACCAGAGCCGCAGGACCACCACCCGCGAGAGTCGCAGTTCCATTAATCAGAGCTGTTTTAAAATAGTCACGTGTACTGCAATTTTTATCCTGTAGCACTTTTATGGCAGTTCCAGTCGCTGAGCTCATTAATACAGCTCCCGCGACAGGATTTAAAGTCCCCACTGCCACAGCAGCAACCATCTGAACCCCTGAAAATGTCAATTTAAGTATCTGGTTACTAGTGACGCCGCCCATCAGGCCATAAGATACACCAATAACGACTTTTTTCCCTGAAGGCATCACATCAACGACTTCCACCTGCCTGGGGTTCAACGTCTTAAACTGCTCTTGAATGAATGTACAGAGAAGCTGCTCGTTATTCTGAGAAGCCGGAAAAGTCGACAAAGACTTAAATGACTCAGTTAACTGGTAATCATTGGTTCTAAAGGACTCACTTGATGTGCGCAACTTAAACTGCAACCGCCCCTCATCAAGGGAAACAGAAATGGTGTATTTTTGGAAATTCTCAAATTTTACTTTCATGCTGGACTTAAGGGAAACAAAATGCACCATTATAACACATTATTGCCATCGTGATTATAATAAGCACACAAAGACCTTAAATTAATTCGTCAAATGCAGGCCGGAGAGACTCCATTTCAGGAATATCAAAATTATCCCTGTTTGAAACTTCATAAATATTGACAAAATCGAGTGCATTGTGCATGATCTGCATCTTTTGATATATAGTCCGTAGCCTGAATAGAACGAATGGCTGCTGTCTTACTCAGTGGAGATTTTAAGTGGCAAATATTAAGTCAGCAATTAAACGCGCCCGTCAAAACATTAAATTGCGCCAACATAATGCCAGTGCGCGCTCAATGTACCGTACTTTTGTTAAAAATGTACTGAAAGCCGTTGAAACAGGTGACCATGAAGCAGCTAAAGCAGCTTATGCCAAAGCACAACCTGTTATTGACAAAGCGGCTGGCAAGGGCCTGATTCATAAAAATAAAGCAGCCCGTATTAAAAGCCGTCTGAGTGCTCGTATCAAAGCGATGTCTGCATAATTTCCTTTTTAGTTCTCACATTCAAGAATGTGAGAACTAAAACTCTACTTCGATTAAGTCTTCTTTTAAAATCAGTAAAGTAGTTCCACTCTCGACCGAACATCGTGACCGTTATTCCTTTCTTTACACAATCTGGCGTGTCTTTGCGCACATTCAATAGCAGTCCATAATTCCATATCCCATAGGTCCACCGCATAACAAGTACCTTTGGAAGTCTCAAGAAAAAAATCACTTTCGTCTTTACCACTACGACGATAGGAAAACCCTCTGATTTTATCCTGGCATAACTTGTAAAACTCATGATATTCATTGGAACTGAGATCATAGGCCTCTACTGCATCCGGTGTACTAAACTGCTGAACCATGCTCATAAAATATGGGTAATTATTTGGTGCGAAGCGTAAATAGTCTGGCGGATATTTTTTCTTCAAATTCTCTTCCGGTTCAAGAATTGTCTTCTTCGCTATTTCTTCCAGAAGTTCATAATAGGTATAACCTTTCAAATACCGGCAAAGGGAGTAAATGAAAACATGCTTGCTGCCAGGATCGCCGCCATTCGTTTGCCTTAAACGCTCCTGCATTTTAATCTTGGAGTCTCTATCAACCTGGAAAATCAATTCAAATATTTTACCCTGCGGATTCTCGACCTCTCCCCTGAAAAGCTGCAGCTGTTGTTTATAGAATAAATGATCGCTTACTCGGGTAGGCCTCTTAAATAAACCCCATTCCTCGTAAAGCCGAGGCTTGGTTTGATAAGAGCCAGGGATCACTGAGTCGTGCAAGTCGGTGGCATTGGCAAGAAAATCGGAAAAGTCTTCCAGCACTAGCTCACTTAATTCGGCTACAAAAGCCTGGTGTTGTTGTTCATCTCGAAAATGTGAATATATCACTACGCCTTCAAGCTCACCGGCCATCCAACGATTTTGCAGCAAACCGGCGTAGTTGAACCCATTATCTGTGTCACCAAATCCAGGACAATTTCCAAAATTTTGAAAAGCATGCTTCTGTTCACGAAGCTTCATTTCAAATTGTCCAGGGTCCCTTCTTAATAACTCAAGGCTGTTGGGGGAGGAAAGCTCCATATCATTATGGGAAAACTCTTCTCCCCATATCTGACACATATACGATTTTTTATGAGCAAGTTCTTTAGGGAGGAATATTTGCTGCATCAGAGCCTGCGGTTTTCCCTGTAACCCATGATAGGCTCTTTCAAAAAATTGTTTATAGCGTGCGCAACGCTGCGGAGAGTAAATATCTAATATACGGAAAAAATCACCAAACAGTTCATCAAATGGGGTACGCTCCCCATAGGCTGCTTTAAAATACCACCAAAGGGAGGAAGAGGCGGTACTGTGTGAATTGGAGATGGTAGAAGGATTACAAGCGGCTATTCTGTCCGGAGCGCCCAAAATATTGTTGAAGGTCTCGCCATTATTGTGTAAACGCCGCCATTTCAGAAGAAAAATATCAATGCTATCAATACTGTTTTTGATAAAATTAACTAAACGCATTTCAGTGATAGTGGATAAACGATTGGTTAATTCTCCCCTCAAGGTCTTGATCCACAAATTAATAAAGCAATAGAGTTGCATGCTGGAATATTCAGCGGTGTGATAAAGCGGTACATAATCCGGATGCTCAGCCAGAAAACTTTTCTCTCGCTCAATCATGGTCACTATCTGAGCGACAAACTGTTCGTTTTCCAGCATTTGTTTACCCGCATCAGGCAGCACCTCTTTGGTTATTGTCCAATTAATGGGCCGGAAACAATGTTTCAAAAAATAGCTGAAATCCGCTTTGACATTCCCTGTGTAATTATTACCCAAATATAGTTTTAACAAGCCTGTCGTGGGTGTATAGGGTGAAGCTGGAGGGAGTTCATCAGCAGGAGCAGGTTCCGGTTGCGGCAGCTCTTCTGCAAAAGGCCTTGCCCGTAATCTTTCAACAATGCGGGCCTGATTCACTATCAGATACGCCTGGTCTTCCGGTTTTTCAGCACGGTTTGACATTAATTGTTTGTATTGATCATAGCAATCTACATTCTGGAACGTTTTACCGTCAACTAGTGAATGAACGAAAGAAGTAGCATAATTGATGTAGCTAGTCAGTTCTGCTAATGACGTCGGATTAGAAATAAGCCCCACTCCCAGATCCGGATCAATCATATGATGGTCGCCTCTTGTGGCGACATAGGTTTGCAGGGCTGCGGTATCTCTATTCTCGATCTGAATGGATAAATGCTGTAATAACAAATGTTCCATAAAGATTTGTGCATCAGAATAGGGAGCAATATCGTCTTTTTCTGAATGTGTTATCAGAATGGGAATATCGGTTGGCATCGAACTGGCATGTGGATATTTAACGCCGCCGCTAAAATGGGCGCCGCTAAACAGATTTTCAAAAATGCCTTTTTTTACCTGTGCTAACAAGTGCGCATTGATGAAGGAGCCAAAACTACCCCCTCTGAGAATTGCCTTAGGACTACTGATAAAGCCCATTGAAAGCATGTACTGAGTCACTGCGTAAATATCCTGCGGTCCATAAATATGATGCTTGTCTTTAGCCGAGTCCTTCCATTTAAGCCAATCCTCTTTTTCCTTACCCTCGATTGGATAATCGGTACTCCCTCGATAATTAGGGCAGGCGACAACAAAACCATGCGTTAGAAAATAGGCTATTTCAGCATGTAGATTTTCCTTTGACATGTATACATTTGGACCGCCATGTGTATGAATAATTAATGGCGCTGGATGCTCAGCACTGACAGTTTTTGGTTTGAACAGCACAAAGGGAATTGGAGGCTGACCTTCAAATAAAGGAGGAGCAAATTCATCACTGGCTATAATTTCAATGCCAGCAGTTGCTTCTCTAAACGCATTTTCATAGCATTCCAAAAAAACCTTGCTTGTAGAAAAACGGGCTTTATTTTTTTGTTTAATATATAGTTCAATTAAGGTTTGAGGAGTCATGCCGGGATACTAAATGATCAAATTGCGTGCAATTATATCATTTTTATTGCTCTTCTTGTCAAACCGTTTTTAGGGAACTGGAAGATACACATCGAAACGGATGGTTTTGCCTGGGATATTAGAATTCGCCGGAAACAAGGGAGGAAGGGATTGCGGCCATTTTACAACCACTTTATTGCGGACTCTTTTCCTGGCAATCTGCAATAACTGATTTGCATCGTAATCACTGCCAATCAGCTGCTGCAGCACCTGCAAATCTTTTTTTACCAGCGCTGATTTTTGCCGCACCGGATGCATGGGATCGATATAAATGATATCAGGATACTCCTCTTCCTTTAATTCATTCAAAAAATGAATTGCATCGCAGTGCAGAACTGTTAAATGGAGGGCATTTTCAGACACTTGATCACGGCGCATTAAGGCATCCTCTAATAATGCCGCAATCACCGGATTTCGCTCCAGCATCAGAACGCTGGCTCCAAAAGAAGCAAGGACAGCCGCATCCCGTCCCCAGCCTGCTGTGGCATCGATTATGTGCAAACCGGCTTGTGGTTTGCATGCCCGAACCAGACCCTGCTTTTTGCCCTCGTTTTTGCGAGCTTGCCAATAGCCAGGATCAAAATTCGCCTGCTGGGCTGTAAAAGGACCAATTTTGAGTGATAAACCCTTGCTGGCGACAAGCAACTGGTTCTTTGCTGATAAATTGATGGGCAAATTCAAGCGCTTTGACAACTCTTCCGCTTGCGAATACTGCAGATCGTTTTCATAGACAATGGATAAATTTTCAATCATCCCTGTCCTTGCAAACTTTCCACATATTCCAGCAAGGAGTGGTAAACAGGAACTTCCGGATAATTCATCAGCCCTACTCGATCAGTCATTGGCGATAGCACCATAACAGGGGTGGCGCCAGCTGCCATTGCTGCCTGGATATCGGATACTCTGTCGCCAACGAAAGGAACCCCTTCGAGAGAACAGGAAAACCTTTTTGCCAAGCGTTGCAATAAACCAGGCTCTGGTTTGCGGCATGAACAGCCCTCATCCGGCATGTGAATGCAATATTCGATGGCAGCTATTTCACCCCCAACCGCCTGTAGCTCACCAAGCATTTTCTGATGTATCCGCTCCAGCGTTTGTTCAGTGTAATAACCGCGCGTTACGCCGGACTGATTGGTGGCAATACCCAGCAAATAACCTGAGCGGGTCAACCTGGCAATAGCCTCTTTGCTGCCTGGCAAGAAATTAAAATCATCCTCGCAGCGAATATAGTTGATTGAATCGGAATTAATAATTCCATCCCGATCCAGCAAAATCACTTTATTCATGATACCGTCTGTAATACCGAAATATCTGCTACACTCTGGAGCAGTACCTGTAAACGACTGAGCAAAGCCAGGCGATTGGCCCTGATTTTTTCCTCGTCGACCATAACCATCACTCGCTCAAAAAATGCATCAACCGCGGTTTTTAAACCGGCTAGTTGATTTAATATCAGCGAATATTTTTTAGTTTCCTGCCAACTTTTAGATCGTTCCTCAACTTCGAGAAGTGAAGCATAAAGATGCTGCTCAGCAACTTCGGAAAACAGGCTGGAATCCACATGGTTATCATTGCTTTGCTGCTGCAGAATATTGCTGACACGCTTACAGGCCGCCGATAGTGAACTCGCTTCGGGCAAGTTAATAAATTGCAGTAATGCCTGAATTCGTTGATCAAAGTCATAGAGATTGTCAGCCTGGCGGGCACGAACAGCCAGCACGATATCATTGCTTATAGCTTGCGCCTGATAATAGGAATGCAAGCGTTCCAGAATAAAGGCTTGAATTTCTTTCAAAGCCGGCTCATTCGCATCAATCAGACGGCCATAAGCGCTGATTGAGGCCTCAATTAATTCAGAAAGATTAAGCTCGGTGTTATTACTCACCAGCATACGCACAATGGCTAAAGCATGTCGCCGCAGCTTGAAAGGATCTTTCATACCAGTCGGCTTCTGCCCAATTGCAAAAATTCCGACCAGGGTATCCAGGCGATCAGCCAAAGACAGGGCTAGGCCAAGAGAAGACTGAGGAAGACCATCACCCGCAAAGCGCGGCAGATACTGTTCATTAAGAGCGACAGCAACGTCCAGCTTTTCACCATCATGCCGGGCATAATAGTATCCCATAAGGCCCTGTAATTCCGGGAACTCACCCACCATACCGGTCATCAAATCACACTTGCCAAGTTCTGCTGCACGCATTGCCTGTTCTCTGTCTAAACCCAGAGGCTTTATGAGATGTTCCATAATCCCTTGAATGCGGAGCGATTTGTCGAGCAAACTACCCAGTTTTGCCTGAAAAATTACTTTCGAAAGTGAATCAAGGTGTCTGGAAAGTGTCTGCTTTTTATCCTGCTCAAAAAAGAATGCCGCGTCACTTAAACGCGCGCGCATAACCTTTTCATTACCCGTGATCACCTGCTTCGGCTTTTTGCTTTCAATATTTGAAATTGCAATAAACAAGGGCATCAACTGCTGGCTTTCATCCTTTAGTGGAAAACATTTCTGATGTGATTGCATAGAAGCGATTAATGCTTCGGGAGGCACATCCAGAAAAGCCTGATCAAAACTGGCTAACAGGGCCTGTGGCCATTCAACAATTGAGGTCACCTCATCCACCAGCTCTTCAGGCATGATGGCCGTTCCTCTGGCCTCTGCTGCTGTTTTTTCAATCTGATCAACTATTAATTGACGGCGTTTGCCAAAGTCAGCAACAACCGACGCACTATGTAAAGCTTGTTCATAATCGGCAGGCTGGTCTATTTGAACAGCGTGGGGATGATGAAAACGATGTCCGTAGGTGATGCGTCCTGTCGCCATACCAAAAATGCTTGCTTTAATGATTTGCTTACCCCAAAGCATGACAGCCCAGTGAACAGGTCGTGAAAATTCATCATCACCTGTTCCCCAGCGCATGGGTTTTGGTATCGGCAAATTAGCCAGTGCCTGTTGGACCAGTGCAGGCAGTAGAGTTTCGCTGGGTGCTCCAGGTGAATGACTTTCATAAACAAACCATTCGCCCTTATCGGTTTTGCTGCGGCTAAGCTGTTCAACGTCTACTCCACAGGAGCGCGCGAACCCAAGAAGCGCAGGAGTGAATTTACCCTCCGCATCATAAGCCGCAGCGACTGCCGGACCTCTTTTGACTGAGGTTTGAGAGGGCTGTTCTTTGGCCACATTGCTTATCAGGACAGCAAGGCGCCTTGGCGTAGCAAATGATTTAATTTCATCATAAGCAATTTCGGCTTTTTCTAAAGCATCCTTCATGTTATAGGCTAGTTCTTTAGACAGAGGCAAAACAGAGCCGGAAGGCAACTCTTCACAACCCAATTCAAATAAAAAATCATTGACCATGTTTACACCTTTAATAAAGGAAAGCCCAGGGCTTCGCGTGCCTGATAGTAAGCCTGTGCAACCGACCTTGATAATTGGCGCACACGCAGAATATAGCGCTGTCGCTCAGTCACCGAAATGGCATGTCGCGCATCCAGTAAATTAAAGGCATGTGACGCTTTAATAACCATTTCGTAAGCGGGTAAAGGCAAGCCCAGTGCGATTAATTTTTCAGCTTCAGTTTCGTAATAATCAAACTGACTGAATAAGGCCTCCACATTAGCTTGTTCAAAATTATAGGCTGACATTTCCACTTCGTTCTGATGAAACACATCGCCATAAGTCACTGTTTTGTCCTGAGTCTTGCACCAGGGCAAATCAAAAAGATTATCTACGCCTAAAACTGCCATGGCGATACGCTCAAGACCATAAGTGAGCTCGCCAGTGACTGGTTTACAGCTTAGGCCGCCCACCTGCTGGAAGTACGTAAACTGAGAAACCTCCATCCCATTTTGCCAGACTTCCCAGCCTAATCCCCAGGCACCCAAGGTAGGAGACTCCCAATTGTCTTCTACGAACCGAATATCATGGGTTAAGGGATCAACTCCCAGAGCGCGCAGCGAATCAAGATACTTTTCCTGAATATCCAGTGGAGACGGCTTCAGAATCACCTGAAACTGATAATAATGCTGTACGCGATTGGGATTATCACCATAGCGCCCGTCCGCCGGCCTTCTGGATGGCTGGACATAGGCCGCAGCCCAGGGCTCCGGGCCAATGGCTCTCAGGAATGTCGCTGGATGAAAGGTGCCGGCACCGACTTCCATGTCCAGGGGCTGTAATATCACGCATCCCTGATTGGCCCAGAATTGTTGCAAGGTCAAAATAATGTCCTGGAAAGTCGATGGTTTATTCATTCTTATCTCATTTACTCTATGTTTCAGCAAAGTGTAGCAAATATGACATTACTAAAAGAAGTCGTTCTTCTAAAGCAATTCTTGACTTCTACATTCTGCCGCTTGGTCGCAGAATCCAGGGAACCAGGCGGACTCATGGATCGCGCGAAAAGTCCATAGGTATCTACACATCTCTGAAAACGGAGTCTGCTCCTCGCTTCTACGTCCCTCGGCTTGTCCGAGGGATCCAGGAATCTCATAGAAAAACACTGGACCCTGCGGACAAGCCGCAGGGCGTGGGGGTGAGGTGTAGATACCTATAAAACAAGTCGCGAGACGTAGGACAACCCTGATATAAATCAATTTATTGTTTCATAGGTCAGCCTGCCCTTAATAAAAGAACAGGTTAACAATAGCAAGAACGCTTAGTTGCTTCCCGCTTTCTTAATTAAATCAATCAATGCCTCTTCACTGGCGGCTCCCGGAATGAACGCTGGCTCACTGCCGGCCTTAAAGCTGCCGTTGGGTGTCGATGCAACGATAAATGCGGGTGTTCCCATCAAATGCAGTTTTTCAGCTAATTGGCGATTCGCTTCCAAAGCATCTGTTACTGTTTGACTATTCATATCCGCAGCAAACTTGGTCATATCCAGACCAGCCGCCTTCGCCGCATCATTAATGCTTTGATCAGTAACTTTCTGATCCTGATTAAACAAGGCATCATGCATCGCTTTGTATTTGCCCTGCATCGCAGCCGCTAAAGCAGCACGGGAGGCCTGTTCAGAGCTTTTTCCAAAAATAGGAAATTCTTTGTAAATAACACGCAGATTAGGATCTTTTTGTATCAATCCACCAACGATAGGCGCCATTTTTTTGCAATGGATACACTGATAGTCAAAGAATTCAACCAGGGTGACATTGCCATTGGGATTACCCAAAACAGTTAATTTGTCGTTGAACAAATCGTTAGCATTGGTTTGAATTGCAGCCTGAGCTTGTTGCTGCATGTTTTGCTGTTGTTTTTGCTGCAATGCCTGGGAAGCTTCAATCAACACTTCGGGATTATTAACCAAATAATCATGAATGACCTGCTCCATCGCTTTCTTTTGCGCGTCGGGTATGGAAGCGGTTGCGGCAGTGTCTGCTGCGGTATTGCTATCTGCCATAGCCATTGGAGAAAACATTGCAGTAATTAATGCGCCAGCTGTTAACAGTCCTGAAAATTTCACGAAAATCCCCTTAATTTATAGTCCACATTGCTGGTGCTCCATCACATGAACTGTGGAGCCACCCGTTTCAATTTTCCGGATGAACCGTAGCATCAGCAGATTTTAATTTCAAGTTAATTTTAAACCTCTTGCGGTGTCAGATTGGCGTAAGCAAGCACGAGCCATTTTACTCCATGGCTTTTGAATTTAACCTGTACACGCGTATGAGCCCCGTTTCCTTCCACAGAAATAACCACGCCTGTTCCAAATTTGGCATGAGAAACTGCCTGACCCAATTGCAATCCGGCATCTTCCGCCAAACTGGCGGTCATGGCTTTGGGAGTGACTGGCTTCTGGAATTGCGTTTTTACCCTTAATTCGTGCAAAAGCTCTGAGGGTAATTCACGCAGGAAGCGAGAAGGACGGTGATACTCTTCACGACCATACTGCCGCCTGACTTCCGCATAAGTCAGAAAAAGCTCTTCCATTGCCCGAGTCATCCCAACATAGCATAGTCTTCTTTCTTCCTCGAGCCGTCCAGGTTCCTCAATAGACTGCTTACCGGGAAAAACTCCTTCCTCCATTCCGCTTAAAAACACGACCGGAAACTCCAGACCCTTCGCCGCATGAAGGGTCATCAGATGGACATAACGCTCATGCTCTGCCGCCTGCATTTCGCCCGCTTCAAGCGAAGCATGAGCTAAAAACGCCACCAGTAAAGGCAATTCCCCATCATAATCATCCTGCTCATAGCGAAACTGTTTGGCAGCACTGATTAACTCCTGCAGGTTATCCAGACGCGATTCAGATTTATCCCCCTTCACTTTCGCGAAATGAGCATACAGGCCGCTTAAATTAATGACTTCATTGAATTGTTCATCGAGTTCAAGCCCTGCGATTCGCTGTTGAAGATCTTTTATTAAATCCAGAAAACGGGCCAGGGCACTGCTTGCCCGCTGAGTCAGTGTGGAATTATTAATTAACAGTTCAGCTGCCTGCCAAAGCGAGATTTGCTCTGTTTTAGCCAAATGGCGCAGCTCATCCAATGTTTTTTCACCTATGCCGCGTGTCGGAAAATTAACCACTCGCTCAAACGCGGTATCGTCGTTTGAGTTGGCCATCAATCGCATATAAGCCAGGGCATCCTTAATTTCTGCTCGTTCAAAAAAGCGCAGCCCCCCATGAATTCGATAAGCAATTCCTGCATGCAGCAGTGCTTCCTCCAAAACACGGGATTGCGCATTGGAACGATACAAAATCGCCACCTCATCGGCGCTGCGTCCCTGGCTCAATGCAAGGCTAATGCGATCACTGATAAAGCGTGCTTCATCCAGCTCATTAAAAGCGCTGTAAACGACAATCTTTTCACCAGCTCGCCCTTCTGTCCACAGTTCCTTACCCATTCGAGACTTGTTGTTGGTAATCAGGGCGTTAGCTGCTTCAAGGATGGTCGACGTGGAGCGGTAATTCTGCTCCAGACGAATCGTTTCCGTATTGGGATAATCCCTGACAAACTGAGCGATATTTTCAACTTTCGCCCCCCGCCAGCCATAGATCGACTGATCATCATCCCCCACTGCCATAACCACTGCCTGCTCACCGGCTAATAAGCGTATCCAGGCATATTGAATGGTATTGGTGTCCTGAAACTCATCCACCAGAATGGCGTTAAATCGCTGGCGGTAGTGCTCAAGGATATCCGGATTATTACGCAGCAATTCATGCGTTCTAAGCAGGATCTCGGCAAAATCAATGACGCCTGCGTTCTGACAGGCTTGCTCATAGGCCTCATAAATGCGAATCAGAGTACGGGTAGGCCCATAGCTTTGTGCATGGATATGCGAAGGGCGCAGGCCCTCATCTTTTTTACCGTTAATAAAGGATTGAGCCTGCTTTACTGGCCATTGCTCTTCATCAAGATTAAGTGAAGCAATCACGCGCTTCAGCAGACGAGCCTGATCATCACTATCGAGAATATGAAAAGATTCCGGAAGGCGCGCTCTTTCATAATGGCGGCGCAACATACGATGACAGAGCCCGTGGAATGTACCTACCCATAAACCATGAACCGGGCTGTTAAAAATCTGAGCAAGCCGGCTGCGCATTTCTCCAGCAGCCTTATTCGTAAAGGTCACGGCCAGAATAGAGGAAAAGGGCATGTTATAATGTGAAACCATCCATGCTATCCGGCTTACCAGTACTCGAGTTTTACCGCTGCCAGCACCTGCTAAAACCAGAACATTTTTTAAAGCAGCAGTGACGGCTTCATATTGTTTTTGGTTCAAACCCTTTGTTAATGCTTCTACCGTCATGCATGACTCCCACTTCAAAAAATGAGCTATTATCTTAAATTTAGTGGAGTTAAAGCAATATTTATGGAATGTTTTCCAATTCAGATAAACAAGTATATGATTAGTAAAAAGGAAGATGAGCAAAACTATGCATACCCTATACCCACCCATTAAACCCTACTATGTCCATGAGCTCCCCGTTGCGCACCCTCATGTATTGTATGTTGAGGAAACAGGAAATCCCGAAGGTTTGCCGGTTATAGTATTGCATCCAGGGCCAGGGGCTGGAGGTGACGCCTATCTCAGGCGCTTTTTTGATCCGCAGGTTTATCGCATCATTCTATTCGATCAGCGCGGTTGCTGCCGCTCCACCCCGCATCTTGAGCTTAACGACAACACGACACAGTCGTTACTGGACGACATCGATGCTATTCGGGATTACCTGGGGCTTCAGCGCTTTGTTTTGTCAGGCGGAGGCTGGGGAAGTTTATTGGCATTACTCTATGCCGAACTCTATCCTCAGCAAATCTGCGGCTTATTGTTACATCGTATTTTTTTAGGCAGACAACAGGATATTGACTGGTTTTATCGTCAGGGCGCTAATTTGATCTATCCCGATTACTGGCAGGAATTTACTCATCTCATTCCCGAAACCCAGCTTGATAAAGTGCCCGCTTATTATACCAGCCGCTTGCAGGGGCTTAATGAATTAGGGCGTATGTCCGCGGCAAAAAACTGGACACTGTGGCTGGCTCGCTGCAGCAGCCTGCAACCTCATCAAAACCTGATTGATCAGTATAGCGACCCGCATTTTGCCCTGACCCTTGCTACCCTCGAAACTCATTATATTAACAATCGCTATTTTATTGAAGAGAATCAGGTACTCAAGAATGCCAGCAAACTTCGTCATATCCCGGCATATATAATCCATGGACGTTATGACATGGTATGCCCTTTATCGGGTGCCTTGACCTTGCATCAGGCTCTGCCCGCTTCCAATTTAAGCATTGTGCGCGATGCAGGCCATTCAGACAGGGAGGCAGGAATTATTGATGCCTTAATATGCGCAAGCAAGGAAATGTCTCGCCAGAGATCAGACGCATGCTGACGGTTATGCTCTGTCATGGGTTTTTAAAAATTTTTTGTAACTCTCCAGGTACGTCTCCTGAGTGTAGAGAAGGAACTCAAACTGCTTAGAACTGAGCCAGACTCAGGAGATCCTTCACTGCGTTCAGGATGACGTTGATACGATTTGATTGAATTAAAATCAAACTTATCCACAACCTGGGGAGTTAGAATTTTTTTCATATTGTGGCGAATCCAGAGATAGTGGTAACATGAACTTTCCATGACTCGGAATAATTGAAATATCATGCGTTTAATGGCAGTTTTAACGACTTGTGCAAGCTCATTCCTGCTTGCCTCCTGTATCCATAAAGGCCCGAATCCTGTTGACCCTTATGAATCCATTAATCGCGAGACTCACAAGTTCAATATGGCATTTGATGCCACGTTTTTAAAACCGCCAGCCCGCCTTTACAAAGCGGTTTTACCAGGACCTGTTCGCGCCAGCATTAACAATGCCTATGAAAATGTGAATATGATTCCAACAGTAGGCAATGACTTGCTGCAGGGAGAATTACGTCAGGCAGGCAAAGACACATGGCGCTTCCTGATTAACTCCACCTTGGGTATCGCCGGATTTTTTGACCCTGCCAGCCGAATGGGATTGCCGCCGCACAGTAATGATTTGGGCCTTACTTTTGCAAAATGGGGTAACAAAGAATCCCCCTATATTGTGATTCCATTTCTCGGTCCAAGCACTTTCCGCGATGGTATGGGCATGCTGTTTGAATACCCGCTGCTAACGCCATATCCTTATCTGGACAGCACTGTTCTGACCAATACACTCATTGGAGTGAGATATGTTGATCTACGCTCGCAATTATTCGAAACTGAACGGCTTATGGATGAAGCATTGGACAAATATGCCTTTATCCGCGACGCTTACTTACAGCACCGTAATTATCGAATTACTGGCGAACAAGGACAAACTGGTGACTCAGAGTCTCTGTATGTTGAAGAAAATGGAGAGGAAATAAGCAGCAATTCCTCACTGGGTAGTGATTATGTCGATGAATAAGGTAGAATTGGGCCATTCATCTTCATTGATCTAAGTTTTATATGTTGCATATTGCGCTTTACCAGCCTGAGATTCCTCCCAATACCGGCAATATTATTCGTTTGTGCGCCAATACCGGTGCGCAATTGCATCTGATTCATCCTCTTGGTTTTGAAATGGATGACAAGCGCATGCGGCGAGCGGGTCTGGATTACCATGAATGGGCCAATGTCATTCACTATGAGAATGAAACGGCATTTGTTAATCAAAATAGCAGTCGGCGTATTTTTGCCTGCTCCACCAAAGGCAGTGTACCCTATAACCAAATTACCTATCGGGATGACGATCTATTACTATTCGGACCGGAGACTCGTGGTTTGCCCGCTGAATTAAGAGAGCGCTACAGTGCCATTCGCATTCCGATGAAGGAAAACAGCCGCAGCTTAAATCTTTCTAACTCGGTCGCTATTATTCTTTATGAAGCCTGGCGGCAATTAAACTTTGTTTGAATTTTATACCACCGGTAAGCATAGTCTTCGAGAGGAAGCTTCGACTCGAAGACTAATGAACCTCATTTTTCAGATATCATTCAGGGCCTGCTTGGAATCACTGACCCGCAACTCCAGCCACATCGCGTTTAATACTGCAAAAGTGCAGGCCAGACCTGTACCTAAAATCCAGGAAAAATACCACATAATGCCTCCTAATAGCCCATTGCGGAATTATTGTTAACGGTTTCTGTGGTCACCTTACCCCTAAGGACGCGATAAACCCAGGCCGTATATAAAAGAACCAGCGGCAATAAAATCAGAGTCGCAAACAGCATAATTGTTAAAGTCAAAGCACTCGAAGAGCTATCCCATACCGTTAAACTTTGTGAGGGATTGCTGACAGAAGGCAGAATGAAAGGAAACATGCTGACTCCCACTGTAGCAATAATGCATGCAACAGTCAGTGCGCTGAATAAAAAAGCTATTTTCTGTTTTTTAGAACATAAGATAGCCAGTAAAGCCGATAGCAGCCCGGCAGCAGGAACAAGCAAGGTCCAGGGTTTCTGATAATAGTTAAAAAACCAGGCGCCCGGCAGCCTGACTACCGTTTTATAAAGAGGGTTAGAGGGCCCATCCTGTGGAATCGGATGCGCCAACGCATAGCCGTCAATTCCCAGGTAAATCCAGACGCCGGCCGCTGCAAATAAAAGAATTACCAGCATAGCACTGGCTCGCGCAGCCACTGTTGCACGGTTTTGCACAGGCCCCGCTGTTTTGACTGTCAGGAAAAACGCTCCATGCATAGCCAGCATGGCGACCGACAATACCCCACATAACAAAGCAAAGGGATTTAATAACTCCAGGAAAGTGCCTGTGTAGAAAGGACGCAGGCTCGTATCAAAATAAAAAGGAACCCCCTGCAATACATTTCCCATTGCCACACCGAAGATTAGCGCTGGCACTACTCCGCCGATAAAAAGCGCCTTGTCCCAATTATTTCGCCATCGTATTGATGGCAGCTTGGAACGGTATTTAAATCCGACTGGCCGCAAAATCAATGCGAGCAGCACCAGCAGCATCGCAAGGTAAAAGCCGGAAAACGATAGCGCATACAATGCGGGCCAGGCGGCAAAAATCGCCCCGCCCCCCAGAATGAACCACACCTGATTGCCTTCCCAGGTTGGAGCAATACTGTTGATCAGGATTCTCTTTTCAGTATCGTCTTTGGCGAGCCAGGGCAACCACATCACCACGCCCAAATCGAAGCCATCCATCACCGCAAACCCAATTAATAAAAGTCCTAAGAGAATCCACCATATTACTCGCAGCATTTCGTAATCGATAATCATCTTACTCTCCATGTATCAGGCTGTCAGGACCAAGGCGTATGGCCTTAACCATTAAATAAACCTCAATAATCGCCAGTATCGTGTAAAAAATGATAAAACCGGCCAGAGAGGTCGCTACTTGAGAAAAGCTGACTGACGAGGTGGCAATGTAGGTGGGTAAAATTCCCTGTACAACCCAGGGTTGCCGCCCATATTCAGCAACTATCCAGCCCAGTTCAGCGGCAATCCAGGGCAAAGGAAGCGACCAGAAAGCCACATGGAGATACCAGCGAGTGGTGTGCAGCCTGCGTTTTATAGACAAATAAAATCCCATTGCAAACAGTAAAATAAAGAAAAAGCCGCAGGCAACCATGATGCGAAATGAGAAAAACAGAGGCATCACTTTCGGCTTGAGATCATTTGCCGCCGAGTTGATCTGCTCTTCCGTGGCATCGCTTACATTTTCCGTATATTTTTTCAATAAAAGCCCGTAGCCTAAAGCATGACGATGTGCTTCAAACTCAGCTTTTGCCTGGCTATCCTGCGGGTTTTGCTGAAGCACCGCCAGGGCTTTATAGGCAAGCATTCCCTCACGAATATTCTGTTTTCCTTCATCAATTAACTCTGAGATACCCTGCAAAGGCTCACTAATAGAGCGTGTGGCGATTAATCCAAGCATATAGGGCACTTCAAAGCCATAGTCGGTGGTCTGTGTTTTTTCATTTGGAATACCGAAAACCGTCAGACCCGCCGGCGCTTTTTCGGTGTGCCACATCGCTTCAATTGCAGCGAGCTTCATTTTCTGATTGCTGTTGGCGACGTACCCACTCTCGTCTCCGAGAACTACCACCGACAAAGCCGATGCCAGGCCAAAAGAAACCGCGACTGTCATCGAACGTTTGGCCATATCAATATGGCGCCCGCGCAGTATAAAATAAGCGCTGATAGCTAAAACAAAAATGGCGCCGGTTACATAACCCGCACTGATTGTATGAACAAATTTAGCCTGGGCAACCGGATTAAACATGACTTCGGCAAAATCACTCACTTCCATACGCATCGTCTGGTAGTCAAATGTGGCGCCAACCGGATTTTGCATCCAGCCATTCGCAATCAGGATCCATAACGCCGATAAGTTGGTTCCTAAAGCCAAAAGCCAGGTACAGCACATATGCTGAAATTTCGATAATTTATCCCAACCGAAAAAAAACAGGCCAACAAAGGTAGCTTCCAGAAAAAAGGCCATTAGCCCTTCCAGCGCTAAAGGAGCGCCAAACACATCGCCCACATAGTGAGAGTAATACGCCCAGTTGGTACCGAACTGAAATTCCATCGTCAATCCTGTGGCCACTCCCAACACAAAATTGATACCGAATAACAGCCCCCAATATTTAACCATTTGACGCCAGATATCACGCCCTGTCATTACATAGACAGTTTCCATAATGGCCAAAAGCAAAGACAATCCGAGAGTTAAAGGAACGAAAAGAAAATGGTAAAGCGCGGTTAATGCAAATTGTAAGCGGGATAAATCGACAACTTCACTGGCAGGAATCATAGCTCACCTTAGTAACTGAAGTTAAAAAAACAAAGCCCTTGTTCGATCAAAGAATTAATGTTCTGCGATAGCCTCCATAGTCACCGGTGAACCAAATAGATATTGCTTGAACGATTGGGGCTTTTCGATGTGATGAAAGCAAAAGAACCACAAAGCAGTCAGAAGGACAATTTTTACCGCAAACGTAATCAGAATTTCACGGGAAAAGGAACGCATATCAGGCTCAGCAATTTGAAGACAAATAGTTTAACTGAAACAAAGACTCAGCACCAGTTGAAGCCTGATTATTCCTTTCATTCATTCTCAAAGCTGTGTCAGCATAGAAACCGGTTTGCTCAGCTTTCAATCTAAGATTAGCACCAGATTATGGTGCTAATTTTTTCTCCAGACAGCGCATATACTCTCCTGCGATATCCAGACCAGATACCTGCATTATTTCTCTGATGCAAGTGGGGCTGGTTACATTAATTTCAGTCAGATAATCGCCAATCACGTCAATACCTACGAAAAACAGGCCTTTTTCACGCAGAGTCGGCGCAATCTGCTCGCAAATCCAGCGATCTCTGTCGTTTATCTCGACTACTTCACCTCTGGCCCCTGCAGCCAGATTGCCGCGAATATCCCCCTTTGCAGGAATTCTGGCCAAAGCATAGGGAACAGGAGAACCATCAATTAACAAAATGCGTTTATCACCAAGGGTTTTGATTTCCGGAATGTAACGCTGTGCCATAATGGTTACTGTTTCATCTCGGGTCAACACCTCAAGGATAACCGATAAATTACTGGCTTTTTCATCGACATGGAAAATGGCATTTCCCCCCATGCCTTCAAGAGGCTTATATACCACCTGCTGATGCTGCTCCCAGAACTGGTACAAGCGGTCAATATTTTTGGTCACCAGAGTTAAGGGACAGCATTGTGGAAACTGGAGGGTAAAAAATTTCTCATTGGCATCGCGTAAACTTTGCGGCTTATTGGCCACCAGCACCCCGGCCTTTTCTGCAAGCTCCAAAGCATAAGTCGCATAAATATATTCCATATCGAAAGGAGGATCCTTTCGCATCAGAATAATATTGAACTCATTGAGCGAGCGCTCGGCTCTTTCACTCACCTCCGCCCAGTTGCCAGAGTGCTCATCCCCTACCCTGATTGAGGCGACCTGTGCGAAAGCCTGACCCTGTTTGCAGGAAATATCGGCAGGGGTAAAATAATAACACTCCCATCCCAGTTGCTGAGCGCTTTGCAGCATGGCGACAGTAGAATCTTTATACGCCTTTATTGAATCCAGAGGATCCATCAAAACAGCCAGCTTCATTATTCGCCTCCAATTGCAGCGATTTCCCTTGCTGCCGCAAGCGCCGCTAACCGTGCGATGACGCCATAGGCGTAAAAACGGTTGGGGTACTCAACAGGTGGTAAATCACCTCTTGGCATGTTGCAGGGTTGCGAAAAAGCCAAAGGCTCAAAATGCATGCCCGGCGCATTCAGATTTTCATCACTGCCACGCCCCTGATGCACGCGGTAAAAACCACCGACTACAAATTGACCCATCATATAAACTACTGGTTCGGCAACGGCTCCATCGGGCATGGTTTCAAAGGAAAAGACACCTTCCTGCAAAATGACACGCTCAACTTTCTGGCTTCCTTTACTAGCCGCCATACGGGTACGCTGCTTACGATTCAGCTGACGCAGTTCATTCGCATCATGCACCATCATAACGCTCATGCCATAGGTACCATTATCCGCTTTAACAGCCAGAAATGGCTTTTCGGCAATACCATAAGTTCGGTATTTGTCCTCAATTTGTTTTAAAAGCATATCGGCTGCTGCAGCCAGATTTTCCAGGCCTTCCTGAGCCATAAAATCAATCCCATCCACCGCGGTGAAATACGGGTTAATCAGCCAGGGATCCAGATTGATTAATTCACAGAAATCGCGCGAAACCTCATTAAAAAAACCGAAATGGCTGGATTTTAAACGCGAAAACCAACCGAGTTTGGCCGTGGGACGTATACGCTGCTTAATGCCATCGAGGATGGGAGGAACGCCAGTGGACAGATCATTGTTTAATACAATGAAGCAGGGATCAAAATCATGCAGGCCGACCCGATCCTCGTGTCGTATCAGGGGTTCAATCACTAAACTGTTATTCCCTTCCAGTTCAATTTCAACAGGACCGGATAAATCAGGATCCAGACTGCCAATTCGGACATTAAATCCTGCCTGCATCAAAATATCTCTCAAAACAGCCAGGCTTTGCATGTAAAAGCGATTACGCGTATGGCTCTCAGGCAGAATCAGTATACGCCTGCAGGTCGGCAGATAATCAATTAATACCGCCTGAGCCGCCTGCACGCAAAGCGGTAAGAAATCAGGATTTAGATTATTGAATCCAGCAGGAAATAAATTGGTATCCACTGGAGCAATCTTGAAACCGGCATGTCTGAGATCAACAGATGAGGTCAGAGGGGGCGGAGTCATTCGCCATTGTTGTCTGAACCAGTCTTCAATATCAGCGATCCGGCTCAGTATCACTTCTTCCACATGGTACAGTGGGCCGCAATGAGCCGTAAATAAACTGGGTACCGGTACATCGTAGTGATGCATGAGAATACTCCTCAGCGATTAAACTCAAGCCTAATGAGACAGCCAGGTTTTTCTAATTATTATTATTTAAAATAAGAAGCAGATTGTTTGCATAGACTCGATAAGCGTAGCGCATCCAGGTTTTTAGACGCAAGACATTAATCATTTATTTGCATAGAGGGTCAATGAATTGCCTTACCCCTGAGAAAGACAGCGATACTGCATTTCTGTTATGATTACTCATCCGAATAGACGCAATACAATTATGCTTAATCAATTAATAGAACAATATGCAGTACAAATCGACACTTTTCAATACTTACTCGTTTTAATTAATGCCCTGCTGCATCTGTTATTTGCCGGCGCGGTAGCCCGTGATGCCGGCAGCCTCTATCAGTTGGGCCAGCGGCCTGCTCTGGTTTCTGCAGCATCCTGGGCTTTTGCGACGCTGCTTGGCGGCGTGATCACTGCCGCAATTTACTGGTTTATTCACCACTCCACACTAACACGACCTACTTTGAGAGAGAAAAGCCATGAACGAACATAATATTGCCACAATCGATGTCCACGAATTAAAACAACGGATGGAAAAAAACAGCAAGCTTTGCCTGATTGATGTTCGTGAAGACTATGAGTGGCAGAACTATCGCATTCGAGAAGCCCTTCACATTCCCAAAGGGGAATTGGCCGCACGCATTACTGACGAAGTAGCCGACAGGGCTGAACCCATTTATCTGCACTGTCAGGGTGGAGTCCGGTCGCTGGCTGCAGCTG
Organism: Legionella quinlivanii; assembly: GCF_003265995.1. Classification (GTDB taxonomy): domain Bacteria; phylum Pseudomonadota; class Gammaproteobacteria; order Legionellales; family Legionellaceae; genus Legionella_C; species Legionella_C quinlivanii_A. The sequence goes on along the minus strand of NZ_MVJN01000009.1, from coordinate 6,817 downwards.
ATACGCTGATGCAAATGGGCTATCAGGAAGTATATTCAGTCAATGGTGGAATTGCCGGCTGGAGTATGGCGGGTTATCCGATAGAGAAATAAGGATGTGCTGGGCTTGGAAGCCCAGCTTATACCTCATTGCCATTAGGTAAAGGAATTATTGTAGGTTGGGCCCTTGGCCCAACAAAAGGGTTGAGCCACGACAGAACTCAATGTTGGGCCAAGGGCCCAACCTACATGTAATAGTAAAATATCCGTAACTTAATAGCAGTGAGCCTATACCTGTGGGGGTATATCAGGAAGGACCGCTTTCAGGAACGAACTCTTCCTCAGCTACCGCGCTCTTTGACGAAGAGGCTGACGCTTTTCCACCACCAAACAACATATGTGATACGCCACCTGTGATACTGGATAAAAAGCCTGAGTTGCCGCCTTTTGCTTTCAGCGCTTCTTCTCTGGCTCTTCTTTCTTCTTCTTTCTTTGCCTTTTCCGCAGCTTCATGTGCCTTTTTAATTGAATCATTTTGGTAGGCATCGTTCTTTATCTTGGCATCGCTCTGCAAGAGGATTAGAGTGCTACAAAATTGGATATGATCAAAAATTACTGCTGGTTTTCCTTCCTTGTCTTCCTTTTTCCCTTCTCTGTCATCTCTGATAACAAACTTGTGCTCAGGTTTTTTACCCTGAAGTTCAAGAGGCTTTTCATACACTTCATTGGCAAATGATTCCAGAGCAATGTCATAGACTCTGAAGGATGTCTGTATATCAATTGGATTAGCAGGATCTTCTGGCTTTAAAATGGCGTCAAGAGCACGAAACACGGAACTGCCTTTGTTTAGAAGTCCGCCTTTTGGATTCAGATGATGATATTCTTGCCCAATGACGTGTCGTACGGTTAACATAACCCCTGCCAGGATATCAGCTTTTTGATTATCCTCATAATTCACACTTATACTATTCAAATGCTCGATATAGGTATCGATGAATTTGACATAACCATAGCGTTCCAAGCTTTGAATGTCATTTACAGTTTTATCGGTCTTAATCTGATAACGTTGTTCGTTCCAAGCCTCTAAAAGTTTAGTCCAACTTGGGATTGTATAAGCCATAATTTTCTCCTTAAACTCCATATTCCAAAAGTGAGGGCTTTCCTCACGATACCCAGTGTAAACTAATTATTTCCGTTCGTCATGACTTTTCTTTAAACGACTTAACTAAATTACAACCTCTTGTTTTTACATCAGGTTTAGGAAAAACTCTGATGAAAAATCTTTATTTCTCTTCGCCTCTGCTTTAGGATGACGCTTTGCTTCAACAGAAAGGAAATCAAATGAAGAAATACCTTAGTGTACCCCTGATGCTGCTCACCAGTATCGCCTGGGCAGAAACCAAACCACCTGCGCTGGTTGTTCAGATTGTGGTGGATCAGCTTCGAGGGGACCTGCTGGAACGCTATAAAAGCAAATTTGGCACGGAGGGTTTTAACTACCTGCTGAGTCATGGCATCAATTACCAGAATGCCCATCACCCCCATGCGCATACCGTAACCTGTGTTGGTCACGCGACTATTGCGACTGGCAGCTTCCCGGCTCTTCACGGTGTTGTGGCCAATGACTGGATCGATCGTCAGACAGGTCAGTCTGTTTATTGCATGGAAGATTTAAACAGCAAAATTATTCCAACCTCTCACACAAAAAAAGAATTGCCAGGACGTTCCCCGCGCCAATTGCTGGCCTCCACTCTCAGTGATGAATTAGTGCTCGCTCAAAAAGGCCAGGCATTCGCCGTTTCCTTAAAGGATCGCGCGGCAATCACTCTTGCTGGCCATGCGGGTCAGGCCTATTGGTTTGATCGAAGCAATGGCGGTTTTGTCAGCAGCAGTTATTATTTGACCCAATACCCGCAGTGGGTCATCAATTGGAATGCTGATTATCAGGATCAGAATGAAACCTGGTCGTTAAGTAGACCAGTCAATCAATATACTTTCGCCAAATCGGCAGGCTTCCCTAACCGCTCCTCCAAGGACTTCGGCAAAGGATTCCCGCACCATACTGGCGAACCGGGTAATGAGGAATATTACGAATTTTTATCGATGACTCCCAAAGCGGATGAATTAACCGCTGATTTTGCCATTCACCTGCTTAAAGAAGAAAAATTAGGTATAACGGCCAATACAGTCGATTATTTAGGCATTAGTTTCTCTGCTGTCGACGCAGTGGGTCATGAGTTTGGGCCAAACAGTCTGGAGTCAGAAGATAATTTGCTACGCCTTGACCAGACGATGGCCAAATTACTCAAAGCGATTGATGCTCAGGTGGGACTTGCCAATACTCTAATCGTACTCTCGGCAGATCATGGAGTTAGTGACTCGCCAAGCTATCTTTCTGAACACCATATGCCACAGGCCAATGCTTTAAATGAGGGTGAACTACGTCAAAAAATAGAGCAAACTTTACTTAAGCGGTTCCAGCTGCCTGCTAACTCGCTGCAAGCGATTATGCCTCCCTATGTGTATCTCAATCATGAAGTCATCCGCTCTCATAGTATGGATATTGATCAGGTAAACGCGACCCTGGTTGAAACACTGGGCAATTTCCCCGGTGTCTTTCAGGCTTATGCGCTGTCCTTAGCCAATACTCAACACGACTGGCTTAGCGATAAGGTGATTCGTATGGCTAATTTAAGCCGCGCAGGCGATCTTTATCTGGTGCCGCCTCCTTATCAATTGAGTGAAGATCAGGAAGGCCAGAAAGTCGATCATGGAACGCCCTGGCAATACGACAGTTATGTGCCGCTTCTTTTTGTGAATGCTCAATTTGAGGCGCAAACGATTACTCGTCCTGTTTATACAACAGACATTGCCACTACTCTGGCAGCGGTGCTGGCCATCAAATCGCCTTCTGCCGCCGTAGGACAGCCTTTAGCGGAGGTAACGCGTTTTTATGACAATAAAGCTTGAAAAGCGATAATTTATGGCTAATTAATAAATAAGAAGCTCAATTCATCGCTTATCGCTTCACTGCGAGCCTGACGATAAAGATTCAAATCGCCAGGCTCGCAAAAAGATCGGTTCAATACCAAGGAATGGTGGTTAAAATGAATAATTTGAAAACTTTAATTCTTCTGGCTGCATTAACAGCCCTTCTCATGGTAATTGGCCGTTTATTAGGCGGCTATGGCGGCATGATGATTGCCTTGATTTTTGCGGTCGTTATGAATTTTGGCGCCTACTGGTTTTCAGATCAGATTGTATTGCGAATGTATAAAGCACAACCACTGGATGAAAGCCATCCGGTTTACTCTATTGTCTCCCAACTTGCCAATCGAGCACAAATTCCTGTACCCAAAGTTTATATAGTTGATACCCCCGTACCCAATGCCTTTGCTACAGGACGAAGTCCGGAACATGCCAGCGTTGCCGTAACGACTGGAATATTATCGAGACTTAGTCAGGAAGAACTGACAGGGGTGCTCGCTCATGAAATTTCTCACGTGACTCATCGGGATACACTAATCAGCGTCATTGCCGCTACCCTGGCAGGTGCGATTAGCGGTATCGCTAATATGTTCATGTTTTTACCAATGGGCCATGACTCTGATGGAGAGCGAAGTAATCCAATCGGCGCGATATTAATGCTGATTTTAGCGCCGATGGCAGCAGGCCTGATTCAAATGGCGGTTTCTCGCTCAAGAGAGTACGAGGCCGATATAGGCGGAGCTAAACTATCCGGTCACCCTTTATGGCTGGCCAGCGCATTGGGTAAATTGGAAATGGCCAATCAGCAGGGTCAATTTCCTGCGGCAGAAAGACATCCAACCACCGCCAATTTATTTATTGTCAATCCATTAACCAGCCAACGTCTGACCGCCCTCTTTTCAACTCACCCGCCTACTGCTGACCGGATTGCAAGATTACAGGAAATGGCGCGCGGCGGCTTTTAATCACTTGCGTTAGCAGGATATTCTAAGGATAATTCAGTCCTAGTATTTTAATTATCATGAGTATTGTATGGGACAACTTGGGCAATTTATTGTTAATCACTGGGCTTTATGGTTAGGCTTAATTCTCATTTTACTGCTCATTTTAATTAATGAAATTCAATCGCAGAAAAAACGTGCCAAGGAAGTGTCGCCGCAACAGGCTGTTCACTTTATTAACCGAGACGATGCGGTAGTAATTGATCTGCGTGATCTTGAAACTTATCGAAAGGGCCATATTATTAATTCAGTACGTGCCAGTGTAGAGGACTTTGAACAGCAATCACTGGATAAATATAAAGACAAACCTATTATCCTGGTTTGTGCTAAAGGTTTACAATCTACGGCATTGGCTGCTAAATTGCGTGCACAGGGATTCACCGCGCCGATGATTCTGGCAGGCGGAATAAGTGCATGGCAAAACGCAGACTTACCTCTGGTAAAAGGAAAATAAACTATGGCAAGCATAATTATGTATAGCACCAGTTACTGCCCTTATTGTCTAAGAGCCAAGCAATTGCTTGATAGCAAAAAGGTCAGTTATCAGGAGATCCGCGTTGATGAAGAACCGGGAAAACGCGATGAAATGATTGCCCGCAGTGGACGCAGAACGGTGCCCCAGATTTTTATTGATGGACAGCATATCGGCGGCTGTGATGATTTATATGCACTCGAAGATGCGGGTAAGCTAAATGAACTTTTACAATAACTAGGAAAAATAATGAACGAAGCCACTACAAATCCAGCGAACGAAGCTCAATTTATGATTCAAAGGGTGTACATGAAAGACAGTTCTTTTGAAACGCCTAATACTCCTGCTGTTTTCCAGCAACAATGGGAACCTGAGTTAACGCTGGATCTGAATACAGAAAATACTGAATTAGAAAAAAACGTGTATGAAGTCGTTCTTACCGTGACTGCTACTGTCAAAAATAAAAACACTACGGCGTTTCTGGCTGAAGTTAAGCAAGCAGGTATTTTTACTATCCAGGGAGCTCCTAAAGAACAATTAGGTCATTTACTCGGAAGTTTCTGCCCAAGTATTCTTTTCCCATATGCCCGCGAAGCAATTACTTCACAAGTTATCCGCGGCAGCTTCCCTCAGCTGGTACTGGCACCCATTAATTTTGATGCCCTGTATATGCAGCAACTGGAAGAGCAAAGCAAATCCAAAGCAGACGAAACAGAAACTACTCATTAATAATGAATGTTCAAAAAACAATTGCTATATTGGGAGCCGGTTCCTGGGGAACCGCAATCGCTATCCATATAGCGAATACAGGCAGAAACGTCATGCTGTGGGCGCGTAACCCGCAGCATGTTGCTTCCATGCAGACCACTCGCTGCAATCAACGTTATTTGCCCAGCATCAAATTACCTGACAGCTTGCAAGTCACTGATAATCTTCATGAATGTTCTGCATCGGCTGATGAAGTTATTATCGCCGTTCCCTCTCATTCTTTTTCTGAATTGATTCAGCTTATTGACAAACCCGCAAGAGGCATCGCCTGGTTGACCAAGGGGCTTGATCCATCCAGTAATCAATTTCTAAGCCAGATTGTCGCCAATCATTGGGGCGAGGAATTTTCAGTTGCGGCAATTTCAGGTCCTTCCTTTGCAAAAGAAGTCGCTCAGAGCCTGCCGACTGCCCTGACACTGGCGGGTAATAATATTGCCTACCAGGAATCCACTCGAAACCTTCTGCATCATCAGAATCTGCGCGTCTATCTCAGCAATGATTTAATTGGTGTTCAGTTGTGTGGTGCGGTTAAAAATGTTCTTGCTATTGCCTGCGGAATCAGCGATGGACTGCATTTTGGCGCCAATGCCAAAGCAGCGTTAATCACTCGAGGTCTAACGGAAATGCGCCGTCTTGGCAAGGTATTGGGCGCACGTGATGAAAGCTTTATGGGCTTGGCTGGTGTAGGCGATTTAGTATTAACCTGTACGGATGACCAGTCTCGAAACCGCCGTTTTGGACTGCATCTGGGGCATGGTATTTCCTCACAAGAAGCGGAAAAACTTATTGGACAGGTCGTGGAAGGCAAGCATAATGCCGCACAAATTTGCCTTTTAGCAGATCGCCATCAGGTAGAAATGCCCATCTGTACTGTAGTAAACAGTCTCTTGAAGGGGGAACTCAATCCTCAGCAAGCTGTTCTTCAATTAATGAGCCGCTCCGCTCGAGATGAAGATTGAATCTTTAGTTTTAAAACAATCTATACTTATCCCATTCGTCCTTGCTGCATCGATTACCATTCACTAATAAGGAGATTAAAAATGGACAAGCCACAAGTTGGAAATTTCTGCTGGAATGAGCTGGCCACGCCTGATGTATCCGCTGCTAAAGAATTCTATGGAAAATTATTAGGATGGCAGTTTACTGAACAAGTAACCGGCGATATGGTTTATAACTTTATTAAAATCCCGGGAAGCGACGATCTGGGTGGAATATGGGGAATCCCTAAAGACAGACAAAACGAAATTCCACCTCACTGGATGGGATATATCCTGGTTGAAGATCTTGAAGATAAACTGGAAAAAGCCACTGAATTAGGAGCCACTGTAAAAATGCCGGTTACGCCAGTGGGTGAAATCGGTTACTTCGCGATCCTCGTGGATCCCACTGGCGCTCATATCGCACTATGGCAAAATAAATAGGTTCTGCCCGAAAATGGGAGATACTCTATCCGATTTTACCTACGTAGGTCGGGCGCTTCGCCCATAGCCGTCAGGCTAAGGAAAATATTTTTGTTTAACAGATTGAATAAATTGAAAAAAGAGCTAGAGTACCCTTTAAATTTTTTCCGGGCAGGAATAAACAAAGGGACTCTATGCTGTTGGATACCA
>NZ_MVJN01000008.1 GCF_003265995.1 Legionella quinlivanii | reverse complement strand
TGGTATCCAACAGCATAGAGTCCCTTTGTTTATTCCTGCCCGGAAAAAATTTAAAGGGTACTCTAGCTCTTTTTTCAATTTATTCAATCTGTTAAACAAAAATATTTTCCTTAGCCTGACGGCTATGGGCGAAGCGCCCGACCTACGTTTTAGGCTGATCCAAGCGCCTGCATATTAAAGAATACAATCGCGCTTTCGGGGTTCTGCGCAGCCTCGTTGATTTCCTCAAGCATTAAATCATGTGTTTCCCAGGAAATTCGTTTTGTCTCGAGCAGGGTGTGAGAACAAGTCAGCAAAATATCACGAAAATAATGAAAGAACTCCGTTTTTTTATTGAAATTTCGATTGTCATGATGGAAGGTATGAACCTGGGTTTGAATATTCTGAAACCCTGCGTCCATTAACAGATTGCCCAGGCGCACGCCAATATCGCCATCACAGCCCATTTCATGCTGTAATTCATTCATGGCTTTCCAATAAGTGCTAACGTTAGGCAATGGAGGGTAAATGTATGCTGTCTCGTTGAGCTCTTCATAGCAGGAAATGGGTGAGCCGGGTTGAAGCACTTCCCGTACACAGGATAAGACCAGATCCGGTTGCTGCATGTGCTCCAGGACATAGCAGAAATACGCGCAGTCATACTTGTTCTTTTCCAGCTTAAGATTGGTAGCATCCATTACCAGAAACTCATATCTCGGGGTACCATCTGGCCATTTGGTCCAGGGGAGTGTTGACAGATAGTGTCTGGCTTGCTCAACTTGTCCTGGCTCGCGATCAATTCCTGTTACATGGAGATTGGGAAAATCCTTTAGGAGAAGTGCTGTTTGGGCGCCAACACCTGAGCCTATTTCCAGCAATCGCTCTTTTTTCTGAAATGGCAGATCCTGATGTGCAAAATGGTAAATCAGTTTGGCTTGCTGGTATAAACGCTGGGTTTCTTTTTGATTATATCCGTGAATGTAATTGATTGGGCTGTTTTCCATATTATTGTCCATAATAGATCCTTTCAGTAAAATCCAGAACATCTCCAATTTACTATAGTAAGTTTTTTAGTTTATTGTTAAATTCTGAATTGGTTCCTTAAGGCTGCTTACACCAGAACTGCTTGGGTGAGCAGGGCTTATAACATGTATCTTAAGCCCCCATTATAACTCCAACCATGAAAACCATAGCTTGTCACATCCTGCTGGTTTGCTATATCCCCATAAATACTGAGGCGGGGAGTTAAGTGACCACTTAGACCGCCTCGAAGCTGTAACATGGTGCCAAATTTTCCAGTATCAAAGCCAATATTGCTTATTTGGATAATACGTCCGCCCCCCAGCCCCTGCAATATATTGCCCTCTAGATAGGTGGTAATAAAATGGTTTGTGGTATCTTCAGTCCGTAATAAACGCAAACCACCCCGAAAAATACCTTGCCTGGGGTGTTCCCAATGGATACCAATCTGGTTTATATCTGATTGCGAATGAAATTGTAGCTGCTGATACACTATTTGTAGTTCCGGTTCCAGAATAAGTTGATGCCAATTAAGTGCTATGGGATATCCTGTTTCCAAAGAAACATCAATATTATTACCGGTTAATCTGGCCAGCCAGGTCCGGGAAAGCGTATCAATGTGCTCATTAAAACGGCCGCCGCCAAAAATAAAATCCCAGTACCAGCCTGACTGTGCTTGCCAGGTGAGTAGCCCTGACACGGTTTCGGTATGAGTTGAATTGTCAGTCGACCCATCGATAGCTACAGGTTTGTAATTCAGATCCCCCAATATGCCTGCCACACCTATACGCAAGGTTCCTCTATTATCTTTCACTTTAACCAGATTTGTACCGAATTGAACCGCTGAATAACGGCTGGAAAAATTATATCCATATTGAGCAAAGCTTCTGCTGGTGGAGTAATTCAAATGGTCACCAAATCCTCGCACAAAAAACTCTGGATGATCCTGCGAGTTTTCATCCATTGTATTCCGAATTTCTCCCAGTCGTCGATGCAATTCACTGATATCCTCAAACTCTGCAGAAAACAGTGCCTGTGGTGCTGAAATGTAAGCTGGAACCTGGGGGGCAACAGCAAAACGTGAATCAGGGACAGGCTGATTCGGAAGTACGGGACCTGAGGGCGTCATGTAGACACTTTGCAGACGGTAATCCCAATAGCCGCCAGGATTGCCAACCAGATTTTGCGCCGGATCAGCAGGACCATAAATTGAGTCAGGTCCATACGCATTCAGCTGAAATCTATAGGGTGAGGTGGGAATAATCAGTTCATTATTAAGAAGCTGAAAGCTTGTCTGAGCTGCACTGCCAGCAACCTGAATTAAGGAAATACCTGTGGATGCCGCAGGTAAAGGACTCATGAACGGTGCTGCCAGGTATGGAATGACCGTAACCCTGGTATTATCTGCGGCATTGCCTGAAATCAGGAGCCTGTCTGTAACCTGATTGGCTAAAGGTCCTCCGGCATTTAAGAACGTAGCGAGTGTCAAAGCGCCTGGAACCATCCCGGTACTATAATTTCCATTCACCTGCAAAACGTTACCAATGGCTAACTGCCCAGCCAGATTTATCAGGCCGGCATTAATTAAATCAGAGCCTAAAGTCAGAGTCCCAATGACATTCCCGGCCAGGTTTCCCAGGGAATTGCCAGCACCCAGGATGCCCTGGTTAACAACTACACCATTTATCAAACCATATCCCGATAAAATCGTATTTGGACTAACCTGAACCGAGCCTGTTCCCGTAAGCGCTGCGGCAGGGTTGCTTGCATCACCTACCACTAACGCCCCTTGGGCAATTAAGGTATTACCCTGATAGGAGTGAATACCATTAAGTGTAAGGATACCCGGTCCAATTTTCTGCACGCCGCCGCTGCCAGTAATACTTCCGGGATAAATTTCGTTAACCAACTGGTTAAACTCGACTAATCCATTATCAGTAATAAGCGGCATCAGATTGCTGGCAGCACCGGATAAAATACCAGCCGGACCGACCGTCATTGTGCCAAGATAGTTCGTATTATTTCCCGTTAAGATGAGTGTTCCAGCTAATACAGAAGCGGCTAAAGGGGTGGCTACATGAGCATTGTCGTAATTGCCTAAAGAACCGGAAAGCGTCCAGGTGCCGATATCCTGCTTAATTAAAGTTCCAAAATTGGTAAACTCGCCTGATAGAGTATCGGTTCCTAAACCATTAAGTGTTAGTGTATTGGCTCCGCCGCCGCCGTCAACAGTGCCTGTGATGATCGAGCCTGTATAAATATTAAGGGTATCATTGCCATCGCCAAAGGTTAAATTCCCGTTTAACACGGCTCCTGTTTGCTGTGAAAAAATAACACCCTCAGTACCAAATTGACCGATGATTTCATTGTTTGCGCCAGCTGTAATTGTACCAAAGTTATTGACAATATTTTGGCCAAATCCGGTATTGACATTTTGAAAATAGAGAGCCGAACTTTGCCCTCCCTGGATAGTGCCGTAATTTGTTAAAACATTGCCATCACCAATAAAATTCACCGCTTCTGAAAAGAGCTGTGGGCCATTTGCTGCAACAAGAGCCCCTAAACCAATCATTAAAGTGGATTGATTATTAAATTCAATGGTATTTGCGCCGGCACCATAACCGCCGCCATTGTTTATGCCAAAATTCGATACTACTGCATTTTCACCGATAATAATCGTGGCCATGTCACCCAGTGAAATAGCGGGTGTATTTCCTGTATCCAGGATAGCGTTGGCCTCAACTGTAACCTGCCAGTTATCACTTGCAGGTCCTGCCCCTACCTGCGTTAGGGTCACCCCGCTACACACAACGACAGGACCGGGTGTGCAGGCCGCAAAAACAAGTGAAGACGCGGGAAATTGAAATAGCAAGGCAGCAGCAAATACTTTCCCTGTATTAGGAAACATGACCAATCCTGGGTAAATAAAAAAAATGTAATTAATATTAAAGTAGATGTAGTGGTATAACAACTTGTCCAGCTTCTGTTTTTTGCCTCGCTAAAACAGTTCAGGCCTTCGACTACATGTCGCAGCAGGCAGGTAGAGGTTATCCGGATTAAACGTTATGGATTTATAGAGTGCAGTCGTTTAAGGTGTCTGAGCTGTTATTTGGTTCACTAGTGGCTGAATCTTCAATGACAACTCTCGCTTTGTATTGCTGTAGAAAATAGGGAAAGCCATTGGAAATTAGCTTTAGCGGGGTGAGAGATTCTTCACCCAACACATGCTTCAACAGGATGGTCCGGAATGAGTGGGGGTTGGTATTGCCATTTTCTGGCTTTTTATTCTCCAGATAATCAATAAGAAACTCCAGAGCCTCCTGATAAGTTTCCTTGGTTTTCAACTTCTGTACAAAATTATTTGCATTCCGCTGCCCGGTTTCGCCATGACGGTTAAATAAGGAAAACCATATTCGCTTGTAGTGGAACTGATATTCAGCAAAACTCCGCTCGGCCTGTATGATCAGGTCACGGAGGGGGTCCTTATTCTCAGTGAGATCAGTCAGGTCTGTTAACTCCATTAATGAAGACCTTGTTTCTCTCTCCGGCGATTTCGCAGGATAACTGAGATCAAAAAATGGCGCATCGAAGCTGGTATCGGCAGCGGGGCTATTTGGGGCTTCGGGAGTAGGAGACGATAGTTTTTTTAATCGATCACAGGCTATTGGGATACGAGTAACCCAATGCAGATTATTTTGATTATCAATTGTAATACAGTGCAGGTTGGGAATATCCTTAAAAGGCTGAGTTGCCTGGCCATTGACTAAATAATGCAAGTTAACATGTAAAGTGCGTGCCAGACTATCCAGATGGCTATGAGAGCCCCATGTATAATTCTGAGTAATCTTTTTCATGCCCAGAATAATGGGTGAATCCTGAGCAAAAGGGATATTCGTGGGGAGGGATACTTCCTTTCCATAGAGTAAACGCAGGAATAGCGACTGTAAATCGAGGTTGATTCGTTCAAATGGAATTTCTTCTACTGTGTCATCACCCTCTCTTAATTCACGGAGTAATTGATCGTGCTTCGCTTTTAATGCTCTGATTTCTCTTAATATGACTGCTGAATTGGCAAATTCATTATAATTTCTGATTCGATTGATATCCTCATGATATACAGCGGCAAAATCGCTGAACTGGGAGTTAGATCGAAACAGGGTATAGTCATCACCCGGGTTCGAGCAAACCTGTTCCAATTCTTCCAGTTGGCTTTTGAAAAGTAATTCCCGGAGTGCTTTTTGCAGGTTATCAAGTAATTCTCTATCCGCTCTGGTACGTTTCGACTCTTCGATATTAAAAGCGCAAATCCTGGGATAAAGCGTATCAATACTCGCCTCCAGCTGGAACTGCTCTTGTAATGCAAGCCAGTGGTCAAATAACCCCCTGCTGTTGCCCGAGCTTTCCTCCTGAATGATATGGATGAGCCCGGTTGCCAGCGCATAAAATGCGCAATTTCCTAGCCCCGGATTATTAACTGATTTATTGCGAATAATAAACTGAGGTATGTGGTCGCTGGCATCGGCTGGAGGCGCTGGTACCTCTTGTGTATTGTTGTAAGCTTCCAATGAGCTGAATTTAAGCTTTGCTTCATCCATATAAATCAGATCACCGTCATTCTCTGTGCAGGTGACATCCCAATGTGCGTCTTTATGTTTTAAATAGATACCTGGTTTTGTATTTCTGGGGTTAGGCGTCGCGTTTTCATAAATTTGAAGATGCAGGGCCTGACTCAGCCCTTTGATATCACCGCAGCTGTAGCCTCGTTGAAATTCATCAGTGTGATTATATTCCTGGGTTACCAACTCAAGCAGATTTTGGTCAGTTTGTATCCGTGCTTTGTAATCTTTAAGCTCTCTTCCCCTAAACCCTTTAAAGAGCGTTCGCAAACTTTCCAGGATGTGAGCCTTGGTCTCTTTGCTTAGCATATCCAATGCAGGGAAGCTGACCGTTTGCGGTGCTCGCATGGTGATTTCAAACCATTGCCGTTTGGATTGGATATCCGCTTTTCGATGCCACATTAAGCTGGTCAATTCATTCAGTAATACGTCCTGTGGATCAGGCAAAAACTGTTTATTGAACTTGAATAATACCGGGGCCAACAGCAGTTCAATGTCACGAGGGCTGTTATAATAGTTAAGCCATGACTTTAATGTATCCCAGGATTTGGGTAAAAAGTTAGGATGTTGTCTGGCGAACTCGTCAAGTAGCGCCTGATAGTTTTCTTCCTGCGCATAATGGTCAAGACGGCCGCTTAAGATCTCTATGGCCATGCCAATAGCTAAGGCATTAAAAAGACAGGCTCCATCTCCAGTGGCTGTAAAAATTTTAGACATTACTTGAAAACCATTGTAAAAAGTTCGCTGCACGAACAATTAGAATACTATTGCAGTGGTATAATTTTTGCACAAATTGAGGTTCAATGCAATAGATTTCACATTTTTATAACGCTTTTCGTGAAAGGCTTCACTCGGGGTTCTTATTATTGTTGGCCAAATCTCTTAGAGCATTTCTTAACGGCTCGAAGCTGCACACGTCACTTAAGGCATGCAGGGATGAACAGGTTGTGGCTGAAAGATAATGACGCTTTTTCCTGTTGGGAGAGGGCTGGGTGTAGTTTTCATTCGCCAGTGCCAGTTTCACCGATATCAGCTGATACAGACCTTCTTTTCTCAAGGCATCGCGCAGATCAGGCAAGCTATAGCGTAATTCGGTTGCCCAGGCGGGATCATTGATTTGTACCGTCAACGTTCCCTTGTTAAAACTGCTGACACGACAGTGTGCGCTTAAATGACTCGGTAAATATTGTTTTACCAGTAAATTAAGCTTGTCAATTTCTGCTGCCTTTTGACAGATGGATTGCAATTGTTTGTTCATGCAATGATTGATACGCCGCATTGGCTGAGGATCTCAATTTGGGATGACGACGAACAGGAGCATAGCAAATTAATCCTATCTGCACTATTATATTTTCACTCTTTATCCGGGATACAAAAATGATCGATAGTGACAGTAATGTGGTGTATGTGGCCAGACTCCACTGGATAATTTTTTTAGGTCCGTTTGTGATGGCCTGTTTGGCCATGCTGTTAGGGATTTATATCGAACAGATTAAAATTGTCGCTTTGTTTTTCTTAATTTTTGCTTTGGCCTGGGCTGCGGTAACCTGGGTTAATTACCATTTTTCTTCCTTAACTATACGAAGAAAACAGGTCATCTTGCGTGCTGGCATCATGGTTCGCAATACGATTGATATTCCCTTGGGTAAAATTGAGAGTATCGATATTCGCCAATCCATTATTGGCAGTTTATTTCGCTATGGTTCTCTAATGATCACAGGAACCGGAGGAACGCGTTATTCAATTAACTTTTTAGATAAACCTTTAACCTGCAGACGCTATATTGAACAATTAATGCATGAGCCATAGCCAGTGGGTCACTGCCATTAAGTTAAGGAAATTTGTCATTCCCGCGAAGGCGGGAACCCATTCCTCAATTGGCATTATAGCTAGCTCAGAGATGGATCCCCGCCTTCGCGGGGAGGACTGTTTAATATACAACTAAGCGTAAATTAATGGCAGTGAATCAATGGGTCAGACGTTATTTCGGGGATAGAATTCTCACTGAACGGGTTCTGAAACAGGATTCGGGTCATCAGCTTTTCTATCTTCGTTTCATCGATGGGAGTGAATGGATTTATAAGCGGTTTGCCCAGGAAAACTGGTTGGGAACTACCGATTATCAATCGATATCGAATAGCGAAGCGCTGAAATACCAGGTGAATTCAAATCTGGCTCAGCATTTCAATAATTATCAGGCCGCTTCCCACAGTCAGATTTTCAGGGAAGAGCATACTATTCATTTGCTTTATCCCTATCATCACGGCAAAACCATCCAGAAACCTGATCTTAAGCAGGCCTTTATGTCTGGACAGGTGTTGGCAAGGATTCATTCCACCCAGAAACCCGATTTAGACTTTCAGTATTGGCCCGCACTCTGTTGGCCGTCCGAGTTTAAACTGCAATCCTGGATAATGGATTTAATTCATCTAATCGAGAACAGTCCGGATTACAAAAAACAGGATTGGGTGGCCAGTCATCGTGATTTGCATATGGGGAATCTGCTTTGGTCAGGTAATCAGCTCGTTGCAGTCATTGACTGGGAAAGCGCCGGCCTTATTCATCCCTTCGTTGAGTTAATTGGCCTGGCAATCAACTGTGCCGCTGTGCCAGAGGCAATTTTCTGTGAAACTAATTTTTCCATGACGCTAAAAGGCTACCAGTCTGTCGCCAGGCTTCCTCAGGAGGATGAACTGTTATGGTATTTATGCTTCCATAGCTGGTTATTATGGTTGCTCCATATCATGAAAATGAATGCGCCTGAACAGCTCAAACCAAGTCTTGATGCGATGAACGTCATTAAATGCAATCTAAAGCGCATGCAAAAAATTTATCTGGAACTGCAATAGCGAAATCGCATGTGCTATATCTAGCATATAGTTTCTGTAAAAATACAACATGAACATTCACCGATTGCTAGCTGGTTTGTTTATTGCCCTGTGTCTCTCCGATGTGGGTTTTGCAATGCGTTGTAAGCAGTCATTGGTATTTGAAGGTGACAGCAAATATATTGTAGAGCGCAAGTGCGGTCCTCCATTAGCAAAGGATATTTACCAGGACTCCTCCCTTCTGGTGAATAATTTCGATATTCCCTATGGTATTGCTTCTGATGTGTATGAAGTCTGGACCTATCAGCAGTCTCCTAATGAATTTCTTTATGAAGTGCTTTTTCAGAATGGCAGGGTCATTGCCATATCAGCAAACAGGAGCTTTTAGCCGGGCTGGCACAATTTGTAAAGCGCATGCAGGTAATCTGTTCTATCATTAATTTAAGGACTGATTTTTGCAGGAGAACACATGGGGAAGCGGCATGTAGTCAAGGCCAGTGAAGTCAGCGGAGTCAAAGTCAAAAATAATGCCGGAGAATATCTGGGCGATATTAATGAGGTGGTTCTTGATAAGATTTCAGGACGAGTGAACTATCTGGTTTTAGACTTTGGCGGTTTCATGGGGTTTGGTAATAAATTTTTTGCCATTCCCTGGCATTTGTTCAACTACAATAAAGAAGATGACTGTTTTGTTTTGCAGATTGAGAAAGAGCGTCTGAAAAACGCTCCGGGATTTGACAAGGATAACTGGCCCAATTTTGCGGACAGCAGTTTTGCCTCGTCACTGGAAAAATATTACGTATAACCGCCTATATCTACATTGGGTTATTGATCAACAGGTTATGATGTAATAATGTGTTATTTCTGCTTGGAAGTCTTCATTTGTAATCTGTACCCGTTCTGGAAGATGTGACTACAAGGAACATTCGCAACTTCAGTTAAATTTACCTTAGTTTATGACAGTGGATTGCATTTAACAGGGAATAACTAAAAAATGGATATTTTAAATCTAAGAGTTTTGCGTGGGCCTAATTACTGGTCAAATACCAGACAGAAACTGATTGTCATGAAGCTTGATTTAAAGGAGTTCGAGGAGTTTCCAAGTAGCGCAATTCCTGGATTCAATGATAGTTTAAAACAATTACTCCCTTCTTTGTATAATCATTTCTGCTCTGAAAGCAGCGAAGGTGGATTCTTTAAGCGGCTTGATGATGGAACCTGGCTTGGCCATGTCATTGAGCATGTCGCTCTCGAGCTCCAGTGGCTGGCGGGAATGGAGTGCGGCTTTGGCAGAACGCGCTCAGCCAACGAAAAAGGCGTTTATCATGTCGTATTCTCCTATGAAATTGAGTCTGCAGGGCTTTATGCTGCCAAAGCGGCAGTCGAGCTGATAAGCACCCTGGCGCATCAGCGTCCCTATACCCTGGTCGACCATCATTTAGAGCAGCTAAAACAAATCAAACAGCATGAAGGGTTCGGACCTTCTACCCAATCCCTGGTGGATGAAGCGGCCAAACGAAATATTCCCTATGCGCGTTTGAATGATTCGTCGCTGATTATGTTGGGACATGGCTGCCAGCAAAAACTAATCTGCGCCACAGTCACTGGTCTGACCAGCAATATTGGTGTGGATAATGCGGCGGATAAAGAGCGAACCAAGCAATTATTGATGAACGACTATATTCCAGTTCCGCGCGGTATAATTATTGAAGATCTGAGCTCCCTGGGGCAGGCGCTGGAAAAAGTGGGCTATCCCTGTGTCATCAAACCAGTTGACGGCAATCACGGGCGAGGAATAACCACTAACATCTGCAATCAGGAAAAAGCGCGGGCGGCATTTCAGCTGGCAGCTGAGATTTCTGACCGGATTATTGTGGAGCAGTTCATCAGCGGTCATGACTACCGATTTCTGGTGATTAATCACAAAGTCATTGCGGTGGCCAAACGTACCCCGGCTATGATTGTAGGAACCGGCACAGCCACTATACAACAGCTCATTGATGCCGTGAATCAGGATCCAAATCGTGGCGAGCATCATGAAAAGTTTCTGACCACTATCAAAGTAGATGCCAGCACAATGGCTATTCTTGCGGAAAAAAATCTGAGTCTGGACTCTATCTTGCCAGCCGGAAAAGTATTGTATCTTAAGCATACCGCCAATCTAAGCACAGGGGGCACTGCGGTGGATGTGACCAATATTGTTCATCCGCAAACCATATTTATAGCCGAACGGGTGTCGCGGGTTATGCACCTGGATATATGCGGTATTGATGTGGTGGCTGAAAATATTAGTGTACCCCTGAACGGAAGTAATGGGGCTATTATTGAAGTGAATGCAGGCCCTGGCTTTCGCATGCACCTTTCTCCTGAATGCGGAAAGGCACGTAACGTAGCCCGGCCGGTGATTGATATGCTATTCCCGGCAGGAAGCGAATCCCGCATTCCGCTAGTTGCGATAACCGGAACGAATGGCAAGACCACTACTGCAAGACTGGTTGCATGGTTCGCCAGAAAAGCGGGCCGGCATGTGGGTTTGACTTCCACTGAAGGAATTTATATTAACGAGCAGGAAGTCTATCGAGGCGATTGCAGCGGGCCTTTCAGTGCCAGAGTGGTTCTTCGCGATCCCTTAGTCGACTATGCAGTACTCGAATGTGCAAGAGGCGGTATTTTACGTGAGGGTTTAGGGTTTGATCAGAGCAGCATCAGTATTGTGACCAATGTGTCTGAAGACCATCTTGGCCTTGATGAAATTCATACACTGGAAGAGCTCGCCCGCGTGAAGGAAGTGGTGCCGCGCAGTACCATGAAAACAGGATATGCCATTTTAAATGCTGATGATGATCTGGTGTATCAAATGAAGAACGCAGTGGAGGCTTCGGTGGCACTGTTTAGTATGCAGGCAGCCAATGAGCGGATCAGAACACATTGTCAGGAGGGTGGTTTGGCAATTTATTTGTCGGACGGCTCAATTGTGCTTAAAGAAGGCAACAAAGAGGTAACGATCACGCATTTGTCCAAAATTCCGCTGACCTTTGGCGGTAAAGCTTCCGGAATGATCCAAAATGTTTTGCCCGCTGTGCTTGCTGGATATCTTTCCGGCTTTAGTCTTGAAAATATCGCTGCATGGCTGCATGAATTTCAGCCCAACGCTGAAAACCTTCCTGGGCGAATGAATCTGTTTGCTTTTGAAAATTACCGTATCCTCATTGATTATGGTCACAATGCAGCTGCTTTTGAGCATCTGGAGGGGTATATCAGTCAACAGCCGGCCACAAGAAAAATTGGTATTATCGCTGCAACCGGCGATCGTAAAATGACGGATATTCGTAAAATTGGAACCTATGCGGCCAGAATGTTTGATGAAATTATAATTCGTCATGACAAAGACGGCAGAGGGCGCAGTAATGAGGAGTTAACGACTTTGCTTCTGGAAGGAATAGAGCAGGCAAAAGACTTTGAATCCAAAGAGATTAAAATAATATCAGATGAAATGGATGCTCTGCAGCATGTCCTGCATAAGGCGGCTCCAGGCTCCTTCATTTTTTATTTTCCTGAGGATGTGATGACTGGAATTGCCCATATTAAAAAATTGCAGGCAAGTGCTCATGCAACGACGCTCGTAGCCAACTAGGAGCCTGTACATGCTTGCTAAAGGTAAAATGCTGATTATTGGCGGCGCGGAAGATGTGGGCGATAAAGAACCTCCATTCCCTTTGAGAGATACCGGAGAGTTACAGCGTTATGAAATTCTCCGGGAGTTATTCAATGCCTCAAAAAATAAAAAAATTGAAATCATTACTTCCGGAAGCCGTTTTCAGGAAGAAGTCAAAGAGCGTTATCAAAAGGCTTTTCATGATATTGGCTATAAGGCCCCCGGCTTTATCCATATTGAAGATAAAATGGAGGCAAGAGACAAGCATTACCTGAGCCGGGTAGAAGCTGCCGATGCGGTCTTTTTCACCGGAGGTGATCAATTCAGATTAGCAACTATCATCGGGGGAACCAGCCTCATTGATTTTATCCGCCAGCGTTATATTGATGACAGGCATTTTATTGTGGCCGGAACCAGTGCCGGGGCTATGGTGATGTCTTCCATCATGATTACAGAAGGTGGATTGGCAGAGGCGCTGATTGAGCAGGATTTAAAAACATCTTCAGGTTTGGGCTTTATCCAGAATTGCATTATTGATACTCATTTCATCAAGCGCGGGCGTTTTGCGCGTCTGGCTCATGCGATTATCATTAATCCCGATCAACTGGGAGTCGGTCTGGGTGAAGATACTGCCTTAATTATAAAAAACGGTTCAGAAGCAGAGTGTCGAGGCTCAGGAATGGTGGTTATTATTGACGGCAAGCACATACGCCAGACCAATATAACCGGAGTTCGTGATAATGAGCCGGTTTATGTTGAAAATCTGAAAGTTCATCTGCTGGTTAAAGGCTGTCGGTTTTCGATTAAAACACGTAAGCTTTACAATCCAACCAAAGTAACGCCTAAAAGAGGAAACAAGGATGAATAGGATTGCAATGGCCATCCACGGAGGAGCCAGTGAAGAAACGACTTTATTAAGAGATCATTTACCTGAATATGAGGAGAGTCTCAAAGTCGCTTTACACAAGGGCTACGAGGTGCTGCAAAAAGGCGGCTCTGCTCTGGATGCCGTCGAAGCGTCCGTCCGGCAATTAGAGGATGATGCGCTCTTCAATGCAGGCAGAGGCTCGGTGCTTAATAATCAGGGGGCCGTGGAAATGGACGCCTCTATTATGGATGGGCATATCCTGGATGCTGGCGCCGTCTCTATGGTTGAGCAGGTTAAAAATCCGGTTTCGCTGGCCAGAAAAATCATGACTCAGACACATCATGTGTTTCTTTCCGGATATGGCGCGCTGGCTGTTGCTGAATTGAATAATCTTGAGCTAAAACCGAAAGATTATTTTGTTACTGAATATCAATATCAGCAGTATCTGGAAGCCTGTAAACGGGAGAGTACGAAAGATATTCTTGCCAAGAAAATTAAAGGCACTGTCGGGGCGGTGGCTTTGGATGCCCAGGGAAATCTGGCCGCAGCGACCTCTACAGGTGGAACAGGTAATTGTTTACCGGGGCGAGTCGGCGATAGTTGTATGATCGGCGCTGGTTGCTTTGCTGATAATAAATCCTGTGCCGTTTCCGGTACGGGTGAAGGCGAAGCCTTGATTACCCAGGTGGTTGCGCATACCATTGCCATGTTAATAGAGCTAAATCAGTGGTCGCTGGAACAGGCTTGTGACTATGTGATTCATCAGCGAAATATTGCTCGAAGAGAAATGGGTGTTATTGCAGTAAATACAAAAGGCGAAATCCATTGTGCCTTTAATACAGAAATTATGAAGCGCGCATGGATTGGCAGTAATACGCCGATGCAGATAAAAATTTACTAAGAAGTTTTGTGATGTTGCGAATAGCCGTAATTGGCTGCGGGATTGCAGGTCCTGCCGCCGCACTTTTCTTACAGCGATTAAATGCTGAGGTCAGTCTTTTTGACCGGGTTGAAAATTTAGCTCCTCTGGGGGCAGGGTTCTTACTACAGCCCGCAGGTCTCGATGTACTGAATCAGCTTGGAATTGCCCAGTCACTAATCCCTAAAGGAGCCCCCATAGCGGGTTTATTTGGTGTTAATCACCGAAATAAAGTCGTACTGGATTTACGTTACCGCGATTTGGTCAGGCATCATTTTGGATTAGGTATCCATCGAGCAGCCCTGTACCAGGAAATGTTTTCCAAAATAAAAGACACAGGAATTCGCATTATAAATCCCTGTGAGATTGTTTCATTCAAACAGTCGGCCGATGCAGTGGAATTGTATGACCACAAGGGGTGTATGCATGGACCCTTTGATGGTGTCGTGATTGCCGATGGTTCACGCTCTCTGCTAAGACAACAGTTAGAGGTCAGGATTAAGGTCAAACCTTATGACTGGGGGGCTTTATGGACAATTGCCAGAGATTGTGACAACCAGTTTAATCAAACCCTGGAGCAAATGTACCGAAGTACTGAAATCATGGCAGGTGTATTACCCATAGGTTTTGAAAGCCAGCAAACGATGGTCAGTTTTTTCTGGAGTATAAAAAAGCAGTATTTTCCGCAATGGCTTGCTACGCCTTTTGAACAGTGGAAAGAAGAAGTCACCACCATTTGGCCTGCCTTGCAGCCATTATTTGAGCAGCTGCACAGTCATCAGCAATTTGCACTGGCTTCTTATGCTGATGTCAGGGTTTATCCCTGGCATGACCGGCGGGTAGTGGTCATTGGGGATGCTGCTCATGGGATGAGCCCTCAATTGGGTCAGGGTGCGAATTTAAGTTTGCTGGATGCCAGAACCCTTTATGAGTGTCTGAGCCAGTTTCCTTTACCGCAGGCATTGTCGATGTATACCCATCGAAGAAAGGCGCAATTACGCTATTATCAGAACGCCAGCTGGTTTATCACGCCCTGGTTTCAATCTTCCCATTCGGGCATGGGAGTATTGAGAGATTTGCTCCATGGCCTTTTCTGCAAAACGCCGTTTATTAAACAGCAGATGCTGCGCACCTTAGCCTGTATGAAAACAGGCTACTTCAGTTCCTTGCCGCTTAACGCTTTTAAGCCTTTATGCAAAGAGGAAATGGATTCCAACAAGGATTAAATAGCCGACTCTTTAGGCGGAATATTAATCTCGGGTTCCTTGGGTGTGGAAGGCAGAGGCAGATCAGGGGTATCGATGCCAGGTCTTTTTTCCATTGCTTTTTTATCCGCGTCCGCTTTTTTCTCAGCGCTAAGCAAAATGTGATCACTACTATTCACTAAATCAATAAACGACATGCGAGTTCTCCTTAACTCTTAACTTCACAGTAATTATAGGATATTTTGAGAGTGTTCATTAAACTGTGACATTACTCCCAGGCACGCCGTCATCTCGAACGCAGTGAGAGATCTCCAAATCTCACATGGCATGACCCATTAATTGGGCGCGATACAATTTAATAGTTAAGAAGGGGAAATCAACAAAGTAACAGTATCTGTATACGCAGCTGCCGGCGCGCCAGCCACCTGGGAGCTGGTGATTCGGATATTGAAATTGGCATTGGGAGTGCCGCCGCAGGTGAGTGATGTACTGCTGCCTCCGGTTTGCTGGGCAGTTTTAACGCCAGAAACCAGCGTGATGGTCTGCGAGGGCGCGCTCCCTGGATTCCAATAGGCGTTGTAGGTGATAAAATTACCCCCATTAACGACACGAAATGCGCCAGATGCGGCGTTCGCACTCGTTGCAGTGACAAAATAACTTCCCAGAGGGCTTATCGTGTTGGTATATATGCAGGCTGTTGTGTTACCGGTGACAGGACTACTTAAATTAACTGGCGACAAAGTGATATTGCTTAGACCGCTAATCTGGACCAATGCCGGAATCGTCACAGTGACTGAGGCTGCAGAAGGATTAACTGCGCAGGCAAAAGCGCAGTGCAGCCACAGAATAGCGATACAGCTGGTTTGTTTGCCTATTAAATAAATATTAATAGCCCTCATTCTGTCAGGTGGGTGTAATTAAAAGAGTTACAGTGTCCGTATAAGTGGCAGCAGGAGCTCCGGCTACCTGAGCAGCACTGAAACTGATATTGAAGTTTGCATTAGGTGTGCCGCCGCAGGTTAAGGAAACCGCGTTTCCGCCCGTTTGCTGGGCTGTTTTGGTGCCAGAGGTCAGCAAGGTGGTTTGAGCGGCTGCAGCGGCATTATTCCAATAGGCCGAATAAGTGATAAAGTTTGTGCCGCCATCATTTACCCGGAAAGCGCCGGCGCTCGCATTGGTACTGGTTGCAGTGACAAAATAGCTTCCCAGGGGCGATGCCACATTGCTATAGATACAGGCGGTGGTATTACCGGTGACAGGAAAAGCAACGGGGGTTCCCAGCGCAATATCGGCAAGCCCGCTTATCTGGACTAATGCAGGAATCGTAATGGAAACATTGACTGTTCCTGTGGAGGTCGTTCCCAATGTGCCATCGGTGGCTGCAAACGCATTAAAACTGCCAGTCAGGACAACTAGTAACATCAATCGCTGAAGTGAATACATGGTTCTTTCCCTGATTAGAGTCAATTTTAAAATCCGTGTTAACGCTTAATTTCCAATGTAACTCCCCAGGTACGTCATCCTGAACGCAGTGAAGGATCTCCTGAATCTGGCTCAGTTCCAAGCAGTTTGAGATCCTTCGCTACGCTCAGGATGATGTACCTGGGGAGTTACTTTCCAATTCAATTAAAAATCATGCGCTTAACTTCAATTTTTATATTTCTATTGAATTCAGTTTTTATAGTGATAATCTATCTAAATTAACTCAATACGCTGTAGCAAGTCTATGGAATTTTCACGTTTATTTTTCCTGCTAATACTCTGCTGTTTATTTCCTGACGTCTATGCGGGTATAAGTGTCGGACCTATTGTCGTTGATCTGACGAGCGAGAATAAAGACGCGGAAATTGCAGTGCGAAATCTCGATACTAACCATCAGGCTTATGTCGAAGTAATCCCCTATCATCTGGCCAATCCGGCGCGTCTTAATTCAGCCAAAATACGGGTTAGAAACCCTGAGAAGGATGGCCTGATGGTTTTTCCTGCAAAACTTGTATTATTACCAGGTCAGACCCAGTTTGTTCGGGTAGTGAAAACAGCCAGCAAGATTCCGGCAGAAAAAGTATTTGAAATTGATTTTATTCCTAAAATTGCCACTCATCTGGTAAGTCAAAAAAGTCCCGAAGGAGCTGTGCTTGGAATTCGGGTGATCGTTGGATATGGTGCACGGGTAACCCTGCGTCCGGATAATCCTGTGCCATCTATTTCTGTCAAACGAAAAGCGAATGAATTATTGATTGTAAACACTGGAAATACTTCAGTGAGAATTACGTCCTGTACGCAAACAATAGCTGGCAAAAAGAAAGAAATTCCTTTACCAGCTTATACTTTGTTTGCTGGCCAAACGCTTAAAAAGCAATTGGTTCAATTAACCCCGGTTAATTTACAGGCCTCTTTTATGGATAAATCGCTTGGATCGTTTACTACGGATTAAAAATAGCTGGCAGCTAAAATTAAGCGATTTATTAATTGTTGTTTTCTTTTTGAGTTATTTTTCATGTCCTTCAGCCAAAACTTTATTTGTTGATTCAGAGAGTCCGCCGCCTGGATTTGAGGCGGTTTCTGTGACTCAGCATTTGCGGGTGTCAGTCAATTTTCTTCATGAAAATATGGGTTATTTTTATGTAAATATCAGGAAAGGACGATTAAAATTTCAATCGCCAGAACAATTACTTTCCCATCTGAAAGCTGTTAAACACTCAAAAAAATTAATTAAATTATTAAACGATTCTTATTTGTTAAATATTAATTGCCTTTCAAATGGTGTCGCAGAATTACCGGAAGATTGTAGGCAATTAAAGAAAAATGAGGCTTATATAATCTATGATCCCCAGCATGAAATAGTTTATTTATTTCTTTCGTCTTCCCATCTTCAAAAACCTGATCTCGCTCAAACGATTGATTTTTTACCGGATTCTACCGCGAGCTGGTCCTATATAAATAAGCTGGGAGCTGCCGGATCCTTTAGTACTAATAAGCCTGATATTCGCTCAACGATTTATCCCTCAACCCCTGATTACTACAACCTCTATTCCAATAATGTTTTGGCCTACGGAAACAATAGCCTGATTGGCAATATTTCACAGAATAATGGCCTTGATGATGGCCAGCGTTTCCAGATACAAAGCTTATACGCTCAGAACATAAACCGGGATAAAATATACACGGGAGGGTATATCGTAAACCCGACTTCCCCATTTTTTCAAACACAGGTTCTTGCAGGAGTTGGGATTAAAACCACTCTCGAAACCCTGCGGAATTCAGAGAGTATCACCGCGTCTCCTTTAGTGATATTTGTACCGCAGGCTTCCCAGGTGAGTATATTTAAAAACGAACAACTGATTTACTCTCAATATCTCGCGGCAGGTTATCAAACCATAAATACCAGCGGATTCCCGGACGGGGGATATGAATTAACCATCAAAGTGGGTATGAATAACACGACCCAGCGCTTTTTCAGCAAGGGATTCTCTCTGCCTCCTCCACAGGCACCACAATACTATGTGACGGCGGGCTGTTTAACCAATGCTCTGACACTCGATAATAACAGTTATAACTTTCTACCGGATGTACTGAACGTTCCGGTAGTTCAGGCAGGATTTAGTAATCGCCTAAATCAAAGACTGGCGATTATGGGGGATGTCTTATTAAATTCTCATCAAGGTCTTTTTGATTTTGGCCCTGCATTTTTTATAGGCAACTCCTTTGTAAAAACTGCTGGACTAATCACCACCAAGAGTAATTATGGCTTGTATACCCTCATCAATACGCAAAAAAAGCAATTGAATCTGAGTGTGATAGCGACCAAAATTTTCTATCAGGATAAAAATGAAGATTATTATTTTCTTAATAATCTGGAGGACAATAATTCAGCTTCATTAAGCTATCAGCTCACACAAAATGATCTGATCGGTATGCAGGCCAATTATAGCAAGCTTCTGGAACAACCCCGTTCTTATGGGGCGGGTGCTTATTATCAACGGCAAATTGGGTTTTATAAAGGCATGGGATTTTTTCTTAACACCGCCTATAACGAAGCTGTTCATATAGGTAATACTTATTATCTTGGTTTGAGCATGAATTTTAGTCGGGGTATGCTGGCTGGAACTGAATCGCTTTCCTGGCAAAATCAGCAAAATAATAATCAAAATAATCCCTTGGCGATGCCTGTTGTGGCACAGGGTAGTACCGTCTATTCCCATCAGAATGAAAGAGGATTGGGATATTCTCTCAATGAAATGCATACGGTTTCAAGAACTGCCTCATCATTTGCCGGCATTTATAATTATACCGCAGCAAACGAGTTTATTTCCTCATACATTAACTACAACCAAACCCAGGAGGATGGCAGTTCAATCGGGTATGGGGGGAGTCTTGAAACCGAAATTGCTGCAAATGAAAACGGGGTATTTTTAAATGGGGCTGATCGCGGCAATTCAGCCGGGATCATTGCGCAGGTTTTTTCTGGTAATCTGAATGATAAGTCTGCTCAATTTGCATTAATTGACTCCTATAACCGGAAAGTGGCAATTATCCCAGTCAATGAGAAAGTATTTGTGCCTTTGCCGGGTTATACTGATGAGAATTTTACACTGGCTAATCTTTCCAGTGCCGATTATGCAATTCAGGAACCCATGCGCCATGTGACTTTATATCCTGGCAATATCGACCATTACACCTGGCAAGTGGAGCGACGCATCATTGTCATCGGCAGATTACTTAACAGAGATAAAAGTCAGCCTTTAAGAAATCGCTGGATTCACTCGGGACAAAATGGCATTTTCAGTGATGAAGAGGGCTACTTTCAGTTAGAGCTGTCACAAAATATCAGTTCACTCTCAGTAGAGGGGCTTGGAAATTGTCAGATTGATTTACCCAATTTGCAGGGAAATAAAGAGTATTATTACCTGGAGGATGTGTCATGTTTATAGGCCGATTAGTGTATCTGTGCCTTTTGCCTGTTTTCTTTGTTTCGAGTGCAAACGCTTATGATCTGACAGGAGTGGACGCAAGCTATAATTTTGGCACCATCACGGCCCCTTTTCCCGATTTAACATTGACAGATGGCAGTATCTGCGTCGGCTATACTGCCGTCGTTGAGGCAAGTACCTATCGTGTTCGCGCTACCAGCAGTGGCAGTGCCTCCACGGCATTCCAGATGACTAATAGCTTAAACAGTGCCTATAAACTGGATTATTCGGTTTCATGGGCAGGCTCTTCCGGGGGTACGCCCAGCTTTGTTTCTCTGAGTTCCGGGCAAAATTCCACATCAACCTTCCCAGCGCAACTTCTGGGAGGATTGACCTGTCTTGTTTTGCCCAATAATGCCACGATGCGTTTGCAACTCCTGGGGGCAAACCAGGTGCTGGCAAAGCAGGGAAGTTATACTGATACCTTAACAATTCTGATAGTGGCACCCTAAATCGCAAAGAGTGGGTGCCACTTTCTTTGAGCATCCTATCCCTCATCCTTAGCCGTATAACCGCAGCCTTCTTTCGGGCAGATAATTTGCCTTCCAAAGCGCTTGGTTTCCTTAACTGTCAACAGCGGCCAGGCGCATTGCGGGCAGGGGGTATCGATAGGTTCATTCCATAAGGCATAATCGCATTTTGGATAACCGCCGCAAGAGTAAAAGATCTTCCCTTTACGCGATTTGCGTTTCAGAATTTTGTGATTATGACACTTGGGACATTCCACTCCGGTATCGGCTGGTTTTTCTATGGGCTCCATGTGTTTGCAGTCAGGATAATTGCTGCAGCCGATGAAGCGGCCATAGCGGCCTGTTTTAATATGCAGCGCTCCTTTACAATCAGGACATTGCCTGCCTTCAATGACTTCCGGCTCTGCTTTCTCTCCTTCCGGATTATTCAAATCCTGCGTGTAGTCGCATTCCGGATAGCCGGTGCAGCCGATAAATCGCCCGCGTTTGCCAAGACGTATTGATAGGGGTTTGCTGCATTTAGGGCATTGTTCATCCAGTATTTCCGAAGTGACATCCTTTCTCTGAACCTGGGTATCCGTAGTATGAATCTGACTTATAAATGGCTGCCAGAATTCTTCCAGTACCGGGATCCATTCTTTTTCACCGCGCGATACTTCATCGAGAGTATCTTCGAGTTTGGCGGTGAACTTATAATCCACATAACGAGTAAAATGACTCAGCAGAAAGCGATTTACAATTCGACCAACATCAGTAGGTACAAAGCGTTTCTTGTCAACTATCACGTATTCACGCTGTTGCAGGGTATGAATAATGGTCGCATAAGTCGAGGGGCGGCCAATGTCATATTCTTCCAGCGCCTTAACCAGCGATGCCTCGCTATAGCGCGGCGGGGGTTCTGTGAAATGCTGATTGGCTGCAATATCAATAAGTTTTACCTTTTCTCCCACGGACATAGCGGGCAGCAGGCCTGAGTTTTCGTCATCGGTAGAATCGTCAATTCCTTCTTCATACACAGTAAGAAAGCCGGGAAAGGTGATTGTTGAGCCATTGGCGCGGAAAAGATTACCCGCACCGCAGCTTAAATCAACAGCAACGGTGTCAATTAATGCCTCTGCCATCTGGCAGGCAACGGTCCGTTTCCAGATGAGATTGTAGAGTTTATATTGATCACTGGTCAGATATTGCTGGATAGACTCCGGGGTTTGCTTAATAGTCGTTGGGCGAATTGCTTCATGAGCTTCCTGAGCATTTTTCGATTTGGTTTTGAACATCCGTGGGCTTTTGGGGCAGTTTTTCTCGCCATAGCGCTGTTGAATGAAATCGCGAATCTCAAAAATCGCCTCATTGGCTAAACTGACCGAGTCAGTACGCATATAAGTGATCAATCCGGCGGTGCCGGTGCCAATATCAATCCCTTCATAGAGCTGCTGGGCAACCATCATTGTTTTACGTGCTGTAAAGCCAAGCTTGCGAGCCGCCTCCTGCTGTAGAGTAGAGGTGATAAAAGGGGCTGCTGGATTACGTTTGCGCTGTTTCTTTTCAATATTGTCGACAATAAGCTCGCCATTGGCAGCCTGTAATAACCGCTCTCTGACCTCATGTGCCTGCTCACTGCCAGTAATACTGAACTGCTGCAGTTTATCTTTCTGATAATGAGTCAATCGGGCAGAAAAGGGGCTGGCATCATGCTGGCAGGAGGCAATAATCCGCCAATATTCCTGGGCTACAAAACGTTCAATTTCTTCTTCCCGTTCTACGATTAAGCGGAGCGCTGGACTTTGAACGCGGCCCGCGGAAAGACCACGGCGTATTTTTTTCCATAAAAGGGGCGACAGATTGAAACCTACAAGATAGTCCAGGGCTCGTCTGGCTTGCTGTGCATTGACTAAATCCATTGAAATCTGACGCGGATTTTTAATCGCTTCCTGTATGGCTGATTTGGTAATCTCGTTAAAAAATATACGATGAACCGCTTTATTAGTGAGCAAATTACGCTCTTGCATCAATTCAAACACATGCCAGGAAATGGCCTCTCCTTCGCGATCGGGGTCGGTTGCGAGAAGCAGGGAATCCGATTTTTTTAAGGCTTTGGCGATTGACTCAATATGCCTTACATTTTTTTCAATGGGGCTATAGGTCATTTTAAAATGATTGTCGGGATTTACAGAGCCTTTTCGTGGGGGCAGATCTCTGACATGGCCATAAGAGGCAAGTACATCATAGTCATTACCCAAATATTTCTGGATGGTTTTGGCTTTAGCAGGTGATTCTACGATAACCAGGTGTTTACTCATAAAAGACCTTTATCCTTTAGAAGTTTCTTAACAGTATTGTTAGTATTATTGACTCGTCTCTTGCTATCAATGAAGCAATTATTCAGGCCTTGCCTGAAGGAGATTAGCTTATTTTTTTAATTAAGGATCATTAATGCAGAGGTAATTCATCTTCCTTTTGATATAGCACAAGATCAAGAAAAGCGAGTTGCACTGTATTTAAGCTTTCAGCCAGACAATTGCGAATAGTCCACTTTGTTTCCTGAAGCGTTACGAAACGAGACTCCGAAAAAAGAAGCTGATTAATGATCTGCTCCATTGTCTCGGAAGCAATGATTCCCAATAGCATTAACTTCATTAAAAACTGATAACTTGCCTTTGTGAATTTCATCTGCTCTTCATAGGTAAACACTCTGATAGAGGAATCACGCGCTGCTCTGACAAAGAAAGAGTTTTTATCCTGAACGCTTTCTTCGCCATCTGCCTCAAGTCCTATATCAGATGAGCTTCCATCTTTTAATTGGGAAAGACTTTTCTCAAATAAATTCATTAGCATTTCAAACAAGCTGTCTTTCATTAATAACACCTCATGTAGCCGCCGGGTACTGCTTTGACAATGCCCTGTAATTCAAGTTCAGCCAAGCCACAGGCCACTTCATCGATTTGAATACCGCTGCGATTACAGATCTGATCAACGGTAGTGATTTCAAAACCAATGCACTTTACTAGGTTTTTATTATGTGTTGCAAGGGATTGTGCGGAACCACCTGCATTGTTAGACCAATTATCACATCCAAGCGCATCCAGAATATCGGCAGCTGAGGTCACCAGTCTGGCTCCCTGTTGTAAAAGATAGTGGCAGCCCCGCGCCTGTGGATTATGTATAGAACCGGGTATGGCAAGTACATCACGGTTTTGCTCAAGTGCTAACCTGGCTGTAATCAGTGAACCACTCTTAATTGCTGCCTCAACAACCAATGTGGCAATAGATAAACCACTTATTATACGATTTCTGCGAGGGAAATGTCCAGCGCTTGGTGGTTTCCCCAGAGGAAATTCACTCAAAATCAAGCCATTGCCGATAATTTTTTTTACAAGCGAGCGATGACGGGCAGGATAAACCACATCAATGCCGGTTCCCATGACCGCTATTGTTTGCCCCTTGGCATCAATACTTCCCTGATGGGCCTTCGCGTCAACGCCCAATGCACCTCCGCTGACGATTGTAATTTCTCTTCCGGCCAGTTCAAATGCAAAGCGATATGCAATTTCATCTCCATTAACGGAAGGCTTACGGGTTCCCACCATCGCCAAAGTCTTATTTTTTATACAAGCCCAGTTTCCAATGCCGTAAAGTACCAGCGGCGGGTCGTGAATTTCTTTTAACAAGGCAGGATAGTGTTCATCCTCCCAGGTCACCAGGTGATGAATTGAGCTTTGCTGTTCCCATTTTAAATCCGCATCAATCATCGTTCTGTCAGCAGAGCTCAGGGCGGTGGCAAGCAGCGGTGTTAAGCCAGAAGCAATCATTTCCTCTTTAGACAGGGAAAAAAGTGCTTCCAGACTGGGCCAGCGATTCAACAGGCGCTGTGCGGTACGTGGACCAATACCTTCAATGCGGTTTAGCAAAAGAAGAAAGGGTTTGTTACTCATGGATTGGTCACCTTATCGCCAAGATGAATTGCTCGAATTGAGCGCACAACCAATCCAAAACTGGTCTTTGAGAAAGTTCTGAAAATCATTACTTCCCCGACCCGCTCCCGTGGAAGCAGAATTGGATTGGCGGTATCCAGAGGGTCTGCCACCAGTTTCCGTTCAGAATATATGCCAAGTACATCACCCGGCTCAAGACCTGCATCCTGACCGCGATCAATGACAGCAACTAATCCCACCGCGCCCTGGGTGTAATCGCCGGGCAAATCGATAATAGAGCCGCACACGGGGCTATTGGGGGTCTTGGGTTCGAAATATAAATTAAATTCGGGAAAATCATTAAGCATCACTCGATCTTTTAACCGAACTCCCTCAGTAATTTCAGTCAGCAGGATGGTGGCAGGTTCGCCGCCGCGTACTAATTCCGCATAGCCTACAAGTGTAGCCTTGTAGCCCAGTAAACGATTGGTTTCGGGTTCTATATAAGGGCAATTGGGACGATAAACGGCATAGGAAATAGTCGCTCCGCGCGGCATTTTACAATTCGGATGAAGATTTTTGACATAGACCTCATCCCCCTGTCCTCCCAGCATATGCTCACCCATAAAAGCCACAATGTAAGGCGCTTTTCTCAGGCGATCTTCATCCATGACCAGCGAGGAGTTCAGGAAGGGTTTGATAACCATCAGCGGAATAGGAGGGATCGCCTCTTCAAGGGGACGCGGGCGGATATTCGGAGATAATTTAATGGTGCCGTTCGATAGCACCTTAAGGTAGGGCTGGTTATGCGCATAGCGCAGCTCAATGATAGCGCCCGGGTATAAACGATTAGGATTTTTTATTCGAGGGTTGGCGTGCCAGAGGGTCTTCCATTCCCATGGATTAGCAAGATATTTACAGGCGATACTCCAAAGGGTGTCACCGGGTTGCACAACATAACGGCGGGGTGAATCCTCCAGAATGGAGACTGCCTGCGTGGCGAATGAGATGAGCAAACCTATTATGACAAATAAATGCCGCATTTTTCTGTCCCTGAAACCTGTATATTAATCACATTTATAAGCAGAGCTTAGTTGGAGTATCTTGCAGTCGAACATTGTATTCGCGATAATATTATCCATCAACTATTTTTTTCACGAGTTTACATGGCCATACGTAAAATTATTTATCTACCGGATCCTCGTCTGCGGCTGGTGGCGGAGCCGGTTCAGGAAATAACCGAAGAATTGCAGCAGCTGATTGATGATATGTTTGAAACCATGTACAGCGTTAATGGCGTTGGACTTGCCGCTCCCCAGATTGGTATCAGCTTAAGGCTTTCTGTAATTGATATAGAAGGGGATAAGGCGAAGCAACTGGTGTTAATCAATCCGGAAATCATCGCTTCCGAAGGAAAAGTGGAGTACCAGGAAGGCTGCCTCTCGGTTCCCAGTGTATATGATACGGTGGTTCGAGCGGAGAAGGTAACCATTCGAGCTCTGGATCGCTACGGCAAGCCCTATGAAATGAGCGGTGAAGGGGTGTTGGGAGAGTGTTTTCAGCATGAGATTGACCATTTGAATGGTAAATTATTTGTTGACTTGCTGTCGCCTTTAAAACGCACTATGGCCAGAAGGAAACTGGATAAATTTAAACGTATGCAAGCCCGAAAATCATGACGTCTTCTTTATCGATTGTTTTCGCAGGCACCCCTGAGTTTGGCGTTCCCTGTCTGGATGCTCTGGCCCACTCAGGACATCGCTTGCAGGCTGTTTATTCACAGCCTGATCGCCCGGCCGGTCGTGGGCGTAAATTACAGGCTTCTGCGGTTAAAACCTGGGCATTGGAGAATCAGTATCCAGTTTATCAGCCGCTTAATTTTAAATCTGAATCGACAGTCGCTGAGCTTGCCGCATTAAAGCCTGATGTAATGGTGGTGATTGCCTATGGTTTAATTCTGCCAGAAAGGGTTTTGGCTATACCTCGTCTTGGTTGTATCAATGTGCATGCATCGCTCTTGCCGCGCTGGCGCGGAGCTTCGCCAATTCAGCAAGCCATACTCCATGGCGATCCCAGAACGGGAGTAACCATTATGCAGATGGATGCCGGCATGGATACGGGTGCAAAACTGATGTCAGTGGACTGTGCCATCGAAGCTCAGGATACGGCAGGTAATTTACACGACAAACTTTCATTGCTTTCGATAGCCCCTTTGCTGGAAACATTGAATTTATTGGCACAGGACAAGATAAATCCTGAAGCACAAAGCGCTGAAGGCGTGACCTATGCCGGAAAGATACAAAAAGAGCAGGCCCTTATCGATTGGCAGCTGGGTGCTGATGTTATTGAGAGACAGATAAGAGCGTTTAATCCCTGGCCAATTAGTTATACCAGCACCGCAAGCGGCGAGATGATCAAAATTTATCAGGCCAAAGTAGAAACAGAAGTGAGTAATGCAGAACCCGGTACGGTTTTATCCATAAGCAAGGAAGGGCTCTGTATAGCCACAGGCAGCGGTATTTTATCGATACAGCAGTTACAATTTGCGGGAGGAAAACCGCTTTCGATAACGGAATGGATGAATGCCGGCAAATACCACAGTTTGATTGGTCAGGTATTAAATGAAACCAAATGAACGTGCGCAGGCACTGAAGATTCTGATTGATCTGTTTGAAAACAAAGTTTCATTAAATCAGTCGCTGCAATCCGCCGAAATAAGCCCCTTAACCAAGGCAATTTGTTTTGGTGTTTGCCGTTATTATTATCGATTGGAGCTGATTGCCAGGCAACTGCTCAACAAAAAGCCGGAAGCACCTGAGATCTGGCTCTTGATCCTCATGGGATTGTTCCAGTTGCAGTATCTGAATAAGCCAGAGTATGCCACTGTTCAGGAAACAGTTGCCTTGCTCGACCGGCTCAAAAAGAGTTGGGCAAAAGGCTTGATTAATGCAGTATTGCGGCGTTTCTGCCGCGAAAAAGAGGTAATTCTGGCATCGCTGGAAAATAACCCGGCCTATTCCAGTAACCATCCGCAATGGTTTATCAAGGCTTTGAAAAAAGATTGGCCCAATAATTATCAGTACATTTTAACTGCCAATGACCAGCATCCTCCCCTCTACTTACGCACGAATCAGCTGAAAACATCCCGCGATGCTTATTTAGCGCAACTTGAGCAGGCAGGTATTGAAGTGGCAGCACCGTCTTATTTACCGCATGGCATCCAAATTGATACCGCAGTGGATATTCGCGAATTACCTGGTTATGCCGAGGGTTATTTTTCAGTGCAGGACGGCTCCGCGCAAGCGGCTGTTAAGTTATTGGCGCTTGAGCCGGGTCTTCGAGTGCTGGACGCCTGCTGCGCTCCTGGCGGAAAAACCAGTTATATTCTTGAGTCCCAGGCCGATTTACAGGAATGTGTCGCTGTGGATGTCGAGCAGAGACGTTTGCAGCGGGTGCAGGAAAATCTGGCACGATTACAACTTAAAGCGACGGTGTTGCAGGGAAATGTTCTCACGCCTTCGGATTGGTGGGATGGTCAATTGTTTGACCGCATTCTGCTCGATGCCCCTTGTTCGGCTACAGGCGTTATTCGCCGGCATCCTGATATCAAAATTATCAGGCAGGAGCAGGATATTGACCCTGTTGTTAGCTTGCAAAAGCAGTTGCTGCATGCAGTCTGGCCCTTGCTGAAAAAAGGAGGATTACTAGTCTATGCAACCTGTTCCATATTAAAGCGCGAAAATGAAGATCAAATCAAAGCGTTTCTAAAAGAGCAGTCTGAATGCCGGGTTTTGCCGATTAATCCTCCCTGGGGAAGCGCCAATGAATACGGCTGGCAGATTTTACCGGGCCAGGAAAATTGTGATGGATTTTTTTATAGCGTTCTGCGTAAGGATTAAAAGACAATGTATTGGCCGATGATTCTTTTTTTATTTATTCTGGCTCTCCCCGGGATTTTTATTACCTTACCTCGTTTAATCGCGATGCTGTTACCGAATAACAGTCCAACGGTGCAGAAAAAAATGAGTCGTCTCGTTGTTATTCAAACCCTGATTATGGTGCTGTTAATGGCAGTGGCAGGTACCGTTTTATCCACCAAAACAGGATTAGGCGATCCGCTTTTGTCAGCCTTATTAAGCGGCAAAGAAATCTGGCGGCATATTCAGGATGCTTTATTGGCAACTGGCATTTTGACTCTGGTTGGTCTGGTAGGGTTTCTTCTGCTGTATTACGGGCTGGCTGCCAGAGTACTTGAGCCGCCTACGCTGCTTGCTCTAAAAACATTTCGGCAGAAAATTGGTCTTGATGGCTGTGTTCTTTATGGTGGTGTGGTTGATGAGATACTTGCCCGCTGGGGATTATTGAATGTCATTCTTTATTTCGCCATGTTATTTTCCGGCCAGAAGAGCGATGCGATGGTGTGGACTTCCATTGTCATCAGCGGCTTATTTTTTTCAATAAGCCAGCTTCCCGCTTATCTGGCCGCCGGATGCCGTGCCAGCCGCCAGTTTGTTTATATCATGTTATTGTTATCCCTGTGGCAAGCGCTGATTTTTGGCTACATTTTCTGGCAGTATGGTCTGCTGATTACGATATTTGCACATATGATTTTTTATCTGGGATGGTATCTGTATGATAAAAACTAGTGCAGTGCTGTCTCAGGACACTGTCTATCGTCTTTTACCTGTTGATTGTCTGCAAAGAGGACGTTATCAACCGCGCCTTGATTTTGATGAGCACTTATTGGCCGAGCTTGCGCAATCGATTGCAGCCCAGGGATTGATTGAACCGCTGGTGGTCCGGGAAATAGCCAGCAACTGCTATGAAATTATTGCCGGAGAGCGACGCTGGCGAGCAGCCAGGATGGCTGGTTTGGCGCAAATACCCTGCATGATTGGACAATATTCGGATCAACAGGCTGCTGCCCTGACGCTGATCGAAAATATCCAGCGCCAGGAACTTAATCTGATTGAAGAGGCCAGCGGCTATCGTCGTTTATGCGATGAGTTTCATTTCCGCCAGGATGAAATCGCCATTTTGGTTGGAAAGTCCCGTAGTCATGTCACCAATATTATGCGGCTGCTTGGTTTAAGTTCAGAAGTGCAATTGTTGCTTCGAGAGGGGAAGTTGAGCTTTGGCCATGCTCGTCTACTGGTGGGCCTGTCGCCTGCTCAGCAGTTGCTTTTAGCCAGACAAATGATCGAGCAGGACTGGTCGGTCAGACAGAGCGAGCAGGAAATAAAAAAATTTAAAACGCAGCAGGAAGAAGTTTCCGCCTCATTTAAAGACCGTGATGTCTTACAGCTTGAGATGAAACTATCGGAACAGGTGGGGGCGCCTGTCGAAATAATCAGCGAGAAAGGAAAGGGCGGCTGGTTAAAGGTAAAATTTTTCAATAATGATACGCTTGCAGGTCTTCTTGACCGCATGGGCTTGCGGTATGATTAGCAACATTTTTCTGATTTTATAATCACATCACTAAGGAACCTCATCGATGAAAAGGATCTTGTCGTGCGCATTGCTTAGCCTGATAATTACGGATCTCTGCCATGCCACCATCAAAGGCGGGGCTGACCGGCTGATTAATCAGGTCGATCCGGCAACTAATATCGGCATAGAAGTTATTGATTTAAACACAGGAACAACCCTTTACCGCCGAAACCAGAATCAGCCGTTTGTGCCTGCCAGTAACATGAAGCTATTTTCCGATGCGGCGGCTCTGATGGTGCTCGGTCCTGATTACCGCTTCATCAATACCTTAAGTACAAATGCTTCCCAGTTACAGAACGGGGTTCTCAAAGGTTCTCTGTATCTGAAGTTGTCTGGTGATCCTTCGTTTAGCCGTGAGCGCCTGGCCAATTTACTCGCCGTATTAAAAAACTGGCACATTAACCATATTCAGGGCAATGTGATTATTGATAGCAGCCATGCAATAGTGAATCCTTACGCTCCTGGCTGGATGACCAGCGATTTAGCCTATAGCTATGGCGCTCCATTAGGGCCGACCATGATTGATGCCAATCGCATGATAGCAACCGTCAATCCTGGCGGGAGACCAGGAGAGCCGGCTGTTGTGGAAGTGGATGATGACAGCGGAAGTATTATAGTTAACAATGAAGTGAAAACCAAAGAAAAATCAGCGCGTTGCGGTGTTTCTTTTGTGATGGATCAGGAAAATCATTTAAATGTGAGAGGTTGTATTGGTGTCGGTCAGTGGGCAATCCAGCAAAAAATGGCGATCCGCAATCCTTTAGCCTATGCGAAAGGTCTGGTTCGTCAGCAATTATCTAAAGAGAATATCATTCTGGACGGCAATGTCCTTCTTGGTGGTACACCAAGCGGCGCGATGTTACTGGCCACAGACTCCTCCAAGCCCATTGCGCAACTTATGGCTGATACATTGAAACCTTCGGATAATTTGTATGCGGACAGTCTGTTTCTGCATGCGGCGCATAAATTACATGGTTCTCCGCAAAATTGGCCTGAAGCACAGCAGACTGTTAAAAAATTCTTACAGGATCAAACCGGTATTCCCTTGCAGCAAGCAATTCTGACCGATGGTTCGGGCTTATCGCGTAATGATTTGTTAACTGCAGGTCAAACCGTAAATCTGCTTCGTTTTCTATATGAACGATTCCCTCTGGCCTATGAATATATTGCCGCGTTGCCTGTGTCCGGGCGTGACGGTACATTGCAACGGCGATTTAAACGGCCTGAGCAGCAGGATATGGTGCGGGCGAAAACGGGCACCATGACCGGTATTGTGAGTTTGTCGGGTTATCTGTACACCGCGAATGGCCATACACTGGCTTTTGCGATGTATATTAATAACCGCCCGGGCACCAGTCCTTCCATTTCAGGAAAATACCGCTATCTGATTGACGCTTTGTGTACCTATTTTTTACAGCAAAAGCCTGGGAATAATTCCTGGTCACGGATGTTTGCTTCAAAAAATAGAATCAAGTATCAGATGAACCCGACTCAGGCGGAACAGCAACGCGGCAAACAAGCCCGCTGGCGCCGTCTGGAGACAGTGGTTAAACAGGCTGTGAATGGGCAGGCGGTGACTGTAATCTATCGCGGTAATGAACTATTGCTGAAAGACACCCAGTCTGATCCCGGCAGAGTACTGAATGCCTTACTGGCTTTGAAGAAAAAATATCCCTTTGCAATTGCCGTGTCTTCAAAGACATCCATAGGAGGAAACCTGTTATGGATGGACACAGCCAGCCTGCCTGGTGATTCACAACGAGTATGGATGATCAGAGAAGCGGTTAGCTAGGGTGTGAGGGGCTGAGCTTTAACTGCTCAGCCCCTACGCAAAAAACTGTCTTTGCGAGCGTTAGCGAAGCAATCCAGCTTCTTGCTTTGTTCAAACTCTGATCTGGATTGCTTCACTTTGTTCGCAAAGACGACAGGTTAGTTGCTTGATTCTATTCATGCAACAATGCCACGCGGAAATGACAATTCGAATATTTCATTTAACAGAAAAATTGAAATAAGTCTTCGGAAAGGGTTCATTTTTTAAAGTAAAATGCCACCATTCTTTGGCGTAGGGTTTAAACCCGCCCCTGATCATCAGTGTTCTAAGCAATAAACGATTTTTCTTCTGCTCAGCGCTAAGCTCTTTATAAAAAACATGGGCGCTGGGATCCAGACAATCAAAACGTGTTCCGGTATTAATGCTGTTATCATCCTGATAATTGCGTGAACTTCCGAAACAAGCGGTGCCTGGTCGAGAGCTTCCTTTGTTAAGCGATGACAGTGACACCAGGGTTAAATCAACGGTACTGCCTCGACTGTGGCCTGAAGAAAGCGCAATATAACCTTTCTCGAAAAGCTCGGATTTTTCCACTCTGGGATAATAATAAGGCTTCTCGCTATCCTCTTTTATATTTTGGCTCCAGTTATAAAAAGCTTTAACCGCTTTCGTAGGCCGATAGCAATCATATACTTTTAGCGTATAACCCAAACGTTTCGCCTGCGCTTCTATTTTTGCCAGGTGATTCGCCGCTTGCCGAGTCAGAATACAGCGCCCGCTCAAATAACCTGGCACCACTTTTCCCGTAAAGTTATTGGAGTTGGCGTAACGTAGCTCCTCGATAATATCCGGAGCTGCATCCTGCAAATACACAAAATCTGAGGGCAGAGCGAAACAGGGGAAATTGACCAGAAAGAGAAGTAATCCTTTAAAACGACGCATAAGTATTCCTATGGGGGTTAGTTCTTAGTTAAAAACAGACAAAATAAATGTAACAAAAGTGTAAATTAAATGCATGCTGTCTAAATAATAATATTTCCTTAAGTGAAATTCTATAATTTGAGTAGAACCAGATTTTTTGGAGTAGCTAATGTCTTTAGCTGAGGATATTAAAAAATACATCGATAGCAAAGATGATGTTGTAGCGTATAACAAAATTAAGAAAGAATTTTTTTCCGATGTTCTTGAGCAACTTGAGAACGGCAAGTTATCCGCAGAATATCTGAGTAGAAAAATTTCTGAATTGTCTAAAGAGGAACGAGATGCGTTGTTTTACAAACGTTCGCGTGGAAAGGCATCCATTTCCAGTAGAGCCGCTCAGTTAATCTCGGATATTTATGTATATTATCTGGGTATTCCAATTCGCGACCTCTCCCTCGCCGTGCTTGTCGCAGAAGGCCTTAGCGATACTAATTTTAACAGGATTTGCCAGCACCCTTATGACGCATGGTTAAAATCACCATCTCGACTTTCCCGCCAGGTCTGGTTGCAGCGCCAGCTTTTAAGCGATTTGAAGCTTACAATTCCTGAGGTTGTCAATACAGAGATACTGGAAACTGGATTAAAAAATGGCCTGGATGATGGCACTGTCCGCTTAGACGATAGTTTCCTGACTGTGATAAAGCGTGCCCCCCGATTTCTGACTGTTTTAATCAATAAGCTATATAAACAGTATCAAGGCGAAGAAAGAGAACAGGAGTTCACTGAATCTTTAAAAAGCGAAATACTCCCGTTGCTTGATGAGCAAGACGAAGAGCATGCAGAGCGTAATCAGCAATTACTTATTTCATTGGTCCAGACCGATGTCCCTATCCTGACTGCTCTGACTAAAGCACGGCCAAGGTTCTTCCTCTCACTAAATCAGTCTGCGCAAAAAGATGTACTCAATGCGCTAAGTTTTGAAGAAACCACCGCCTTAGAAGCCAGTTTAACTGATTATTTGAACAAGGTTGATCCGGTAATGGCTGAGCACGGGCTGGGAGAAATTTCCAACTTTTTGGCTGGAGAAAAAGGCTCGCATGAACAAAGCGGCTCGGACTCTGTTTTAATCAGTTTGCGCGATCATATTAAAATCCGTCAGGGAGAGAAAGCGGCTTCATTTGTCCACACCGCTCAGGCAAGAAAGGCCTTGTTAGCCATTCGAACCTATTTGCAACTAAACCCGGACGATTATAAAAGCCATGTTTTTTCCGAATTGGCATCCCGAATCAGGAATGAAAAGGACATCAGTGTGGAAATGCTTCAGGACATCCTGGCATCAGCCGATTTACCCAGGTTATTTGCCAAATGGTCAGGTCCCACCCGCTCCCGGGCTGCGGGCTTAATGACGCAATTATTTAACATCGCCAGTTTTGGAGAGAACCTGACACCTGCTGAGCAACAACGAATGGTAACCGATGGTGAGCTGCCGTTAGTGTTAGATAAAGAGGACAAACTGGACAGAGTAATCAACAATCATATTGAACAATCTTTGATGGACCCGCTAAGAGCCCGCGGCTCTTTGCTAGGCCGCACTGTTGAAAGTGAATTGAGTGTTTACAAAACAATGGCTAATCTCGGTCAATATAACCTTGGAAAAAACAGCCAGCGTGCAGAAGCGATTTATCAGCAGTTTTTAATCAATAAAGGAATAGCAATTGCTGAGAGACAAGACCAGCCGGTTTTTGATACGCAAGGGCACGTGCTGCTGGAAGTACGCCTAACTCAGGAAGATATGGATGAGATAATCGGCCAAATCACTGAAGGCAATGATACCCAGGGCAGCCTCGAAAAACTTGCTGCAGCGATGGGGGTTGAACGCATTACGGAAACTACCTTTTGCAATCTCGATGTCAGTTTTCATCCACGTCTGCGCAGACAGTTTCTAGCCTATGTTGAAGCATCCGCAGGTCAAGCCGTGAATCCCTCCGTGATTATCCATGAATCCTATAAGCCCTTACCTGAGGAAAAAAGCATCACTTCACATCTTGAAGAGTTATTTGACAAGGGAGAGCAGGGAAGCATTATTCCGCTTCAGGAAGAAATGACCATGCATGCTTCTCTTGCGTTAAGGGCAATTGAGCGCCTGCTTATTCAGAAAGGTTTACTAAACGCCAATGAGTCCATATTCTCAACTGAAGAAAAGCAGCAACTGTTTGAACAAATTAATAAGAAAGTAATGCTTCGCTATCATGCAGCTCTAAGGGATAGTATTGCCAGAAAGGGTTCATTGGTGGTGACTGAGTTAAATAAAGAGCTGGATGGCACAAGAAAGAAATTGTCCTCTGAGGTGCGAGAGTTATTGCGTAACGCAATGCGGGAGAAGTTAAGTCAAGCGGATAATCTTGACGACTATCAGGCGGCAATTAAAGAGTTAAAGAAAGACCATTTTACCAGTACCACAGGTTCGGCTTTGGATTATTTACATACAGATGCCAGCAATCAACTGGTGATGCGAGTTAGCGCAACGGAAGAGACAGCGCACAATAAACAGAAAGGGGCTAACCGCCAGGCATTCCGAGCGATTGCACGTAACCGCTATAATCCACAGGAAGAAACTGTTGCAGCTTTCAAACATCAGGCAGTAGACGCACGTGTGCCCTCGATAGCAGTGCTGGGTGCGACCGATGCAATTCGAGATGTGGCTGATAAACTGGCCGTTGATGTGACTCGATTACACAATAAAAACCCAGGT
The DNA here is from genome assembly GCF_003265995.1 of Legionella quinlivanii. Lineage (GTDB taxonomy): Bacteria > Pseudomonadota > Gammaproteobacteria > Legionellales > Legionellaceae > Legionella_C > Legionella_C quinlivanii_A. Next base: position 189,523 of record NZ_MVJN01000008.1, on the reverse strand, counting down.
TACCGCTCACCGGTTGTTTATAATCTGCTGACTTCTTTGTATACGCGCATTGGTGATAATGGGCCGGGAGCCAATCAGCAGCGGGAAAGTGCCAGATTAATTCTGCAGGGAGCGCATTTATATAATAAAGAACAATTGAGCGCATCCAGACTCGATTCTCTCGTCTATGTGCAGAATATTCCGGTTAATCAGCATACTCTCAAACTGGATCCTTCGGCGTTTGATGATGTGACCAGAGAAGCTACCTTAATGACTCAAATGGCAATGATCTCAAGTTTAATGCATTATCGTGCCCATTTGCCGCCCTCATTGAGTGAGAGTCTGGCCAAGGCTCATGAACGCTTACAAAGCAATTACTTCAATTATCTAAATACAGACATGGCGGAGTGTCCGTTTTATAAGGATTCCTCGTCTGGAAAAGAGAGTCTCGGTTATTTTGAAATGATGCGAGGTGAATGGAAAAACGCAGTCATCCAGCCCTGCGATAATGATCTTCATGTGCTGGTAGCTCAGGTACTGCTTAAAGCGCTGGCTAATGGCGATTATCGTAATGAGCAGTTCGGTATGCTGATGCAATCGCTGTCTATCTTTATCGAGCCGACCTCAATGGCGGGCTGTAAAAGTGCGAATGAGCGATACCAGGCGGTTGCCGGGCGGGTGGCATTATTATGGAGTATGGCGGAGCCTGTTGAGCATTCCAGTAAACCAAAGGAAGAATTGCTTGCCAGTCTAAAAGCTTATGTTAATGAAGCGGTCCCGATGAAAGAAGTGCAGAAACAGCTGGATATTGCCTACAATTGCTCCATACCGTATGGCGGCGCCTGTTATCATAGCCATGCGGATCAGGGAGGCCCTTCCAAATTGGAAAAAACAGATCATCAGGGTGGAAAACTAGGCTTTTTTGATTTCAATACCAATATTGCCGAAAGCGGTTATGTCGATCGCCTCGTGCAAAAAAATGCCTCGTCAATGCAAGCCCACAAAGTGGCCAAAGTCATGGTGGAAGAGTTTAGCAATGATTTTGCCACTTACACTGCAGCCAGAGATCAGGAGCTTCATTTACTATAATAAGCGACTCAACAGCGTAGGTCGGGCGCTTCGCTCATAGCCGTGAGGCTAAGAAGTATTGTTATCCCCTCTCCACCGCGCGCAGCGTGGGGGAGAGGGTAGGGTGAGGGGGGTTAAAAAATTTATCACGTTAGTGATTCCATTTTATTGTGGCAATAAACCATAACCACAGAAATATGATTAATGAATCGCTACGCGACCTTGTTTATAGCCCCCTCTCCCTAACCCTCTCCCCCGCTGCGCGCGGTGGAGAGGGGATCAGATATTCTAAGCCTGACGGCTAATGGGCGAAGCGCCCGACATTTCCTTGATTCGGGCAAAGACTCATCTGCGTGAGGAATGTTCGAAACGCTGCTTTATCGGTTAAAGCGTTTATCTTTGGGTAACTTATCAGGCTTTGTTCCCTGTAAATTGGAAGGCGGTTCTTTATTGACCGCTTTGTCTTTCCTCTCTACCGCCTGCGGCTGTGGGCTGGATGTGTGACGAGTCATAAAAACCTCCCTAAAAATATTGCACCGTTGTTGTAGTGACATCCACTGGCTCCTCGTCCACAAATGCGGAGGTATAGCAAGGCGGCGTGGCAAGGACCTGACGGTATTCAATGACTTCTCGATTCGTGTTACAGCAGGCTGCCAGAAGAAGAATTGTAGGAAGCAGGGCTATCCATCGCATGATTGACCTCTTGTCTTTGTTATTGATTTAATTGTAGTTTACTTGTTTAATCTTTGCCAATTAATGACAAATTACACACATAAGCTTATCCACACAAAACTATGGAAAGGATTTGTTTTGTACTAATATAATAATATTTATACAAAAAATGTAACAAATTATGCCTATTGATGATTTTCCTTTTTCTGACGCTCCCAATGCCGCGCTTATCCGGCTAACCGATAAATTTGGCTACAAGAGTGAGGAAGAGTTTGAAAAAGAAGACATCAGCTTTGATGAAAAAATAAGAAGACTAAGGGCGGCATTAGTATACGAAGAAATGAGTCATTTGAAACAGCAAATAGAGGCTCAGGGCATTGAAGTATGTGCAGTTAATGAAGACACTTATATTGAGCATAATAAAACGTATTATTATCCTTATCAGGTCTTCCTGACCGATACAGGCCACTATTACTCCAGCAAGGAAGAGCTATTTTTTATTCCGGGTTATTTCAGAAAAGATTCAAGACAGGGTGAGGAAAAGACGCCTATAAAACAAGCCGAGAAGCTGGGTGCAAGGATTCAGCCGCTTTCATCGTCAGATGAGCAGGGGATTTATTTCGAGGGAGGGGATTTTCTTAAAGCGCCCGATCGTGCTTTGTATTTTTTAGGCTATGGCCAAAGGACTGAAAAGAAAGCATATGCCGTAATCAGCCAAATAATAGATGAACAGGTCATTCCCATCCAATTATTACGCAAAGAATTTTTTCATTTGGACTGCTGCCTGACCCCTTTACCCAATGATGTGCTTTTACTTTACGAAGGTGAATATATCAGAGATAAACAGGCGCGTTTACTGAAAAATAAACAGGGTTTGCCATTATTGATAAAACACACACAAACTATCAGTGATTACCATCGTGCTTATCTGCGCAAGCTCTACGATCCTGAGAAAATTATTCTGTTAAGCACTCCTGAGGCAATTGCCTATGGAGCGAATGGACTTATTCTTAAAAGTAATGCTGATTCTCGTTATAAAATGTTCGTGAATGGCAGCTCTGGTGCAACAGAAAGAGAGAGTGAGTTTGCTGTTTACGATCACTTTTTTTCCCTCAGTGAAAAGACCAGAGATGCTATTTTAAGTTTGACTGAAAACAGAATGGACATTATTGAAGTCCCGTACAGCAGTTTGCATTATGCCTTTGGATCGGTGCATTGCACGATTGAAGAATTCTATCAGACTAAATCCTGAAACGAGGGCTTCGTCTTCATCAGGAATGATAGTCTTTAGGTGTTTTGCCATTCAAAAAATAAAGAAATGCCAATAGTTGAGCGACAGCGACATAAAGCTTCGGCGGTATTTCACTATCCAGTTGCACCTGTGCAAGTAAGGCAGTCAATTCCTTATTTTCCTGGAGAGGAATGCCATGCTGTTTTGCCACCTGAATAATTCGCTCGGCAATTTCTCCTTCGCCCTTGGCGGTTACACGTGGTGCTTTTTTCCCGTCATAATGCAGAGCAACTGCCTGCCGATTTTTTTTAATCATACTTTAATATCCAATAATTTGAGATTGGCCGTATCCAGCTGATTTTCTTCAAGTCCTTGGCGCAAATGCCAACTGCGTAAGTTTAATCCGGCTTCTTTCAATAATTCACTAAAGTCCGCTGCATTTTCCTGCAGTATTTCCAGTGTAGAGGCGACTTCGCTGTTTAACTGGACATCCAGAGCATCTCCCTGCAAAGTTAATTTAGCTTGTATGGCACCTAAATGTTCCAAATTGACTGCAAAGCGAATAGACCAGTTACTTTCCTGGGCATTCCGTTCAGGTTCTTCTTTAATTAAAAGCGGGATAATATCGGCTTGTTCACTAGTATTAACGGGCAAATCAATCATTACACTGTAAGGGATGTTGTTGGTATGGAGTAAGTGAGTGAGTTGGCCCGCCGTAATTCGTGCCAGTACATGTTCCAGGTGGTCACGCACCAGCGGCAGCAATTCATCAATGGCTAAATCGGCAATCGGAGCAGGTCTGGCATAGGGCTGCGGCAAAACACCAGGCAGAGGCAGATTTTCTTTTTGAACCGAGTGATCGCTGGCTATTGTGATAACGCTGCTGTTATCAGGATAATTTTTCTGAATGGCCGCCAGCAATTGCAGGCATTGGCCTTTAAAATCATTCCCCAGGTTAGATTGCTTATTAAAATTAAGCAGGGAAGCTTCCAGAAAATAACCGCTTTGTACCAAAGCCTGCTGAAATTTCTGCGGCAGATCGTTTAAGGGAATGATACTTTGCAGCAATTGCTGTGCTTGCGTTCTAAGTGGTTCAGGAAGATTTTCCTGATTCTGCATAACGCTAAGCAGGGGCATTAACTGGGTGGCAGGCAGTTGCCGCGGTAAGTAATGTAATAAGGCCTGATTTAAGGTGTTTAAGGGAACAGGGTCTTTAATGACTTGTAAAACGGTAGATTCACCTGTTTTAGCGACTTTGATCTCCAGTAATTCGCCCGGTGTGAAATGGTGAGAGGTTTTGGCATTGATGTTCTGACCATTGATATTAATGCTGACTTCATTCGCATTTTGAAAATTAACGACTGCTCTTAAAAGCTGCCCGATATAAAGCTCCTGACTTCTGCCAGGTCGAGGTTCGCTGGAAACAGGATTTAAACGCAGGTTTTGGGCAATAACCAATTCCGTGGCCATCTTGTTCTTCCTTAGGGCCGCAGGCACTCACTCCAAGGATTACTGCCATTGAGTTAAGGAATTTTGTCCTTCCCGCGAAGGCGGGAATCCATTCCTAAACTGGCATTGTAGCTAGCCCAGAGATGGAATCCCCGCCTTCGCGGGGAAGACATTAAATATACAACTAAGCTTAACTTAATGGCAGTGACCCCCAAGGATAAGCCTTGCACATTTACTGCAATTCTTATAAGAGTATACACTTTTTATAACGCAAGATCTGGCTATTACCGCTTTTTTCACGTAGCTTATACGCAGATTTTCATTGAGCATACTTGATGGTTCATGAAAGGATTGGAACTAATTGACAGGGTGTGATGATGCTGGATAGAGCAAGTGTAGTGGATGAGCAGTTCCTTAAAAAAATAAAGGCTGCTGATTTCCCGGCTGCGTTAAGTAATACGCAACCTGGGCAGGCTGGACTCGATAAAAAACTGGCCATGGAGTTATTTGATTCGCAGATTAAATCGCGCCTGCTTGATTTAATCGCCCGCCAACTGAAAGAAAAAGGTTTATCTTTTTATACGATTGGCAGTAGCGGCCATGAAGGTAATGCCGTTTTCGGACAAGTCTTTCGCCCTGCTGATATGGCATTTCTTCATTACAGAAGCGGAGGATTTTATCTTCAGCGGGCTAAACAGGTCGCAGGCTGTGACGGGGTTCGCGATATCCTGCTCTCTCTGGTGGCGGCTGCAGAAGAGCCGATTGCCGGAGGCCGGCATAAGGTGTTTGGCAGCGTGCCTTTATCTATTCCCCCGCAAACCTCAACAATCGCCTCACATTTGCCCAAAGCGCTGGGCGCGGCAATTTCCATTGCCCGTGCCAGAGAACTGAGTATTGAATCGAAACTCCCAGCTGACTCCATTGTCCTTTGCTCATTTGGAGACGCATCTACCAATCACGCGTCTTCACAAACCACCTTAAACGCCTGCTCCTGGATTGCCAGTCAGGGTTATCCGCTGCCCCTGGTTTTCATTTGTGAAGATAATGGGATTGGGATTTCCGTGCCTACGCCCAATCATTGGATTGAATCTTCTATAAAAACCCGGCCGGCCATCCATTACCTGAGTTGTGATGGGCTGAACATAGCGGATACCTTCCTGAAAGCGCAGGAAGCTCAACAAATAGCAAGGCAGAAAAAGCAGCCAGTTTTCCTGCATATGAAATGCGTACGCCTCTTAGGCCATGCGGGTTCCGATATTGAGTCGCAATATCACAGTCAGGCTGAGATTGAACGGATAGAAGCCAATGATCCCTTGCTTCATACTGCAAGAATATTACATGAACAGGACTGGATGAGCCTGGAATCAATGGCTGAGTTATACCTTGATAACAAGTCGCTGATTGAAGCGAAGGCAATGGAAGCTGTTCGTTTGCCGCGCATGAGCAGCGCCGCGGAAGTCATGTCCTCGATTATCCCTAAGCCCACATCAGCTACTCCTTATCCCGTGCCAGACGAAGCTGCCCGGATCAAAGCTTTTGGCAGTGCTTATAACCAGCTGAGTCTAAAACGAAATCTTTGCCAGAATATCAATTTCGCTTTAACTGATCTTATGGCTCAATACCCTAATATGCTGGTTTTTGGCGAGGACGTGGGTAAAAAGGGCGGTGTATACCGGGTGACTGCTGATTTGCAGGCAAGATTTGGTCAGCGTCGTGTGTTTGACTCCATTCTGGATGAGACGACAATTCTTGGAACAGCGATTGGTTTATCACATAATGGCTTTATTCCGGTTCCGGAAATCCAGTTTTTAGCCTATTTACATAACGCGGAAGATCAGTTGCGCGGAGAGGCATCGACCTTGTCGTTCTTTTCCAATGGTCAATATTGTAACCCGATGGTCATACGCATTGCCGGTTTAGCCTATCAGAAAGGCTTTGGCGGTCATTTTCATAATGACAATTCGATTGCTGTACTTCGGGATTTACCCGGTGTGATTGTGGCCTGCCCTTCAAATGGCCCTGATGCTGCTAAAATGCTGAGGACCTGCATAAAGCTGGCCCATGAAGAAGGCCGTGTTGTGGTCTTCCTTGAGCCTATCGCTCTGTACATGACTAAAGATCTGCATGAAAACGGTGACAATGGCTGGCTGTTTGAGTATCCGCCTGCTCATGAAACCATTGAGGCGGGAGAGGTTGGCGTATTCGGTGAGGGGGATACGGTGATTCTTAGCTATGCCAATGGCTACTACTTATCACGGCAGGCCGCCAAAATTTTACGCGATCAATACCAAATCAAAGTGAAGATCGTTGATTTACGCTGGTTAAGCCCTCTGCCCGCACAAGCCATTTTACGCGAAGTAGCAAAGGCAAAGCGTGTTCTGATTGTCGATGAGGGACGGCGCAGTGCCTCCATTAGCGAAGGATTAACCACCTTGCTTGCGGAAGAAGCCTCATCTCGTTTGAAAATAAAACGCATTACGGGTGAAGATTGCTTCATCCCATTAGGAACTGCATGGCAATACCTATTGCCCAGCAAAGAATCCATTGTTGAAGCGGTTCTTGATTTGAATTCAGTGAAAAGGGAGAAAGAAAGTGGACGACTTGCTGTTTCTTGAAGAACAATTACAAGATGATGAACGAATGATTCGGGACAGTGTCGCCCGTTTTGTAAACCATGATGTAATACCCTTGATGGCGGAGGCCTTTGAGCACGGTGAATTTCCGCGTCAACTCATTAAGCAATCAGCGGAATTGGGCTTACTCGGTTTAACCTTGCCTGCAGAATACGGCGGGGCAGAGGCATCCTATGTCTCCTATGGTTTGGTATGTCAGGAGCTCGAAAAAGGGGATAGCGGTTTACGAAGCTTTGTTTCTGTCCAAAGCTCTTTATGTATGTATCCTATTTTTCGCTATGGCTCAGAAGAACAAAGGCTGCGTTATTTACCCGGCATGGCCAGAGGAGATATCATTGGCTGTTTTGGGCTGACTGAGCCAGACTCAGGCTCCGACCCGGCCAGTATGCGTACCTATGCTAAAAAAGTAGAGGGCGGCTGGCGTTTAAATGGTTCTAAAATGTGGATTACCAATGCGCCTATTGCCGACATCGCTATTGTCTGGGCTAAAACCGAAGAAGGGATCCGCGGCTTTATTGTTGACGCAAAATCCAAGGGATTTTCAGCACCGGAAGTAAAACATAAAATGTCGTTGCGCGCTTCTCTGACAGGCGAGCTGGTATTTGAAGACGTCTTTGTGCCGGATGAAAATTATCTGCCGGGCAGCACTAAAGGTCTGGGCGCTCCACTAAGCTGTTTAAGCCAGGCGCGGTACGGCATCGCATGGGGAGCAATGGGTGCTGCTATGGCCTGCTTCGATGCGACCCGGGATTATCTGCTTGAACGTAAACAATTTGCCAAACCATTGGCTTCATTTCAATTGGTTCAGAAAGACCTGGCGGATATGTATACCGAGATTATTAAAGCCCAATGTCTTAATTTGCAAATTGGCCGCTTAAAAGATCAGCATCGCGAAACACCGGTGATGATTTCTCTCGCCAAAGGCAATGCCTGCCGGGAAGCGATAAAAATCGCCCGCTCCTGCCGTAATCTCTTGGGAGCCAATGGTATCAGTCTTGAATATCCAGTGATTCGTCATATGCTCAATCTGGAGTCCGTCTTTACCTACGAAGGAACAGATAACGTGCATACTCTGGTTTTAGGACGCCATATTACGGGTATTAATGCCTTTGGCTGATATCGCTGCCTGCCGCGGCTTTGTCCGCGGCATCTGTAATAGAGTTTCCTGCTTTAATAAAAATTTTCAGAGTAAATTGTATTCCTGTAGACCAAATCAGGTCTTATATTGTATAATTAAATAAATAATTGTACAGGCGAAGACTCATGGGCATTCTAAAAACGCGTCCTATTCTTACTCGTGAATATACCAGCAAGTCAAAAGACGATAAGGATGATGACAAGTCTCTTGCAAAGAAAAAGGCAAAAGACATAAAACTGGGTGAAAAGCCTGATACTTGCCTGAATCCTCTGCAACTTTTAACTCCTGAGTCCGTGAAAGAATCCCTGAAAATCGGTACTAATGAACTCATGCAACAGTCCTGTGTGGGCGATGGAATGGTCAACATGCTAGGCAACGGGGTTCCCGGTTATTACACCACCGGTGTCGATGCCGGTATTGATGAAACCGCAGAGCAGTTTGATGAGACCAATAATTTGAATAACAGCATGTAATCATATGGCCAAATAATGGACTATCCTTTAGCTAGGGATAATAAAAGGTTCAATAATGATTAATAAATTAACAAGATTCTTATTAATCAGTGCATTTTTTCAAACAAGCGTTTTAGCGCATCCTCTGGAAGCTACGGCAAAACCGCCGTTTAGCCCCTATGCCGATATGACTATCAATACCTATTGGGATCCGTCCTATCAGTCGATAGAACCAATGGACTTAAGCAAGATTGCAAAGGAGCAGGATTTAAAAGCATTTCGTTTAGCATTCATCACCGATTCAGGACACTGCCAGCCTGCCTGGGGCGGCCATGCCGCCTATCTTGTTTCCGATAAGTGGGGCCAGCATTTAACTGACAAATTGATGAAGAATAATGTGGAGGTGACCGTTTCATTTGGCGGGGCCTCCGGCACTGATTTATCCATGAATTGTAATGTTGAGCAGTTGAAATTAATTTTAAGCAAAGTCAGGGAGATCTATAATGCAAAAGCTCTGGATTTTGATGTGGAAAACAATACAGCGGATGTGCCCACCCTGATTCAGGCTTTACAGATTTTTCAGCAGCAAAATCCAGAAGTCACCATTAGTTTTACCCTGCCCATCTTGCCAGAAGGGCTAACCAGTCAGGGAAAAGAACTGATTGAAATGGCCAAAGCGACGGAGCTGGTGTTTAACGTCAATATCATGGCAATGGATTATGGCCCAGCCTACACAGGCGATATGGGCGATTACGCAATCGAATCCGCAAACTCTCTCCGAGATGAATTGCGAATTCTCTATCCCAAAAAAACAGAGTCCGAACTCTGGTCCATGATTGAAATAACCCCGATGATTGGCGTGAACGACATCAATTCAGAGCAATTCACCCTCGAAAATGCAAGAAAACTCCGTGAATTTGCAATAAGCAAAAACATCGGAGCTTTATCCATGTGGTCCATCGCCAGAGACCGCCCCTGCCCGGATAAATGGGCAAGCCCCATCTGCAGCGGCAACAACCTGCAAAAACAAGCCTACGAATTTACCCAGCAACTCCAAAAGTGATCTTGTCATTTCCAAGAGATCAGAGTATTATTCGCTATCTCGGGGCGTAGCGCAGCCTGGTAGCGTACTAGCATGGGGTGCTAGTGGTCGAAGGTTCAAATCCTTCCGTCCCGACCAATAAATACCCTTTAAAATCAGTACCTTGCATCTTCTTAGTTAAACCTCTTAAAAATAAAAAATTCTGCTAGGTGTACTTCTGGGTGTACTTTTGTTTTTTAGAAATTATTAAATCAAAATAAATCATCATTAAATATTGATAGTTAAATGACCTATAATTCATAAGGGATAGACTTTTAAACAACAAATAATTGGGATAGCAAACTTAATACAATGTCTCGTGCTTACTATGCTTCTGACATCGAACAATTTATCAAAGACTCCCCAAGTTACATTCTTGGCGAGTTATCTACCTTCCATTCCTTTTCTCTTGATGAATTACAGCGCAACGCTTGGCTAAAACAGATCGAGATCTGTAAAACCATTGGATCAGCCTTAGCGAGTTCCTATATTGCATTTGAATTCTCTATTCCAAGAATGGGGAAAAGAGTGGATGTTATCCTTCTTCACAAAGGAATCATCTTTGTTTTAGAGTTTAAAGTAGGGGATAAACAATACACAAATAGCGCGTTAACCCAGGCGCTAGATTACGCTTTAGATTTGAAAAATTTTCACGAACAAAGCCATTCTCGTTATATAGTGCCAATTTTAGTAGCTACTGATGCACCGAATTTCTATAACAATATAGATAGATATAATGACAAAGTATATTCACCGCTTAGGGCAAATAAGGAAAATCTTCTTGCAATCATAAATGAAGTTACGAGGTCGATATCAGCTGCTAATCTCATTTCAGAAACATGGATGGACTCAATATATAAACCAACACCAACAATTATTGAAGCTGCACAAGCACTCTATAAAGGGCATAGTGTTACAGAAATTTCCCGTTCAGATTCTGGAGCAATTAATCTTAGTCTCACTTCTAAAGCAATTTCAGAGATAATTGATAGTTCCAAGTTAAACAATCGTAAATCAATTTGTTTTATTACAGGGGTTCCTGGTGCTGGAAAGACTCTTGCTGGCCTTAATATTGCAAACGAACGACATGATATAGATGCCGGTGAACATGCAGTGTTTTTATCTGGTAATGGTCCGTTGGTTGCTGTGCTTCAAGAGGCACTTGCACGCGATGAAGTGGCAGACGGAAAAAGAACTAAAAGTAAAATATCCAAAAAGGAAGCACAATCTAAAACTAAGGCATTTATACAGAATATTCATCATTTTAGAGATGATGCCCTTCAGCATTTCCTTCCTCCTGTTGAGCGAGTTGCTGTATTTGATGAGGCTCAACGGGCCTGGACCTTAGAGCAAACAACTTTTTTCATGAAAAGAAAAAAAGGTATCTCAGATTTTGATATGTCAGAACCTGAGTTCTTAATTAGTGTTATGGATCGCCACCAGGATTGGTCCATTATTATATGCTTAATTGGCGGTGGCCAAGAAATCAATACTGGTGAAGCAGGACTTTCTGAGTGGTTTCATGCCATAAAAAAAGATTATCCTCATTGGGATGTGTATGTTTCCAACAAACTTACAGATACTGAGTATACTAATGGACAAAATATTTACTCAGATTTTCGAGAAGGTCAAATCAATATAAGGGATGAACTTCATCTTGCGGTTTCAATGAGGTCTTTTCGGTCAGAGAAGCTCTCAATGTTCGTGAAGGCAATTTTAGATTGCCAATTAGAAGATGCCAAACGAATTCTGGATAACTTAAATCCACTCTATCCAATTGTTTTAACACGAGATCTCAATACAGCAAAACATTGGCTTAAAAGTAAGGCAAGGGGCTCCGAAAGCATGGGTATCATTGCCTCGTCAGGAGCATATAGATTAAAACCTTATGGAATTCATATTAAGTCTGAGATAGATCCAATTCAATGGTTTTTAAATCCTCATGATGATGTACGTTCATCTAATTTTTTGGAGGACGTCGCTACGGAATTCGATATCCAAGGCCTAGAGCTCGATTGGACCTGTGTTGCTTGGGATGCAAATTTAAGAAAAACAGCTACTGGTTGGAGTTACAAAAAATTTAGCGGGACAAAATGGTCAAACATCAATGATGAAACACGCAAAAGGTACTTATTAAATACCTACAGGGTATTGCTTACCAGGGCCCGACAGGGAATGGTAATTTTTGTTCCAGAGGGCGATCAGAGTGATGAAACAAGATTGCCGGAATTTTATGATTCTGTATATGACTATCTGAGTCAAGTTGGCATCCCAACAATATAATTCTTAAGTAAGGTAAATTGACTATTCCGACCTACGCTTGCTTAATTATCGGTAAGGATTATTTTTGGCTGCTCTTCCCTTGCCTCTAAGCACAGCAGTATCATAGATTTCAGCTTTTTCTTCATTTGAGATGGCAAGAGAATCAATAAAATTCACAGGAGTTCCTTTTTTTAAATATTCTGTGACAGCTTGTTCAATCAAATACTGTTTTGAGATTGTTTGGTTATTGGATTGGTTTATCAAATTTATTATTTCCTTGTTGGCTTCTGTGGCTTGCTGATTTAAGCTTTTCTTATAATACTTGTATGTAAATAGCCATGAAAAAAATATGCCAATGAAACCAACTATATTATTGAGAAAGAAATTTGATATATTCATCCACATTACTATTCCCTCCTTTTCAGTAAATAGTTGCAATAAGCGGCCGCTCCATTTAGATCAGGGAAAAGGGTTGATTCATTGATATTCATTAAATCGAGATGTTCCAGAATTTTATTCCTTTCTGTTTCACGAATTAAAATTTTTAAATGCAAAATTTCGTCGCCTATATTTTCAGCAAATTTATTTCTAAATGTTATTAAGTATTTATCAATAGAGGAATAATTATCCTCATTGTTAGTTTCCTGAATAAAAGTAAAAATACCTTGCTGACTAACTAATCTTTGATTTTCATGTGTTAATGGGTCGACTCTTCTTATTTCATTCAGCTGATCTGAGTTACCTCGATTATATCTGGTCAGAATATTTTCAATTTTATCAAAATCTAATACATGAACTGACCGATAAGTGCTTTTCGCAAATGAATTTCCTTTGTGAAAAGAAAAAAAAGCCGCTACATACGGTGAAGATACCCAATCTAATAGTGGAGTTGCTAAGCCGTAATGCTGACCAAGAGCCCACCAGTTATCATCGAAATCAATTGGATCAGTGTACGAGATAGTATGTCGTCCACGTGTATTTTTTTTGAAATTTTCTAGATGAAAATTGCTATGCCTAATGGATTCATCCCTATTTCCAGTGATAATTCTATAAAAAGTAGGTGTTAATGACCAGTCTGGGTTTCGCTGACCTCTATATATACAATTCTGTAGTTTGTCTTTGTTTTTAATGATAAATTTTAGAAATGCACTCCAGGTTCTAAATTTAATTTGCGGAGTATTATGGCTTGCATCAATCCTTGAGTCTTGAATATCCATAGAATGCCTTTAAACTTGAAAAATTAATTTGTTTTATTTCGATAATAGATCAGTAATTGAAGTTTTGCTTATAAACTTGTAGGTATGGTTGATTTTGCAGCTAGGAGTATTTTTAATTGCCTGACTTTATTTCAAATGAAGCAAGGTGCCAATATTAATGGAGAATAACTCGTCGTTTGTGTAGCGTCTCCAATTTTTAAAATGTAATTCCATTACTTTTGTTCGATCATCAAATTTATAATCACAATATTCATCCAAGATAAGTTTTAGTAATATTCAAACGCGAATGCCCAAGTTTTCGGCTAATAATTGCCGTGCTTGCCGATCAAGAAAAAAACAGAGGACTATAATTAAATAAATGTAAACATTGGATTTCATAATGATGGCTAATCAAAATCAACTAGTACCCTTACAAAAAATTGCCTATTTTCAAGAATTTCTGAAGGACTTTAATTTTTTTGTTAAAAGATCAAATGATCATTGGGTTCAGGATTTGCAAGATTATAACGAATACTTAGAGGTTGACGATCCTGCATTATCTCCTCATATCGACTCGTTTGAATCAAGAGTTGATTTATATACGGAGTTTAAAAATAACTTTCCACAACTACAGAGACAAGCTTATATACAGTTAATTTTTGCAAAATTTGAGGACTTCATGAATCAGTTGTGCGTATGTTTTGAATCAGAGCTTGAATCTCAAATTTCATATAATGATATGTATGGTTCAGGTATTAAGCGTGCAAGAACTTATTTAAAGAAGGTAATACAACTTGATTTTCCAGATGACATAGATGAATGGAATAAAATAAATAATATAAATAAAATACGTGATAAAATTTCACACGCTGGTGGTTATATAGATAAACATAATGATATTTTGAATATCATTTCTACAAGCCAAACTTTAAATCTGGAAAAGTATTCCCGAGATGAAATTATATTTAGCGAAGGTTATTTAACAGAAGTCGTCTCACAATTTCAAAGCTTTATAAAACATTTACAGGAACAAGTAGTTTTGTTTTATAGTAACAATACAATTAAATAATAAGCTCTTGTTTTTTAATCAGCTAATGGGGTCGCGTCTTGCCTTTATCTTTAACAATTCAATGAAATTAAATTTTATTAGAAAAACAAAAGCCGTAGGTACATGACGGAAAAGCAAGGAGCGACCCTATTGGCGCGTAAGCTGCACCAAGTCTACGCTTGCCTCTCAGCCTTAAATTAACCTACCATGGCATCATATTTGTAATTCTCTTTCGAAATTATCTGGATCTATATGAAAACTGTTTGCGTTTATTTGGGCGCTCAATTTGGTAATGATAATGAATATAGTGATGCAGCAATTTTATTAGGTAAAAAAATTGCTGCAGATGGTTTTACTCTAGTTTATGGTGGTTCAAGTCTAGGGATGATGGGGCTTCTTGCCAATACTGTAAAAGAATATGGCGGAAGGGTAGTAGGGATAATTACTAATCATCTTATCGCACAAGAAAAGCCTTTAAAAATAATAGACGAATTACATATTGTTGATTCCATGCAACAACGTAAGGCCATGATGCAAAAAATATCTGATATGTTTGTTGTGATGCCAGGTGGCCTTGGAACGCTAGAAGAAGCAATTGAGACATGGAACGCTATAAAAATTGGAGAATTAATAAAACCCATAGGTTTTTTAAATATTAAGGGGTATTTTGATGGGTTATTCTCATTTGTAAACTCATGTGAGCACGCTGGGTTTCTATCCAGTAATGTAACTAATATTCCTATTTCAAGAGCTAATATTCAATTATTATGGAATGAAATGCTTGATCACTATAAAGCAGCTAACTCTGCTTCTGTTAGCGAGGTGTAACATAATTAGTCCAGTTAACCTAAATAAGTTCTGGTGATATTTATACGTGAATGGCCAAGTTCACGACTGATCATTGCTCTAACCTGTTTATCGATTTTTTTCTCTATTTGACTTAGCTCTTGAGCTGTTTTTCCCCCAGCAATTGGACATCTCAAACCTATATTTAAAGGATCTAACTGTTTCGTTAATTCGATATATCTACGTTGAGCATAAGCATGACGGATACCATGTAATTTACAGACACCCATTAACTTAGCCTGCTGTTGATAATGACTTAAATGTTGCTTATAGGTTCTTTCCGCAGGGATTAGGGACTCACCTCGTCTAATCTGTTGCGAGACTTTTAATAGCCATTTCATTTGCTCTTCATTAGTAATTTTAAGCAATCGTCCAATACCACCCTTTGTCCAACTGGGTTTGATATGCAAACAATCACCATGCCATGCTTCACTGACTACAAATTTCATGGATTCTTCCCTTCGTAGGCCAAAAAGCATTTGTGCTTCAAGTGAAAGGCGTATGTGCGGATCGGTACATAAATTTAAATCGATATGGTGGATGGCTTTATTTTGAGTAGGAATATAAGTGCGCTTATCAATTTGATAGGAGTCATTACCAGTTTTAACCAGTTTAGGCTTATCCAGAAAATAAGCGAGTTTACGCAGTTTGGACATATAATTCTTGATAGTTGCGGGACTCTTACCCTGTTTTTTCCAATGTTCAACAAGCACATAAATATGTTTGGGCTTTAAGCCATTTAAATGGCCAACTTTAAAACCCAACTCATGCAGGTCTTTCATGCAGCGGTTAATCATATGTTTCATATCTGCCTTGCTGGCATAGGAATAACCCTGCATCTGTCTGATTAATTGGTGTACTGAGTAAAGTGCGCTACGTAGTTTATTGCTCATTGAGATAACTCCAAAGTGTGGTACGGGATTTCAGACCCATTTCATCCATGATGAGTAAGGTCAAACGGTAATGGGATATTTGAGATGATAATTTTGAACTTAATTGCTGGGCATAAAGATAACGCCAGCATTTCTTTCCAGGGAGCCTTAAGGACTTCATGACCTTTTGCCAGCTAAAACAGATAGCTCTATAACCATGAGTGGCGATAAGACAGCCGTTCCCTTGGGTTAATATATTAAAATCCTGTATAAGCTTTATTTGAGCTTCAGAGCGAATAGGAATCTTCCTATCCTTGCTATTAAAAGTGATTTCTCGTGTCAGTAGTAATTCATGCTCTTGAATATGTACCCCGGGCAAAATTCGCATGGCTTCGCTCATGGTCAAACCAAAATGAATTTGAAAACGCAAAAGGATTTTGGCAACAGGGTCATTGAGCTTCTCTACTATATCAGCAGGGGATTTCCGAGTTTTCTTCTTAATTTTCTTAGTTTGCAAACCTAGACTGAGATTATCTATATTCTCTGCCTTATGGCCTACATGGCAGAGGAATTTGCGAATGATGGTCATGTAATTCATAAGAGTCGAAGGCTTAACCTTTTTCTTATGCCAATGTTGAATCAGTTGCTGCAAATGGAGAGAAGTCAAACCAGGCCAATTGGATGGTGCAAGTCCAAGAACAAAGAGATCCTCAATCATCCTGAGAATAACAAAGCGACGATATTTTTTGCCACGAGGGCTACCGCTATTATCATGATCCAGATACTGGCTCGCTATTTGTCTTAAAGAGTGTTTGCGCATAGTTTTATTCAATCAATTTATTTGCCCTGTCTTTGGTTTAGTGTTAATCGAGCGATTCACTCAAAGAGGATATCCAGCTTGCGCTGCAAGGCTCGAAATGGTGGGGCAAATCAAAGGTTAATGATTATTTGGTACAACGGTTTTTTAGTGGTTTATCTCCTTATTGTTTAAATACAAAAACGCACGGCAATCCAACAGCAGCTGCCGCTGATCCATGGTTAATAAAAAAGTGATTATTAACTTATCTACCCGATGGTAGCCTATCCTAGAACTACAGATTCCCGACTAGACGTCCAGCCACAGGTTAGGGAATGAGAGTGGCTTAGCATAAGACCCGAAGGTTTCGCCTGAGTTGCACAGGCTCATCAGTTATGCTTATGAAAAATTTAGCAAAGGCGAGATCTTGGAGCAATAGGTTTTGGAGGAATATTTTGTTCAATCCTGTGGTGTGGGATTGAATTTTATTTGTTAATTGTTTGATTTTAAATTTGAATTTTTAGTAAGTTTGTTTGCGTCACTGCAGGATAATTCTGCAGTGACGCAGAGAGTTTCTTTTTTAAACTATAATTTGTAATAACAATGAAATGGAATTTGAGTAAATGTTTAAATGTAGCCTGGATCCGGTAAATTTACTCAAAAAAATAATAGAAATATCTCGCTTCAAATCGTTATTTATACTTGGTGCAGGGGTTTCGTATTCCTATATAAAATCTCGATATGATTTAATGAATGATGCTAAAGAGGAGTTAGTGAAAATTTATTCTTATCCATTAGTAAATGATGAGTATGATAATACGGAAGAGGAGAAAATTAGGTTACAAATAATAGGTAGCAAATTCATTAAGAACAATCCTGAAGATGGTAAATTGATTATTGATAACAACAATATGCAGGATTATTTAGAAAGAATGATTCACGCCAACCCTCAGTTTATTGAATATATATGTGCTAAAAATTATACATTAGATGAATACCCAGAATTTTGTCCTGAATATCAAATATTTAATTATGTTAATTCAGCTTCCATAATCATTAATTTAAATCATGATAATTTAGCCGAATTTTTCGTTAAAAAATTAAACGTAATAACTTTGCATGGAACTATTACACCTAAACAAAAAAAAATTATTATGAAGTATCTCTCATTTTCATTAGACTTAGATTTGAGGAGGTATTTTTTCAAGGATTTATACTTTGCAACAAGAGAAAGTGAGAGTTTATTAATAAAGCGAGATAGCTATAGACTTTTTTCTGATATTCTTAAGGTCAATAAATTTAAAAACATTGTTATAGTTGGCTATTCTTTTTTTAAGAAAAATTTCGATGAAATTTATGATGTAGTTACTTATGATTTGATATGTGATTATCTTCAAAAAAATAAAGCACAAGTTATTATAATTGATCCATTTCCAAATGATGTGGCCAATATACTCCGTAGAGGACTTTCTTCATTAGATATTAAATGTTATCCAGTCTATTGGAATAGTTTTGTTTGGGCTTACTATAAGACAATAGAGTTTAAGCGCACTACTTCACAGTCGCTGAGTTTAATAGACCTAAACAGGTTTATTGTTTTCTATGATTATTATGTTCAGAACAATTGTATGGATGCTAAGAATAATCATTTTTTAGAACAATTAAGAAAAAAGTCTTTTGATTGGTGAGTAGTTTATTTTGCATGTAGGTTGCATATGAAAGAGACAATATGAGATTAGACATTATTTCGCCAACTTTTTTGACCCAACCAACTAGCAGGATACGGCCAATAAGCTCCTGACCCTTTAACTTTAGTTAACTGAGTTTTTAATTCATCCATGATCTGCACAAAAAGTCTCTCATCAGGATCAATCTGCTGAAATTGTTTCCAGGCTTCATTTTTATAGCTAGGGAGGGGGTAGACTTGCCAGAATTGTTCGAATTTTTGGTATAGATCTTTTAGGTTACTGCTGGTCTGAGCTTTGACGTCTAGTTTTGAGTAGGCTGATTTTCCAGGTTTGATTGATTTTAGATTTTCTGATGGTAATGATTGATTCTGTTCTGCTTGGGGTGATGGACCTTTTTCAGGATGTGATTCATTTTCAAAGCCTATAGGTTCATATGGGTTAGCCAGAAGACATTTAACAATGAGGTTTTTGGTTGTAGAGCGAATTTCTATGATGCCTTGTCGTGCCAGGGATTTTATTACACGTTTCATTTGTTGGTGGCTGGGGCAGCCTGTTTTTACGCCTTTGATGGGCGCGACATAAAGTGTTTCTCTCAGTGACTGGTAACTGATTTTGCGTTTAATGCCGACTATGAACGTTTTTCTGTCCATGTAGGGGCGGATGCCCATGAGATAGACCACTCTTTGCATGAGAGGGATTTCGCTTAGTGCGTCCAGTTCGTAGGTGGTGACGAATAAGAAATCCATTTTTACTCCTATTTTAACCCTGTATTTTGATTTCAATTGATATCAAATACTATCAATCGATGACATTTAGATAACCAAGATGCATTAAACTTGATTCATTCTAGGAAATTGGTTGAGAGTGTCAATAGGGGAAATGGGTTTGATAGCAAATGATATTAAATGAACCTTATATTTTTTTTTTGAGAAGTTTTTGCATTGGTAATTGGTTATTTTTGTTCAAAATTGTTTAAAAATTTTTTCCTCGCGCGCGTAAACACATAAAAAACAGATTTTGGAGTTATGAGGTGGGTCGGCCTAGAGAACTTTGCATTGTCTGGTTTTTAGATTCGACAGGTTTTTTCTCCTTGCTACTATTGGATCTTGCTATGTCGGGTTTGTGTCGGGATGATGTGTCGGGTTAAGGTCGGCCTTGTTTTGGACGGATTTAGGCTCATTGATTTGGGGAGTTAAAAAAATTGTGGTGAAAGTTTAGTTTAATGGTCATCTATTGATGATGTTTATTTAAATCGGAGTATTTGTCAAAGGTTTTTTCTACCTGTTATTGATTGAATATATATGAAGTTATTTTCAAACTGTGACAAATTGTCACGGTTTAATTTAATCAAAATCAGACAAAGTCTTACCAAATTTAAATAAATGGTAAGACTTTGTCTGATTTTGAGATGGAAGATAAATTTTAAATAAATTTAGATTGGGGGGAGCAGTTATACGCAATGAATTAATTGAATCGGCTTGGGCTTTTTGCATTCGGTATTCACAAATATTTGGCTTCTTTTGAAGTTTGAATGGAAATTCTTTTGTTCAACTTAGGTTTTGGTCTGTGTTTGTTCGATAATGTAAATCCGTAACACTTGCTCAGTATTTTCATTCATACTGGTTTTTTCATCCCCACATTTTTCCCATTCGCTGACATCGGTGTGCGGTTCATGAACCACGGTTTCACCAAACTCACGTAGAGGCATGGAAAAATAAGTACGAATGAATTTAACTTGATTACCAGTTAATCTTTCTGCTTGGGTAGCCAATTTTTTGATTATTTCATCAGCCACGTAGCGGACATCAATTTGGGGATGCCATTCGTTATTGATATTAATCATTTCTACATTTTCTAATTCAATAGGAAAACCAAGTCCTTCGTAGAGGAGTATGGGTTCAACTTTAGTATTCATGGTATTTCCTTCTTTTTTAGAGGATATTCCTTTCTTATTTTATACTACTCGGTTTTGTTAACCATTTTCTCAATTCGTTTTATGTGTTCTAAGGTTTCATCAAAATCGGGGGTTTTACCAAAGAACATATCAACCATCTTGCTATGATCTGCTTTTAATTGCTCTATAAATAGTTTATTAGGATATAGACGCAATGAACCAATGACTCCTTTATCATAATTCGCCCATTTTGCAGGGAAATAAATTGATATATTCTTTCTAACGTCTTCTAGCAATGCAATATCTTCTAATGCTTCTTGGGTTAGATTTTTGTGATCTAACATAACAATATCGTAATAATGTCGAAAGAGTCGATAAGGAAGTAATTTATCTGGAGAACGGTGGTATTCCGCGTGTAGTAACGTGATCTTTTCCCAGTAAGTTCGTTTAGCTAATAAAGTACGGACAGTAACTTCTGGCGCTTTGCCTCTAAGTTCGGGTAGTAGCTGATGACAATAAGAAGTAACACTTTTATTTTCACACGGACTTATACCCCCTTGGGCACCAAACTCCAGCTTTATGGCTGATTGAATATATTCATTATCTTTTTTAGGAACGCTATTGGGGTAATGAAATATCAGACTTTGCTCATCATGTTCATCTGGCTCCAATCGCCACTCAGAATCATCAACATATTCGGAAAGACTCTTGCTAAATTCAGTTTGTAATATGGGCTTAATCTCCCCGCTAATTTTGTTTTTGACTGTCTTGCTCAACTCTTCAAGCCGCTTATCTCTCTGTTTTCGTGAATTACAACTTGCAGGATCATTTTCATCGTCTATGCCCATATATTCTTTGCTGAACGTTAAATCAATATCTTCTGAAAAGCGGTCAATGATGTTGTAACATTTTGAAAGTGAAGTCCCTCCTTTAAAAATCACATGAGGAGATAGGTCTTTATTAGAGAAAATATGATCTAGAGTCCAGCATACCCAAAAATCCTTCTCAATTATAATTGGGTTCTTAATTGTTGTGGAACGAGCAGTGGCTTCTTCAAAAGCTTGTTGGCGCTCTTTAGGGCTAAATTCCAATAGATCTTGCATTATCATTTTCCTATGATTTTTAAAACAACGTAAATCATCCAGTCTGGTAGCTGATTTAATATTTTTTTTAGTTGGGCTTTATCTCTTTGCGACAATATTTGTTTACTTTTCTGCACCATGTCTTCAGTAATATGATTCTTTCCAATATGGTTTAATGCATTAAGTACCTTAATCACATTGGGATTTAAAGGTATATTATTCATAAATTTTGAATGACTAAATTTTATTGGATAGTTCGCTATGGTTTTTTGTCGGGAGATACCAGAAACAATATAAGACGGGGTAGCTGATACTTGATCATCAAAGCCAAGCTGATTAGCTAATTGAGCACCACCGGGTTGAATAGTATCACCTTTTTTTGATGCAATCGCTCTTGCTATTGCATCTGGGTTTGCTGATAAAGTTCCGAGTTTTGAATGTTTGACAGGAAAATCATATATCCCATGCCCAATTTTCCTGATAACACCTTTTTCAACCAGCCTGTGTAAAGTCACACCTACTGTATTGCGAGGCGCTATATCAAGAAAATCTTTAGGCGTGAAAACCCAACCGCGTTGTTTCGCTCTGATTCGCCTTAAAATGCTGTCGCTCGTCGATTTCATGATTAGCCTATGTAATATATTTTATATAAAAAACATTACATCAAATTATTTAATTTATTTTATATCCATATGATATATAACATTTATTTATAATTTATATAAAAAAGTGCTTTTTAATATTATAGCATGCACAAAACAAACAACAATGTTTTGGGTGATAAATTTTCGATTTGAATAAAATTAGAGGTAAAACGATAAAGAACATACTTTTGTGGCAAAATGTCACTAGCTCTTCTTTAAGGATGACTTTTATTCTTTATGCCAATTATAAGGTATACTTAACCAGCTTCCAACCAGCTGATATTTATGATTACCCAACATTCTTCAACCGCAGAAAAAATCGCATTATTTCAATCTCTCTTTCGAGGGCGTTCTGATGTCTATCCTCGCCGGTTTCAAAATAGAAAAACACATAAATCTGGATATGCGCCTGCTTGTAAAAATGAATGGGTTAGAAATGTCTGCCAAAAACCACGCATCAAGTGCATGGATTGCCAACATCGACAATTCATTCCCATAGACGATGAGGTTATATATTGGCATTTGCAAGGATATGACAATAAAGGCCAGGATTTTGTGATGGGTATTTATCCTATGTTATTGGATGAAACCTGTTATTTTCTTGCAGCTGATTTTGACAAAGCAACTTGGGAGCAGGATGCTGTTGCTTTTTTGAAAACCTGTCATCAAAAAAACTTGCCAGCAGTACTTGAGCGTTCTCGCTCTGGTAATGGCGCACATGTTTGGCTGTTTTTTGAGGAATCAATCCCCGCAGCACTAGCAAGAAAATTAGGTGCTTCAATTTTAACAGAGGCCATGGAGTCTAATCCTGAAGTTGGCTTGGATTCATACGATCGATTTTTTCCCAATCAAGATACTCTACCCCGAGGTGGTTTTGGCAACCTAATTGCTTTACCTCTACAAAAAGCAGCACGACATACCGGTAATAGTGTATTTATTGATGAACAATTACAAATTATTGAAGATCAATGGGCTTATCTTGCAGGTATTAAGAAAATAACTCGTTTTGAAATAGAACAATTAGTAAATGAGGCAGAGACTAAAGGACGTGTTGTTGGTATTCGATTAGAAATTACTGAAGAAGAAAATAGAACGCCTTGGAAACCACCAGTACCATTGCCAATCATTGATACATTACCAAAAAAGATACACTTGGTCATCAGTAATGAGATTTTTATTGAAAAGGAATCATTGCCATCGCCATTATTAAATAGACTGATTCGTATTGCTGCCTTTCAAAATCCTGATTTCTATAAAGCTCAAGCTATGCGATTACCAGTCTATGAAAAGCCTCGTATCATTGGGTGTGCTCGTGATTACTCGCACCATATTGGGCTACCTCGGGGATGTTTTGATGATATTACGAAATTGCTGCGTGAGCTAAAAATTAAATACACCATCCAAGAAGAATTGTTTGCGGGTGAGCCATTAGATATTCAATTTTGTGGTGAGCTTAGACCTGAACAACAAATTGCCGTGGATGCATTAATTAAATCAGATATTGGTGTACTGTCTGCAACGACGGCATTCGGTAAAACAGTTGTTGCTGCCTGGATGATTGCCAAGAGAAAAACTAACACCTTAATAGTAGTTCATACGAAACAACTGCAAGATCAATGGGTAGAGCGATTACAAACCTTTCTTGGGCTTCCTGCTAAAAAAATTGGCCGCTTTGGTGGGGGGGGAAAGAAAATTACAGGATTTATTGATATTGCCCTGATTCAAAGTCTCACCAAGCATACTGACATTGAGGGTATGATTTCTCAATATGGTTATGTAATTGTCGATGAATGCCACCATATCCCGTCAGTAAGTTTTGACGATATAATTCGGCAAGTCAAAGCTAAATTTATTACAGGATTATCAGCCACGCTTGTTCGTAAAGATGGTCGTCATCCTATTATTATGATGCGCTGTGGTCCTATTCTTCATCGAGTGGATGCTAAAGCACAAGCCATTGTTAGACCTTTTGAACATTATGTTTTTGTGCGTCCAACAAGTTTTCGTCCTTACAAGCAAATCCATGAAAACTTGCGCATTCAATTTCAGGATTTATATGAAGAATTAATGCATGATGATTATCGCAATCAAATGATTTGTAATGATGTGATTCATGCCGTTAAAAAAGGACGTTCGCCTATTATTTTAACGGAACGAAATGAACATCTTGATATCCTTCATCAGCAATTAAGCTCAGAAGTTCATCATTTAATTGTGCTGAAAGGTGGCCTCGGCGCTAAAGAAATGAAACAAGCTGTTTCGCAGTTAACATCTATCCCATTAAACGAAGAGCGTGTTGTACTTGCAACAGGGAGATTTGTTGGTGAAGGATTTGATGATGCGCGATTAGATACTTTGTTTTTGACATTACCTATTTCCTGGAAAGGAACGATTGCACAATATGTTGGTCGCCTGCATCGATTACATGATACAAAAAAGGAAGTACATGTATATGATTATGCTGATTTCGCTGTGCCTATGCTAGAGCGTATGTTCCAACGAAGATCTAGTGCTTATGAATCTGTTGGCTATAAAATAATACAACCTGCAAGTGCTTATCCAGGATGGCCATCGGACGTTGTTCTACCTGTTGAACCCCTTTGGAAAAATGATTATGGCAGTACCATTAGACGTTTGGTTTCAGATGGTATTGATAATTCATTAGCGCAATTATTCTCGGATGTTGCGATGTTGGAGTCTGATCAAATTGATCGCGCTCGTAGCCTCATTGAGGCTTTCTTGTTTTGTCGTTTGGAAACATTACCGGAAACCAAAGGGAGATTTCAATTAAATCATGTGCTAACTATCCCATTTGACGGACTAGGTGGGATGGAAGTGGATCTGATTTGCCTTGATGCGAGGGTTGCTATTGAAATTGATGGGGTTCAGCATCTTTCATCCAAAGAAGCCTATCGTACTGACAGGCGCAAGGATTTGTTACTTCAGGAGCATGGATATATGGTTTTGCGTTTTCTCGCCGAAGATGTTAGTAAACGGCTTGATGTTGTTTTAGATACAATTCTTCGGGTGCTCTCTACAGCAGTGCGTTTAAAATCATAGTTATTACTTGTTGCTTCATCTTTTTATACTTTTTATAAAGAGTTTAATTAAATTTAATTAATTGATTTATATAGCTTTTAAATAATTTATTTCTGATATTATTACTTTTTTTATTTGTTTTATTACTTATTTATTTTTTTATACTTGGCAAACGCCAAATAAATAATTTACGCGAACCAGCATTTTGAATTACCTTTTTATAAAAGAGCATATGTTCCATTTTGGAACATATGTATTTTTTGATTGCTGTGTATGAAAAGTTACTACTATGTTTTATTTTTAAATGTTTACAAACTGGAAACATCTGCTCAGTCAGTGTGTTATAGGTAATACTTGTCATCACCTTTTTCTAAAACTACTTTAAAACCGCAAGTGTGAGAGATGTTGAGAAAGTTACTAAGTTTTACATCTTCTTGTTCGCCGGAACGAATTTTTTGAATTACAGTTGGGGACAGTCCTACTTTTTCGGCTAGTTTTCGCACAGTCATTTTACCATTCTTCATAAGTGCTTTGATGATTTCAGATAATAGAAATTCATCATATTCTTTTTCAAATTGTTCGCGAAAAAGAGGGTCTTGCATTTCTCGTTCAAAAGTAGATAAATGTTTCTTAGTCATAATAATCACCTCTTTTTACTCTACTGGTATATTGATCCATAACCTTCAAGGCTTTTTCCTTTTCGGTTAAAGGTAACTTATCCTGCTTCTTTCTGAAGGCATTAGTTAAAATTATTTTTCTGTCTTCAAAAAAGAAACATAAAAATCTATCTGGCTTAGGTTTGAAGGCGTAAATTTTGTCTCCTTCATTTCTAAACTTAGTTTTATCGTGAATGACACCAGCATCACCCATTCTCTTTAAGAGCTTTAACAACTGAATACGTTCGTCTTTAGTCAAAGAGCAATAGTATTCTTGAGATTGGCTATGCTTTTTTTCATCAAAGTACCATTCAATCGTAAATTTCTCACCTTGATAGGCGATATATTCAATATCTCTATTCATTATAATTGTACCACTATAGTTGCACTAATTCAAATTTCTAGTGTATGGCTAGGGATTATTTGTCCCCATCCTTTGGATGATCTTCGTTTTTAATTCGTACTTTAAAAATTGATAGATCTCAGTAGGTGACAATACGTCACCTACTGAGAAATAAACCGTGTTAGTACTTATTCAGTAAAATTGGTACTACATTGTCTTGAGATAAATATTCAAGGTGTTGGCTCCATCGTTCCAATGCCTCTTTTCTTTGAGGCAACATTTCATTCTTGTTATAAGTGGCCATGATTTTCGGCATTTTATGTCCAAGGCATTTCTCAATTACCACCGGATCAACATGCAAAGCCTCACCAAGCTGGGTTGCAAAGGTTCGTCTTAAGTCGTGGGCTGTCCAGTGGGGGATGCCGACTCGTGATTGTATTCTGATTACTGCTCTTGGCATAGCTCGGTCGGATAAAATGCTTTGGCCGTCTGCGCCTGTAATGACGTATTCTGAATTGCTGTGAGCTTTGAGTTCTCTCAATACTTTTTTGGTCATTTCTGTGAGGTGGATTCTCATGACAATGTTGGTTTTGGTATTTTCGGCTGGGATAGTCCACAAGGAGTTTTCAAAATCGAATTCTGACCATTTGGCTACTCGGATTTCTCCTGTTCTAACACCTGTTAACAGGATGATTTTTAGGGCTGCTCTGATCTGGAAGGAGGTTCCGTGTTCTTCGCTGTCGAGGAATTGCCATAGTGTTTTTACTTCATCTAGGGTTAAATAGCGTTCTCTGGGTTTTTCTATGCCGCCTATGTCTCTGGCACGTATGGTCATGGCAGGGTTAAGCAGCATTTCGCCTCGGCTTACTGCGTAGTTAAAGGCTTGCTTTAGTGTGCTTAGTACTTTATTGGCATGAACAGGTGAGCCACGGCCTACAATTTTATCTAGGGCTTGGGTGATCTCACGAGTTTTTAAATGTTCGAGTTTTTTATTGCCCAACAGGGGAATAATATCCACCTTGATGTGTTGCCAGATTTGCAGCGGTTGAGCGCGGTGCTTTTCAATGTAGTTGGCGTACCAGTGGAGTATCAGATTTTTTACCGTGCTTTGGTCTTTCTGTTTTTGCTCTTCAATATGTTCTTTGGGATTCACTTCTCCATGACGCATGTCGCTTAAGTCGATAAAACGTTTCTTCGCCTCCGATAAACTTATAGCAGGGTAGTGACCTATGGTTATGAAATGTCTTTGGCCGTTGATTCTGTAACGATAAAGAAATGTCTTTAGCCCTTTGGGGGTGACACGGATGCCAAAACCGCCATCTCTGAACTCTTCGTAGCGAGCAGATCTTGGTTTTAGCGATCGAATATAGGCGTCTGTAAATTGTCTTTCCATCATTGCACCTTGCAAAAAATTAGGTGTACTTCTAGGTGTACTTTCGTGAGATCTCACATGAAATCGTTTGATATTTTTTGAAGTATAGCACATGGTGAAAATATATAAAATACAATGAGTTAGTTTTACTATTTGATATCAAATGATACCGTTTGAAAACGGTCTTTTTAAGAATGGGGTGCTAGTGGTCGAAGGTTCAAATCCTTCCGTCCCGACCAACCCCAGTAAGGGTTATAACGAGTCATCCTTCCAAAATAAAAATTCTTGGCTACACTTTCAAAATCACGAGCCTCTTGTTTAGGCACTAAAACTTTTTCGTTTATTTCAAAAACTTCTAAGCTATAGGCTCAACGCTGAATGAATTACATTTTCAATCGATTAAATTAATATTCACTGGTCATTAATTGTTCATTCCAGGCGGATTATGATAAAATGCTTTCGCTACACATTTCATTATTTACTATTAAGAAGGTATATATGGGAAACGTAATGTCAGGAACAATTTCGCGAGAAATTGCTGAGCTCTGCTTAGATAACATACAAGAAAAAGGTTTGGCACTTTTTAAACATAAATCTTATGACTTAGATCACTGGAATCCAAACGATGTATTTGGCTATGATTTTAATCGCAACCAGTTTTATAAAAAAGCGCTTAATGATTTAGCACCTAAAATAGAGAAAGGATTTAAAAAAGCAGGCATATACCTTTCAAATTCTAGCCTCAATATGCAAGAGTTTATCGCATATAATCTAACCCATTGTATACTCAGCCGTCTACTAAACCCGGATGCAGAAGTAGTTATTAGTTACGATGAGATTAAGAAAGATAAATTAGGTATTTCATATCAGTTGCCTGCCTATGAACCTCTAAAAATTGAGAGTTTTACACAGAAGGGCCTGGCTATTGAACCATCTGTTAGCGCCTCTCTGATGTTAGAAGATAGTCATAAGAAGTCAAAAAAGAAAAAAATGTTGCCCGCTCCAACACCCCAGGTGAGTAATGCGGTTGCTGAACAACAGATTTCTTTTGCAACGACAGACTCCCATGAGAAATCTTTAATTTCAGCTATTTTAGCTGCCAAGATATGTATTTTAATTAATCAAATTGATGTTGAGTCGTTGGTTCAAGGGGCCCTTGTCCATCAAAAAAATCAGCGTAAGGCAGATAAATTAGCAAAACAAGGATTATTTGCGCAAGCAGGAGCTGCTGCGTTATTACCAGGCCAAAAGCCATATACTGAAGAAGAGCAAGAAAAAGATACTTTGAAAGTGATTAAAGAAGATGTTTCTAAAATTCCTGCGAAAAAGTTAAGCTCAATTGCCCAGGGTAAACTACCGGCAGTTGAAGAAGAGGATTTAGAATTAGATAATTTATCAAAATCAATTTCTAGATTCTAATTAGAATAGTAAGAAAGCCTCAAATGGAATGAATAATAATGCAGCTATTATTCTGTTTGAGGCTAATAGTAATGTCTAGTATGCATATGATTAAGCGGCAACTTAATTATCTATTTTGTTTTCTTTGGTGATCGGCATTCAGCAAAACGGTAGCGTTTAAACATGAGCTTTGTATCAAAATAGGACAATAAAGTTTGCATCAATAAAGATTCAACTGCTAAATCTTATGCTTGACTCTTCAACTATCTAAAATACCTGTCATTTCTAATCCTTTACTTTTTTGACTTTATTACATCACTAGTATTACTCACTTACAGATCTACTCACAAAAAATATAGTTTCAAGACTCTTATAGCTCAGCATGTGTAAAAACAGATCTGCAGCCGAGCGCTATCCCCAAACTTGCGATACTTATATATTTTGTAATTAAGGGACAAGTAATCATTATTTACTCCTTGGCTTAACAATTGGTTTTAATTGAAAATTCACCTGTCGCAGCAAGGAGTCTTCAATCAGAGTAAAGGCTTGTTGGCCAACAAGGACCTCTAGGCCGTCTTTGACAGTTAGTGGCCCTAGGTTTCTGTCAATCTGAGGTAAGGATTGAGACATAACCGCTTGCAGACTCTCAGACTGCTTTTCTTTAGCGACTAATGTAAAACCTGAATATCGAAGCCACCATTCAATGGCCTGACCTATGGTTTTAACTTCTTGAGGAAAATGAATTTGTTGTACCGCTAGTAAGGGGTTTACCTGGGCAGCCAGTGGCTTATTAGCAACGGTGGCATAGCGGTTAATTTGTGTAACATTTGCTGCCTGGGTTGTTAGTGCAACCAAGGCTAAAGAAGTAACAAATGATAATTTCAACATGGCAAACTCCAGCCAAGCTTTATGCCCGGCTTTTCTGGTTAATTGGACTCAACGGGAATGTTTTCGTGGTTATCTTGTTTACGGTAATAAATTTCTTCACGGTCCACGTCTATCTGTGAAGGTGCTTGAATCCCAAGGGCGATATTCCCATTACGAACAAATAAAACCTTGATTTTGATTTGACCTTTATCGATGAAGATTTGCTCTCCAACACGGCGTGTAAGTACTAGCATGGTATAGCTCCGGTTATTATTAATTTTTCAGCATCTGCTTCATGGCAGCGAGGTGCAGTTTTGCAGTTTCGAGACTAGATGGGCGTCTTTCCTCTCGCATTCTTTCAGGTATTGGTACTCTGCGTGCCTGTGTGGCTCTACAACTTTCAGCAAACTGAGGTAGTGAAGGGGGGTAGTTTTTTTGTTCGCGATATACCACCAATACATCTTTAAAAATTTGATTATCAAATCGCTTTAGGCCTTCGGACCATTCCTGTTTGGCTAGTAATAGCAACTCTTCAGTTCTATAGTTGTTCCACCAAAGCTGCCCATAGATAGCGCCAAGGCGAGTGAATAAAATATCTATTCGCAAATCGTAAGTTGATGACGTTTGTGAGCTAGTGTTCATGTTATCTCTCTTACTGAATTGCTTTGATGTCATCGAAGTCGAGGTGGGCTCCTTGACCGCAGGATGCCCAGAAGACATCGAAAGTATTTTTTGGTGTATGACTTCGTTGGCTCTTTTCATTTATTGCTGACTCCTTTGTTGTTTGTACTGTTAGAACCTGATTCCAGCTTTCCTGAGCTAACCAATTGGCAGGGTACTTCCAATTGGGAACCCATTCTCCTTGCTTCTGTAGTTGCTGATGGGCAACGATTTGTTGTTTAAGGGCATTCATCATTTTGGCGAATAAAGCCTTGTCAAGATTAACTTTAAGAAATGCATTCCAGGTTTTAAGTTTGTCTGCGGGTTGTGGATAACTTTCCCAAAATTTTTCAAATTGTTCGCCTAAACAAACAAGATCAAGATCTGAGTTATGAGGTGTGTCGGGTTTTACAATTCCACCTGTGTTGGGTTTTTGCTGATTGTTGATTGTAATAACCTGAAATATCGTTATTTTTTCTCTGGTTTACTGTGCCTGATTGCTGTGTCGGCTTTGTGTCGGGTTTATTTTGGTCAGGAATATCTGAATTGGCTAAAAGACACTTTAAAATGAGGTGCATATCAGCAGACTGAATCTGAATTAATCCTGCTTTTTCAAGACCTTTAATAATCCTGCGTAATTGTTGTCGACTTGGACTGCCAGAGTTGGTAATGCCTTGATGCGGTTCAACATAAAGAGCTTCAGATAATGACTGATAACTTATTCGCCGTTTAACCCCACCAACAATGAAGGTTTTACGATCCATATAAGGTCTTATGCCAGTCAAATAAGCGACTTGTTGAACATAAGGAAGACCAGCTAATGCCGATAATTCCTGGGAGTTTATAAATAAAAAATCCATATTAAATCCATCTTTTTTGTTGTTACATCTGATATCAATCAGTATCAATAGATATAAAATAATTAAACATATTGTTTAATTTGTGATTTATATTTGCGTGTTTGATTGCTAGAGTCAATGGAATTTTGAGGGTGTTATTAAATGAACTTAATTGAACTTGAAAGTTATCCTGTGCTCGCTAAAGCGAGAAGAAAAAGCCTGAGGCATTAAAGTGGAGTCCCATAAGCTCGTCGTTATTAGAGTAAATAGATTATCTTATAAAACATCGGGATGAGATGAAAAAAAGTGGAATGTCTATGGGTGGTGAAGTACAGTAAATGTCCATCCTGAGTGCAGGAGTATTAGCAAATTAGGCAGTCCCGTGGCATTCGCGTGTGGTTAAGCAAAATTTTACTTTGCCATATGAAGATATCAATCCAGTAGAAAGCTATGCCCTATAATGAATATATCTTTAGAGCTATTTCCATATTATGCCTACACCATCCAAAGATAAATTAAAAAATATAGCTGAGCCTGCTCATATTCCAGGCGTAAGTTATGCTTATGTCGAACCCAAAGAAGGAAGCGGGCATGAATTTGCAAGCACTTCACTCGCTGTTGGAAAAACTACAAATGCTGGTCAGGATGAAGTAGATAATGATACTCAATTTCCAGCATCTTCACTTAGTAAAATTGTATTTACATATTTAGTGTTACAGTTGGTCAAGGATAAGCAAATCGATTTAGATGAACCATTACTTCCTATAATGCAACAGAAAGAACGGGAATATGAAAGATTAAAGGTAAACGGTGCCTATCCTGAGAAAGCTATGCAATTAACAGCCAGACATGTATTGTCACACACTACTGGATTGCCCAATTTTGGGTCAGGGTCAGATTTATCTTCTCCACTATCCTTTGATAATAAATTAGCTCTAGGCAAGGGATATTCTTATTCAGGTGAAGCTTTTCTTTACTTACAAAAAGCCATTGAAACAAAAACAGGCAAAGATTTAGAAACCTTGGCTCATAAGTATGTCTTTGCGCCTTTAAAAATGGAACACTCTACGTTTTTATCGCAACCAGATAGCAGGACCAATATTGTATCAGTTCATACTGAGTTAGGAGAACCGACATCAATCTATGAGAGCATCCCAAACCTTAGGTATGATCTTGAGTTGATGTCATCATTGTCTGATCTCAAACAGTCTGAAAATGGTACAATTTATTTATCTGAAAATCTCCGTAAATACTATGTAAAAGGAATGAGTGAGCCAACGTCCTTGCCTCCAGAAATTGATTTAACAAACCTGGCAATTAAACTTAATAATCTTTCATTCAAACGCGATATCTTGGAAATAACATCAAAAGCAGGTCATACCCCTCATCTTAATGCCGCCGGTTCACTACTTACAACGGCCGAAGATTTTTCAAAATTCATGACTGCCTGGTTAAAAAATATGGACGATCCTACTTTCCAACAAGCATTTGAGTTTGAAACGAGTTTCGCACTTTCAGATTTGACACCTGAAGAGTTCAAGCGCCTAAGCAAAGCTGATAACACTCCAAAATACCTCAAGAATGCAACAGATGATAATTATAAGCGTGTTTCTTTCAGCAAAACGGAGTTTAATGACTTAAAACGTGAAATAGACGAATCTACACAAACAGAAATCAAGGTGTTTAGTCAGAAACTTGTGCCAACAAGGGTTTACAGCATTACGGAAACCTGCGGCCTAGGCTGGCATATATATAAAAATACAGATAATAAGGTAATGGCTTATCAATATGGTGAAAACCTTAATACACGAGCTTTTATGGCTATCAATGTCACAGATAAGAAAGGTGCGGCATTCTTTACAAATTCTGAACAGGGGATGAGTATTGCAACTCAAATATTGAGTTCTCCTGATTTAGCGCCTATTGGTGAGACACAAGCATTATTTGAAAAAATGCCTCAATATCCCCAAAGTGATAAGCCAGGATGGAAAGAAACCCTGGAAGGGATGATCGCGGAAAATCAGGGTGGCATTAAAGACCTTGAAAAGGCTAGAAGTTGCTTTGCCGCAGCGGTTGTGTCATTACCCGATGACACAACCAAAAAGCGTTTGGAATGGTTCGATTTGGTACAGAAATTCAAGCACAATAAGAAAGAATTCTCCCAGCCATTGGAAACATTTGCGGGAGTATATAAGAATCCATTCGGTGAGAAGCGAGAAATATACAGCAAAGATGGCGGTTTAATATGCAAGGAATTCGATAGGGAAATAAAATTGGTGCGAATCTCAGAGACTGATTTTTTACCTGAAAAGAATCAAGATTTCAAAATAACTATTAAGGGAGACCAAGTGACCATCCATTTTATCCATAGCGATCCGAAATTTTTATTTGAACAGTCTTTACCAGAATCTCGAGAGCACTCTTCATTTTTTGCAGCTATTTTAGAATTGTCAGGCCATCAGCCTGCTCAACAGGGACAACATACTGATAGGGTTGATGTGCCTGTGCATGAAACACAAGAAGTAGTTAATTTAGAATCCGCTCGGGATTTAAATCAACGATTTCGAGAAGCTGTGGGCAATGCTAGATGTGAGGAGGTAAAACCTTCGGCAGCTGAAGAGGTATTAGAAACAAAAAGTTCGCCATCCTTCTCTTAGATACTGAAAGAACTGCAAAAAGTGGGATTTCAGAGAAAGGCCAACAATTGGTATAATATTTAAACAGAGCGCTAACAATAAAGTAAATTTATATTATGCTTTCCATGGTGGTTTTGGAGTCGTTGAAAAGGGAGTATATTTTTCTCTTTCTTTTGCTATAGAGGATTCTGTAGGAGCCATATACCCTGGATCAGATTTCCTTATTTCTTGCGTTTTATCTCTGTACTGTTTTGTCATTTTTTGTGAAATATGTGATTCTGTAGGTTTATCGACCGCATCTATATGTGTTGATTCAGGTATTTCTTTATGTTTTTGATCCCTAGCCACTGCGACAGTTTGTTCTTTATCATTGTGAGCGTTTGTTCTATGTATGACAGCTTTTAGTTCTTGATGAAGCATTATTTTTTTATCGTGCATATTTCTACGATCTATCATGTCTGTTTTTGAATCTTGTATTCGTTTTACAATCTCCTCGTTTGGAGGCTCCGGTAAAACGACAGGGAATTTATTCACAGTATCGAGATAATTTTTAAGTGCTAGTGGAGGCTGCCCATGCTTGATATATTCATCAGCGATTTGAGAATATGCCCAGAAATCCCTAATATTAAAACTAAGCTGTTCTTTATTTTCCTGGAGTATTTGCTCCATTTTTTCAAAATCACCATGTCGTGCGTAGGCAAGCATTCGCTCTCCTATTGATAATTTTTGGGATATTGCAAGTAAATCTTCTGAATCGATGGTTACATTATCAATAACAGGCTCTAAACCAAGTTTCATCGCACATACATTAACAGCCCTAATGTTTGCTGGTGAAAAATATGCATGAGTAAAATTAACAAACTCATTTAAATCCACTTTTCCTGTGTGCATTGTATCAAACAATTCATTTGTATATTTTCCAGTGTCATGTTTGATAGCGCTCCCAACTTTAAATTGCCAATCACCAGTTTCGTCTTTAAAAAAAAGGATGTTTTCAAAACCCATGGCATCGAGGATGATATCTGTCTTTTGATAAAAATCACGATAATGATTTAGAAATTCAATCATAGTGTCTCTGAGCTTGGGGTCGTCATCCAAGCGTTGCAAAATAGCACCAATTCTTTCGTCAATAATTGCATAATTATTAAGATCAAAATCAGATTCATCTACCTCTTTATGAGTAAGCGCTTTATTTGCTTTATCGAACAATTCCTTGTTGTGCTCCATTAAGTAAGGATCGAGTTCAGCAGGTTCTATTTTAAAATCAAATTTAACTTTAGCTTTAAAGCACTGTTCATATGGAACCAATGATAAAGCCGCGTTTTGAGGTTCTTTTCCAGGAAGTAGTACTTGATGGGTTATATGTTGTTCTCGAATACATCGTTGTTTCCCATCTTTATCAAAAGAATCATATAAGACAGCATACTTCCTCTCTAACTCGTCAAGCTCTTGTGGGCTAGGATTTTGCTTCATTAATTTAATAACAAAAGGAGCGTCTGGAAATCGATAAAGCACATGAGTCCCGCCCTCTGCAATATGTTGGGCTTTTGTTAAATCAATTGCACCAGACTCTGTTTTTGGTGCTGAGCTAATGGCTAGAATAGGAGGGTCTGTTTCTTTTGGCATAGTCATCCGCAAGATTTTTGTGACAGATATCGATATATTATAGCCAATAGATCCATTATTGCAGCCTATGGAACATTTTGTAGATAGTAAACGATAAAGTAAGTGTAAATTAGACTGCAACAAATAAGAGGGTGGTGAAACGCTGAAAAAAGTCAGAAACACCGAAACACCTAGCAAGTATGGATTAGAAAGACGAAAACCAAAGAACCACCATCCATAAATCCATTACGTCAGTTCGTTTTGTTTTTCTTTTAATCACCTAAGCTTAGATCGATTGCAACTATAAAAATTAGATCAGATTCTATCCAAGATTAGTTTTGAAATCAATTGCAATAATTTCACACGAGGTATTGAAGAAAAATCATGATTAGCTTCTTTGATGCTATAGGTTGGGATATGACCGATTGGCTGTTGATTTCCCAGAACTTGATCATTTTCAGCAAAGACAATACGAACATCATTGTGTTTAGCAAGATCGCTGTATAATGATTGTGCATCAATGGTTTTGAATTCAGACCAAAAATGCGTAGGAACTTCAATAATTAGATCGGAACGAACTAAACGAGAGTTGCCTTGAATATTTAGATGTGAGCCTGGATTTTTCCATCCTTTCGTATTAATAAATTCTTCAAAAGGAGAGAAAAGTGGCGGAGCCAACAATAGGATTAATGCATTATGGGGGCGCTCGAGAGCAATAGTAATACAACCTTGGGAATGACCAACAAAAATGAAGTTATCGATATTATAATGATCCTGAATATAGTGGATAATTTTATTTAAGCGTTGGCGCTGAATCTGAAAAGGTAAAGCAATGCATCGGTCATTTAACACGTGTGAATACTCAGCTCGCACTGAAAGCATAGTATCAAGACAGATAGATTCTATATCTACAAACAATCCTCTGGATTGACGTTTTACGCCAAAGCCGTGTACAAAAATAACTGCAGTTTTAGCTTGAAGAGTATTACCGTTAAGTTCAACTTCAAAAAGATCGTCATCATGGAGTGTTATTATTTTTTTTAAAGCGGTCATATTTATTGCTTATGAGATTAAATCTCTAATCATATATATTAATAAATAAATGAGAAAGTGTTCTGAAAATTATAGGGCCTAATGCATCACCTGTTTGGCAAAAAAACGGCCCAGAAATGTTACCGTGGCGCCGGTGATAATGTTTGCAATAAGCTTCTACCTCCTCTAGGTAGACAAAAATTATATTGACGTCAGTAACTATCTTGCATTAAAATTCCAAGTTTTTTTAAAACCATACAAAAAGCAGGTTTGTGACGCCATGAAAATTACATCTTAAGTACGCCCATCTATAGGGCAAATAGAGAAAACCATTTTTGGTTTCTATTTTTTATTGTCCTAAAAGACACCTTAAGAGTAATCCATGCACCATAAACCGATTCAATTTAAAGACCTAGGTCTTATCTATCCGCATAACACCTGTTTTCAAGACTTCAGTGGCGAAATTCGCTCTGGTGAGCGTATTGCACTGATTGGCCGAAATGGCTCAGGAAAATCAACCTTACTTAAGATGCTTGGTGGTCTTTGTTCGGCCTCTGATGGCGAAATTAAAATGCCTCAGGATGTCCGTATTGGTTATTTACCCCAAGTGATTGAAGAATATCCTGACTTAAGTGGTGGTCAACGATTAAACCAAATGTTGACTAAAATATTGACTGAGAATCCTAATGTTTTGGTATTAGATGAGCCAACGAATCATCTGGATAGACGTAATCGTCGTTCTTTAGTGCGTAAGCTTCTGCATTATACTGGGACGTTGGTTATCGCTTCTCATGATAAAGAACTCATCAATACAGTCGCAGATACCCTATGGCATATTGATTTAGGTCAAGTGACTGTATTTAGAGGAGCTTATTGTGATTATCAGCAACTGCTTGAAGATAAGAAGGCAACAATTGAACAGGAATTAACACGGATTGCACATCAGAAAAAAGAATCACATCTTGCTCTAATGAGAGAACAAGAACGTAATAAACGTTCTAGTGTTCAAGGTGAAAAAAAGATAGTGCAGCGTAAATGGCCAACGATTCAGTCTCATACAAAGCTCGCCAATGCAATGACCACAGGAAATAAACGATTAAGTCAGATTAATCATAAAAAACAACACTTGCTTGAAGAGCTTTCTTCTCTAAACCTTCCGGAAACGATTAAACCCAAATTTAAATTAAACGGTCTTGACCACCGTAAACCTTTAATCAGGATTCAAGATGCTTCTATTGCCTACGAGTCTGGAGATGTGATTCTTGAAGAGATTCATTTTCACTTGAATGGCTGCGAACGGGTGGCATTGTACGGGGACAACGCATCAGGGAAGTCCACTTTTGTCAAAGCGCTCTTGGTGGATAGTCACATTAAGAGAACGGGTGAGTGGACTCTTCCTCAGCGCAATACAGTTGGGTATCTCGATCAGCATTATCAACATCTGGATTGTGATGAAACAGTTTTGGATTTGATGAAAAGTCAGGCGCCCCATGCTTCTTATGCTGAACTTCGTGCCCATTTGAATGACTTTTTATTTCGTAAAAATGAAGAAGTTGAAATAAAGGTCAAATATCTTTCTGGTGGTGAAAAGGCAAGGCTTTCTTTAGCTTTAATTGCTGCCAATCCGCCCAAGCTGCTTATTTTAGATGAGGTAACCAACAATGTAGACCTGGAAACACGTGCTCATATCATTCAAGTATTATGTGAGTTTCCTGGCGCAATGTTGGTTATTTCTCACGACCATGATTTTTTAGAATCCATTCACATTGAGACCAGGTATCACGTTCATCGACGGAAGATACATTATTTCAATGGGGAACAATCAGAGGGTGTTCATTATGACTAATCGTTTGCCTAATCACATAGGCCCTTTTATATGGCATTTTTTAAAACCGTATCGACGCATGGTCTTTTTATTTATCCTGCTTGCTTTAATGGCTGGATTTTGGGGGCCGTTTAATAGTTTATTGATTAAATCCTTTATTAATACCTTGGCGGCCAAAACAAGTATGGACTTTTCCTCTTTGTATTGGATTGCTGGGTTACTGGTGGTGAACTTCATTGTTTTTGACAATATCACCTGGCGAACAATCGGGTACTTGAATTATAAATATGAAGCGGTGATTAAAAACCAAATCATTAGCCAAATGTTTGAGTATGTGTTGGGAAGTAGTACGCAATTTTTTCAGGATAACCTATCTGGACGAATTGCCACACAAATTACGATTCTTGCTGATAATCTTGAGATTATTTTGCATCGCGTGTCTGTCGACTTTCTTCGTGGTGCTTCATTATTAGTGGTTTCATTTATTACAGCCTATTTCGTTAATGTCCTGTTCTTTTATATTTTATTTCTTTGGTTCATTGTCTTTGCTTCATTTAGTATTTGGATGTCGGCACGATTGGTGCAGTTGTCCGATGACTATGCAAATTCTGAATCGCAGCTTTCTGGGCAATTAGTCGATAGTCTAGCGAATCAATCCAATATTCGTATCTTTTCGCGAAAAATCTATGAAGTGGAACGTATGAACACGTTTTTTAGCTTGGTACAACGAGCTTTTCAAAGAAAAGAGTTGTTT
The DNA here is from genome assembly GCF_003265995.1 of Legionella quinlivanii. Classification (GTDB taxonomy): domain Bacteria; phylum Pseudomonadota; class Gammaproteobacteria; order Legionellales; family Legionellaceae; genus Legionella_C; species Legionella_C quinlivanii_A. Next base: position 150,466 of record NZ_MVJN01000008.1, on the reverse strand, counting down.
ATTGTTTTGTTATGCTGCGCACAAGGTGGAATGATTGCGGTAATGATGGGTTTGGCATCGATTGCATTAATCCATTTGTATGGCAAGGGACTAGTGAGCATTGGTGATTTTGCTTTGATTCTTGGGCTTTCCATGGAATTGGGGCATATGATGTGGTACACCATGTACCAAGTGGACCAATTTAACCAAGCCTTAGGCAAAGCAAGGCAAAGTTTAAATGCATTGGTCATCCCCCATGAGATACAGGATAAAAACAATGCATCTCAATTAGTGGTTACACAAGGACGAATTGAATTTTCCAGGGTAAAATTTCATTATCAAGGGGGGTACTCCCTGTTTCAGAATAAGTCGGTAACCATTGAAGCAGGTCAAAAAGTGGGGTTGGTGGGCTATTCAGGAAGTGGCAAGTCCACTTTTGTTAATTTGATTTTGCGACTTTATGAAGTAGTGGAAGGGCAAATTCTAATCGATGGTCAAAATCTATCCGAAGTGACTCAAGAGAGTTTAAGACAAGCCATTGCCATGATTCCACAAGACCCAACTCTTTTTCATCGAAGCCTCATGGATAATATTCGTTATGGCAGGACAAACGCTTCGGATGAGGAAGTCATTTTAGCTTCCAGGAAAGCCCATGCGCATGAATTCATCAGTCTTTTGCCAGAAGGATATGAAACCTTGGTCGGTGAACGTGGCGTGAAGCTTTCAGGTGGTCAACGTCAGCGTATTGCCATTGCTCGAGCGATTTTAAAAAATGCGCCCATTTTAATGTTGGACGAAGCCACATCTCAACTGGATTCCATTACAGAGTCCAACATTCAGGACAGTCTTTGGGAGTTGATGCAAGGAAAAACAACACTGGTTGTTGCGCATCGTTTATCGACGTTGTTGCATATGGACCGAATTTTAGTATTCGACAAAGGCCATATCATTGAAGACGGTACACATGCAGAACTATTGAATCGCGATGGGTTGTACAAAACTCTGTGGGGTGCGCAGGTAGGTGGGTTTTTACCTGATGAACGAAAAAAAGAGTCTCAAGATTTAGTGAATAATGAGGTAGCAAATGAATAAACGACATACAGAGTTTAAGGTAGTTCACCATTTATTTAATGACTTATTATCTGGTTTGCAATCAATTTTAAAAGAACACGCAATAATTAAAAAAGAATGGCGTAAAATTCAAGCTGGATATTTTCTCATTACCAGTCTGTAGAATGGCAATTATCATCAATTCTGAAGGAAATGCTGTTTCGCTGCTTGAACTCCATAAATAAGTCTGTATACAAAGGATATAACCAATGATGCTTGCTAAATGCTCTATTTTTATTGCTACAAGCCTTGATGGCTTTATTGCAAGAGATGATGGTTCTATTGACTGGTTAATGAAAGCAAATGGGCTGGTGCCCTCAGGTGAGGATGGTGGTTATAAAGAATTCATATCCACGGTCGATGGACTAATTATGGGTAGGAATTCTTTTGAGAAAGTATTGTCATTTGACCCTTGGCCTTATGGGGAGCTTCCGGTTGTAGTTATGAGTAGCAACCCTATAGAAATTCCAGCTCAACTAAAACATGTTTCAACCTCTTCTGAAACGCCCACTGAGCTCGTGAGGCGGTTAACTGATGAAGGGTTTAAGCATCTTTATATTGATGGTGGTATAACGGTCCAAAATTTTATAGCTGCGCATTTAATCCATGAATTAACAATAACCATCGCACCGGTATTGCTTGGTTCTGGTCGTTCATTATTTGGACCTTTGATGCAAGACCTTGAGCTGGAACATTCTGAAACACAATGTATCAGCGGTGGTTTTGTTCAGTTGAAATATCGGATTAATCCATCAACCAAGAAGAAGTAAAAACAAATGTCTATTTGCCTCAGATTTGGTATTTTGAAGGTTTAAGCACATTAATATTGTAATAAATTAGATGTTCGTTGCAATTGTATATGGAATATGGGTAATCATTTATGAGTGTCAATCTAATCTTGTGCATTTGTTCATTTTTGACTTTTGTTTTACTTCCTGTTCATGTTTCGGCTGTAGCAAATCCTATAAATTTGAATAAAAACAAAGTAATTGAGAGTGTTAAGAAAGCAGAAAACCATGTTGCACATCATGGTAAAGAAAATGCAATTTTAGAGTTTCGGAAAAAGTCCAGTCGTATTTTTGCAATTAATTTTGATGGCATAGTTCTGGCCTCTCCAATACACCCGGAGACTGTTGGAACAAATCAAATCAATTTTAAGGACCAAACTGGAGTTTTTGCAGTTAGGGAGGAAATTGAAAAAGCTAAGATTGGTGGAGGTTGGCTAAAAGGACGTTATAGAAAAAATCACATTACTGGTAGGTATGGCTGTAGAAAACTTTATATTTATCCGATGCCTGGTAACTACTTTATCGGCTCTTGGTATTACTATCCCGCAACAAGAAAAGGAGAATGTAAGTTTTGAAGAAAAAAAGAAAAAAAGTTGTTAATCCTTGCTGCAGCTGCTACACCACTTTTCCTTATATAATATATTATCGGCACGAGACTCCCATTTATGACCATTTTTACACACCATTTTAATTTTGGATTTACCGTTCAAATACTCTGTTGTTAAGCATATACCACCATGTCTGCTAGCGAATTCGTGGAAATAGTCTATTGAATATTTTCGAGAATTTCTTTGCGCACAGATGGGGCATCTCGACTTATTTTTCGTTCGATTATAAATCGTAGCCTGCCAAGTGTGGTTTTCTTTGCATCTCCACCATACTTTCTTGCCTACATGCGGAGTGAAGTCAGATGGATTTAATCCTTTATTCAATTCGCTATCCCACTCGGCCAACAGTTCAGGGTAAAAAACAGCTAAGTTATTTGTCTCTGAAGCATACCGGCCATAACAAAATGGACAACCCGTACCACCTGTTCTACTGTGAGGTGCTGCTTGCCATTCATGTCCCTCTCTACATTTCCACCAAACTTTTATATTCATGTTTGGAGTTATTTCTTCGGGAATAGCTCCACCATTTTTTTCATAATGCCATTCGTTAACAAGTTGGGGATTTATTTTTGCAAAATTCCACTTACTGGTCGCCTTGTTAGGAATAACACGAGGACAATGAGGGCAACCAGTGTTTTGGCATGAGCGATTATTTAGTGAAGTTTCCCAAGTATGACCTTGCTCACATCTCCACCAGACATTTTTATTTGCCGCAGGGCGAAAATGTTCAGGAGATAATGGAGCATTCAAATCATAAGCCCATTCTTTAGCAATCTCTGGTTTTTTAGCCGCTAATGAAAGCTCATATGGTGGAGCTGGAAGCTGGGAAACTATTTCTCTATATAACTTGTTATTAATAAGTAAGCCATTATCAATATAATCCTGTAGCTTTTCGCGCTCTGAATCGGAGAAGTCAGCAAACTTAATGACTTGGTTAATGAGGCTAGAAATTATTGGAAAAGTATTGCCTGACCATTTAAAAGAAATGTCTCGAGCACTTAATAACGACAATCCCTCTTCTCTTAAGCGAAATAATAGAATACCTGTTTCTTCAAACAATTTTTGCTTGATGGAATCAATATTTGATCTTGGCTTATGCCAGTAAACACCGTCAATTTCTATCCCAAGCTTTTTATCAGGGAGAAATATGTCACATTCGTATTTTCCAATTTTTTCACGCCAAGAAACATTAGGAAATAATGCTTTTATTTCTGTGTAAACAGCAATTTCAATTCTTGATGTTTGCAGTGCGCACTTCGAGCAACCCGCACCATTATTTACTCTTGTTCCAACTGTTGCCTGCCAATCATGGCCATGCTTGCAAGTCCACCAGACTTTTATTCCCCCGCCAGCAATAACATCATGAGGAGTTAATGGCTGGTTCTTGGTAGGATGCCAATCTTGAGCAATATCAGAGCGAAGTTGAGCAAGGCTGTTGTCATCACATAGCTTTCGATTGGTACAGTAAGGACAGGAATTGTTATATTGATTTCTTGTTCGGTTTGTAATTGTAGCTTGCCAAGAATGCCCCTTTAGGCATTCCCACCATACTTTTTGCTTCGCTCTTGGAGTAAGGTTTTCCGGTTTAAGATTTTTGTTTTTAATTAAGTCAAACTCTTTCAATAACTCAGGGTATTCAGTAGCAAAATTTCTATCCCTTGTTGGTTTTTGGCTAGCACAGTAAGGACAGCCGCATCCACGATTCCGGCTATTTATGACAGCTTCCCATTCATGGTTATTTGGACATAACCACCAAACTTTTCTTCCTGAACCAGATGAAACATCTTGAGGGGTTAAAGGTAAATTTTTATGTGGGTGCCATTGTTGTGATAGTTTTGGATTTTCTGACTGTAAGGTGTCAATTCTTTTAACCAAACCAAGAGATTGTTCAATTGAACGTCCTTTATTTACCATTTCAATGACGTGTGTATAAGCTCGATTATAGTATTTTGCTGCATCTTTTAGAGTTTTAAATTCTCGCCCTTCCACTTGAACAGAAATACCCGCAGTTTTAGATGCAAAATCTGGAGGAGGATCAAGTCCTACAGCTTGCTCAGGAGTCCAACCTTTTGAAAGACGATAATCTACTGTATTTCGTGATTTACCAAAAGCTTTAGCAGCACTCTCAAGTGAGTCAAATTCTTTATCCTGAATAAATACTTTTTTCTTCATTGTCTGCTTAGACATTTTGCATCGAATAATATTTCAGATACTGCATAATAGCATTTTATTAAGCAAGCCATAAACATCATAGCAAGTCCCAATAACGGGTCATTTTTTAACTCTGAGGGATAGTAGTATCAAGATGATTGAAATGTTTTTAAAGAGGAACGACCATATTACTCTTTTGATTTTGTCAAACTGTAGTCAGATAGTTGGACAAAAATATTCAAGAAGGAGGGCTCAGCTATTCATAACGTAGGACTGGAATATATAAGAGCGCAAACTAAAATTTTAATAGGTTAGAAAATTAATTGGATAACTTAGATGAAATACAAGGATGACTTTGAATCATTAAAGAAAACTGTAGAGCTGGCGGGTTGTGATGGCGAGTGGAAGGACAGTTCTAATGGTGTAAAGCAATTTAAGGCTAATAATGGTGCAGTTCTTAACTGGTGGAGTACCAAGGGTACACTAACTTTCCAAGGTACCTCTCCGGGTAAAGAAGACCTTGAAAAAAAAATGCATTCAATTCTGTTACAAGATAATTCGCTTCTAAACAAACAAGAAAAGCATGTTTGCAACAAAGTTTTTGTTGTCTACGGGCATGATGAACATGCAAGAGATCAGTTAGATGCTATGTTAAGACGCTGGGGGCTAGAGCCACTGATTCTTGATCAATTGCCCTCAAAAGGGCAAACAATCATTGAAAAGCTGGAAGAGTATACGGAGGGAATTGGGTTTGGAGTGGTTTTAGCAACTCCTGATGATGAAGGGCATCAAAAGGGGAGAGTAGATGAAAAAACATTTCGTACGCGGCAAAATGTTGTTTTAGAGTTAGGTATTTTATTAACAAAATTAGGTCGACACAAAGTAGCTATTTTGTTGAAAGATCCAGAAACGATGGAAAGACCATCGGATATTCAAGGTTTAATCTATATTGCATTTAAGGATAATCTTCAAAAAGAGGCGGGACCTATGTTAGCCAAAGAAATGGTAAGCCAAGGTTTTGAAATTGATGTTATGAAGTTGTGATTTCAAGATATTTTCTGTGAGGTTAAAAATGTCTGAGCGCAAGATATTCATAGGAATAGAAGAGGTGCCGATATGGGATCCAACGAAAACAGAGGAGCAAATGGTAATTCTGAAGGATTCTTTCGGAAACTTAATAAATGCTTTACGTTTAGGTTCTTGGGAAGATTATTTCCATTTTATTAATGCATATTTCAAAAAAAACACAATGGATTTTATTTTCCGAGAATATAAAAATTCAGAGTGGCGCTTAGAATCTTCACTGTCAAGAATGAATGTTGATTCGCTTTTAAGGCAAGAAGTAGTGGATATTCAGTTATCTAATTTTACACAAATGATGAAGTGTGGCATTGATAACAAAATACAATTATGGGCTATTGGGCAACATTATGGTTTATGGACACCTTTTCTGGATTGGTCACACTCTCCTGAGATAGCGCTTTACTGTAGTGGTCTAATATGCCCGGACACTTTTATAGGTTAAAATATAACCAATAGGAGTGAAAGCAATGAATCAAAGAAAGAGACCATATTTCAGTTTGGAATTTAAGCAAGACGCTGTTCAATTGGTGTTATCAAAAGGCTATAGCATTCCAGAAGCAGCTACAAGTTTAGGAGTTTCAATTAGTGCTCTAAGGAAATGGGTTAGTATGGAAAAAGGGGCTGAAAAGAAAGGGGCTAGTCCCTCAGGCTCTCAGCTGAACTTAAACGAGCGCGAAGAGTTGTTACGCCTCAGAAAAGAAAATAACAAGCTTAGGATGGAGAGAGAAATCTTAAAAAAGGCCGCCGCTTTCTTTGCTCAGGAACAGAAATAAAATATGAATTTATCAAAGAGCAAGAGAAAGCCTACTCGATTAAACTGTTATGCAAAATGATGCAGGTTAGCCGAAGTGCTTATTATCGCTGGTCTTCTAAGGGCCACCATCCCAAACCACAAGACGCAATGCTTGAGGCTAGATTGAAAGCATTATTTGAGGACAGTAAAAATACATATGGTTCCAGGCGGCTGGCCAAGGAATTAACGGCTCAGGGATTTCCAGTGGGACGTTATAAAGTCCGTCGGATTATGGAGAAGCTACAGTTAACTGTATGTTATCCAAAGCGTTTCAAACTTACAACTGATAGTCGGCATGGATTTGAACTGTCTCCTAACCTCTTGAATCGCCAATTTAAGATGGCTGCTCCGAATCAGGCTTGGACCACGGATATTAGCTATGTATGGACTTTGGAGGGCTGGGTGTATATTGCAGTCGTCATGGACCTGTATTCACGCCAGATCATTGGTTGGGCAGTCGATGATCATATGCGCACAGCTTTGTGCTCTAGCTCTGCGGATGGCGTTTGGGCGGAAAAAACCATCTCCGGGATTACTGCATCACTCAGACCGGGGTAGCCAGTACGCCAGCTATGAATACCGGGAGCTATTGAAATTAATGAGGATGAAGCAAAGTATGAGTCGTAAAGGCAATTGTTGGGATAACTCGCCTACAGAACGGTTTTTTCGTAGCATCAAACATGAATGCTTGAATTATCAGCGCTTCACTACCAAAGCCTGCGCCAAGCTTGCTATTATTGACTATCTTGCCTTTTATAATGGTAGACGGCTTCATTCAACTTTAGGTTATAAAACACCATTGGCGTTTGAACAGGAATTTTATCAAACTGCTCAATCAGGAGCGCTGGATTGCGCGGGATTGAGTAGTCGACAAACCGCAGAGGCGGTGCGTCAGCAGGGATGAGTTTTGTTAAGTAAATTGTTTAAATAAGTGTCCGAATTTACTTGACCATTACACAACAAAGTTTTGAGTAATAAGTTTCAATTCGAATAAAATTAGAGGTAAAACGATAAAGAACATACTTTGGTGACAAAATGTCACTGGCTCTTCTTTAAGGATGACTTTTATTCTTTATGCCAATTATAAGATATACTTAACCAGCTTCCAACCGGCTGATATTTATGATTACCTTGCGTATTTGCCTGACATAAAAAACACACATCTAATGTTGTTAAAAGCTATTTAGCAAAAAACCCCTTCGATTGCGTAAATAATTTCTTCGATGGATATTTGGCGAAAAAGATTTGTTGGACTATTTGTAGCTCGACAGACACTTGCTACTCTTGTTCTCTAACTATTTCATACCTTTCAAGAGACCTGGTTGTCGCAAGGCGCCAATCAGGCTACGGTGCTGATTATGCCAGGTTTTCTTAAATATAAATGACTGTATGAAAAAATAAATTGGAAATCAGTAAGGTTGAGCCAGACGCATTGGCAAATCAATCTGTATTTAGTAATGGTTTAACAATCACAATGGATGATGGCAGAATGGTGGAAATTCTAATTTGTGAGTCCGATTAATGACAATTAGTCACCATTGTGAAATTAAGAAAGCAATGCCTGAGGACGCCCAGGCCATTATTGAATTTTTAAACGCTGTTGGAGGGGAAACGGATTTCCTTACCTTTGGTCTGAATGAGTTTCCACTTTCTGTAGAAGATGAAAGCAAAATTATTGATGAATGTATCGGCGAGGAAAGGAATTTAATGTTAGTAGGAAAGGTGAATGATCAGATCATATCGCAACTTTTCCTGGAAACCTCTGCTCAATCCAGATTGAAGCACATTGGTTATATTGGTTTAACTGTGCTTCGTAATTATTGGGGGCAGAAAGTGGGCTCACAAATGCTTGCACAGGCAATTGAATGGGCAAAACAGAAGCAATTAGCCAAACTCCAGCTCCAGGTTCGTACAGATAATCATCAGGCAATTCAGTTATATAAAAAATTCGGTTTTGTTTGTGAGGGAACAGTAGTTAAAGCCTTGAGGATTGGGGAGCATTATTTCGATGATTTTTTAATGGGGTTGATTATCTGAGTTCCTCGGCCCGAAGATTAAGCGGGCCCTCTTGCCACATATTTTGTCATGAGTTCCTATGTCTGTAACCATATGCAGATTATTCAGCCATAATGCTCTCCTGCATCAACACGATTCAATCTGATTTTGAGCGAAATGATCTCCAGTATTTTTGTATTCTCCAGGCGCATTGGATAGCAAGCGTTTTATAAGTCGATTCAAAATAAAGCTTATAAAAAGAGCGGCTATCAATAAGCAGGTGATAGTACTAAAGCCAGATGCATAATAGGCTTTTAATACCGGCAAAGACAATTCCTGATGTGGAACCGCCGCTAATTCGGCTAACTTTCCTGCCAGAAAACCACCGACTCCCAGGGAGACGAAAAAAATACCTGTCATGGTGCTTACTTTTTTACGGGGTGCGAGCACTGTAACGATAGAAAGTCCGATCGGATATAACAATAATTCAGCTAGTGAGATCATCAGATAAATAGGAATAAACAGCAGGGGTGATAACAGCTGGTCGTTTTCACTGGTTCTGCAGATAAAGGTTAACGATAAAAAGGCTGCGGTCATAAAACACATGGATAGCAAAAATTTATTGGCTGATTGAATTCCTGCATGTTGGGTGACGGTATTATATTTTCGTCGAGATAAATACAAACCAAACACAATCGCGCCAAAACTTTGAATGCTCACATAGTAAGGCGGGGGAAAGTGTAATCCGAATAAGTCTTGTTTTACCACTCGTGCAATAAACAAAGTGAATGACAAAAACATTTGAAAGTAAAAAGCCCAAAAAATAATAGAAATAATACATAACAAGCTGATGACTATTGTTTTTCGTGCATCATAAGAGGATTGCACTTTTATGGTGTATGCAAAATAACCTGCCGAGAGCAGTACTATACCTGTAAATGCAAAATTGGCTAAGGTGGTATAGGTCAGAATAAAAAAGGACGCCAACCATAAAATCACCACTATCAGAGCTGCTAATAGAATACTTTTAAATGAATATTCGTAGACGGCATAATCTTTTATCTGATATTTAATAATGCCCAAAACAAAGACTAGTAATCCCAATAGCATGCCAATAGCTGCGCTAATAAATGACACAGGCCATCCAAAATAGAAGGTCAATTGGTTTGGAAAAGTACAGCCAAAAATGATTCCTAAGGTGATGCCCATATAAAAAATGGTAAACCCATTTTCTCTCTGATTAGAATCATCTGGATACTCATTGCCGAGCAATGAGGAGATATTAGGCTTAAATAACCCTGTGCCAACAGAGATTCCTGCCAGAGAACAGAGTAAAGCAAAATTGGAGTCGATAAATCCCAGCAGTAAATAGCAACAGAATAAAATAATCCCTCCAGTAATGATCGTTCTTTTCTGGCCGAGTAGTTTATCGGCAACCCAGCCGCCTAAAACTGGGGAAACATAAGTCAGGGCTGTGAAGGAACCTACAAGAGCATAAATATCTTTATCATTCCAATTAAAGTGTTTTGCAAGATAAAGTGCCAGCAATGTTTGTATCACGTAGAAGCCGTAGCGTTCCCACATCTCTGTTGCGAAGAAAACGCGCAATGATTTTGGATGGTTCCTGTTCCTGGTAGAGTCATCGCCGGCACCTCCAGCGATAGAATCATAAATGGATTGAGTTAATGTATGTCGAGTCTTCTTTGTATTTATGATTTCCATAAAAATTCCATATAAAATACATCCAATTGGCATCTTGCGAGCAAGACTGATGCCTCTATATTTTGTCAGTGTGTTAAAATTAAAGGCGGGAATAAGCTTTTTAGAACTATAAAAGACAACGAGGAGAAAGACAAGAAAAACCTGGGAGCGTAAACTGAGCCTGCTGCTTACAGGCCTAGGGCCTTGAATTTAAACCATGCGCACTTCGCTGCTCACTTTCGCTCGGCATTGAACTTTGTCCAGATGCCTGCCTTGGTGCAAAACCTGCGTAATAATCCGGCCGTTCTGAATACAGGGTTCTAAGATGCAATTTTCTGATTTCATCAGCTCGCGGTTCTGGCATGTACCATCTCCCTTTCAAGTCACAATAGAAATTCTCAATAAGCCAGGCACCACAGCTTGAGCCATCGGGTTGTTGCATGCAGTTCGGTGGAATAGTTAATTCGTCTTCCTTTCCTAGGAAATTATTTTCTCGCAGTTGCCTGCATATCTCTTCGTATCTCGCATCCTCGCGGTAGTCATAATTCTCACCGCGATTACTGTCGAAATAACTGACTTTAACAATGGCTTTATTCTGTATATCAATACGTAAGCCCACCCAATGCTGATGGTCTTGAATGGGAATGAGCAGGGTTTCTGAATCTCCCAGTGGCTCATGTTCCAAATAATCAAGCAAAACATTCGCGATGTTATTGCCTGACATATTTAATTGTGCGCAGGCAAGGACAGAAACTCTGGGTAAAGAAGGTTGCCGAATCAATAACTGTTTTATGCGCGCAGCCAGAATAGCTTGTATATCTTCTGTCTCATAGAAATAGTTGCAATTGATTCTGACTCTTGCAAACCCTGTTGCTCCTTCTGGTCTTGCAGGTTTTTCCCGAACTGGCTCTTGTGGGGGTGGGGAGTCAATTCGTCTTAAAGTGCGTGGGCGTTTTTGAAAAAAAGAAACCTGAGTGACCACTGGTGCCGTTTCTGGAGCCGGTCTGGGCAATTTATCCAGCTCAATCTGGACTTTGGCCAATGCGGCTTCTATCAGAGGACGAACACGGGTATGTTTGAAATGATTTTTAAGGGCTCGTTTTAAAAATATTTTTTGTAAAACTAATAATTGATAAGCCTCATCCAGATTTTTATCGCGTCGCGCTGCTAACTCGTCATTAAGGCTTAAAACAGCCTTATGATCCCTGTAGTATTGAAACTCAAAGGTAACTATTTTTACAAATCGAGCCAATTCATTGAGTGAGTTGAAATTTTGAATAATCAAGGGAATGCAGGCGGTGCTTTTTACCAGCTCAAAGCGTTTTTTGATAGAGCAGGCATCAAATAAGGCTAATAAATAATCCGCATTGTTAATGCGGTTTATGAGAGGGTTCAGAACCTCTTCTTCAAGGGAAAAAAACGCAAATACAAGATCTTCGGAATTAGTAAAGGGGATAGGTTCATGTCTTGAGCTGTCATTGCTTTCCCCTTGTGTCAGGCGTACTCTTCTGAATTTTCGTACATATACCTTATCCTGAATTCCAAGTAAGGCGCATAATTCCGCTTTTTTGTTATTAGAGATAGCGGTGTAAAGATCAATACCTGGTCTATCAGGGATATTGATTTTCTCCGCTGTTTTTTTAGAAGTTGAATTCAATTTTCTTCCTGTCTTCGGCAGGAGGGTATCTCCTTCCCCTCCCGTCGTTTCATTATCAACTTCCGAATGAAAATCATTGCTCGGTGTCTCCCAGTGGATTTCGCTTCTTTCAAGCTCACTCGCTTCTATTGCTGTATTAGCTGGCCTTATTTCTACGGAGGATCTTGTCTCTTGTCTGGAAAATGGCACGCCTGGAGCTTTGGAACGAACCGTTTGACTCGAAGGGATTTTTAACTGCTTTTTCATTATGTTCAGTAAATAAGGCAGGTTTTTTAAATTGTCAGCCAGTGCTTCTACAAGATCCTGATGCTCCTCGTCTAAACCTGGATAAGGAGGTATGCAATCAAGAGCCTTCAGGAAGCAGAAGAGATAGTTTCTATCCTTGTGAGCCAGTAATTTTACAGAATCAAGAAACTCCAAAGCATCTTCTATCTCCAGGTTATCCGTAAGGATCCCCTCGGCCAATGGAAGCAATAGCTCTTTACTGAAATCATGGCAGGTTTGAGAAATCTGTGCTAATTCAGAAAAAATAGAAATAGCTTCGCCGCGATCAACCTCATAATTAATATGCTGGCTTATCTTCTTTTTAATTAAAAGCGCGTTTAACCAGGCACCCTCCCATTGACTGATGCTTCCCTGGGTGAGAAGTTCATTCAGCATACTGAGTGCGACTCCCAATTGTTTGGGGGTATAATCCTTTAAGAGCCCATTAAGTATTTTTTTAAGAAAATTAAGTGGAATCTTTCCCTCAAAGCTGCCTTTTTTTAATATCTCTTGCAGATTCACCAAAATGGACACATAAGAATGAGCAGGGTTTTCATCAGGAATTGTATTTTTTTCGAGAAAAGGGGTGATGAATGCGATTAATGGGTCCAGGGGTAAACAGCCTGAAAGCATATTATCTCTGGACATTAACCCCAGAGCGACCATGCCTTGAGAAATCCTTTGCAGGGTTTTTTGCTTCAGGAAATAGGGGTAAATTTCATTAAGACTAATTCGCCCCTGAATTTTGCCATTATCGGATAATAATCCCAAGCCAAAAATGGCCAATCCCAGGCTGTCGTCATTGCCGGAGATTGTTTTAAGGCATTTCATTAAATCAGCAGCTGTAGCACGCCCCTGGATATAGCCTTGAAACGATAACATACCCAGATAATAAACATAATTTCCAATGTATCTGTCATATTGTGTATAAATCAGAAATTCCTTCAATGTATGAATAAGGTCTGACATTTTCAAACTATCAGTTAAGCATTCATAATCACCTAATGCTTTTATGTTAAAGAAAATAAAACTTCGACTTTTTTTTCCGAAATTATCTTTAGTGTCTGCGTTGTATCTATTGCTTCGGCTAAGAGTAAAATGTTTCAGACAATGAGTAATCAGGGGCGCGCTTATCTTTCCAGAAAGGGCTTCATTTTTTTTGAGATTCTTAAGTAATTCACAAAGGGCTGAGGTGACAATAGTATTATCCGAGCGATTCTCCACTAATGGGAAGATTTTTTGCAAGCTCTTCGCTTGCAACTGGCCGTTTATTTTTTTATGTTCGTTGAGCTGCGATATTCCCATAATACAGCCTTTTAACGCTAGATAGTCGGCATCTAGTCTGACTGCTTTGAGTATAACCTGTTCAATCAAATCAGCAGGAATATTCTGGTCAAGAACTTTGTGTAATGTCGAGCCCAGGCAAGACAATATAGTGGAAAATGAATAGGCCGAGGCCTCATCACGGAGCATCGCTTCCAGTATTTTGACAATAATGGCGGTAGGGAAGGCTCTTATTGGATAACCGCGGCTGACAAGCTCACGTAAATTGGAAATAAACTGTGACAAATTGGCAGAAACCGCAGTTTTTTCAAAGTGAAGCCTAAGAAGATCTGGAGTTGTTCCCAGGATTTTTTCAATATTTGCCAAGAGATCTGGAGCAGACCGGCTTTCTCTTGAAGATACTTTTCTTGCCAGTTCTGCAATAATATTAAATAGCTGCTCAATGGTGTATTGCTTCGTTGAAACAGACTCTTCATCCCTTTTTTGTCGTTTTTGTACGTTCGGTTCTATAGAGCTGTGGTGTCGTTTATTATTGGATGAATCTGAACCCGGCATTTCTAGATTCCTTGTATATTTATACTAATTTTAACAAAGTGTTCATTATTTGCCAGATGATGTCAATTAAATAAGTGCTTCTATGAAGCATCCACTCGGTGTTATTGCATAATGAGAAAGCGCAAAAAAATGTCTTTTCGAGCGCCAGGGAAGCATCTACTCCTTAATAAAACACTAATCTTACTGCTCTATAATAATCTTCAATGATTTAATTTAGTTTAAAAGCCTGTTGCAAGTAGTTTTTGGAGTTACCCGATGGATAAAAATGAAGTAAATACACTTATTGTTGGGGCAGGCCCCTCAGGATTATTGAATGCCATCGGATTGCTGCATAAAAATCCAGGAAAAAAAGTGCTTATTCTCGAAAAAAGAGAAACCTATAGCCGCAATCATGTCGTTCGCTTTAATCATAAAAAACTTGAAGAATACATAAAAGCAATTGGCGGTGAGAACATCCCTGAACTCATGAATTTATATCGTAGGATGAAGAAGAGTTCTGCAATAAGAATTCGGGAGCTTGAAGAAGCTTTAAGAGAAATTGCCAAAAAGGCCGGGGCTGAGATTGATTATACAGAAGTTACAGAGGAAACGGATATTTATAATGAGTATCCGAATCTTGAAGTTCTTCTCGGTTGCGATGGTACCCACAGTGTAATTTCAGACAAGATGTTTGGTAAAGAAAACCAGCAAAAACATGAATTTGATTATGTGTTGCAGGTCCGTTTTGAAGTATCCGGCCAAACACCTGACAAAGTCGATTTGCCTACATGGCCTGCTTATTTGCAAGCTTATGGATTGGCAGGAGAAGAAATTATCGGTAAGACAGTTGATGGAAAAACGCCGATCACCATGCAAATTATGATCCCTAAAGAAGATTTCGATGCATTAAAACCCTATGCTCTTTCAAAAGATCCCATCAGACCATTTCATGATGGAGAAACAAAATTAGAGCAGGTTCCTCCTGGAGTCATGAAAAAAGTGAAAGGTTATCTTGGTTTCAGGCTCGCTCATTATACCAAACATAATACCGGCGAAAGCATTGATATGTCGGATGTGCGCCTCAGTGTTAACGAAGCGCCAGCGACACGCGCCCAAAAAGTAGTGAAATTCGATCAACTCGAGGATGGCCGTGAAGTTTGCGTTATGCTGTCTGGTGACGCTGCCTTAGGATTATCCTATTTTAAAGGTGTAGATGCTGGTCTCGAAAACATGTCAAAATCCCTGACTGCATTGAACACCGAGTCCGCTTCAGAACGCAGAAAAAAGCTTGATGAATATCAGGCCTGGTTTGATGAAGATTTAGCGCCGCGTAAAATAAATGAGGTTGCTTTTTATAGTAAATATATTGCGCGTTCTACGGAATACGTCACCTCATTTTTTAATAGGCTGTTGGGGCGAGACTTTATCCTCAATACTGCACAAGCTGAGCGCTTTGCTGATTTATATCATGTTAGTCAACGAGATGGTGCCGATAAGGAGTCATTTACCTCACCTTATCTCCATCGACGCAATTATTTCTATCCCATATTAACAAGCACACCGGTCCCCCTTTCAGAGTATGGGAATGATATTAAGAGTCACTTTAAAAACTTTTTTGGTGCCTATAAATCCAATCAGTACCTATACAGGGATCTGCTGCAGCCATTTAATGCATTGAGACATATTCTGGTAGGGGCTGCAAAATTAATATTGTCTCCTTTGGCTTCAGTAATTTATGTTCCACTGAGTTTAGGGGGATTTCTTTTCACTGTTGCGGTTAATCTTTCAAAAATGTCAGAATTTAAAATGCACTGGCAGCAGGTTAAAAGCAGTTTGGTAAGTTCTTTCGGCAGAATGGTAGATGGTACCGCTGAAATAGGGCTTGGACTGATGCTGGGGGTAACAAGTCTTTTAATGCCCCTTAAAGTAGCTACTAACTTAGTATTAACAAAAAAATCTCCAACACGGACAATCGAAACCAATCCAGGAATGTCGCGTTTGTTAAATGAGGCAGAGAAGGCTGAAAACGATGAACTTTCCATTAATCAAATGCATGCTTTATTGATTGATGTACATCGAAAATTTGAAAAATCTGTGCAAAAGGGGCAGGCGACCAGAGTTTCGCCAGAGGCAGAGAGTAAAGCGTATGAAGCGTGTAAGCTCAAAAAAACAGAGACTTATAAGGAATACTTTCGTTTATTTCGTGAAAACTCAAAAAATCAATCGGCAAATGACGATTTATCCTCTGTGTTGGATGAAGCGGATTCTTTCGGAGGAGATGCCGACGATGATTCAAATAATCTCATTGAAATGAGATACCAATAGTACGTATTTTTAATAAAATTTTTGGGTATAATAGATTGAAAGTAAATTGCTAGAATATAAGAGGATTTAATAATAGATAAAAATTCTGTTCATTTTAAGGCTGTTATTGAATCCCACTTGATATTCAAAATAAAAGGAACAGCAAGACTACTATTCGATACCTGGACTGTGTATGCCAGGGAGCGGTATTCTGATTATTTATTCCAGGCTAAGGATGAAGTGCTGGTTCATGACTTAATAATTGCTTTTGCTAAAGGTTTGGAATTTGTCTCGCGGAATGAGAATAAAACTAAACGCAGTCAGCCAGAATGGTCTGTTGGAGTTCTTTTAGATACTGCTTCAGTCGCTTTGCACACTCACTGGTCTCAAGAGTACATTTATAAGCAAACTCATGAGTATAAAGACTTATGCTTCCTGACAACGCTTTCTCAATTTTTGAAAGTAGATGCAATATCCGTTGGGAAAATAGAGGCACTTTACAGGCATAAATTGAATAAGGAAATCAATATTAGCGAACAGAAGTTAGAGAAGAAAGAGAAAATTGTTGATTTAAATCAATTTAAAAAAAGTAAGAAGTCTGGCGATTTTTTTAAGAAAAATCTGATTGATTATTTGGATTCATTGTATTACGAAAAACATTTTCTGATATTTGGCGACATTCTTAAAAATAAATCCAGCCTAAATTTAGAAAATTTTTTTAATTATGATGAAATTAAAAGTCTTATTGACAGAGTTTCCTAGTTTTTGCTTTCAAGGAGCTTTCAGCCCTATAACTGCAAGCTGACTGCCTAGGAATCATTGGGTTGTATTGAGTTACTCATCATTGTATTAAAAAGGATTTTAATGATTAAGTTTTCAAGCCTCATGATTTTGATTTTTATGGCTTTACAGGTCTTTCCTGTCAAAGTTTGTTTTTCATTCCCATTAGAAATTAAAGGGCAAAAGCAAAGCGCTGTTTTGAATAAAGCAGCGCTGCAAACTTTAAAGCTGGAAACGCTGGAGATGGACTATAGCCGCGCCTATCCTAATAAAAAGATGAAGTATCAAACAATTAGGCTATGTGATTTATTAGATAAATATCAAATTAATCCTGACAACATTTTAGAGTTTGTCGCAAACGATCAATTTTCTGTTTTAATTCCAGCTCGTCTAATCTTAAATTGTCAAAAGAATGCTTCTATTGCTTATCTGGCTATTGAACCCGGTAAAAAATGGCCTCTTTTGTTTAATCATACGAATACCACAGCGGGCCCCTATGCGGTCATTTGGACAGATCCCGAACTTTCTTATATTTCAGATGAGTACTGGGCATGGAGTGTGGTCCAAATCATTGAGCATCAGCGTATTAATGAATCGATTGTTATTTCTGCTCCTGCTCGCATACCGCAAAAAATAAAAACAAGAGTTTTAAATGGATACAATATTTACGTTAGTCATTGCTCATCCTGCCATACGTTAAAACATATTGGGAAAGCGACAATAGGCCCAGATCTCATATATCCTAAGACCATCTTTGAGTATTATCCTGACATAAATCAACTGAAACAATTTATACGAAATCCGGATTCTGTGCGAAAGCTCCCGAATTCCCGCATGAGTGGTTCTAGTTATGTGGGTTTAAAAGATGACGATCTGGACGATTTAATTGATTATTTTAAGTTCATTGCGAAAGGCGATAATCCTGGCGTTTAGCATTAATTGAAGGGGAGTGCACACATCTCCCCTTGAAAACTTAAAGCGATGAAGGATCTTTGTCTTTAATCTTTAGCCAATTATTATCCGCTTTATTTATATAATCTTTAGTATTTTTACTCCAGATCCCCTGTACCCTTGTATTAAGATTCAAATAAAGCTTTCCGTCAACGATGGCCCAAGCCAGGGGATCGCTGGGTATTTTTTTGCCCACCGAAGTACCAAAAGCACACCAACCGCCATATTGAGGCAGGTATTTTTCAGGATTTTTACTAAACATTTTCTTATGCTCATCACTGGCAAACAAGTAGTTCAATCCATCATAGAAGACCACATGATCGCCATTA
Organism: Legionella quinlivanii; assembly: GCF_003265995.1. Classification (GTDB taxonomy): domain Bacteria; phylum Pseudomonadota; class Gammaproteobacteria; order Legionellales; family Legionellaceae; genus Legionella_C; species Legionella_C quinlivanii_A. The sequence continues at coordinate 132,155 of NZ_MVJN01000008.1, read as the reverse complement.
CCTTTGACAGGCTTTTTATCCGTAAAATACCCTACTACATCATAGCCTTGCACTGCCACGCCAAAATCAGCGGCTTCAGAAAAGGCGGCAGATTGCACTACAAAAAAAGATAGCAAAACACCCAGCAATCGGGTTTTGAAAAGTCGCATAATAAACTCCTGTCATTCTATTTTTTAATTGCAGTCACTTTGAAATTAATAGTTACTTCGTCCTTTACTTCATCGGTGCTTGACCACTCGCCCTGTCCTACTCCAAAAGCGATTCGTTTAATTCCAGTGCTTCCATTAACAACCCCCTTGTCAGGATTAGGCTGCTCTCCTGTAAACGATAAGACAACCGGCTGTGTTTTATCGCGAATGGTCAACATTCCTTTTGCCTGATAAGCGTTTTCACCTGTTTTCTCAATTTGGGTGGATTTAAACTCAGCCTTTGGGAAAAGCTTGGCATTAAACCAATCCGGAGTAATCAATGTCGCTTTTAATTCAGCATAGGAAGCACTGATGGAGCTAATATCGACAATAATGTCAATGCTGCTATTTTTTAAGTCAGCAGGGTCAACCAGGATTGTGCCGGAAAAATGCTTGAATTCCCCTGAAACTGGCGCTCCATTCTGAGTAGCGGTAAAGATCAACTGACTTTCAGCCGGAACAATCTCCCAGGAAGGCGGGGCTGCCTTTACTGACAGAGGTATCATAGCCAAACAAAGCCATGGCCACTTCCTTTTTTCAATAATCATGAAATCATCCTCCTTAAGATATTGTCCCGATTGATAAAATGATGCTTTAAAGCAGCACTGGCATGAAGAAGGATCGTCACAATCAATCCATACCCCAGCCACTCATGAACAAGCTCATAGAACTGCCGCTGTTCTTCATCAGGCGCAATGAGATTCGGTAAAGTAAATAAGCCAAAAAATGAAGCAGGCAAGCCGGCTGCGGAAGTAATAAGCCAGCCGGTAATGGGCATAGCGAACATGAAGCCATAAAAAGCCCAGTGCACAAGCCGCGCTGCAATAATTTCATATCGCGGTAATGATAGTTCAGGACTAATATTGATTATCCGCCAGCACAATCTGACTATCACCAAAGCGAGCGCCAATAAGCCGTATTCTTTATGCCAACCATAGAGTTTCAGTTTTTGCAGGCTGATAGGCAGCTCTACCATATAAATACCCATGATCAGCAAGCCTATGATTAAAATCGCCATAATCCAATGCAACAAAATAGCAACCAGTCCAAAATGATTGTTACTGTTTTTGAGTAGCATTGTTATCCCCCGAACTATCAGGCTGATAGGCTTCTGCACCAATTTCAATGCTGACATCATCACCCAGATCAGGTAATAAGGTTTTGATACCAAAATCTGAGCGTTTCAATTCAGTGGTCGCGACAAAACCGGCAGTCATTCGATCATTAATAGGGTTTTTTCCAACCTTATTAAGCGTAACAGCCAGCGTTATTGGCTTGCTCACCCCGCGCACTGTGAGTATTCCATGCACATTAGCGCTATTCTTACCCGTCATTTCCACCTTGTCGCTAACAAAAGTGGCTGTGGGGTAACGTTTCACATCAAAAAATAATTGGCCCTGCAGATGCTTATCTAATTCCGGTATTCCAGTAATAAATTTGGCGACATCAATTGTGGCTTCAACTTTACTGTTCTGAGGATTCTCTTTATCCAGAATCACAGATCCGTTCACATACCATTTGCCTGTCTGGGTAGAAAAACCTAAATGTTTAATTCGCCATAAAACATAGCTATGCTGATTATCGAGTGTCCATTTTTCTGCCGCATGAAGGGGAAAGCAGGCTAGCAATGCTATCATCATCACCAGTAACTGGCGAAAGAGAACCGTTATTATCATCATTAACTCCCTTGATTATTCTTATTTTGACAAAAACGCCTGCATCTAACTAGCTGGTTTTGTTTCTGATTTAAGGCTCCCGCCCACCAATTTGTCACAGAGACCTTTGGGCATAAATACGAATGCGTCGGGTTGACTATCCTTGGTGGCAGATCCTGCACAAGAGGAGGTTGCTGTAGAGCAATCATTCATACCTGCTTTTACAATGCCATAGCATTTTTCATTAGACCCTGAGTCTGTGTTATCTGAGGCTGCAATGGCGCAATGGCTGGAAGACAGCACTAAAAAAGCTGTAATTGCTGATTGAACAAGCTTGTCTTTTTTAATCATTGTAAATATCCTTATTATTGAAATGAAATATCGGTAATAAATCCTGACTGAATCCAGCTTTTTAAAAGAGAAGCAGCTCGCATGCCAACTGCATCTTCCTCATGCCATTGGCATAAACCTTCACAGAGTTCCCCGAACGATAATCCCTGTAATGTATTGTCAAGAGCCCAGGCTTCATCATCTGCCAGTAAATAAAAGCGATTCATATATTCATGGCGCCACAATACCCAGGGCGAGGGCTTAAGGCTCTTGTTCATTGTCGGGAGCTTCTGACCATTAGCCAATGCTTCCCAGAGGTCAACCACATTCCATGAAAAATTCATGCGGTTTAGTGAAGGATGGGCTTTCAGTATCATGCTTTCCCATAATTCGGCTGGAATCGCTGCCATCTGATCTAACTGAAATACAGGGCTCTCTGCAGCATCGAAGGCAAGCGTCATATTCCATTCGAATTGCGCAAGTTCGGCGATAAACGGTTCTCGATAATAACTCGCTAAAAAAGACGCCAGTTTATCCCCATACCAGCGAATCGAACGATAGGTAGATGGGTAAGAGGCCAGATAATCCAGGGACATTTGATGGAAGACCTCATTCCCTAAACAAGTCTTAAGATGAGGGAAGTTGCTGGCCATTGCCTCTTCCAGGCGTGCCTGATAGGCATCACGATATATCTGCAGACGGGTCTTCGCGGATGCAAGCGGGGCATTCACAATCGCCTCTTCAATGTCCAAATCCCCAAAATGTAAATAATTCTGGAAATCACGTTGTAATTGTTCCCAGTTAGTCATGAGCAAAGCTCCTGCATAGCAAGGCTGGCAATCTCTCTGGCCTTCCCAAGCTCGGTCAATAAATCTGCTAATGGTGGGATATGGTTATCACGCTCAATCATGGTTGATACCGAGCCAAATCGTTGCACGGCTTTTTCGTATAGTTCCCAGACCGGGTCAATTACGGATGCATCGTGGGTATCTATCTGATAATTGCCGCAGTTTGAATGCCCGGCTAAATGAATTTGCATGATTTTCTCCGGCGGCAGTGCGTTCAAATAATCCATGGGGTCAAAACCATGATTCACCGCACTCACATAGACATTATTCACATCGAGCAACATATAACAACCGGATTGTCTCAGGATACTGGTGATAAACTCCCATTCTGTCATCTCTGATTGCTTATAACCAAGATAACTGGAGACATTTTCTATTAGAAATGGTTTCTTCAGGTAATCCTGAATCTGTGTCAGTCGTGACACGATATGTAAAATTATTTCTTTCGTATAGGGTACAGGCAGCAAATCGTGCATATTCAAACCATTCACGCCTGTCCAGCAAAGATGGTCGGATATCCAGACTGGTTCAATGCGGGAAGCCAGCTCCTTCACTTGTTTAAGATAATCCCACTGAATGGGATCGCTGCTGCCTAATGACAGAGAGACTCCATGCATAACCATAGGATAATGTTCGCGAATTTTGTCAAGATAATACAAAGGCTTTCCACCTGGAATGAGATAATTCTCGCTGATGATTTCAAACCAGTCTATGTCAGGTAAATAATTCAATATGTCTTCATAATGTTGCGTTCGCAAGCCTAAACCGAAGCCCAGGTATGGCCGCTTTTCAGGCTGTATATTGTAAACATTCATAAGTTCAATAACTCAATCAATTGGGTCAAACGCATCCTGCATCTGGCCACATTAAAAAGTATCATGGAAGTATTCCATCGTAAATGGATTGCAATGCGCTGGTTTTCTAGTTGCAGGGTCAGGTGTTTGGTAAATAATTCTTGTTTAGCCAATCAGAAATGGCATCCTTGCTGTTTTCAATAATAGTGAGTACATGCTGATACAGCGGCTCTAATAACTCACGCTCTCCTGATTTCCAATATTGGTCAAAGTATTGACAGGCCATTTTTAGTTGGGTTGTGCCGACATACACAGCACCGCCTTTTATCTTGTGTATCAGCTGCTGAGTTTTATCCCAGTTTCCTTGCTGATGAGCAAGTATCAATTGCTCGGTATCGACTGGCAGGGATTCAGACAGCATGAACTTAAGCATTTCAGAGAGACTGTCAACATCGTTTAAGGTCTTTAATCCTTCCTCAATATCTAACAGAGGGAAGTCGGAAAGCTGAAACCAATGTTCTTGTGGGTTAAGCGTTGATATATTATTTTTCTTTTCTGCTAAATCCTCTGCTTTTGACCTGCGGCCAGGAATGAATGTGTCCAGCATATCCTCACAGTTTTTTATCGTCAGAGGTTTGCTAAGTACCGCATTCATGCCGGCCTCAATACAGCGTTTTTTGCTTTCATCACCCACATGGGCGGTTAGTGCAATGATCGGGACATGTGTTTTTTTTGCTAATTCCTGGACACGGATTTGATGAGTTACTTCATAACCATCCAGATCTGGTAAGCCAATGTCCATTAAAATCACATCATAATGGTCATTCTTCCAGAGATCGATCGCCGCTCTTCCTGACTCTGCAATTTCTGCCTCGCAGTTTAATTTTGATAAAATGGAGCGGGCAGCCGTCTGTGCAATGGCATTGTCTTCCACAACCAGAACGCGAAAACGATGGTTAGTAGTAACGGCAGGTTTTATTTGCTGAGCATAAGTCGTTTCATTGGCACTAACAATCGTTGCGCCCAATGTACTATCCACCCCAAATTCATCCTCCAGAAGGGGCTTTTGCAGAGGGATGAAGCAGGTGAAACAGGTGCCTTTCAGAGGTTCACTTTCTACATAAATTTCGCCATTGAGTTCATCAATGAATTGCTTCACCACGGCCAAACCAAGGCCAGCTCCCTTATAGATCCCCTGATAGGATGGGGTAAGCCGCTTGAATTGCACATAAATTTCTTCCTGCTTATCCTTGGGAATACCTATCCCGGAATCTTCGACGGTGAGTTTAATGACCAGTTTCTGTTCGTCGCATTTGGCAAGGCAGACTGACAGTTTGACAAAACCCTTATCTGTGAAATTCAAGGCATTAGCCAATAGCTCCAGGGCGACTCGGTGAAGCCGCACCTTATCACCAATCACATATTTTGGCAGGGATGAATCAAAATGCATGGAAAGAGACAATTTTTTCTGTGCAGCTTTGGCACGATTTAATCTAATCACATGCTCCAGGACCTCAAAAAGATTGAACTTTTTCTTAAGTTTGGGAATTTCGCCTGAACTCACGCGAATGGCTTCAAGGACTTCATCGAGCAGCTCTAATAGAGCGTGGCTGGAAGCGACCAAATTCTCCGCATACTCCTGAACATTATTAGAATCAGGCTCCATCTTCAACAGGTCCGCAAAGCCTACAATGCCAGTCAATGGGGTGCGAATGTCATGCCGCATATTTTCCATAAACTCATTTTTAGATTGATTGGCGGCTTCCGCACGTTCTTTGGCTTCCTTAAGTGCCTGCTCCAATTGTTTTCGCTCAGTGATATCAATTGAAATCCCAACCACGCCAATGATTTCTTTTTTGTCATCAAAAAGCGGAACCCGATGGGTTAGAAAATGAATAATACGTCCATCGCTATGGGGAATGGGTGGTTCCTCAATGTTTAATTTGGGAAGGCCTGTGGCAATGACTTCAAGTGTGTCCTTTTTAAAAGATTGAGCTGCATCATCACTCCATCGTCCGATGGTGCGCATTTCATCGAAACTCAAGCCTTTGAATTCATCAATAGAGTTTAAGCCGAACATGTTTAAAACATTCTTGTTACAGCCCACTGCGCGTCCCTCTTTATCAAGCCAATACACGTTGCCTGGCATGCAGCCGATAATGGTTTCATAATAACGGATGACTTTTTCAAGAACTTCTTCAACGCTATGATTCTGGCGATGGTCAATGCTTAAGAGTTGCTCTATCTCACCTAGTTGCGTTTCAGGGCTAATACTTGAATTTTTCATCAGCAGGTCCTTTTATCAATCTCTTATCTCAATTTTAGTGTTTCAAAACTGGTTTTGCTTCGGGGAGCAGTGATTGCAAGTCCAGGGGGCCAGATAACTCGTCGGTGGTTTTTTCTTTGGGGCTGTTGGATGCGGATTGTGCGAAAAAGCCGAGATTGCGAGAGGCATGATGGGCGAGTTTCTGATTAGAGATTAAACCAGATAAGGTTTGCAGGCAGCAGGCGAAATAAAACAGTAAACCTTTGGTGTTTGGCGAGTAGGTTATCACCGGTTCCATACCGGTTATATTAACAGCAGGAGAATAGGGATTCTGGTCTTTCTGAAAGTGTTTCTCGAATTGAGTATGCAAGGTTTCATAATGTAACTGGATTTGTTTTTCGGATAATGGAAGCAAAGAACAGGTTTCATAGGGTTTTTGATTCCTGGCAGATGCCGCAATAAACACTGCATTGGCTAATTTGAAGAGATCTTCTAATGTCTCTGGCAGTGTTTCCTGGGCTTTTAAAGCATCTTGCCAGACTTGTTTATGTAAAGGATTTATTTCATTTTCAGCTAAGCGATTCAGGCATAGTTTAACGAATGATTTTTCTCTTTCATACGGGTTTTGAGTGGCAAAAAAACGACTTAGACTTAATTGGCTGGATAGTGAGGCCGATGGATTCTCTGAGTTTAATTCCTGCAAAAGGTTGTCAAACGGAGATTGAAAAATAACTTTGATTCCTTGCCGAGAGGCGACTTGGCTCAGCTGTTTCTGGTAAAAAGTTTTTCGTTCCAAAATCAGTTTAATGAATTCGCCAAAGGCTTGATCGGTAATTTGGTGATGCAAGGAGAGTTTGATTCCAAATAAAAGATAATCATAAACAGGCAAATGATAATGTATTGTAATATCTGCATTGGGCTTGGCGAGTGATTTCATTAACAGACAGTTCTTCTCGAACTCATTTAACAATATTAGCTCAAAGGGATTACTGGTCTTATCCTGGGCGTTATCCAGAGGGTTATCATGGCGAACCGCGGTAATCGTAGCACCAGGCTCCAGGCGAATCTGATGATTGATCAGCTCAATTTCTTCTCCTTTATCGGGCACAGCCCGAAGGCTGGCTCCAAACATACATCCGGCTGTAACAAATTGACTAAACCCATTAAATTGCTGAAAAGGAGAGGATGACTTACCTAACCAGGGATAAACATAGGTGCCAAAGGTTTCTTGCTGATTTTTAAAAAGAAGGGGTAAAAATATTTCATCCCGTCGTTGTTTATTAAACAGCACAGCGGGTTTCTCAGGCAGTGGCAAAAGGTTCTGCGAGCCTGAGGTATGGGTTAGTGCTGCCAATAAGGCCTGGGTTTTTTTAACAGCACGGGCGTTCGGGCTGGGTAAGCTTTTATCGTTTTGTTCCTGGTGAAAACAAAATTCACGATTGTTGATTACGAAACTCTGCGCTTCCCGGGAAACGAATTCATCCTCCGTGTGCGGTGTAACGACTAATAGCCCCCGTTTAAAAAACTCAGGATTGAGATATAAATCCGCATACTGCAGCCAGAATGGCATTCCATTATTTTCCTTAATTTCTCTTTTTTCTTCCATTGCGAGTGAACCATTTCAATTAAGCATTGACATATTTATGCTTAGTTTAGCTTAAAATGAGATATTCATGGATAATTTAATACAAAGCGATTGAATGGTGATCAGATTTTGTTTTTGGAATCTTTTAGTTAAGATATTTACCTACGTCCCTCGGACAAACCGAGGGCTCCCCTCCTTTTTTATATAGTCAGCGGATGACTTAACATTAGCTCAAATAGCTCTATTATCGTGTCTTTCCCGCGAAGGCGGGAATCTATTTCTCAAGGTAATTCCTAACTTTGTTTGCAAGATGGATTTCCGCCTACGCGGAAACGACACTATTTAAAGTCAGTTTGACCTGATAAGGTACGTATTTTTAAATGAAAAAATGAGGAGATCCCTCGGACAAGTGAGGGACGGAGACTTAAGTAAATGCCATTAAGTCAATGCCTGGCTTTTTGCCATAAGTAAGAATGAATTACGTCAGATAAATGATACTAAATCAGTAGGTTGATCTATGTTGAGCAAAGCATCAGGAGTGGAAAACCTGATGCTTTGTTTAATGAAGAATTAAGCGTGTACTGTCAAACTAATATAGGGTCCACGAAAGCCGAAGTCGTTGGTTTCAAGCCCATTAATGCGCTGAATACCATCAAAAGCGAGTGTTCCTCTGATTGTATCCAATGCATTGAGGAATTCATTAACCTGATAACCCGCTTCCAGAGTTAAATTGGCAGCATTTGAGAATGCATAAGAATAATTAGCACCCACTTTTGCTGTTATACTGCTAACGACTCTGTCCTGTTTTGGCCAGCTAAACCCGAAGTTTGTACCTGCCAGACTTACATAGGAGTTTGTTTTGCTTTGCCCAGCTAACAAACCATAATCAAAATAGCCTACCAGTCCAACTCCATAAGCCAGCATATAATTTCCCTCGATACTGACCATTGGGCCTGCACCGTCATATTTGCTAATCATATTACCAGGAGCAGCAAAGGTAAGAGAGTGTTTCAGCTCAGCATAGCGGACACCTACTGAAGGCCGTATTGAGAAATTATGATTTACATCGGTATATTTTCTTCCAACTTTCAGATCAACCTGATCAACTTCGTATTTTAAATAAGCGTCGCTTACAAAATCGAAGGATGGGGGAATGGTTGCATCAGGAAATAAAATACTGCCAAATCCAATGGATCCATTTGAGAAATCATTGATTGCATGTGTTTTATTTTCTAAAAACAGATAGTTGGCTTCGACATTATTGGCAGACATAGGGAAATCGTATCCCAGCTTGACGTTTCCTGCCCAACGATGCGGAGGGTTAAAGGGTTTGCTTCTGGCTGTAAAACCGCCTGGGCTATTAAATAACCCAGCTATCAGTGACCATGCCAATTCCAGTTTCACTGGGTTTTACATAAAAAGCTGTTCCACCAATATAGAAACCACCAGGTGCATCAACAGCACAAAGTACTGATGTACATCCTGCTTCACCCATGGTTCCCGCAAAGGCAGTTCCTGAGGCGTATATACTTGCTAAAAGCAAAGATAAATATTTTTTTCTATACATCATTATTTCTAAATCCTTTTATTTCGTGACGCTGAATATAGCTGGATTTACTATATAAAAAATATAACTATTTCGCAAATCCTAAAATAACATAGCATCATGTTTTCTGGTTTAGCTGCGCTTTTTAACTCGCAAGCGGGAAAACACTTTTTATGGTAAGCTCGGCAATAGTACAAAATAGAGCAGATTATGATTAAAGTCGGACAGTATAATAAGTTAAGGGTTATTAAAGAGGTTGCTTTTGGTGTTTATCTGGATGCCTATGATTGGGGAGAGGTCTTATTGCCCAGAAAATATGTGCCTAAAGACACCGCTTTGGGTGATCTGGTCGAGGTGTTTATCTATTTTGACTCCGACGATCGAATGATTGCCACTACCTCCAGGCCTGCTATTCTGGTGGGTAGTTGTGCGCTTTTGAAAGTGATTGATGTGAATCGCGTCGGCGCATTTCTTGATTGGGGGCTGGATAAGGATTTGCTTGTTCCGGTTCCTGAACAACAGCGTCCGATGGAAAAAAATAAATCCTATCTCGTCTATGCGAAACTGGATAATCAGGGACGAATAATTGCAAGCTCCAAACTGGATCGCTTTTTAGAAAAAAATCCTGGTCAGTTCACGCGTGGTGAAGAAGTGGATTTATTAATTGCGGATACCAGTCCTCTTGGTCGAAAAGTGATTATTAATAATCGTCATTGGGGGCTTATTCATTCTTCAGATATTTTTCAGCCTTTGCAGTATGGTAAAAGAACCCGTGGCTATATCAAAACAGTGCGCGATGATGGGAAAATCGATGTGGTTCTGAGGAAAATGGGGCAGGAAAATATTCTTGATCTTTCTCAGCGAATTCTGAATGATTTACGAAAAAATGGAGGCTTTTTACCCCTGCACGACAAGAGTACTTCTCTCGAAATAATGAGAGCATTTAACGAGAGTAAAAAAAGCTTTAAAAGCGCCATTGGCCAGCTTTATAAACGTGGCGAAATTATTATCGAGTCGAATGGCATTCGTCTGGTAGACAAGCATAAATAAACAAATAGCTTATAATCTTTCTTCCAGCCAATCATTAATCGCTCGAATACTCTCCGTAATGACCGCTGCGGCCTGCTGATAAAGAGGCTCCAGTAATTTTCTTTGGCCTGACTTCCAGTAGCGTTCCAGATATTGACAGGCCATTTTGATACGAAGAGCTCCCACGTAGACTGCGCCGCCTTTTATCTTATGAGCCAGTTGCTGCGTTTTCTCCCAATTTCCCTGATTATGGGCTTCCTTCATTAAAAGAAAGTCCTGAGGCAGGGAGTCTTTCACCATGAAGCTAAGCATGTCGGCGAGCTGACTCTCCGTTCCATTGGTTTTTAGACCTTCTTCAATATCTAGCAGTGGGAACGCATTCAGTTTGAACAGATGCGATTCAATTTGAGGCAGGTCGGAACGATAGCTATTTTCAGCGCCATTCTCAGGTGCATGACGTCCTGGAATAAAGGCAATGACAATATCAGAGCAATTTTTAGCGGTTAAAGGTTTGGTGAGTACTGCGTTCATCCCTGCATCAATACAGCGTTTTTTATTTTCATCACCCGCATGAGCTGTCAGAGCAATAATTGGCGTATGTGTTTTTTTAGTTAATTCATGGACACGAATGGCATGCGTTACTTCGTAACCGTCAATATCAGGTAAGCCGATGTCCATTAAGATTAAATCATAGTGCTGCGTTTTCCAGAGTTCCAACGCTTTTATTCCATTTTCGGCGATATCTACAGTGCATTGAAGCTTGGTAAGAAGCGATTTAGCCGCATGCTGGGCGATAATATTATCCTCGACCACAAGCACCCGATGTTCGAGAGATTGAACAAAAGGCCCGGGTGGTTTAATTTGCTGGGCATAGGTTGTCTCGTAGAGCTCATCTTCCGCTGTTGATGAATACTCTTCAATTCCCAAATCGTCATCAAGCAGCGGCTCTTGCAGCGGAATAATACAGGTAAAGCAGGAGCCTATCCGCGGTTCACTGGTAACATAAATTTCACCATTTAATTCGTCCACGAATTGTTTGACTACCGATAGTCCTAAACCTGCGCCCTTATAAATGCCTTGATAGGAAGGGGTAAGGCGTTTGAATTGAACATAGATTTCCTGCTGTTTATCTTTGGGGATGCCAATCCCTGAGTCTTCAATGGCCAATTTTATTACCAGCTGTTGCCCCTGACGTTTGGCAAGCAGCGCCGTTAACTTCACAAATCCCGTGTCCGTAAAGTTTAAAGCATTTGCTACTAACTCAAGGACAATCCGATGAATTCGCACCTTATCGCCAATCACATAACGCGGTATCGACTTATCAAAATCCAAAGAGAGCGATAAACTTTTTTGCGCGGCGCGGGCCCGGTTCAGTTTTATCACGTGTTCTAAAGAATGGCGCAGGTCGAATTTTTTCTTCAGTTTTGGAATTTCTCCCGAGCTTACGCGAATCGCTTCCAGTACTTCATCCATCAGCTCAAGCAGCGCATGACTGGAGGCGATTAAGTTATCGGCATATTCATGAATATGAGGGGTATTGGAGTCCATCTTGAGTAAATCAGCAAATCCAACAATTCCAGTCAGGGGCGTTCGAATGTCATGGCGCATGTTCTCAAGGAACTCGGTTTTGGCTTTATTGGCTTCTTCGGCCATCTCTTTGGAGCGCCTCAGGTCATCTTCCATTTTTTTGCGCTCGGTTATATCGACTGAGAAACCCAGAAGGCCGACAATTTCTCCACTGCGATTACGAATAGGTTGCTTTTGCGTCAGAAAAACCCGCTGTTCGCCTTGCGCGGTTGTGACCAGGTCCTCAAGCGTTAGTGAGGTTCCATCCTGCATTACTTTCCTATCAATCTCATCGATTTTTCTGGCAGCTTCATAATCTGTTATTATTTCATAAATTGTTTTACCTATGAAACCTTGTCCATTATGATCAAACAGGGCGATTTGATTGGTATTTGCCCCCATATAAACGCCTTCTTTGTTTTTCCAGAAAATGTAATTAAAAGGCATGCTATTAAAGAGCAATTCGAGAATTTCTAACTTCTGAGTCGGATTCATCCGTTGCGTTCATCAGATTAACATACGTCTAGTATAGATTGATTTGGGTGTTAGTTGAACAACAATAGTGAGTTGTGATCGATGATATCGGTGGGTCGAGCGATGAGAAAAATGCATTTGCTGAAAAAATATTGTACATTGTGTATTTAATTTGATATTATGATTATTCAGGATACTCTACGCCTCGAGGGAAAATGACCGTTAATGTTTTTCTATACAATGTGGTTCCTGTCAAAGCCGATTTGACAGCGCTTAAAAACAGGCCCGATACCCCATTTATCCTGATTGGAAGCCAATATTGTTTAAGTCATCTTTCCGCTGAGAATAAAGCGCTTTTTGATGAAATTCATCCTGTGCATAACAGGAATTTCCATCAAATCCATTATCAGGAAGCAGAGTACATCGTATTGAGCCTTATTAAACGTTATGGCGCAGAAAATTTACGGCTCTTATCCAACGAAGACAGTACCCAATTGGTCTGTGCGCAATTAAGAGAGCAGTATGGTATCCCTGGAAACTCTCTTGTACAGGTATTGCCTTATGTAAATAAGCTGGTGTCAAAGAATAAACTTCAGGGGCAGTTGAGAATTCCCCGGTTTACCCCCTTTGAGAAAAAAGCCTACCAGACTGACGCGGAACTTTACATCAATGAAGTGGTCCAGTCTATCGGCTTTCCAATGTTTATCAAGCCGATTGATTTAGTCAGCAGCATCGATACATTTCATGTTACCGATAAGGACAGATTGCGAGCAGTATTTGAAAAGATAGCGGAAAAGCCCTGGGATTTTGAAATTGATGAATTCATTGAAGGCGAACTGTTCCATTGTGATGTAATTGTTCGTGAAAATCGCAGCGAGTTTTTTATGGCGGGTCAATATGCCTGGCCACTGGCACGCTTTTCCAAAGGCTCACCTATGGGGAGCATTCCAGTAAACGATGATAGCCTGCTTTCCCGTTTAAAAGATTTCACTGAAAGGGTTTTAAACGCGCTTGGGCGTTTTTCATCGGCATTTCATATAGAAGTATTCAAGCATAGTCAAACTGGAGAATTAATATTCCTGGAAGCAGCTGCAAGAACGCCAGGCGCAATGGTTCCTGACATGTACAAAATGATCATGGGCAAGCATCTGGAGGAGTTGCATTATCACGTCCAGTTATTTCCTGAGCAGGAATTAACGATTGGAAAGCCGCAAACGCTTGCGGGCTGGATCACTTTTCCGAAAATTGAAGGTACTTTGAGTGAGATTAAAAGACCTGAACTCCCTGTTAATTATCAATTTCTAAGTTTTGTTAAGAATGGGGATTCGATGGAGCAGGCCTCTAGCTTACTGGACAGTGCCTGCAGCATTCTGTTCTGGGACCAGTGTTATCAGAACATAAGCAATACATTTAATTATCTAAGATATTTTAACCCATTAACAATATCCACCAGCGAGCTTTATCTGCCTGGAAACGATTAATGGGTTCACTGAACTAACTATTTTGGCATTCTCGGTGAGCTTGATTCTTCACTTGGAAAGAAGCCAACTATCTCTATAGGTTGTTTCTTATATCTCTTCAGTTCGGCTGCAAGGGATTTTATTTGTGTTTGCAGAGAGGCTTGCTGATGAAGGGCCTCATTGATTGTGTTTTTTGCCTCTTCTATTTTTGCTTTTATCTGCGTACTTTCAAAGGGCACCTTGGAAAAACACTCTATCGCTTCCAAAAAACGGCGTTTTTCAAAAAACTGATCGCCGGCAACCAGTAATAAATCACATCCATATCCCCAATCAATACATGTTAATGTCTTTTTAAGTGCCTCTTCATACTGTTCCTCTTTAATTAACTTCTCAATATCAGTCAAAGCCTCGTCAGTAGTTCGATACATTTTATTCTGAATAAAGCCTTTAATTTTCTGCACTTCATCAGGAGCGAATGGAAGCTTATCAAGAATAATCTGCAGCTTTTGTTCACATTCCTGTTCTGTTATGTAAGCAAAAATCAGCTTTGATTCATCGTCAATAGAGAGAAAATTCTCTTCATTATTAAACCAGGATGAGACCTCCTCTTCTTTAGTTTTCTTGAGTGTTTCAGGGCTGTCTGACCAAGACTGCGGGATTCTCAAGCTGAGGTTACACACTGTCTTTTTTTCATATTTTGTATTTTCATATTCTGTAATGCAAATATTCACTTGATTAATAAAATCATGATGAGGGATATCGATTAAGCACCTGAATCTCACATAATAATCTGGATTTGACTCATATTTAAATTTGATAGTGGATTTAAGCATTTGCCATACACTTGTTAAAAATTTTACGCAGTATACTTTTTTTGCCCATAAAATGCCATGGATATAACAACCATCCCTAAGGGGGAGATGGGCATTTTGCCCATAGCGCTTAGGCTAAGAAGTAATGGTATCCCCTCTCCTCCGCGCGCAGCGTGGGGGAGAGGGTAGGGTGAGGGGGGGGTTAAATAATTTATCACGTTAGTGATTCTATTTTGTTGTGGCAATAAACCATAACCACAGAAATATGATTAATGAATCGCTACGCGACCTAGTTTATAGCCCCCTCACCCTAACCCTCTCCCCCGCTGCGCGCGGTGGAGAGGGGATCAGATATTCTTAGCCTGACGGCTATGGGCATTTTGCCCATCTCCTGAATGTTAGTCGTTAGATGCTGGTTTGGAAGTGAGGCCATCAGTTTTCTTACCGCAGCACTTAATATGATTTGTGGTTACACAGGAACATTGTCCTTTCGGAATGCCGGCACAGGAAGGCTGGCAGCCGTTGCTGCTTTGACCTTGCGTACTCAAAGTTTGTGAAGCAAAGGCAATTGGGCTGGCAATAAAACAGCCGCTCAGGAATACCAGACCTATTAATTTAGTTTTCATTGTAACTCTCCTTGTCTATAAAATGGGCATGCTCAAGAAAAGTGTAGGCTATAAATCAGATCTTTTAGTGAAAATGAATCAGTTCATTTGAAGCCGCTGTTTTATATATTCGGGCACTGTAGTGTTGATTTTTTCTTGCATTTTTCAGAGTGATCTACAATGCTTTTCTTTAGTATCAATTAGGAGGGCAATTATCATGGCAGAGCGTAAACGCATTTTCATTATTGGCCATTCTGGTGCCGGAAAGGGTGTTTTGGCGCAAGCACTAGCCAAAGAGCTTGGCTGGAAATTTATAAGTACAGATTTTGCACTGGAATCTTCTATTGGCCGAAACATGGAGGAAATAATCAGTGAGCAGGGTGCTGAGGCATTTCAAAATTGCCTGTCGGAGATATTGGCTTATCAAATGACTAAAAACAATATCGTGGTTACTACTGATGAAAGTATTATCTTCAGTGAAAAAAACAGAAAATTATTGGCCTCTGAATTCACTATCTATTTACAAGTCAGTTTAAATATTCAATTAGAAAGAATCTCATATAATCGTCCTCTTTTGCCAGTCGAAAATTATGCGAATTTTTTAGAAAAAAGACATCATCTGCATGACCGTTTGTATAAGGAGGCTTCTGTATTTTCCCTTAGTTCAGATGATGGCGAGATTGATACTCACGTACAACAGATTGTAAATGCTTTAAAATTCAAAGATTAAATCCCTTAAATACCACATAACCAGGGCATTGGAAGAACTGGTTATGTCATCAATTAAGGACAAATGAATCAGCTCCGAACAGCCAGCCATCTGCTAAACTGTTAAGAAGATAAACAGATTGTGAGCTTAAGATGAGACTCATTATTGCTTTATTTCTAGGATGGATGGCTTTTGATGTCTCAGCTGCCGAATCAGCCTGTAGCTCCTCAGGGGCTTTCAGAAATGCCAATGGCTGTATGCCTGTCGTTTTTGTGGTACGCCATGCGGAGGATACCGCATCCGGTCCTCATGCATTAACTGCTGAAGGAACGAAGCATGCAGAGTTATATATCAGGTTATTCAATGACTACATATGGGGTGATACGCACAGCATCGGCAAGGACAAAAGTCCTGCCTGTGTCTGTCCTGTCGGGAAAATAATAAGTATCAGCGACAAGGGCGGGGATGTTTCACCGCGTAATCCCAACCCCAATCCCAGCTCAAACCCCTACCAGACCATCCTGAAAGTTAGCGAAAGCCTGGGAATTCCGATTACTACAGACAATGGAGAAACCCAATACTGGAGCAGCTTTCAATGGAATGCGGATGCCAAGAAAAAGCTTTTTGATTATAGCGGTAACCAGGCACAATTTTCGGTAATAATTGCCTGGGATAAGCAAGGTTTAAATCCCACCGCCGAAGATTATGCCAAGCTGGTTACCTGGCTCAGTTCACCCGAGTCGAAGATATCTTATAAAGACTTTACGCCATTGCTTAAGAACTTCCCTAATAAACTTCCCGCCGACGGTTCATTTGCTCTGGATCCTTCCAGGACGACGCTCTGGGTCTATTCCGATCAGAATGAAGAAGGGAAGTTCGTTAATATGCGAGTTTACCAGCAGGTCTTTTACAAAAAGGATTGTACAAGTGATCCCTCATGGGCTCCCAAGCTCGATTCCGAATGTATCATTCCGCAACAGAGGAGCTATTAGCTTGCTAAGATACATCAATCGTCTTTGCGAGCGTTAGCGAAGCAATCAAGCTCCTTACTTATTCAAAATTCGATCTGGGTTGCTTTACTTCGTTCGCAAAGACGACAGGTTTGCTTAATGCTTAAGCAATTTATTCTTCAATTTAAAACCGCTACTGCGTTCATCGGGCTGTAAGTAATAAAACCTAAATCCAGGCCTTCACTGACTGAATAGACATAGCCTCCCTGAGTTCCGGCGAATAAAAGACCCGATGAATTAACAAAAAGACTAAACACTGTCTGAGCAATACTTCCCCAGTTACCTCCTCCTGTAAGTGCATTACTGGAATACACATATTCGTTTGCTGTGTTCGTAAACAGACTGTTATTCGCAACATAAACGCCCTTAACCGGGCTGCCATCTACCAAACCATTGATTGCAGTCCAGCTGATGCCGTTATTGGAGGAATAATAGACATTCCCATTACTGGTTCCAGCATAAAAGGCACTGGTAGTTAAAAACAGAGCGTTTACCGCGCTTCCATCCGGAGAAGAGAGAAGATTCCAGTTGCTGCCATTATTGACGGAATAGTAAATAAAACCACTGGCGGTTCCTGCATACAGCTGATTATTTAGTACAAACACCGCGTTAATGGCGCTGCCATCGGGAGAGGCGGTTTGCTGCCAGCTATTCCCATTATTTAAGGAGTAATAAATAAAGCCATTGGCATTCCCTGAATACATCACCAGCGGGTTGATCCATAAACTATTGACCGGACTGCCGGCGCCTGGCATTTGTGCCGTTGCACTCCAGCTTAAGCCGCCAGTAAATGAATAATAGATATTGCCGTTTTGAGCGCCGCTAAAAAAAACAGGATTGCTGGTAAAACTGACTGAAACCTGATGATTAGCGATGATATTAGTCAGTGTAAAATTGCTGCCGCCCATTTGAACTACCGAGCCATCGACAAGCCACTGATAAACAGAAAATCCCGGGGCTGGATTGGCATACAATGGCAGACTTGCGCCGCTGTAAACCGCTTGAGTGCCGCTGGGAGAGACACTGCCGCCAGAGCCGGCGCTGATGTTCACTGAGTATTGATTTGCTGCCTGTACGCTGATATTCAGGCTGTTAGCAGAACTGGGTTGATTACAAAGCAGTGGACTGGGATTCCCGTCAGGCGCTATCTGACAAATAATCGGCCCTTCATTGATTTTGCCGGGGATCTGACTGGCAATAATCTGCAAACTTAGAATACAGGATTGTCTGGCGGTCAGGGTAAAAGGATTCGAACAACTGCCGGCATCAGTTAGTTGAATGACACCGGCGATAGGTTTCATTGTAATAGTGTGCGGTTTGAGCGACTGGTTAGTCACCAGATATTTAACAATGGCTGTCTCACCGCTTACTAATTGCAAAACCACTGGTGTTTGCGGAATCATGGTGAATACTGGCGAGCCGGCTAGTGCCAGATTGCTTACGAGAGATAAAGTTAACAGGCTTAAGACTTTGAATAGTTGATTTAATTTGTTCACTTTGCTTCTCACATTCTAGCCATCATTTGCACAAAATTAGGGATGTTTGGGGAGCCCACACCGACCACATCATTCCAGAACTGATTTTCTACAATCGTGAGTGATGAATCCCAATTAAATCCAATCTCCTGATTAAAATAAGGGTCGTGTAACTTGAAGGCAGAAACAGGGCCTCCGTTGATGGGCGTTGCTCCACTGATGACAAGATGGGGCGGGGTAATCAGGTTGATCGCCTTGTTCTGCAGTAAACTGGCGTTATAAACATAGAAATAGGGGGCGGCGAGGCCTAGGGGGTGTGGATTACCCATCAGAGCCGCTCTCGCCTGATTGACCAGCGTGAGTGTACCTGAAAATAAAGGAGTTGCCAGGCTGGCGCCACCATCCCAACAAGGATTGCAGCCGTCTGAATAGGTTAATAAGCCGGTGTAAAGGTCGCCCAGCATAGCAATATCGGGCAGAGCTCGTTTGTTATTCGTACCCTGGGGATAGCCGCCGACAATAAAATTACTGATAACACTTTGCCAGGCTGGCGCACTGCGATAGCGGCTGACTCCACCCATACTGCCTGAGTAGAAGGAGCCATTGACCCGGGTTCCCCAGCCTGTTTCAAAGGCATAATTCCAGGATTGGTCAACAAACAGACTGGTACCGCTTACAGCAGTTACAAAAGCTGAGCTGACCGGATATTGCACGCTCGGTTCAGCACCCATAATAGTGCATGGCCAACTGCTGGCATAGGTTTGATCACCGCAGTCGCCGGCCGCAAAGTTAACGCTTAAACCCTGGGCTGCAGAAAGCTGTAAAATGGCTTCCAGCATTTCAAATGGATGTTCCACATCATTATCCCAGCTGTTGGATACCACATAGGCATTGGAAAAACCGCCAATGGAAAATTGGTTGCTGGTGATGGTGGTCAGCGCATGCGCTACTTCTGCGTTGTTCACATCATCGGTCATCACCAATACAATATTGGCGGCGGGAGCAATGGTATGTGAGGCGTCGATATCCAGGATAATTTCACCATCCCATCCATTGGGATTTGCACAGGGGCCGGTGTAGGGAGAGCCGTCAGGCTTGACTACCGCAAAGTTACTGGCATTAAGCTGGGGCAGGCTATTTTCTGTATTGTAATGATTAACATGGTTCAGTATCTGGTTTGGGGTTGAGTTTCCGCAACCATCGATGATCACAATAGTTTGATTAGCTCCATCAATGGCTACCCCATTAACCGGGGGAATTTGATTAAGCTGATAGACCGTTCTCAGATGACTGCCGGACACGCCTTGTAAAGAGGTGGTGGTTGGCAGAGCGGCCGGGGTAAACGAATCCCAAAGCAGTTTTATTTCCTCTGGCTGCCAATGTGTGGTGTCGATATTAACATCTTTGGGTTTGAACCTCCGTTTTGGGCTTGCATAAGGGATGTTGCTCAGTCCACTGACTCCTGCCACATGAGCGGCGATTTCCTGAGGAATCAGTGGGGCCTGGTCATTGCCGTAGACAATCTTGTTTTTGTAACGATAATTATTCAGCCTGATATGAAAAATCTGCTCGATTTGCCCTGCGGTTCCGGTAATTTTCAGGTTGGAGTAGAGCGGCTCAACCTGCATGCCTCTTTGCTTAAAATAGCTTGTAACTGCCCTGATCATATTCTCATCGGGTAGATAATCACGTTTCACTTCATCCGCATTCAGGAACTGCTGAAAGGCTGGGCTTTGCGGGTCGTATATAGTCTTAACTATCTGATCCAGCTGTGTTTGATTACGTAATTTAAGCCAGAGAGTAAAACTAAGTTTATTCTTCTGATTGAATGGACCAAGACGTTCTGCCTTTTGGATTAATGATAACTCGGGATTGGGCAGCCGAACATCGGCAGTGTGTGCAAATAACGGTGTGATTATGCATTGCAGCAGGATAAAAAATAGTCCTTTAACCAACATTATGAAATCTCCAATGGGGCGATAAGCTAACTGAAAAACGACAAGGCAGCCCATAGCATCGCTAGGGAATCGTCTTTGCGAGTGGCCATCTCTTAGCAGGCGATCTAAAGAGAAATGCAGGAGGGATTATTCTAAGCAAAGATAGAATGAGAAGCAACTAAATGCCCTCAATCATAGCGGGTGGGCTTCGTCCAGCAATTGCCTGAAGCCTGTGGCAATTTGATCCGCATTGGCAATATGATGATTCTTATAGGTAGTTAACAGGCCAATAACATGCATTCCGGCATTTTTGGCGGCATCGATCCCATGGGGTGTATCTTCAAAGACCAGGCAGCGCTCTGGAGAAATATTCAGCTTGCTGGCAGTCAATAAATACCCTTCAGGAGAGGGTTTTCCCGTTTTGACATCATCTGCTGTGACAATGGTGTGAAAATATTGCAACAGTCTGCCCTCGTTGACTTTGGAAAGCACGGCTGATATTTCAGCTCTTGAAGAGCCGCTGCAAATG
Source organism: Legionella quinlivanii (assembly GCF_003265995.1). GTDB lineage: Bacteria > Pseudomonadota > Gammaproteobacteria > Legionellales > Legionellaceae > Legionella_C > Legionella_C quinlivanii_A. The sequence goes on along the minus strand of NZ_MVJN01000008.1, from coordinate 111,337 downwards.
GCTAACTGATTTACCCTGGAAATCACATTAAAAAGAAACGCCTCGAAATCTGCAATCAGAGGTAATTCATTGTGGGTCTGGATAAGCTGGGTGTATGCGGCGACCTTTTTATCAATCAGGTCATCAATCTCTTGTGCCGATAATTTATGGTTTTTATTGTGGATCAGTCGAGGGAACATTTCCTTATCCACAAAGCCCAGATAATGCTCAACATATTCTTCATAGCTCAATGGAGTTCCCAAGGGCTTTAGTGCATGGCAACAGGCTTGGTAATGCAGGAACTCGCTATCAAAAATAACCCCGTCAAAATCAAAGATGATTGCGTCTATTTTCTTAAACAACGTTGTCCAGGGCATATTTGCTCCAGAAGATTACTGGTGGCCAATCCTTTTATTGTAGACAAAACTCGTAAAAAAAGTTTATTCATAGATTGAAGAATGATTTCATGAAGTGATGTTTAGTACTGTTAAGGAGAATGGTATGAAAATAATCAGGAAAATGAAGCCTGAGGACAATGCGAGTATGGCTAAAATTATCGTTGATGTTTTAACCGAATACGGATATCGAGATAGCCGGTCTGGCGGTTATGACATTGATAACTTACCAGATAGAATCAGCGATCTTTATGGTTTCATCCAAAAAGAGGGAGGCGTTTATTTTGTGATTGAGGATACTGAAACCCAATGCATTTTGGGTGGGGGCGGTTTTCGGCCCAATGCGGCTTCTTTAAAGTATTCCAATGCCAACCGATTCTTTTCTGAGGATTTAATCAATCGAACCTGCGCTCTGGAAAAACTGTATTTTTTGCCGGAGCTTCGCGGGCAGGGCTTTGGTTTAAGAATATTGGAGAAGATCCTGGCGGCGGCAATAGAGAAAGGATATAGCTCAATCTATGCCGGTACGGAACCCAAGCTTAAACAAGCTCAATCCCTATATAAAAAAGCAGGATTTATCCAGTTGGAAACCACCAGAAAAAACTCTGTTTGTTTCCTTAAAGCACTTAAAAACATGCCGCTGATGAAGCCTGGTGCTGAAACACGAGAGGAAAAAGATTGTAATTCTGAAACATCAATACAAAGTGTATGCCCTCGCACTCAAGCAGCCTGATAAAAATAATGCTCACAGACACTGCCATTAAGTTAAGCTCAATTATATATTAAACTGTCATCCCCGCGAAAGGCGGGGATCCATCTCTGAGCTAGCCACAATGCCGACTGAGGAATAGATTCCCGCCTTCGCGGGAATGACAGAAGCCCTTACTTAATGGCAGTGTCCCTGAGGGAGAGAGGATTTTAGAACAGCCTGCTTACCCGCAGTGTCGTTCAAGCCAGCATTGTTCGGTGGCCTGATCGCAAATGCGCACGGTTTCGCAGGGCACATAATAGCGTGGCTCTGCTGGAATATTAATGATGACATTTGGTCCCGGACCCCAGCCGCCACCGTAAAAACCACCCCAGCCATAACCGCGCTCATAGCCGTGATGATGGTGATCTCTATACCCTCCGCCGCCATAAACACCATACCAGGCTTGGGCATTACCCGAGAAAATTAAGCTTAGAAAGAAAGCCGGAATAAGCAGTTTACTCAATCGTTTCATATTATTCTCCGAAAGAAGCGGATAATTCGTTGTGGATTTTACCAGGGCCATTTTTGTTAAAACACAACGTCCTGATTGTCGTGAGTGAGAAGAGGCAGAGTAAGGCACAAAGGATTAAATAATATCCTGGTGCGAGCTTATTTTGAGTATATTTAATTAAAAGCGTTGCAATTAATGGAGTTAATCCTCCAAAAATAGCGAAAGTGATATTGTAGGCTATTGCAATCCCGGTAAAACGGATGGATGTGGGGAATAAGTCCACCAAAAGACTGGGATAAACCATTATCATGCTGCTTAATAAGGCAATCAGCAGCAGCGCCGCACTTAAGCTTGCTGTTGTTTCAAAACTTAATATCACGAAAATAAGATAGCTGAAAATACTAAATCCGAGGGCGCCAAGACAAAGAAGTCGACGCCGGCCAAGACGATCGCCCATCCAGCAGAAAAAGAGCATGAGGAATGTATAGATGACCAGTGTAATTGTAGTAAAGAGATGGGCCTGTTGTTTGGGATAAGTCAAAACGCCGGAGAGATATCCCGGCAGATAGAGGAATAATAAATTAATAACGGCACAGGCTAACACTGTAAGTCCTACTCCCTGCAAAATCTGCCGCCAGTGATTAGCAAGGGCTTCAAAAAATGGAAGGCGGGTTTTTTTATGTTGTGAGTGCAAGGCCAGGAAAAGGGGACTTTCGCTGAGCTGACGGCGGATAATAAAGCTGATAAGGCCTAAGGCCCCGCCTAAAAGGAAGGGGATACGCCAGCCGTAACTGGCTAATTGTTCTGCTGTTAATAGCTGATTGAGCAGCAGGCTTAGGCTATTGCCTAATAGAATACCGATGTTAAGGAAAGAGAAGATTACACCGCAGGCAAAACTTCGCTTTCCCCTGGCAACATGCTCGCAGGTAAAGGTCAGTGCACCAGGTATTTCACCGCCGATGGACAGCCCCTGCAAAACCCGAAGAATAATCAGCAGCAGGCTCGCGCCCAGACCCAATTGCTCGTAGGTAGGCAAAAGACCTATTAGAAAGGTAGGAATTGCCATTAGGGCAATAGAAACGAGGAAGGTTTTTTTTCGCCCGTATTTGTCGCCAAAATGACTGAAAATTATTCCGCCCAGCGGACGAATAAAATAGCCAATCGCAAAAATCGCATAGACGCTCATCAATGAGGCCAGGCGATCACTTTGTGGAAAAAATATTTCACTGATTAAGGGAGCAAAGATGACGTAAATAATGAAGTCATAAAACTCAAGCGCTCCACCCAAGGCAGCCAGTACAATTGTTTTTTTCTCCTGAGAGAACAAATGAAGCTGCGGCATGAAATAGCCTCTGTGAACTTCGATGCTGCAAAATATCACGAAATTCAGGGAAGTAAAATACCCGCTGTAAGATGTTATTTTTCACCGCCACTAAAATAAGTCTCGCAAGTTGCTACCCCAAAAGGCAAAGGCACATCAGTGTTCAATCCATCCTGGATGCACTTTGTGAAGGGTGGCTAAAGGTTTGCGAGGCTTCTTTGTCTCGAAAACCAAAAAAGCGCAGTTTACGATGGCATTTTCGTTCCCCTTGGGGATGAAACCATTCAGGAAGCTCTGGCTGATCCAGCTCAGGTTTGAATATTTCTATTTCAGATTCTGCGTGCTTTAAGCGTTGAATCATCTCCGGAGAAACTCCTTCTGACAGATGCAGGGGTTCAAAGCCGGCATAATCTCTTTTTAAATTACTCAGAGTCTGCAAGATACTGTGATTAATGACATTGAACCAGCCTTCTTCGCTAAAATAACCGGCAATTTCTTTAAACTGAGACAATAACATCGCTTCTAATTCACTGGGTTGGCTGGCATAAATTCCTGCTTCGTAAACCAGTAAATAACGAGCCAGTTCATTATTGCGCAAGAAGGTATTATCAATAGTATTGATTTCTTTGGTTAAGGCTAAAGACGTCAGTTGATGCAAGCCATGTAATGACAGATAAGGACATACAGCCAGAACAAAATCAATCATGGCTTCTTTTTGTGTATAAGCGCTATCACTGTAAGTTATTTTTTCATTGGAGCTTAGATCAATTGGATGAAATCGGCTGTCCTGAAGAATTTCATTTTCCAGTCTTTTGATATCCTCAATTGAAAAATCGGCGGACAGTAATTGCTTATGCCAGCGTTGTACAATACTGCGAGTATGTTGCATAGGTTCCCAGGAGTTACCTGATTTCTTTCTTGCTGCTTTAGCTCGTTTAGTGATTCCATTTGCCATAATCACAAGCTCCCTTTGCGGTTATTTTAAATATCCCTCATTAAAACTAAGCACAGATTTGGCAGGTAAACAACCTTTGGCGCGAATAGTGGTCTAATTAAATCAGGAATAGCCGTAGGGATTTCTTCTTTCCCCATTGGCTCTTTTTTCAAAATGCTGATAGTCCTGCAAATCAAACCAACTCCCGCCCCAATCCCAGTGATAGGATTTGAAAAGTTGATAAAACGGGGTATTTTCTGCAATTTTTCCTGGATAGGATTGCTTTCGGCTTGCAAAATTCTTTGCTTGCTCCGGTAAAATTAAAGCACCTTTAACATAGGGATTAATGAGAGGATTAATATCAATAGCGCGTCCATAACTGTGTTGTGAATAGATGCCCGGCTGATTGGTCACTTGGCGGCAGTTAAAAGCGGATGTATTATTCGCCTGCATGGACAATTCGTCATTGCCCTTATATTCTTCCATTAATTTCATTTGCTGAACAGGGTATTTTTTTTGGTACAGACGGCGAAAAATTTCCACCACTTCCGGGGCAATATCCTGATGAACAATCATCATTCCCTGGTGTGTTTTCTTATCAAATCCCCAGTAAGAAAGTTTGATTAAAACCAGTTGGTTAATAGGAACAGGACAGCCCGGTTTCCATGTGTATTGTTTCATCAAAACTTGAGTCGATTCAGGAATGGATTCGATGCGGCTTTTAAAGTGTGAACGGGCGTCGGCATGCATTGATAAGAGCAGTAAAATAAAGAGAAAAGCGATTCGTCGCATATCAGACTAAACAGAGAATTTGCTGAAGATTATAACATCAAGAGGTGCTGCTATCCAAATTAAACAGTTGTTTGTAATACCGGTACCAGTTGGATTGAAAAATTTCATCAGGATCATACTTTTTTTTGAGTTTTAAAAATTCAATAAATTGCGGATATGCTTTAAGAACCTGATCTTTTCTGGCCCAGCGATGATAGGTCAGGAAGTAGCTGCCATCATGTTCCAGGGCCCTGTCGATAATTAATCGGAAATCATGCTGGGCTTTTGCTATGCCTTGTTTTGAATGGTCTACATGAAAATTGAAAACGATACAGGCATAATCCTGTGTGGCCCAGGGTAAATAACTTTCATTGTCTTTTTTTATCAGGCGTATTGTTCCGTATATCAGATTGATTTTATATTTGCGAAAATCACCGCGTAATTGATTAAACAAAGGAACCAGCTGATCTCTCGGTACATAAATTTCGCTAATCATTTCCGAGGAATTGGAGTCAATCAGCTGATGATAATTATTTAAATAAAATCCCATTTGATGCGTGTCAGATCGATAAAGCTGGCCATTGGTTCCCAGATAATAGTTTGAGTAAATTGTAAAGGCTGCCGATTTATTTTTATGGGCTAATATCAGCAGTTTTGTCCAGTCCTGATTGGTCAATTCTTTCTGGGGTTTTTGCGTATCCACTTGAATATTGACTGGCTTATACAATGAATAAATGCCCTTCTTCATGAAATCATCCGAGGCGGGATCAATTGCAAACTGGAAATCGCCATATAAATAACCCTCTTTGATGCGCTGACTTACCAGAGGAATGAATTGATCAATATTAATTACCTGTACCTCTCTTTCAAGTGTGGTTACCGGTGCCAGGCGCAGTTTGACAGTTGCAATAACGCCAAACAGTCCATAACCGCCAATAACCAGCTTGAATAACTCGGCGTTCTGAGTGCGGCTGCATTCCAGCAAATCTCCATTGGCATCCACGAGTGTAAACGATTCGACATCATCAATTATGGGAGACATATTAAGACCTCTCCCATGAATATTGGAGGACAGGGCGCCGCCAATACTCAATTTGTCCGCCCCGGTTTGCTTTTGCCGGATTCCCCACTGTGGCGGATTAGTTTGATTCTTACGCAGCCAGGCAACTAATTCTGGCCATTCAATTCCGGCCTGAACTTCGACAATCCCTTTGTCACTGTCAAGACCAATTACCTTATTAAAGCGAGACATATTCAGATTAATAGTGCCTCTGCCATATTGTTGTCCGCCCATTGAATGTTGACCGCCGCTAATACTGATTGATAAACCCTTCTGCCTGGCTTTCTGAATTGTATTTTGAATTTCTGTTATCGAAACCGGATGAATAACTTGTAGATGCTGAGTAGGATTTAAGCCGGAATGGATATCATTAAGCAGTGTGCCAGGCTGAGTTGGAACAGTTTGGGCCTGACTAATAGAAATAATCAGGCTTAAGGAACACACGACAAGAGCCTGATGCAAAGAGTTCATGACGTTTAACCTGCGAAAATAGCCTGTTTAAAATATAGATTGAATTTTAAGCAAAATCCTTTATTTGTGAACAATGTAATAAGTATTCATGATGTCATGTTCAAGATAGCTTTTTTCAATCTGGGTAAATCCGGCATCTTTTAACATTTCCTCCGCCAGCTCCTCTCCCCAGGCGGCCCCCAGCCCCGCTCCATTTTGTGACAGCGAAACCGTCATGCAATGCAGACATGAAATGGTATAAATCAGGGGTGCAATCGGGTGATTAGTGTTTTTTTCCACCTGGCTGGAAGTCTTTATATCTTGCATCAGAAACACTCCTTGTGGTTTTAAGGCCTCATAAACAGCCTTGAGGACGTCCTTTGGATGGGCTTGATCATGAATCACATCAAAGCTGGTAATCAAATCGTATTGATTTTGTTCATGCCATTTCGCTAAATCCCTACGCATAAAATGAAGATTAGTCAGACCTTTCTGCAGGGCCAGTGCATTGGCATGGTCAATGGTTTCCTCACATAAATCAAATCCATAAAACTGGCTATTGGGAAAATTTTCGGCCATTAAGCTGAGCGCGCGTCCATAACCGCAGCCAATATCGAGCACTTTAATCCCTTGCTGGAGTTGTTCCCTCAAACCATTGACTAAGGGAATAATCTTATCCAGTAAAGCCAGATAAATAGTTTGTCCGCTTTGTTCTGCCATGACGCTGTGAAAACGGTGATAGGCTTCATAAGGCACGCCGCCGCCATGGATAAATGCATTGAGGATTAAATCTTCTACGTTGGCCAGAATAGGAATAAACTGGGCGATCACCGCAATATTATTCGGAGAGGCTGCCCGGGTTAGAAACGCGGCATGTTCCGCTGGTAAAGAATAGAGCTTTTGCTGCGTATCATAATCAATGATGCCGCCTGTAACCATCGCATTGAGCCACTCCCGGACATAGCGCTCATTTAAGTTTGCATTCTGGGCAATTGTTTCACTATTTGCAGCGTCCATTGTACTCATTACATCAAAGAGTTTACTGCGATGGCCTATTGATATCATTAAGGCTAAAGCGGCGTGGTTCAGAAGCAGTAATAAATGTTGCGAAAATTGTTCTGCTTTATCCTGGTTGAAGGCTAGCATGTTGGGTCTCACTATTCCCTGTCATTTAATAAACTTAGGATTGAAATCCGTTTTTTGCAAATCTCAGGTTTGCCCTTTTCGAAGCCGAGATTTGCTATACTATAGCCATGATCTCTTCCTATCCACATAGTATCGATTGGGCTCATCCCTTAATTAAGGAATGGTTCATTAATCAGTTTGAGACGCCTACCGCACCGCAGATTGAAGGTTGGCCAGGAATCCTGGCTGGCGAGCATACTTTAATTTCTGCGCCAACCGGTTCGGGCAAAACCTTTGCTGCCTTCATGGTTTGCCTTGATCAACTCATGCGCGCGGCAGTGGAAAACAGATTGGAGAATCAAACCGAAGTGATTTATATCTCACCTCTGAAAGCCCTGGGCAATGATATCCAAAAGAACCTTCTTGGCCCTTTAAAGCAAATTCAGGAGAATGCGAATGCGGCGGGCATAATAATGGATGATATTCGGGTGGCCGTCAGAACTGGCGACACACCGGCAAAGGACAGGCAATCGATGTTAAAAAAGCCGCCTCATATTCTGGTAACAACACCGGAATCATTCTACTTGTTACTGACTGCAGAAAAGAGCCGAGCTTTGTTAAAAACAGTTCGCACTGTCATCGTCGATGAAATCCATGCTCTGGTTAATAGTAAGCGCGGAACTCATCTGGCCTTGTCTCTCGAGCGCCTGGAAAAACTGACCTATGAATTGCCTGTCCGGATTGGCTTATCTGCGACCCAAAAACCCATCGAAGAAGTGGCTAAATTTTTAAGCGGCAGTTGCCGCGCCGTTCCGAATATCGTTAACATCGGTCATCAGCGCCATCTGGATCTTAAGGTAGAGGTTCCTAAAACCGCGCTGGAGGCTGTCACTTCCAATGATGTCTGGGATGAAATTTATGATCGCGTAGCAGAATTGGCCATGCAGAATCGCTCCACGCTGGTCTTTGTCAATACACGGAAACTATCAGAGCGCATGTCGCATCACCTTGCTAACCGCATAGGCAAGGAATTGGTGGCCGCCCATCACGGCAGTTTGTCGCGCAAATTAAGATTGGCAGCCGAAAATGGGTTGAAAACCGGCGCCTTAAAAGTGATTGTGGCAACCGCCTCTTTAGAACTTGGCATTGATATTGGTACCGTGGATCTGGTGTGCCAGATTGGATCACCACGGGCCTTGGCCGCTGCATTACAGCGCGTGGGCCGTGCCGGCCATTGGCACGGCGCAATTTCAAGAGGCCATTTTTTTGCTACTACCCGCGATGAGCTGCTGGAGTGTGCCGCTTTGGTATATGGCATCTACAGCGGTGATTTGGATCGGTTGATAATACCCGAGCAGCCGTTGGATATTCTGGCACAGCAGATAGTAGCGGCTTGCGCCACCGACGAATGGAGCGAAGAGGAATTATTCAAATTAGTGAAACGCAGTTATCCTTACCGTCATTTGAAAAGAGAGGTTTTTAATACCGTTCTGGAAATGCTAAGTGAAGGCATTGCCGCTTCTCGCGGGCGCTACGGAGCTTATCTCTTTCGCGATCGAATCAATGGCATTGTAAAGGGGCGAAGAGGCAGTCTCATGGCGGCCATTATGAATGGCGGTGCAATTCCGGAAACCAATTTATTTACGGTCATTGCCGCTCCTGAAGAAATTGTAGTGGGTACTCTCGATGAGGAGTTCGCTGTGGAAAGCCATCGCGGCGATGTCATTTTGTTGGGCAATACGTCCTGGAGGGTGTACAAAGTTGAAAATACCAGAGGAAGAGTCATTGTTGAGGACGCTCAGGGTGCAGCACCCACAGTGCCTTTCTGGCTGGGGGAAGCACCAGCCCGTAGTAATGAATTGTCTTTACAGGTTTCCAGCTTAAGAAACAAAATAGATGAATTACTTCCAATACCAACAGCTACTGACTCTGCAATTCAGAAAAAAGCAAGGGAATGGTTAACCGCCCACTGTCGTGTCAGTGATTATGCTGCGGGCCAAATGATTGATTATGTCCTTGAAGGACGTGCTTTATTAGGGGCAGTTCCCAGCCAGAAGACGATTATCGCCGAGCGGTTTTTTGATGAGTCAGGCGGAATGCAGCTAATTATTCATGCCCCATTTGGTGCGCGTATCAATAAGGCCTGGGGGCTGGCATTACGCAAACGTTTCTGCCGTTCCTTTAATTTTGAATTACAGGCAGCGGCAACGGACGATGGGTTAGCAATCTCTTTAGCCGAGCAACACAGCTTTCCGCTTGAAGATGTTTTTCAGTTTCTCCATCCGGCAACAATAAAAAAGGTTCTGGTGCAGGCAGTTTTGCAATCACCTGTTTTCACAACCCGCTGGCGTTGGGATGCAATCAGGGCTTTGGCTTTAATGCGATACCGCAATGGCCGCAAAGTGCCGCCTAATATATTACGCATGCGTGCAGATGATCTTCTGGCTGCAGTTTTCCCGCAAGCCGCCGCTTGTCAGGACAATCTGGGTGGAAAGGATGTGGAGTTGCCTGAACATCCTTTGATCGATGAAACCATGAAAGACTGCCTGACCGAAGCGATGGATATTGAGGGCTTGCGTGAACTGCTTAAAGCGATTAAAGCGGGAACGATACACTGTATCGCCGTGGATACGCCAACCCCTTCAGTATTTTCGCATGAGATCCTCAATGCAAACCCTTATGCTTTCCTTGACGATGCGCCTTTGGAAGAGCGGCGAACGCGGGCAGTGGCCATGCGGCGGATTTTACCTGAATGGCTGCAGGGCAATATGGGGCAGCTTGATGGGGAAGTGATTGCCGATGTACAAAGACAGGCCTGGCCAGATATCAGAAACGCGGACGAATTGCATGATTTTCTGCAAACGATGATTGGTCTTTCCTGTGATAATCTGCGCATCTCTGATAGCTGGTCTATGTTGTTTGAACAATTGCAAAATGCGAATCGTGCGGGTACTGCCCATGTAGAGGGTCAGGCATTCTGGGTTGCAACCGAGAAAAAGAATGCCTATCAGGCAGTTTATCCATCTGCTGTTTTTACAGAGGATTTTATTGAATGGGATAGTCAAGTCTATGATGCAGATGATGCCTTGCTGATGATGCTGAGAGGGTGGATGCAGCATCTTGGCCCAGTCAATGTAAGCGAGCTTGTCGATTTATTAAAGTTACCTGAAAGCCAGATCAATAATGGTCTGTTAAAACTGGAAGCAAGCGGTCAGATTCTACGAGGACATTTTCGACAAAACCAGGGCGTAATGGAGTGGTGTGAACGGCGTCTACTGGCAAGAATTCATCAGCAGACACTGGCGAAATTACGAAAGGAAATTGAACCGGTAAGCGCTCTGCAATTTATTCGCTGGCTGGCTAAATGGCAGCATATCACCGGCAAAAGCCAGCTTAAGGGTGAGCAGGGTGTTTTAGAAGTCATCCGCCAGTTACAGGCCTATGAAATTCCGGCAAATGCCTGGGAAAAGCAGATTTTTGCCAAACGGGTAAGTGATTACAGTCCGGATTTGCTAGACAGGCTTTGTCTCTCGGGGGTAGTCATGTGGGGCAGACCCAGCCTCCATCCCAGTATTGAATCCTCCCTGAAAGAGAAGGATCTTGAAATCAGCAGTTACAAGTCGATTCAGGCGAACAGTGTCACGCCTATAACCTTTTTAATCCGGGAAGAATCAGGCTGGCTGGCTGGAAAATCCGCCTATACTGCAGAGGAATTAAAAAGTTTAAGCTATAACGCCCAAGTGGTTTATAGCTACCTGCAAACGCATGGCGCTTCATTCTTCAGCGATATTGTCAGTGATGTGCAGAAGTTAAAGACAGAAGTTGAAAATGCGCTCTGGGAGTTGGTGGCGGCAGGTTTGATAAGCGCTGACAGCTTCGATAACTTACGTGCCATGATAGACCCGCAGCGGCGGACCGGCCGACGTCCTCGCCGCCATAATTTATTCAGTCAGGGACGCTGGTCCTTATTGCGTGCCGCTAAGCCAGTAGAGCCAGAGCGGCGTATTGAATCCATCTGTCGAATCCTGTTAAAGCGCTACGGGGTCTGTTTTCGTGAGATTGTTATGCGGGAAAAAATCGCGGCATCCTGGTCAGAATTGCTAAGCGGTTTTCGTCGACTGGAAGCGCAGGGAGAAATCCGCGGCGGACGATTTATCAGCGGCTTTACCGGTGAGCAGTTTGCATTGGCTTATGCAGTGGACTCATTACGAGCCACTCCAGCGCAAACTGAGGCGCAGGAAATCTCTATCTTTGCGGTAGACCCTTTAAATCTAGTGGGTGTATTATTACCCGGCGAAAAAATTCCCTCCCGTTCTGGAAAGCAATTAATTTTAAGAGCTTAGATCTTAACCCTGTCAAGGCATAAGATTTCGCACACAGCGGACGCGATAGCCACTAGTGTCCTTGCCTGCAAATAGATTATCTCCATTTGCAAAATTGACTCTGTAGGCAAATGCGGGGTTAAATTCGGTAGAAGTCCAGTAAGGAACTGCAGAAAAACCTCCAATAGCTACCTGATTACTGTAAAGACAATTTAACTGAAATAGAGCAGGTAAAAACCAGTCATTGTAACAGGCATTACCTGGCTCACAGGGAGTGTTCCCCTGCGAGTCCACTTCAAAATTGCTGCACAGTAAAGCGGCATAGGGGTTACCGCCATTGGCACCTAAAACACTGATAATCGTTTCCGTATTCGCTGTCCCATTCAAGAAATTCGTTGCTCCCGTGGGAATACCGTCTCCCCCCCAGTTCATGCCAGGACTGTTGTCAGTGACAGCCGCAATCAAATTGAGTTGCGGACCGCCCGAACAGGCAACGATTCCCCCCTGAGTGGCTTCTCCAATCGCGGGAGGGACGAATGTGTATCCGTTATTTAAAGTAGCTGTTCCATTCGCAGTCAAAGCAGTTACATCGACGGTACCTGCAGCATGCGCAGGTGTCACACCCGTAACGGTCATTGAATTCACTACATTCACATAGGTGGCTGGCACCCCATCAAAACTGACGCCAGTCACGCCCAATAATCCAGAGCCTGTTAAAACAAATCCTGTGCCTCCATTTGTCAGTCCAGAATTGGGATTGATCGAGGATATAGTGGCCGCGGATTTAATTTCAATGGCCGCATAGACTGTATTGGTATTACTCCCTTTTATACTGAAACTGCCAGGCAACGCTGGCTGAAGCCCCGTATAAGTCAGCGTGCAATTTTTCCCTGGAAGAACACTGGCGCAGGTATTTCCTGTTTCAATCACTTTTCCTTCAAGAGCCGTCCCTGAAAAATTGGACACAATGTTTGTAGCGCTCACTTCAAGTGAATTATTGTGGATAATTAATACCCCGTTTTCTCCGGCAAGCAGGCTTAACGGCGAGTTGCTTACCGAGATCAATGCATCAGTAGCTGCGGGTTTAATGGTGATGCGTAAAGTGTCCGCAGGATTAGGCTGATAACATTGATTGGGAGAGCCGCTCTGACAAACACTCGGACCGTTAGTTACCTGCTGGGTTATTAAACTGCCATTGATCTGCAGTGACAGTGTGCAGGAAGCATGTGCCGATAATACGAAGCTGCTGCCGCAAACGCCAAGGCCTGTAGTTAACTGGGTGATGCCTCGAATAGGAACCATATTCAGGGTATGGGGCCGGCTGGATTGATTAGTAACCAGATATTGGACTATCGCTGTATCATTGGCGGATAAGGAAAGTGCCGTAGGCGTCAAAGGCTTAAAGGTCCAGAGCGGTATGCCAGCCATTGCAAAAGAAGGGATTAATGCCGATATTAAGATGCCGAGTTTGCGTAAAATGCTTGGTGCTTGCATGATCTGTCCAGAGTAAGTTATGCAGGATAACAGAGTGCAAAGAACGCATTGAGGCTTCCTGCCAAATGATTGAATTGTATTCTAATACAAAGTGAAATTAACAACAAGAAATCAGATAAGCCCAGGCTGGCATAACAACTTTTATACAAGCCTTTGTTTATCAGAGGCTGCATTCATAAAGGCTGTTTTGTACTTCAGTTAACTGATTTACAGAATCTGTGTTGAATTTAAAGAAAAACGACTCGCCTTTTGTGGCAACTGCCTGATAAATATTTGCGATAAATAATGTGGATATTGTAATCATAAGGTTTGCAAAAAATTCTTTATATCCCCTGTGGTTCCTGAGTTCATCTTTCACAGTGGAAGTGAATGGATAGCAGGGCGATTTAAGCTGCTTTTCCAAGTGTTCTGCACTTTTCTCAGGCTGAGCAATACAGGAATCAAGATACAATTTAATTTGATTTCGTATAAATAGTTCCAGTGAGCGAACTCGTGCAGACTCCTGGTAATATCCCCGACTGTGAAGACTATCCGCTTTTTTAACTAAGGAAGAAAGTTTGTTTAAAAGAGGGGTGACTGCATTTAAATACTGTTCTGCATTATTATTTCTGGCGTACTGCTTTAGTTGTTCTACAGAAAGCGAAAAGCCTTTTGTGAGCAAATGATCGATAACCTTCCTGCTATTGTATTCCAAAGCCTTATTCAGAAAGCGCTCTCTATAAGACTTCTCACGAACTTCATCACTTACCACGTCAACGCAGTTTAATTCAGTCCGGACCCCCATGCCATCAGTGAATAAAAAATCAACGATGGCTACGTGATCTTTTTGAATCGCCCGATCTCTTAAAAAGGCTTTCTCATTGCGAGTATTCAAATAAGGAACCATGCCTTCTCTGGTTGAGAAGGTGACTCCCCGTCCTTTTCTTGTAAGTACTGGTAAAAGCCCATGATAGGATTGGTTGAGAAGTTCTTTCAACTGTTGCAGATTATTCTGGTCAATTGCTTCAATAGCCTGCGATTTCAGAGCTTTGTATCGTTCTTCAGAAAAGTTGGACGGCATAATAAAGGTTCCAATAGAGTCAAAAGTTGCTGAGTATAACCAGTGATATTGTAAATTTCAACCATTGTGAATAATTATTGATTAATATGCTGCGGGGATATTTGTTTCTATCCCTGTGTTTTCTTATACCCTATGCTTTTAAAAAAGCATGAGATGCCTGGATCCCTCGGACTCAAGCCGAGGGACGTAGGGAGTAGATTAAAGCTTTAAAGCAGTGCCATTAGCCATAGTGACCGACCTGCTATTCTCATTAGATGATAACGCTCGGGGGATTTAATTTTCACCGACTGTTATTTTGCCGCTGGTGTAGGAATGAGCGCCTGCACCCCGAAGCTGGTGTTTATCGACAATTAAATACTCGTCCCGAATCGGTTTTCCTGCAAACCAGCACTCCAGTATTTCACGGGTACCTGCGGCATACCGGGCCTGGGCAGATAAGCTTGTTCCGGAAATATGAGGGGTCATGGCATGATGAGGCATGGAGCGCCAGGGGTGATCTTCCGGAGCTGGCTGCGGGAACCATACATCACCTGCATAACCTGCAACTTTTCCATTCTTGCACGCTCTGGCAATGGCATCGCGATCACAGATTTTGCCTCTTGCAGTATTGACGATATACACGCCATTTTTCATTTTGTCGATCAAGGCGTCATTTACCAAATGTTCTGTTTCAGCATGCAAAGGCACATTAATGGTGAACACATCACAAAGCGGGATCATCGATTCCAGTGTTTCATGGTAAACCAGACCTAATTCTTTTTCGGTAGCTTCTGGCAAACGATGCTGATCAGTGTAATGCAGTTTTACATCAAAAGGTTTCAAACGTTTCATTACCGCAAGACCAATTCTTCCAGCGCCAAGAGAGCCTACCGTCATTCCTTCAAGATCGTAAGAACGGGCAGCGCAATCGGCAATATTCCAGCCCCCATTAATTACCCATTGATAGGAGGGAATGTAATTTCTCACCAGAGCCAGTATCATCATCACCACGTGCTCAGAGACGCTGATGCTATTGGAGTAAGTGACTTCAGCCACCGTGATGCCTTTTGCTATCGCTGCATTTAAATCTGTATGATCAGAACCGATACCGGCCGTAATCACCAGTTTCAGATTTTTTGCTTTGGCAATCCGCTCGGCAGTTAAATAAGCAGGCCAGAAGGGCTGGGAAATCACGACATCTGCGTCAACCAGCTCTTTTTCAAACTCAGAATCTGGTCCTTCCTTGTCAGCGGTAACCACCAATTGATGCCCCATTTTTTCCAAAAAAGGACGCAAACCCAATTCGCCGGAGACTGAACCTAATAACTCGCCCGGTTTAAAATCAATGTGTTCAGGGTTTGGCACGGTCTGACCGCCAGGATAGCTATTAATCGCAGGGATATCCTCCCTGGCGTAGGATTTGGGATAGCCGTTTACCGGATCCTTATAAAGAACACAAAGTACTTTTGCCATTAACTTCTCTCCTTGAAAAAATGAGGTATTACATCAATGTATGATCATCATTGAGACTTTGCATGTCAATTACAAAACGGTAGCGCACATCACTCCTGAGGATGCGCTCATAAGCTTCATTCACATAATCGATGGGAATGAGTTCAATGTCGGAACTGATATTGTGTTTACCACAAAAATCGAGCATTTCCTGAGTTTGTTTAATTCCACCGATTAATGAGCCTGCAATACTTCGTCTTTGCGCAATCAGCGGCATAGCAACCATAGGCACATTTTCCGGTGGAATGCCAAGAATAACCATTGTTCCATTGGTTTTCAGAAGTTGCATATAATCCCCCCAGTTAATCGCTGAAGACACCGTGTTGATAATCAGATCAAAATGATTAGCGAGTTTGGAAAAGATTTCGGGATTGCTGGTCGAATAAAAATGGTCAGCTCCCAATCGTTTCCCATCGGATTCTTTTTTCATCGATTGACTAAGGACCGTCACTTCGGCACCCATTGCATGAGCAAGCTTGACTCCCATGTGCCCAAGGCCGCCTAACCCAATGATGGCTACTTTTTTACCTGGGCCCGCATTCCAATGCCTCAGGGGAGAGTAGAGCGTTATTCCCGCACATAAAAGAGGTGCTGCGCTATTCAGAGGAATGTTTTCAGGAATTCGCAGAACATAATTTTCATCGACCACGATGGCATCGGAATATCCGCCCTGGGTGGTATGTCCGTTAACTCTTTCTTTACTGTTATAGGTAAAAGTAGTGCCTTCCCGGCAATATTGTTCCTCATGCTCCTGACAGTTTTCACAATGCCGGCAGGAATCAACAAAACAGCCCACGCCGACATGATCGCCTTTTTTAAATCGGCTGACTTTGGCGCCCACTTTATGGACAATCCCGGTTATTTCATGCCCAGGAACCATTGGAAACAGTCCTGTTCCCCATTCTTCCCGAACCTGATGAATATCGCTATGGCAGATACCACAATATTTAATGTCGATTAATACATCATGATCGCCAGGAGCGCGGCGTTCAAAATTGTAGAGAGTAAGTTCTTTTTTAGGTTGCAGGGCAGCATATCCTTTTGCGGGAATCATTTTAGTCCTCTTTACTTATTTTTAAGTAATCCACATATTAGGCCGATAAAAACAAAAATGCAAAATAATGGATAATCGTTATTGCTTCAGTGCAGCAAGCGATGCTTTCTTGCATCCTGCGGGGAGCTGGGATTAAATTGCAAGTTATTTGTCCAATAGCGATACCATTTAACGCAAATATTTGATATAATGCGCCCCAGTTTTGGCGTCTATTTTCTGGGGGAATGCTTGTCTGACTCATTGGCCTTGGATTCGGGTGTAGTTGGTGTGCCTCGTGGTGGTATGAAAGCCTGGTTGGTTTGTCTTTCTGCAGGTTTATTTTTCTTCTATGAATTTTTTCAGCTAAACATTTTTGATGTAATCAATCAGCCCTTACGGGATGATTTCAACCTGAATGCGGCCCAGCTAAGCTGGATGTCCAGCATGTATCTGTGGGCGGACATTCTTTTTCTGCTGCCGGCAGGATTGATTCTCGATCGATTTTCACCGCGTCGGGTCATTCTGACTGCCATGTTTATCTGTGTGGCTGGCACTTTGGGTTTTGCAGTCACTCATTCGTTTCTCTTGGCTTCGATATTTCATTTTTTATCCGGAATTGGTAATGCGTTTTGTTTTTTATCCTGTGTAGTGCTGGTTTCACGCTGGTTTCCTCCGCGCCGTCAGGCATTTGTGATTGGTTCTTTAGTGACCATGGCCTTTTTGGGGGGAATGACAGCGCATACGCCTCTGGCTCAGTTAGTTAATAATTTCGGCTGGCGAAACGCCTTGCTGATTGACAGCGCCGTAGGCGGGCTGCTGTTAGCATGGATTGCAATCAATATTCAGGACAGCCCCCATAAAAGCAATGTTTCTCGTTCTGCTTCCCGGCCTGAATTACTGCCTGGCTTTTTCCAGGCTTTAAGCAATTCTCAAACCTGGTTAGCGGGTTTATATACCTCCTTTCTGAATCTGCCGATTATGGTGCTTTGTGCTTTATGGGGCGCGAGTTATCTTCAGAAAGCGCATCAGTTATCCGAAATGGCTGCCAGTAATGTAGTCAGTATGATTTTCATTGGCAGTATTATTGGCTGTCCGCTGGTGGGCTGGCTTTCCGATTACCAGGGACGCCGAAAGCTATTAATGATCGCAGGTGCTATAGGCAGTTTAGTCGTGGTAATGCCGCTCTTTTTCAATATGGAATTATCGCAGTTCCAGCTAAGCGCTCTCTTTTTTATGCTGGGTTTGTTTACCAGCACGCAGGTAATTAGCTATCCATTGATAGCAGAAAGCAATACGTCTGAAAATACGGGTGCGGCAACGGGTATTGCCTCAGTGCTTATTATGGGTGGCGGTGGTATTGGACAGGTTCTATTCGGCTTTCTGATTCAACACCATGCGGGCAGTGGCACACAAAATTACTCAACGGCGGATTTTCAGTTTGCAATGTGGATGTTTCCCTTAGCTATCATCCTGGCATTTATTGCCTCTATGCTCATACGCGAAACTTACTGCAACCGTATTAATTAAGGAGTGAACATGCATATGGTGGAAGAATACCGAGAAACTGGAAAACTTCGTGAGTCATTGCTCCCCTGGCTGGTTTGTGTGAGCGCTTCTCTATTTTTCTTTTATGAATTTATTCAGGGCAATATGTTTGCCTCCATTGCTGACAACATCATGCAGGATTTTCATATTCAGGCTGATAAAATGGCTTTTTTGTCCAGCATTTACTATGTTTCTAATGTAATTTTCCTGTTCGTAGCGGGTCTGGTTTTAGATACCTATTCCACTAAAAAAACAGTATTGCTGGCCATGTTTTTGTGTGTTTTAAGCACATTTATTCTGGCAAATGCTCAATCGTTTTATCTGGCATTGCTTTGCCGCTTTATTACTGGTATTGGCAGCGCTTTTTGCTTTCTTGGCCCAATTCGCCTGGCCTCGCGCTGGTTTCCTCCTCGCAAGATGGCAATGGTTACCGGTATTATTGTGACCATAGCTATGACTGGCGGCATGTTAGCCCAATATCCTTTAACCAAGCTGGTGTCTCAGGTTGGCTGGCGGGATGCGCTGATTCAGGTAGGATGGCTGGGAATGGTTATATTATGCTTAATGTTCTTTGGCATTATCGAGAAAAAACAAGTCAAGTCATCCTCTTCCTCTCAATCACTAAATGTACTTTCAGTTGCTAAACAAACCTATCTGAATCCTCAAACCTTAAGAGCCGCGCTATATACCAGTCTGATGAATATGGCCATTGCAGTATTTGGCGCCATGATGGGTTCTTTGTATCTGGTACAGCGCCTGGGAGTCAGTAAAGACGATGCGTCAATGGTGAATACCTTGCTATTTCTTGGTGCAATCATTGGCGGCCCATTCATTGGCTGGATCTCCGACAAGCTGGGTCTGAGGATAATACCTATGAAGGTCAGCGTCATTGCATCACTGGCTACATTACTGGTTGTGCTTTATGCCCCGGTTTCTCTGCCAGTAATGAAGATTTTATTTTTTCTGCTGGGATTTTTTACGGCAGGTCAGGTCATTAGCTATGCGCTGGTTGCAGAAAGTAGTCCCATATCGATTACAGCGACTGCTGTCAGCGTAATCTCGATTTTAACCCAGGGCGGCTACATTATTTATCAGAATCTCTTTAGTGTGCTATTAATGAGTCATGGGGAAATGCAAATGCACGGCGGTACACCGGTCTATTCGTTGGGCGATTACCAGTTTGCTGCCATCATTTTGCCTATAGGCTTGTTAGTCGCACTGTTTTCTCTATGGGGATTAAGAGAAACTCATGGCCGGCATGTGGAGGCGTAATATGTTGGGTCGCGTTTGTATATTATTGATGGATTCTTTTGGTCTTGGCGCGAGTCAGGATGCAATCCGCTATGGTGATCAGGGCGCTGATACCTTTGGCCATATTCACGCTGCCTGTGCCGAGGGGCAAGCCGACCGCGAAAATGTTCGTCAGGGTCCATTGATGCTTCCTAATCTGGCACGCCTGGGACTCTATCATGCTGCTTTGGCAAGTACCGGTATTCCCCGCATTGATTTGAGCACTCTGGATGAACCTCAAGGCTATTATGGTTATGCGGTGGAACAGAGTCTGGGTAAAGATACACCCAGCGGACATTGGGAGCTGGCAGGGGTTCCTGTTTTATTTGAATGGGGCTATTTTCCAGATACCCCAAACTGTTTCCCCGAAAAATTGATCGCTGATTTTATCAGAGAAACCAAAATCGCCGGGGTACTGGGGCTTAAACATGCGAGCGGCACCCACATTATTGATGAATTGGGTGAAGCGCATATTCTTAGCAATCAGCCAATTGTTTATACCTCCGCTGACAGCGTGTTCCAGATTGCGGCCCATGAAGATTATTTTGGTTTGGACAGGCTGTACGAAATTTGCGAAGTGGCAAGGCGCCTGGTGGATGAGTACCAGATTGGCCGAGTGATTGCACGCCCCTTTATCGGCAAGCCGGGAGCGTTCACTCGAACGGGAAATCGTAAAGATTACGCTACATTGCCGCCGGCACCCACCTTACTGGATAAGCTCAAAGCAAATAATCGGGAAGTGATTGCAATCGGAAAAGTAGCTGATATTTATGCCCATCAGGGTTTAACTCAAACCATTAAAGCTGACGGCAACATGGCCCTGTTCGATGCAACTCTGAAGGCTATGAATACAGCACCATCGGGTAGTCTGGTCTTTACAAATTTTGTTGATTTTGATTCTTCTTTTGGACACCGTCGCGATGTCATTGGGTATGCACGGGCTCTCGAAGCGTTTGATGCGCGCCTGCCTGAACTTCTGTCGATATTGCAACCAGACGATTTGGTCGTAATAGCGGCAGATCATGGTTGCGATCCCACCCAGCCGGGTTCTGATCATACCCGCGAACATATTCCGGTTCTCGCTTTTGGCAAGAATACTCCCAGCTGCTTTATTGGCAGAAGAGACAGCTTTGCTGATATTGGACAAAGTATTGCCGAATATCTCGCAATTGAGCCACTGGAAAACGGCGTCTCTTTTCTTAAGACAGTAGCCCCTGACAATGTATCCTGAGCGCTTTAATCAATATTGTAATGGACTTGTTAATCGACTGACCTCTCTTCGCAAATCAATCCTCTATATTCTTTGGTCGGCAAACAGGCCCCTAAAGGCTTATGAGATTCTTGAATTGCTGCTGGAAACGAAAATTAATGCGCAGCCGCCTACCGTCTACAGGGTGCTGGATTATTTCGTTTTTGCAGGATTAGTGCACAAAGTAGAGTCGATACAGTGTTATACCCTTTGCCAGCAGCCAGAGCAGCATTTGCCATCCGAACTCTTAATGGTCTGTAATCACTGCCATCAGGTGCAGGAAGTGTATGATAACCAGCTCAGGCAATTATTCAAACAGATCACTGAAAATTCTCATTTCAACCTGGGGCAAGCAGCTATTGAATTGAAAGGCCTCTGCCAGCTCTGCGAAGAAAAGGGCTGCATGACTTGCCAGCCTGATTGAGCAGCACCGCCTGAGGCTCACAAAAAATATTTCAATATCTATTGAAAATGACTAATCAATCCCCATTTGACAGCTTTGACTTTAAAAAAGAGGAATCAGCCTTGGAGCAATATCGCGGTACTACGATTCTTTCGGTACGACGAGGGAATAAAGTAATAATTGGGGGCGACGGTCAAGTGACACTGGGTAACACGGTGATGAAGGGCAATGCCCGTAAAGTACGCCGTATATATAAAGACAAGGTGATCGCGGGCTTCGCTGGCGGTACGGCAGATGCCTTCACTTTATTTGAACGATTTGAACGCAAACTTGAGATGCATCAGGGTCATTTGGTTCGAGCGGCAGTTGAACTGGCAAAAGACTGGCGAACCGATAAAATGCTGCGCCGTCTGGAAGCCCTGCTGGCTGTTGCCGATCATAAGGCTTCTCTGATTATTACCGGAAATGGTGATGTGATTGAACCGGAGGCACATGGACTCATTGCAATTGGTTCCGGAGGTCCATTCGCTCAGTCTGCCGCACGCGCTTTGCTTGAAAACACCGAATTATCAGCCCGGGAAATCGTGGAAAAAAGTCTGCAAATTGCAGGTGAGATTTGTATCTACACCAACCATAATTTAACCATTGAAGAATTGGATAGTGAGCATGAGTAATACTATGATGACTCCACGTGAGATCGTACAGGAGTTAGATCGATATATTATTGGTCAGGATGAAGCCAAAAGAGCAGTAGCAATTGCCTTACGGAATCGCTGGCGGCGCATGCAGATTCAGGATGATTCATTGCGCAATGAAATTATGCCTAAAAATATTCTGATGATTGGTCCAACTGGCGTTGGTAAAACTGAAATTGCACGACGCCTGGCCAAACTGGCGCAAGCACCCTTTATCAAAGTAGAAGCTACCAAGTTTACTGAAGTAGGCTATGTTGGGCGTGATGTCGATTCAATTATCAGAGATTTGGCTGATATCGCTATTAAGCAGGAACGCGAAAACGCGATGCGAAAAGTAGAGCATCTGGCAGAGGATGCGGCTGAAGAGCGTGTACTGGATGCCTTGCTTCCTGCAGCTCGTGGTGCCACGTTCGCCAGCGAAAAAGAGAACTCAACCCGGCAGGTTTTTCGTAAACAGCTGAGGGAAGGTAAGCTCGATGATAATGAAATTGAAATAGAAATCGCTTCTTCACCCGTAGGCATTGAGATTATGGCCCCTCCGGGTATGGAAGAAATGACCAGCCAGCTGCAATCGATGTTTCAGCAAGTGGGAGGCAACGGCCGGACTAAAACCCGTAAAATGATCATTTCCAAAGCCATGAAAATTTTGCGTGAAGAAGAGGCGGCAAAGTTAATCAATGAAGATGATATAAAGCTACGGGCTATTGAAAAGGTCGAACAGCACGGCATTGTGTTTATTGATGAGCTGGATAAAGTGGCCCAGCGCGCAGACACTGGAATGAGCAGTTCTGTTTCCAGAGAAGGGGTTCAGCGGGATCTCCTGCCTTTGGTGGAGGGTTCTACTGTCTCAACCAAATATGGAATGATTAAGTCGGATCACATTTTATTTATTGCTTCCGGTGCATTCCATGTCGCGAAACCTTCGGATTTGATTGCTGAACTTCAGGGACGTCTGCCCATTCGTGTGGAGCTGTCGGCATTAAGCGTGGAAGATTTCGTCCGTATTCTTACTGAGCCAAGCGCATCATTAACCGAGCAGTATTCAGCATTAATGGCTACTGAAGGATTAACGCTGACCTTCGGCGATAGCGGTATTCGCCGTATTGCTGAAGTGGCCTGGAAAGTGAATGAACGTACTGAAAACATTGGCGCCCGCCGTCTCTATACGGTTATGGAACGTCTTTTAGAGGTTATTTCATTTGAGGCAACGGATAAATCAGGTGAATCGGTTCACATTGATGCAGCCTACGTTGAAAAGCACTTGGGTAAACTGGTTGATGATGAGGATTTGGCTCGATATATTTTATAAGTTGGTTGCGATGCCTATTGATTAAATAGACAGCGCAATTTAATGCTATAGAATTATGACACTAGCTATTCCTCGGACTATAATCCTATAAAGGATTGAATATTAGATGCGTATTGATGAGTGTTTACCAGAGAAATCCCCCTCCTAAAGTTGGGATGGACTAGGTACTGAAATTAGTTACAGAATTTTGTCATTCCCGCGAAGGCGGGAATCCATTTCGCAATAGACACTGGAGCTTGCTCAGAGATGGATCCCCGCCTTCGCGGGGATGACAGTATAATATGCGAATGAGCCTTACTTAATAGCCGTGAGGGCTAGTGTGCGCTCTCTTACTTTCCCCAGGGAGAGAGGATTTTAAGTTGACGCTTATGTATTGCTTTTGGGAATATCACCCGGTTAATGAGTTCTCACAGAATTTAAGAGAATCATAGCCATTACATTTAAAGAATTGTTGTATTTGTTCCGCGGTATGGCTTATAAGGATCTGAAAGAATGCCAATTCCTTTCATATTGTTGGTAGAGGATAATTTAATTGCTTTGACCACAATTCAAAGTTTAGCCAAGCAAAGCCAGTGCCGCTGGCTATCTGCCGATAATGCTGAACTGGCGTTTAGTTTGGCTACCGAAAATCAATTTGATCTGATCATCACTGATTTGGGATTACCTGATTTTTCCGGCCTGGAGCTGGCAACCAGGATCAGAGACTGGGAAGTTTTAAATAATAAAAAACCTGTTCCTATAATTGGGCTCACTGTTCATGCCATGAATGAAGAAGCGCTCTCGGCAGGAATGAATGATTTATTTATGAAACCGCTGACGAAGGCCGATTTTCAAAAATTACTGGCTGATTATGTGAGCAAATAGCCGCTTGTTATATTGTATTTTAATTCATCTTCAGGCGTTTGTGCTTCTATACTAAAATCATACACACGATTTGTGAGATGTATCATGGCAAGACCCCCTCATTCCAAATGGCTTAAAATCAAAGAACAGACAGAAGCAGAAAATAATCATTCTCCGGTGGATACCGACGCTGAAATAAAAAGCAGATTTCTTGATACGCAAGCGGGCAGCCCTGTTGATACGACAGAAGAGCTGGATGCCCAGGAAAATAATTTAGGGCCTGAGGATAGCCGGATTGAAACAGCTGAAGAATCATCTTTTACCATTAAGCCTTGAAAACTAATCGATAGTTTACCCCTGCTCAAAAACTGAATTTATGATATCCTGTCCTGGTTAAAAAAGAGGAAGATTAAATGGTTTTTATATTTACTGTTACAACAAAAGATTATGCTCGTGATGAGTTTATTCATTCATTTGAAATGATGAAATCAGTTCCCGGATTCCAAAGTATTGAACTGTACCAGGACTGTTCCAACATCAATAAATTTACCTGTGTCGAATATTGGGATAGTCATGAAAGCCATGCGCAACATGTGAAAGAAATTCCTGATGAAATCAGAGATCAATGGCTTAATCTTCTGGAAGAACTTCCACAGGGTCAGTTCTGTAAAAAAATTACAGAAATAAGCATTTAACAGGATGCCTGTCCCGCGACTTTTTTAATTGATTACACATGATCCCGGGCCCCC
Source organism: Legionella quinlivanii (assembly GCF_003265995.1). Classification (GTDB taxonomy): domain Bacteria; phylum Pseudomonadota; class Gammaproteobacteria; order Legionellales; family Legionellaceae; genus Legionella_C; species Legionella_C quinlivanii_A. The sequence goes on along the minus strand of NZ_MVJN01000008.1, from coordinate 86,617 downwards.
CTGAGCCCGGACTCTTTTCTCACATGGGTACATTCATCTTATTCAATGAAGCCACATTGAATAAGATGGTTCTGATTTTTGAAAATTCCTCTCTATATCACCAATAATGTGGGTTAATTGATTCCTCTTATCTATACTCAAATAGTTTCTCGTTGTCAGATCTGCGTATAAAGTTTTAATTTCATTATAAGTCGCTGTATTTTTAATATTTCTTATAGAAGAGCTTTCTTTAAGAATAACTTTCATCATGGTCATCAGTTTAAAATAGTTTAATTTGTCGATTCTATTTTGGAAGTTAGAGCTATCGCCAAATAGCTCAATCGCTTTATGAAGGCTAATCAATAAGAATATCGGAGTGCTATTTTTTGAGGACACTTTAAAAAAAGAGCTTGTATAAAAAACACATTGATTTATTCTGGAAAAAACTAATTCATAAATTTTAAACGATTGTTTGAAAAACTGTGCTGTTACTCGAGAATTACATTTCGTTTTAAGCGCGCATAAGGCCGCTTGTAAATAGTCTTCCGCAAGCTCTAATAAAGCCCTTTCAATTTCATTTTTTAATCGACCGGGATTGTGGAATGTTAAAGCCTCTTCTAATAAAGACTGTTTAATATAATAATCATTTTCTCCAATAAGCTTGCCTTTTTGGTCAAATTTCTGAGATAGTTTTATTTTTTGCGATAGACTGAATTTAAATTCTGCCAGTCGGTGTCTAAAATTTGTTGGCATTTTAGTGAGTTCATTAAACAAGTCGAATAGCCGCTTTCCTTCCTCCAAAATTTGATCCTCTGCAACTATTGATGAATCTTCAATTAAACGTTTAATTTTCTCTTCCTCATAAAATTCAGCGCAATCAATTTTTCTAATTCTTTCCGAATATTCTTCTTGAATAGATTTCGTTTGAGCCGAAATTAATTCTTTAAGATTTTGAGTATAAGCATTCCATTCAATTGATGTAATTTCGCCTTCATTTACTTGTATACATTCCAAAAAAGCGTCCACCCTTTTGATACCCTCATTTACTCCTTGCCCCAGGCGAAAATCGGGTTCAAATAATGCGTCACCTATGGGAATAATAGCAGGACAACAGGGAGTAGCTTCCCGAAAGAAAGGTTCAATTTTTTTTGGATTGACATCAAACTCTTGTTTGCGAGGTTTCTTTTTATATTTTCTTGCAGGAGGTAAGTCTTTAAATCGTAAATCGGGTTGTAAGGTTTCACAGGCAAGTAATTCTCTGACCCATTCATCATTAAATTCTTCCGGCATGTTTGCCGGCTTTTCAGCACAGAGAATAACCTTGTTTTTTTGAAAAATGAAACGATGAACCTCGGGGGTGGCAAACGTTGGCCAACCGTATTTTTTGTAAACCTCGTAAAAAGCCAGCTTTCGCTTTAGTTTCTCAGATATTGTCAATTCAGGCTGAAACAGGCTCATGATACCTCGCTTAAGGGTAATACGTTCCACACTTTCAGCATCCATTACAACTTGAGTTTGATAATGCCTGCGCAGAGGGTTATAACTCACATCAGAAACAATGAATTGAGGACTGTTTTCTTTCTTATTGATGTCAGTTACAACAACTCGTTTGGAACCACTTGCATCAAACAGTAAGTCACATGTCTCGAGTGTCTGTTTATTTTCCTTATCGACAATAATTATATTTTTCGCGTCTGACACTTGATAAAAGCTTTGATGTATAAACTGAATGTTAAGTGATACTGCATATTGATAAAGTTCTCTCTCTAATTCCTTTAGATGATTATTAGCAATATGGATATCACTTGAGCGATGAACAAATAAGTGGTGATTTATTTTATCTGAAATATTCTCAAAGGTTTGGATGGTAACTTGTCCTGGTCGTGTATAGACTCCCTCGCGTTTACCTATCAGCTTTACATTTTTAACGCCAAGCTGGGTTAAACGTATAGCAAGATATAAACCGATTGGCCCATCGCCCGCAATGCAAATAGTTTTAAACATTGATATAAGTATAAATAAACTGAATTTATGATTATCCAGTAATTAATGGAGCTCAATCAACCTTCACTTCCCAGATTCTCTGGCGCAGTGAGCACAACAATAAAACTCGCCGTTCGCTTCTATTCCGTGTCCTATTATTTTACAGGAACAATGCTTGCATTCAGGGGCTAATTCCTGAATAGCGCATTCAAAGCAGTCAAAAGTATAGTGATTGCCATTTTGCTGGATAACCAAAGGATTCTGATAAGCATTTCCACATACTTGACAGGTAGACATAACGATCTCCTTATCGGTGTCTCATTCTTTAACTATAGTCTTATTTGAGACCAATCAGAATCGGATGATCTCAGTTTGCTATAATTTAATAAGGATTGTATTCATTAGGGAGATTACCATGCCACGTGGAGATAAATCAAAATATACGGCCAAACAAAAACGCAAAGCCGAACATATTGAAGACAGTTATGAGAAAAAAGGCGTCTCTCATAAAGAGGCCGAAGAACGAGCCTGGCGCACTGTCAATAAACAGGATGGCGGTGGAGAGAAGAAGTAGGCGATGACCTTGGCCCAATGTACGGCTTTACGATGCCACGTACCGTGACTTCCCAGCCATGTCGTCTTTGCGAACGTAGTGAAGCAATCCAGATCGAAACTTGCTCGGGGGGAGACGCTGGATTGCTTCACTACGTTCGCAAAGACGGTTTTTGTGCCCCTATATTCAATTTATCAATGCGCAGTTATTCGTCGATTTTTTTGGAAAAGGCCATTGCTATCTCATTACTGTCAGCATTCGTATACAAATCTCTCAGGGATAGAGACAGTGTCGATTTTAACTCGTTGTCCGCTTCGCTAAACACCTTGGCCCAAGGCTGCCAGTCATCATGTTTCAATTCATTCTGTACCGGCAGCTGAAAGGGTAATTGCTGGCTAAGCCAATAAAGCGAAACATCACTTAAATCACGGCTTAAATGATAGGTCTCATCGTTGTCAGGGTGAATCAGCTTTAAATTTTCCAGAATTTCAATCATTTTACCAATGTCTACCGCATAAGGTCTTACACTGGCTTCGGTTAGTTCTGCCAATGTTAATCCTTTACCTCGCTTTTGTGCTTCCCATAAAAGCTTAAGCCACAGTAAGGCATGGAGAAAGCCTGGTAGTGCCGTGCCGGTTCGTCTTTGATGATGCACAGCCAATGCATAGGAAATTTCCGCACCCAATAAAGTAATAATCCATACCCAGTATATCCAGACAAAAAAGATGGGAACGGTGGCAAAAGCACCATAAAGCAGCTGATAGGTATTGTAGCGCCCCAGATAATAGGCAAAAGCCTGCTTTGCTGATTCAAATAAAATAGTTGCGAATAATGCGCCCCAAAACCCGTGGCGAAATTGCACAGGTCGATTAGGTACGACCACATACAAAAACGTAAAACCGGTTAATGATAGAAAAAAAGGTAAATAATTGAATAAAAAAGAAGGGGTAAATGGGGTCTTCATTAAGGGAAGAGAAAAAAGATAGGAGCTGGCAGCCAGACTTAAGCCTAAAAAGACTGGTGCAAGCGACAAGATAGCCCAGTAAAGTAAAAACGCCGAAACACCATGGCGAGAGCAATTCACTCGCCAGATTTTATTCATCGCCTTTTCAATAGTCACCATCACTAATAGCGCAGTTACTATGAGAAAAATGACTCCCCATACCGGTAATTTTGAAACTTGCGCGGTAAATTGCTGAATATAGGTCTGTATAACCGCACCGGTAGCGGGGACGAAATTATCGAAAATGAAATTCTGCAGGGGCTGGATAAGGCCCTGAAATACCGGAAATGATGACAAGATGGATAAACCAACGGTCATTAATGGAACGATCGCTAAAAGACTGGTAAATGCTAATGCAGACGCTCGATAGGTGCAGTCATCTTCAAAAAAATGATCCACCACAAAATAGACAAAACGTTTGCTGGTTTCATAACGGTTTTTCAGCCAGATTTTCAAGTCCATTCGTTCGCACTGTCCTTTATAGTTTTTATACCTATTGTATCATCGATACCGTTGAGAGTGTTCATCAAACTGTGTCATGCCATGTCATGCCCAGTCATCTCGAACGCAGTGAGAGATTTCCGAATGCTGGCACAAACCAAGATTTGGGAGATCTCTCACTGCGTTCGAGATGACGGCGTGCCTCATGCTGTCTGACTGATTTGTTTCAGCTGCTTTCTCGAGGATAATCTAAACATTAGTATTAATCCCAACAAATACACAAAGCCCGCCACAAAACAAAAAAAGCCAAAATGAAGATTATTATGCTCTACATAGACATGATTAGCTATCTCCACGCCAATCGCCTGAGCACACATACTGATTAAACTGATCATTGCATATGCTGTTCCTTTTGCAACCGGCGTGCAGAATAACACATAGCGGTTTAATGGTGCCTGCAGTACGCCCAATGCAAATCCATAAATCACAAGGCCTGGCATTAACCAGATGTAACTTGAGGAGAATAGTATTGGAAGTAAATAACAAAGTAATAAACCCAAACTGAAAATCAGGGAACCATTAATAATAATTTGTCTGACAGATTGATGATGGGTGAGCCTGCGCAGATAAAAGTTACCGGCGATTCCGGCACTAAAGATAGGTAATTGCCAGAGTGCATACTGGACAACGCTTAGTTTAGCATCCGTAACTAAAATGATCGGCGAGATGGCAATCCAGGCAATACAGGGAATTGCCAGAATACCTGAGGCAATCGCACCGATCATGAATTCACTGTTGGTTAGTAACCTGAAATAGTTTCCTGCGATTACACGAGGCGCCAACGAAATTTTTGGTATCAGCTCACCGTCTTTTTTCCGAGCCCCCACTGATTCCGGCATAAAATAGTTCAGACCAAGCAGGGCAATAAAAGTAAAGAATGCGATCAGCAGAAAAATGCCTCGCCAGTGAAATAACAGGATGAAGGCGGCACCAGCCAGCGGCCCAATAAGAGGAGCCAGAGAGGCAACATTGGATAGAACAGCGATTAAACGAATAGCATCCATTTCGGCAAAAATTTCCTGCAGAGTGGCATAGCCCACCACCGCAATAAAACATAAGCCCATCCCCTGAAAATAGCGGGCGATCAAAAACTGGGTCATTGAGTGTGAGCCGGCAATGAGTAATGTAAAAATTCCAAACAAAGCGACTCCGACGAGCATGACCGGGCGTCTGCCGAAGGCATCCGAAAGTGGGCCTAAAAAAAGCTGCAGACTGGCTCCACCCAGGATATACACGGTTAAAGACGTAGCGATGGCTGCTTCTGAACCATTAAATGATGAAACCACCTGGATCATTCCTGGCATGATCATATCATTGGCAATGTAGGTCAGGAATTGGTACAGAACAAGGAAACCTGCAAAGTATAAAGCCTGTTTCCGGGAAATATTAATTAAAGGCTGTGACATGGCAATCAACATAAACAAAAGAGAGCATTCATAGATGGTGTTACCAATAGCCGCCAGTCATCCAGGCCCGACTGCTGATTTTCACAAATGGGCAGAGTACTTTGTAGAGCGAATGAATAGTCTCGAAAAAAGTTCACTTATTATACATTGCTTTTTAATAGATGGCTATCCGTCAAACTTCTTGCTAATATAGAGGCTCATCAGTTCTCCTGACTGTTGTCCTCTTTTTGGTTGGCTAAGAAAATGAACAACTAACTTCATATTATGCCCTGGTGCATATCAAAGTACCTGACGCTTCAATGTCGGGATTGTTACAAGAATGTAGCGCTCCTGTTCTCTCATGTTGCTATTAATATTTCAGCGGGTTATGAGAGTGCTTTATTAGGATTGAATTATGACTAAGCAAAAATCACTGACGGCAATTCTGCCTTTGTTTTTGGTATTATTTATCGATGGAATGGGGCTGGGTTTATTATTTCCCATATTAAATGCCATCATTATTGAGCCAGGATCGGGCTTTCTACCAGCTTCTCTCAGCGAAGGTATGCGCGATTTTTATTACGGACTGACCATTGGCATCTTTATGCTCTGCTGGTTTTTTGGCGCGGCAGTGTTGGGTGATCTTTCTGATAATGTCGGGCGTAAAAAATCATTGATGATCTGTCTGGTAGGGGCTTTCCTGGGCTATTTGCTATCGGCAATCGCAATTATGTACAGCAGTTTCTGGGCCTTGATTCTCGGCAGAATGATTGCAGGATTTACGGCTGGCAGTCAGCCTATTGCGCAGGCTGCGATTGTTGATGTCAGTTCCGAGGATAACAAGGCAAGAAATATCGGCTGGATCCTCCTGGCGGTTTCCCTGGGATTCGTGCTTGGCCCTGTTTTTGGAGGTCTTCTTTCAGACTCCCGTCTGGTAAGCTGGTTTAATTTTTCCACACCGATGTATTTTGCTGCGGCGATCTCGCTGTTTAACGCGATTATTCTGGCGTTTTCCTTTAAAGAAACCTTCACCGCAGGCAATGAGAAAATTAATATCCGCTGGCATCATTCCATCAATATTATTATTTCAGCCTTTAAACATCCCAAAATTGCCAAATATTCGGTGGTACTTCTGATCATGATTTTTGGCTGGAGTAACTATTTTTCATTCATCCCCATGTATCTTTTCCAGTATTACCATTATTCAGTAATGGAAAATTCCTTTTTCCTGGCATTCATGGGACTTGGATTTAGTATTGGCTGCGGCTATATTGTTGATTTTTGCACCAGGCGCTTTGAATATAACCGGGTAGTGATTATTGGGTTATTGATAACTGCTTCGCAAGTGTTGATTATGCTATTGGCCGGCGAAGCCTGGGTTGCATGGACGGCTACTTTTATTATCGGTATTAGCCTGTCAGTCGCATACTCAGTGCTTTTGACTATTTTTTCTCATCTGGTAAGTGCCAGAGAGCAGGGTTGGGTTATGGGCGTTACCGGCTCGATTATGGCCTTATGCTTTGGCCTGACCTCTCTTTTCACCGGGATGATAGCGCAGGTAGGTGCCAGTTTACCCATGCTTCTGGCGGTAGGCGGGTTGACGTTTAGTGCCTGGGTGCTCTGGATTGTCAAATCGACCATTCGAATAGCATCTCCTGTGCATTCCTCTGCTCAGGAACTCAGAGAGGAATTTCTATGATGAAACAAAAACCCTATATTTTGATTTTATATTACTCACGCAAAGGGGCCACCGCGCAATTGGCGAAATACATTGCCAGAGGCGTTGAAAGCATTGAAGGGATTGAGGCCCGCCTGCGAACTGTTCCAGCCGTCTCGCCGGCCTGTGAGGCGACAGCTCCTCCGGTTCCAGAGGAAGGAGCTCCCTATGCCAGTCTCGAAGACTTGCAGCATTGCAGCGGTCTGGCTTTGGGAAGTCCTACTCGTTTCGGGAATATGGCGGCACCGCTTAAGTATTTTCTTGATTCAAGCACTGCATTATGGCTTTCAGGTGCTTTAGTGGATAAACCAGCCTGTGTATTTACTTCCACCGGCTCCATGCATGGCGGCCAGGAGACGACATTAATCAGTATGATGATGCCTTTGCTGCATCATGGCATGATAATTTTAGGGATCCCTTATACGGAAGCGGCGCTTAACACAACTCAATCCGGAGGTTCTCCCTATGGCGCTTCTCATGTGGCGGGACTCGATAATCAAAGTCCCTTAACTGAAGATGAAATCGTTCTGGCTCGCCGCCTCGGACAGCGATTGGCTCAAGCGGCTTTGAGACAGTTCCCTGAGCTATAGGGACACTGCCATCAAGTTAAGAAGTTCCCGCGAGGCGTTGTTACGTAAATAGAATCAACAGCAGCCAAACCTGTCGTTGTCTTTGCGAACAAAGTGAAGCAATCCAGATCAAATTTGAACAAAGTAAGGAGGTGGATTGCTTCGCTAACGCTCGCAAAGACGGTTTTTTGTGTACCTATCTTCCCTCAGTCAATATTTTTAGATAGCTCAGAGATGTATATTTCATGTTGATAACAATCTCTTCATCATGTATAGTAACAGTACATTCTGTATCAGTTTAAAATTAATCCAACTTGTTAGAGATGTCATTATGCATGCAACTTATTCTCACATCCAGATAAACACCAAAGCCTCCTCAATCTCTGCTGCTCTGGTTATTGGAACACTCAAGAATAAGATGACTGTCCTTCGCCTTCCTTGCCTCTTGTCGTTGTAACCTCGGCATTGTGCTTGAACAGGACATTATTAGCGCAACTACTTATACGCAAATACCATATTTATCAATGGAACAGATAATCTTGGTTTAACTGAGAGAATCTTATGTTTAATTTTTTCAAAGCATTCAGTACACAGCAGAGTCCACGATTAACTGCTTTCCCAGCTCCACAAGTGCGCAGCATATGCGGCTTGAACAGCCCTGAGCAACTGGTTACCAGACAGCTTGGATTTTTATTTAGCCAGAATCATTCCAGGAATGGTCACTTGCTTCAAATCAATCTGCAGACTCATTATGCATCAGATGTTGCTCATAAGAAAAATAAAGATGAAGAAAAGGAGCAAGAGTCGATCATTCACGTAACTGATTCAGTGGAACAGATGGTCAAAAGGCATCCCAATTCACTATTCATAGGGGTGACGCCCACTCAGAAAATGAGTAAGGGAGCTGGTTTGTATCCTGGTCATGGCTTCTCCTTTTTGACGAATACTCAAGGTCAAATTATGGGGCATGTCAGTAAAAGACCTGATACATTATCGATAGTCGGTAAGCGGAATGCCTATCGGGATGCTCAGTTCGAGGGTAAATCTTCGGAGCAGAAGTTAGACGAGCAAATGTATGTATATAATCCGACGTTTGATGGTTTTAAGGGCGATATCAGGAAATGGTATCAGCGATCCCTGAACTTGAATGGCACTTATCCTCTGCTGATTGCTCAATTGCCTTTAGGCCCTGGGGTTAAAGTGAGTTCCGATGATTATTTAGCAAGGGAAAAAGAATTGATTGAATATAAAAGGCCTTATCATTTGTTTCCGGAAAGGAAACCAGATGGCAGTATGCAGCGCCCTAATAATTGTTTAACCGCGGTTGCCCAGGTTGTTTTAGGCTATGAATATTATTCAACGCTTTGCGATAGCATGTACTGCCAGCAGGCCTTGGTTGAATTGGTAAAGCGCGTCATTGAGAATCCAGATAATTTTCTGAAGCAAACCCAGGAATTAAATCTCCTGGAGGGCGTGGAGGACTGTCCTTTAAAAACTGACGATTATCTGGGCACTTTTCTTTGCTGAAAATCCTCTCTCCCTCAGGGAGAGTTAGAGAGGGATTTAAAATTAACCCTCACCCTTGCCCTCTCCCAGCTTGGGAGAGGGGATTTTTTCATCTTTCTTCCAGAGAGAGCCTAAATAACTGCTGATAACGTAAAACACCGGTGTGAAGACAAGTCCAAAAAAAGTAACTCCCAGCATTCCGCTAAATACCGCAACCCCCAATGCTCGTCTCATCTCAGCGCCTGCACCAATTGCGATAACCAAAGGAAAAACCCCTAGGATAAACGCAAAAGAAGTCATCAAAATGGGTCGTAACCGAAGCCGGGCGGCTTCCATCGCGGCTTTCCAGCGGCTCTCCCCCTGGTTTTCAAGCTGGCGGGCAAACTCCACAATTAAAATCGCATTTTTGGAGGCCAGGCCGACTAACACCAAAAAGCCGATTTGCGTCATGATATTGTTATCCATGCCCAATAATTTAATACCAATAAGTGAAGAAAAAAGGCACATCGGTACAATTAAAATAATGGCTAAAGGCAAAATCCAGCTCTCATACTGAGCCGCTAGCAGCAGGAAAACGAAGACTACGCTTAAGGTAAAGGCAATTACCGCAGTATTACCAACCGCTCGTTCCTGAAAGGCGATTTCAGTCCATTCAAAGTCCAGGCCATAAGGCAAAAACTGCCGGGCCAGTTGTTCCATTGTGTCCAGTGCGGTTCCTGAACTATAGCCAGGCTTGGTATCCCCCAATAATTCAATAGCGGGATATAAATTAAAATGGGGAATACGCGAGGGGCCCGTAGTGTTTTCTAATCTCGCTACTGAGCCAATGGGAACCATCTGTCCTTCTTCATTACGTACTTTTAAACGCAGCACGTCATCCGGGGTCAGGCGATAATTGGCATCTGCCTGCGCGATGACTCTGAATGTCCGGCCCAGATAGTTGAATTCATTAATGAATACCGAACCCAGATACACTTCCAGGGCTTCAATAACGCTGGCCACACGAACGCCCAGCCGCTCCGCGCGATCCCTGTCGAAATTAAGACGAAGACGCGGTGTCTTATTTTCAAAAAAGGTAAACACTGAAGTAGTGGCCTCTGCCTGATTAGCGCGGGCAGCTAAATCAAGCGTGGCTTTCTCAAGTTCATTCGTTCCAAGACCGGCCCGATCCTGAATCATCATTTTAAAACCACCGGCGTTGCCGATCCCGCGCACCGGAGGCGGTGGAATCACCACAATGGTCGCATCAAGGATACTGCCAAGCTCCTGACGCATGCGATTTAGAATGCCATCATAAGACAAATTCTTTTTTTCTCGTTTTTCAAAGGACTCGAGAACTGCAAAAATTGCCCCGTTATTTGATGAGTTCGTAAAGGTCGCGCCCGAAAATCCGGTGAAGCCAACCGCATTCGCAACGCCAGGAATTGCCAGCAGTTTGTCAATCGCCTGTTTAACTACCTCATCAGTGCGGGAAAGTGAGGCGCCTGAGGGTAACTGGATGGAGACGATAAAATATCCAATATCCTGTTTGGGAATGAAGCCGCCGGGAATGCTTCTGAACAGAAAAATGGTGGAGCTTATTAAAATCAGATAAATCACTATCATCAAACCATTTCGGCGAGTCAGCTTACAGACCAGCCTGCCGTATTTTTCTGAACCTCTTTCCATGCAGTGGTTAAATCCTCTGGCCATTCGGTGAAAGGGTTTTCGCCAGAAGGGCAGATTTTGCTGCTGATGTTCCGGTGGTTTTCTAAGTAGAAGTGCCGCCAGTGCCGGACTTAAAGTCAGGGAAACAAAAACCGAGATTATCGTTGCGACGGCAACCGTGGCTCCAAACTGCTGGTAAAATTTCCCGGAAATACCCTCTAAAAATAAGGTGGGCAAAAAGACTGCGACTAAAACCAGCCCGATTGCGACCAGGGCAGAGCCCACCTCGGTCATGGTTTTCCTGGCCGCATCGCGCGGTTCCATGCCATTATGGATATTTCTTTCCATATTTTCGACGACTACAATCGCATCATCAACCACAATACCAATAGCTAAAACCAATCCAAACAAAGTCAGATAGTTTAATGAAAAACCAATCGCTTCAAGAACTACGAAACTCCCAATCAGGGAAACGGGGATTGCTATGATCGGGATAATTGCTGCACGCCAGGTCTGCAGAAAAATAATAATAACGAGCACAACCAGAGCAATCGCTTCAAAAATAGTATGCTGTACAGCATTGATTGACTCTTGAACAAATAGAGTGGGGTTATAGGCAATTTTATAGGACAAGCCTGGAGGAAAGCGAGGGGAGAGCTCTTTCATGGTTGCAACGATTTCTTTTGCCGTCTGCAGGGCATTAGTGCCTGGTCGCTGGAAAACAGGTAATGCGACTGCAGGGTATTTATTTAACCATCCCTTGATTAAATAATTCTGTGTTCCCAGCTCAACTCTTCCTATATCGCGAAGATAAACAATGCGTCCATCTTTGGACTTGATAATGATCTTCTCGAATTCCTCAGGTTTAATCAGTCTTCCCTGCGTCTCTATGTTAAATTCGATCCCGAATTGTCGATCTTGTGGCTGCTGGTTCAAAATCCCACTGGCTACCTGAACATTTTGTGAGCGAAGGGCTGCTAATACATCGCTGGCGGTAATATCGGCTGAATTCATCAGATCAGGATTGAGCCAAATGCGCATGGCGTATTCACTGGCACCAAAAAGACGAATATCGCCCACACCGTCAATCCGCCGGATTTTATCGCGCAATTGCAGGACGGCGTAGTTGCCGATATAGGTTTGATCATATTTGTTATTGGGTGAGAAGAGGTTAATCACTAACATTAAGTCAGGCGAGTTTTTCACTGTGGTAATGCCGATGCGCCGAACCTCTTCCGGAAGTTTTGGCTCAACAATCGCCACCCTGTTTTGCACCAATACCTGCGCCTGATCCAGATCGGTACCAATTTTGAAGGCAATAGTCAGACGCATCTGGCCGTCACTGGTGGATTGAGAGTCCATGTACAGCATATTCTCAACTCCATTAACTTCCTGCTCAATGGGTGTTGCCACCGTATCCGCTACTGTTTTGGCATCAGCCCCGGGATACTGAGCAGTCACCTGAATAGTGGGAGGAACGATGGGGGGATATTGCTCAACAGGCAGATTCATATAGGAAAGACTGCCCACCAGCACAATAATAAGGGCAATAACTGTTGCAAAAATAGGGCGATCTATAAAAAAGTGCGCAATTTTCATTGAGTCAGTTATTCCTTGAGCGTAATAAGTTTGGGTTTCACCAATTGATCAGCAATCTGAATGCGTTGTATCCCATCAATCACTACTTTTTCATTCGCTTTAAGCCCTTTGCGAATGATATAAAATCCACTGTCTCTTAAGGGACCGAGTTCAATATAGACTCGGCTAACCTGATTTTTATCGTTCACCACATAGACAAACTGCCGGCTCTGATCCATGCTGATAGCTTTATCGGGAAGCAATAAAGCTTCATATTCCCCACTGGCTATTAAACGCGCTCTGCCAAACAGGCCAGGATAGATTACTGCATCAGGATTTGGAACTAACGCCCTGCCTTGAATGGTGCCTGTTTGCTGATCCACTATATTGTCTACGAAATCCATTTTACCCTGATGCGGGAAGCCTTTCTCATCGGGAAGCTGAATCAGAATCTGGTTAGGATAGCGATCCGAGCTTGGACGTTTGCCGGCGCGATCGAGTCGGATGTATTTTAATAAGTCATTCTGACTGGCTTCAAAATAGAAATGGATAGGGTCGACTGAAACCACACGGGTTAACACCGTATCATCCATGCGGACCAAGTTGCCGACACTGACAAAGTAGCGGCTGATCTTGCCATCGATTGGGGAGGTAATCTGTGTAAATTCTACATTGAGTTTCGCCTCATTGACTCGGGTCTCTGCGACTTGCATTTCCTGAAGACGTTGATCAATCACTTCTGCGGAAATGAAACTTTCTTTCTGCAACTTAATTGCACGTTCATAACCTCGTTTCGCCACTTCAAACTGGGCCTGTGCGCGTGCCAGTGCGTACTCAAAAGGCCGCGGATCGATAATGAAAAGCACATCGCCTTTTTTTACACGCTGTCCGTCTTTGAATTTGATTTCCTGCAGGTAGCCGGTGACTCTTGCGCGCACATCCACTTCCTGAATCGCCTGAAAGCGCCCGGTATATTCATCCCATTCGATGATTTTCTTTTTCAAAGGATAGGCCACAATCACTTCAGCGGGCGCTGCGGCAGGTTTTTTCTGCTCTTTATTACAGGCGCTGAGTGAAACAATGGCAAGGACGATTAGATTAATCAGTATGGTCGTCCGTTTTAATCGCATGAAACTGTCCCTGTTGTGGCTAGAGAAATATCCTAAACGATAGTCATAACGAATCATAGAGCCTTAATGCAAAGTATTTTGCTTTGCGAGGCAATTCGGTAAAATGTGAGTTAATCTTATGACTATGGAATATTAGTTCAGTTTCTCTTTTAAAAGATACTGTATATTTTGTAAGAAGTACTAAAGGGTCAATTTGTGAAAGTTATCAGTTTTAATGCCAATGGGATTCGTGCCGCAGCGCGTGGTGGTTTTTATTCATGGTTAATGCAGCAGGATGCCGATTTTGTCTGTATTCAGGAAACCAAAGCGCAGCGCGAGCAGCTGCTTTTAGATAACATCTATTATCCAGAGCCTTATTTTTGCGATTATTATGACGCTGAAAAAAAAGGTTACAGCGGCGTAGGAATTTATGCCCGCCATAAACCACAACGTATTGTAAAGGGCCTGGGGTTTGATTTTTGCGATAGGGAGGGCCGCTATATTCAGTTTGATTATCCCAGACTCAGTGTCGTTTCTCTTTATCTTCCTTCAGGAACCAGCGGTGATATCCGTCAACAGGTAAAATTTGATTTTCTTGAACGGTTTGCCCTGCATCTTGATAGCCTGAAGAAAGAGGGCAGAGAGTTAATACTTTGCGGTGATTACAATATCGCTCATAAGCAAATCGATTTGAAAAACTGGCGTTCCAATCAGAAAAACTCCGGATTTTTACCGGAAGAAAGAGCCTGGATGGATAAATTATTCGGCGAATTGGGATTTGTCGATGCTTTTCGGGTAAAAAACCCTCATCCTGAGCAATACACCTGGTGGTCGCAGCGCAGTAAAACCGCCAGAGAAAATAATATTGGATGGCGGATTGATTATCAGGTGATTACTCCTGGTTTAACAGAGTCAGTAAATACCGTGTCGATTCATGCTGCAGATCGCTTTTCTGATCATGCGCCCTTAATAATTGACTACACTGGAGATTGGTGTGCTTAAATTTGCAAGCTGGAATGTAAATTCTTTAAAAATACGCCTGGAACAGGTTATTGATTGGCTTCAAAAAAACGAAATTGATATTCTGGCCTTACAGGAAACCAAATTACTCGACGACAATTTTCCCGCCAATTTATTCAGAGAGCTAGGTTATCATGTCGTGTTCTCCGGTCAAAAATCCTATAACGGAGTGGCCGTAATCAGTCGTAGTGCACCTCAGGACATTCTTACTGATATACCCGATCTCGAGGATCCGCAACGCCGTATTCTGGCGCTCACGCTGGAGGGAATACGCTTTATAAATCTTTACATCCCCAATGGTTCCAGCGTGGGTTCGGATAAATACCTGTACAAATTGGACTGGCTCAATAAAATAACCGCTTATATTGAAGAGCAGTTGAAGCAATACCCAAAATTAGTCGTTCTCGGCGATTTTAATATCGCACCTGAAGACCGGGATGTGCATGAACCCTCAGAATGGATTGGCAATGTTATGGTCAGTCCTGAAGAACGACTAGCTTTCACCAGCATGCTCAATCTGGGGCTAAAAGACAGCTTTCGTCTATTTCCGGAAAATGAGATTGAATTCACCTGGTGGGATTATCGCGCCGCCTCCTTTCGGCGTAATCGGGGTCTGCGTATTGATCATATTTTGCTTAGCCATGAACTTGCGTCCTGCTGCCTTAGCTCAAGGATTGATAAAGAGCCAAGGCGAGCAGAGCGCCCTTCTGATCATGCGCCTGTATGGGTTGAATTAGAGCTTGGAAACTGATTAACTAGTTATTTTTTCAAGGATGAATGTAGATGACAATGCTCAAATATTTGATAGCGGTTTTACTGTGGGTTTGCGGACACTGGCTGTTTGCAGCAACAACGGAAGAGATTTTGCTGATTGAGAAGGTCAGTACTTCTGAAAAACAGCAGAACATGACTCCAAAACAAGCGTTAATGAAACTTAAAGAAGGCAACCAGCGTTTTCTGGATGGGAAAATGCTGCAGCGAAATTACAGGGTTCAGGCTAAACAATCCTCTTATGGACAATATCCCTGGGCAGTAATTCTCAATTGCATGGATTCGCGCAGCGTACCTGAGCTGTTTTTTGATCAGGGTTTGGCTGATTTGTTTATTCTGCGTGTCGCTGGCAATGTGCTCAATGATGACATGCTGGGAAGCATGGAGTTCGCAACCAAGGTGGTTGGCTCGCGTCTCATCGTGGTTTTGGGGCACAGTTCCTGCGGCGCAATGGCTGGTGCCTGCGAAAATGTGAATCTGGGTCATCTCGACCATATCCTGGATAAAATTAAACCCGTTGTTTCAGAGTCGAAAAAGGAAGCGGGCACTGAAAATTGCACGAGTCCGCAGCTACTCAATCAAATTGCCAGAAATAATGCGCTCAATGTGGTTCGACAGATTAGGGAGCAAAGCCCCATCATCCGGGACTTGCTGGACAAGGGGCAGGTTGGCATTGTGGCTGGTCTGCATGATATTAAAACTGGAAAAGTGACCTTTTTTGAAGAGGAACGCTTGTTAGGCGGGAAATAAAGAAGGCCTTGAAGACTCGCTATCTGCGCCAATCCTTAAATGGATAGTTTCTCCCAACCCTGTCATTTCCGCGCAGGCGGAAATCTATTTATGGTTTGGCACAGTGCCATGTTTGAAATGGATTTCCGCCTGCGCGGAAATGACAATGAAGGACACCTCAACAATGAACCTGATCAAAATCCGGCAGCCTGAACTGACAGCCCTTAATCAGCAAATGTACTTTTAAATTGAGCACAAATTCATGGCTTAGTTCCTGGGTAATATTATAGTCATTTTTCTGTAATTTGCGGCCGTCGATTATAGTTAAGGTTCCTCCACCATAGCAACTGGCATGGTTACCGTTTTCAACGAGCAGGGCGGCGTTCTCTTCTATGCCATAACCCATATGCCCCGGGAAACGTTTGACCGCATGGGCAAGACGTGCAAAACGGCCCCTCTGAATGAAATGCGTATCAATGATTGACTCTGCCAGCAAGCCGATAGCTTTTGTTGTTTTCAAATGGTCATCCACCTGCGATGCTTCATTCCCGCCTTCACAAATCATCTGGTCAGCAAGGATCATCGCTCCGGCGCTTGTTCCCGCAACAATTAATTTATCTTCGTGATAGCGTTGGCTAATGATTTGAACTAACTCATTGTCCATTAAATCCAATACCTGTTCCTGGTTTCCTCCTGTAAAAAAAACAGCGTCGGCATTTTCAAGGCGGTCGCGATATTGTTCAGGCTTGTCATCACCCAAAATAATAAAATGAGGTCTGGTGCCGGTAATTTTGTCGAATACTGTACTGTATTTTTTTCTCATTTTTTCAAATTCTTTCGAGGGTGTGGTTATCACTTCGAGTGTTTCAATACGCAATTCAGAAAAAAGTTCCTCTAATAACTCAAAGCGGTATTTTTCCGAATTCTTGGACTCATTGATTGTTTGTGTTTCCGCACCGCCTATGAACATGAGTTTCCCTATTGTCATAACTTCTCCTTAATGCAGTAAGCCAAGGAATTGGTTGGTCAAAAATGGTTCAATGCTATAGTTATAATATAAACCAGATTTCAAAACTGTTCAGGATGATGAACGCGCTAAGTCCAACTAAAAGGAGCTTTATATGGCAAGTAATTTCAGATCAATTTTAGAAGAGAAGGGCTGTCCGCTTGATAAGCAACAATTTACCTGGAAAGAATTGGCAGGAAAACCAATCAGCAAGCTGGACGATGATGCATTTACCCGTGTGCGCATTATTTTGCTAAATGGGATCGAGCTGGATGCGCTGCGCACCAAACATTTCTTATCCCGCTTCAATAAAGAACTTCAGCTCCCATTAGCTCAGGTAAGACGGGTAGAACAGCACCAGGCAACACAGATTAACTGGTTACTCTCAGCTGACCATTCACCGCTTGAAACCACCATTGCCTATGAGCAAGTGGCTATTGAAGTAACAGCCGCCGTTGCAAAATCTGAGCCTGATCCTTATCAGGCACAAACTTACCGCTTTGGATTACTTGAAGATTTTGATCATCTGTATCGCTATGCGGCAATGCTGGATCGGCTGGAAGGCAAAGATGCCAACAATATTCTGCAGGGATATACCGATTTAATTCCTGGGCGTCCGACATCAGAACATCACCGGGCACCAAGGGATGACCTTCGCGATTCCTATCAGAAAGACAAGGCTCAGTTAATCACAAAAATACATGCAGCTATGATTACAGCCGCAGAATTCCAGACTCACGATTATTATATGAATATCGGGCCTCTTTTTGCTGATCCGATCGCAAGGCAGCTTTATGCTGAAATCGCCTCCATTGAAGAGCAGCATGTCACTCAATATGGTTCTTTAATGGATCCAGAGGAGTCTCTGATTGAAAAATGGATTATTCATGAATTAATGGAAATTTATACTTATCTAAGCTGCGTAGAGCAGGAGAGCAACCTGCGGGTTAAGGCTATATGGGAGAGATTTCTGGATTATGAATTAGGGCAATTTCATCTTGCATGCGATTTATTCAAGCAATTTGAAAAAAGAGATCCGGCTGAATTATTGACTGGTGACTTGCCGGTAATGCTTGAATTCAAAAGTCAGCGTGAGTTTGTGCTCGAAGTTTTAAAAGCTGAAATTAATTTGCGCACCAATGGTGCTCAATATGTACCTTTAGAAAAAGAAGATAAAAGATCAATACGTTACAGGGAGCATATGAATTCAGAAGGTGTTCCGGCTGACATCGCCTCTGCTGGCTATCAGTGGCGTCCCGGTACTGAACTTAGTAGTGCAAGACACTGAAGACAAGGAGTCTATTATGAAAAATTATCAAGGACATAATTTTACCGGCGTCTTGCTGGAGCCACAAAATCTGAAATCTATGCTAAAGGCGGAAACTCAATTCCCTCCTGACGTGCCTGGAGATAGCCGCATGCTGAGTAAGCAGCGAAGCCAAATGGCTGCAGAGGCCAATCCCGTGGGTAGTATTCCTGAGGCTGAAGGCAAGAGCAGCAATCCATCGGGTTTTCAATTACTCATTGACAAACTGGGTGAACGCCTGGCTTATGAGCGTTCTGGTGTTCGCATATATGATGCTGCACTCGCAAAAGCTAAAGGACTGAATCAAGACGAATTATGTAAGGAATTTCAGCATCTGCGCGCGGAGGAAGCTCAGCATATGGCCATGTTAGAGGAAGCGATAACCCGATTGGGCGCCGATCCTACTGCGATGACTCCCTGTGCAGATGTGAGCGGAGTATTGGGGATGGGCATCATTCAGGTACTAACTGATCCAAGAACAAGCATTCCGCAAACCGTGGAAGCCTTAATGACTGTAGAGCTGTCGGATAATGCAGCATGGGAAACATTGATTGAACTGTCTGCGCAAAATGGATATCCACAGTTGGCAGAGGAATTTATGACGGCTCTAAAACAAGAGCAGGAGCATTTACTAATCATTAAAAAACTATTGGCAAAAAGTCTGAATTTAAAACCCGCCAAAAACGCATTTTATCTTGTATTTGCTGATGAAGAGGGCTGGACTGTGAAAAAGCAAGGTGCATCGCGAGCGAGCGGACACTTTAAGAATAAGAAAGAGGCCATTCGTGAAGCTTTAAAGCTCAGTGAAAATGCAAAAGCAGGACTTATTATTCATAATCAATAATGGTTATGGCGGGCTGGGCTAAGCCTTGAAAACTATTGCTTATAATCATAAAACAGGGGCGCAAGCAGGCTGCTGCAATGCTGGCCAATTTTGCATAGGAACTCTTTTTCATGAGCAAATTGAGATTGGACTTGCATACAGGTATTGTTACTGCCTAATGAATAAATAAAATAGCCGCCTTCCTGCGCTTGTTCGGCAATTGATGTGCCGACAGGCAGTTCATGTCTGACCTGTCGTAAATAATAAAGTTCCTCATAACGCGCCGGATGATAGAGCGATTGCCAGCTTGCCTGTTCACAACGCTGATACCAGGCAGGGTTATAAGTTAAATCGTATTCCCATAAATTACGACTAAACAGGTTAAACTCCATCGAGGGAGTAGAGGAAATAATCAGAATACGAGCATGCGAATCAATTGATATCACCGACATATGATGGATTTGATGAAGTCCTAGTACATCACTAAATATGCGCTGTATTTTATCCTTGTGACCAAATAGAAGATCCATCATTTGCGGATGTGCTGTTGCTATACTACTGGTTTCCATGAATTTGCTTAAAACGTTCCATGCTAATGGTTAAAATGCCCGGCAGATGCCAGCGCTAAATCAATAATCTTCCTGGTTTGTTCAGAATTTGCATTAATCTGACTCACGTCCTTGATGAGATCCAGCAAAAAATTGGCGATCTCCCCTCTATTGCGGCTTGCATTATATAGATCTCCTGCGCGAGTGAAAATATAGTGCAGAAGATTCTTATGAATCAGGAGGGTTTCAGCTCCTTCTGGTTGCTGCGAAATACTGTCGCCAAATAACAACCAGCCTGGAGATACGTTCAATTTTTCCGCGATTTCTACCAGTTTGGCAGGCTCAGGAATCGCTTCGCCACGCAGATAACGCCTGCATATCTGCACAGAATAGCCAGTTATACTGGCCAGTTGATGAATACACACACCGGAAGTTGAGCGCTGAGAGTTTAATCCCGCTGCAATCATAGCGTCTCGTAATCGGTAGGAAAACTGTTTACTAAGGTCGACTTTTTCCATTGTTTAATAATCAGAGGAAAGGTAATGAAGTGTAACAAATTGGAAACCAGGGCGCAATTACTAAGATAAAAGGAAACTTTTGGTTTCTTTTGGAAATTAATTGTTGACATTAATTTTTGATTTGCTATGATGTCTCTCGAAGTCAACGGAAACGACTTCGCGAAGCTCTGGTAGCGATGGGAGTATGAAGACGGAACAAATTACCCCGGTAACTGCCAGCAGTGGTTTAACTCATGGCAATTAACCTCGCCGTGTAAGGCTTGAATTGATCGCAGTCCATTCAAGCCTTTTTTATTATCAGAATTATTAAATAAATTGTTTGCTTTGTGAAAAAAGCTTTAATATAATGCCCGACGTTGTGCTAGGCACGTAGCTCAGTGGTAGAGCACCACCTTGACATGGTGGTGGTCGGTGGTTCGATCCCACTCGTGCCTACCAATTTCATTCCCTCTGTTATCTAAATCAATTTTCATACATCAGGTTTTGCTTTGTTCAAGCAGCAATAAAATTTATGGAATAGACGATTGCCTCTATGATATATACTATTCCTATATAGAGCTCCATCGGTATTGGAATGTATTTGCAAGGATTGGATAAATGATACCTCCGCATAAGCCAGTAAATGAAGCAGAGCGCCTGGCGACACTTTATAAATTACAAATACTCGATACCGAGAAAGAGGAGCGTTTCGATAGAATAACCCGAATCGCATGCAAGCTGTTTGACGTGCCTATTTCGGTGATTTCATTCCTGGAAGCGGAGCGTCAATGGATGAAATCAACCCAAGGATTTGATATTGCCGAGGCCGCCAGAAAAACTTCATTTTGTGGTCATGTTATTCTTTCAGATGAAATTATGGTGGTAGAAGATGCAACCAGGGATGAGCGCTTTCATGATAATCCTTTTGTAATAGGGGAGCCGAATTTCAGATTTTACTTAGGCTGTCCTTTAAAAATTAAAGGTTACAATGTGGGAGTTATTTGCCTGATTGATGACAAGCCTCGATTGAAGGCTGAGGTCGATCAGAATCTTATCCATGATCTTGCTCAGATGGTTGAAAGGGATCTGGAACAATTACAGGTTTCTATAACCGATGAATTAACCGGCTTAACCAACCGCCGGGGATTTCTAAAACTGGCCGGCTACCTGTTTCAGAAATACCAGCGTGAGAATCAGATATTTACCCTGTTGTTTTTTGATTTGGATAAATTTAAATACATTAATGATCAATTTGGACATGCAGAGGGTGATAAAGTATTAAAACATGTTGCAGACGCTCTTGTGCATAATTTTCGTTATTACGATATAATTGCCCGCTTGGGCGGCGACGAATTTTGTGTATTTTGCTCCGAACTGAATCAAAAAGCTGTATCAGGAGTTATTCAACGCTTTAATCAAGCGCTGAAGTCAGCAGAGCCGAAAGAGTATGCCATCGAATTCAGTGTGGGCATCATTCAGTTCAATCCAGGAGAACATCAGACTCTTGAAGACATGCTGGCTCAGGCCGATTACAAGATGTATATGACCAAAAAAACCAAGTAAGAGAGTGGCAGATGTAGTCACCCATAGCCTGGTTTTTATGTTTCTCCTGACAGTCTGCTTAATTCTCTCAACAGCCAAGCTGAAGCTCATTCAGCTTTTATGAATGATAATGACTAATGCAGGCAGGCACTGTTATTTCATGCTTTACCTCTGTTCAAAAATAGGTTAGTCTGTAGGTTTTGCCAATATATAAATTAATAATGCCAGGATAGCCCATTTCTCTGTGCATACTGCTAAAATTTGCTTCAATCTGAAGACGGAAGGAATAAAGATGCCTCATATTAAATTGCCTGATGGACAAATTAAACACTTTGAACAGCCTGTAACTGTCTATGAAGTGGCAAATACTATTAGCCCCGGGCTGGCTAAGGCGGCCTTGGCTGGCTCCGTTGACGGACATCTTGTGGATACCAGCTTTCTGATTCAGGAAGATAGTGATCTGGTCATTATTACCGAGAAACAGGAAGAGGGCCTTGAGGTTATTCGGCATTCTACCGCCCATTTATTGGCACAGGCAGTCAAACAGCTGTTTCCAAGTGCCCAGGTAACTATTGGCCCGGTAATAGAGGATGGATTCTATTATGATTTTGCCTTTGAGCGTCCCTTTACGCCGGAAGATCTGGAGCGTATTGAAGCAAAAATGACTGAATTGGCCAAAGCGGATTATCCTGTGTCAAGGCGTGAACTGCCGCGTGATGAAGCTATTGATTATTTCCGTAGTCTGGGGGAAGAATACAAAGCTAAAATTATTGCCGAAATTCCCCAGGGCGAAGTGATTTCCCTCTATCGACAGGGAGATTTTGAAGATCTTTGTCGAGGTCCGCATGTGCCTTCCACCGGCAAACTGAAAGCATTTAAACTGACCAAACTGGCGGGGGCTTATTGGCGAGGTGATTCCAATAACGAAATGCTGCAACGGGTATATGGCACAGCCTGGAATGATAAGAAGTCGCTGGAAGCCTATTTACATCGCATCGAAGAAGCAGAGAAACGTGACCACCGCAAACTGGGCAAGGCCCTTGATCTTTTCCACTTCCAGGATATCGCACCAGGAATGGTTTTCTGGCATCCGAATGGCTGGATAATTTACCAGGAATTAGAGCGTTACATGCGCAGCCGTCTGGCAGATTTTGGTTATCAGGAAGTAAAAACTCCACAATTAGTCGATCGCTCTCTGTGGGAGAAATCCGGCCATTGGGATAATTTCAGAGATGAAATGTTTATTACTGAGACGGAAAACCGGCTTTATGCTGTTAAACCCATGAACTGTCCCTGCCATGTACAAATTTATAATCATGGTTTGAAAAGCTACCGCGATTTGCCATTGCGCCTATCAGAGTTCGGCAATTGTCACCGCTGTGAACCCTCCGGTTCGCTACACGGTTTAATGCGGGTCCGCAATATGGTGCAGGATGATGCGCATATTTTCTGTACAGAAGAGCAAATTCAGTCTGAAGTGGCAATGATGCTCGAATTGGTTCAGTCTGTGTATGCGGATTTCGGTTTCAGTGAAATTAAATATCGCCTGGCGCTAAGACCCGAAAAACGGGTAGGAAGTGATGAAGTATGGGACAAAGCGGAGAATGCCTTGAAACAGGCGATGGCCGGTCATGACATTCGATGGCAGGATGCGCCTGGCGAAGGCGCTTTCTATGGCCCGAAAATTGAATGTTCCCTGGCAGATTGCCTGGGAAGAATCTGGCAATGTGGTACTATACAGGTTGATTTTTCAATGCCGGATCGTTTGGGAGCAAGTTACATTGCCGAAGATGGCGGCAAGCAAACTCCAGTGATGGTGCATCGGGCCATTCTGGGTTCGTTCGAGCGATTTATGGGAATTCTCATTGAGCATTATGCTGGAAAAATGCCGTTATGGCTGGCACCAACTCAGGCTATAATCTTTACTGTAAGTGAAAAACAGCAGCAATTTGGCGAACAAGTAACAAAAATTTTGCAAAAACAGGGGATCAGAGCCAATTTTGACTTGAGAAATGAGAAAATTGGTTTTAAAATTCGCGAGCATACTTTACAGAAAATTCCCTTCCTCTTGGTCATTGGTGACAAAGAAGTGGAAACCGGCTCCGTTTCAGTGAGGACACGTGAAGGTACGGATCTGGGTGTAATGACGATTGACAGCGTTTGCGACCTGTTGCAAAAAGAGATTGCGACCAAAGGTCGTATTTAAAACTCAGATGGAGGGTTAAACTATTACTGCACCAAATAAGCGCGATAGCGATCGTGCAAGAGTTAATGAACAAATCAATGTACCTGAGGTACGTCTCATTGATGCTGACGGCAACCAGGTGGGCATTGTGTCTACGCGAGAAGCTCTACGCGCAGCAGAGGATAGTGGGCATGATTTGGTCGAGATATCGCCATCTGCCAAGCCGCCTGTCTGTAAGATTATGGATTATGGTAAATATCTGTTTGAACTGAATAAAAAATTATCTGAAGCGAAGAAAAAGCAGAAGCAAATTCAGGTCAAAGAGTTGAAATTTCGTCCTACGACGGAAGACGGGGATTATCAGGTCAAGCTACGCAACCTGATACGGTTCCTTAATCATGGTGACAAAGTCAAAATTACGCTGCGTTTTCGCGGTCGTGAAATGGCCCATCAGGACATTGGTATGAAAATCATGGAGCGTCTCATGCAAGATACAGCAGAACATGCTGTTGTTGAGCAACAGGCTAAACGTGAAGGCCGCCAATTAGTTATGGTCTTGTCGCCTAAGAAAAAAGGCTGATTGCTGAATACCTCTTTACACTGCTGCAATTCATTGCCAACAGGCAAATTGCTCGTTTTGAGTTTGAAAGTACTGGATGCCAACATTAGTAGCGAAACAAATGCGGAGTATATGCTATGCCAAAGTTAAAGTCGCATCGTGGAGCGAGTAAACGCTTCCGTAAGACAGCGGGTGGTTCTATCAAGCGTCGACGCGCTTACAGAAATCACATCCTTACCAAAAAATCGCCAAAGCAAAAACGTCATTTGCGTGTTGCGGCAGGTACACTGAAAAAGTGTGATGCTCGTCTCGCAGAACGTATGCTTCACGGTAGTTAAGGGGAGGAGTGAATAATGCCAAGAGTTAAACGTGGAGTGACGGCCAAAGCACGTCACAAAAAGATTTTAGATCAGGCCAAAGGTTATTATGGTGCCCGTAGTCGTACCTATCGAGTAGCCAAACAAGCAGTGATCAAAGCCGGTCAATATGCTTACCGTGACCGTCGTCAAAAGAAAAGACAATTCCGTGCATTGTGGATTACTCGAATCAATGCTCAGGCTCGCGAGTGTGGTTTGTCATACAGCCGTTTGATTGATGGTTTGAAAAAAGCCGCTATCGAATTAGACAGAAAAGTTCTGGCTGATATGGCGGTTTATGACAAGCAGGCTTTTGCTGCTGTTGCTGAACAAGCCAAGGCCGCTTTAGCCCAATAGATAATAATTGTTCATTGCGCCCTGATCTGCTCGCTGGATTATGCAGAGGATCAGGGCAAACACGCATTGGACTGGAGTTTATTATCAAAGCGCTTCATTTTGTTAGATGAATAGGGAGGCTTGAGCCTCCTTTTCTATATGCAGGTCAAGATCATGCAAGACATAGTCGAATTACAGGAAAAGGCTGCCAAGGCCGTACAAGAAGCCAATAGTATACAAATCTTGGAGGCTATTCGGATTGATTATCTGGGTAAAAAAGGTCTTTTGACGGAAATTCTTAAAAGTCTTGCCCATCTGAGTGCTGAAGATAAACCCAAAGTTGGCCAGTTGGTAAATCTTGCCAAACGAGAGCTTAACAGCTTAATTGAAAATAAATTAATTGATCTTAAAGAAATAGCCCTGCAGCAAAAGCTTCGTAATGAGCGAATCGACATTAGTCTTCCTGGAAGAAATACCCAGTCAGGATCTCTGCATCCAGTTACTCAGGTCAAACAACGGGTCAATGACTATTTTAGCCGTCTGGGATTCGATATCGTTACCGGGCCGGAAGTAGAAACAGAATTTTATAATTTTGAAGCCCTTAATATACCAGGGCATCATCCTGCGCGTGCAATGCATGATACCTTTTATTTTGGCGATGGACATTTGCTGCGTACGCATACGTCGCCTGTTCAGATTCGCACTATGGAAGAACGTCAGCCGCCAATGCGTTTAATCGCACCCGGACGGGTCTATCGCTGCGACTCCGATTTAACGCATACGCCGATGTTTCATCAGGTTGAAGGCTTATTAATTGATAAAACAGCCACACTGTCTCAGTTACGCGGTCTGCTCCATGATTTTTTCGCCGACTTTTTTGGCCGTGAGCTTGCATTGCGGTTTAGACCATCCTATTTCCCCTTTACTGAACCATCTGCTGAGGTAGATATCGAGTGTACCCAATGTTCAGGAAAAGGCTGCCGTTCCTGCAAATTTACCGGCTGGCTTGAAGTGCTGGGCTGCGGGATGGTTCATCCCAATGTGCTCAAAGCCGTTAATATATCTCCAGAACACTATCAGGGATGGGCATTCGGTATGGGAATGGATCGTTTGGCGATGCTTTACTTTGGTATCGACGATTTAAGAATGATGTTTGAAAATGATCTCAGCTTTTTAAAGCAATTTTAAATAGCACCTCCTGAGCAATCGGCTTGAAAAATCCTGGTAAGAGGAAACGATGAAAGTAAGTGAAGAATGGTTACGTGAATGGGTAAAACCCTCCCTTAATGCACAAGAATTGGCCGAACTATTAACAATGGCTGGATTAGAAGTCGATTCCATCAGCCCCGTGGCCGGCTCTTTTGACCAGGTTATTGTTGCAGAAGTTGTAAATACAAAGCCGCACCCTCAGGCTGACAAGTTAACACTATGTGAAGTGAGCACAGGCAAAGAGCTGCTGCATGTGGTTTGCGGTGCGTCCAATGTCAGAAAAGGCTTAAAGGTTGCGCTCGCACAAATCGGCGCCAGTTTACCCGGTGGAATTCATATTAAAGAAACCAAATTACGAGGAGAGTTGTCACAGGGAATGCTGTGCTCAGCTTCAGAGTTAGGCTTGACTGAAAGTTCAGACGGGATTATCGAATTAGACGGAAATGCGCCTGTAGGACAAGACCTGCGCACTTATTTATCTTTGGACGACCAGGTATTTGATATTGATTTAACACCAAATCGCGCTGATTGCCTGAGCGTTTTAGGAATCGCCAGAGAAGTCTCGGCATTAACGCGCTCCACTTTGGCTGGCATTGCTGAAACCCCGTCTCGGCCTGTCATCGATGAGCAGCGTTTAATTCAGCTCAGAAGCACCGAGGCTTGCCCCCATTATTGTGGACGAGTAGTTCAGGGTGTTAACTCCCATGCTGTGACTCCTCTGTGGATGCGCGAGCGGTTACGCCGTGCAGGTATACGCAGTATTCATCCGGTGGTTGATATAACAAATTATGTGATGATTGAGCTGGGACAGCCCATGCATGCTTTTGATTTGCAAAAGCTTGACGGCAATATTGAAGTACGTTTTGCTCGAAACAATGAGTCATTACGCTTGCTGGATGGGCAGGAGACTACATTGGCCGATAATATTCTGGTGATTGCTGATCAGAGTAAGGTGCTGGCAATGGCCGGTGTAATGGGTGGGGAAGAAACCGCTGTGAGTGATGAAACCACTGCTGTTTTTCTGGAAAGTGCCTATTTTACACCTGTACACATCGCGGGAGTCGCGAGAAAGTTTGGTCTGTTCACCGATTCCTCGCAACGTTTTGAGCGAGGGGTCGATCCACAACTGCAATTAAAGGCTATCGAGAGAGCCACCAGTCTGCTATTGGATATTTGCGGGGGACAAGCGGGGCCTGTCACCGAAGTGGTTGAAAACAACTTTATGCCCCAGCTTCCCTGCATCGGCTTTAATCCATCCAGGGTGGAGCAATTAACAGGCGTGGTTGTGGAAGAGGCTGAGATATTGGCACTGCTGCAGAGTCTGGGAATGACTGTTAGCAAAGAGTCATCCTGCTGGAAAGTTACGCCGCCCGCTTATCGTTTTGATATCCAGCTTGAGGTGGATTTAATCGAGGAAGTCATTCGTATTCGAGGATATGACCGAATTCCAGGGCAAAAAATGATTACGACGGTTCAGCCAGGCAGCATTGCCCCTGTCGAGTCAATCTCCAAGCGTGCAGCGCATTATTTCGCTGACCGTGGATATCATGAGGCAATTAGCTATAGTTTTGTCGATCCCGAATTGCAGCAGGCTCTATACCCGCATACAAAGGCATTGAGCTTATTGAATCCTATTTCCTCCGAGCTGTCGCAAATGCGTACCGGAATGTGGCCTGGCCTTTTAGCTTCCATGATTTACAACATGCATCGGCAGCAAACATCGATTAAGTTTTTTGAGGCAGGTGTGGTGTTTGAAGTCGAGAATGACCAGGTAAAAGAACACCCTTGCCTTGCCGGTTTAATTGCCGGAGAGAGCGGCGGTATGAATTGGTGTGAGCCTGCACGTTCGTTTGATTTTTATGATATCAAGGGTGACCTGCAAGGTCTGTTTGCACTGCTGCAAATTTCAGACGTAGAGTTTGTGTTAGCCGAGCATTCTGCTTTGCATCCTGGAAAAACAGCGAAAATACTAATCAATGGTAAAGTGGCGGGATGGTGCGGCAGTCTTCACCCCCGTATTGCCGATGCCCTGGATATTCAGGAGGAAGTATTACTGTTTGAGTTGTATTTGAATGAGCTGATGGCCAGCTCGGTTATACGCTATGCGCAAATTTCCCGATTTCCACAGATCCGTCGCGATCTGTCCATTCTGATGGATGATAACATCCAGATGGGGGAAATTGAAAAAGCGGTTAAATCGGTAATTCCCAATAACTGGTTGAAGTCTTTTCATGTGTTTGATATCTACCGCGGAGAGAATATTCCACAAGGCAAGAAGAGCGCTGCTATTGCGCTGGTCTTGCAGGACGACAATAAAACCTTGATTGATAACGAGATAAACCAGGTAATTGATGCTATACTCAGAACACTTGAGGATGATTTTTCAATTACGTTGAGGGATTAAAATCGTGAATGCACTAAGTAAAGCAATGATTGCAGAAACCTTGTTTAGTGAATTGGATTTGTCCAAACCAGACGCAAAAGCAATGGTTGAGGAGTTTTTCGAAGCCATTCGGAATGCTTTGGAAAATGGAAAGGATGTTAAATTATCAGGTTTTGGCAATTTTAATCTGAGAGATAAACCGCAAAGACCTGGTAGAAACCCCAAAACTGGAGAAGAGATCCCAGTGGTTGCGCGAAGGGTGGTAACCTTTAAAGCGGGGTTGAAATTAAAAACTAAAATTGAGCAGAAAGGAAAATAGTTGTTGAGTCATTATATCCGGCATGTGTTTATATGCACCAACCAAAAAGCAGCTGGCAAAGTTTGCTGTGCCAACAGTGGCGGTATCGAGTATTTTGAGCATCTGAAAGAGCGTTTGCTTGAACTTGGAGCGCATGGTCCTGGAAAAATACGTGTTAGTAAATCAGGGTGTTTGGGTCGTTGCAACCAAGGCCCTTGTATTGTAATTTATCCCGAAGGCGTATGGTATACTTACTCCACGCTTGAAGATATTGATGAAATTGTTGACAAGCATTTATTAAAGAATAAAATTGTCGAACAATTATTAATGGATAAGTAACGCTTAAATAATCTTTTTTTAAGATTCTGTTCAAGTTTTTACTTATTTTACTTGTAGGTTATTACAGTTTTGGTTAAAATCGCCCGTCCAAGATTGAAAGATTACCAATGATAAAAGGCGGTACGGAGTTAATTTAATGAAAACATTCAGCGCCAAAGCTCACGAAGTTAAACGTGATTGGTTCATAATTGATGCTAGCGACAAAACTTTAGGTCGTCTGGCTACTGAAATCGCTCGTCGGTTACGCGGCAAGCACAAGGCAGAATATACCCCTCATGTTGATACTGGGGATTATATCGTTGTAACAAACGCTGAAAAAGTGACTGTTACAGGCCGTAAATTCAAAGAGAAGATGTATTATCATCACTCTGGATTTCCTGGTGGCATAAAATCCACTTCTTTTGAGAAGCTCCAGGCAAAAAATCCTACAAGAATTATTGAGTTAGCTGTAAAAGGTATGCTTCCTAAAAACCCATTGGGCAGAGAAATGTACCGTAAGCTGAAAGTATACGCTGGTAGTGAACATCCACATGCTGCTCAGCAACCTAAGCAACTAGAGATTGAGGAATAAATAATATGGCTGAATTGCAGCAATACTATGGTACTGGTCGTAGAAAAAGCTCAACGGCCAGAGTCTTTATCCGTCCAGGTAAAGGCGAAATCAAAATCAATAACCGTGCACTGGAAGAATATTTTGGTCGCGAAACTGCCTGTATGGTGGTTAGACAGCCTTTGGAAACTGTTGACGTTCTTGAGCGTTTCGATATCTACGCAACTGTGGTTGGCGGCGGTATTTCTGGTCAGGCTGGTGCTGTTCGCCTGGGCATCGCTCGCGCACTGGTTCAGTACGATGAAATTGATTTGGCTGAAGATGCTGAACCTCAAGCAGATTCTTACCGACGCAAATTACGTGCGAAAGGTCTGCTGACTCGTGATTCTCGTCGAGTTGAGCGTAAGAAAGTGGGTTTGCACAAAGCACGTCGCGCCACTCAGTACTCAAAACGCTAATTATATCTTTATACCAAGCCCCGCCGATGCGGGGTTTTTTTTTGAGAGTGTTTATTAGACTGCGTCATTACTCAACTCACAGGCACCGTCATCTCGAACGCAGTGAGAGATCTCCTGGATCTTGGTCTGTGCCAGCATTCGGAGATTTCTCACTGCGTTCGAGAGGACAAGGCATGACACAGTTTGATGAAGACTCTTTTTTTTAGCCTGAAAAAATCAAGCGCATCAATTGAATACCTGGCAAATGGATCTCCTGCATTTGCAAACGCTTAAATCTTTGATATAAATAGTACATTTCACCTTTATCAGAATTCTGGAATTGATTGCGTTCAAGCTGATACTGAAAGAGCAAGCTTGATGCTTCAATCGTGATGTCTGAAACGGTATAAAAGGAAGTAGACAGGAAGAAAGCACCGTGAATGATGAAATCAAGCCTGAGCAGGGTGAGCTGTATCCATCGGAAGTGATTGATGAACAGAAGCGTCAATTTTTATTACGAACCACTGGAGTATTAGGTGGAATAGGGGCTGTATGTGCCTTAACTCCTTTTGTTTCCTCATGGCTGCCCAGTGCTAAGGCACAGGCCGCTGGTGCCCCTGTAGAAGTTGATATCAGTAAAATTGAGCCTGGCCAGCAGGTTACTGTTGAGTGGCGGGGGAAGCCTGTTTGGATTATCAGGCGCACACCTGAAATGCTCAAACATTTAAATGGGCATAACGATGATTTGCGCGATCCTGATTCACTGGTTGACCAGCAGCCTGAATATGCACAAAATAAATTCCGCTCGATAAATCCCGAGTATTTGGTATTGGTGGGAATTTGTACCCATCTGGGTTGTTCGCCTAAATATACTCCCAATGAAAGAGAATTACGGCCTGACTGGCCGGGAGGCTTTTTCTGTCCTTGCCACGGTTCCACTTTTGATCTGGCTGGAAGGGTTTTCAAAGGAGTTCCTGCACCAATTAATCTGGAAGTTCCCCCCTACCGTTTTGTTAATAAACACCTGATTATAATTGGCGAAGATGAAAAGGATGGTCAAGCATGAGCGGATTACTGAATTGGATTGATGCTCGTTTTCCTCTGATGACAACCTGGAAAAAGCATATCAGTGAATACTATGCACCAAAGAATTTTAATTTTTTCTACTTCTTTGGATCTTTGGCCACGATTGTTTTAATAAATCAGCTGGTAACAGGTCTTTGGCTAACGATGTTTTATACCCCCACTGCAGATGGGGCATTTGATTCCGTTGAATACATAATGCGCGATGTCAATTATGGCTGGTTTCTGCGGTATATGCATTCCACTGGTGCATCTGCTTTTTTTATTGTGATTTATCTGCATATGTTTCGCAGCGTATTGTATGGGTCCTATCAAAAGCCGAGAGAACTCATCTGGCTGATTGGAATGGTGATATTTTTATTGCTTCTGGCAGAGGCCTTTTTTGGGTATTTGCTGCCCTGGGGACAAATGTCCTACTGGGGAGCGCAGGTGATTACTTCGCTGTTTGGAGCAATTCCCTTTGTGGGCGATACGCTGGTTACCTGGCTGCGTGGCGACTACAATGTGGCCAATGCTACACTGCAGCGTTTTTTTGCTCTGCACGTTATTGGTATCCCATTATTGCTATTAGTTCTGGTATTTTTGCATATTGTTGCTCTGCACAAGGTAGGCTCTAATAATCCTGAAGGGATTGAGATTAAAAAAAATCTGGATCCCCGCGGCATCCCACTGGACGGAATCCCTTTTCATCCTTATTACACTGTAAAAGATGCGCTGGGAATAATGGTATTTCTTATTTTGTTTTTTGCCATTATCTTCTTCACCCCGGAGATGGGCGGATATTTTCTGGAGCATGCCAATTTTGTTCCTGCCGACCCGATGGTGACCCCGGATCATATTGCGCCAGTCTGGTATATGACGCCTTTTTACACCATATTAAGAGCGATTCCGAACAAATTAATCGGCGTTATCGCAATGCTTTCCTCTATTCTACTTCTGTTTTTCATGCCCTGGCTGGACAGAAGTCCGGTTCGTTCAATGCGGTACAAGGGATATCTGTCACGCTGGGCATTGCTTATCTTTTTAATAAGCTTTGTAACCCTGGGGTATTTGGGAACCGTGGTGGTAACCCCCGTACGGCAATATCTCGCCCAGATTTGTACGTTTATATACTTCGCCTATTTTATCCTGATGCCATTTTATACACGTTATGAGCAGCATCTTGAAGTACCAGAGAGGATAAGCCGATGATTTCAAAAAAGCTGTGTCTTGGACTTTCTTCCATTTTCCTGGCTGGTGTTCTGCATGCTGCTGCAGAAGATAATGTCAAATTATTACCTGTTGATATTGATTTGCAGGATAAGGCCCGTTTGCAGCGCGGGGCCAAAATGTATATGAATTATTGTTCAGGTTGCCATTCCCTGAAATACATGCGCTATAACCGCATGGCTCATGATTTGGGTTTAACGACTTTTGACGGGGAGCTGGATAGTGATTTGTTGATTAACAATCTGATTTTTACCCGCGCTCCAATTTACGATCCCATCAGGATTAGTATGCCCCCAGCGGATGCCCAGGAATGGTTCGGAAAAGTGCCGCCTGATCTTTCTTTAAGTGCCAGACAAAGAGGCGCATCCTGGCTTTATACCTATCTCAAGGGATTTTACGTAGATAAAACGAGACCCTTTGGCGCGAATAATATTTTAATTCCTGGGGTGGCAATGCCAAATGTACTTGAACCATTGGCAGGCAGAGTGGTCGCAATTGAGAATAAAGATGAGGCCGGATATTTATTCCTGTCCCATTTATTACTGTCTGAGCCAGGTGAAATGACTCAGCCTGAATTTGACAGTGCGGTTACTGATTTGGTTAATTTTCTGGTATATGTTGGAGAGCCGGCCAAGCTTGTGCGTTATCGTGCAGGCGGATTTGTCATCGCTTTCCTGTTTATATTTTTGCTGGTTGTCTACAGACTAAAAAAAGCATACTGGGAAAAGATTGAGCATTAGACCGATCGTTAATGATAAATTTGCCTATTCTTAAACATTGCTTGCTAATTTGTGCTAAAATGCACTCTTTTGCATGCTATATGCTGAGTTAACGTATGACGAGGAGTTGCGATGGCTATTGTGACAAAGCGCACGATTATGTCTTTATATTCTGACAGTGATGATGTTTACAGTCACCAGGTGAGAATTGTACTTGCAGAAAAAGGGGTTAATGTAGAAATTCTGCCCGCCAAACAAGGCGAAGCCTCGAACGATTTACTCTCTATCAATCCATATGGAACGGTTCCAACCCTGCTTGATCGTGAACTGGTTCTTTATGAGGCCAGAATTATAATGGAATATCTCGATGAGCGTTTTCCACATCCGCCTTTGCTGCCTGTATATCCAGTTGCAAGAGCCGAAGCCAGGAAAATGATGCATCGTATCGAGCATGACTGGTATTACCTTTTAATGCAAATTAAAAAGAATGAGCAGGCTGAAGAGGCTCGGCAGCATCTCTTGGAAAGTCTGATTAGCCTTGAGCCGGTCTTCGCTGATAAACCCTATTTTCTAAGCGATGAATTTTCTTTACTGGACTGCGCGATGGCCCCCTTATTATGGCGTCTACCGCAATTAGGCATTGAAGTTCCTGCGAAAGCAAAGGCCTTGCATACTTATATGCAAAGACTGTTCAAGCGGGATTCATTCCAAACCAGTTTGTCTGAAGTTGAGAAACAATTACGGGCTGCCTGATATGAGTATGACATCGAACAAGCCTTATCTGATTCGGGCTATCTATGACTGGATTGTTGATAATCATATGACCCCCTACATTCTGGTCAATGCGAATTATCCTGGTGTACAGGTTCCAGAGGCTCATGTGAATAATGGAAGAATTGTACTGAATATTTCGCCTCAGGCTTGCAGAGGTTTGCATCTTGAAAATGATCGGATTGTATTTACAGCCCGATTTTCGG
Source organism: Legionella quinlivanii (assembly GCF_003265995.1). Taxonomy (GTDB): domain Bacteria; phylum Pseudomonadota; class Gammaproteobacteria; order Legionellales; family Legionellaceae; genus Legionella_C; species Legionella_C quinlivanii_A. The sequence goes on along the minus strand of NZ_MVJN01000008.1, from coordinate 52,205 downwards.
GTGAAACCATGCAAATCTTTGTCATTCCAGCTGCAGTACTTGCAATTTATGCAAAGGAAAATGGTCGGGGCATGGAATTTGGCGAGGAATACCATGAGCCGCCACCAGCTCCCAGGGAAGAACCCAAGCGGCCCAAACCGGCCTTAAAGCTGGTTAAGAAAGATTCTGACTGATCGCTGATCTGCGATTGGCATTGAGTCTCAAGTTTGATGCCAGTATTGAAAGCTTTGTTATTCATAACTTTATTCGCCCATACCGCGGCTTGTTCGCGGTATCCAGGCAATGCTTGGTAAATATCATGGTCAAATCAACCACATCGCTGTTCAGTACCCGACAAATTCGCAACTGTGAACAATTAATGCAACAGCACTTGAGGTTTTCTGAAGAAGACCTGATGTTGAAGGCAGGATCTGGCGCATTTAAACTTTTACAAATGCAATACCCTGCTGTAAAAAAGCTGGTTGTGTTTTGCGGTGGCGGCAATAATGCCGGTGATGGCTATGTACTGGCTAAGCTCGCTCATGAGCAGGGCTATGCCGTGTTGATTAATCAGTTTAAGCTCACGGATCAGCTGCCTCCGGTTGCTCGTTTAATGGCTGAACGTGCTCAACAGGCTGGTGTGATTTTTCAATTTATGGAAGATACGCTGGATAATGATGCTGAACTGATTGTTGACGCACTACTGGGTATTGGCCTGGAAAATGATGTAAAAGAGCCTTTGCAGTCGGCAATTGACTTAATTAATGACAGTGGCTTACCCGTTTTATCTCTGGATTTGCCTTCAGGCTTACACGCCGATACCGGGGTTGCCCTTGGACATTGTGTCAGGGCTTCCTGCACTATTACTTTTATTGGTATTAAAACCGGATTAATGACAATGGATGGTCCGGATTACCGCGGACATTTGTTTCTTGACGAGCTGGATGGTGCTCCCTGTCTATCGCTAATTTCCCCTGCAGCAATTTTAATTGATGAAAGAGAATCCTTTAACCAGCTGGTTCCTCGACGGAAAAATACGCATAAAGGCGATTTTGGCCATGTATTGATTATTGGTGGTGGAGAAGGCATGCCTGGCTCCGTTTGCCTTGCTGCACTGGCCGCGGCCAGATCGGGAGCGGGTCTGGTGACGGTGGCTACCAAACCTGAGCATGCCGGGCGTCCGGTGATAGGCTTGCCGGAAGCGATGATTCATGGCATCAGCTCGATTAAAGACATAGAGCCATTAATTAAAAAGGCCAGCGTTTGTATAATTGGGCCTGGACTGGGTAGTGACAACTGGGCGATAGACCTGTTCAACGAGGTGATTGCCTCCCAATTGCCTATGGTCATTGATGCGTCGGCGCTGCGCATTCTCGCTGACAATCCGCAGCATGATGACAACTGGATTTTAACACCGCATCCCGGTGAAGCAGCCGGCCTCTTGCATTGTAAGGTGAAAGATATTCAAAAGAACCGCTTTGAAGCCGTATGCCAATTACAACAGCAATATGGCGGTCAAATTGTATTGAAGGGCGTGGGATCGCTAATACGCACTGATGCGGCGCAAACCTATCTTTGCGCCCAGGGAAATCCGGGGATGGCAAGCGCTGGTATGGGTGATGCCCTAAGCGGTATCATCGCAGGGCTTATTGCGCAGAAATTCAGTCTGGCAGACGCTGCCCGTCTTGGCGTGTGGCTGCATGCGGCGGCAGCGGATTTAGCGGCAGAGGAAGAAGGGGAGAAAGGCCTGCTGGCCAGCGATATCATGCCTTTTGTCCGTCTGCTGGTGAATAATAAGCTCCGCCTAAATCCAAAGGTCGGAATATAGTTGCAACGCAGTTATTACGATATAGTAGTTTAATAGTTGAGAAGACCGGTTCATGCAGAAAAAAATACTTCACATAGAGTTGATTGATGAAAGTGCGACGCAAGAGACTGCTTCTTTATTAGCTGCCTGCATTCACTCCCCTTTAGTGATTAGCTTCAGTGGGGAAATCGGGGCTGGTAAAACCACATTTATCCGCGCCTTGCTGACTGAGCTGGGTGTAAAATCGATTATAAAAAGTCCTACTTTTTCTTTGGTAGAAAGTTATAATTGCAATTCCTGGCCAATACATCATTTTGATTTATATCGTATCCACGATGAAGATGAGCTTGAGTTTATTGGTTTTCGCGATTATTTTGATGACAATGCGATAATTTGTGTGGAATGGCCAGAGCGGGCAAGGCATAGTATTAAAAGCCTGGATCTCTGGATAACACTCATGATAACTGGGAGCAGCCGTGAAATGATCATCGAATCGTTAAGTGCTGCTGGTGATAAGGTTTTGTTCTGCTTTGAAGGTAAAGAATGAAAATTCGGGTATTTATCCTTGGATTATTAACGCTTGTATCAGCAAGCTGTTTTGCTGCCAGATTACAATCAATTGAAATAAAAGAGCAAAACGGCAAAATGTCGCTTTTTTTTAGTCTTGACACTCCCATTGCACACAAAGTCTTCACTCTTACCAATCCCGATCGAGTGGTAGTCGATTTTGAGTCAACCGATCTGGTGTTCAATCTGAATCAACTGAAAGGGAATCAGCTCATCAAACGGGTGCGAAGCGGTCGTCCAAATCCGCAAACCTTACGTCTGGTATTTGAAGTGACTGATGTAGTTATGTTAAGAACCAGTCCCTGGGCTTCTTCAAAATCCAAACACGCATTCACCCTTGACTTATCTACCAATAATGGTCATGCGCAGGTTGCCAAACCGGTTAAGACGAGTACTAATTTAACGCCGCCAGCCCCGCCGGTGCGTCAGTTACCCGGCCGTTCTCTCAGAAATGTAGTGATTGTGCTTGATCCTGGGCATGGAGGAAAAGATCCAGGGGCCAAGGGGCCGCACCATAATTGGGAAAAGAATGTGACATTGGCTATCGCCAGTAAATTAAAGCATATTATTGATCGCCAGCCAGGTATGAGTGCTGTATTAACGCGCAAAGGGGATTATTATGTCGGGCTGCGCGAACGCCTTAATATCGCCAGAAAATATAATGGCGACGTATTTATCTCCATTCATGCCGATGCCTTTATCAATCAGCAATCCAATGGGGCCTCGGTATTTGCGTTATCTCAGCGCGGTGCCACTAGTGAAGCCGCTCGCTGGCTGGCGGAGAAAGAAAACTATTCAGAGCTTGGCGGTGTTAATCTGAAGGATCTTGATGACCAGAGTGGTCTGGTCCGAACAGTATTAATTGATTTATCGCAAACTGCGACCATTGGTGCAAGTCTTCATATGGGAGAAAGAGTATTACGAAATCTTGATACGATTACCCGTTTGCATAATCGAAGAGTGGAGCAGGCCCGTTTTATGGTATTAAAGTCCCCGGATATTCCTTCGATTCTGATAGAAACCGGTTTTATTTCCAATCCTCAGGAAGAAAGTAATTTAACCAATGGAAACTATCAGGCCAGGCTAACCCAGGCCATTTTCCAGGGAATAAAAGGCTATTTCTGGGATTACCCGCCGCATGGTACACAGATTGAGGCCTTGGCCAATAGCAAAGGGCAATTTCACCTGGTCCAGGCAGGCGAGTCACTGCCCAAAATTGCTGCCCGCTATAAAGTGTCTGTAGCCGCGTTGCAGGCGGCTAATCATCTGAATAATGGATCCATCAAAACAGGACAGCGTTTGACCATTCCTTCCGCCGTATCATGAGAATTCAGCAGTTACCTGTTGATGTCGCGAACCAGATTGCGGCAGGAGAGGTTGTTGAGCGGCCTGCTTCTATCGTAAAGGAGCTGCTGGAAAATGCCCTGGATGCCAAAGCCACACAAATTGCTGTTGATATTGGCTGTGGCGGCCTAAATCACATCAAAATCAGTGACAACGGGATGGGTATTCTCGCAGAGGATTTACCTTTGGCCATTGCACCGCATGCCACCAGTAAAATTTCCTGTTTAAATGACTTGTATTCCATAACCAGTATGGGCTTTAGAGGCGAAGCTTTAGCCAGTATCGCTTCAGTTTCCAGACTGAGTATCAGTTCAAAGCCGCCTAAGCAGGCGCATGCCATGCGTTGGGAGAGCAATACGCTGGTTCCCTGCGCAAGAAACCAGGGAACAACGGTTGATGTGCGAGATATATTTTATAATGCCCCGGTTCGTAAAAAATTCTTAAAGCCCGAACGCATTGAATTCCAGGCAATTGATACGGTTCTGAGACGTTTTGCGCTGGCCGCTCCTGAGATTGCAATACAGTTTAGTCATAATGGCAAATTGCTGTTAAATCTGATGCCGGCAGTTGATGAAGCAGGCCGCATGCAGCGTATTCAAAAAATTTTAGGCAAATCTTTTCTCGATCAATCCATTCATCTCGATAGTGAAATCAATGGCATAAGCCTGGAAGGTTTCATTAGTAATGTCGATTATCAACGCAGCCAGGTGGATAAATTATGGATTTATCTGAACGGGCGAATAATCAAGGATAAGCTTTTAAACAATGCCATCCGTCAGGCATACGAGGAATATCTTTATGCCGGCAGGCATCCATCCTGTTTACTGTATTTAAACATTGCAGCCAATCAGGTCGACGTGAATGTTCATCCTACAAAGCATGAAGTACGTTTTCAGCAGCCTCGCCTCATTCATGATTTTATCAGCTCACAAATTGCTGCTGTCCTGAAAAAATCCACGAACCAGGCAATTCCTGCCATCAGCCTGGCGGCTCCGGCCGCCACTTACGTCAGGGAAAGTCTGATTTTTCCCGTGATAGAAAAAGACGATAGGTTATTAAAACAGTCTGGCGCTGAAAGATGGTATATTTTAGACCCTGCCCATGCGATTATTCTTGTTGATGAAAAGCCATATCTTGTGCATGGCTCTGCTTTACAGAAACAAAACCTGAAAAGGCAATTGCTGCAAAGCAATCTTCCTTTGCCTGCTCGTCCGCTGCTGGTCCCGGTAAAATATACTGTGGAATCAGACCGCTTTACTAAAATAGCAGAGGCGAAAGAACTACTCGAGCATGCAGGTATCCAGCTTGTCTTCCTGTCTGAATCGGAAATAATGATCAGCTCTATTCCGCTAATGCTGCCCGATTTGAATATTAAGCAGTTTCTTGATTTATTTTGCACAGATTGTCCTTCCAGTTTTAGCGAAATGGTCGATTATCTAATGTCAGCCTATGAATTTTCCCTGTCGTTCACTTCCGATGAAATGAAGCAGGAATTATTTTTCTATTTAAAAAACCAATTAATGGAATCAGGTGATTTAAGCGGGATTGCAACTCACCTGAGCGAGCAGCGTTGTCGAGATTTATTACATGCATAATCGGGTGTTCTGTCTTATGGGGCCAACCGCCTCAGGTAAAACTGCTTTAGCCAGTCAGCTGGTTCAGCAGTTTCCATTTGAAATTGTCAGTGTGGATTCTGCAATGATTTATCGTGAGATGAACATTGGCACAGCAAAGCCAGACGAGGACGAACTTGCTGGAGCACCGCACCATTTAATTGATATTCTCAATCCCAATGAGAGCTACTCAGCCGCCCGATTTTGTGACGATGTGATACCGCTCATTAATGCAATACGGGCACGCGGTAACTGGCCTTTGCTGGTGGGTGGAACGATGATGTATTTCAATGCGCTTCAGCAAGGGCTTTCGGAACTTCCTGTTGCTGATGACAGTTTACGCAGCGAATTATCCCAACGCATTGTAAGCGAGGGATTAGAGTCGCTGTACGCAGAGTTATTGACTGTTGATGCCGCCTCTGCCTCACGCATCCATGCTAATGACAGCCAGCGGATTCAGCGCGCTCTGGAAGTTTATTACACAACGGGAAAACCCTTATCAGCATTTCTGCAGCAACAGGATAAAAAACATCAGTTTTCGTTTATCAATTGGGGTCTTTTTCCTGATAATCGAGCCTGGTTGCATGAACGGATTGCGATGCGTTTTGACCTCATGCTGGATCAGGGTTTTCTGGAGGAAGTGAAGCAGTTACAAAGTAAATGGTCTTTGACAATGGATTATCCCTCAATGCGTTGTGTCGGCTATCGTCAGGCCCTGAGCTATCTGGCCGGAGAGTACTCCTCGTTTGAGGAGTTTCGCATGAAAGGAATTGCTTCAACCCGGCAGCTCGCCAAACGGCAGTTGACCTGGCTAAGAAGCTGGGCGCAAATAGACTATTTCCCGCCTGAAGAAAGTAATACCATGCAGAAGGTCATAGCCAACATTCATAAAATAATGGATAATTCCTGAATTAACTTATCTACCCTAGTGTGATTAATGGAGAATTTCATGTCTGAGACTAGCAATATTCCGGCAAGTACTGAAAAAATTTATATCGTTCATCCTGAAGATTTGCCTTTAAGTTGTCCTACCCATGAAATGATACTGTGGAATGCTCATCCCAAGGTATATCTGCCTATCGAGAAAACAGGCAAGGAAGTATGTCCTTACTGCGGCTCCATCTTTGTATTGCAAAATGAATCTGCTTAATTCAATTTCTGGCTGATGTCATGATTAAATCGATATGTATTGTTCGCCTGTCTGCTTTAGGCGATGTATTGATGCTGGTACCTCTGGTCAGACGTCTGCAGGACTGCTTACCGAATGTTTCAATCACCTGGGTTATTTCCCGGCCAGCTTATGATTTGGTTGAGGGAATGGATGGTGTGGAATTCCTTGTAATCAATAAACCCGACTCTATTGCTGATTATTGGCGCTTTTACAAACAAATGCGGGGCAGAAGTTTTGATGTCTTACTGGCGCCTCAGGCAAGTTTTCGCGCTAATTTGCTTTACCCGTTAATCAAAGCAAAACGAAAAATTGGCTATGACGCCTTGCGTGCCAAAGATGGGCATGCCTGGTTTGTCAGGGAATCGATTGCCCCGGGAAATGATCATACTCTGGACGGATTTTTAAAATTTGCAGATGTGCTGGACATTCCTGAGTTAGCCCCGCGTTGGGATTTGCCAATTGCCGCAGCGGACTATGAATGGGCTGAGGATCATTTACCGAAACAAGGGCCTCTCCTATTGGTCAATCCTGCTGCCAGCAAACCGGAAAGAAGCTGGCTGGTTGAGCGCTACATCACAATGATTCGATATGCACAGCATAAATGGAATGCTCAGGTAGTACTGACGGGTGGGCCAGGATCCTGTGACAGGGATCTGGCAAATCAGATTTTACAGGAAGTTGACTGTGTCGACCTCGTCGGTAAAACAAAACCCAAGCAGCTTCTTGCCGTAATCAGTAAAGCCAGTTTACTGGTTTGCCCGGATACAGGACCCTCTCATATGGCTGCAGCTGTAGGTACACCGGTGATCGCTTTACATGCAGTGACCAGTGCAGATGTTTCAGGACCTTACACGTTTCGTCATTTGGCAGTAGATTGTTATCCAGAGGCGGTTACTTCCGTTTTGAATAAGTCCGCCAGCGAAAATGTCTGGGGAACGCATGCCCATGGGCCGGATACCATGAAGCTTATTACAGTGGAAGCAGTTATTAAAAGGTTGGATGAGGTGTTTCAGTCCGCTGCTATGACTCGCAGTGATGTTAGCATTGTCGATGCATTACCGAGTTAATATTCGCTTGAAGTGATTTTAATATAGCCATTATGTCTAAATGAGATTCGAAGCGAATTGCATAAAAACTCCAAAAAGTATAAAATTAGCAATATTACTCATTCCTATACAAAGCGGGGTTCTGGATGCCTTCTCTTTCATCTTCTCCTGAGACTATCAGCCAATGGCTTAATTCCTTTGACCATCTTCAAGAAGATGAGAAAGCACACAGAGTTCCCGGTAGTGATGTGAAACGAGTGTTAGGATTATATGGTCTAAAAACTGCCCAGCATGTCCATGAGTTCCTCGAATCCCCTGAAGGCAAAGAAGTAAGAGTCAGAATTTACAAGGAAATCGCTGCTCATGAAGCGATTATGGATGCCATGCGTTTAAAGGCGCAAGATGATTTAATCAAGGCCCACCGTGCTTTGGCCTATCTTTTAATGCAGCTCTCTGCCAAAAAAGCAAAAGCGCGAAAAGACTATAACGCAGAACTTGATAGACAAATACAGAAGGATTTAGCGCGTAACAAAGTAGTTCATGAACAGGGAGCGGTTAAACTGGAATTACCTGCTGGCAGAGAATGGGAACTAATGCTGGAGGCTTATGAAATATCGGAAGAGATTATCCATGTTGCATTGCAACACAGCCTCCTCGCTGCTGAGAAAGTTGAGGAAGAAATTGCGGAAATTGACCGCAAACAGCTCAAACTGACGCAGAAATATAATAGCTTACAGACTTTGCTTAATGAACACGATGCCTATCTGGAAATTATTTATCAGCAAGCCAATCCTGAACAAAGTATACAGCTAATTAATCAACGACTTGAGTCCTTTAATCCAGTTCCTCAGAATAAATTAGTCGGAAAACGCATTCATCAGCAAGCGGCTGAAATACACAGGCAGCAGTTGGAGAATATACTGGGTGTTCTGAAAAATGAAAAACGGATGTATGACGCCTCTGGTAACAAAGTAATTGATTTCAGACAGGCCGCCTTCTTTGTGCCTTCTCATTGTCAATTGCGTATGCAAGACCAGCATATTTATCTCTTCGAGCATGAAAATGAGCTTACGAATCGTCCCGTCAGGACACCTCATTTGATAGATCGAGCTCATAAAATTGGATTGCATCAGCATCGTGATATGCTGGGTACTCAGCAATTGCTGTTAATGAAACAGGCTCAGGATATGAGCCGGCTGGAAAAAAGAAGGAATGTGGCTGAAGAAAAGCGGTTAGACGTGCTTGAGGATGTTGCGAAATTCAGTAAAGCACTGATTGATATCCATGACGCCAAATTATTTGCGAGAGAGAGAGTCGCTGCCTACACATCCAATAATTACATTCCAAGGCCTCAGCCTGCTTTTCAGGAGGAAATGAAGGCAAGCTATGTACATATGCTTAGATTAATGAAATTGCAGCCAACCCCTCAGGTTATTGATAGTCTTAAAGCAACGGCAAAAGCAGCACAGGTTAAAGACCTGCCTTTGCAAACGGCGCTGAATGGGTTAAAACCGGGCTCGATAGTTCCACAGGAAACAATGAATCTTCTGAATCAGGGGGCGAGATTTTTCGGTGGTCCAATTCGTCCGCAGCCCCTTAATGGCGCAGTCAGGCCAGAGCTTAATCATACTTTTGCGGGGCGTTAGTTAGCTGCATAAAAGACCACACTCTACTAGACTAAGTGGAAGTCCTCTCTCCCAAGCTGGGAGAGGTTAGGGTGAATTTTAACCCCTCTCTCTAACTCTCTCCCCTGAGGGGAGAGAGGATTTAAGAAAAAAAATCCCCTCTCCCAAGCTGGGAGAGGGTTAGGGTGAGGGTTGATTTTTAAACCAGGGAGCAATCCTAGTGAAAATGGACTTCAGAAAAATATTAAAAAAAGTATGGGATAATTGGAATGAAGACAAAGTGGCTACTTTGTCTGCAGCATTATCCTATTACACTATATTTTCAATAGCGCCATTGTTGATTATTTCGATTGCAATAGCGGGTCTTGTGTTTGACCCCAGGATTGTCCAGCAAAACCTGCTGGCCCAATTGGGTGAAACCTTCGGAGACGCGCCGGCTGAGCAAATCAGACTTATGATCTCAACAGTCAAACCCTCCACTCATCTTATCGCAAAACTGGTCTCAATCATTATTCTGCTATTTGGTGCATCCGGTTTTTTTGGTGCCTTACAAACTGGCTTGAACAATATATGGGGGGTGACTCCCCGTGCGGATAGAGGATTTTGGGGACTGGTCAGCGATCGGTTTTTATCATTCACTTTAGTGCTTGGTGTAGGGTTTCTTCTTCTGGTTTCATTGATAATCTCTCTTCTTTTATCAATGATCAGTGCTGGCTTATTACAGCTTTTACCTCAGTTAGTCATTCTGGGTTACGGATTAAACATCATTATTTCTATGGCTGGAATAACCATTCTTTTTGCAATGATATTTAAAATCATCCCCGACGTATTATTGCAGTGGAGAGACGTCTGGCTGGGTGCTTTTTTGACTGCTTTAATGTTTACAATAGGCAAATTATTATTGGGACTATACCTTTCCCATTCCAATTTGGCAGAAGGATTTGGCGCATCGGGCGCGTTGATTCTCATTCTGGTCTGGATTTATTATTCCGCGCAAATCTTGTTCACTGGAGCGGAATTTACTAAAGTGTATTTTCATGAAAAAAATAAAACGATTCATCCGGCTAAACATGCAAGACTGGTAAAATAATCAACGTCAGCCTTATCAGGATATAATGAATCTTTGTTCGGGAGGAATTATGAAAAGATATTCAATCCTTTTGTTTTCACTGCTGAGTGTTTGTTCTAGCTCACCCTTTGCCAAGCAGTGTATTGATGCTCATCAGCTTTCCAGTATAGGAAAGGATATAAAACAATATACTAAACAGTTATCCTGTCCATTAAACTTGAAATCCTCTGATATCAACTGGGTGATGGACCAGGAATTACCGAAGCTGATTAACAAGCAGTTTCTGGGTGTTGAACCGCCAGCGGATTGGCAGAACATGAGTAAGCTGTTAATACTTAGCTGTTATAGTGAAGGTGATCTCTGCGATGCAAAAATTCAAAAAGAAGTGAGTACTTGCCTCACTGCAAATGGCGCTCTTTTATTGGTCAAATATGGTTCCTGGCTGTCTGATAACTGTGAAACACTGCAAAACAATGTAGTGAATAAATGGCAGGAGAAAAAGACTGTGGTGTATCAATTGATTGATGAAATATTTACTCGAATAAAGCCGCCACTGAGTAACTAGTGAATTCGTGAGCAGTTACCAGTGAAACTGGCGTGTCGAGGGACACGCCATAGAAAGATATTTTAGGAAGAAGAGGCCGGATTTTGATAATCAGAATTATTACTGCCTGCAGCCAGACCTGCATCGGGTTCTGCAGCGTGTGAATTTTGCAGTAGCAGAATAGTTTCTGTTAACAAAAGACGCTCTTGCTGCTGTCTGCTTAAATACATCTGATAGTTGATCTCGGCTAGTAAAACCGCAATTTCTTTTTGCACTGTGGCTGAGTTAGCGGTATTGATTTGCTCCACCCATTGTTGCTGAGTTTGTCCGCCGCTGCTGCTTTGATTGCTATTAAATAATCGCCAGGTAGCCATCGTATATTCACTTAAGGCCTGACTGGTCGTGTTACCTGAGGTTCCACTAAGATTTTGTGGCAGGCGTTTGGACAAAATATAATACAGATTACCAATTCCTACCGATACTTGCGCCGCGTAAGTGCGAAGACGCGTGAGATAATCAGTCAGTGTAGTCTGAGCTTGAATCTGATCCGAGGCTTCTGTATTTTTACTCAGATTCAAAGCCTTATTATAAAGTGAATCATAAGTATTTCTATCTGGTAGAGCGACCGGGTTGACCTGTCCGCTGGCATAGCGAATAAAGTTGGCGGCCTCCTGTACCTGATTATTGGCCGTTAAGCCCTGGTTCTGTGAGTCATCGGAGACGAGCGGGGAAGAAGTTGTTGTCTGACCGCCAGAATTCGTGCTGAACAGCATTGGAGAAAGGAGAGCGTTGCTGTTTAACTGTGAAACCAGCCCCTGCGTATAAGAGCTATTAAAAAAATCATCGGTGGAGGGCAGTGTGCCTATCACGTTTGACATTACCAGGCTACGGTACAGATATTTACATTGCTGCTTCCAGGAGCCGTCATTGTTAACACAATAACTGCTGTTAGGGGTTGTGAGAATGTTAAAAACTGCCTGGCTAACCGGATCTGACATATATTGCTTATTGGCTGTCTGATCAATCAGAGCGGAGGCACTGACGCCGCTTCCTGAGGTGCTGCCATAGGAAGGAAAGGTAGTTGCAGCCAGACTGTTAATAGTGCTGTTGCCCTGTGAACCGCCGTTCACAATGGGAGCGCCTTGTCCACTACTGCCATTGCTGGATGCACCTGGTGAAAGCAGAGCACCGAGAAAGCTGTAATAGCTGGATAGTTGAGGAGCTAAATTATTTTGAGAGTTAATCAGCAAATTACTGAAAGTATCCGAGCCGCCCCCGCCCTGACTGCAAGTTCCTCCGGTAGTACAATACTGGGTGATGTCATAACCAAAATATTTTCCAAGATTTTGCAGATAGGTAGGCAAATCACTTTGGCCGCCGCCACCGGCGTCATCAAGGCCTCCTGTTGGAACATCAGCAATCACAGTCGATGAGCAGAGTAACAGTAACACGGGTAAAGCCTGTTTCGGTTTCAATAGCATTTATTCTTCCCCTTCAAGAGCACGAGCAACTAGTTTTAAGCGATATTCTGAAAAAACGCGTCCCAGCAGGCGCAGGCGTTCAAATGTAATATTTCTTTTCAGAAAGAATCCAGCTGGATCATGGCTGCCCAGGCTGGTTTCTTCCGCATGGATCAGAATACGCGATGCACTGCCTGGATGTACAGTATCAATGGCTTGTAAAAGTCTCAGGCCGCGTCCTGACTTGATATTTCCTGCCAATCGAATGAATGCATCCTCCTGGCCCAGCATTCCCATATCGATTTTATCGATGTCATCAAGCTCTTCACCGAGCTTTTTGATAGCTGCTTCCAATTCCGGATTTCCATCCATTGTCCAGTCTTCCACGCTTTCCATAAAGGTAATAACGCGGTAGATCATTGGATCCACATATTCAAACCAATATTGGGCTGAAGCTTCATGACTTAGATCAGGCATACATTTACTCTTTTTTTACTGTCAAACTAATTGATAGACTGGGGGCTATGTAACTACTATAGTATAGTAAGTGGTAGAAAAATCTAATACATAGAAAGTAAATTTTATGAAAAAAGTAAGTGACTCGCGGATAGGTACGATTATCAGAAGTATCTTCAATATTCGTTATTGGGTGGACTACGATCGTTTAAAATCCTTTACCGCTTATCTGGGTAATGGGTTTAAAAAAATGTTTGTTCCCCAGCAAAGCACAACGGGTGAATCCTTTAAACAGGCTGTACGTGAATTGCATCTCGATGACGCCGAATTGCTTGCCCGCCAGAAAGGGTTATATCGATTAAGTATTCTGATGGTGCTGATTGCCATATTCATGCTTGGATATACCGGCTACCATGTTTTATATGGTACCTGGAGATCGATATTACTGAGCGTTGTGGTGATGTTCATCGCGCTTGCTTTATCTTTCCGCTATCACTTTTGGTATTACCAGATTAAACATCGTAAACTGGGAGTTTCTATTAAGGAATGGTATCGGCAGGGTTTGTTAGGTGAAAAACATGAATAAAATAGTATTTGGTTTGCTTTCTGCATTCTTTCCCCTGTTAGCCCTTGCACAAGACAGTGGCAGCGGCGGAAGTAGTTCTATCAGTTTTGCTCCCCCGCCCAGTGATTATTCGGTTGTTTTTCTGGGAAATATTTTTGGTATCGTCGATGGGGTGCTGCATGGTACCGGCAGCCAGATTATGGGGACGATGTTTAGCGTATTCAACTCGGCGGTACTGGCTCTGGGCGGTATTATAATCATGTACACCCTCCTGGTGTCGACTGTTAATACAGCCCATGAAGGGCAAATGCTCGGACAGAAATGGTCGTCCATATGGGTTCCGTTGCGATCAACCTTTGGTCTGGCACTTTTAATACCCAAGGCGTCTGGTTACTGCCTGATGCAGATTTTCGTTATGTGGGTGGTCGTGCAGGGGGTGGGTGCGGCTGATAAAGTCTGGCAGGCTGCGTTAAGTTATCTGAACCGCGGAGGCGTGATAGTGCAGGCCCAGATGGATCCGATGAAATCGATTCTTGGAGACAATGGCAGTATCGCAACAGGGGCTACCGCGATTCTTGCAGGTCAGGTTTGTATGCTCGGGCTGCAGAATACTCTGACGAGTGTGCAACAGGGCTACAAAAATCAGGCAAGTAAAAATTCTGGTCCCTGTGTCAATGGACCCAGTAAGGAAATGCAGGATTTTTGTCAGGCCAATGTCCCTGATTTCCTTAATACAGTCAATGTGGTAACCCAGCAGAATAATAATCCGAATAATTCAAAACAAAGTGTTCCAATGCCGAATTTCGACTCGGATTCAGCCTATTCCTTTTTAAACGGTATTTGCGGAAAGATAGAGTGGAATGCCTATCCTGCCGATAAAATTACCACCATTCAAAAAAATATCTCTACTCTCGACAAAAATGAAATTGATACCGTAAAAATGTCTCGAGCCATTGCCATCCAGCAGATGTATCAGGATTTGTCGCAGGTGGCCACGGTGATGGTGAATAATGATCCCAAGTTGAACTCATCAACCTATGCCAAAATTAATAAGGATAATGAGTTCTCCAAGGTGGCTGTTCAGCAATATGGTGTTGCCTATATGTCCACAGGAGTTCCCTGCAGCAGTCCTGACAAGGATTGTATCTCCTGGGGCAGCGATTCGTCTGCTCAAAGCGCACCCCTGTTTAACGGCACTGAGTTTCAGGGCGCGGTATCGGATTATAATGGCATCATGCTGCCGACTTTAAATCTCTACACGCAGGCTACCGAAAGTAAAACCAAGGACAATGTAAGGGATTTTATTGCCAAGGCAGAGGCACAGGGCTGGTTAATGGCTGGCAGTTATTTTATTGACCTGGCCAAGATTAACTCTTCCGATATCAAGTTGTCGAACCAAACGGATTCAGATTCCGGACTGGACAGCAGTTCCGCGGATATTAGTACCATGACCAATGCGTTTGGAGGCGATGGCACCTGTAAAGGGCAATACTCTGAATTATGTCAGTGGTATCAGGGTGATGATAAATATGTAAAACATATTGCCGGATTGATTGACGGTTCCACTGTATTGAACTCAGGATTGGACGTTCCCACCTTTAATTCAATAAGCCATAAGGCGGTAACCGGATTAGGGTCGTCTACAACCTACGGTTATATTAGCAATGCGTCTATGGTGCAATTACCGGGTCAGCCAGGGATTGTGACAGCACCCAAATTCGCTATGAAAATTAATATCACTTTCACGCCGTTCTACTTAAAGCCGATGAGTTTTAGCTGCGGAAAAGTGCAGATCCTGTTCTTCGTATTCTGTTTGGGTGAAATGTTCGGTGTTCTGCTTTACAACGTCATCTTTGTGACGCTGTTTAATTTGTTCCTCTCCATGATGGCACAGATTATTAATATGGTCGTGTTGACCTTCCTCTCGGTTCCGCTACAGGGAATGGCGCAGATTTTTACCTATGGCGTATCTTTTATTCAGCAGCCCACGGTGAATCCGGTCATTGCGCTGGCTAATATGGGGGTGAACTATATCAATTTTGCCAATGAGCTGTGGATTTATCTGCTGATGATGGCAATTACCAGTATATTGATTCCCTGGTTTGGTGTGTTCATATTCCCGTTGATTGCAATGGTAATGCCTTTACTGATTGCCTGGCTGGGCACGATGGTCAGTATAGGATTCACGACTGCCTATTTTATTCCTTTCCTGCCGTATATGATCTTCACCTTCGGTACGATGGGATGGTTGATTGCGGTGATTGAGGCCATGGTGGCGGCACCGATTGTTGCTCTTGGAATCACCCATCCTGAAGGCGAGGGCGCCTTTGGTAAAGGCGAGCAGGCCATCATGATTCTTATGAATGTCTTCTTACGGCCGGCGATGATGATTATTGGCTATATCGCTGCAATTGCGCTCTCCTATGTAGTCGTCTGGATTATTAATGCCGGTTTCTACAATGTGGTGACCTTTATTCAAGGGGATCCAAGCGGTTCGGCATTTAGTTACAGCAGCACTTCCGGTGATCCCAGTAAACAGGCGGGTGCAATTAATACCAGCACGGGATATACGGGTTGGGCGGGTATTTATGGATTCTTCTTCTCGATTCTTGTTTATACCATGATGTATGTGACGGCAGTGACCAAATCCTTTACTCTGATTACTTATCTTCCCGATAAGGTGTTACGATGGATTGGTGGTCAGCCTGAAGGCATTGGTCAGGAAACCTCACAATGGGCTGAAGAACCCAAGAAGCAGGTAAGTGACGCGGGTTCGAGCACGGCTAAAGCGGCTCAGCAGATTGATAAACAACTCAGCGGTTACGCGATGAAGGGCGTCAAAAAAGCCGCCAGTGCGGTCAGTTCGCCTGGAGCGAATGTGGAAGCAACTCAAGGCGGAGAATAATAATTTCCGCCCTGGAAGGAAGTCTCGAATTACAGGCAGGTTGAGCCTCTGCCGAATGGCACTCTTAAGGAGAAAATACTCACTTGTCATCCCGAACGCTCGGGATGACGTGCTCCTGTTATTCCCTTTGGTATTCTTTGGTTCCAGCAATAATCAGCTTATATACCCGTTCACTGATAATTCCTTGTTCAAACTTGTTACGGGCATCAACCGTCATTAATTGTCCTTTCTGACGAACCAGTTTTCGTGTCAGGGAAGTGACCTCATTGGGATCTCCTTCCAGCAGAGTATCGCGGACTTCTTCATCGAAAACTAAATATTCTCTCAAGGCCACCCGTTTTTCATCTACGGTAGGAACCAGTTTCTGCCAGATACAGAGCCGAATGGTTTCAAGAATATCGATGGTTCGTCCTAAACGCTCCTCACCGCTAAATGAGGTTACCAGTCGGCGCATGGTTTCAGCAACGCCGGAGGTATGCAGGGTGGTATACACAGGGTGACCGGTCAATGCCGCCTCTAAAGCCGCACTGATTGTTGCCGCATCACGACACTCTCCCACCATAATCAGACGTGGTTTCCTACGAAGCGCATTACGAACGCCATCAGCGAAATCGGGTAAGTGGCGGGGAATTTCAGACTGGCTGACCACAGCCGAAATTGTTTCAATCTCATCAAACACAAACTCGATAGGCGACTCATACGTGAGAACTTTTCGATTGGAATCCTGATTCTCAATAAGTTCGCGAATAATTGAGGCAAGCAGGGTGGATTTACCAGAGCCGGTTGCGCCAGTGATAAAGACAATCCCTTCCTGTGGTGCTATAGACTCGAGAATGTTATCAGGAAGCCCCATTGTTTCCAGTCTTGGCGGGGTAGTCGGAATGGTCCGCAAGGTGATTTGGATAGCATCATGCCCCTCGACCAGACAAGCTGTGGCATTGACCCGGTAACGATAACGCACGCCGCGGTTAGGTCGGAATTCATAATGGGTATCGATATCCTTACCTGATAATAACTGGGTGGTAGCGTTAGGGCCATATATGGAATTAATCAGGTCACCCAGCTCGGTATTGGATAAGGTGCGGTTGGTAATTTTTAAAAGCCGGCCATAGACCTCAGCAAAGATAGGCGAACCGGTCTGAATAGTGATATCTGAGGCATGCAGGCTTTCCGCATGCTCTAACATTTTGTCCATAAAAATGGGCGTGAATCGGGTAGGTTCATCTGGCATCAGACTAATGTTACTCATATGCAAATCCTGAAATTGAAAAGTGGACGTTTTTGTTGCTCTGTTGAGCTGTATTGGCAGCGTTTGCGCTAATTTTTGCACGAATAGCCTGGTACAGTGTGCGCAGCTAGCTGCTTTTAATTATTACAAAGCTATTGTAGTTAATTGTAGACATTCCAGCCCGGGGTCTCAACTTTGCTTGTCATCCCGAACGTAGTGAGGGATCTCCCATGCGTAGAGCAGTGCACTATTAAGGAGATCCCTCACTACGTTCGGGATGACGTGCTAAAGTATGTGCCAAGGCTAAGCTTGTAATTAATTTACCGGAGCAATAACCGGCTGCCATGCTTTGCTTGTCACTGTGATATTAGTGTTTTGTGCGAGCTTATCCATATTTTTGAATTGCTCCAAAGCATTTTCGTCTTTCTCTACAGCTGCACGCCACTCTTTGCTGTTTATATTAAGGCCGGGTAGTGCTGTGATACGCAATACGCGATCATCAATATGAATTTCTGAAGCATCTCCGGTAACCCCTAGTTCGGTATGGGATACGAAAGGAGGTGAAACCATGTTCATTGCCAGCAGTTTTCGGTAAAGAATCATTCCGCTAAAATCTTCCTTGATACGGGCCACGCTTTCTTCAAGAATGGTATTTGCCTGATCAACGCCGTTTTTCCAACCTTTTTCTATATACGCCACCCAGATAGCCCTTTCTTCTCTGCATTTAGGCAGCAGGCTGACATGCGGTGTTTCTGGTTTTTTGTAATCCATCCACAAGTATTGGCGCCAGGTGGGAGGCGTTGTTACGAAATGGGCTTGTTTTGAGACTTTATATACTCTATCGGAAACACGGATAGTTTGCAGATCAGCAAGATTTAAAGTATTACGGCCTTCCAGCAGGACAGGAGGCAGGATATTGTTTTCAAGAATCAAAGAGTTAAAATCATAGACTGCGTCCAGAGTTCGCTGTTGTCGGGTTAATTCGTCATTAATCTGACAGGCTCTCCAGGCAAGTCCTGATTGAGCGCCAAGGCTCAAAGCCGTTTCCTTGAGAGCCATTTCCCTGATTTTACCAACGCTTTGCGTGCCACGGGCATTTGCAGGGCCTGTGTTTCCCATCGCAATAAGCCCTGGCAGTGTGCTGGTATCAATTACCGTTACTGTGGATCGATGTGCGCATGCTGCTACCAAAATGGTCAAACAGCAAACACTTAAACTAGGAATAAATTTTGACATATCGTAATTCAACTACCTGACTGTTTGGATAAACATGTATGTTCGCCTTGTGTTTGGCCTGATAATCAATGTTTCGTAATATTTCGGCAAGGCTCTGATCTTTGGCATTCAGACTTATAAGTACTGGAATAGCGGGTTCAGGACCCAGTACTCTTAAACGATAGTGAGCGGCTTTCGCAATACGTGCGGTCAATTCCTCAATGGGGCCAGACCAGTCCACTGAAGCTCTGGCTTGCAGATTATAGGCATTGGGAATAGTGAGAGTATTATCCCCATGCGGCGGAACGATGCTCTTTTCAACTCTGGTCATCTGAAGCATGGAATCGCTTATGGACGAAGCGGCTTCAGCAAGTTTGATCGTTGCATCATCGCTTGGATCATTTAGAGGCGGCTTTTTATAAATGCCTGTTCCTTTACAGGCCTGCAGCAAGATAGCAGTTGCAATCAATAGTGCCAATTTTTTGTTCATTATTTGTTCGGCTATTTAATGGATCAGTACTGTAATGATTGAAACAGGAGGCTGTCACCTTGTCAAGAATTACCGTACATTTTCAAATGTAAAATAGAACTCTGGTAGTTTCCTGCGAGTGCAGCAGTTTGCTTAAGATGAATTCTATGAGTATAAACTATGATCATAGTCGTTCATAAAGCGAGAAAATGACCTGCCCGGCCTGTTTATTTTTTAAGACTTCCCATTGAGTATTGTCCAGATTCAGGGGCTCAGAAGACTCTACATAAAGCAAGCCTCCTGAAGCTAATATCCTGTTTTTTGCAATAATATCAATGCATTCTTCCTGGAGGCGACTGGCAAAAGGCGGATCAAGAAAAATGAGATCAAACGGTTCCTTGCAATGTTTGAGATAGTGAAGGGTATCACCATGAATAATCTCAACTCCCTTTGCCGAAATACTGGCTGCGGTTTTTCTGAGTTGCTCAAATACAGGCTTGGCCGACTCTACGAAAACAACATGCGCCGCCCCGCGGGACAAAGCCTCAAACCCCAGTGAACCACTGCCGGCAAACGCATCCAGACAGCGTTTACCGTGCAGGGAATTCATTAACCAGTTAAACAGCGTTTCCTTTACCCGATCAGGGGTTGGCCTTAAACCTTCCACATCCGGGAAGCTGATTTTCTTTCCGCGGTAGTAACCGCCGATAATTCTTACCGTATTTTTCACATTTTCCCTACACTGACTAGCAACATGCGCTCTGGATGAATGGTCATATCAAAGGCTTTCTTGATATCTTCCGCTGTTACCGCTTCGATGTGTGCCACATAGGTATCCAGATAGTTATCAGGGAGATTATAAAATGTCATACGCAAAAGCATGCCGGCGATATTGGAATTACTTGACAGGGATAAGGGGAAGCTGCCTGTCAGATATTGTTTGGCAGCATTTAGCTCATCATCAGTCGGGCCGGACTTCAGAAAATCATTTAATGTATCCTGAGTCATCTTCAGCGCTTGTTTTGCCTGATTATTCTGCGTTGAAAAACTAATCATGAACGGACCATTGCCCGGCATCGGCATAAATTGACTGCTAATTCCATAAGTTAAACCATTCTTCTCACGGATCTCGGTCGACAAGCGTGAAACAAGCGAGCCGCCACCTAGAATATAGTTTCCTACCATTAATGGAAAATAATCAGGGTTGTCGTGCTGGATACCGATTTGCCCTAATTTCAAAACTGTCTGCGAAGATGAAAAATCAAAATTGACTTGTTCTGCTCCTGCGAGCGGCGCAGATTTAGAGATTGCGGGGTTTTTAACTCCGGCAGGGATATTTTTAACCAGATTATCCGCAATTTCATGCGCTTGCTGGCTGCTGATAGCTCCCACCATCACAATGACTGCATTATTGGCGACATAATTTTTTTTATAAAAATCCCTTACTTGCCAGTTAGAAATTTTCTTCACTGATTCAACGGTGCCGTTCACGGGATGCCCATAGGGATGGTTTTTATAAAGCTTGCTGAAAAACAGATTATTGGCAATATCCGCTGGTGACTCCTGGGCCTGGGTGATTGCAATAATCTGCTGATTTTTTTCTCTGTTGAAAGCATCTTGTCTGAAGTTGGGCTTATTAACGATGAGGTTAAATGTGTCCAGTGCTTCATTTAGAGCAGGCAGGCTGGTCAGGGTTTTCAGACGTACGATAGCCATGTCGCGGCTGACTTCACTATCAAACTGGGCGCCGGTATTTGCTATTTTCTCAGCGATCTGATTGGCGTCCAGATTACTGTTTCCCTGATCCAGCAAGCGATTGGTCAGGGCTGCCAGACCAAAAAAATTATTGTCATAGGCAGAGCCCGCTGCAAAAGCGATGCTGATATCCAGCATGGGAACCTCGTTAGCCTGATAAAAGACCACACGAGCTCCGTTGCTGGTATTCCATTTTTCAGTTTTGAATGAGGCGGCCTGTGCACACAAACTTAAACTGCTGATGAGTAAAGCGGCTAAAAAATAAATTGTTTTCATTGTAATTCCTTGGACTGCAATAAGGGATACAAACGGGCTTCCGTAATCGTATTCTCATTTAAATAACGTTGAGCTGCTTCCTGAATCTGAGCGGGTGTTATTGCTTGTATTTTGGATGTATAACTCTCGGCTGTTTCTGAACCCAATCCAATCGTTTCCAGTAAACCCAATTCCATCGCCTGGCCGAAGATAGAATCTTTCTCGAATGTTTTCTGGGCGATAATTTGCGTTTTAATACGATTTAATTCGACTTCATTGACGGGTTCGGTTTGCAGACGGTGAATTTCACGCAGCAAAGCGGTTTTTAATTCATCCATAGTATGGTTTTGAGTGGGTATTCCAAAAAGGACGAATTGCGTTTGATATCGGTTGTATAAATTGTAATAGATATCTACATTGCTGGCGAGGTGGCTGCCACGAACCAGGTTTTTGGCAAATCTTGAGCTTTCTCCCGCGTCCAGAATACCGGCTATGACTTCCAGGGCATAAGGTTCCCAGTTAGTTTTGGCTGTTTTTACAGTGGGTACCGAATATCCGAACATAAGCATTGGCAGTTTGGCGGGTGCATGAATGGCCACTGATTTAGCTCCTAAATTGGGCGGTTCCAGTTGTGATTTTCTGACAAAACTGGGTTTTTTCTTTAACTGGCCGAAATATAATTTCGCAAGTTCATGCACTTTTTCAGGATTGACATCCCCGACCACCACCAGCGTCGCATTGTTTGGAGTGTAAAAGCTTTGATACCAGGCGCGGGCATCATTGACGTTCATTTGCTGCAAATCAGTCATCCAGCCAATAACCGGATGATGGTAGGGGGCAGCCAGATGAGCGGTCGCCAGATAACGCTCAAAGGTCAGCGCCTGCGGATTGTCGTCAGTGCGCATGCGCCGCTCTTCCTGAATGACCTTGATTTCTTTGGAAAATTCATTGGGGTCCAGGACCAGATTCTGCATGCGATCGGCTTCCAGCTCAAAGGCAATAGGAAGCTGAGAGGCCGAAATTTTTTCAAAATAAGCCGTATAATCGGTATTGGTGAAGGCATTTTCCTGGCCTCCAATACCCGCGATTGTTTTTGAAAACATGCCAATAGGATACTTTTTGGTGCCTTTGAACATCAGATGTTCCAATGCGTGAGAGACGCCGGTAATACCCCCGGGCTCATCTGCGGAACCCACATTATACCAAACCATCACGACGGCCACAGGCGCGCGATGATCTTCCTTAACAATTACCTTCAATCCATTGTCCAAAGTAAATTTTTGCACGCCGCTCATGGCAAGAGTGGATAGCAAGGTAAAGAAAATTGCAAATACAAGACGCATGGATTAACTCCCGGCGAAAAAAGGTGATAGAATTCCATATTTCCTCTCTTTTGTATACCTTATGATTAAATGGTTTAAAAAAAATCAGGATGTTTCTACAAAAAACTCACCTCCAGTGCCTGAAACTGATACTAATCAGCCTCAGCGAGAGGCCGTGACGATTGAAACACCCGAAACGGCCCTGGCTGCCGAGCAGCCCCTGCCTGAAGTACAGCCGCAAGAAGAATCACGATTAAGCTTTTATACCCGCCTGAAACGCGGACTGGCCAAAACACGCCAGCAATTTGGTGATAGCGTTGGGCGCTTACTGCTTGGAAAAAAACAAATTGATGCTGGTTTACTGGAGGAACTGGAAACTGTGCTGATTAGTGCCGATTTGGGAATTGACACCAGTCAGGAGGTATTAAAGCAGTTAAGCGAGGGAATGGCTCGAAAGCAGCTTAATGATGGGGATGCTGTATTTCGTAGTCTAAAAGATAAACTGGAATCAATTCTCAGTCCCTGCTCACAGCCCCTGCTTGTTGATAATCAGGTCCACAAGCCTTTCGTAATTCTGGCGGTTGGGGTAAATGGAGCCGGGAAAACCACGACCATTGGCAAGCTGGCCAAACAATTTCAGCAGCAAGGCAAAAAAGTTATGCTGGCGGCGGGAGATACTTTCCGGGCGGCCGCTGTGCAGCAGTTGCAGGTTTGGGGGGCCAGAAATGAAATCCCGGTGATCGCTCAGCATACAGGTGCTGACAGTGCCTCAGTGATTTATGACGCCCTACAGGCGGCTACTGCACGCGGCATAGATATTCTGATTGCAGATACTGCGGGTCGCCTGCACACTCAAAATAATCTGATGGAAGAGCTGAAAAAAGTGAAGCGGGTGATGCAAAAAATAAATCCTGAGGCACCCCATGAAACGATGCTGGTACTCGATGCCAGTATTGGGCAAAATGCTTTGAATCAGGCGCGTGAATTTCATCAGGCGGTTGGTTTGTCAGGTATAACCATGACCAAGCTTGACGGCACTGCGCGAGGTGGAATTTTATTTGCTATTGCCAATGAGTTGGCGATACCATTCCGTTATTTGGGAGTTGGTGAGGGAATAGACGATCTGCGTCCCTTTGAACCGTCACAATTTGTCAAGGCATTGTTTAATGATAATTAAATTTGAACAGGTCAGTAAACGTTATCCAGGTGGATTTGAAGCTTTAAGCCAAATCGATTTTTCCCTTGAAAGAGGCGAAATGGCTTTTCTTACCGGCCATTCAGGAGCTGGCAAAAGTACCTTGCTAAAATTAATTTCAAAGCTGGAAGACCCTTCTTCCGGTCAGGTGATTGTGAATAACGTCCGTTTAAATCAGCTGCGCAATAATGATATTGCCAGATATCGCAGCAGCTTGGGAATCACCTTCCAGTCGCCGCATCTCTTGAGCGATCGAAGCATCTTTGACAATGTGGCTTTACCTTTGCAAATTCAGGCCATTCCCCCTGTTCAGATAGCCAAGCGTGTGCATGCGGCTCTGGACATGGTGGGTTTACTCAGCAAGGAAAAAATGCTGCCCGTGCATTTATCGGGAGGAGAGCAGCAGCGAGTAGGGATAGCCAGAGCCGTAGTGCATAAACCGGATTTATTACTTGCTGATGAACCCACAGGAAATCTTGATCCTGGCTTGTCTGCGGAAATCATGAAATTGTTCGCACTGTTTAATCAGGTAGGGGTAAGCGTTCTGATTGCCACACATGATTTGGCCTTGATTGCAGGAATGAAGCATCGGATTATCATGCTTAAAGGAGGCCGGATATGCTGAATAATTTAAAGCAGGCAGGAGCCTATCATCTGCAGGCAGCTACCAATAGTTTTAATCACCTTTGCCGCAAACCTTTAGCGACAATGATGACTGTGATTGTGATTGCAATAGCGTTGACTTTACCTACCTTATTCTGGGTTTTTTCGGACAATTTGAATCAGTTAACGATTGACTGGCAGCAGGGCGGTCATATTTCTCTTTATTTAAAGTCCAATGTATCCTCAGATGAGGAAACCGCCCTGCTGCAAGAAGTGCGCGCAGTGGGAGGAGTCGGCCAGGCTTCTTTGAAAACCGCAAATGAGGGCATGCAGGAACTGCAGCAGCAGGAAGGCATGCATGATATTATGAAATATCTGCCGGAAAATCCCTTGCCGGCGGTGATTGACGTGATTCCTGCGGTTTCAGTTAATAATCCCCTGCAGGTCAGACAGCTGTTTGAACGCCTGCAATCCATGCCCCAGGTCGAGCAGGCTAAACTGGATATGGAGTGGATAACGCGCCTGCATGCCATATTAGGTTTTGCCGGAAAGATTGCTCATGCACTGATGGCTTTGCTGGCTTCTGCTGTAGTGTTAATTGTCGGTAATACTTTGCGCCTGGCAATTCATCATCGTCATGAGGAAATCCAGGTATTAAAATTAATTGGCGCTACCGAATCCTTTATTCTTCGTCCTTTTCTATACTCTGGCATTTGGTATGGATTGCTGGGCGCAATTTTTGCAGTTCTTTTTGTTAATATTTTTATGCTGAGTATTGCCGTTGCTGTTCAGGAACTGGCCTCTGTTTATCATATGAATTACCCTTTGCAGGGCTTATCAGTGAAACAAGCTTATTCAATTGTTCTTGCTGCAATTTTACTGGGATGGCTGGGAGCCCGTTT
This sequence comes from Legionella quinlivanii, assembly GCF_003265995.1. Lineage (GTDB taxonomy): Bacteria > Pseudomonadota > Gammaproteobacteria > Legionellales > Legionellaceae > Legionella_C > Legionella_C quinlivanii_A. The sequence goes on along the minus strand of NZ_MVJN01000008.1, from coordinate 27,110 downwards.
ATCGGTCAGACGGCAGTTGGCTTCGATAGGACCTTATCACTAACAGGCTCAGTTTCTGACCCTCTGTGAAGGAGTCTCTGTATTGTAATTTTCTTTACAGGGGGTGTATAATATGGTATTGAGCACTTAAAGCAGTGTTTTCTGGTAATTTCCTGCTGTCCCTTACTTATAAATTACATCAAACAGGAAGACAGCGTCTTAGTTTTGATTTTTGGTGATGGAATAACTGGAGGAGTAGTATGAATCGGCAGTTACAACTAGCATCAATCAATTTACCGATTGGAAGTCTCGATGCCTACATCCATCGAGTCAATCTTATTCCAATGCTATCTGCTGAAGAAGAACATGATTATGCTGAGCGTTTTCAAAATGAAAACGATCTCGAAAGCGCACGCCAGCTTGTCCTGGCCCATCTACGCTATGTAGTGCGGGTTGCCCGCGGCTATTTAGGCTACGGCCTGCCCTTAAATGATTTAATCCAGGAAGGTAATATTGGTCTGATGAAAGCGGTAAAACGCTTTGACCCCAAAATGGGAGTTCGTCTGGTTTCATTTGCAGTCCATTGGATTAAAGCAGAAATTCATGAGTTTGTATTACGCAACTGGCGTATTGTGAAAGTCGCTACAACCAAAGCGCAGCGTAAATTGTTTTTCAATTTACGGCAGATGAAAAACCGTTTGGGATGGATGAGTCGTCAGGAAGTGGATGACGTAGCTAAAGACCTGGGGGTTTCGCGCGAGGAAGTTTTGCTAATGGAGCAGCGGCTCAACGCGATGGATTCTTCCTATGATGCCCTGGCAACTGATGACGATGATGACGCCTATAAAGCTCCGGCTCATTTCTTACACGATGAACATAATGATCCAGCCTATTTGGTTGAGCAGGAAAGAAGCGGTGAACTCGGACGGGATAATCTCTCGGTTGCGTTTGAACGACTCGATGACAGAAGTCAGGATATTCTTCAGCAACGCTGGCTTGCGGATGATAAAACAACCCTGCAGGATTTAGCTGAAAAATACAGTGTTTCTGCGGAGAGAGTCCGTCAGCTTGAAAAAAACGCCATGAAAAAACTTCGTCAGTACATGGAAGAGATGAACTAAACCTTATTCCAGGTTTCTGCGTTGTCACTCATTGTTGCATAAATAGAACAAGCAACTAGCCTTAAGTCTTTGCGAACGAAGAGAAGCAATCCTGATCAAAACCTGAATAAAGTTCGGAGCTCTGGATTACTTCTCAACCGCTCGCAAAGACGGTTTATTGTATACAGGGAGCCAGTTATAATTTATTCACATAAGGTGTCAGCGCCTGTTCGGTTTGCACGATGATCTGTTGTAGTTGCTCATACAATTGCTCTGAGGAAGGGTTGTAGCCATCCTTTAATGCCTTTTCTAAAGATTCACAGGCAGAATAAAGACGTTGTGTGCCACAATAGGCTGCCCCACTTTTTAACTTATGTGCGATTCGTTCAAGCGTTTGCCATTCATGACCTTTAAATGCATTCTGTAAAGCCTCACGGTCTTCAGGGAGCTCTTTTGTAATCAGCATTTTTAATAGATCAAGCATTTCTTTTTCGCTGCCCAATTGTGAAAGGGCTTGTTCCTTGTCAAAAATCGGAAAATGATTCAATTCATTGATTGCAGATGCATTTGCATTCGCCAAAGGTGTATGCAACCTGATATGAGGTAATATTTGCTCAAGCTTGCTCATAGATAAGGGCTTGGTAAGGACCTGATTGACCATATTTGCCCGAGACTTATCCACTTCATTAGCACAATGTGCAGTCAAAGCGAAGATAAGCCGCTCTTCCTGGTGGTGTTCTTTTTCCCATTGTCTGATTAGAGCCGCAAACTGAAATCCATCCATGCCCGGCAATTCAAGATCTGTAATGACAATATCGATAGGGTGGCTTCGTATCAATTCAAAACCGGCCTCAGCATTGTCAGCTGAAATATATTCACAACCTAGTTTACCCAGCATGGTTTCTGCCATTTTTCGTGCAATCAGATTATCCTCTATTAACAGCACTCTCGATCCTTGAGATTCCAGTTTTAAAGGTACTACAGGCGCTGGCTTGCCTGGTTGCTCCAAATCAGTTAACAAGGCATTTTTAACTTGCATTGCTGGAAGACATTCGGTTTGCGGGCTGATTTTTTTAAGAGGAATGGTTAAGCTCACTGTTGTCCCCTCGCCTTCAATGCTGCTTAGTTGAAACTTGCCCTTAATGAACTGAAGATATTTTTGAACGATATGAAACCCTATTTTTTCTTGTTCCTCATTGTTTAAAGAAGATAGAGGGGAATTGAAGCGTTCAACTATTCTTTGCTGCGTCTCTTTGGGGATCCCTGCACCGGTATCAATCACCTGAAATAGTAAGAATCCTTCTGAAATACGCTCCACTTTTAATATAATCGAACCGTTATGGGTAAATTTGATTGCGTTATCGATTAAATTTAATAAAACACGGTGTAGTTTATGCTGATCACCAAATAGCTGGATTGGGACATTTTGTCCAATCACCAGCACCAGCGATAACTGTTTTGTCTGAATGGCAGGGAGTTCCAGTTTTGCCAGACTGTTCAGACAGTCGGTCAGATTGAACCAGTCGCTGTCCATCTCTTCATGTGGACTATCAGTAGAGATAGTCTTGAGAACCCCATTTAACAAGGTTAATAATTGCTCTCCGCTTTGACTAAGCCATTGCGCATATTGTTTATTTTCCGCTGTAGTCGAATTATCCTCAAGCATTTTCGACATGCCAATGATTCCGGTAATTGGTGTTCGGATATCATGGCTCATATCAGCAATAAATTCGGTTTTGACCAGGTTAGCCGCCTGGGACGTTTCAAGCGCTTTTTTCAAATTAATTTCCAGTTGTTTACGCTCTGTAATGTCTATCGAAAGTCCCAGGATCCCAATGCAAACGCCCTGCTCGTCATACATGGGTACTTTGCTGGAAAGCATGGTTATTAGTCGCCCATCGGCCCTTGCAATGGTTTCTTCAACATTAATTTTAGAATTGCCCGACATAGCGTCCAGATCGCCTGAAACAAAGAGCTCGGCGTCCTCTTTTCTCCAGTTCAACTCAAAATCAGTTTTACCGATGATATCGCGTGGAGTTGAATTGAGTAAACTTGCAAACCGCCGGTTACAACCTAAATAAACCGAGCGAATATCTTTCCAAAAGATAAGATGAGGGAGATTGTCGATGATTTCATTTAAGTGAATATGATTTGAAAGTTGAGGCTGTTTGACGGTAACCACTCCAAGCAATCCCTTTAACTGGCCCGTCTCTGATAATAATGGCGATTTATCCATTAGCAGGGTGAGTGTTTGATTATGATGCTGAATAGTTCTGGTAATTGCCGAATGCGGAATCCTGTACATTAATACCTGGTCATCTGCTTCGGCAAAATAGCGAATGACTGGATGAGCCAAAGCGAGCTCAGCGTCTGTTTTACCAACTAAAGATTCCGGGGATTGCAGACCGACAAACTCGAGAAAGTGCCTGTTGGCACCCAGGTAGAATCCATCTGCCGATTTCCAGAAGACCAGTTGCGGTATATTTTCCAATACCGCCTGCATCATTGCTAAAGATTGCATAGGTGCTCCATCACCCTGATGATTAATCAGATTATATACCATTTAGAAACGCCGGATTGGACCTGTCTAAATGTTTTATAATCGGGATTGGTTAATTCTGAGTGTGTAATAAACAACACCCAAAAGGAATCCATAGACCAAATGCCCTACCAGCGGAGGGATATTGGCCTTTAAATCAACTAAATTCCATTTTGAAAAGAGAGGAGTTCCAGCAGCCATATATGGTAACAAGGTCATTGGACCAGCTATCCACATACCCAAACCAAAAAGTAGTCCCAGTAATATCGCAAGACCCCAGGAATGAATGAAATAGCCAAAAACGACGGCGAATACAATACCAGTTATAATACTGACAATGGCATGGACAAGAAGTCCGCCTGTCAGAGTGGGCATTCTGATGATTGCTCCCAGGGTTTCAACCATTCCTCCCATCAACAGAAAAAAACTGAATACGATGCCAGCAATAATCCCTGCGATAATTCCGTGCAGTACATTCTTAATTGAAAACATGAAACACTCCCTATTTCAAAATTAAACCTTTCTGTATTGACAATAGGTCATCCAGCCTATAAGTCAAGAGAGAAAGGTCTGTAATTTTCAGGCTACAGACCGAGTGTAATTATTGCAATCGCTGCAGCAATTCCTTGCGGGTTTGCTCATCGACAAAGGCATCCTCAATCGCCATGCGGGTGAAATTTAGCATCTGCTGATCGGAAAAACCGTAAATTTTCTGGGCCTGTATATATTCATTAGCCAGATTGGTACGGAAAAAAGGCGGATCATCTGAGTTTAAGCTGATTCTGATACCTGCCGCCAATAATTGAGGAAGGGGATGGCTTTCAAGGTTTTGAAAGAGGCCCAGAGCGACGTTGCTGCCCGGACACACTTCGAGTGCGATCCCTTTGTCTTTAAGCCGAGCCATGGTTTCCGGGGACTCGATAGCTCGCACACCATGTCCTATGCGTTTAACAGGCAGGTAGTCCATCGCCTCCATCATACCTTCTGCTGAGGCAAATTCACCGGCATGAACGGTGCATTCCAAACCGCCCTCAGCAGCAATCTGATAGGCTTTGGTAAATAGTTTAGGTGGAAAATTAATTTCATCGCCGCCCAGGCCAAACCCAGTGATGCAGGGAACATTTTCCTTAATAGCCTGTTTTGCCACTTTTATAGCAGAGTCTTCGCCAAAATGTCTGACTGCGGTAACAATAATTCTTCCGATAATCTGATGCCTGGCTTCAGCATCATCAATAGCCTGCTGTATAGCTGCCAAATGCTCACAGGAAGGAATCCCGCTGGACATTTCTGCGTGATCCGGAGAATACATGAACTCCACATAAATACCACCGGCATCAGCTCTTTCTTTTAGATAATCAAAAGTGATGTCATAGTAATCCATTGGCTTTTTAATCACTGCCGCGACTGAATCATAAGCTTTGAGAAAATCCAGAAAATCCTTGTATTGATAAGACTGGCCATCCGCTGCGAATAAGCCAGACGGCAGATCAATATGATTGCGCTTGGCAAGCTTTAAAGCTAATTGTGGGGAAATAGTGCCTTCTAAATGAACGTGTAACTCAGCTTGTTTAATTGCCGTCATCAAAACTCCTGATTGAGAAACGAATGTTGGTAAGTTATCATAAAAAGCGCTAAAATTAATTAATTATGTTACGTTGGAATGTACTATGAGCAAAAAAGATATTGATAAGGCTTTCGTCAGTCCTATTGATAAATTCCTGTTTCAATTTGATGCGGAGCATGAGAAATCGGCTTCTCAGAAAAAAGAGATTAAAAAGCATAAACGGATTTTTTATTTTCGTGATCATGCAAATAGAGATAATAACAAAGAAGAGATCTGGGAAGATTTTTAATTTTTAATTAGATCCGCTATGTCTTAGCCACTACCATTAAGTTAGGAAATTTTGCATTACCTGTAGATTGGGCCCTTGGCCCATAGCCGTCAGGCTAAGAATATCTGATCCCCTCTCCACCGCGCGCAGCGGGGGAGAGGGTTAGGGAGAGGGGGCTATAAACAAGGTCGCGTAGCGATTCATTAATCATATTTCTGTGGTTATAGTTTATTGCCACAACAAAATGGAATCACTAACGTGATAAATTTTTAACCCCCTCACCCTGCCCTCTCCCCCACGCTGCGCGCGGTGGAGAGGGGATAACATTACTTCTTAGCCTGATGGCTATGGGCCAAGGGCCCAACCTACAATAGTTCTCTTAATTTACCTCCGTATCGCGCACAAGCGCTAGTTTGCACTATACGCCATCTCTCATCCCAAAAAGAAATGTAATGCCTTATAAGCCAGAACTGTCAATAAAGATGCGGCTGGCAAGGTTAGAATCCAGGACATGAAAATGTTGCGGATTACTATCAGATTCAATGCGCCAATGCCGCGAGCCAGACCCACACCCAGAACGGCTCCGACCAAAGTCTGAGTCGCTGAAACCGGAATGCCTGTGCTGGTTGCTACGACCACTGTAGTGGCGGCAGCCAGAGTGGCCGCGAAAGCCCGGCTGGGCGTTAATGCTGTGATTGAACTGCCTACGGTCTCAATTACTTTGCGCCCATACATTAAAAAGCCAATAATAACTCCGAAACATCCCAGAAAAATAATCCAGGCAGGATATTGAGTAACCGCGATTGGTGTATTGGCCTGGGTTATCAGGCTATGAATAATTGTTAATGGACCCACAGCCAGGGAAACATCATTGGCTCCATGTGCAAATACCATAGCGCAGGCGGTTAAGGCCATCAGCACTGCGAAATATTTTTCTACTTGCAGAAAACGCTCCCGGCGTCTGATTTTAGGAACTTCGGGAATTCTGCGAATGATAATTATTCCGATAAGCGTAATAACAATGCTGGTTGCCAGAGTGACCGCCAGATCCTGCTTGAAATTAAGATGAATATCAAAATGATTTAAACCCTTAAAAACAGTAATGAATGACAGAACGGAACCAATCAAAAAAAGATAAATAGGAATATATAATTTAGCCTTCTCAAGCGGATCGCTTTTAATAAAGATGGTCTGCTGAATACTGATAAACAGGAAATATGCGGTGATACCTGCAATCATCGGCGAGGTTACCCAGCCGGCAGCAATGCGGTATACTTGCGACCAATGAATGGCATCAGAGCCCAGAACAACACTGCCAAAACCCACCATTGAACCCACAATCGCATTGGTAATAGAGACAGGGAGACCAAAATAACTGGCGAGATTCATCCAGACAGTACAGGCAAGAAGCACGCTCAGCATGCCCTCAATAAGGATTAAAGGCTGCTCGGATAATTCACTGCTGACGATGATCCCATCGCGCATGGTTTCAGTAACACCGCTCCCACCCAGAAACGCACCGGCAAACTCAAAAACAATTGCAATAATCATTGCTTGCCGAACAGTGACCGCCTTGGAACCCATTGTCGTACTCATGACATTGGCCAGGTCGTTCGCGCCGACCCCCCAGGTCATCAGAAAACATAAAGCAATAGCCGCAAAGAAAAAGAATACAGAATAATCCATAAGATATACTACCTGGCGATAAGAATTTGTAATTTGCCGCCCACAATCTGGGCATGATCAGCTAAATCACCAATCCATTGGACCAGCTTATAAAGGAAAACCACTTCAATTGGTGGTAAATCCTTTTCCAGGTCAAAAATGCGGTGTCGGATATCCGCCAATTTGTCATCACTGTCGTGCTCGATCTCATCGAGAGTCATTATCATTTCTTCAACGATTTTAACTTCGCTTCCACGAAAACCGCTTTCGAGCAATTCGTCCAGTTCATTGATGGCTTTGCAGGCCTGTTTGGCTGCATCAAGACAACGGTTTAGAAAAGGCATGAACACAGAAGACAGTGCGGGTGGAATAATCATCTGACGACTGACAATTAATCCTGCGATATCTTGCGCTTTATTGGCAATTCTATCCTGAGCACTCAAGAGTTCCAGCAGGTCGGTGCGTGACACAGGCAAGAAAAGACCGGTAGGAAGATGAAGCCGTAAATCGCGCTTGATCATATCCGCCTCTTTTTCAAGAGTTGATATTTTATCCTTGATATCGCTGGCGCTTGGCCAGTCAAGTGTTAGCACTGCTTCAAAAAAAGGCAGGAGCTGCTTTGCGCATTGAGTTACCTTGCGCATGTGTTGCTCAATAGGACGGATAGGTGAAGGTCCGAACATATTAAAAATGCGTGTCATGAATTTGCTATCACCTTATTCGCGATGCCGCGATTATATACTTGTCCTCATGCAAGATGCAATTTGCGATTCATATTTTTCGTTATAATTTTCGTGCTATGCTCAAAATGTCAGTGATATGAATCAGGGAGAGCTGTTCACATGAGACGCTTGATATGGATATTATTTTTTTTTACGGGAAGCCTGTTTGCCGCTCAGATGGTTACCAAGGTTATCGAGCTTCATTATCAGCAGGCCGATAATGTAATCCAGTTAATTCAGCCCTTATTATCTCAGGGAGAGGCAGTAAGCGGCAGCGGTCAGACCTTGATTATTAAAGTCACCCCCGACACCTTAACCCAGCTTCGTGAAGTGCTTCATAAACTGGATCAGCCCCCAGTGACTTTTGAAATTGCCGTATTCCAGGGTGACCCTGACTGGCTGAGTACGCAAAACTCTAATACGATAAGCATCAGTACCTCGTCCAATCAAAACCAGCAGCGCTATCAGTCAGTCAAAGTAATGAATGGCGAATCCGCATTTATCAGCACCGGGGAAGATCAGCCAGTAATCAGCAATGTTGGGATTGGTTTCTGGAGTGCTGGTGTCAGCTATGACCGTCGTCTTGTTCAGACCGGATTAATGGTTGAGCCATTACTGCAGGGGCAAAAAGTCAGACTCTCTGTTAAGCGAATTCGCGAACAGGATACGCAAGTTAGCGATCAGAGCTTTAACCAGCAGCAGGTCATGACCACTGTAATGCTGCCTTTAAATGAGTGGGTGCCCCTGGGAACTGCTCAAGGTGAACCGGCCGCTGATCAGAATACCGAAGTCATTCGTGCCGGTACTCCGTTTACCCAAAATTCAACGCTCTACATTAAAGTGAAAGTGGTTGGCAAGTCCAGTTCAGGGATAGAAAAATAAGGCTTGTTGAAAATAAATGGCCTTTGTGGTAATATTTTGGTCAATCTTAAGACTGATCAACATTGCAAATGCTTAAATTTTTAATGAGTCATTGTGGTTTTTTTTCGACTGAATCTGAGCATACAGCCCCGTCAATGAACTACTCCATGATAGATTTTATTTATAACTCAGAGAACAAATCCAGGCTCTATCTTGCAGAGACAATAAAACAGGACCGGTCCTCCGGGCTGGGTTCTGCATTAAATGTATATGGCGAAATTCCTATAGAAAATATGCTATTTACAGTTCTGTTCTATTGCATAATGAACTACGATAGCAATCGCCCGTCTGAGTGGACTATCTATTCTACAATAGAGACTACTACAAAAGCTGATTTATTAAATCACTTGGCAATGGAAGCAATTAAACGAATCGAGACCGAGGGAGGTTATCCAAATAAAGAGGATTACATCATAGACTTGACCCGATTAAGTGAGAAAGCGAATAAATTACAGAGGGTTTTCTCTATTGAAGCGCTTGGTCATCTAAATAAAGCGTGCCTCGATAAAATCGAAGAAATTAATCGTCCACTGCTGTACGCTCCTGCCTGATAGCACTATTTCAGTTCAGTTTTACTGTTGTACTTAATATCTTCCCCATGATTGTAGCGCTGTATTTTGTATTGAAACCGCCAATAGAGAAGAAATACGCTGCTTAAAGCTCCAATCATCATTCCCCACCAAAGTCCTGTGGTTTTCATACTGAATTGCATAGCGAAAACATAGCCGATGGGTAAGGCAAGCAGCCAGAAGCTGAAGATTGAAATCAGCAAGGTGAACCGCGTGTCTTTTAAGCTTCTTAAGGCGCCAAAGAGGGCTATCCGCACTGACTCCGCCATTTGGAACAAAGCACCGACGGCAAGGATTCTGGCAGCATCGTGAATAATGGAGTAATTTTCCGGTTTGCTGAGGTCAAAGTCGACAGAAATAAGTATGTAGGGTAAGAACCAGTAACAAAGTGCCACCAGAAACATAAAAGCAAAAGAAAGGTTTATCCCGGCATTTGCTGCTTTTTTAGCGGCTTGCGTCTCTCCCGCGCCCAGTAAATGGCCCATGCGAACCGTTATGGCTTGGGCAATTGAAAAAATAACCGACATCAGGGTGCCAAGATATTGCATTGCAATCTGGTTAGCGGCTAATAGTTGACTGCCAAAAAAGCCCATAATCAGGGTCAGAGTGAAAAAGAAGCCGACTTCAATGCAGTACATAAACCCGATTGGGCAACCGATACGCAGCAGCTCGAACACATAGGATGGCTTGCTGGCATTAAACAGTTTTTTAAAGTAGGGATGGTAGGATTTATCCATTAATAAATAAAATGCCAGCAAAACTACCGTAATCCAGTAACCAATAGTCATTCCCCAGCCAGCTCCGGCGATTCCCAGTGCCGGCAGCCCCCATTTTCCAAATATCAGCAGATAACTGAAAAGGATATTCATGGCGACATAGACCACACTGAATTTTAGAATGACTCTGGCATGGCCAAGGCCAATAATGATTTCAAATAATGCGGTCATAATAAAAGTGGGTAAAAGCCCCCAGCTGATGGCATGCAGATAGGCTTGTGCTGAAGAAACCACCGCCGGACTTTGTCCCAAAACCAGAAAAACCGGCGCCATATTCCTGAAAATCAAAAAACTGGGGATAACCAGAATAAGTGCAAGCCAAAGGCCGTCTCTTACCACTCGCGTAATCCCCTGATGATCTTTGGCGCCAAATTTATGAGCCACCAGGATATTAATGGAACTTAATGTTCCAAAGAGAATGACCACAAAGGTTCCAAAGAGCCAGCTGACTAATGATCCGGCGGCCAGAATGTCGGGACCTAAGCGGGAAAGAAAAACCGTTTCAAAAAAGAAAACCCCGGATTGCAGAATACCGGTCAAAGCCAGCGGGATGGCCAGCTTAATCAGAGGTGAATAGTCATTTTTGAATCCATTCATAGTATCAGGCCGATTTTAGTTTTATTGGGATTGCCAAGTGGTCATCTTCAGTTTTTTGTTCTTCATTCAGTATAGTAGCAAAGTCATTGCCAGGAAATTTAATACCTTGACAATCCATGAGATTGACCAAACAATAGCGGATTATTTGACATTATCAGGTTAAATTCATGCAAATTATCAGTATAAAAGGCCGTGAGATTCTGGATTCCCGCGGTAATCCTACTGTAGAGGCTGACGTAATACTAGCGAGCGGTGAAATGGGGCGTGCTGCTGTTCCTTCCGGTGCCTCTACGGGTAGTCGAGAGGCCTGTGAACTCCGGGATGGCGATAAAGCACGCTATGCGGGTAAAGGTGTCAGCAAGGCAGTTAATTTTATTAATCAGGAAATTAATCAGGCACTGCAAGGCTTTTCAGTGGAAAAGCAAGAGCAGATTGATGAAACACTTTGTCAGCTGGATGGCACAGAAAATAAATCACGCCTGGGAGCCAATGCGATACTGGCGGTGTCTCTGGCTTCAGCACGCGCTTTCGCCAGTGCCCGTAAAGAGCCTCTTTACATGAGCCTTAACCAAGGCCAGCGGATGTCAATGCCGGTTCCGATGATGAATGTCTTAAACGGCGGGGCGCATGCGGATAATAATGTCGATATCCAGGAATTTATGCTGATGCCGGTAGGGGCTTCGGATTTCTACAGCGCCTTGCAAATGGGAACCGAAGTGTTTCACGTTTTGAAAGCGGTTTTGAAAAAGCAGGGTTTGAATACGGCAGTAGGTGATGAGGGAGGTTTTGCACCTGATCTGAAATCAAACCGTCAGGCACTTGATATGTTATCCCAGGCTGTAGAACAGGCTGGGTATAAATTAGGTAAGGATCTGGTGTTTGCACTGGACGTTGCGGCTTCCGAACTCTATAAAGAAAATTCCTATCATTTGGCTTCCGATAATAAGACCCTCGATAGCGCTGGCTTGATTGCTTACTACGAAGAACTGGTTGCCAGTTATCCCATCGTCAGTATTGAAGACGGGCTGGATGAAAATGACTGGGATGGATGGCGTGAGCTGACCCGTCGGCTGGGAAATAAAATTCAATTGGTGGGTGATGATTTGTTTGTTACCAATCCCCGTATTTTACAAGAGGGAATTTCTCAAAAGATGGCCAATGCGATTTTAATCAAGTTAAATCAGATTGGCACGCTGACAGAAACACGTCAGGCTATTCAATTGGCGCAGGCTAATGGCTACCGCTGCGTGATGTCTCATCGTTCCGGTGAAACCGAAGATACCTTTATTGCTGATTTGGCGGTGGCTACAGGTTGCGGGCAAATTAAAACAGGTTCGCTTTGCCGTACGGATCGCGTGGCTAAATACAATCAATTAATAAGAATCCAGGAGCAATCCGGATTACCCTATGCTGGTAATGTATTTTCATAATACCTCGATTCTGGACTTGGGCTATAACTTTGCTGAACTGGACTCCACAAATCCATAAAGCAAAGTTATACTGGAACAACCGCTTATTTGATTACACGCATATGCGCTCAATTATTGTCATATTACTGGTAGCTCTTATCGGTCTGCAGTACAAACTGTGGCTCGGGGAGGGTAGTATTAGCCAATGGCGTCAGCTGGATAATAAAATTGCTGAAAAAACAATCGAGAACGAGCAGTTGCTGGCGCGTAATCATGCTATTGAAGCTGACATTCTCGAATTGAAAAGCGGCGAGCAGGCTTTGGAAGAGCAGGCGCGTTTTGAGCTGGGTATGGTAAAGGATGATGAGGTGTATTATCAGTTCATTGAGTAATTTCCTGCCTGATTACATGACTAACTAATAGGAATCCATTCCAGATTAGCAGGAACCAAAGGAGGACTTTCCCATAAACTGATGACATAACCACCGCCGCCTGAACCGGTAGGTTTTACGGCCAAGGCACCAAGATTTTGAAGATTCTGAATATGATGACCTAAATTCTCGCTTATCAGCCCCCAGTCTTTAAAACATTGCCCAGCTTGCTGAATCGCATCGCTCAACAGGGTTAAACTGGCAGGTGAGTACTCCTCTTTCAGTGCCTTGCGACATTTATCAACCGCGTCCTGCATGGATAAATCAATGCCTTCTGCCTGAGCGCTATCGGATTGCCACAACTGATTAACCTGGTTAATGCAGTGCGAAGTGAAGCCTATTTGCCCGCAAGATGATAAATACCAGACAGGTTTCCATTTTTGCACCATCGGGCTTACCTGACCTTGTTTAAAGGCAATACCTGATTCAGCCGAAACCCCAGCGATATCCAAACCGCTGCTTTTGCCATGAAAGAGATTTTCGAGATTTTTTGCAAAAAGGGAAGTGGTTTCAGGAGTGATCAACTTTTGAGCCGCGAACCAGCGTGCCATTGCCACACAAAGAGCTGCGGATGCCCCCATCCCCACGCCAACCGGAATGTTGCAATGCAGGTGAAAATGTCCGGTTAAACGATTTAAAGATTGGCCCAGCAATTGCTGACCCTGTTCGAGTACGCTCCAGAATAAAAGGTGCATGTCAGCGCCATTGGGACCTTCATAATTGGCGCTTAGCTCTGAATCCGAGGGTTTATAACTGAATATCAGCTTTTTTTCCTTAATTGGAAATACCAGTGCGTCATGGCCTCTTAATACAGCGTGTTCACCCGCTAAAATCCATTTGCCATATGTTGTTGTTTGAAATTCATAAAACATCATAATTTCCAACCAAGTGTTGTTGTTTAAAGCGCTGGGACAGCTCTTCCTGATCGGGTCGGTAAAGCAAATGAATGTTAGGGCCAGCGTCCATAGTGACAATAGGACCGTCACCTTCTTTTTCCCATAGTATCTGTAAAGATTTTAGCAGGGATTTGCTATTCGGTGTCATATAAGTGAATGGTTTTTCACAGGTAGCAAATAATTGATGCATATCATGAAACTCGCGCCAGCAAATCTGATAGGCATCGGCCCAGTTTTTTGCTTGTAAGGCGTTTAGCAATACTTTGAGATTTTCTACTGCTCTTTGTGTGCGTGTTGCATAGTGCTTGCTGGTTTTAACCAGACGATGTGCTTCACTTGAGGAGATTTGTTTTTCTTCCCGGCTAATAACCACAACCTGATGCAGTAATTGCTGATAGGGCAGGTCAATGGCCTGCACGCTGTCATCCTGCCAAAGAGCCCAGGGAGCAAAAAAAGAACGGCAGGAGGAACCCGAGCCTTGCCGGCTGAGATTTGCTGCTTGTGCAATAGGCGGCAAAGGAATGTTTTTCAGTTCACAAATTGCACGGATGGCGCATTTGGTCAGGGCTGCAAAACTGGATGCAGAGCTTGCCAGGCCACTGCCATGCGGAAAGTTATTCGATGAACGCACTAAAAAAGAGCCCTGATAATCAAAATGATTTTTTAGAAAGGCCAGGTGCTTTAAGAAGCGCTGCTGAGAAGCCAGCGATAATTCAAAGGGCATCGCGCCTGGTAAATGCAGTGGCTCCCAGAAATCCTGTCTGCCAGAATGACTATCGAGAGTGACATTGCTCAATAAATTGGGAAGCGTATAGGATAGGGACGGATTCGCGGGCAAATTGCTGTTATCATCCTTTTTTCCCATGTATTTTATCAGGGCTATATTTGACGGGGCCTGAGCAAACCATTGCATTAATTATTCTCCTCGCAGTTAATGACCGGGGGCGTCATTCCAAAGTATTTTATGCAGCTGAATCTGAAATCTGACCGGCAGTCGATCGGCTACTATCCAGTCCGCCAGAGTGGTCGCAGGCAATTGGTTCCAGCTTGGAGAATAAAGAATCTGGGTGCGTTCATGTAAACGTTGTTCTCGCAAAAGCTGATTGGCCCATTCGTAATCTTTACGACTGCATAATACAAACTTTATCTGGTCAGTAGGTTTTAAGTAGTCAATGTTGCTAAATAAATTTTTAGCACATTCACCGGAGTCCGGTGTTTTTAAATCCATTACGATCATGACCCGCTTGTCAACGTTTTCTATGTTGCGTGCGCCGCTGGTTTCCAGGGAAACCTGATAACCCGCATCACAAAGTTGCTGCATTAGGGTTAAACATCCTGGCTGAGCCAGAGGTTCTCCACCGGTAACGCAGACATGGCTGCATTCAAAACTGGCCACTTTTTCAAGAATAGCTGCAATTTCGGTGTTTTCCCCGCCATTAAAGGCATAGGCTGTATCGCAATACTGACAGCGAAGAGGACAGCCGGTAAGCCGTATGAAAACTGTCGGCAGGCCGACAGTGGTTGATTCGCCTTGTAATGAATGAAATATTTCAGTGATACGCAACTGGTTGTTTAATTTGGTCATGAGGTACTAAGAGTATGTAATTTAGCCAGAGCGAGCTGTGCCGTGGGAGTGTCAGGATAATTTTTTAATACTTGCTGCAAGCTTTGTTTGGCTTCGGTTTCTCTGCCTGATGCCGCCAGCGCATAGCCCATTTTCAGGGTGCAGGCTGCCGCTTTGCTGGATGAAGGGAATTGTTTGAGTACCAGGTCAAAATGGCTAATCGCTTCGGCGTAATTTTTCTTGACCATGTATAATTCGCCCAGCCAGTAATGCGCATTGGCTGTGTAGCCTCCATGTGGATACTGAGCAACAAAAGTATTCATTGCGGCCAAAGCATTGTCAAAATGCTTGTTCTTTACTAATTCATAAGCGGCAAGATAGCTTAATTGTTCATCGGCAGGATTGTTTTTAGCGGAAGGGATTACCGCAGTATTTATTTCGGTTAATGCCGTATTGCTTTGCTGAACTGATTTAACTGCAGTCGGGGCTGCAGAAGGTGCTTGATTGACGCTTGCAGTCGGCGGTGTTTTGGTTTCCAGCTTTAATTCAGCTGGATTTTCATTTCGGGCAATGGATTTGGTCTGAAGCGTGTTGCTTAGTCTTGAATCGAGATCTTTATAGAAAGACAGTTGCTGTTGCTGAAGCTGTTTTAATTCATGGGACTGCACTTCCAGTTGACCGCGAAGCTCCTGTATTTCCTGCCTCATTCCCTGAAGTTTATCCAGCAATTCTGCATTTTCACTGTGAGTCAGCTCATTATCCTGGACCAGAGCAATCTCTTCTTCAGGATAACTATCGTCAAGCTGTGCCTTGGCAACAGGCTGCTGTTCCATATCAGCCTGCTGTTCATCGAGAATCGCAAAGTTTTCGCTGTCATCCACTACAGGCGCTTCTGCAGCAGCCTGTAATGGAAGTAAACCAGCGAAACACAACGCGAGAAAGCGATGCTTCATTTGAATCATCTTGTCGCCTCATAAATAAATTCTACACGACGATTTTGCATGTGAGACGCATCGTCGTGGCCAAAATTAGCTGGACGCTCCTTACCATAACTGACCACGCGAATTTGCTGTCTGCTAACCCCAGCCATACGCATTAACTCAGCGACGGTGTTTGCACGGCGCTCACCCAGCGCAATATTGTATTCACGGCTGCCGCGCTCATCAGTATGACCCGCCAAAAGCACGCGTGCACCTGGATGAGATTTTAAATAATCGGATTGCGCATTTAAAGAGGCCATGTATTTAGGTGCAAATGTGGAGTCATCGTAAGAGAATAAGTATAACTGATTATGGGGCGCCTGAGTGGTATAGGATTCACCTGGTTCCTGACCCGCAAAACGAGTAAACTGGCCCAGACCGTGTGCCGAAGCATCAGTATCACCCATGCCGGAGTAATCACCAGCGCTGCCTGGGGTTTTTGAACAGGATGCCAGCAGGACGATGCTTGCTGCGACCAGTCCCAGTTTTAAAAATGACTTAGCTCTCATCCTTTTCTCTCCTTCTTATTCTTGGTTACAAATATTATTCGGGGGATCAAAATTTAATTCGCCCTAATGGCGAGCCATTGTACAATTGTTTTTGTATTTTCGCCATGATTTTAAGAGTGGATTGAAGTGTACTATAATCCAAGTGCGTCAAGACTTTACAAACTGTCGCCAATTTTTCCTTTAGGTATTGCAGTAAGCAAATGCTAAGTCTCTGCAGATTAATCTCTCTGGTCTAAAATTAAAAATAAAGTGCAGAGTTTAAGATGCCAAGCAAAAATGAACTTATTGACGGGTTTCTACAAATGGTTCATCAGGAGAATCGCCGTCTCAAGCCGGGTGAGCCTCATTTTGACTGGATTGTGGACGAGTTGCTCGGAACAAGTGAAAGGGTTCTTCAGGATTTCTTTAGCAAAATTGCTGACAATACCTACTCAAATAAATTAGTGGACAGGCATACAAGTTCTAATCAAACTATTTGGAATGTCTATACCATGTTAGTGGCCAAACATTTTGCCATGAACATGAGGAGAGACACCAAATTACTCGATATGATAAAAGAAATGGGTCAACATCGAGCCTTTATGGCTGATTTATTGAAGCATGGAACGGATGACGAGCGTCCAAAATATGGAAAAATAAGAGGCGAAGAATCATCACCAACGGAAATTTGTCTTGAGTTTATAGGGCCCAAAAACACTGCGTATAGTAAATTTTACAATCCAATAATGCAGCGTTTAGCGCAGGACTTCGCCCCACAGGATTTTATTTCCAGAGAATTGGAAGCAGAGACCGGGCGCCAATTGATATCCCCTTCCTTACACTACGTAGCTCAAAAATTAGAACTTGGAAAAGGTGAAACTGTAAAGTATAAGACTACCTGTCGGGATCAAAAGCCGGAACTGAGTGATCAGTTCAATGTCCACATCTTCGAATATAAAAATACCCAGTATGTAAGTTTTACCTATCCTATGATGGATGCCAAGCCCCTTTCAGAGCAGATTCAAAAGCTTCAGGAGCTCTTTGAAACACTTCTTAAATGGGATGTGAAAAAAGATCCTGCTGGTTTTTATAAAAATCTTGCGGTCTTAAATCGGGAGTTGTACCGCATACTGCCTATTCGATTAGGTTCAGCGGCTTTGGCTGAGTGGATAATTCTCTCAATAGCTCAGGCCAAAGATGTTGATCTTGGAAACGTCAGAACAATGGAGATCCCGCGAGACTTTATGGCGTTTGCCACAAGAAGCAGCGAATCATATGCCAATTGGTATCTTGATAATGTATTTGAAAATGTCAGGAATACGGTTCACGACAATTTTAAAAACTCAATCGTTCGCTATGTTCAAACTATGCGCATTGAATTGCCTGCCGACTCGCCAGCTCTGATGAACCTCAATGCGATGTATAATGAGTTTAAGCAGTTGGAGTCATCCAGTATAAGTGCTTATCAGGAATTGATTCAGGGGCTGCGCAACAATCACCCTGCAGAGCATATTTCCTGTAAAATAGAGCATTTTTTTGACGAGGAAAATTACCCTAAACAGTGGGTGCCACCAGAAATGAGTCTGGATGATCCTTTATTATCAGCCGTTAAAGCACAAATTGATATTTTGAGAGACGAGAGAGCGCGATTTTTTAAAGCCAGTAAGGGGCTTAAGGCCGAGAAACAAGCAGGGCTTAATCTGTTACTTACTCTGATACCAGAATATGGATTGCGTGGGGCGCTTGTTAAAGTGTTGGAGAAATATCCTGATATAGAAAAGGGTAAGGGAAGCAGGACTAAAGCAGTGTTGGACAAGTTAAGGGATAGTTTACCCCCTGAAGAGGTTAAGAGCATACCTTCCTGTACGGATTATAAGGTAGCAGTTGACGGTATTAAATCGCAGCAACAAGCTCCTGTGGGTGACGGCGCTCCTGATTTGAGAGCTGAATCAGCAAAAGCCAGCAGCCCCGGTGGAAGATAGAAACATTGCTTAAGCTCAATGGGAGTCATTTTTAACATGATTTAATACAAACTTTGTAACCCCGGCTGTAAATAATCCTGTGGCCTGGTTCGCGGCAATAACACCGCCGTAGGGTGTATCGCTTGGACACGGAATATGCAATTCAATTATTCTTGAAGCGATAATACGATTATCACTAACATGTGTTAAAACAATTTTGGCCGTGAAATCAAGCTGGCTGGGCTTTTTGAGAAAACTCTGCTGTAATTCCAATAGCTGTGTATCGAGACGATAATCGGTTAATTCCGAAGTTGCAGTCGAGGCGACTGCATAGAAATAGCCGCTTTTCTGCAAGCTCTGCACCATGAGAGGTAATAGCATATCGGCGGGTGGCCCCATCCAGGCATTATGGACAAAATTGCTGATTTCAAAGGGCTTATCGGTATACAGCATCTCTTCGGTGTCATAGCCGGTTGCAGCATCCGGATGGGTTATCAGAATGGAAGCATGGACCGGCTTACTGGCAGCTTTCTCGCTGCTGAAGCTTTCCAGTTTATATTCATTGGTAACTGTCGGTTTAACCGCACATCCTTGCAAAAACAGTATGCTGGCAATCAGGCCAAAGCTTCCGATTAATCTATTCAAGTCACTCTCCCGGTCCGGCTTTGGGCGTCGCAGTTCCCCGAACCACCACAGCAGGATTTTGGCGCATTAAGTTACTGACTTGTTCCAGATTAGCTGCAATCGTATTTAAACGGCGAATCAGAACAACGGCAGGCGGTATGGTTTGTTGTGAAATTTTATCCAGGGTGGTTTTGCCGGCATCCATAGCGCTGCTCACTTTTTCCCCTGCTTCACTAATTCGTTCTGTCATTACACTCAGTTTTTCCACCCCTTGTTTCACATCGCGGATAATCGCCGGCAAATCTTTACTCGCTTGGGCGAGATTGCGGGTCAGAACGTCTGTGCTTTTCAGGGTATTGTTAATGGTTTCGTTATTTTTAGCCACCACATCAGAAAAGCCCTCCAGGTTTTTTAAGGTGTTTTTAATGTACAGGGCATTTTCATCATCAAAAATTTTATTAATCTTGACCGTAACGCCATTTACATTCTCAGCGACTTCTTTTAATACGCTATCCAACTGATAAAAAAGAGAAGGCTTGGCTGGAATAATGGGATAAGGTTCTTTGGGAATTTTTTTCAAGGGAGTGAGTTCAGAGGAGGAGGCGGATAAACCCACGTAAGTTGTACCGGTAATACCCTGCGAAATTAATGTGGCGGTGGTACTGGTGGTTATGGGGGTGCCCTCCTCAATATTCAATAAAATTTTAACTTGCTGAGGATCGATCTGGCTTAATTCGATTTTAGCCACTGAACCCACCGGCACGCCATTGTATTTCACCGGCGAGTCTTCACTGAGTCCTGAAACTGCTTCATGGATATATACTGCATATATTTTGTATTTCTTTTGATCAAAACCTACTGATAGCCACAGGGCTGACGCCAGCAGAGCCGCAGTAAGAATGACAACAGTTAACCCAACGATAGTGTAATTTGTTTTAGCTTCCAAGGAATTTTAGCTCCGATGGCAAATGCCAGTAGTTTAAAATTTACTAAAGTATTCAGCAATCAGTGGATGCGGATTTTTCATTAATTCTTTTAAAGGCTCCACTGCCAACACTTCTCCATTCCCTATAAAAGCAACCCGATCGGTTGATTTTAAGGATTCAAGGTCGTGACTTATCATCACAACGGTTAAGTTTAATGTTTTACGTAAAAAAAGAATCAGTTCATCGAACTGACGCGCCCCTCGCGGATCAAGACCGGTTGTTGGTTCATCCAGAAATAATAATTCCGGATCCATAGCGATGGCTCTTGCCGCGGCTGCTCTTCGCTGCATACCGCCGCTTAACTCGGAAGGATACTTGCTCGCTGATTCTTCCGGCAATCCGACCAGCGACAGCTTGAGCATGGCCAGTTT
This sequence comes from Legionella quinlivanii, assembly GCF_003265995.1. Classification (GTDB taxonomy): domain Bacteria; phylum Pseudomonadota; class Gammaproteobacteria; order Legionellales; family Legionellaceae; genus Legionella_C; species Legionella_C quinlivanii_A. The sequence goes on along the minus strand of NZ_MVJN01000008.1, from coordinate 6,700 downwards.
TTCCATAAACTGCTTATCCATGGCCGTAAATTCACGCATAGGAAACGTTATATTTTCCAAAACAGTCATGGCCGAAAACAAGGCGCTATGTTGAAATAACATGCCCCAACGTTGACGCAAGGTATTGGCTTTACGCACAGAAAGGGTCGATATATCCTGACCAAAAATCTTAATCTCGCCTTCAGTTGGCTTTAAAAGCATCAACAAACTGCGCAATATTGTGGTTTTACCGCTGCCGCTCCCTCCGATAATCGCAAGAATTTCTCCCTGATTGACAGTTAAATTGACATCCGTATGGACCCAATGCCCGCCCAGTTTGTTTTTTAAACCAGTTACTTCAATTACAGGGGCAGCCATTATAAATCCATCCAGCTGTAAACCACTGAGAACACCGCATCGGCAATAATAATCAGGAACAAGGCCTGAACAACGCTTTTGGTCGTTTGACTTCCGACGCTGTCAGCACTGGATTCCACTTGAAATCCCTGGAAACAGCCTACCAAAGCAATCAGAAAGGCGAAGGCCGGTGCTTTATAAAGGCCTAACATCAATTGAGATAAGCCAACTGAATCTTTCAGGCGGGCCAGATAGTCGAAATGGTTGACGCCAAGCATCCATTTTGACATGAACATCGCTCCAAACACACTGAATACATCAGACCAGAAAATCAGTAAGGGAAAAACAATCAGCAGGCCAATGACTTTGGGCATGACCAGTAACTCGGTAGGGGATAAGCCCATTGTATAAAGGGCATCGATTTCTTCATTGATTTTCATGCTGCCAATCTGGGCAGTAAATGCTGAACTGGTGCGGCCCGCTACGATAATGGCGGTAATCAGCGGGGCGAACTCTCTGAAAATCGCCATTCCTGATAAATAAGCGATAAAGATGTTGGCTCCATAAGTTTGCAGCTGAAGCCCCATCTGATAAGCCAGTACAACACCAATTAAAAAAGAAAGCAGTGCCACGATTGGAAGGGCTTTGATACCAGCTGAATCTATAATGGAAACAATGCTCGGGAACTGAAAGCGCCGCCATTGCCCAAATGCTTCAAACAGTTTGGTGCTCAGATCGCCAAGCAAAATAATAAAGCCGTCAGCCTGATTAATTTTATGAATGGTTTCCTGACCAATCATCTCAAGAATGGGCTGAGGTTTTGCTGGGGGCACATGAAAATCAAGCACTTCCTGTTTTTCAGCAATCAGTTTAAGCAGTTCCGATTGCTGGGTATTAAAGTCTTCCAGCTCCGCTTTTTTGTGGTGCTGTTTCAGAAATAAAATAAAATTATGCAGCGCTAATGCGCCTGCACTATCAAAATGCTTAAGCTGCTTTCCATTGATACGCAGGCTATCCGATTCTGGCAGCTTTTCTTTTTGCACTGCCTCAATGAAGCCATTCAGAGTGGAGACGGTCCAGGATCCTGTGCATTCATATCGCTGATGCTCTTCGTCATATTTAAGCCCGGCGTCTGAGAGTACTTTAGTCATGATTGCATTGGCTATAAGAATTGTTTAACGCAGAGAATACAAGCGTTCTGCCAGCCATTTAATTATCTCGAATAAACTATTTACGTAGAGTATCTAGGCGCGCATTTTTTTTCAATCATAAAATTCGAGAGTGTTCATTAAACTGTGTCATTACTCGCAGGCACACCGTCATCTCGAACGTAGTGAGAAATCTCCCAAATCTGAGATGGCATGACAGTTTAATGAACACTCTCCAAAATTCAGATCTGAAGACTTGAGAAATTGGAGAATTTGTGAGATGACTTTTAATTAAGAACCCTGCTTGTAGGTCAGGCCGGTACAGCAGTAAGGATGTAAAATTAAATAATGACGCCGATCAGGAAGTTAAGATTATTTCTTTGGGGGGTAGATCCGGGCTATTTCCGTCTCAAACATGCATTAAAAACGGTCATGGCGATTTTGATTACCTTGACGCTGAGCATAAAAGAACCTTTATTCGGAAAATTAATGGCCGGAATCGCCTGCGGATTCTCACTGCAGGGAATCATTGCCAAGTCTTTTGCTTTGCGGGTTATTCAGGTCATCGTGTTTGATCTGGTTTATTTTATGGTTTTCATTCTGGGATTGAAAGTCAGGGATTCGCACAACCTGACGGCACTGGTTTTAATTGGATTAGGATTTGCAGTGAACTACTGTCGTCGTTTTGGACTGCAAAACAGTATGGCACCGATGATGGCGTGGATCCTGTGTTTTTTTGCTACTATTTTGCCCTTTGATACACCGGATGCCGCCTGGATGCATTTGCATGCTTTGATTATTGGTCTTTTAGTTGCGGCATTGGTGGCAATATTCATCTTTCCGGAAAATTATCCCAAATTATATATAAAAAACTCAAATCGTTTATTTAAATTACTCGCAAGAGGAATGAGGGAAATCCGATACTATCTGGTTAAACGCGATGTTATTCAAAGTTTTGAAAAATTGTCCTTTGTGCGATTGAAACATAATATGAATCACTTGCTCGACAGCAACCAAACGATAGAGCAAAGCGATGTATTTGATGGCTACCAATCAACAGTCAGCGAAATTCTCGTTCATCAGTATGCTTTTGTGAGCGCCTACACGATGATGGTGGAAGCCTACCATGTTATAAAAATTTATGATTATCAACTGCCTCGCTCCGTTCGATTATCCTTAGTCGTCATTAATCGACGTCTCGCCGCGCTTTTTGATGCGGTGCGAATGAGAAAGGATTTTGTGATCCGATATGAGCGCGTGAAGGTTTCCCTGCGGCAGCTGGATGAATCCATGAGCCATGAGCTTCTGACGGAGCCTACACTGGTGATGGCTTTACTCAATCTGAAATTAACATTCAATTTGCTTAATCAGCACATGGCTGAACTGGTAAGGATTCAAGATGGCGCTTCGCAATACCACTAAAATAGCATGGCAGGCTGCAGCAGCAATTACCATCGCGGAAATTTTAAGTTACTTTCTGAATCTGGAAAGAGGCTATTGGATTACCCTCACAGCAATGGCATTGACTACCCAATCCTGGGGAGAGAGTCTGAAACGCTCGCTGGAACGGGTCAGTATGACAATTCTTGGCGGGGCGGGTGGTACGCTCTTGTATTGGCTAACCCCGCAGAACCAGTATGTAATTCTGGGGATCATGCTATTGTTTGTGTTTTTCGCAGTGTATCTTTTTCAGATTTTTCATCTGGCTGCAATGATTGCCCTGACGGGCTTTGTAGTTTACTTATTTGCCATGTTTGGCGACTGGAATCTGTATTTACTGCGAGAAAGAATTCTGGATACAGCGCTTGGTGCTGCGATCGCATTGACCGTTTCCACGTATTGTATGCCGGTCAGAACCAATGTGGTTGATTTGTTTGTGCGCTATATAGAAAAAATTCAGGCCTCGTTGTCCAATGAGTTTCTGAATCGGCCAATTACTTCAGAGCCCGTTACGGTTCAGCAATTATATCTTGAGTATCAGTTGATACGGAAAAACGCATTATCTATTAGTTATGAAGTCCTTTTTCATCGCATTAACCGCAAGGATTTTCATCTTTTACTGACGCAAACCGCTTTTTGTACTCACTATGTAGTGGGGCTGATAGAGGCTTATTCCTGGCTTTCCTCTTATATCAATGAAGAGGATAAAAAACGAATTCTACTGGCAGTGAATACCACAATAAATAATCTGGATACATTAAAAAAGCGTCTGAAAAAAGAAACTCATGCGCCGATGCTGCCTGCGATTAACATCATTGATATATTGACCAAGGCAATTAAAGCAGATCCTGCCCGATTTTCTACACTGGAAAGCAAATCCCTGGGATTTTTTAATCTGATGTATTTTTTTACACGCTTAAATACACGCCTGAATGAAATTTATTCCTTATTGGAAAAGGTCAAGAAATGATTCCTTTAATCTTATAGTTATCTTCTAAGGGTTTATGCTAAAGTCTGCCTTTTTTTAATGTTATTGGTTTAACCGCTAGTTATTTCAGATTTACAGGAGAAGGCATGCCGATTAGTAATCAAGCCAGCCAATTATTTCAGGGTTTTTCCAGATTGAATCGCGAGGAACGATTTAATCGATTATTGGAATTAGGCGCTTTAACTAGCGATGATGTGTCTTACCTGAGAGCGGGGGGCATAAATGACATTAGCCTCGCAGATAAACTGATTGAGAATGTGATTGGCTATTTTCAATTGCCTCTGGGGGTCGCTACCAATTTTCGTATTGATCATCAGGATTATATTATTCCACTCGCGGTGGAAGAAACCTCAATCATTGCGGCTTTATCAAAAACTGCTAAATGGGTAAGACAACAGGGTGAAATTACCACCTGGGTCGATGGTGAATGCATTATTGGACAAATTCAGTTAGCCAAAGTCAAAAATTTTCCCCGTTTTGAAGCCTTGTTTCAGCAAAACAAGCAGATGCTAATCCAAAAAGCCAATGAGGATGTTGCCACCAATATGGTAAAACGCGGCGGCGGAGTGAGAGATTTGCATTTGCGTCATTTGGTTCGTGATGACGGGGCTGATATGGCCATTATCCATCTGATGATGAATAGCTGTGACGCAATGGGAGCTAATATTATTAATCAGGTACTGGAATATCTGAAAACGCCGCTTGAGAACTTAAGCGGTGAACAAGTTTCCATGTGCATTTTGTCCAATCTTAATGATCAGAAATTAACGACCGCTCGTGTCGTAATTAATGAGGTAGATGACGAATTAGGCGAGCGCCTGCAGGAAGCGTCTTTGTTTGCTGAAAAGGATCCTTACCGCGCTGCGACTCATAATAAAGGGGTTATGAACGGCATCGATCCGGTTTTAATTGCAACGGGAAATGACTGGAGAGCTGTCGAGGCAGGGATTCACGCCTATGCAGCTCACAGTGGCCAATATCGCGCTATTACCCGCTGGCGTTACAATAATGGTCAATTAACCGGGCAATTAACGGCGCCGCTTATAGTAGGAACGGTCGGCGGAGTGACGGCGCTTCATCCCACTGCCAGCATGTGTTTGCGCATGATGGGAATTGACTCCGCCAATCATTTGGCAAGAGTTATCGCGGCGGTGGGTTTAGTACAGAACCTTGGGGCCATGAAGGCACTTTGCACCGAAGGCATTATTCAGGGACATATGAAATTGCATATTGATAATCTATTATTAGTTGCAGGAGCCAACGAAGATGAAATGCCTGTATTGAAAGATAAGCTGCAAAGCTGGCTATCATTAAATAAGCGCGTTAGTCTTAAAAATGCGCAGGAGCTATTGGCAGAGATCCGCAAAGGATAATAAAGAATGAAATGGTCTATCCCTGCAAAAACATTTCTGATTGGAGAATATGCGGCTGTTATAGGTAAACCAGCTATTATTCTCACGACATCGCCCTGCTTTGAGTTGAGAATTAATTCAACGGAAGAAATCCAGGGAATTCACCCTGAATCTCCGGCAGGAAAATGGTGGAGCAGACAAAAACAGGCTGGGGCAGGACTAAGCTGGGTTGACCCTTATCAGGGGCAGGGAGGTTTAGGGGCTTCAAGTGCTCAGTTTCTGGGGGCTTATCTGGCGAGCTGCTATTTACAAAATATTAGCCCGACGCAAGAAAATCTTTTAAATGCTTATTTTGAATGCGCCTGGAACGGCAAGGGACTTCGCCCCAGCGGTTATGATGTGCTGGCTCAGTCAAATCATCACTGCGTCTACATCAATCGTGAGCAAAATACCCTGGGCTGTTACCAGTGGCCATTTCCGGATATCGCCTTTCTTTTGCTGCACAGCGGAAAAAAACTGGCGACCCATCACCATTTACAGGATATGAGTTTACCAGATGCCATTCACGTGCTGCCATCAATAGTCGAACAGGCAAAAACAGCTTTTGAACACAACGATAGTCAAAGTCTCATCGATGCGATTAACACTTATCATCAACGTTTGTCGGAAATGGGATTAGTGGCAGAACATAGCCATCAGCAGATCATGGACTTAAAAGCTGATAAAAGCGTTCTCGCAGCAAAGGGCTGCGGAGCTTTGGGAGCAGATGTGTTACTGATTGTTGTAGCGGCTGAGCAATTGAATGAACAGAAAATTAAACTGGCTCATGAGGGTTGGGTAATTCTTGCCAGTACTGATCATTTATATATCGGAGAGGCGTTAATTTAAAAAATAATTCAAAAAAATACTTGAAATTTTATCCTAATCCGTTATTATTCCAGCCTCTTTGGGCCGTTAGCTCAGTCGGTAGAGCAGAAGGCTTTTAACCTTTGTGTCATAGGTTCGATTCCTATACGGCCCACCATTTTTGGTGGATAATCCAAAGAGCAAATAACTATTAGTGACAAACCAATGGGTCGTTAGCTCAGTCGGTAGAGCAGAAGGCTTTTAACCTTTGTGTCATAGGTTCGATTCCTATACGACCCACCATTTCAGACCACTAATATAGATCAGCACAAGTTTTACCCGAATCTCACCAGGCGCTCGTAGCTCAGCTGGATAGAGTACTTGGCTTCGAACCAAGGTGTCGGGGGTTCGAGTCCCTCCGAGCGCGCCAATTAAATCAAGCACTTAGCTCAAAACCATGGGTCTTTCCCAATAACGGGGGCAGCTTTAATCATCCGCAAAGGACTCTAACACGTAGTCTATAGTTTTCAAAATTCCTAAATCCATATGCTCTTCGCTGGATAAGTTTCATTTTTCGATGAAAGCCTTCA
>NZ_MVJN01000007.1 GCF_003265995.1 Legionella quinlivanii | reverse complement strand
CCAAACAGGAAGCTGAGCGGCAGGCTGAAGAGCTCGCCAAACAGGAAGCTGAGCGGCAGGCTGAAGAGCTCGCCAAACAGGAAGCTGAGCGGCAGGCTGAAGAGCTCGCCAAACAGGAAGCTGAGCGGCAGGCTGAAGAGCTCGCCAAACAGGAAGCTGAGCGGCAGGCTGAAGAGCTCGCCAAACAGGAAGCTGAGCGGCAGGCTGAAGAGCTCGCCAAACAGGAAGCTGAGCGGCAGGCTGAAGAGCCCGCCAAACAGGAAGCTGAGCGGCAGGCTGAAGAACTCGCCAAACAGGAAGCTGAGCGGCAGGCTGAAGAGCTCGCCAAACAGGAAGCTGAGCGGCAGGCTGAAGAACTCGCCAAACAGGAAGCTGAGCGGCAGGCTGAAGAGCTCGCCAAACAGGAAGCTGAGCGGCAGGCTGAAGAACGTGCCAGACAAGAAGCACTGAAACAGGCTGAAGAGCGTGCCAAACAGGAAGCTGAGCGACGTCAACAAGCAGATCGAGCTCGACTGGCAGCCGAACGGCGTCAAATGGAAGAACGTGCTCGTAGGGAAGCCGAACAACGGCAGGAGCAAGAGCGGGCTCGTCAGGAAGCTGAGGCGCAGGAGCGTGCTCGCCAGGAAAAGGAAGCTGAACGACGTCAACAGGCCGAGCGGGCGCGTCTGGCAGTTGAACGGCGTCAGGCGGAAGAAAATGCCCGACTGGAGGCTGAACGTGCTCGTGAACTGGAAGCGCAGCAAGAACGGGAAGCTGAGTCTGAAGCACAAGTTGTGACTATTCATCCATTAATGAATTCAGATGAAGAACAGCATAAAGAACAGCCAATCGATTCAGGCAAACCCCCTTCTGTATTGGACTTGCTCATAAAAGAAGCGCAAACATACCACGATGACCGTAAAGGTAAAGGAAAAACCCTGCATCGGATTTCATGGGGTCAGTATACAGAAGACGATAAACTAGGCGCTGCAAACCATTTTATTGATGCAATATGCAATAAAGATGGCTTCATCACCGCCAAGGATCGTGGAGCGCTTAAGAATGGCCGTTTATATACAACACTTAACAAGGTATTTGAGGATAATCGCCAGGCAATAAGCCTTGAATTAAATCAGGATCTGCAGTCTTTCGATGACTTGTTAAATACTTTGAACAAACGTGAACCGATTGAAACACTTAAGCGTATCCTGAATACCTACAAAGCAGATCGAGATACGAAGCCAAACTACTATCATAGAACGTTTTTCTCTCAGTACAGTGGACCTCAGAAAATAGCTAGCGTTACGAATTTTTTGGAGACCATAACACGAGGCGATAATTTATCCCCTGATGATCTTGCAATCATCAAACAAGGCAGCCTGGGTCGAAGTCTTAAGGAATTTATAAAAGAATCAGGTGGCGCACTTAGTGAGTTTTTGCAGACTGGCAAGCCAATCAATACCATAGACGATCTGGTCAGCGCTTTTTATCCTCCCCCACAACAAGAGAATGTTCTGTAAACTGATTTGTTAAGCTCAATTTTTATATTATGCTGTCATCCCCGCGCAGGCGGGGATCTATCTCTGAGCTCGCTATAATGCCAATTGAGGAAGGGATTCCCGCATTCGCGGGAATGACCAAACTCCTCAACCTGAAACAATTGAACTTAATCCACAATCTAAGTATCATCTTGATTTTTTCAGGAGCCAATTATGTCTGATCTCTCAGTAAACCCTGAAGATATTCTTGCTGATGGTGTGGATTATACAGTAATCAAAGGCGTACCTGTACGCAAGGGAACCGTTGCTGCTTTTATTGCAAATATTCAGATTATAGAAGATCCGGACAGCAGCGATTTAGCTCGGCAAAATGCTTGGGAAACCATGAAAAATCTGGCCCCAACCCTTGTTGCAACAGGCCTGACCGATCATGTGCATTTTAAAAACCCCAATGTTGAAAGAATGCTTCAGGAAATTATTTCCTCAAAGAAATAGTCCTAAATAATTAAAGAGAAAAATAACACTTGCCTTCTCTCAATTTTTCTTATAAAAATCTCTTTCTTGTGCTATTTTTTTAAAAAAAAAGTAGACAATGTACAGCACTATTGTACAATTCGTTAATTTTTTAACATTCGAGAGACCATACAGTCAGTGACTAATGAGATTAAAAATCAAAGTGCGCCAATTAACGATGGCGGTTACAAACGCGGTTTGAAAGATCGCCATGTTCAATTGATTGCCCTCGGCGGCATTATCGGCTCTGGTTATTTTCTAGGTACTGGCGCGGTAGTCAATCAGGTAGGTCCCTCAGTATTCATCGCCTATATTTTAGGCGGTTTAATTATCTATTTAACCATGCTATGTATGGGTGAACTTGCTGTTGCCATCCCTATTTCAGGTTCATTCATCACCTACACCGCCGATTTTATTTCTCCTTCAGTCGCTTGTGGCGTCGGATGGTCCTACTGGATTAGCTGGGTAGCCTATATTCCCGCGGAATGTATAGCCGGCGGGATTATTATGCAGCACTTTACTGGCGTGAACGGCTATATCTGGGCGGTATGTTTCGGTCTTATTATTACCTATGTAAATATTGCCAAGGTTGGAACCTTTGGTGAAATTGAATTCTGGCTTGCCCTCATTAAAATACTGGCTTTGATGGGATTCGTAATTCTCGCATTGCTAATCTTTTTCGGCATCATACATGGCCCACAGCCTGCAGGTATTATAGGCGGCAGATTTATTTTTGATGAGGGAGGATTGTTTCCCAATGGAGGAATGGCCCTTCTTACCGCTATGGTACTTTTGCTGGTTAACTATCAGGGTTCTGAAATTATTGGTCTGGCCGCTGGTGAATCAGTCAATCCTGCCCGTATGATTCCACGCGCCATCCGCAATGTGACCTTTCGTATTTTATTCATTTATATTATTCCAGTGTTCTGTCTGGTATTAATTTTTCCCTGGCAGAAAGCAGGCTTGAGCAACTCGGTATTTGCCGATGCACTCAATTTCTATGGCTTACGCTGGGCAGGTGCAGCCACCAGTTTCGTTACATTAACCGCTACGCTTTCCTGCTCTAATTCTGGTGTCTATGGTATTGTACGGTCATTAAATGCCCTGGCCAGAAATGGTATGGCTCCTCATCGGCTTAGTAAACTTAACCGCAATGCCGTACCGCAAAACGCAGGCATTGTAACGCTTGCGGCCATTTGGCTTTTATTAGCAGCCGGTTACTTTTTTGGTCAATCGATGCTGTATATCGCATTATTGCTGGTATCCGGATTTACCGGCGCTCTGGCATGGATTTCACTGTGCTGGGCACAAATTAACTTTAGACGCCGCTTATATCAGGCAGGTTACACCACAGCAGATTTGGGTTATAAAACGCCCGGCTCCCCTTATACAGGCATTGTAGCCATCGTGCTAATGCTTGCCTGTCTAATCTTTCTCTTACTGAATCAGGATCCTACCTACAAAATTGCCTTCGCTATGGGTTTTGTCAGCTTTGTAGTGCCGATTATAATTTATAAACTGGGTGGTTTTTATAAGAAGCGGCATATCGCCATGTCAGTTAATAATCACCTGCAGTTTAAAGATATTTTTCCAGACAGGCAGTGAAGGCTTGCATTACTTTCCTGCCAGGTGCAGCCTGTCGTTCTACATCCCTCGGACAAGCCGAGGGACGTAGAAGCCAAGAGCAGCCTGCGTTTGATACCAATGAGATAAGTCGCGGTACCTGGCGGTTAGGGGATATTGCGGAGCAAATCTCATTAAGCTACTCTTATCACTAGCGGAATAACCTCACTTAAACCTCCAGCTTTATTTTTTATTTGTACACAAGAGAGAATATCTTCGGCTAATTCTTTCGGAATATTGGCCTCAAGCTTATTGTCAATGACTCTAATCCAGGGTGGGTTGGATATACCGTAGCACTTATTGCTAAGAAATATCTCATAGGGGATTGAACTATAGTCCGGATAAATTGTTTTTTCGTCAACAAAATCAAAGTGATATTCTTGCCCAGCATAAGCAAGCGGTAAGGCAAATGCCGAGTCCTTCAGTCTTGGCTGATACACTGGATTGGCTGATATTGTCAGAGGAATGCTCATTGAGTCTGAACTGCCTCCTTCTCTGTTAGCAGCGCGAATGGTCAGGTGAAATACTTCTCCCATGGCATCAAAAGGAATCTCGCCTTCAAGTCCTGTCTGAGATCCTGAGCTGTAATGGATCCAGGGAGCCGCAGGCTCCACCTTATCAAGATAGACTTTGATGTCCGTGTTTTGGGGAGCGCTTGCCAGTGCATCTTGTATGTTAAACGAGAAATAATCACCGGCTGCGGCACTAAGAGCAAGCGGTTTCAATACAGGTTTCTTTGCAGGATCAATTGCCCTTTCAATAACAAAGGATTTAGGCAATGAATCCCCTCCAGCATTAGAGCTGGCTATCAAAGTGAAGTTCCAAGAAGTTTCCTCATTGTCAGGAACAATCCCCTGAAGCCGTAAACCGTCCTCGGCCACCAGCAACCAATCAGGATTGGAATAACGAGAATCAAATCGAAATCTGATTTGGTTATTGGAAAAAAAACTGGAATTGGCAGTTAGCAAAGCGGATAGATTCAGTTGATACATTTGTAATGCTTGTGCAGAAGGGAGGATTACTTCCGGTATAAAAACCGGTTTATCCTGAGGGTTTTCCCTGACATTGATAGTTAATACTGCCGGCGCTGTATAGCTGTAAAAATTGCTGGCACTGAATTGAAATTGATAAATCCCTGGACGCTCGGGCTTGCCAATCACACTGTGCAATGCAGGATCAAAGCGCAATCCATTCTGCTCCGCAGGCACTACGTGAATTACCGGACTTGCTCCAGACTGTACATTTTCATGGTAATAATTAATTACATTCAAAAAATTATAACTGAAACCTACATTAGCCGTCGCAGTTTGCTCTGCTGCAGCTGAAATCGATAATGGATGAGGGATAACTTTAATTTCAAAAGGTGTTGACTGAGCTTGAAACTGGTTTCCACCGCAACACCTGTTTGAATTAAAAGAATAGTTATTATATGAAATATCTCCCTTAATGATCTGATTAACTGTAGTCGGGATAATCACATCAAAAAAACAGACAGAGAAGGGACTGCGGGGGTTGGGGATAGAATTATTAAGCAAAGGACAATCCCCCGAAACATAGCTTAATATGGCATTTACCGGCGTTTTCCAGTAATAAGCACAATGCCTGCCAAACTCAAAAAAATCAGCACGCATCCGAAAACGCACAGGCTCTCCTGCATACACAGTGTGGGGCGGTGGGAATACATAACCAAGTACCGCGGCGCCCTGTGGGTTTGCATTAAAGGAGAAACATAAATGCGCTTTAACAACAAGAATAAACACTAATATTTTTTTTATCATTTGAATAATCCATTAAATCAATCATTGAACACAGTGATAGATCAAGGTTTCATTCGAAGAATAAAAAACGCAGCGCCGCTGCGTGCAGGTTGGCTTTCATTTTACAACTCCAATTTCCATATATGTCCGATATTGGCTTACCTGATGGCAGCTCAATAGAAGGGGATGTTATCTAGCTTATTTTTTGAAGTCAAGCACAATGATATTCATAAAATGAGGTATCTTATTGCAGTAATTTATGCAACTTCTCTTTTAGAGAATCTACCCTGCCCAGGAGCTCATTGATCTGCTCGGCAGTTTTTCTGGCTCCTTTTTCACCCAGGAAAAAGAAGTGGTTTCCATTAACAGTCATTGTAAGCAATTGGGGCAGGCTATTTAAAAGCTCTGAAATCTTATGCCATTTATGAGACGATGCGCCAGACAGTTTTCCTTTTAAATACTGACTATAAATCATTTCTGCGCGCAAAAAATTCCATGCAGCCGGATCAATCAGAGAGATTTTGGCTGTAGTCATTGAATCATCGACAATCAATGCAATCCAGGGAGTATTGGCAAAGTCAAAAACCTGACCATCTTTTAAAGTTGAGGGAATATTTTTTACCAGATGCCGGTTTTGGTACATATACCCTTCAGCAGCCAATGCAGCAGGAATATGACCGATGAATTCACTCGTATAGACTGTTTCAGGAATAATCTTGTGCTGATTTAGCTGGTTTTGCTGTTCAATTAATTGATAAAAAATTGGAAATAACTTACTTCGGTCTGCTAAATGATTGGCTCTCATCGTGCCGGTTGAGTAGGGACCGGATTGCATGACATAGGGCAATGGGGGAACAGCAGATAAGCCGATGAATAATTGCACCTCAAGTCCATGTTTTACCGCTGCACTGGTTGCTGTTTCTTCAATTGAACCTCCCATACTCCAGCCAAGAATGACAATCTTATTACTCAGTTTATGCTTCTCGATAATCTGCTGCGATATTTCAGCAATCTGTTCTCCCCAGTCATGGATAGAGAATCCTGGATAAACCTGAGTGTACACAGGGTTTTCAAGTGGATAGGAAATCCCCAGGAAAGAGTAACCCTTTTTATTTAACCAATAGGCCAGAAAATCCTTTTCCTTACCATGAGGAAATCCATAGGAGATCCTTGCCAGATGGGAATCACCAGGTACAAAAACGATTAATGGCTTATCAGGATCCCCCTTTTTAAAAAACACCAGGGATTCGGCTCCCCCTCCCTTCATAATAGTTTCACCAGGATATAGCCCTGCTTTGGCCTGGTTATCAAAAACGAATAACAAGAGTAGTAACACATACCTGCGTATGGAGATCATATTAGAATCAATCGAGCACTTTACTTACAGCATAGTCAATTAGTTGAGAGAAAGGAATTTATCAGGAAGGGAAGAGTCTATGGAAAACGGGTAAAATAGAGTCTCAATGTGGCCTATCAAGACTCTATTTGATCAGATCAATCCTGAGATCTCATGTGCGGAAACAGAATCACATCCCGAATTGAAGGCGAATTGGTAAATAACATCACCAGACGGTCAATTCCAATTCCCTCACCTGCCGTTGGAGGCATTCCATATTCCAGGGCTTCAATATAATCATGATCGTAATGCATTGCTTCCAAATCGCCGGCATCTTTATCATCAACCTGCTTGCGGAAACGTTCGGCCTGATCTTCTGCATCATTTAACTCTGAGAATCCATTCGCTATTTCGCGGCCGCCAATAAAGAACTCAAAACGATCCGTTACCTCAGGATCGCGGTCATTCCTTCTCGCCAAAGGCGAAATCTCTGTCGGATAGCCGGTGATAAAGGTTGGTTGAATCAAAAGATGTTCAACGGTTTCTTCAAAAATTATCATCTGCAATTTACCAGGCCCGTCATTCTGGCCATAGGGAAGTGAAAGGCTGTCAAGTACCTTACGGCAAGCTTCAATGGAAGACAGATGACCTTCATTGAGATTGGGATGAAACTTCAGTATCGCTTCCCGCACAGAGAGTCTTGCAAAAGGATTGGAAAAATCAAGAATGCTGTCCTGATATTGAATTTGCCGCGAACCATTGACCACATCGCAAAGGTGATGAAGCAGGCTTTCGGTGAAATTCATCATGTCATTGTAATCGGCATAAGCCTGATAAAACTCAATCATTGTGAATTCAGGATTATGCCGTGTCGACAGCCCTTCATTACGAAAGTTTCGATTAATTTCATATACCCTTTCAAATCCACCGACCACCAGCCGCTTCAAATAAAGCTCCGGTGCAATGCGCAGAAACATCTGCATATCCAGACTATTATGATGAGTAATGAATGGCCGGGCTAAAGCACCGCCAGGAATGGGATGCATCATTGGCGTTTCTACTTCAAGAAAATCATGATGATCCATATATTGCCGTAAGGCAGTAATGAGCTTTGAGCGGATTAAAAACGTGCGGCGGCTTTCTTCATTAGCGATTAGATCCACATAACGCTTACGATAACGCATTTCCTGATCAGCTAAACCATGAAACTTATCTGGCAATGGGCGAAGTGATTTGGTTAGTAATTCGACTGAGTCGGCATGGACGGATAATTCCCCGGTATTTGTTTTGAACAAAAGGCCTTTGACTCCGACGATATCTCCCAGATCCCAGTGCTTAAATTGCTCATACATCTCGGGTAGATCATTTTGTCGAATATAAACCTGTATGCGTCCGGAAACATCCTGAATATGAAAAAAACTGGCTTTTCCCATTACTCTTCGCAACATAATACGCCCAGCGACTGAAACATGAACCGATTGTTCAGCCAGGCTTTCCTTATCCTGATTTTCATATTGCAGTAGTAAATTGGCAGCCAGGTATTGGCGGCGAAATTGGTTAGGAAATTGAAAACCCTCTCCTCGCAGCCCTTCCAGCTTTTGTTTACGTATCTGATATACTGTACTTTCGTCTAAATGTTCTTCTGTCATTCTGCACCTATTCCTGCCTTTAAACTGGCTTCAATGAAACGATCGAGATCGCCATCAAGTACTGCCTGCGTATTACTTGTTTCAACACCTGTACGTAAATCCTTGATTCGAGACTGATCAAGGACATAGGAACGTATTTGCGAACCCCAGCCAATATCCGATTTGGTGGCCTCCAGCGCTTGTTGCTCGGCATTTTTCTTTTGCATCTCAAGCTCATATAACTTCGCGCGAAGTTGCTTCATCGCCTGATCTTTATTCTTATGCTGGCTTCTGTCTGTCTGACACTGGACAACAATTCCGGTGGGCTCGTGAGTAATTCTTACTGCGGAGTCTGTTCGGTTAACGTGCTGTCCGCCGGCCCCTGAAGCACGATAGGTGTCAATACGCAGATCAGCCGGATTAATTTCAATTTCAATATTGTCATCAATTTCGGGCGACAAAAAAACAGCAGCAAAGGAGGTGTGACGCCGGTTTCCCGAGTCAAAGGGGGATTTACGAACCAGGCGATGAACTCCGGTTTCTGTGCGTAACCAGCCATAGGCATATTCGCCTTTAAAATGAATGGTAGCACTTTTTATTCCAGCCACATCCCCTGCTGAGCATTCAACAAGCTCTGTATCAAACCCATGCTGCTCTCCCCATCTTAAATACATACGGAGCAGCATTTCCGCCCAATCCTGGGCTTCTGTGCCTCCGGAACCGGATTGGATATCAAGATAAGCCGGCGCCTGATCCATTTTTCCGGAAAACATACGTCTGAATTCCAGCGCAGCCACTTGCTGTTCAACATCCTGCAGTTCCTGAAAAACGTCATTGATTGCAGACTCGTCATTTTCAGCACGAGCTAACTCAAAGAGCTCATTGAGGTCAACGATGTTCTGACCTAGCAGTTCCAGCTGGCTGACGACTGCCTCCAATTGAGCACGTTCTTTCCCTAAAGCCTGCGCTTTTTCAGGATTGTTCCATACTTCTGGCGCCTCCAGCTCTCGGACGACCTCTTCTAATTTTTCTTTCTTCGTATCAAAGTCAAAGATACCCCCTAAGCGCCTGAGTACGCTTGGAAAGGTCTTCCAGTGAAAAACTGATTTGATTTACTTCTAACATGGATTTCTCTTTCAATTCATCAATAATTTATTATATAAGCTTGAGCTTTAACCTGTTGCCATTTGCCTGAGGCGGACAGGCCGAATTAATCTCTCCAGCGATAAGCCCGTTAGTTTAACGCGAAAGCGAAATTGAAACCATAGCTGTATTTTCAGACTACAATTTTAGAATACAGGTAAAAACATTGCGATTAGACAAAAAATTAACAGGAACTTAACAATTCTCCCCAGATGCTGCACCTGAAAAGTATGTTATCATTCCTGGACTTACTGATAGAATATTATACTCCTCATCAGGATTGGAGATAACGATGACCAAAGCCAACACCCAAAAACATAAAGATCAGCTGGAAGCCCAGCGTCGCGCGAATGAAGCCATTCAGGCTCAGGAAGCTAAAAAACCAGTTCTTCCACAAGAAAATTTAACTCAGCCTGACAAAAAAAAATCCGAAGCCGATGAGCCTGCACCAGAACCAGTAAGCATTAGGAAACTCTCTATCAATGATGACGACTGGCTCAAAATTGTTGACCAATTTAAACTCAAGTATGGTCAGGAGCCGGAAGAAGACGGCAGTCTGGTCTTCCCCTCTCAGGAAAGTGCCATCGAGTTTTTTACAGATCAGGCCAGCCAAAAGCGTGAATTCCTTGCTCAGCAAATGAGAGATGGAAAACCGACAGGCTTTACCGTCTTTTCCTGTGGAGACGGCACGCTTTATCAGGGCACAGTCGAAGAGATTAAATCAGCAATAGAACTGGCAAATAAGGCGAATCCTCAGCCTCTGTATACTAAAGCGTTGAAAGCGCTCTCCGAGATCCCTTCAGTTAATCAGACCAACTCGATGCGCGATGCTCTGGGAACAATAAAAAGCCCGGAACCAGAGCCCGAAGCAGAACCTCAGCCGGGTCCAAGATGATTTAACATCTGTGCAAACTGTGTCATTCCCGCGCAGGCGGGAATCTTTTCTCATCGCAAGCACGGTGCCAAATCATTGCTGGATTTCCGCCTGCGCGGAAATGACACAGGACCTATATGTGTTCTAAGCCTGTTTCGACAGGTTAATCCCAATTCTCTTTAAATCTTTTCCGATGTTTTTATTGCTTCGCGATAAGCATGCAAATTCATCAATAATTCTGCTTCAGCGTTCGATAAATGGCAATTATCGATAATTTCGGCCTTGTCGCCTCCCATTTGCAGGATACGCAGGGCATGTTGATAACCGCCATCGTTGTTGCGTTTGTTTTCTATCATATTCACTTGGGAATCAATACTTCCCAACTGACGGTTCAGGTCTGTTAATTGCTTGGCAAAGACCAGATCGGCATTAACCAGTGCGGTCTGCTCGGACTGATAGCGTTCTACTGATTTGCTCAACTGACTGAGTTTTAGAGATAAGCTTTTCATTTCCTTTCGTTGCTTCATGATGAATAAAGCAAATAAGCCACAAATTATTAAACCGCAACTGATAATTAACATCATGGTGTCTCCTTGGCTAATGGTACTACCATATCAGTTTTAGGCTGTAATGAAAGAGGGGGTTCATTGTTTTTTTGGGTTTCCACTGTAAACTGATTTTTCCCTTCGCCAGGATTTAATAACCGTGGAATGGTTTTGTCCTTGGCAATGATTAAATTCACTCGCCTGTTTTTCGCTCTGCCATCGTCAGAAATATTATCAGCAACTGGAAATTGCTCGCCGTAACCCGTGACTGTAATACGCCCCGGATCGACCCCATAATTGGTTAATATTCTGGCTACAGCAGCAGCCCTGGCCGCGGATAGTTCCCAGTTTGAAGGATATTGGGGGGTACTGATTGGAAGATTGTCGGTATATCCCTCCAGCGCGATGGGAAATGGAACTTTTTTAAGTATATTGGCTAATTTCATTAGTTTAATTACAGCAAGCGGGCGTAACTCTGCACTTCCACTGTCAAAAAGCGCTTCTGCTTTAATATCCAGCTCAATCCATCCGTTTTGTCTGTTTGCACTGTAGTCCGAATCTTGCAACTCGGCTAGTTTTTGCTCCAGATCATTAAAGGCATCCACATCTATGGCACCACCTGATTGTCCATCATTCCGGTTACTCATTGGGGCCTTTTGTTTGCCATTCTGGTTAAAGGCAGACTGCATTCCATCTGCGAGGGTTTTATATTTGGAAACATTCACCGACGAAATCGCATACATCACTACAAAGAAAGCGAATAGTAATGTAATGAAATCCGCGTAGGAAACCATCCACCGATGAGTATCTTCATGTTCAATCTTTTTTGCTCTTCTTCCGCGCATTCTCTTGATGGAGTCCATAATTATTTAGCTTTAAGTTTAGCATATTTGGGCTTTCTCCACCGGCCATAGCAACCAAACCCTCTACCAGCATTTCGTCATGATGAATCTGGTTGGCAATACAGCACTTCAGTTTATTGGCGATTGGTAAAAAAACCAGATTGGCTAATCCAACCCCATAAATAGTAGCGACAAAAGCAACAGCAATACCAACGCCCAGTTCCCCAGGATCGGCCAAGTTACGCATGACCTGAATAAGCCCTATAACAGCGCCTAAAATACCGATAGTAGGACTATATCCCCCCATACTTTCGAACACATGGGCAGCACGCAAATCATAATCTTCGCGTCGATCAATTTCTGATTCCAGTACATGACGAATGGTGATCTTATCCACTCCTATGACTAACAGCTCCAATCCCTGACGCATGAGCGAATTGTTTTCACTCTCCATATGCTGTTCAAGGGTTAAAAGCCCGTGCTGTCTGGCTTTTCGAGCTAAATCAATCAATTGCTCCTTGCTTTTATCAAAGGAATTTTTTGGGGGGGAAAATATCCAGGGAACGATTTTGAATGCCCTTTTAAACGTATTCCATGGAGTCTGCACCATCACAGCCCCGAGCGTTCCTCCCATAACGATGAATAAAGCCGGCATATTTAAAAGCGAGGTTATGCTCCCGCCCTCAAACATTTGGCCAATAATAATCGCTGTAAATCCGGTAATTAATCCCAGAAAAGTTAAACCATCCATAATTTATCTATTCTTCTGTTGACAGGCGTGCTCTGATTCGCAGAGTCGCTTGAGTATGTATCTGTGAAACTCGCGATTCACTGACCCCCAAGACCTCTCCGATCTCCTTCAAATTCAAATCCTGCTCATAATACAGGGATAAAACCAGCCGCTCTTTTTTGGGCAGCCCTTCAATAATATGAGCCAGTCTTGCGATCATATCGTCCTGAATCACATGGGTGTGCGGCTCGCTGGTATAGCCCTCACCTTTTAATACATCTTCGGTTACACCCAGATCATCAAAACCGAATAACTGGCTGCCCGCGGAGTCCTGCAGCATTTCATAATATTCTTCCAGTTTTAAATTCAGCTCTGCAGCAACCTCCGCGTCCTTGGCTTCTCGACCAAGGCGGTTTTCTACCTGTTTGACTGCTTCAGAAATCATTCTGGCATTGCGGTATACTGATCTCGGCACCCAGTCGTTTCGACGCACTTCATCCAGCATGTGCCCGCGGATTCTGATGCCGGCATAAGTCTCAAAGGAAGCCCCCTTGCTTGAGTCATAATGTCTTACCGCTTCCAATAAGCCCAGCATCCCTGCCTGAATCAAATCATCAAGCTGCACTGTTTGCGGCAAACGAACCATCAGATGATGCGCGATTCGTTTAACCAGCATGGCATGTGCCTTGACAAGGGTTTCCTGGGTTTGCTGATTTACTTTGCCGTAAGCTGCTAACGCATCCACGACTGTCTCCTTATTTTTTCTTATTGAAAAAATTCCTTTTAGGCTAAGCCAGTTTTAATGTTCACTGGCTACCAAACGTTCCAGAAAAAAACTGGTATTGCCACCCAGCACGGGTTTAAACGGCCATTTTTCAACATTTTTTGCCAGATTTCTGAATGCCTTGGCGGCATTTGAATCGGGAAATGCGGCCAATACCGCTTTTTGTTTTTTAACCGCGTCATGCACTCTTTCGTCGAAAGGGATAGCTCCCAGATAATCCAGACTAACATCGAGAAACTGCTCCGACACTCGATAAAGCTTGTTAAACAACTCACGCCCTTCGCGCATGCTTCTGACCATATTGGCCAGGATATGAAAATGGCTCCACTCATAGCGTTTGCTCATCACCTTAATTAAAGCATAGGCATCGGTTAATGACGTGGGTTCATCGCAAACTACTACCACCACCTCTTGCGAAGAACGGACAAAACTCAATACAGTGTCAGAAATCCCTGCAGCGGTGTCGATAATCATATAATCGAAATCATCGGTTAACTCATTGAATGCATCAATAATGCCGGCATGCTCACTCGGACTAAGCTGAGTCATATAATCAGTTCCGGAAGCGGCGGGAACAATTCGGATATCATAGGGGCCTGTCAACATAATATCCGCCAAATGGCAGATCCCCTGAATCACATGAGACAAATTAAATTTTGTATGCAAACCCAGCATGATATCAATATTGGCCAGACCTAAATCGGCATCCAATAACAGTACTTTCTTATCCATTTGCGCGAGTGCAACTGCCAGATTTACAGAGATATTACTTTTGCCGACACCTCCTTTTCCAGCTGACACCGCGATGACTTTAACCGGTTTGGAGCGAGTGATGTTTCGTAATCCCGCTGCCTGGTCATCTAAAGGTTTTTCAATCTTCGACATAAAACCTCCTTGCAGCATTCTGAATTGTTTGCGCAGCCGTATCATACTCATTCATGCGTAATTCCTGCTGAGCAAACTGTTCAATTAACTGATAGCGCGTGGCCAGTTTGATATCTTCAGGAACCCGTTGTCCATTGGTTACGTAACTGACCCCTATTCCTGTTTCGGCAATAGCGCTTAATACCCCTCCCAAGGCCAGACATTCATCCAGTTTCGTCACCACACACTGCTCTACCCGGCTCACCTGATAGCGTTTAATCGCCTCAATAATAACCTGATAATGACTGGTTGCAGGTAAAACCAGTACCGTTGAAATCGAGTGAAGATGGGAGCTTAGCATATCCATCTGCTGGCTAACCCTCTCGTCAGCAGGATTCATTCCCGCCGTATCAATCAGAATCAGCTTTTTGTCATTCAGCTGACTGATAACGCGGGAAAGAGAGAGTTCATCCTGTGCCACGCAAACAGGCACACCCAATATTTTTCCATACACGATTAACTGCTCCTGAGCAGCAATTCGATAGGTATCCATTGTGATCAAACCCAACTTGTCTGCCCCGAAGCGTAATACAAATCGGGCGGCAATCTTTGCCAGAGTAGTTGTTTTACCTACTCCGGTGGGGCCTACGAAAGCATAGATTCCCCCTTCTTCAATTCGTCGGCTGTCACAAATAGGGAGCGCTTCAGATAAACGGCCTAATACTTGCTGCCAGGCATTTTGCTGGTTAAGTCCCGGGTTGATATGTGTAATCAGAGATGTGGCTGTCAATTGGCTGACACCAAGATAAAGCAATTTTTGCATCAAAATGGTATGAAGCGGTTCCTGCCGGCCAACATTGCCGCGCAACTGCGCCTCAAGCATCCCTCTAAGTGTCTGAATTTCCTGCTTCATTTCATCCAGTGGCGAGGATACCGCCGTATTGGAAGCGGTCTCTCTGCCAAGAGTTGAGACTGCCGCTTCAGGGCTTAATATGGTTTCATCGAAATCGATAGCAGCCACAATCTCCACGCCATTATCCACTTTTGAACTGGATAAAATAACAGCATCCGGCCCAAAAACGGATTTGATTTGCTGCATGGCTGTTCGTGTATCCGATGCGGTGAAACGTTTTATTTTCATAAAAATCCCTTGTTATCCCACTGTACCCACTATTCTTATCTGCTTGTTGTCAGGTATTTCCTGATAGGACATTACATGCAGATTATTGGAAATGTTACGCACAAAACGTGCCAGGATGGATCGTATTCCAGGCTGAACCACCAAAACGGCCAATTGTTGACGTGCCTGTTGCTGATCTGCAAACCGCAGTAAGGCCTGCTGAATCTTGTCTGCCATCCCCGGTTCAAAACTCATATTTTGTCCGTTACTGTTTTGGAGTGAATGCTGCAATAACTGTTCCAGCTCCGGTTTGAGCGTAATGATTTGCAGCTCCTCGTTTAACCCACTCATCTTTTGTGTAATCAAACGCGATAAAGCGACACGAACCTGAGCAATCAGATAATCAATGTCCTTGGATTTGCCGGATGACTCTGCAAGGGTTTCCACGATAGTGCGAATATCGGTTAAGGGGATATGTTCAGTCAGCAAGCCTTGCAATACTTTATTTACAGCACCCAGTGTTAAATTGTCAGGAACCAGCTCTTTGACCAGCTTAGGTGAAGACAATGCCAGCTTATCAAGCAGCTGCTGGGTTTCTTCATAGCCTAATAGCTGTTGGCTATTCTGCTCAAGAATCTGGCTTAAGTGGGTAGCGACTACAGTGGAGGCATCAACTACCGTATAACCATAAGTATGTGCCAACTCTTTTTGGCCTTCATTAATCCAGACTGCATTAAGCCCAAAAGCAGGATCCCTGGTTGCCTGTCCATCCAGCTCCCCAAATACCTGTCCGGGATTTATGGCCAGCAGACGATCATTAAAAACAGGCGCCTCTCCCATAATGACACCCGCCAGACTGATTCGATAATGATTGGGTTTAAGATCCAGATTATCCCGAATATGAACAGTTGGAATTAAAAAACCTAACTCCTGGGAAATCTTTTTTCTGACGCCCTTGATTCTGGATAACAAAACCCCGCCTTGTGAGCTATCAACCAGCGGGATAAGGCGGTAACCTACTTCCAGTCCAATGACATCGACCGGGTTGACATCATCCCAGCTTAATTCAGAGACCAGTAAATTATCCTTTAAAGGCTCGTGCGACTCACTGAGTTTTTCTTTTCTGGCTTTGTCCTGATTGCTGCGAATCATGAGATAAGCCATTGTGCCTATACCTGCTGCCAATAAAAGAAAAGCAATATGAGGCATGCCGGGAACGACACCAATCAAACCGATAATACTTGCTGCGATTATCAGTGCCTTCGGATGTCCGAATACTTGTTTTACCAATGCCTGGCTCATATTTTGCGCACTGGAAACGCGAGTGACAATAATAGCAGCCGCTGTGGACAGAACCAGCGAAGGGACCTGAGCCACCAGACCATCCCCAATAGTCAATAGAATATAATTGTGCAAGGCATCATCGAACGACATTCCATGCTGCAAAACGCCTATGATTAGACCGCCAATCATATTAATCAGCAAAATTAAAATACCAGCAATCGCATCTCCTCGCACAAATTTGCTGGCACCATCCATTGATCCATAAAAATCTGCTTCCTGCGATACTTCCGCCCGTCGTTTAATGGCTTGTTCCTGATTAATCAAGCCAGCGTTTAAATCAGCATCAATGGCCATTTGCTTTCCTGGCAAAGAATCCAGAGTGAATCGGGCGCTAACTTCCGAAACCCGTCCGGCTCCCTTGGTGACGACCACAAAGTTAATTACCACCAGAATAATAAAAACCACCAGACCCACTGCATAATTGCCGCCAATAACGACCTCACCGAAGGATTGAATCACTTGTCCCGCTGCATCAGTGCCATTCTGGCCGTTCAACAAAACGATTCGTGTTGAAGCGACATTCAATGCAAGACGTAATAAGGTGGCTATCAGAATGACTGTCGGGAAAACTGCCAGATCAAGGGGGCGTTCACTGTAAATAACGGCCAGCAGGACAATTAGTGACAAGGCGATATTGAAAGTAAAGAAGATGTCCAGCAGGAAAGCAGGCAGAGGCAGAATCATCATACTTAGCATGATAACCATCATCAGCGGAGTACCGAGTCCCTGATTGATCCATAATTTAATCGTTTGTAACCAGGAATTCATCAGGTTTCCTCCTCGCTGCGTCTAAGATCTTCAGGAATAGGTAAATCGTTAAGCGAAGCGGGTTGCCGCTCGTAATACTGACGATTTTTTAATTGAAAAATGTAGGCCAGCACTTGCGCCACCGCCACATACAAGCCTCTGGGAATTTCTTTGTTCAGAGCAGTTGAAAAGTAAATAGCCCGGGTCAATGGGGGTAAGGACAAGATCGGCACTTTGTGCGCCAATGCGATTTTATTGATCTGGAAAGCAATCAGATCTTTCCCTTTAGCCACCACAACCGGCGCGCGATTACCCTTTTGTTTATACTGCAGCGCGACTGCGAAATGCGTTGGATTGGTTAGCACCACATCGGCTTTGGGCACTTCTGCCATCATTCGCCGGCGCGAAATTTCCTGCTGCATTCTTCGGATCTGACTTTTAACCTCAGGCTTGCCTTCCGTTTCCTTGTACTCATCCTTCAGTTCCTGACGCGTCATTTTTAACTGCTTTTGAAATTCATACCACTGAAAAGGCACATCCAATGCAGCAATGAGAATCAGACAGGAACTAATCATCAGAAAAGAAAAGGAAATAATTCGCAGACCCTCGCCAATAGCGCTTTCCAGTGAAAAATTAGCCAATGCCATTAATGAAGGCACTTGCCAATGCAATATAAGCAACGCTGCGAAAGCGACTAACACAAATTTGATAAAAGATTTGGCCATCTCGACCACTGCCTTCAACGAAACCATACGCTTTAATCCCTTCATGGGATTCATGCGTGAAAACTGAGGCCGCACTGCCTCAAAGGAACATACCCAGCCGCCAATTAGTAAGGGCGCAATAATTGACAACAATAAAATTAACAGCAGCAATGGCCAGACAAGATTAAATCCCAAACTCATCACTTCACGCATTTTATAGAACAGGTTGGCATCCGCCCGGAATAATTCCAAATTGAAATGCAGCGATTCCTGCATCATCTTTTTGGCCTCATCAGCCAGATAATGACCCAAAATCAGGACGCTTAAGCTTGAGAAAATGAGAATCAGCGTTGCGTTAAAATCTTTGGAACGCAGCACCTGCCCTTTTTCTCTCGCCTCTTTGATGCGCTTTTGCGAGGGCTGTTCCGTCTTTTCCTGCGACTGTTCTTCTTCGGCCATCAGCGTAACATCCCTTTTATGAGTAAAATGCCCTGTTCAATGCTATCGCTCATTTGGTCAAAAAGGCCGGGTAAACTAAAGCGAATCACTATAAATCCCATCAATAAAGTGATAGGAAAGCCAATTGAAAATAAATTAAGCTGTGGCGCCACCCGGCTCATCACACCAAAGGCAAGGCTGACTAATAATAAGGAAAGAATTGCGGGAAGAGAAACCAGAACAGACTCTTTCAGCATCCAGGCAGAAAATCCCAGTATCGAAGCCAACTCAGTCACTCCTACATCAAATTGACCTATTGGCTTTATTTTGAAACTCTCAAGAAATAAGTCGAAAAGCGCCAGATGACCATTTAAAGTCAAAAATAAAAGACTAACCATCATTAGATATAGCTGACTCACCAAAGGCACACTGGCTTTACTGGCCGGATCAACCATTACCGCGAAACCCAATCCGGCCTGCATGGCAATAATCTGGCCACCCACAATAAAAATCTGAAAAACCAATTGCAGCGCGAACCCCATAAGCAATCCGAGCAATATCTCATTCATCAGAAAAAATATATGCTCTAGTCTGAAGTATAAAAAAGACATGGATTCAGGGATAAAGGGCATGGCGATGAACGCCAGAGCGAAAGCAAAAATAATACGAATGCTTCGGGGTAATAATACAGACGAAATTAAAGGCATTGACAGGAATAATCCGGATATGCGAGCCAGCGGCCAGACTATCTGACTTAGATACAGGATAATGGTCTGATGAGAAATGGCCATATCAGTCCAGTAAATAAGGAATATTACCGAATAAACTCTCGGTATAATTCAACATGGTCTTTAAAAGCCAGGGTCCGGCGATAACCATCACCAGAAAGGTAACCAGCAGTTTGGGGATGAAGCTTAAACTGGCTTCATTGATTTGCGTGGCGGCCTGAAACATGGCAACAATCAGGCCCACAACCAATCCAGGAACTATTAGAACCAGCAATAGTAAAATCATTAAATACACCGCTTCACTGAATAAGGATAAAACGGAATCTGCTGTCATGATTTCTCCTAGCTCACCGCAAAACTCGAGGCCAATGAACCTAGCACCAGAGTCCAGCCATCGACCATTACAAACAGCATTATTTTAAATGGTAATGAAATAATTAAGGGGGATAGCATCATCATACCCATTGCCATTAGCACTGAAGCCACCACCATATCGATAATCAAAAAAGGGAGAAATAGAATAAATCCGATTTGAAACGCCGTTTTTAATTCGCTGGTTATGAAAGCAGGAATAACAATTTGCATGGGAATGTCGGATACATTCGCGACCTGGCTGTTGCCAAATTTTTCAAATAAGGCCAAATCGTTTTTACGGGTTTGCCGAAGCATGAACTGTTTTAAGGGCTGCTCTCCCAGATTCAGAGCCTGGGGAAAGTCAATTTGTTCCTTGATATAAGGTTGAATTGCATTTTGGTTTATTTGATTAAAAACAGGCCACATAACAAAAAAAGTGAGAAAAAGAGAGATTCCTATTAATATCTGGTTTGTCGGTGTTTGCCCAAGCCCGATTGCCTGACGCAGCATTGAAAGAACGATGATGATTCGGGTAAATGAAGTCATCGCCATTAACAATCCGGGAATTACGCTCAATAGGGTCATTAACAATATAATCTGTAAATTGACACTATAGGTTTCACCGTTTGCTGATGGACTCACTGTTACGGCTGGAAGCGATAAATTCGCCGCCAGAACAATTGAGGGGAATAACAATAAAATCAGGACATACAACAAACTGCGTCGTTTCATTGAGACTTCGTCCTTAAAGCTTGTTTGAAAAATTCAGTGAACCGCGTCTCGGCCTGCTTCTCAAAGCCCGGAGGCAGCTCTTCGCCAAAGTCACATAATGTCGTGATGTTATGGCTGGTGACCCCTAAAAGCAGATAGCGTGTACCCGCGCGTACCAGTAGAACTCTCTCTCGTGGGCCCAGGTTAGCAGAGTAAATCACTTCCAGATTGATGTGTTTGCCGGTTCCTAATCGGCTTGTCTGCTTCATAAGCCAGAACAAACCCAAAATAAAGATAATAACAAACAATAAACCCATGAGAATTCTGAAGAAATCGCCACCGTTTAGACTTGACCCTTCAGAACCCGCTGCATAAGCCGTATTGCTTAAAAATAAATACAGATACAATCCCTTGTTTGCTAGCTTCATCTTAATCGCTTGATTCTTTCTGCCTTGCTTACTATATCCGTCAGACGGACCCCGAATTTGTCGTTCACCACAACAACTTCACCATGAGCAACCAGAGTTCCATTGACCAGTACATCAAGCGGCTCCCCTGCCATGCGATCCAGAGCGACAATGCCCCCCTGATTAAGTTGTAATAAATTTCGGATTGACATTTTAGTTCGGCCGATTTCTACGGTGACCGTCACTGGAATATCCAGAATCATTTCCATTTTTTCATTCTCAGTATTGCCTGTTGCATCCTGAGTTAACTTGGCTGTGACGACCTCTGTATTCTCACTCATAACCACCTCTAGTAACTTATTTTTTTTGTTATTTTTAAAGCTCGCTTATCATTCACTTTCCCTACAGTAGCAACAAAAGCAGGCGTCCCTTCTATATCGACTGTCACTTCTTCATTCATTTCCAGGGTTAAAAAATCTCCTGCTTTCCACTCCATTACCTTGCCTAAAGTGCTTGTGGTTTGCGCCATAACTGAACTAATAGTTAACTCCACCTCCATTAACTCTTCTTTAAGAGACATAATCCAGTTCGGATCAATATCTTCATCAGGTCTTGCAGCTCCAAGTTCCAGTTGCTGTTTGATAGGCTCCACCATTGAATAAGGTAAAATGAAGGCAAAAGTCCCCTGTTCCTTGCCAAAATCAAGGCTGAACTTGCTGACTAGCAATAATTCATCCGGTTCACCGATGTGCACTAATTGCGGATTGGTTTCGTCATTGACCCGGAGGGGTTCGAGGTGAATAATCGGTGCCCAGGCTTGCTCGATATTGCGCACCAGTTTACCGATCACAATATCCATCACTCGCAATTCTGCGGCTGTGAAATCTGTTTTATCGGTTTGTGCACAAAATTGCGAACTGCCGCCAAAATAATAATCGACCAAATCATACACAAAGGTACTGTCAAAGACGATCAGCGCCTTACCACGTAAAGGCTTAAATCGATAAATAGTCATTAAACTGGGATTGGGCAAAGCACTTAGATATTCACGGTGTTTCACTACCGCCATCGGCTCTTGCTTAATGTGAATTTCTTTGGCCATCAAAAGATAAATATCATTGGCAAAATAACGCGCAGCCCGATCATGGATTTTATCAAGAACCGGAAGCTCACCACGAACGATACGTTCCTGGCTTGCAAAATTGAGGACTTCAATATGCTCAGTTTTAGTAGCGGTTGGCGACGGGGGGAGGTCATTCTCTGTATTGATCTCGTCTTCTGCAGAATCCGAATTATCGCTGTTTACAGCGCCTAACAAGGCATCAATTTCTTCTTGCGATAATACATCCTTCTCAACCATGAGTAATCCTGCATCCAATCTGCTTCAATACGATAAACCATTGCTTAGCAATTTATATGCCAACTTTAATCATGGTGGCAGACGTACCTGAACAGGATTTAATTATTTATCAGTCAAAAAATTGACTAATCATCTGCCTCATCCTGACACTTATCTTCCGCAGCCGACTGGCATTTGTCATTGCAATCCGTATCAGAAGATGTCATACAGACTGAATCCAGGCAGTCCTGAGTATAGCGCTCAATACACATTTGTTTATCGTATTTCTCAGAACCAATAACCACTGTCGGTAAATCAGCTGCATAAATAGAAACTGGAATCATTATCCAAAGTCCCATCAACGCCGATTTCACTATTAACTTTAACAATTCCATGACTTTTCCTTTTGATGTACTTCCAGTATCGATGCAATATCCTTTGATTAAAAATTATAGCATCAGGAGTTCATGATGATCTGCTTGCATTCATTTCGGCTATTTAATACACCAAATTCATTTTGCCAAGGCGCTGATTTCAAAATACAATTGTCAATGCCTGGGAAAGATGACACACTTGAATTTTCGATTGATAAAACTAGCAATGCAGCCTAAATTAATGCCCTTTGGCAACTTTGCCCATAATCTTGAGACCCAATCGAAATGCTATCGTCCGGATAGTGAAAAACAAATAGAAAAAATACTGATACCTGCGAAAGAATCGATTTTGGCACGCGGCGCTGGAACCAGTTATAATGACTGCTGCCTCAATGATCAACAGTCCATTCTTGATACCAGGCGGCTTAATCACTTTCTTTCTTTTGACGCTGCAAGCGGCCTGTTAGTTTGTCAGGGCGGCGTTACTTTTGCCGATTTATTCAAGGTTGACACGCGCTTTATCCCACCAGTAATTCCCGGCACGCTTCGCGCCACTTTAGCGGGAGGCATTGCTAATGATGTTCATGGAAAAAATAATCCGAAAGAAGCGGCTTTGGGGCAGCATATCGAATGGATAGAATTACAATGTCATCAGGAGTCAATACACTGTAGCCCCAGGGACAACGCTGACTTGTTTTATGCAACCATTGCCGGCCTGGGACTGACAGGAATTATCAAACGTGTCGGGCTGAAGCTTAAGAAAGCGTCGCAGTTTGTAAAATCCGAAAATGAGAAATATCAGAGCTGGGATGAACTGGTTGAAAGAATGCTGAAATTGGCAGATAGCAGTGATTATCAAGCCGCCTGGCTCGATTTTCTTAACCCGGAGCATGCCATACTTTCTCATGCCAGCTATCATGAGGGTTTAAACAGGCAGGAAGCGGCTCCTGTTAATATTCCACCGATTCCTTTTCGCCTGATTAACCGTCTGGGAATGAAAGTATTTAATCAGCTTTATTTTCGTTATACCAGCTCTTCTCCACAAGTCAGCCCTATCCAGATATTCAATAATCCGCTAGATAGAATCAGTAACTGGAATCGCCTCTATGGGAAAAAAGGCTTAATTCAATTCCAGGCCGTCGTTGGAGCTGATTTGATTAAGGAATGCCTTGAGCAATGTCTGCTGCTTGGCCGTAAACATCATGCACTGCCTGCGCTGGCAGTCTTAAAATATTTAAATCATACTGGAACGGGCTTGCTGTCATTCACTCAGCCAGGCTTTACCATTGCCATTGATTTTGTGAACCAACCGCAAGCCCGCCAAACAATTAAAAATTTGAATCAATGGATCACGCAGCATCAGGGCAAAGTGTACCTGGCAAAAGATTTGTTATTAACATCAGAGCAGTTCAGATGCCAATACCCTAATAGCGGACAATTCATCAAACTGCTTGAAACCCTGCCTAATCACCCCTGTTCTGATTTAGGTCGACGATTAGGGATTTGTATATGAATAAAACGACCTGGGTCATTAGCGGGGCCAGTTCGGCAATCGCCAGAGAGTTCGGTCATCTAGCAGCAAGTAAGGGGCATCCTTTAATTTTAATTGCACGTGATGCGGCCGAACTTAAAATTATGGCTGCCGATTATGCGCTGCGCTATAAAATCCCTTGCCAGACCATAGTGTTTGACTTCGCCAATGACAGCAAAACCTTGTGCCATCAGTTGTTCTCACGTCAGGAGAATTTGTCGCTATTTTTAGCTC
The DNA here is from genome assembly GCF_003265995.1 of Legionella quinlivanii. Classification (GTDB taxonomy): domain Bacteria; phylum Pseudomonadota; class Gammaproteobacteria; order Legionellales; family Legionellaceae; genus Legionella_C; species Legionella_C quinlivanii_A. Next base: position 224,958 of record NZ_MVJN01000007.1, on the reverse strand, counting down.
ATAGTTTAATTATTGAAAATCACGATCTTAATGAATCAGATATTGGTTTAGTCATTAAAGTCAATATTACAAGCAGCTGTGAACTAATTCATGGGTATCTTAAAAAAGAACAGAGTGACCACCAGCTTATTTTTTTAAGCTCAGTCGCTGCCAGCCGTGGACGCAGTAAAAATAGTTTATATGGTGCCAGCAAATCAGCTATCGAAACTTATCTGCAGGGGCTACAGCAATCTGCTTCACCGACGCAAACACTGACTATCATGCGCCTCGGCTTTATTGATACGACGCAAACGTTCGGAAAGCCCGGTATTTTTTATGCGTCCTCTCCAAAAGACTGCGCCAAAGCCTGCTTTAAAGCATTAGACAGAAAAAAAAGGCTAAGCTACCATCCATTTTTCTGGCGATATATCATGGCAATCATCTCTAATTTGCCCTTTTTTATTTACAAAAAAATGAAAATGTAAAAAGCATCAAATCGTCAACGTCATCCTGAACGCAGTGAAGAATCTCAAACTGCTTAGAGCTGAGCCAGATTCAGGAGATCCTTCACTGCGTTCAGGATGACGTACCAGGGAACAGGATGACGTACCGGGTGAGTTACTCCGAACTTTTATTTGAATTGCGGCCCATCCTGAAGCTGATGACTCCCTGAATTAGCTAATTGCCATAAATGAGTTGCCGCTTTAGCATGCTTCAAACTCTCATTGAAAAAGCCGGGCTTTCTATCTGCGAGTTGCTCCAGATGGTTGTCTGCACGATGTGTTCGATATTCACAGTATGCTTGTCGAAAAAAGGGTTCCTGGATATGTAAACGAAAGTATTTTTTTGCCTCCTCGCTGCCATAACTAACAGCCAGATCAAGCCAATCAAAACCGGCATTCATATCGACTTCAAACTTTTCAGGGAGGTCCACTTTAAGATCCGGATTAATTTGCATTTCCAGCCGCTGTCTGTCACCAAAACCAATTAAAGCGATTTTAAACTGTGCCCCGCTGCATTGCGGTATTCCATTGTGCGTTTCATTGACATGTTTCGCTTCAGCCAACAGCTCTGCACAAAAATGGTCATATGAAATGCTCTGACTTATCTGTTCAGATTTCACAGCAATCGCTGATTTTTTTTTCTGCGACCTAAGATTAAAGTCTCTTTTCTCGCTGGCTCTTTCTGAACTGGGCATGCTCCATCCTTGCTATTGACAGTTAATCCACTCAACTGTCAATTTACTTCAAAATACGAATGGGAGGCAATATCGTATTGATCACTCCAAAGAACTGCAGGATATAAATAATCAAAACAATTAGTACCAGAATGTTCAAAAGAGATTTAATCGCTGCAGGCATTGGAATAAACACATTGATTAACCACATTACCAGTCCGAACACAATAATGACTGCAATTAAATTAAGAAGTTCATGCATGATGGCTGCTCTTTTAGTGCTAATAATTTGATTATAGTATGGTTTTATCATTCTGGCATAATTAGTAATTCTTGTGTTTATTTCTCTTCTGTATCGCCTGTTACTCAGGTTTATCCGGCCCGCCATTGGATGAGCTACACTTATAAAAAGGTGTAAAAACAGGATAACAAAGGTGAGTTAATGGAGAGATCCCCAAAACATATCGGACATCATTCACCGACTAAGCAATCAGCCACTTTCTCGCCCAGATATGCAGCCTTACTTCAAATTGAACGAAGAGTCTTTGAACTGATTCTTAGCACAGCTCCCCTTTCGACATTATTGGAAACGATAGCTTTAGGCATTGAAGAAATCGCTAAAGAAGCAAAGGTATCAATTCTGTTGTTAGACAAAGACGGCGTCCATATCCGTCAGGGTTCTGCTCCTCATTTACCTGCTATCTACACCCAAACTATAGAAGGAATGCAAATTGGTCCCAACCAGCTTTGTTCAGGTGCCGCAATGTATTTAAAGAAGCGAGTCATCGTACCAGATATCAGCAGCAGTGCTTTTTGGGATCATTACGTCGAACTTGCCGAAGAAAATCATTTAAAAGCCTGCTGGTCCACGCCAGTGATTGACAGTCATGGAAAAGTAATTGCTGCTTTCGCTCTTTATTACGAGCATTGCTATGAACCCACAGAGAATGATTTTGAGCTGATTGATCATGCGGGTTATTTAGTAAGAATCTGCATTGAACTGAATGAAAAAAGCAATGCCCTGCAAACAAGCGAGTCAAGATTTCGCCATGCTTTCCAGGATGCCGCAACAGGAATTGCTATTACCGATTTAAACGGTTTTTTTTTACAGGTCAACGCCGCCTACTGCGAGATGCTCGGTTACTCGGAGGAAGAGTTATATAAAATGACATTTATGGATGTCACTCATCCCGATGATAAGAGCCTAAGTTGGGAACACTGCCGCAGCTTGCTCGCCGAACAAAGGGGCCAAACTTTTGAAAAGCGTTATATAACGAAAACTAATCAGGTAATTTGGACACGGTTAAGCATTTCTGCTCCACGTGATGAAACCGGAAAACCTATCAATTTTATCGCAGTATGCGAAGATATCACCCAGAAAAAACTGATGCTGAACGAGCTTGAAAAAAATCAATCCTTTCTTCGTATGGCTTCACTGATTAGCCGTATTGGGGCCTGGTCAGTAAGACTTCCGGAACAAAGTTTTATCTGGTCAGAGGAAGCAGAGCTCATTCATGAAGTGACTGACTCTTTCAACCCTACACTTGGTAATTTAATTACACTGTATCCCGAGGAGTATCGGCAAAAGCTCCTCAATGCATTTGATCAATGCATGAATAAAGGGCTCGCTTTTCAACTCGAATTACCTTTTCTCAGTCCGAAAAAAAATCAGCTCTGGATAAAAATCATGGGCGAATCTGTGCGGGATAAATCAGAACAAATTATTAAAGTTCAGGGTGCTTTCCAAGATATTACTGAACAAAAAAAACTGGAAGAAGTGCGTCAGGAAACTGAACAGCGCTTTCGTCAGCTCACTGAAAATATTCAGGAGGTTTTTTGGTTGACCAATGCGGCTCATGATCAGATTTTATACATCAGTCCGGCCTACGAACGCATTTGGGGGCGATCTTGTCAGGGTCTTTATGAAAACCCCCGACAATGGCTCGAAGCCATATATGAAGAAGATCGATGTAAAATGTTATCCTTACTCGAAGATTTAAACCACGGCTATAATGAGGAATACCGTATTATCAGACCTGACGGCGAAATGCGCTGGATTCTTGATCGTTCGTTTCATATTTATGATAGTAATGGTCAGCTTTACAGGGTTGCGGGAGTCGCTCAGGATATCACGGAAAGAAAAGAAGCAGAACAATCTCTTCGAGAAAGCGAAGAGCGATTTCGTTTACTATCTGATGCGACCAATGATGCCATCTGGGATCTTAATCTTTTAAATAATAAGATCTGGTGGAATGAGGGCTTTGAAATCCTTTTCGGATATCAGCGTAAAGAAATTGTCCCCAATATCAATTCCTGGATGAATTATATTCATCCAGATGATTTCAATCGGGTAATTCAAGGTGTTTTCAAAGTAATTAATGAGGGGAAAACACATTGGAATGCTGAGTATCGCTTCCGCCGGAAAGACGGCACCTATGCTAAAGTATTCGACCGAGGCAATGTAATAAGGGATGATCGCGGCAAAGCAGTACGTATGATTGGAGGCATGACAGACTTAACCGAGCGTTATGAGCTCGAAGAACAACTTCGCCAATCGCAGCGTCTTGAGTCCCTGGGCCAGTTAACCGGTGGAGTTTCGCATGATTTCAATAATATGCTTACCATAATTATGGGTAATGCCGAATTACTGACCGAGCAATTGACTGCTAACCCGATGCTTAATGAAATGGCAGAAATGATATACAGCGCCGCCCAGCGGGGAGCGGAGCTGACTAAACGCTTACTGGCGTTTGCAAGGCGTCAGGCCCTGGAACCCAAAGTGATTGAATTAAATGTTCTTGTGGAAAACATGTTGGGGCTGCTGAAAAGAACAATTGGCGACCACATTGAGTTAAAATTAAAAAAAGAACCTCAATTATGGCCTGCTTTGGTTGACCCGGCGCAACTTGAAAATGCAATTTTAAATCTTTGTTTAAATTCCCGTGATGCCATGCCGAATGGAGGACAGCTAATTATTGAAACTAAAAACTCAGAATTGGATGATACCTATGCGGATACCCATACTGAAATCAGCCCAGGCCCCTATGCTGAAATTTTAATCTCGGATACTGGCTGCGGGATTGCACCCGAACATCTTAAAAAAGTGTTTGAGCCCTTTTTTTCCACGAAGCCCAAAGAAAAAGGCACGGGGCTCGGACTAAGCATGGTATTTGGGTTTATTAAGCAATCAGGCGGACACATCAATATTTATTCAGAGCCAGGAAAAGGCACTACTGTAGGGCTTTATTTACCCAAAGCCGATCATGTCGTTATTCCAGAGGAAGAATCTAAAATTAAACCCATACTCCCAGGACATGAAAAAATCCTTTTGGTCGAGGACAACGAAAAAGTACGTCTTTATGCTTCCGAACAATTGCGCGCCGCCGGCTATAAGGTCGAAGTTGCAGATAATGGACTTAGCGCTCTTGAAATTCTGAAGACAAGAGATGATTTTGAGTTGCTTTTTACGGATATAATAATGGAAGGAGGACTAAGCGGAACAGAGCTAGCCATTTTGGCTCAAAAATTAAGACCCAATTTAAAAGTGCTGTACACCTCGGGTTATCCTGAAGATATTATACTCCATCAAGGGCAATTGACACCCGGCGTTCATTTATTAAACAAGCCATATCGGCGTGTGGATTTATTAAACAAGATCAGGGATACATTGAATAGCGAATGACAAGGAAGACCAGGATGAGTAATCGTTTATTAATTCTGGATGATGATGTAATGATCTGTAAAACCATTCAAAACATTGCACGGTTTACAGACATCGAAGCTGAATATACAACAAATCCAGCGACATTTCTGGATCAGGTTCAGACCTGGGAACCAGAATTTCTCGCTATCGATTTGATTATGCCTGAAATGGACGGTATTCAGGTCATGACTGAGTTGGCAAGACATCACTGCACATCCAAGATACTTATAACCAGCGGAGTGGGCAGTCGGGTATTGGATGCTGCCCAGAGAACAGCTTATGAGCACGGTCTCAATGTAGTGGCAGTACTTCCCAAACCTTTTTCATTAACTGATCTTAGAAAATTATTAACTCAGCTAAACACCTCAGTCAAAAAACCACCGTCACACTACTTCGGTTTAATTGATAAAAATCCAGAACTTCTACTAAAAAGTGATTTATCCAATGCGCTGGAGCAAAAAGAGATTTATGTGGTTTATCAGCCCAAGATCGACTGTAAAACTCAGGAATTAAAAGGATTTGAAGTATTAAGCCGCTGGGTCAACACCCGATTTGGCATTGTACAGCCCGATCGCTTCATACCCTTTGCTGAATCCTGTCACCTGATTGATGGCATTACCTATGAAGTATTGGATCAGGCTTTGCACTGGTTTAGCGAAATCACCTCAGGTCCTGTATATAAACAATACCTTCCAGAAAAAACAATTAAAAACCTAAAGCTATCTGTTAATATTTCGACTTCCTCCCTGAAAAACACCGCACTGTTTGAGCAATTAAGTAAAAACATCAAAAAGCTTGGACTCGAGCCTAATTGTTTGATTCTGGAACTGACAGAAACCGCAGCGATGGAAGATCCGGTTGCGTCTCTGGAAATTCTGACACGTCTGAGAATGCAGGGTTTTGAATTATCCATCGATGATTTCGGAACAGGCTTTTCCTCCATGTTGCAACTGGTTCGCCTGCCTTTCTCGGAAATCAAAATTGATAAATCCTTTGTCATTAATGCAAAACACTCTCTGGAATCCAAAGTTGTGATCAAATCGATAGTGGATTTAGGGAAAAGTCTGGGCTTACAAACCACCGCGGAAGGACTCGAAGATAAGGATACGCTCAGCTATTTATGCGAGATAGGTTGCGATCAGGCCCAGGGTTACTACATTTCCCATCCTTTGGTAGCCAAGGAAATACTTGAATGGATCAAGAGCCGATCAATCCAATTTTCAACAAATTGACCAAATTATGCAAAGATAGCAAAAAATATTGATTTAAATTTAAAAGCTGCTATCTTATACAATACGTTTGAGCCCGAAGGATGACTCAGTGACGAAAACGCCCGATTTTTTTGACTTCTCCCTTCTCTCCAGGGATGATATCGCTCGGCTCCTGAATCAATTTAATATCCGCCTGACTGTCGACGAAGCACTTACCATACAAAACGACTTTTTAAAACGCCCCCCTACTTATGCAGAATGTATCTTGTGGTCCATCCAGGGCTCGGAACATTGCTCTTATAAAAGCAGCAGAATACACCTGAAACAATTTGTCACAGACGGCCCTCATGTCATACTCGGTCCAAAAGAAGATGCCGGTATTATTTCCGTCGCCATCGATAAGCAAGGCAAACGCTATGGCATTGTGATGAGTCATGAATCGCATAATCATCCCTCTCAACTCGTTCCCTATGAAGGTGCTGCAACCGGAGTGGGAGGTAATGTACGGGATGTATGCTGTATGGGGGCTGAAGTGATTGCCGTGGCAGACAGTCTGCGATTCGGGGCCATCGACCGCGCGAAAACCAAATGGATTCAGGAAGGTGTAGTCCGGGGAATTGCAGGCTATGCCAATCCATTGGGGATCCCGAATCTCGCAGGTGATGTCGCTTATGACGAAGGTTATAATGAAAATTGCCTGGTTACCCTGGTGACTTTAGGTGTGGTGCGCGAGGATCAGATCATTCATTCCCACGCTCCTGCTGATGCAAAAGACTACGTGTTTATTCTGGTTGGAAAGCCGACAGATAATAGTGGTTTTGGCGGCGCAGCATTTGCCTCATCGACCTTAGACAGCGAACAGGAAAATGAGAATAAGGGTGCAGTACAAGAGCCTAATGCCTTTTTGCAGCGCCATATTCTGAAAGCCAATTATGCTATGTTTGAACAGTTGAGAAACGATAATCTGATTGCTCATGTCGGATTTAAAGATCTTGGAGCAGGTGGAATTGCCTGTGCCAGTGTTGAGCTGGCTGATGCCGCTGGTTTCGGTGCTGAAATTGATCTTGAAAAAGTCCCCACGAGTATAGCTGATTTACTGCCGGCAGTTATCTTGTGCTCTGAAACACAGGAACGCTTTATGTGGGTGGTTCCCGAGTCTCTCGCTGACCGATTCCTGCAACATTACAATATCCGTTTTGCTCTGCCCGATATTTGCGACGGCGCTCAGGCGACCATCATAGGGAGACTGCGTTCAGACGATCAATATATCGTTAACTATAACAATCAAACGATAGTTCAGGCAAAGGCCGGAGATATCACCCAAGGGATCCTGTACTCAAGACCCTATGAAAAGAAACAACGCGAATTCGATAGTTCTGAAACCACCCCGCCATCTGACTTCAATACCGCGCTGATTGAGCTATTAACGCATGAAAATATCGCATGTCGGGAGCCTGTTTATGAAACTTACGACAAACAGGTTCAGGGTCGCACCTGGCTGGAGCGCGGTGAAGCTGCCGCAGGTGTTTTGACCCCCTTTAACGAAGATAAATACCCGGTTGAAATTCGTAAAACAGGCGTTGCCCTTTCAGTTGCTCAAAACCCTGCCTATTGTAAAATTGATGCCTACTGGGGTGCGGTCAATGCTGTTGTGGAAGCCGCGCGCAACATTGTTGCAACTGGTGCATGGCCTGTTGCTCTGACCGATTGCCTATGCTTTGGCAATCCGGAAAAACCAGAGCAAATGGCAGAGCTTATTGAAGCTATACAAGGTATTGTTGATGCTTCAAAAGCAATTCCAGTTATTGATTATCCTCAGTTTAGCCTGCCGATTATATCGGGGAATGTCTCGCTTTATAACGAATCAACCAAAAGCTCTATCCCACCCAGCCCCATTATCAGTTGCGCCGGCGCCATGCCCGATGCTGGCAAGGCCTTAACACATTCCTTCCAACAAGCCGGTTCGATCCTGATTCTGGTGGGTGCACGGCGTGACGAATGCGGGGGCAGTGTTTACTTTCAAACGCAGCTTAAACTGGGTAATAGTTTACCCAAACCTGATCTGGAAAAAATTGGTCAGGAGTTTATTGCAGTCTATCAGGCTATTCAGCAGAGCCTGATCCTCTCGGCATCGGTAATTTCCCGAGGCGGCATTGCGACTGCATTGGCGCAGATGAGCTTTAGACTTGGCATCGGTGCTGAGGTGCATTTAACAGATCCGCTTGCCGCCGATAAGTTGCTATTTGCAGAAGCCGGTGGTTTTATCCTGGAAGTATCCCCTGATGATCTTGAGGCTATTCTTAATTTATTTGCTGAATATCAAGTTAATCCTCAGGTTATTGGTAAAACTACCCAGGCGTCCTGCATAAAAATTAACTCTCTGATTAATCTGGCTGTCGAAGACGCTCGTTCGGCCTGGACTAATGGTTTACGCAAAAGGCTTTTATCATGACAAGCATCGATTATAAAACAGCAGGTGTGGATGTAGAGGCAGGCAATCAGGCCGTTAAGCGTATCAAAAATGCAGTTGAAAGTACTTTTTCCAAACAGGTTTTAACCGGTATCGGCAATTTCGCCTCCATGTATGATTTAAAATCTCTGCTGGAACATTATAGGCATCCTGTGCTGGTACAAAGCATCGATGGCGTAGGAACCAAAATGATGGTCGCCAGAATGATGCAAAAATTTGACACTATTGGTATGGATTTGGTGAGTGCTACTGCCAACGACATTATTGTTTTAGGCGCCAAACCGCTGACCTTGCTGGATTACATTGCCAACGACAAATTAAATCCTTTAATTATTGAGGATATTATCAAAGGCATGGTGAATGCATGCCGTGATAATGATATTTCACTGGTCGGTGGCGAGATGGCAGAAATGCCGGGAACCTATTGTCCAGGCGAGCTTGATCTTGTGGGTATTATTACTGGCGTTGTAGAAAAAGACAAAGCGATTTTAGGACAAACTATCTGTGAAGGCGATATTGTCGCCTGTTTTGCCTCAAGCGGGCTTCATACGAATGGCTACACTCTGGCCAGGAAATTATTTTTTGATGTCGCCGCTTATGATGTGAACTCTCATTTACAGGATTTTGATCAAAGCCTTGGTGAAGAGCTGCTGACTCCGCATATCAACTATACCAAACCGATTCTGCATCTGCTTGATAATAATATGCCCATAAAAGGAATGGCACATATTACGGGTGGCGGCTTGCTTGAGAATATTCCACGGGTGTTGCCGGCTGGCTGTGCTGCACAAATAAATAAAAATAAGATACCCCAACTCCCCCTGTTCAATCTGTTGCGACGCATTAGCCGTTTAGATGATCGAGAACTCTATCGCACGTTCAACATGGGTGCGGGGATGGTTTTGGTTTTTGCGCCTGAAGCACAAACAGCGATTACCAAAACCTTAAAGGCATTTCCTGATTTCCCCCTGTATGAAATCGGACGTATAACTAACGGTAACAGAGAGGTCACTCTACTATGATCCGCATCGGCCTGATTCAATTCCCTGGTTCAAACTGTGAACGGGAAACTGCTCTGGCAATCAAACGGGCCAAAATGGAGCCCGTAGAATTTTTGTGGAATGAGCCGTTGCATAAGCTGGAAACCCTGGATGGTTATGTATTAATAGGCGGCTTTTCCTATGAAGATCGTTCGCGGGCAGGAATTATCGCAGCACTTGATCCTGTTTTGAATGACATAAAAAAGCAAAGTTTAAAAGGAAAACCCGTTTTAGGAATTTGTAATGGCGCACAAATTCTCGTCGAATCAGGCATGATCCCTGGCTATGGGGAAATCGCGCTTACTGAGAATAAACGTATACAGGAAGGTAAGATTCTTGGCACAGGGTTCTACAACAGCTGGGTCAATATGCGTTTGGCTGATAATTATCAACACAATGCCTTTACCCGTTTTCTCGATTCAAAAACCATCATTCATTTACCAGTTGCACATGCTGAAGGCCGGTTTATCATGCCTGAATCCATATTACAGTATCTGCAGGAAAATGGCTTATGCCTTTTTCGCTACTGCGACGAACAGGGCCAAATCATCGATCATTTCCCCATTAATCCCAATGGCTCACTACACAATATTGCCGCCATTTCAAATGAAGCAGGTAATGTGATGGCAATGATGCCTCATCCCGAGAGAACAGAAAATGGCGATGCAATTTTTCATTCAATGCGTGAATATATCAGCGAAGGCAGTAAACCTAACACAAACTATAGCACGCGGCCTGTTCCTGAAATTTCCATTCAAGCTTATCAGCCTCAAAGAGGCTCTAAAGAATATCTAATCCAGCTGAATATCACAGATAATGAAGCTCTTACTGTTCAAAAAACCCTCGAAAAAATGGGGTTTCCCGTTAAAGTCAGACGCTTTGATCATTGGGAAATTATTAGCGAATCGGCCAGTCAGCTCGAGCGCGTCCAATCAAGCGGTGTTTTATTTTGCGAACGGAAAGAACAAATTTATAAACCTGCGTCCTATACTGAACAAAATAACAGTTTCTCCTGTCTGGTACGAACTAAAGAGGATTTGATAGGTCAGCAAGCCAAACAGACGCTCGATGCTCAACATGATACAGATACAGGACTTAAGATAAGGCATGGAGTAGTCTGGCAGTTTCACAGCGATACACTGCCTGTCAGTCAGTTTGTTAAAGATATTTTATCAACTAACATATTAGGGAACCGGTATGCTCACGAATACTTCAACTATGACTTCCCGTTATCTGGAAGAGATACGCGCTGAACAAGCTTATCTTCTGGATCAGACTAACCTGCCAGTAGGTGAGAAATACACAGGTAAAGTCAGGGATTCTTACGATTTGGGTGAATATCTTTTGCTGATTACCACTGATCGACTGACCGCCTTCGACAGACCTCTCGCTCTTATCCCCTGCAAAGGACAAGTACTCAACCTAACCAGTGCCTGGTGGTTTGAGCAAACCAAAGACATCGTTCCCAACCATCTCGTCGCCATTCCAGATCCCAATGCAGTCATTGCAAAAAAATGCCAGGTATTTCCTATTGAATTTGTAATGCGAGGCTATATTACTGGCACCACCGATACCTCTCTCTGGACTCAATACAACAAAGGAGTCCGAAATTATTGCGGTATATCCTTTCCAGAAGGCCTGAAAAAGAACCAGATATTGGAAGAAGCAGTTCTGACTCCGACCACCAAGGAAAAAGTTCATGATAGGCCAATCTCTCCACAAGAGATTATTTCCGAAGGCTGGATGAAAGAAGAACATTGGCAACAGGCCAGCGTTTTAGCGAAGAAATTATATGCCAGAGGCGTTGAAATTGCGCGCCAGCATGGATTAATACTGGTTGATACCAAATATGAATTTGGTCTGGATTCTTCAGGCAAGGTCATTGTAGTGGATGAAATTCATACCCCGGACTCAAGTCGTTACTGGTTGGCCAATACCTATGAGCAACGTGTTGCTGAGGGTCTTGAGCCGGAAAACATTGATAAGGAATTTTTGCGTCTGTGGTTTGCCAAAAACTGTGATCCTTATAAAGATAATGATTTGCCAAAAGCGCCCCAGGAATTAGTCGAGCAGCTGTCTCTACGATACATCCAATTGTATGAAATGATCACTGGCCGCCCATTTGAGTTCCAAAAACATCATGAAACAGCAGAAAAACGCATATTGCATAATATCGCTGATTATATAAGGTAGTCGATTATGTGTGGGATTGTCGGAATTATCAGCCAGGAACCCGTAGCCAACGAGTTATTTGACAGCCTGATTCACCTGCAGCATCGCGGTCAGGATGCGGCGGGAATTTTAACCTGTGACGAGCGTTTCTATTCACGCCAGGGCTTAGGCCTGGTTCGAGAGATTTTTAATCAGAAAAACGTCAGCAGTCTCCTTGGAAACATTGGCATTGGGCATACCCGCTATCCCACAGCGGGTGGTTATACCAATACCGACATTCAGCCTCTCTGGATTGGCAGCCCGCGCGGCATCGCTATGGCACACAATGGCAATCTCACTAATTACCAGGAATTAGCCGAGCAAATTCGGTTTAAACAAAAACGCCATCTTAATTCATCACTGGATTCGGAAGTACTTCTGCTCACACTGGCTGATCAGTTGGCAAATTCTTATTTTGACGAAGATGATGAGCGCTTTTTTGAAGTGCTTTGCAGAGCGGTGGAATTCATCTCCTATTATGTGAAAGGCGCTTATTCCATTGTTAGCGTGGTCATTGGAAAAGGGCTGGTTTGTTTCCGCGACCCTCATGGCATTAGACCCCTTGTCTGGGGCTCTCGTGAGGGCCTGTTCGGTAAAACCGATTACATCTTCGCTTCTGAAACCACGCCGTTTTATGCGCTGGGTTTTAAAGAGGAAGGCGATGTATTGCCTGGAGAGGTTGTTTACGTCAGTCAATCGGGGCAGATGTTTCGCCGTGTTATCAATAAAAGAGAAACAGAATTCAGGCCCTGCGTCTTTGAATATGTCTATTTCTCCCGACCCGACGCTACAATAAATCATATCAATGTTTACCGCGCCCGCTTACGGATGGGCCAAAATTTATGTAAGCAATGGAAGGCCCAATACCCTGATATTATTCCTGATGTAGTCGTGCCCGTTCCCTTTACTGCGAATACAGCCGCATTGTCTTTCGCCCGGGAGATGGGCGTTCGTTATACCGAGGCACTTTATAAAAATCCTTTTATTGGCCGCACATTCATAATGCCTAATGTGAAAGCACGCAAGCGTAATATTCGCTACAAACTAACTCCTTTACGAACCGAAATACAAAATAAATCGGTCCTCATTGTTGACGATAGTATTGTTCGCGGCGCTACCTCTCGTGAAATTGTAAAAATGATAAAAGAAATGGGGGCAAAGAAAATTTATCTGGTGTCCACTTGCCCTCCGATTAAATATCCCTGTTTTTATGGTATTGATATTCCCAGCTCTCAGGAGCTGATAGCGTCCAACAAATCTGAAGAAGAAATAGCCAATGAAATCGGTGTGGATATTTTACTGTATCAATCATCTGAAGATTTAATAGAGGCAGTCACCCGACGCGGCGATCACAACATCAAAAAACCCTGTATGTCCTGTATGGATGGTGAATACTTTTGCAAATCAATTACACCGGAAAAAATAAAAGCGCTTGAGTTACAACGGGCTAAGGATAAGGCGAAGAAGTGAGCAGGGGAAATTAAAGAGACTGCTTTATTGTCATCCCCGCGCAGGCGGGGATCCATGCCTGAGCAGGCACTGTGCCTAATGAAAAAATGGATTCCCGCCTGCGCGGGAATGAGATTGATAAAGAACATTGTTATAAATATCAAAAAATAGGAAAAAATTGCTGTGAAAATACTGATTATCGGTTCAGGTGCCCGTGAGCACGCTATTGTTAGAGCCTTGCATCGCTCACCCCAACAACCTTTAATATATTGCATTGGTTCTTCAGTCAATGCGGGTATCAGGCAATTGACTCAGGACTATCTGGCAGGCGATATAACTGATTGCGGTCAGGTTACTCATCAGGCACATGAATGGGCCATTGATCTATGTATCATTGGACCAGAGGCCCCTTTGGAAATGGGACTTGCCGATGCGCTCTGGCAGATTGGCATTGCGACTATTGGCCCTAAACAAAGTCTGGCCCGTATTGAAACCAGCAAAGAGTTCGCAAGAAACCTGATGCAAAAATATCATATTCCAGGTTTGCCCGTTTACAGAACATTTAATTCAATGTCAGGTATAGAGTCCTTTCTTGATTCTTTAAACAATAATTATGTCATCAAAGCCAATGGGCTCATGGGTGGTAAAGGGGTCAAGCTCTTTGGAGAGCATCTTCACTCCAAAGAGGAAGCGCTGTCCTTCTGTGACGAAATTCTCGCAAAAAACCAATCCATTATTATTGAGGAGAAACTGGAAGGCCAGGAATTCTCATTTATGTGCTTTGCAGACGGTGTCCGCTTGTTTCCGATGCCGCTGGTTCAGGATCATAAGCGAGCCTTTGCAGGTGACGAAGGCCCCAATACCGGGGGAATGGGAAGCTATTCCGACGCCAATCACAGTCTGCCCTTTCTATCCAAAAACGAAGTTCAAACCGCTCTGGCCATTAATAATGCGGTATATCATGCATTAACATCAGAATGCCAGGATAAATATATTGGCTTTTTGTACGGGAGCTTTATTGCGACAGCAGAAGGGGTCTATGTGATTGAATTCAATGCGCGCATGGGAGATCCTGAGGCCTTAAACGTTTTATCGATACTTGAAAGCGATTTTGTAACCCTTTGCGCCGCTATGGTTACAGGAAGACTGGATCTGACCGATATTCATTTTGCTAATAAAGCGACTGTTTGCAAATACGCGGTACCTGAAGGCTATCCGGATAAGCCTTTAAATAATTTTGAAATTGATATTCATTCCGTCACTAATCCCAATAATCTCTATCTTGGCGCAGTGAATCAGATCAATGATCGAACCGTCGCTACAGGCTCCCGAACAGCCGCTTATGTAGGCATTGCAAATACCATCTATGAGGCAGAAGTTCTTGCTGAAGCTGAAATTTCCCGAGTCGGCGGCTCCCTTTATCACCGCAAAGATATAGGAACTGCAGCCTTGATTGAACAGCGTATCAGTCACATGCAAAGGTTGAAAGCTCAATGATAAACCTGGCAGTCCTCGGTTCAACAAGAGGCAGCAATTTGCTGCCTCTTATCGCTGCCAGTAAAGATGGCCGTATGAAGGCAAAAATCAAATTGGTATTGAGCAATAAAAATGATGCCCTGATTCTTCAAAAAGCAAAGGATAATGGGATACCGAACTATTTTTTAAGCCCGGCGGGGATGAGCCGTGAAACTTATGATGAGCAAATATCTGATTTACTGCAATCCCATTCCATTGATTTAATCGTTTTAACCGGTTACATGCGAATTTTATCGGCTAAATTTGTAAGAGCATGGCCTAATCAAATTATAAACGTACATCCCTCCCTGTTACCCGATTTTTCGGGTTTAATGGATCTGGAGGTACACAAGGCAGTTCTTGCCGCAGGCAAGCGTGTTTCTGGCTGCACTGTCCACTATGTCAGCGAAGAAGTGGATGAGGGACCGATTATTTGTCAGCTCAAATGTCCCGTGCTTCCCTATGATACGCCTGAATTATTGAAAACCAGGCTGCAGACATTGGAAGCAAAGGCATTGATACGAGCTATAAATGCGCATACATTAAATATGCAAGCAGAGTGTTTATAGAACATGCCCTCCCCGCGAAGGCGGGGATCCATCTATAATTTGGCACAGTGCCAAGGTAGAAATGGATTCCCGCCTTCGCGGGAATGACACAGTTCAATAAGCTCTCTGCTAAAATTGTGTTTTAACAATTAAAAAAAGGATCGATATGTCAACTCCACTAGTTGCTGTTCTCATGGGCTCCAAATCGGATTGGACAATTATGGAAGAAGCAAGCAAAACACTTGAAGGCTTGCTTATACCGCATGAAGTCCGGGCGCTCTCCGCGCATCGCACCCCTGATGCCTTGTTCAGTTATCTTAAAGAAGCAGAGGAAAGCGGTGTTGAGGTATTTATTGCTGCGGCCGGAGGAGCTGCCCATTTACCCGGGGTAGTCGCTTCCAAAACGCTATTGCCGGTTTTAGGTGTGCCTATGCCCTCTTCCACCTTCACCGACGGTCTTGACGCCCTGCTTTCTATTGTACAAATGCCAGCGGGTATCCCAGTAGGAACTTTAGCAGTCGGTAAAGCCGGTGCAGTCAATGCGGCCATCCTGGCGGCGTCAATTCTGGGTAATAAATATCCGGAATATCGAAAAGCTGTTCAGAAGCACAGAGATGAGCAAGCGCGAAAAGTATTGGATAACTCAATCATACGTTGATCGAGCTAAGCCCGGTTGCAGAACAACCGGGCTCTGGATTATCCATTCGTTGTTTCATCATCAGAATAAGGAAGAATGGTCACGCCTGTACCTATGGTCATGAATTGCTCGTTCAGCCACTTGGCTGCACTTGGGAACACTCGTACGCAGCCATGACTTGAGTTGCCATAAGGCACTTCATATCCTGCATGAATTGTAAACCCGCGATAGAAGTACATACAGTAAGGCATTTTTGCCCCGCCGGTTGTTTCCACTGGATACTCACCAGAAAGACAATTAATGCCTCGCTTATTATAAACGCGGAATGTACCGGTGACTGTACGGCAAGGCTGGCCGACATCTTCACAGAAGTCTTTACCTCCAGAAGCCGCCCCAGTCATAACCCGATTGCCCTCTTCATCATAAGCGGCCCATGCATAGGCTTTCGGGTCGAAAATAAATTGCTTTCTGCCTGTTGCCGTCGCTTTAACGGGAAAATGATCGCGTCCTCGTTTGTCTTTAGTATAGTGAATCGTATGGTGAACTTTTCCGGCATCATCCGTAATATAGGTTGACTCATCAAATTCAACGCAGCCGGTCAACCCCACGGAGCAGGCTAGCCCCAGCCAAAACAACTTATTCATATTTAGAAATCTCCACACAGGATTCAATTATCAATGTTTCAAACGACGGTATTTGATTCTCGAAGGACGATTGGCCTCATCACCGAGACGCCGCTTTCTGTCAGCCTCGTAATCACTGTAATTTCCTTCTACAAAGACTACCTGAGAATCCCCCTCAAAAGCCATTAAATGCGTACAAATGCGGTCCAAGAACCAGCGATCATGGGAAATAACAATGGCACAACCCGGGAAGTTAAGGATAGCTTCCTCCAGCGAGCGCAGGGTTTCAACATCCAGGTCATTACTGGGTTCGTCAAGAAGCAGGACGTTGCCGCCGCTTTTCAATAGTTTGGCCAGATGAACCCGATTTCGTTCTCCACCAGAAAGCTGCGATAAGCGCTTTTGCTGATCAGTACCTTTGAAATTAAAGCGCCCCACATAGGCACGGGAAGGCATTTGGAAAGATCCGACCTGCATGATATCCAAACCGTCTGAAATTTCTTCCCATACAGTCTTGCTGTCATCTAAATGATCACGGAACTGATCCACATGCGCAAGATTAACCGTCTCGCCAATACGTATCTCACCGCTGTCCGGCTGCTCTTGTCCTGTAACCATTTTAAGAAATGTGGATTTACCTGCGCCATTAGGACCAATAATACCGAGAATACCGCCTTTTGGTAGTTGGAAACTCAAGTTATCAATCAATAAACGATCGCTGTAAGCTTTTGAAATGTTATTGGCTTCAATCACCAGATCACCCAAGCGACCGCCGGGCGGAATATAAAGTTCGTTGGTTTCATTACGTTTTTGAAATTCTCTGGAGCGCATTTCTTCATAACGGGCAAGTCTTGCCTTACTTTTGGCATGTCTTCCCTTAGGTGACGTTCTGACCCATTCCAGCTCGGCTTTCAATGCACGCTCATGGCCAGCCTGCTGTTTTTCTTCCATAGCCAGTCGAGCTTCTTTCTGCTCAAGCCAGGCGCTGTAATTTCCTTTATAAGGGATACCCTCTCCTCTATCGAGCTCGAGGATCCATTCAGCCGCATTGTCGAGAAAATAACGATCATGGGTAACAGCGACTACTGTTCCCGGGAATTCTTCCAGATAGCGCTCAAGCCAGGCGACACTTTCAGCATCCAGATGGTTGGTAGGCTCATCCAGTAATAACATATCGGGACTTGAAAGCAATAATCTGCAGAGCGCTACACGTCGACGCTCACCTCCGGAAAGATTCTGGATTTTGGCATCCCAATCAGGCAAACGCAGGGCATCAGCTGCAATTTCAAGCTTTCTATCCAGATCCCAACCGCCGCAGGCTTCAATTTCGTCTTGCAGCACACCTTGCTTCTCGAGAAGACTATTCATCTCGTCATCACTCATTGGCTCGGCGAAACGCATACTGATCTCATCAAACTGAGTCAGTTTATCTTTAATAGAGGCAACCCCTTCCTCAACAACCGCCTTGACGGTTTTTTCAGGATCGAGTTCGGGCTCCTGAGCCAGATAGCCGATACGGATCCCTGGTTGCGGCCTTGCTTCTCCATCAAAATTCTGATCCTCACCAGCCATGATTTTTAGTAAGGTTGACTTTCCCGAACCATTTAAGCCCAAAACACCAATTTTGGCGCCGGGATAAAAGCTAAGGGAAATATCTTTGAGAATGGCTCGTTGATTATCTACAATCTTACTGACCCGATTCATTGTAAAAATATATTGCGACATTGTGCTCTCGTTATTATCAATTCAACTTATGACCAATCCAGAATAACCTTGCCTGATTGCCCGGAAGCCATTATCTGGAAAGCATCCTGATAAGCATCTACTGGGAAATGATGGGTTATTACCGGAGAAATATTCAGGCCGCTTTGCAACATGGCAATCATCTTATACCAGGTTTCAAACATTTCACGTCCATAGATCCCCTTGATCACAAGACCTTTGAAAATCACCTGATTCCAGTCAATGGCTGTTTCCTGAGGCGGAATCCCCAGCATGGCCACATGACCGCCATGATTCATTGCTTTCATCATGTCATTCAAAGCCATAGGGTTTCCTGACATTTCAAGGCCCACATCAAAACCTTCCTGCATCCCCAACTCTTCCATTACATCTTTAATGGCACGGTATTTCACGTTCACCGCAGCGGTAGCACCCATTTGACGAGCCAGCTCAAGACGGTGATCATTGACGTCAGTAATCACCACATGCCTTGCACCAATATGGCGTACAATAGCCACAGCCATAATTCCGATAGGACCGGCACCGGTAATCAGCACGTCCTCCCCAACGACATCAAAGGCAAGAGCACAATGCGTCGCATTCCCGAAAGGATCAAGAATAGAAGCCTGATCAGCGCTTATATCATCCGGTAAAACCAGCACATTGCTGGCAGGCATTGACAGATACTCAGCAAAACAACCCGGACGATTTACACCAACGCCCAGAGTATTACGACAGAGGTGACGCTTACCAGCACGACAATTACGGCACATCCCGCAGGTAATATGTCCTTCCCCGGATACTCTTTGTCCTGGTTTTAAACCTTGAACTTCCCGCCCTACCTCGACAATTTCGCCATAAAACTCGTGACCTATTGTCATTGGAACAGGAATAGTCGCCTGCGCCCAATCGTCCCAGGAATAAATATGGATATCAGTTCCGCAAATCGCAGTTTTATGGATTTTAATTAAAACGTCATTTACACCGTATTCTGGAACAGGAACATCCTGCATCCATATGCCAGGTTCACGCTTGGCTTTTACCAGTGATTTCATAGTTCTCCCATCGATTTGTCTTTATTTTTAAAAGTCCTCTCTCCCCTCAGGGGAGAGTTAGAGACTGCTATTAAGTTTAAGCTCAATTGTATATTAAGCTGTCCTCCCCGCGAAGGCGGGGATCCATCTCTGAACTCGCTATAATGCCAATTGAGGAATGGATTCCCGCCTGCGCGGGAATGACATAATTCCCGTAACTTAATGGCAGTGCCCCTACTCTTCTCCAACTTGGGGAGAGATGTCTTCTCTTTATTGAATGACTCCAAGCTGCTTTCCAACCTTGGCAAAGGCTTCTACGGCTCGATCCAAATGATGAGTCTCATGAGCTGCTGACATTTGCGTTCTGATTCGGGCCTTGCCTTTTGGTACAACCGGAAAAGAGAAACCAATGACATAGATTCCTTCAGCCAATAATAAATCCGCCATTTTTCCAGCGAGCGCGGCATCCCCAAGCATTACGGGAATGATTGGATGTTCGCCAGGAACCAGATCAAAACCAAGCGCCGTCATTGCCTTTCGAAAATATTGGCCATTTTGTTTTACCTTATTCGCCAATTCATTACTTCGCTCTAATTGCTCAAGAACCGCAATAGAAGAATGAGCGATTACCGGAGCAAGAGTATTTGAGAATAAATAAGGTCTTGAACGCTGTCTTAACCAGTCTATGATTACAGCATTGGCAGAAGTATAGCCGCCTGAAGCACCTCCAAGCGCTTTCCCCAGCGTGCCGGTAATGATGTCAATGCGATCAGCTACGCCGCAATACTCAGGAGTACCTCGTCCGGTTTCCCCCATGAATCCCACCGCATGAGAGTCATCCACCATGACCATGGCATCATATTTTTCGGCAAGATCGCAAATAGCAGGAAGATTGGCAATAATACCATCCATAGAGAAAACGCCATCTGTCGCAATTAACCTGAAACGGGCATTTTTGGCAGCAATCAGCTGTTGCTCCAAATCCTTCATATCATTGTTGGCATAGCGATAACGACTCGCCTTGCATAAACGCACGCCGTCGATAATGCTGGCATGATTTAAGGCATCGCTGATAATTGCGTCGTCTTCTCCGAGCATCGTTTCAAATAAGCCTGTATTCGCATCAAAACAGGATGAGTAAAGAATGGTATCTTCCATTCCGAGAAACTCACTGATTTTAGCTTCCAGCATCTTATGAGGCGTTTGCGTTCCGCAAATGAAACGAACAGAGGCCATTCCGTATCCATAGGTTTGCAGGGCTTTTTGCCCCTCTGCAATCAGCTCGGGACTGTTTGCCAGACCCAGATAGTTATTTGCGCAAAGATTAATGACCTCTTTGCCATTCACTTCGATCGCTGCTTGCTGTTGACTGCTAATGATTCGCTCGGACTTATATAAACCTTCTTTTTTCAGGTTATTTATTTCGGAATGCAAATGATCCAAAAATCGCTCAAGCACGCTGTTCTCCCAGATTTAAAAAACTGATGCAATCATAACAAATTCTCTCTTTGTTCACTAGAAGTGAAGAAAATCGATGCAGCACTCGGGGATTCTGCAAAAAAGAATGAATTATTATGCGGATAATAATCGCGCCCGCTGGTAAATCTTGCTAAAATGCCAGTAACGTTTTAACCTAGGAGCTTCTGAAATTTCAGGCGCGGCATTGTATCACGCCAAATCTCAGCAAGGCCTAAGTCACTTAAGTAGATGGTAAGATTCAATGATTAGTCAAAACGCTCGAATAAATATGGTCAAACAGCAATTAAGAACAGGTGATGTCTTAAATGAAAACATCCTGGCTCTGTATGACAAATTTCCTCGTCATGAATTTGTACCTAAAAATATGCAGGAATTTGCCTACTCCGATATGCAAATCCCATTGCCTCATGGTCAGCGCATGCTCACGCCGCTCGAAGAGGGCAAAATTTTACAGACTTTAAAGCTGAGCGGAAATGAGACCGTTCTTGAAGTCGGAACAGGCACTGGTTTCTTCAGCGCCTTGCTGAGCCAGCTTTGTAAAAAAGTAATTTCAATTGATTATTATGCAGACTTTACCAATATGGCTAAAAAAAACCTGCAAACACATCATGTGAAAAATGTCGAGTTAATCACTGGCGATGCGAGCCGCGGCTGGTTGGATAAAGCGCCCTATGAAGTGATTGTATTTACAGGCGCTATCGAAAAAATAACTGAGACCCTGCGTCTTCAGCTCCTGCCAGGTGGAAAGTTAATTACTATTGTAGGAAGAGATCCGGTAATGCAATGTCAGTTACATACTCTTGATCACAATAATCAATGGCATGAAACCTTCCTGTTTGATACTAATATTCCTCCATTGGTAGACAGATTAAAACCCAAAGAATTTGTTTTCTAGGACTTGCTCAATGAAAAAAACGCTTCTAAGCTGTCTTTTGAGTGTGGGTTTATGCACAATATCCTATTCTGCTGATTTGATGGATATTTACCATCAGGCATTGGAAAATGATCCCATTTTCAAAGAAGCCTACAGCACTTACATGTCCAGTAATGAAGCGCTTCCCCAGGCGCGCGCAGCTCTTTACCCTCAGTTGACAACGACTGCTCAGCTTGCCAGGAACGTGGAAGATGTAAGGAGCCAGAGCGCGAACATTGAGCAAACTTATAACAGTAATCAATGGCAGGTCACTGCATCTCAGGCGGTATTCAATTATCAGGCCTGGGCCAAAGTTCAGCAGGCGAAAGCATCCGTTAAAGCAGCGCAAGCAACTTTTAATAATGCAGCTCAGGATTTAATTCTGCGTACCGCTAAAGCTTATTTTGATGTGCTGTTGGCCAAAGATACGCTTAATTTTGCGGAAGCTAAAAAGCGGGCCAACAAGAGACAGCTTGATCAGGCTGAGCAGCGATTTAAGGTAGGTCTGGATGCTATCACTTCGGTATATGAGGCTAAAGCTGCTTATGATCAGTCCGTGGCAGAAGTAATCAGTGCGCGAAATAATCAAATTAACCAGAATGAGAATTTACGCAAACTGACCAACCATGTTTATGAATTTCTTGCTCCACTGCGCGACAGCCGCATTCCACTGATTAAACCTGAACCGGATAATGTGAATGAATGGATCAATCTGGGTCTGAATCAGAACTATAATTTATTTGCTGCCAAATATAATCTGCTCTCATCACGTGAGAATATTAAAGCTCAGGCTGCAGGTAATTGGCCTACGCTTACTATCCAGGGTAACAGCAGTCAAACACATAATGCAGCAGGCAATGGTTCTTTTTTCATTCCAGCACGGCAAAGCAATTCAAATCTTGCGCTGGCCTTGAATTTCCCTGCTTTTCAAGGTGGTCTGGTTCAGTCTCAAACCCGCCAGGCGCAATTTGACTTCCAAACAGCCAGTGAGCAGCTAGAAAGAACGTATCGCGATGTAGAAGTTAATAGCCGTATTGCATTTAATACGATTGTTGACGGAATCAGTAAAGTTAAGGCCGACCGACAAACGGTGATTTCAACCCAGAACTCTCTGGAAAGTACTGAAGCACAGTTTCAGGTGGGAACCCGTACAATGGTTGACGTGGTGAATGCACAGCAACGTCTGTTTGAAGCGCAGCGGCAGCTTGCCAGTGATCAGTATGATTTGATCAACGCCTTACTGAATTTAAAGTATCTTGCTGGTACTTTGAACGCCAACGACATTGAGGAAGTTAATGCCTGGCTGGCCACAACACGAATAAGCACATTTCCCCCTAACCCGGGGCCAGTTCGACGCCATCCTTAGTTTGGAAGCATTAAGCTTTATTTAATTACTAGTTCGACAGGCTATGATGCGCTTAGCCTTCAACAAAACTTGACTTTAGGTTGTATATTATTATGTCATCGACACCCACATTTATCGAAAAAAAACTCTTACATTACACTGGTAAGGCAATTGCAGACTTCAACATGATTCAGCGTGGCGATCGAGTCATGGTATGTTTATCAGGTGGCAAAGATTCTTTCACCTTATTAACTTTACTGCACAGTTTAAAACGCCGTTCAAATCATAAATTTGATCTTTTCGCCTTTACACTTGACCAGGCCCAGCCGGGCTGGGATGATCGGGCGCTACATGCCTGGCTTCAAGAAAAAGAGATCCCCTATGAAATTTTAACCCGTGATACTTACAGCATCGTCAAAGAGAAAATACCAGAAGGCAAAACTTACTGTTCTCTTTGTTCAAGACTGAGACGGGGTATTATTTATCGTTATGCCGAAGAGAATGGCTTTACTAAAATCGCTCTGGGCCATCACCGCGATGATTTGATTCGCACCTTAATGATGTCCATATTGTACAATGGCGACATACGTTCCATGCCGCCAAAGCTTTTAAGTGATAATAAGAAACATATTGTCATAAGACCCTTAGCCTATGTTCAGGAAAAAGATATCATCACTTTTGCCAATGAGCAGGCTTTCCCGATTATCCCCTGCACGCTTTGCGGTTCTCAGGAAAATCTGGCAAGAAAAAAAATAGGCAGATTGATTGATCAGCTTGCTGAAGAAAACCCGAAAATTCCCAGTAACATTTTGCATGCCCTGCAAAGCGTTAAACCCAGTCAATTGATGGATCAGGATTTATGGCAATTCAAGAATCTTGAATCGGAACTGCTAACAGCTCATTCAACAGGGGAAACGGTAATTGATGAGGAAGCGATTGCTGAGTTGGAGAGTATTTAGTAATGGTTTTGTCATTCCTGCGAAGATGGATCCCGCCTTTGCGGGGAGTTGTTGCGTAAATGAAAATGGGTACATAAAAAATCGTCTTTGCGAGCGTCAGCGAAGCAATCCAGCTCCTTGCTTTGTTCAAGCCTCGAGCTGGATTGCTTCACTTTGTTCGCAAAGACAACAGGTTTGCTGCTTGGTTCTGTTACACAACAATGCCTCGCGGGGATGACAGTGTGATATACAATCGAAACTAACTTAATGCAGGTCCCCCCTCCTCAATCTTCTGCTCTAAAAACTGATTCGCTGAGTCCCATACTGAATAGAAAAAACCAAAGATACAATCAGAAACTGACCAGAGCTTTGCCCGCATGGCAAAATTATTGAGAAGCGCCTGATCCTTTTCTAATAACTCCAATATTGGCAACTGATATAAGCCAGCCATAAAAGCCTCAATATTGAATACCACTCCACTCGCGAGAGAATCATTATACAATCCAAGCATCGTCGAATCTAAATTGACTATTTGCTTATTCTCATGTGTTTGCAACTGTCCGGCACAGCTGCGAATTATTTGCTGGTAAAACGGGCAATTCTGCTCCTCACGTAATAACCATAACATAAGACGATAGTAAGCAATTTTTACATCCGGCTCCGAGATGCTGCATTGCAAATTCCAAAAGCCCTCAATAATCTCAAATCTGGTATCAGACGATAAATCACTGGCTTTCAGTTGAGAGAACAGTGTGGCCATTTTCAAAATATCTCTGTTTCCCATGGCATTCTCAACTTCAGGCCAGAGCTGTCTGATACGCTGGTCACGTTTGAGGTGTACAGCCATTGTTCTGTAGCATTCTAAAGTATCCTCATCCTCATTAATCAGAAGTTGATGCAAATTCTCAGAGGCCAGCGACGCTCCATTAATTTCAATATCGATTAAGTTATTATTTTGAGTTACCACCCTGGTCAACATGGAGAGACACATCTTATCCATTCGGCAGTTATACAAAGAGAGATTTTGAATTCCTGAGCGTTCAGACAACATCTCTGCAAGTTTTTCTCCAGACTGCATGTGAAAATTTGTATGCCTGAATTCCAGATCCGTAATGGTATTTGAACTTTTGAAAAAAGCAGTCAAAACAATAATACTTCGTTCACTCAGAGAGCCCAGAATTACTTTTTTCAGATTCCGAGCGTTTTTAATGACTCGAATTATGGCTAAGGCTGTCTCGTATTCAATTGCGGGTTGACCCTGTAAAACCAGCGTCTTGAGCTGGGGAGATCTTTTTTCAAGGCATCGGAGGCTATTAGCATTAACGATGTCACCTGTCAGATGTAGCTCCGTATTTTTTCTGGTGAAGAACTCAGCCAGCTCCTCAAACAAATCCCCCTCAATATGACAATGTTCAATGATAAGTGAATTAATATTGCGGTTTTTTCCGAGAAAATATGCAATATGCCTGACATGATTTTTCGTAAGATAAAGTTGAGATAATTTAATATGAGTGCCAGACTGAATCAGCAAGTCCTGGAAATGGCTTAAAGGCAACAACTGCATAGCGGAAACCAAATGTGTAAAGCAGAGCCTAAACTCTCAAACGTCTAAATTTATGTCAAGTTAAGAAATATTTCTTTTTTGTAAAGAAAAGGGTTAACAAAATGTGCAAACTGCGCTAACATTGGGGAAAATCACTAAATCTCTGTAGCATTATGACTGAAAACATTATCAACAACATGAGAAAACTACGGGTTTATCGATCTCGAAGTTTTAAATTTGATGTGGTTGCCGCCATCGTAGTGTTCCTGGTAGCAATTCCACTTTGCCTTGGAATTGCCCTTGCATCAGGGGCCCCTCTTTTTGCGGGACTGTTAAGCGGAATAATCGGGGGAGTTGTAGTTGGCAGCCTGAGCGGCTCTCAGGTGAGCGTGAGCGGTCCGGCGGCTGGTATGGCCGCGGTGGTGCTGGCAGCCATCACACAGCTGGGTGATTATAATATTTTCCTGTTAGCACTGGTTCTTGCCGGCATGTTACAAGTGTTAGTAGGCACTTTTAAAGCTGGATTTGTTGCAGATTATGTGCCGTCCAATGTGGTTCAAGGCCTGCTTTGTGCAATTGGTATCTTGCTCATTGTCAAGCAAATCCCTTTTACATTTACTTTATCTACTGAGTCAAAGGAATTACAGGCCCATTTACTGGAAACAACAGAAAGCCTTTCATTTAGCCCCCTGTCAGACTTAAGTTATCATATTAATACCGGCGCCATCATCATCTCTGTGATTTCTCTGGCTATAATGTTCTATTTTGAAAAAACTAAAACCCAATGGCTTAAGGGAATTCCAGCTCCGATTGTTGTCGTTCTGGCCGGTATTTTACTCAATGAACTGTTCATTACGCTTGGCTCTACCCTTGCTCAAAATAATCCTCATCTGGTAAACATACCCAAACATGATGGCTTTGCAGATTTCTTCAATCAATTGCAATTTCCTGATTGGTCTGCTTGGAAGAATCCAAAGGTTTACCTTTATGCTTTTATTATTGCAACTGTTGCCTCTCTGGAAAGTCTTCTTAATGTCAAGGCAGGTGAAAAGCTTGATACCAAGCATCGCTATTGCTCAAAAGATCAGGAGTTAATTGCCCAGGGTGTTGGTAATTTTACCGCAGGCCTGGTCGGAGCAATTCCAATTACTTCCGTTATCGTTCGCACCTCGGTTAATGTGCAGGCCGGTTCAAAAACCAAAATGTCGGCAATTCTCCATGGTGTGTTCCTGTTGCTGGCTGTGATGCTTATTCCAGGATGGTTAAACAAGATTCCTCTATCCTCTTTAGCAGTTATATTGATTTATACTGGCTATAAACTCACTAAACCCGCTATTTATAAATCGATCTATGAGCAGGGAATGGATCGCTTTATTCCTTTCATCGCGACAGTAATCAGTATCGTCGCATTTAACTTACTGGCAGGAATAAGCATTGGTCTTGCAATAAGCTTATTCTATATTCTTAAAACTAACAGCCAGGCCAGACTGGACATCGTGAAAGAAAACTATCCTAACGGCGTAGTCAACCGTCTGGTACTTCCTCAGCAGATTTCTTTCCTGAATAAGGCCTCGCTGATAAGTGAGCTCAATTCTATTCCACGCAACTCTCAGTTGATTATCGATGCTCGCTATACCAATTATATCGATAAAGAAATTATTGAGCAGATTAAAGAGTTTAAGGATGAGCAAGCGCCTCTGAAACAGATATCGCTCAATCTTATGGGGTTCAAGGAGCATTATGATATTCACAATTACATCGATTTCATCAATGTAACTACCTATGACGTGCTGGCCACACTTGAACCAGTCGAAGTCTTGAACCTGCTGCGTGAAGGAAACCAGCGCTTTCTTAAAGACACGCGTATTCACCGTAATCCTAAAATTGACATCAAACAAACAGCCAAAACGCAGCATCCAATGGCCGTTGTTCTCGGCTGTATTGACTCACGTGTTCCGGTTGAAACAATCTTTGATATGAGTTTTGGAGATCTCTTCTGCGTTCGTGTCGCAGGGAATGTGGTTAATGATGACGTGCTGGCAAGTATTGAGTACGCTTGTCACGTAGTAGGCGCCAAACTGATTGTTGTTCTTGGCCACACACGCTGCGGAGCGATTGGGGCTGCCTGTGATAATGTCGAAAAAGGACATATTACCGAATTGCTCGCAAAAATTAAACCAGCGGTAAATGCTGAAACTGAAACGACAGAAAATCGTACGAGTCAGAATGAGCAATTTGTAGGCCATGTCACATCGCTTAATATTGCGAACACCCTGCAGCAAATTTATCAGGATAGCGAAATCCTAAGAATTATGCTGGATCAAAATGAAATTGGCATTGTGGGTGCTCTTTACGATGTTGAAAGCGGCCGTGCAAGTTTCGGAGATTATACTCATGAATTATCGCAAGTGTGCCGAAATACCGCGAATGCTCTCGGCGATAAGATGAAAAACCTGGTGAACAGTAAGTAATTAAATTAGCAGGCCGCTTCGTAGAACCGGCCTGCTGAGTCAAGCAGTTTCAGAAAACCCGGTTTCAACCGGGTTTTGCTTTAGATGCTGCCAAGCCATTTCAGGCCAATATAAGGTCCATTAAACGCGACATTGGTTTCCTCGGCAAGATCAACAGAATGCTGGGCATTAAAATAATTAACCCACATATAACCTGCATCGGCAGTCAATACACCACTTCCGCATAAATGATTGTATTTAATACCTGTTTTGGCTTCCAGTTCAGGAACTGTAGTCCATTTACTGGATGAAATATACAGCCTTGTTGCTGCTGACTGTCCGTTGGCGTCACTATCACCAACTAATAAAGCAGCTGCTCCATTGGCGTAAATGGCAAACGCATCATTGAAGTTGTAGGCCATGTCCATACCGATCCGAGGTCCAAATCCTTTAAACTCTAAATTGAATGGATGGACTGCTCCGGTCACGCCATTAGAATTCCGTATGTCATGCTCAAGACGCAAGTACTGAAAACCAGCATGAAAACGAATATCTTTATATTCTCCAAAATCAACATGTTGGCCAAATTCAAAGTTCACTGCATCCCATTTCGGCTCAATCCATGTAGAGTAAGGGATATTGGCTTCAAACGTTGAACTATACACGGTGAAAGAACGGCGAGTGCTTTGATTATAATGATACCAGTTCACATTGATATCATTACCGGTGTTAAAATGGTAAGAGCCTTCAAGTTTAAAACCCCAATCCCATTCCGGTTCAAATTCATTCCGAATTTGACGATCGCCATTTAGTGAATAGCCGACATAAACAGCATTGGCGCTATAACTTGGTTTTAAATACAAGGCCTGAACCCCAAAATCCCAGGCGCTGGATGGGCAGGGCACGGTCACATTACCTGGTTGGCAGACAGGCCCCATTGTCCCCGCAAACCCTGCACTGCTTACTGACACTAAAACCGCTAAAGCAGTTTTTTTTAAATCTAACATGCATTTCTCCATATGACATTTTTATCAATTCGTTCTGATTTCTTTAAAAAAATCGGAAGCATGTTAGCATATTTTTCAAAAAATTAATGGTGAATTAGCGAACACCGAAAAACTACGGTTATTTTTTGATCAATTGACTTGTATAATTGCGTTATCTTAATAAGCAGAGACACCATGAAATATATTATCAGTGAATCAAAGCATGCTATCAGCCTGAATGAAATTAATCATCTGACTGAACTGGTAGGCTGGGGCAAGAATTTCTTTTCATCACCTGACAAATGGCAGGTTGTACTTAGTGCTTCCAGCCATATCGCTTATATCAAAGAGCAGAACGAGTTGATCGCTTTTGGACGAATTTTGGAAGACGGACAAATGTGTATGTTTTATGACATATGCGTTCATCCCCAGTATCAAAGACAGAAAATTGGCAGTCTAATTATGAACCATCTGATTAATAAAATTAAAGGACGCGATTTTGTCTCTGTCGGTTTATTTGTTTGGCAAGGCAATGCCAGCGCTAAGGATTTTTATCGGACCTTTGGATTTGAATTATCAACGGCTATGGAACTTAAAAGCGAGATGAAGCCGGTATGATTAAAGAGAGTAAAACCATGAATAGCATGATAAAACAGCTCAAAAAACACCCTCTTGTTTCGCATTCTGAAAAAATACAGACATTATGCAAGCCATTGCAGCACCTCAATATCAGCACTTTTTCACACATCAGAAGTTACAATGAAAATGATTTTTCTTTACTCTGTAATCATCCTGATTTTGTACAGAACTATGCAAAAAAAGAGTATTACAAAGGAGATCCCTGCGTGCAGATCAAGTCTGAATCCATTGATTTTGGGCAGTATATCGTCTGGGATATGCTTGATTGCCGCGGCCTAACTGACGCCATGCTGCAGGATTCAGCTCATTATAATTTCAGACATGTCTTTACCCTGGTCAAACAATCTACTGAGTATTCCGACTATTATCATTTTGGCACTCATCTGAGCAATATCGGTATTCATCAAACCTATATCAATAATCTGGATCTGCTTGAGCGTTTTACTCAGTATTTTGAGGTAAAAGTTCGTGAGGATGAAGATTTGTGTAGTGCCTATAACCAGCGTTTTTCTTTTGAAAAAAACAATACAGAAGTTGACAGGATTCCTGACTGCCATAGAGCATTTTTTCTAGACTCCCTCTCCGGTGCTGATAACATGCCTTTGAGTTTGAAAGAAATCGAATGCGCTCAATTGCTGATTAACGGAAAAACTACAAAGGAAATCGCCTTTGCCATGAACCTTTCACCAAGAACCATAGAAGACAAGATTGAATCATTGAAATCCAAATACAGAGTAAGAAATAAAACCGAGCTGATTATAAAGCTGCTGGACAATCGAAGTTACTAAGGTTTTCCGTAAGTCTTCATCAAACTGTGTCATGCCATGTCATCTCGAACGCAGTGAGAGATCTCCGAATGCTGGCACAAACCAAGATTGAGGAGATCTCTCACTGTGTTCGAGTTGACGGCGCTCCTGTGAGTAATGACACAGTTTATGAACTCTCTCGGTTTTCCCAGCTATTTCGGGAAAACCTTGTGATGAGAATAACAACTAACGCAGTGCAATTCTGATTTGACCCAATCTTGAATTTTCATCCGCATTATCAATAGCTTCCTGCGCTTGGTCAGAATTCAATTTAGCTCCATTCTTGGTTCGGCTGAAAAATCCGCTACGATCGAGAGAGTATTGATGTAGCTCTCGAACCAATTTGATGTTGTTGATGTCATCCTTGTATGTTTCAGCCAACTCTGCCGCTTTTTTAGATCGACAATTAGGTTTTGCTCTGATGTGCTGCTCAATCAACTCACGGGTCAATGTCGCGTGCTGCTCAAGAAAGCTTGCAGATTTAAGCCATGAGGATTGGCCTTTATATAAAGCCTGATAAATCTTTTTGAATGCTTCAACAAAACGTGCATCTTCTTCCTGTTTGCCTTGGCTGCTATCGGCAGATTTTTCACCTAATGGATTATCTTTCTTTTCAGGCTCAGGAGCTAACTCTTTTGGTACTTTTGCTGCCTCACGCAGAACTTCCAGATCGTCTGGTTTTAATCGATTGGCCTCTTTTGCAGCTTCATAAGCCGCCACATAACCGCAGGCCTCGGGATTGGCTGGCTTAATTTTGGCAAATAAAGGCAATAAATCCCATCGATCACAATGGATGGCCAGTTCAATGGGGGTACGACCCTGGTATTTGTGTCGTAATGCCCAGGTATCGTCCGCCCTTCTATTAATTTGATTTGCAATTAGCGCTGTGAGAAAGTCATCCTGTTTTTTTAGAATGGCAATATGAAATGAGTTAAGCTTATCTTCTTTTGGTCCAAAATGCCAAGCGAGCTGTGCTCCTTTTTGTGCCAAATCGATAGCTAGTTGCCACTTTTCATTATCTGCAGCATAAAGCATTGCTATACCGTATTGAAAGCTGTCTTCTGGATCAGTGCTATGCTGTGTCAGTAATTCTACAGTACTCAAATCTTTACAATGAACGGCAAGCTGTAACGCAGTCATTCCGTCATCATCCTGTCTGGCTGTTCTAACTCGCAAGTTGGCTTCTTGCGCCAGCTTAGCGATTTCTTCTTGTCTATTTCTAAGAATTGCCAAATGTAAAAGACTTATCTCTCTGCTGCCGTCTTCATTGCTTATTAACCATTGAGTCTTTGGGTGTACTGTATTGAGTATTTTGTGTGCCAGTTCAACCTGACCCGCAGTGCGTGCACGAATAATGACTTCTGCCAATTGCTGAGGATCATTGGGAGTATTGAACTCATTCAATAATGCATCAACCAGATACCATTTTTGACTCATTGCAGCGAGGAAAATAGGACTGCTTTCACGAAGTGTAGCCTGATTACAGTTTTGTTCTACAACACCCAGCTGATTAAGTGTTTGAATTTGTTGTATTGCTTCTGCCTGTGCCTCCAGATCGTCGCTATCAGTCGCATCTGCAACGGCACAATGCAGAATAGTCCAGCCTTTTTCCTGCTCTGAACGTGATACATTGTCAATTTTTAAAAGATTAATAGCCAAATCCATATTGCCGGTTCGGGCTGCAAGAATTGCCTCACGTCCCAATAGCTTCGCGTCCTCTGCGCTAATTGCGGCAACGGCTAACAAAGCTCGGACTTTATCCCATTCCCTTCTTGAAGCAAAATAAACAATAGGCGTTTGATTTTCTGAATTTTTCTGGATGAGTTCTGTTTTATCAACCAGACCTTGCAGCATAATCTGCAACTCTTCAATTGTTTGTGCATCAAATAAACTCATTAATTTCTCCGCTAAATAGAAACGCTTGTTTATCTCTCAAGGAATGGGTAAGAGACTATTTTGTGCCTCATTTTTACACACAGCCAACATTTAATCAACACGGAGTAAATTAATTAGAACCCTTAATCCGCTACGCGCCTTGTACGAGGCATCCACAAGCTTCTCAATCAAGAACTAAGATCTTTAATAATTTGGCTGGACTCCATGGTTAAATAGATGCGATAGCCCTCCGAATCCGACTCTAGTTCAAGCATTTCCTGGATGCCTCGGACAAGCCCTGAGGAATCCCTCATTTTTTATATAGTCAGCGGATGACTTAACAATTGCCCAAACAGGTCTATTATCGTGTCGTTCCCGCGTAGGCGGGAATCTATTTCTCAAGGTAATTCCTAACTTTGTTTGCAAGATGGATTTCCGCCTACGCGGAAACGACACTATTTAAAGTCATTTTGACCTGATAAGCTACGTATTTTTAGAATGAAAAAACGAGGGGAGCCCTCAGGGACAAGCCGAGGCACGTAGGGGAGAGAGGGTATGAATTAATTGGTAGGAAGACTCAGATCTATCTATACCCAAATCTCAAAGAGTGTTATGGTTTTAGCATGTAGTTATGGATGAAGTTTTCACAAGGAGTGAATGTGTTTTCTCAGGCTGCAAGGAGTGACTCCGCCATTTTAGATACACGCCAGCAACAGACCAATAACATCGTGCTCATTACCTTCTGGAGCCAGTTTGCTGTCTATGCTTTAAATACCATTCTGATTTTATTCCTCACCCGACCCTTTCTCGAGCATGGTCTCGGATACAGCCATGCCCAGGCTTATGCCTTTATCGGTGTATCGCAGGCTACGGGTTATCTGATGCCTATATTAGGCGGATTTATGGCGGATCAGGTATTAGGGATCAGGCGCTCAATTTTATTAGGTGGTTTTTTACTTGCTTTAGCCTATTTATTTGTAATGCTCAGCGGATACTCACTCAACGAACATGGGGATAAGCTGTTCATCATGGCTTATGCCCTTGTACCAGTAACTAATTCCCTATTAATGGGCACTGCTTCAAGCATGGTTTCTCATATTTACAGCGATAATGCCATTAAGGCCAAATCGGCAATGACCTATTACTATATGGCAATCAATGTCGGCGCCTTGCTGGCAACGATGATTGCGCCTGCGCTGCTTGATAGCCGCTATGGGCCCTTGTCGGTACTCACTTTGGCTTTCGCTGGAAAATCGATTGCTGCATTGAATTTTGCTAAAAAGTACAGGCTCTATGATAACGTGATTTATGGTCAGGACGCCAAACCCTTCAGCCGAAAAATGGCGGGACGATTAGCAGCCTATATCGCGGGTATCTATTTATTCACCCTCTTTGCTTATTCGCATGTTCAATTATCAATAATTCTGATTAGTATCGGCTGCGGCTTAGGCATTCTCTGGTTTTTAATCAAGACCCTGAAATTGTCATCTACTGCGCGCATAAAACAAATGGTCGCCGTTTTGCTGATTATAGAAGCAATCATATTTTTTGTAATTTACAATCAGATGAACAGCACGCTGGTACTTTTTGCCAAGAGTAACTCTGATCTTCAGCTGCTGGGCCTTAAAATATCGCCTGCTCATTATCAAATACTTAATCCCCTGCTGATCATTTTGCTGGGCACTCAGCTCCCGCGTTTTTACCGCCGCATTCCGCGATTTACAATCCCCTATCAATTTGCCAGCGGAACCATACTTGCTGGAATCGCGCTGTTAATTATGGCATTGGCAGGTAGCGTGTCCTCTAATGGGCTTGTAAATGGTAATTTTATTGGTTTGACTTATGTTCTTATCACATTAGCAGAGCTTTGGGTAAGCGCTATTGGACTTAGTATGATAGGACTCTATTGTGACAGCAAGGATCTGGCATTTGCGATGGGCGTCTGGTATCTGGCCAGTTCGCTGTCAAATACCATTGCAGGAAAACTGGCAGGTTTTGTCGCAGTGCCTAAGGATATCCTGGCAATCGACTCACTGCCCATTTATCAAAACTACTATCTCGGCTTTGGAATATCCGCCATTATTCTTGGATTAGTCATGTGGTTCCTGGCGCATCTGATCCAGGGAAATTTAAAGCGGCGGAATATTGAATTGCTGTGATTTTTTGTTTTTAATCAAAATCTCAAAGACAGGCAACTCAAACCACCATCCAGCTTGCGGAATTCACTGCAGTCGATTTCCACAAGCTTGTAACCAAGACTTTTTAAGCGGAGATTAATCATTGAAAATCCGCTGGGTATCAGTACATAGTCGTTCACTACAATGCAATTAGCGGCATAGGCCTCGGAGGGGTCAATAATAATTTGCTTTAAAGACTCCCACTCCGGGTGATTTATTAACTCCCCACTGACTAATAAATTTCCCTTGCCCAGATAGGATACCCCGGTTTTCAGATGTAAAAACTCGGTTAAGGGTATGACTGAAGCAGTGTACCCATGATTGTGTAAGAGGGTAATTAATTGCCTGGCCCCTTCCATATTGGTCCGCTTCGATAATCCAATATAGAAATGATCTTCAACTCTAAGCACATCACCGGCATCCAATGTTCCCGGAGCCTGAATTTTAACAATATTGGCAGCGTAAAAGCGGCGGATACTCTCTTCGAGAAGACTAACCTCCCCTTGCCGACTCTCGGCTCCGGGCCTCGCCAACACAGCGATACGTTCGGTTAATAACGCAGGATCTTCCACAAAGCAGGAATCAGGAAATCCCTCTTCAGGAGGCAAAACCAGCACTTCAACACCGCAGTTTTCGAGTGCATTGATATATTGCTGATGCTGAAGAAGTGCCAGATGGTAATCAGGAAGGCCTAAATCTGCGCTTGAAATACCTTGAACCATCGATTTGGCAGGAGTGCGAACAATTGCTCGTCTGAACATGGAATTCCCTTTCTTGTGATAAATCTATAATCCCAGGTTATCTTTTTTAAATACGCGATCTGCGCGATAACTGGAGCGAACCATAGGACCCGAGGCGACTTCAAAAAACCCTTTAGCCAGCCCAATTTCTCGAAACTCTAAAAATTTTTCAGGAGTAACGTATCGAATAACAGGCAAATGGTTTTTAGTTGGTTGCAGATATTGACCCAAAGTTAAGATATCGACATTTTGTGCCCGTAAATCATCCATCGCTTGAATGATTTCCTCATCGGTTTCCCCTAAACCCAGCATGAGACTGGTTTTGGTTAGCACATCGGGTCGATAGCGCTTTGCAAAAGCAAGCACATCCAGAGTCTGCCAGTAGCCCGCACGAATATCACGTACCGGATGAGTTAAGCGCTCTACCGTTTCAACATTCTGCGCGAACACATCCACACCACTGTCCAGTAGTATGGCGACATGCTCTTCGACCCCCTGAAAATCAGGGGTAAGTGCTTCTACCTTCGTTCTGGGGCAACGCTGTTTAATGGCGCGGATAGTGTCCGCGTAATGTCTGGCTCCGCCATCAGGAAGATCGTCACGATCTACAGAGGTCAAAACAACATAATCCAGATTCATCAGTGCGACGGTATTGGCCGAATTTTCAGGCTCCTGAGCATCAAGCCAGCCACGCGGGTTCCCCGTATCCACAGAACAAAAACGACAGGCGCGGGTACAAACAGCTCCCATGAGCATGATAGTAGCCGTTCCATGAGACCAGCATTCCGCAATATTAGGACATTTGGCTTCTTCGCAGACAGTCGCTAAACGGTGTTTTTCAACCTGTTGTTTTACCTGATGGTAGGCAGGACTGGTATTATTAACAATCCGAAGCCATTTGGGTTTAGGTAACCGGGGCGCTTCCTCTTCAGCCGATTTGATGCCGTCTTTAATCGCGACGATACCTTGAGAGGTTTTGTATTTTTTGCCGCTCTCTATAACAACAGGAATATCCTTCAGTTTACTCATACCACCGCTACCTGAAAATTAAATCTTCTGATAATCCCAAATCACCAGGCGCAGATCAAGTGAATTTTTGCTTTCCAGCAAATATCAAACGCTTTATAAAAACTGCCGGCTATTCCTGGTTGTTTCTTTTCTTTATAAATTCACGTAATAATCTGGCGTGAGAACCATCACAAAATGGAGGATCTTTTGTTTCTTTACAATGACAAAAGTACACTGTATCCGTAAGCGGCGCCTGGTAGAGCACTCTTTCCTTACAATCCCCTTTATCACAAAATGGTGGCGTCTTTGTTTCCTTGCAACCACACCATTCATATGTCTGCCCCTCTTCTACATCCCAGGCAATGGGGAAATAAGGAGGAGGCCCTGCATCTTCAGCATCCATTTAGCGCACTCTATAGTATTTTAAGATTTGGGCCACAATAACTGCCAATACTACTGCAGCCAGCATATAAACTGCACTCGCTATGATATAAGGATAGACAATCAGGGTAATACCGACCAGCGATAAGAAGGAATAAGCAAAATATTTAATAAATTGCTCATAACGCAAAGCACGCTTCATGCGGGTTACTCCATACATAAAAATTGTGGAAAGCCCCAGGAAAAACAGATAAAGGAAGTTATAAAGAACAAGCAGTAACTGTTGCTTAATGCTATCGTATCCTTGTGCTCCGAGCCATTGTTTAAAAATCAAACCGATGTTGGGAGAACATCCCAGTTGATAGACTTGCGCCACTAAAGCGGTGAAAAATACCACCCCGAACAAGGCCACGGCTTCAATTGATTTATTCGTATATTTATAATACGCAAACCCGATTAATGCTCCACCCACTAATATCACGGGAATCCTTAACCAGGGCAACAGGCTATAAAAATGGAGGATATGGCTTTGCTGAATAAAATGCACCACTCCGGCAGTCAATAAAAATAATCCGGCAATTGTTAATCTCTGATAGGTATCTTTACTTGCTACCAGGAATGCAAACAATAGCATCACCAGAATAGAGGCACAGGGATTTAAGGCATCGATTGCAGCCATTAAGGGAATCAATATGCGGGGTGAAGACGATGCTCCCTGTTCGATACTGGCTTCCATCATACTGGTGGTCGCCATAGTACCCAGAATCGAAGAGGTGTTTTTAGTCAGCTGGCCCCGCTTTTCAATCTGTTGTCGGCAAAGCTCCAAACCCTGCATAATCGCTTTTCCGCTGTTAGCCGCTTCGTTAAATCCAACCCATTTTGAATTACAGAAGAAAACCGCTGGTACGGAAAAGTCAGTTGAATCTTGCTGACTAAGGTATTGATTGAAAAGCTCAAGGGATGCTTTGTCCCGATCAATATAATGTCGCTCCACCTTCAACCATTTGTTTTGGGGCTCAATTGATTTGAAGTAGGCATCTTCTTTCTGACAGTGAGGACAGGTGGAAGACAAAAAGAGGTCGACCTTGATTGTCACCTTATTATTCGCATCCAGTTCGTACCACTGGCTATCGCTATCTTTGGCCCATGCAAGTGTAATAAAAAAGGAGAAGATGAAGCTGAGTATCCACTGACAGTGCTTAGGCATTGGCTCTTCCATTATCAATTAAAGGTTACTGTATTAACAGTGCCTTAAAAGTGTAATGGAGAGAAGTTTGAGTTTCAATTAATACGTATGAATATAATTTTCCAGGTGCTCAATAGTTCTTGCTTTATCTTCGAGCAAGTGAAATAGCAAATCACCAATTGACAAAATAGCGGTTAGTTCACCATTTTCGGTGATTAACACATGCCTTCGCTTGGTTTCTGTGATCACTTCCATCGCTTTTTCGATCGGATCATTAACAGTAAGGATACTCACGTTTTTCCAGGCGACATCAATCGCAGGCGTTTTATCAGGAGGCAAATTTCTAAACAGGCATTCGCGGATAATATCGCGCTCACTCACCAGACCCAACAGGCTTTGATCATCGCGAACCACCAAAGCACCAATATCCCCTGTGGTCATCATGTCCACGCACTGTGTCACCGTTAAATCCGGTTTAATAAATATAATTTCTCGTCTCGGATGCGGCAAAGCCGAGTATATAAGATGAGCCATAGCAAACTCCCTGCAGAACCTTGTTAAGGGGGCATATGTTCAAATATAGCACAGGAAATTATGGTTTTTTTTAAATTAGTGAAACTTTAGATTAGGGCAGCCTGATTGGCTTGCAATAAAGCTACCCTTAAACAGAAGCAATTTTGGATTAGCTAACCACTCGCCATGAACCATCGGCTTGACGGCATGCTCTGCCGTAAATTTCCTGAGTTTTGCCGCCAATTAAAGCGCGGGTTGTATATTCACGACAAGGTTGTGAGTTCGTGTAATAGGTTTTCTGCGGGGTAACGGTGTAAGTGTTACCGCTGTCAGGATTACGCCATACCACTGCTTTTCCGCTCGGAGAACTTTCCAGAGCACGTTGCATTTCCAGACGATCAAGCCTATCCATAGTACGGCCAATATTCCCGCCCAAATAAGCACCTAACAAAGCACCGCCTGCAGCTGCTGCGACCTTACCTGAACCACCGCCAAACTGGCTGCCGATCAGTCCGCCCACTACACCGCCGGTCACTGTGCCTACACCTTCATTTGTGACTTGAGCACAGCCTGAAAGCAGGACAGATAAAGATAATGAGGCTAACATAATTTTTTTCATGTATTCACCTTTGATAGGTTGTAAAAACGATGGCCATTTTACCCTAGATTCGTCCATAGGTCTATTTGTTTCCGATTTGTTACAGCTTATCCCTTCGCACCCGCGGCGAAAGCTGGCAAATTAGCTCATAGGGAATAGTTCCGGCTGCATCGGCAATGGTTTCAACCGGAATATGGATCCCCCATAATTCCACAGCGTCACCAACGGCGGC
Source organism: Legionella quinlivanii (assembly GCF_003265995.1). Taxonomy (GTDB): domain Bacteria; phylum Pseudomonadota; class Gammaproteobacteria; order Legionellales; family Legionellaceae; genus Legionella_C; species Legionella_C quinlivanii_A. The sequence continues at coordinate 185,830 of NZ_MVJN01000007.1, read as the reverse complement.
CTCTGGTACATGAGTTAAATCAACCGTCAACATATCCATCGATACACGTCCAACGATCGGTGCCTGATAACCATTGATCCAAACCGGAGTGTTAGCGGCAATGTGGCGAGGATATCCATCCCCGTAACCGACGGCCACCACACCGATCACAGAAGGCTTTGCAGTTTCCCACTCCCCGCCATAGCCTACCCGCACGCCTGCTGGGTAATGCTGGACCGCGGTGAGGGAAGACAGGAAACGCATCACCGGTATCAGCCCCAACTCCTGCCCCGAGGAATGTTTGAACGGAGAAATACCGTAAAGCATGATGCCTGGCCGCACGACCTCTGCGTGACTATCAGGTATAGAGAGAATCGCTGCTGAATTGCCAATGCTTTTTACCAGTGGAAATTCAGGCAAACGCAAATCAAAAAATCGCCCTAATTGCTCCTGGTTCGCCGGATTATTTAACTCATCGGCACAGGCAAGATGGGTTATAAGACCAATTTGTCGATCAACCCAGGGGCAGGCGTGCAAAGCATTTAATACGCCATACACATCGCCCATTGCAAAACCCAGACGATGCATTCCGGTATTGACTTTTACCCATACACGCACTGGTTTGGGCAGCGCCTGAGCCAGCAGCCATTCCAACTGATAAGGCTGGTGTATAACCACCTGCAAATTATGCTCAACCACCAGCGCCAGCTCATCCTGATTAAAAAAACCCTGAAATAAAATACAATCGGTACAGGCACCTAGCGCCTTAATCGCTAAAGCTTCTTCAATGCAAGCCACTCCAAAACCATCCACATGGCCCTCAAGCACAGGAATGACCGATGGCAGCCCGCAACCATAGGCATTCGCTTTCACCATTGCGATAATTTGTCTGCCGGGAGCATGGCGTTTGACTTGCTGTACATTATGCAGCAGGGCTGTCGCATCAATTTGTACTTTTGTCGGCCTTGTCACTAGTCCATCCCCTGATAACCGGTATACGCCAGATCTTCAAAGCGAGTGTATTTACCAAGAAAGGCTACTCTCACCTTACCAATTGGACCGTTTCTTTGCTTGGCGATAATAATTTCGGCCGTTCCTTTATCCGGGCTGTCTTCGTTGTAAACTTCATCCCGATAAATGAAACAGATTAAGTCCGCGTCCTGCTCAATCGCACCCGACTCCCGCAAGTCAGACATAACCGGACGTTTATCCTGACGCTGCTCAAGGCTTCGGTTTAACTGGGATAAAGCAATAACCGGCACATTCAATTCTTTTGCCAGCGCTTTTAAGCTTCGCGAAATTTCTGAAATTTCTGCTGTTCTGTTTTCCGCCTTGAATCCTGGCACTTTCATCAACTGAAGATAATCCACAACAATTAATCCAAGCTGGCCATGCTCTTTTGCCAGGCGTCTTGCTCTCGCTCTCATTTCGGAAGGGCTAAGCGCCGCCGTATCATCGATAAATAAGGGGGCTTCAGATAGTAAGTGAACTGCGGAGGTCACTCGCGGCCAATCATCCTCTTCCAGTTTTCCGGTCCGGATTCGATGCTGATCAATTCGGCCAAGCGAGGACATCATCCTCATAGCCAGTGAATCCGAGGGCATTTCCATTGAAAACACCAGAACATTTTTCTTTCCCTGGATTGCGATATTTTCAGCCATATTCATAACCAGAGTGGTTTTACCCATGGAAGGGCGTCCCGCAACAATGATCAGATCAGAGGGCTGAAGACCGGATGTCATTTCATCCAGATCACTCAAACCAGTTGCCATCCCGGTGATTGCATCGCCATTGTGATAAAGCGCATCAATTTTTTCAATCGCTTTGGTAATGATCGTTTTAATGCTCTCTGGTCCGCCATTGCCCCCTGTCTGCTCAGCAATAGCGAACACCCTGGTCTCAGCCAGATCCAGAAGTTCACTGACTTCACGACCAACGGGATTGTATGCAGAGTCCGCTATTTCACCCGCGATATTAATCAATTGTCTTTGAACTGACTTCTCTCTGACAATATCAGCATAGGCAGAGATATTGGCCACGCTGGGCGTATTGTTGGCTAATTCAAAAAGATAGGTTTCACCGCCTGCATTATCCAGTTCATTTCGGGATTTTAAATTATCGAGCAAGGTAACTACATCAAAAGGCTGTTCGCGTTTGGAGAGTTCAACAATGCTGCGAAATAAAATTCGATGTTCGGAACGGTAGAAATCTTCTTCACATAATTTGGTACTGACCTTATCCCAGGCCTGATTATCAAGCATCAGCCCACCAATAATAGACTGCTCAGCCTCTGCTGAGTGTGGCGGCCTCTTCAAGGTATCGACAGGAGGAGTATTTTTGCGAGATTTTGCCTCAAGCATATCAAAACCTGATAATAAAAAATCCCTATTGTAATCCCCAAAATAAAAAAAGGCACACAATTGTGTGCCTTTTATGCAAAAAAGTTCAGGTTATCTGACCCAAACCTGAGTGCGTCCCAAAGCAGAAACCCCTACATAACCACGAACATAGAGTTTATTGCCTTGTAATGTCATTTTGGCACGATATACTTTTCCAGATTTGGGATCAAGAATCGAACCGCCACTCCACTCACCATTACCCTGATCTTTTAAGCCCCATACAAAGGTCAAACCTTTAATGGGTTTTCCTTTAAATCCACCTGGGCATTTTGAGCAAATACCAGTATCACCAGCTTGTGGATAAACTTTCACTATGGTGCCGCTTAATGTTCCACCAGAAACATTAATCCGCACAACCGCTCTTTTTTGGCCTGTCGCATCATCGATAGTGGTCCATGTTCCCGCTGGAGTTGCACCGGCAAAGGCAAGAGGAGCAAGCAGGGTTAATAAGGCAGAGGTAAGCAACACTTTCCATTGTTTCATTTGGGATTTCTCCTTAGGTTCTGACATAAAAAGCATAGGCCATGATTTGTCAGTTTTCAATTATTGTTTGAAAAATCAATTTGCAAACGATTCACTATTCCGCCAAAGGGGCAAAAAACTGCTCAATATCGTTTACGGTAAGATGCTGTAGAGAACCTGTTTGCTCTCCTAAAACCCCTTCAATCAGCTGCTTTTTCTTTTCCTGCATGGCCAAAATCACTTCCTCAACTGTGCCAGCAGAAATCAGCTTGTAGACGAAAACCGGATTTTTCTGACCTATACGATGACTTCGATCGGTAGCCTGCTCCTCAGCTGCCGGATTCCACCAGGGATCATAGTGGATAACCGTATCCGCGCGCGTCAGATTTAAACCGGTTCCTCCCGCCTTCAAACTAATGAGAAACAAGGGAATGTTACCTTCCTGAAATGTATTAACCAATTGATGACGATTGACCGTTTGTCCGGTTAATTTCAAATACTGAAGTTGATTGGCTTTGAGCCTTTCCTCAATTAACTCAAGCATTGATGTGAATTGGGAAAAAATTAAAATACGTCGCCCTTCCTCAATAAGATTAACCACCAAATCCATCAGAACATCCAGTTTGGCTGAAGTTCCATGCGCAATTTTTGCCTCAGGAATCGATAACAAGCGCGGATCACAGCAAACCTGACGCAGTTTCAATAAAGCATCCAGCAATACGATATGGCTTTTTCCCATTCCCTGACGAGCAATAGCTTCTCTGACTTTCTGCTCCATAGTAATACGAATGGCCTCATATAAATCCCGCTGAGCATCTGCCAGTTCAATTAACTGTACTACTTCAGTTTTATCAGGTAATTCACGAGCAACCTGATTTTTACTGCGGCGCAGCATGAAGGGCTGTACACGATTAGCCAGCAAGATTCTCCGCTCCTGATCCGCATTCTTTTCAATAGGAATTTTAAAAAATCGACGAAACTGACGAGCATCCCCCAATAATCCTGGCATCAGAAAATGAAACAGCGACCATAATTCGCCCAAATGATTCTCCAGTGGAGTACCGGATAAACAGAGTCTATGCCGGGCTTGAATTTGCTGAATAATCTGAGTCGTCTTGGTTTTAGCGTTCTTGATAAATTGAGCTTCATCAAGAATCAGATAATAAAAAGGATAATTGACGAAACGTGCTTTATCCCGTTGAATTAAACCGTAAGTGGAAACGATGACATCGTATTGATCAAACTCGTCCTGATGTCGGTTGGATCCATGAAACACCAGAACTTTAAGTTCCGGGGTAAACCGTTTGGCTTCTGCTTCCCAGTTGCCCATAAGACTGGTTGGCGCCACGATCAGACTGGCGTGCTGCAACCGTCCCTGTTCTTTCTCCAGCTGCAAATGAGCCAGAGTCTGCACTGTTTTACCAAGCCCCATATCATCAGCCAAAATCCCGCCAAATCGGGATTCCCGCAAAAACTGCAGCCAGCCTAAGCCTTCTGCCTGATAGTCCCGAAGCTGGGCATTCAAGCCTTTAGGAGGTGATATTTCAGGAATCGATTGCTGACCCAGTAACTGAGTCAGCTGGGAACGAAGCTGCTCTCCCCCCTTCCAGCGCAATGCTGTGGCAGCCAGCGCCAGCTCTGTTTCCTGCATCAGAATCAGCTGGTAGCGTTTTATCTGTAACTGATTCTGGTTGTCTATAAATCGGGAACCATATTGCATAATAAAGCGAATAAGCGGCTTAATTCTTCCCATTGGCAACTGAAGTTTCTTTCCTTGGGCCAGAGGGAGTCTTATCAGACGCTCATCCGGGATGTTCTCAAGTTCACTGAGATTTAAGCCGGAAATTAATTCGACAACCAGGGGCACAATATTAACTGACTTGCCTTCAACCAGAATACCCAACTGGTAGGAAAAAAAATCTTCTCCTGATTCCTGTAATTCCGAATACCATTCGACATCATCAGCTGAAACCAGTTCCTCATAAACAAAATGCCTGAACTCTACTGTCCAGCCTTTTGACTTTAACAGGGGAATCACCTGGGTGAACAAACGTCCTAAATCTTGCTCTGACTGGAAATGAACTAAAATATTGCTGATTTCAAGCGCCTGCTCGCAATTTAATTTTTCCCAAACGCTCGCATGACGAGTGGGCAATATCTGACTGATTTCCTGAGTATATTGTTTTTCCTGCAACAGATTTCTTGAAAGATCTATCAGCTTGCCGGAATCCTCATAGATTAAACTGGTATTGGTCGCACTGCCATGAACCCTGAGCGCATTGTCGTATTCAAAGAAGATTTCCCTGATAAACAGAAAATGCGAATCCTCCTCTGATAAACTCGTTGAGTCCGTGCTTCGCGGCATATCTAATGGAAGCGCATCAAACTGGATGACAGGTTTGGGTGTGCCTTTTCTCTGAATACGTTCAGCAAAAGCAAGGGGGGCTGGCAGCATGGGAGTAAACTGATGTCTTATTTCATCTATCCTGTCGACTTCATCCATGGCAAGCGGCCCAATCTCAAGAATAGTTTTTAGCTGGCTTGGTTGATAGGGAGTATGTAAGACACCCAGCTCGGCTTCTGCATTCAAAAAATACCAGGGCTTGTCGAGCAGCAATGGGGATAACAAATGAGCGTTTTTGTCCTCCATTACAAGATGCTGCTGTCCCTGTTGATTTAAATGCCAACGCAAAACCAGTTCCCGCGGCTCACCAAGACTCAAGGACTGGGCGAGAGACTCCTGAAAGAGATAGGCGCGGTTAGTCCGCAGGATCTGCTCAAGGAGTTCGCTATTTCGCAGCGAAAGTTTGTCAAATGAGCCTGCAATGGTGGATTTCGACAGCAAAGTATTGATGATATTTTCATCCTCTGCCCTGCAATATTGTTTTTTGCTTTGGGTAAAACTGTTAAATACAGTGAATTTACCATAGGTTCCATGTCGTTTCAGGCGTTTGGCTAAAGCCAGATGGATTAAAACACGATGATCCCATTGCTTTTTTTGTATCTCAAGAAGATACAAAATGTCATGGGTGTATGAGCGAGGCTTACTATCAACCTCCTGTGCTCTGATAGTTTGAAGCCAACTGGAAAGTGATTGTTCTTTCTGTCCATTGACCTGGGGCGCCAAAATTTTCAGATTTTCTTTAATTTGCAAGGCAAAAAAGCTGGCAGCAGCATGTTTGCAATTGTTGGCTTGTGCACAATTGCAACGAGCAGGCTTATGGGGCCAGGCCTTTAAATCAGCATACACATCATAAATCTGACCGCTTTTTCCTTTAACCCGGGCTTTTAGCAAACCATCGCTGAGCCGAATATTCAGAACATAATTTTTTTGCTGATATTCTTCGCCTTGCATTAGCACGGCAGGAGAAAAAATTTCAGCCATCCGTGATAAAGCATCTTTCAGCATAATTGGGTATACTTAGGAGTAAACGTTAAATTATAGCAAATAGATTCACAGCTGAATATCTATCCCATTAACTTATTTAATATGTACATCAATGAACAATTCCATAACAATACTGATGGCGCAAATTAATCCAACGGTGGGTTCTATCGCCGCTAATGCAAAAAAAATAATAGCTATTATTGAGAAGTATCAGGACAGTCATGATCTGATTCTTTTTCCTGAATTGTGCCTGACAGGCTATCCCCCGGAAGATTTACTCTTGAGGCCCGCCTTTCTCGAGGAAATTAATCAGGCGGTCAGTGAAATTTCAAAGCAGGTAACTGACTGCCATGTGATTCTCGGTTTTCCCAGTCTAATCGATAACTATTGCTACAATTCCGCAGGGGTTTTTTATCAGGGCAAACAAAAAGCGCTTTATCATAAACAAATATTACCTAATTACGGCGTATTCGATGAAAAGCGCTATTTCAAAGCAGGCCCATCTCAGCGCTGTCTTTTTGAAATCAGAGATTACCGGTTCGGTTTATGTATTTGTGAAGATTTATGGCAGCCAGGCCCGGTTGAACAATTAGTTAATAGCGAAATTGATGCGCTTCTGTGCATTAATGCCTCCCCTTTTGATTATACCAAGCAGGAAAAGCGTGAAAAGTTATTGAGCAGCCATGTTCAGCATGGCTTTCCCATTTTCTATGTGAATCTGGTCGGCGGCCAGGATGAACTTGTTTTTGATGGTCAATCCCTTGTGATGGGTACGGATGGCTCTACCTGCGTCCGTCTTCCCGCCTTTCTCGAAACAGTAAGTACCGTTGAGTTTTCAAAGCAACAAATTAAAGGTGAACTTAACCCGCTGCAAGCGAAAGAAGAGCAAATTTATAATGCTTTAAAACTGGGCACAAAGGACTATATTGAAAAAAATGGTTTCCCCGGTGTTTTGCTTGGTCTTTCTGGCGGAATCGATTCCGCACTGACGCTGGCTATTGCTGTAGACGCATTAGGCGCTGACCGGGTCACAGCAATTCTGATGCCTTCTCGTTACACGGCAGACATGAGTAATCAGGATGCCTTAATTCAATTGCAGGCTATGAAGGTCAAAGGTGAAACACTTTCCATTGAACCTGTATTTAACAGCTTCCTGCAAACGCTAGACCCCTTGTTTGCTAATAAGCCGAAAGACACGACAGAAGAAAACATTCAGGCAAGAATTCGGGGCGTTCTGTTAATGGCTTTATCTAATAAAACCGGCAATATGGTATTAACCACCAGCAATAAAAGCGAAAGCGCCGTGGGTTATGCCACACTTTATGGCGACATGGCAGGTGGATTTTCAGTTTTGAAAGATGTATTAAAAACTCAAGTCTATGATTTGGCACGTTACCGCAACAGTATTTCTCCGGTAATACCTCAGCGTGTTCTGGAAAGAGCGCCATCAGCGGAGCTAGCGCCCAATCAGACTGATCAGGACAGCTTGCCTGATTATCCCACCCTGGATGGAATCATTCAGGGCTATATGGAGAATAATTTGTCGGCTGCCGATCTGATACAACAAGGTTATCCAGAAGCGGATGTACGCAGAGTGATTCGTCTTATCAAAAGAAATGAGTACAAAAGACGACAGGCAGCACCAGGAGTCAAAGTGAGCATTCGCTCGTTTGGCCGAGACTGGCGCTACCCGATTACCTCAGGATATTAAATATACCTGGCTTTGCCAGCAATCTAGTGCCCCGGACATAAGCCCGAGGCAGACAGAGGGAGGAATGAGCCTAACAGGTTCTCTCTATTTTTGAGTTATTGTCAGCATTTTCGTCCTCTGAACCAGGAGCTTTCTCGCCTTTAGATAATAGAAAATTAAACTGGGATACTCTTGCCGGCTTCAGCTTTTCTGGAGGTGGTGGCGGAGGTGGCGGTGGAGCTAATTTTATTGCTTCATCTGATTTAGAGGATTCTATAGAAACGGTTATAACCTCATTGGGCTCAAGAGATTGCTCAGATATTTCTGAACTTGCAGCCTGTTCTTTTTTAAACAAGCCGAAGTTAATCTTGGAAACTCTTGCCGGATCCAGCTTTTTGGGAAGGGATGGCGGTCGAGCCAATGTTGCTGCTTCATCGTTCTGAGAAACCTCATCAGGAACTGCGGCTTCCTGCTTGATTTCAGCGGAAGTTCCAGCTTGTTTTGACTTGTTTAAAAACCATTTTTCAACCTCCAAATAGTCTTCTCGCTTTAAAGCCTTTTTGACAGATACTTTCGCTAAAAGCAGTTCAAAATTATCCTGCTCTTCCTTTGTAACCACATGATCACTTGTTTGCCAGGATTCAATAATCTCTTTGATATCGGGATAAGTCGACCAGTCCACAGGAAAACAACGGTTGAAAGTATCGAAGTAAAATAACTTCCAATCTGTTTTCGATAAAACGAAAGAACAAATTGGAAACTCCGTGTAAATACTATTTTCTTCTCCGATAAATTGATCCATTAATTTACAAGAACTGGTTTTAGCGGCATTGGCAACTTTGCGTGACTTGTCTGCCTTGCTATCGACAACCGCTGATTCAACCGTTGAACTCACTACACCCTTCAATGCTTCAGGCGAATGCCTTAGATTGCGAATTTGATTTTCCAGTATTGATTGCACAGTTTTGCTTTTACTCGCTTCAACTAAACGACGAATCTTGACTGCTTGCAAAAACACTTTAATTTTCTGAGGATCGGAGGCGCTTGAATCACTCTCTTTTTTTAAACAATCTTCCAGGAGAGGATGTTGTGCCAAAGGAACACTATGCGGTTCTAATGCCAATGTATCGTACCAGTCAATTGCAGCCTCAGAAGTCAGTTTTTTACCAATAATATTCCCAATGGTTTGCAGTTGATTGCTGGATAACTTAGCGATTAGCAAGCCTTTTTTAAATGTGCTTGAAGCACCGGGATTTAATGATTCAATCAGGGTTGAAGCCGCAGGATACTCTTGTAAAGACTCACCCCGACGATGATACAGCAGTTTTCCTGAGCCAGTAATGATGCAGGCGGTATGAAGTCTTTGTAAAAATTGCTCCGTTACCGAGGCCTCATCTGGAAATAAGTACAATGGAATACCATTATGAAAAACATAGGTGGTCGATAAATTTTTTGTATCGGTAAGATCTGGATTAATCTGTAAATTAATTTTCTCCAGCTGTTCCTGAACCAACCGGTTCACTGCCATTTTCAAATGATAAAATTTGGAAGTATTCATTGGAGGAATTTCGGCCACTCTGGGTCCTGTAATTTCTCTCAGCATTTCATTAGTCAATGCCCGATAGCTGGCGTGTCCCTGGTTATCATAAGAGCTGAGCTGCCACTTGGCAGGAATCAGCACCGTATGTCTTTTCTTAACAGCCGTAAATTCCAGCAAATTATTTAAAATTTCCTTCTGTGGATCTTCAGGTAAATTGTCCTGTTCCAATGCCGTGCATAATAATTCCCAGTTGCTGTCTGAATTAAAATCTTTCCTGGTAATAACCGCTTTCATCATAGGCACTTCAGGAATAAAATTGGTCACTGACTCCAGGATATCTTTCTCAGATCGACGCAGCTCATCAAGAAGTACACGGCTTTTTTCTTTAGGCTCCAGGTTAATGCGCTCAAGAGCGTTCCCTTTTATTACAAGTTCGCTCTTTAATCTTTCCAGTCCATTTTTTATAAATTCCAATCGTTTTATTTCAAGCCTGCCATCCTGCTGGCGCTGCAAATAAAACAACCGGTTATCCGCTGTCAAAATGTAGGCGAAATTTAAGTTTTCATACGCTGAGTCTTCAGGAGTCGGTCTTGATGATTGCAGAATCAGACAGCATTCACTGTTTTTTCTACTGACCGTATAGTGAATCGTGTCATTTTCAGCTTTCTTCAGATAGAGACAACGATACTCAGGCTTCAAATCAGCTGATTGAATACCCAGGGTATAGTTTTTAGCAGGTGTGGCCTGTGCCAGACGTTTTAAACAGAAACTATGTTTATCAGGATGCTTACTGGCAAACTCCTTTGCCTCACCCTGCTCTTTAAACAGGTAAATGTTAATACTGTCATCCAGGCTTTGTTTGCAACACATGTTTATTTTATTGTAAGCATCTCCGCGCTCAGGCACTTTTCCTTTTAAACTATTTAAAATATCGGAAAAATCTTTGGTGATTGGTAAGAAATTCAGAGAGCCCTGCAGGTCCATCCAGAATAGTTGCCAGGTAGGGTCCGGTTTAATTAAAAAGATATGATGTAGAGGATTTTTTAATTGATATTCCCGTGCTTTAATCAGAACCTCATCAGTCTTCTTAGCTGTATCCCAAAATACCATCACATCGGGTACTTGCGAAGAAGTGATCTCTTTCTTTTTCTCGAGTTCTTTTCGTGCTGCAGACGCTTTTTGCTCGGCCGCTTTTTTTATCTCCGTTGCACTTTCAATATACTCATTTAAGCCCTTCCTTAAGGGAACAAGAACATGGTCTCGCAAATCATCATTACTTACATCCTGGTATTCATCATTTTTTGCCATGTAACAGCGAATGGCAGCAATAAGCAAACGGGTATTTGCAGAGTTTTTCTCCCAGGATCCTGTGCCAATGAATTTATAAAAGTTTTCAAGATAAGAACTCATATCATTGAAAACTGCGGCCTCAGCAACCGCATTATCAAAATCCTTTTCTCTATCTTTTAATTTTCCCTTTGCCAGATATTCCTTTTTAGCTTCAAGTAAAATGCTGTCTAAGTTATGCGAAATGAAGGGTATTAATTTCTTTGCAAGCCTGTCAGGGTTCCTTTGTATGTCCTTTTTTTCCATTTTTGTTTTCATTTCTGTCCCTAAAATTTTCGATCATCCATCTAGCATCTTAACGCAATATATAATGATTACAAGGAGAACTTTCGTTCAGTTTGGCTCCTATTTTGAACAATCTGCTATCGAATTTAACCCGCTCAAGATTCAACTGATAAAGTTAATTGCTTACTACTTGCAAAATAAAAGTAAAGCGCTAACATGTGGTTGCTTCAAAACAATAATAACAAGGGAAGCCATGAGAACTGTATTTTTTTCGGCCGCATTAATGGCCTCCGGCGCAGCCTGCGCAGCTGTTCCTATTGATGGCTGGTATGCAAGTGTATTTGGCGGTTTTACCAGTGTTCAGGACAACATCAGCGTCAGCAGTCAAGGCTGGCACCGCTCCAAAGCGGGCTATGACAATAATTATAATGTCGGAGGCCGCCTTGGCTATAAATGTACGCCTTTACGATACGAAGGCGAGCTCACATATCTGACGGCTGACCTCGATCATTTCTATATTGATGACATCCGCCAGACCGGTATTACCGGTGATACCAATGCGATTCTCGCTATGGCCAATGTGTATTATGACTTCCCAGACATGGTTCCCGGCATACAACCTTTCCTTGGAGTGGGCATTGGCTATGCTTATGTTAATGTCGATTTAAACAGCACAGGTCCCTTGGGCGTTACTCGTTATAGCGGCTCAAATAGTGTATTTGCCTATCAGGGAACTGGCGGTTTTACCTATAATTTCAGTGAGATCTACTCTGTTGACATCGCTTACCGCTACATTGGCACCCAAAGACCGGATGAACTTGGCAAAGTCTATCAGGCCCATCTTGGTACAGTCGGTGTGACTTACCGCTTTGACGGCTCCAGATATAAATAGTAAGGATTTCTCATGAATCATTTTTGTCGATTAAGTCTGGCTGGATTATTACTGTCTGGCAGTACGGGATTTGCGGCTGTAAATCCTTTACCTGGTTGGTATGTGGGTTTGTTTGGCGGCGGCGGGTATACTCAGCCCATTAAATTCAATGTAGCGCCCAATTTATTGCTGACTGGAACTTATCCCTACTATATTAGCCCGACTAATCTCGATCTTAGCTATAAAGGAATGGGGAACGCGGGTGGCCAGGTAGGATACCGCTGCAGCAAATTTCGATTTGAAGGCGAGGTGGTATACAACTATAGCGGCTATAAAAAATTGCAGGTACAAAATGCTACTTTTGGAACCTATACAGTTCCCAGCTACAGCCACAGCTATGTCTTTCATCTGAATGGGCAAACCTCGATGGTCTCCGGCCTGGTAAATGTCTACTATGATTTCTTCACACCCGATGGCGATGTCACCTGGATGCCTTATGTTGGATTAGGTATTGGCTATTCCTATATTGAAAATAACATCAAGTTTTATTATAACAATCAGCAGGTGTTTCCTGTCACTGGCTCGGAATTAGGCAAAGAGAATGGCTCATCCTCTATTGCACAGGCTATTCTCGGGGTGAGTTATCTGTTGGATGACTATACCAGCGTAGGTACTGATCTTCGTTACATGCGCACCGGAAATGTCACCCTGATTCCTAAAGGCCGCTTTGGCGTGGCCAATGCAGTGGAAGAGCGTATGACCATGGTCGCCTGGAATGTTAACTTCAACTTTACTTTTGACCAACCCTCTAGCTGATAACTTGATATTGGGACATATACAGGATTCATTATGCGCTATCTGATTGCTCCTTCCATTCTCTCCGCTGATATGACACGCCTCGGCGATGAAGTATCGGCTGTGCTTGATGCGGGAGCTGATCTCATACATTTTGATGTGATGGACAACCACTATGTTCCCAATTTGACGATTGGTCCTTTCATTTGCAAAAGTCTGAGCAAGCGTTTTCCGCAAGCCATTATTGATGTGCACCTGATGACCAACCCAGTCGATGAACTGATTAAACAGTTTGCAGATGCCGGAGCAAAACGCATCAGTATCCACCCCGATGGCACTATTCATCTGGATAGAAGTCTGCAACTGATCAAGGCATCAGGATGCGAGGCAGGCTTGGTATTAAATCCTGCCTGCTCGCCCGAAATCATTCAATGGTGCTTACATTACCTGGATTTCGTATTGGTTATGACTGTCAATCCCGGGTTTGCAGGTCAAAAATTAATTCATCCGGTTATTGAAAAAATCAGATGGATTAAATCCAACTATCCACTACTCCCTGTCTGTGTTGATGGCGGCGTGCAGGCAGAAAATATTGCTCTATTAGCCGAGGCCGGTGCTACCCAGTTTGTAGCAGGTTCTGCTATATTCTGTAGTAACGATTACAGAAGCACTATTGCCGCTATGCGACAACAATTGGCTACCGTACAGTGACCTCCAGTTTATTGCATTAGCTTATCACACCCTTAACCTGTGGAAGACTATGAAAAAGTTTCTTTTTCTGATCATTAGCCTGTGCCTGCCTTTTGCGCTGCAAGCAGCCAGTGCTGGCGAAATCTATGTTCAACGCTTTATGAATTACATGGAATGGAGCCAGAATTTACCGCAGGAAGCAAGTCCTGAATTTCTGGTATTTATTGGAGATGATACCCCGCTGGCCAATCGTTTAAGAGAGAAGTGGTTATACCAGTTGGCCAGACAAAGGAACTGGACTGATTATACCAGCTATTACCGCCCCTCTTCTGATGTCAGTCTGCAATGTTTTGCTCGACTTGCTGACTATTTCCAGGGAAGAACCGAACTGGCTCTGGAGGGCGCAAAACCTTTATGGTTAAAAGGAGATTCTCAACCGGGCGCCTGCAACCAGCTCTTTGATTTTCTTCTAAAAAGTGGTCAGTTTGATGAGCAATTGATTACGGAGCGTATTCGCCTGGCATTGGATAAACGAAATCTTGGTCTGGCACGTTACTTATTAAAGCTTTATCAAAAACCCCGTCTCGAAGACGAGCAATTACTTCTTGGTATTTCACAAAATCCATTACGTATTTCACAGCTGCAGCCGAAGGAATTGCATGACGCCTTCTATCTTTTCGGCTTGAAGCGTCTTGTATCCACCAACATGGAACAAGCCATTAAGCTCTGGCAGCAACCTAAAACGCGAAAGATGTTATCAGACGCTCAGCAGCAATCCTTTCTTGTACAGCTGGTTATTTACAAGGCGATGCGAAATCATGAAGACACTGAGCAATGGTTTGCAAGAATCAAGCCTCCTTATTATAACGACGCATTGCTTGACTGGGAAATCAGAGCCGCTTTGAAACAGCAAAATTGGTCTAAAGTGGAAAAATATATCCTCTTCTCCACTAATAAAGACAGCCCTTGCTGGCAATATTGGCTAGGCCGTGCGAAAGAAGGTCAAGGCAAAAAGACCGAAGCACAAAGCATTTTTCAAACCCTGGCTGAAACCAGAAACTATTATGGATTTTTAGCGAGCCTTCGCCTGAATAAAAAGCCAAGTTTTGTAAATGAAAAGATAGTGAGTGATCCGAATGTTTTAAAACCCTATCGAACAGTGATAATGGCAATTAAAAACCTGTATGCCAACAAACAGGTTTTGCAGGCCTCCAGAATGCTCAATGATTTTGTACTGGAGCTGCCCAGGGAGGACAAGATCGCATTGATTAACTGGGTCGCCACGGAATTACAATGGCATGGAAAGTCTGTCTATCTCAGTAATACCGATGAACTGAGCAATCAGCTTTCCCTGCGCTTTCCCTTAGCCCATGAACCAGCTGTAACAGCCTATTCCAAAAACTATAACATTTCCAAGGAATTTATCTATGCTATTATCCGCCAGGAAAGCAGTTTTCGGGAGGATGTCGTGTCAATGGCGGGCGCACGCGGCTTAATGCAACTGATGCCGGAAACAGCCAAAATGGTGGCCAAGCAGGAAAAAATTTCTTATGGAGATAAAAACCAGCTATTCTCAAGTCAAAAAAATATCAATATTGGCGTTGCCTATCTAAAACAGTTAGCCAAGCGCTATCATGCCCATCCTGTCCTGATGGCTGCCGCCTATAATGCTGGCCCCCGGCAGGTCAATTACTGGATTAAAACACATCCTCCAAAGCAAATTGACATCTGGATAGAAACACTTCCCTGGCATGAGACAAGAAATTATCTGAAGAATATCATAGCCTTTTATGCTGTTTATCAATTCAGAATGCAGCATAAACCGGATTTGAGTGATTTCATGCAGCCGATTAACTAAGCTAGGGGGTTGATTATAAGCCCGCTGTGCTATTAAGTTAGACTCAATTTAATTATACTGTCCTCCCCGCGAAGGCGGGGATCCATCTCTGAGCTAGCTATAATGCCAACTGAGGAATAGATTCCCGCATTCGCGGGAATGACAAAACTCCTTTAGGGTGAGCCTTCCCAATACTCAATTATGCAAGGCCTTTTTCAACGCATGCGCTGAAGCAGAATATGCGAGCAAAGCGGCTTCATAATGAGATGGCAGAGCACAGAAATCATGTAAAATCCCTCCGAACTCAATAAATTGCGCTTCATTCCCCCCTTCGACCAGCTTTTCATAATAGCGCTTGGCATCATCATGAATAGGATCGCATTCAGCAGCAATTACTAAAGCGGGCGGCAGGTTTTTGAAATCAGTTTGAAACTGCGGATTCGCTTCAGGGTTCTTCTCATCTTCCGCTTTACCAAGGTACTGTTTTCTCATCCAGTGCAAGGTGGCAGTTTCTAAAAAATACCCCGTTTCAAAGGTCTTATCTGAGGGCATGGTATTATTTAAATCCACCCAGGGATAATAAAGAAGCTGGAAGGCGATGGCTACATCCTTATTCTTTTTTGCCTGATGACAAATACTTGCAGCAATATTACCGCCGGCACTGTCACCAGCAATCGCAACTTTTCCGTTACCACCAAACTCAGCAGCATGCTTTTGAACATAACGAATTACATCATAGCAATCATTGTGAGCAGCAGGATACTTATGCTCAGGAGCACGTCGGTAATCTACAGCGACAACCAGGCAATTAGCCGCTTCCGATAAAAAACGACAGGTATAATCAAGAAAATCGAGATCCCCAAATACAAAACCTCCCCCATGACAGTAAATCAAGGCAGGCAGTTTAGTGGAGTCTTTACTGGGCTTATATAAGCGAACTTTAATTTTGTGACCATCAATATCAAGTTCGCGGTCTTCAGTATAAACTTCAATTGTTTTTAGCTTTCCCGCAACCGGAGCGATGAGTTTATTAAATGCTTCGCGAGCTTTTCCAGGCTCCATCTCGAGAAGATTTTGTCCATCCAGTGCGCTTGAGGCTCTCTCGCCCAGGCGTTTGATAAAATTACTGGAGTCAGTGTTAATCGGTTTCATTTTGTACCTTCCTTAGTTTACACAAGATTAAAGCTAAATCATGATTTATAAAACCTGTTTAGATAGGATTACCAGTCATCAGCGTCTATCTAAAAATAGCAGAAAAACAGCATACCAATGAGTATTCCTTCCATTTACACATCAAACAAACCCAAAGCTTCAACTGGTTGTTCATCCTTTTCGATCTTCATTTTTCGATAATCAGGATAAAACCTCAGCTCATACCCTGCGATAGTTATTAACTCCGATGGGCTCTTAACCAGCTCATAAAGCGCCTGCATGCTAATAATCTCACAATCATTTACATCAAACAGCCCCGGGTTGGCGAGCTCAGAATTTATTTCCTGCTCTGTTCGTTTGATAATATCATCCAGCATATCAGCAATTGCTTCTTTGTCTACAGGGCTCTTAATGGAGTCGTTTTTATAATGCCCTAAAAATAACTCTTGAATAAACTTCACCAGTGTTCCCGAAGTCATAATTGATAAATGGCCATGATGTTCAAATTTCTTAACAGAATTAGGCTGCTGGTAACCAGGAACTATTGCGCAGCCCGCCAGAACGATCCAGTCCTGACCAGCCTCAATAAAGTAATAACGATTAGTGGATTTCTCGACTACTTTTTCCAATTGGATCAGAAACTCGCTGTTTACCTGCATTTGCGCTACCGACTTGGAGAAATATCCCAAGGCTTTGAGAGCCAGGTAGGAGCCACCAAAAGGGGCGCATATAGGAATAATCATTTCCACTTTAATCCCATTTTTTTCTGCAAGATATTCCGCGAAGGCACTGGCGATAATTCCGCCGCGAGAATGCCCCATCAAAATAACCCGCTTATCATTATTAGCAATAATCTGCTTTAAAAGCTGCGCCTCAAAGTCCTCCATGCCAGCGCCTGTTGCGCGATCCTCAAAGTTGACCAGAACTATATGCTTAATCAATTCCGGCAAACCCAATTCAATTAATTGATTAGCCAGAGTTAAAAAAGATAATTCGCGATCAGCGGTACCGTGGATGCAATAAATTGCAATAGGCTCAACATCTGCATCAGGTTTGAATTTGGGATTAGGGATTATCAACTGGGATGAATTGGCCTGCAACCAGCGCATGGTATGGAATAATATCCCAGTCCAACTGACCGGATGATTCTTTCTAATCAATGCAGAGAGATAATTAGGAATTTTTGCAACCATCGATAACATACTTTTTGATGAGCTTGCCATTTGATTAACTTCCTGTGTCCAACCCTGAGAAGTTCCTGTACACGAGGATAACACCACCCCCACATAAAGACCAGACTGGTTTAGCCTGCATTGCGTTGATGCCTTAGCAATAGATAATTGGCTCTGTTGACCGCATCACCCAGTGCTTTTTCCGGGGTTTTTAAACCAGCGAAGATACTCTCCAGGGCTTCATCATTGGCCGTACGGATTTGGTTTTGCGGCCCCTGATAGTGCTTCATATACTCACTTTGAGGTTTAGCCAGATCTTCTTCTGCAAGGGCAAGAATCGGGTGATGGCTTTCTCGAGCAATACCTGCATAAACACCACTAAGTCCCAATGGGATATACCCAGTATTCAGATGCCATTGCTTCTGTCTTTCCGGTTTGGCAATGAATGCAAAAAAAAGAGCGGTTCCCCGATATACGTCAGGAGATTGACCAGCCACCGCCCATAAGGCAGCTCCGCCGGCGACATTCGTGTGCCTTTCCGTGGAAACTTTTGAATCAATCGGAAGCTTTGCCACGCCCAGGGAGAATGTAAGCATATTCGCTAAACTATTATAAGCACCGGATGACTGGCTGAATAGAGCACATCGACCACTGGTAAATAAGGCGGTAGCGTCGCTGGCTCTTCCTCCATACTCAAAATAATGCAGTCTTTGCCAGCGTTGCAGGCGTTTCAAATGGTTCAGCACTGCCGAGTTATTATAGATTGCATTTCCTTTTGTTCCATCAGTTAACGCCAGACCATGCAGGGCAGAAAAGGATTCAATACTTACCCAGGCAGGATATGCGCTTGTATAACCGCAAATTTGTCCTTTCTGTTTGAGCTGCTCTAACATGTTCTCAAGTTCTTCCCAGGTTTTTGGAAAATTCGCTTGTGAAATCCCAATAGTTCCCAGCAAATCACTGTTATAATAAAGAACTGGAATTGAGGTATTAAACGGCATAGCCTGCAACTCCCCCTTTTCACTATAAAAGGTCCGAACGGAGGGTAGAAAATCCTGCAGGGGAAAATCGATTTGCTGTTCCCGCATGAGCTCTTCTACCGGTTTATGAATGCCCGCAGGCGATAGCATGGTGGCAGTACCTACTTCAAATACCTGAACAATCGCGGGTGGCTTATGAGCACGAAAGGCAGCAGCGAAACTGGTTAAAGAATCCGTATACTCTCCTTTATAAACCGGTTTGATTCGATAATCAGACTGACTCTGATTAAAAGCCTGCACCAGACTTTCAACTTCTTCGCCCAGGTGACCGGCCATCGAATGCCAGAAAATAATTTCAACCGGTTCAGCCCAGGCACTGCCGCCGGTGAAACAGAATATTGCCAGGAGCAGCAGCGTTTTCATGAGAGCAAATCAGGGTAATCACTAAAAACGGCATCGACCCCCCAATCCAGAAGTTTTTTTGCCTGCCGCTTCCAGTTGACGGTATAAACGAACAATCGATAACCATTGTCCTTAATTTCTTTGACCCGTTCTGCAGTTAATATTTTCTTATTCACATGAATAGAATAACAATGCAATTCCCTGGCCTTTTTCAACCATTCATCATCCCAATGATGAAGTAATAAACCTAAAGGAAGCTCCGGGGACAGACTATGACATAAGGAAAGCACATTCAAATCAAAGCTGGATACCAGGGGCATTTCTTTGGATTGAGGCCAATGGCGATTGATATAGGAAAGTACAGTGATTGCCGTCTGCTCTGCAGTGCCGGGATAAGGTTTTATTTCAATGTTTGCGGTGACATTCGAGAATATCAACCATTTAATCAAATCGCGAAAATGCAGAACTTTTTCTGATTTAAACTGCTTTGAAAACCAGCTTCCGGCATCCAGTGTTTTTACATAATCAGCATTAACCAGCCCCAACTCCCCTCGCCCATTGGTGGTTCTTTTGAGATTTTCATCATGAAAAACAAAAGGCTCACCATCAGCTGTAAGCATGATGTCAAATTCAACGGCAGTACAGCCTAAGCTTAATGCTCTGTCAAAAGAGGCCAGAGTATTTTCGGGGGCATATCCAGCCGCCCCCCGATGCCCAATGACACGATTAGGGATTTGCAGGGGCATTGCACACCTTTACTGCTCTGTTTGATCCAGCTTCAACCATTGCACTCATAACCAGCTCATTACTCACGGTTAAGGCTGGCGCCGCTGTGGCTCCCATCACCATCGTATTCAATTCCTTGGCCTGATACGCTCTGGGTTGTACAGGCATGGGATTGTCGCCTTCAATCACATAAAGATTGTTCACGCTATACTGTTGCGAAGTATACACTTTATTCATCCTCGCAAGCTCTTCATTAACCAGTTGATAAAGCTTTTCTCTTAATTGAGATTTTACGGTCTGAACTTCGTCAAGGCTGGGTGTGAAATCAACCCCGTTAATAGTGTAAGTGGCGCCCGGCTTGCTGACATCCTTGGCCAATTGGTAGATATCTGTCAGACTGGCTTGAGGCACTCTGACCTGAGCTGATACAAATAACTTTTCAAGTCCCGAGCTATCCTGTGAGCGATCAAACTGAGTCAGATGCCAATCTCCCGATGCAATTTTACCCAGATTAGTCATAATATCAGCACGAGCTTTGACCAAATCGGCGTTGTTTAATGTAGCATTCACATTGGCAGTCAATAATGCGGACTGAGTAGTCACCCATTGCTTGGCCGAAACCTGGAAAACGATTTTGTCAAGCGGGGCCTGGTTGGAGCAATCGCAGGCCAGAACTCCCTGACTCAATAATGAAAAAGCCAGCATCCCAACAATTTTCTTCATATTTCTCTCCAGTGTATGGAAAAATCAATTTAAACAGTTCAGCGCAAATTGTCCTAGTGTATAACAAGTCTCTTAATTAAGTGAATGAAATTTGTTTCCGTGTCTTAAGCCCTCACCCAAATGTGTTCAAGTAAGGGGCAACATAGTAACTGATTCATAGTTTTCATTGATTTAGTTCCCGAATGGGTCTATAACATGTGCACATGAATTTTCTTGGAGCCCTTTGATGATGTCTGTAGAAACAATAAGAAAAAATGATGCTGTCTCCCCTATTCATGACGATTTTCTGGAATATGCTCTAGGACACGGCTTTGGAGAAGTTCATTTCAAAGTAGACTCTGCAACCGGCATGAAAGCAATGGTTGCCATTCACAATACAAAATTAGGCCCTGCTTTAGGCGGCTGCCGGTTTATCGAATATCCGAACACACAAAGCGCCATCTATGACGCCATGCGTCTCGCTCGAGGCATGAGCTATAAAGCCGCCTCGGTTAATTTACCACTCGGAGGCGGTAAAGCGGTTATTATTAAACCTGCCGGAAATTATGATCGCGAGGCCTATCTTCACGCCTTTGGCGAATTTGTGAATGATCTGGGCGGCAGATACATTACTGCACTCGATAGCGGAACCGAATTAGGGGATATGGATATCATCGCTCAACATACACCCTATGTCGCCAGTTTATCAAGCCACAATGGCGATCCCTCTCCATCGACTGCGAAAGGAGTGCTTAGAGGGATTCAGGCCGCTGTTGAATTCAAATTAGGCAAAAGTAGTCTTTCTGGCTTACATGTTGCTATCCAGGGCCTGGGGCATGTTGGATTTTTACTTGCACGCCATTTGCATGAGCAAGGCGCAATCCTTAGTGTCTCTGATGTCAATCCGGAAGTGGTCGAACGTGCGGTAAAAGAATTTGGCGCTACTGCCGTTTCTACTGATGTCATTCACAAACTTCCTTGTGATGTCTTTGCTCCCTGTGCTCTTGGTGCGATTATTAATGATATGAGTATTGGGCAACTCCAGACGACAATCATTGCCGGTGCCGCCAACAACCAGCTTGCGCATAGTTATCATGGTCAATTACTGCATGAAAAAGGCATCCTTTACGCAGCCGATTATGTGATTAATGCCGGGGGGCTTATCTTTGCAGCGAGCAAATACTTACATACACCGGAAGATTTAGTGAATCAGCAAATCGACAGCATCCGCACTCACTTGCTGGAAATTTTCTCTCGCTCACAAAGAGAAAACCAGCCAACCAGCGTGATTGCCGATACCATCGCTCAGGAAAAATTGGCATAATGTCCTTTTTGCAGAGTTTGTGCCGGGGATAATTAATGAAACAATTACAACTAACGCCGGAATTGTATGATTACATGTTGTCAATTTCGCTGCGCGAACATCCGGCGCTTAAAGCATTACGGGAAGAAACGTCGACAATGATGCTGGCCGCCATGCAGGTGGCACCGGAGCAAGCGCAGTTTATGCAGTTTTTACTGAAAATGCTCGGAGCAAGGAGGGTACTGGAAGTCGGTACCTTCACAGGTTATAGTGCTTTAGCGATGGCTTTGGCTCTTCCTGACGATGGCCGGTTAATCACCTGTGATATCAGCAAAGACTGGACTTCAAAAGCACACCCCTTCTGGGAAGCATCTGGTCAGGCTCATAAAATTGAATTACGCCTGGGTCCCGCGGTAAATACATTGCAGGAGCTGCTCAGTGAAGGCCAGCGTCAATTTGACTTTATTTTCATTGATGCGGACAAAACGAATTATATCAATTATTACGAACTTGCTTTAAAACTTATACAACCAAATGGTGTTATTGCTATAGACAATATCTTTTGGGATGGCAAAGTCATTGACCAGTCTGAAACCGGTGGGCAAACCCGGGAAATAAGACGTCTTAATGAATTACTAAAAAATGACGAGCGAGTGGATACCAGCTTGCTGGCCATTGCCGATGGCTTGTTCCTGATTAAACTCAAACCGGAATAGTCATAAAATGTAGATTTATCGTATTGCGCAGCCAATTTAACAAGGAGTTACTATGCATCACAAGCATTTAGATCACAATCCCTGCGGTTTGGATGGTTTCGCGTTCCTGGAGTTTTCCGCAGAAAATCCCGAGTTATTATACAAGCAATTTGAAGAAATGGGATTCACTGCAATTGCAACTCATAAAACCGAGGATATTGTCCTTTATCAGCAGGGCCAGATTCAATTTATCGTGAATGCCGCGAAAAACACCCAGGCCGAGGAGCATGCCAAAACACATGGCGCAGGTGCATGTGCTATGGGATTTCGCGTCAAAGATGCCAAACAAGCCTATGCTTATGCACTGCAGCATGGAGCCACTGCTTTCCAGGACTGCAAACATGCAGATCACGGCTTATTAGGCATTCAGGCTATTGGTGGCAGCGTCATTTATTTTGTAGACGACAACCACAAACCGTTTACTGATCACTGGAATATCAATAAAGTCGATAATGTGGATGGCACCGGTCTGACATTTATCGATCACCTGACTCATAATGTGTATCGCGGTAACATGGATAAATGGGCGCAATTCTATGCGGAAATTTTCAATTTTTCGCAGATTCGTTTTTTCAATATCAAAGGTAAAATGACTGGTTTAATCAGCCGGGCGCTGGGTAGTCCTTGCGGAAAAATCAAAATTCCTCTGAATGAATCAAAAGATGACCAATCACAGATTGAAGAGTTTTTGCATGAATACCGCGGCGAAGGCATCCAGCACATTGCTTTAAACTCCAATGACATTTGCCACACAGTACAGGCATTACGACAAAATACAGTCAAGTTTTTAGATGTTCCTGACACCTATTATGAAATGATTGACTCGAGAATTCCCTGGCATCGGGAACCTATTGCAAAATTAAAGGAACAGAAAATTCTGATCGATGGTGAAAGGGAAGAGTGCGGCGGCCTGTTGCTGCAGATATTTACCGAGAATGTTTTTGGTCCTGTCTTTTTCGAAATTATTCAGCGTAAAGGCAATGAAGGTTTCGGAGAAGGAAACTTTCAGGCCTTATTTGAAGCGATTGAACGCGATCAGATACGCCGCGGAACTTTGTCAGCCTCTTAATCATATGGCTCATTTTCCTGAATCCCGCGTGTCCCTACATCCCGCGACTCGTTTGGCGTTGTTGCGTAGATGAAGATAGGTGCACAAAAACTGTCTTTGCGAGCGTTAGCGAAGCAATCCAGTTCCTTGCTTTGTTCAAGTTTCGATCTGGATTGCTTCACTTTGTTCGCAATGACGAGAGGTTAATTGCTTGGTTCTATTTACGCAACAACGCCGACTTGTTCGCGGGATCCAAAAACCCAGCAAGAATACAGGACTTTCACTTAAATCCCATTTAACACTCGATAAAAGGAACGCTTTATGAAGTTAGCCAGCCTCAAATCAGAATCCAGAGACGGTGTTCTCTGCATGGTTAATCAATCAGGAACCAAAGCTGTCCGCGTAAGTAATATTGCACAAACATTGCAAAATGCCCTGGAGCGATGGTCTGAAGTAGAAAAACCGCTTGGAGCAATTTATCAGCTTCTCAATGAAGACAAGCTGAGCGAGGCTTTCCCTGTCGATACTCATGAAATGAACTCGCCCCTGCCCCGTGCTTTTCAATGGGCTGACGGCAGCGCTTATGTGAACCACGTGGAGCTGGTTAGAAAAGCGCGCGGCGCTGAACTTCCTGCTAATTTCTGGACCGATCCATTAATGTATCAGGGAGGATCGGATGCATTTCTTGGACCTCGAGATCCTATTCTTGTCCGTGACGAAGCCTATGGCATTGATTTTGAGGCTGAGGTTGCCGTAATTACCGATGATGTTCCGATGGGTGTTACACCGGAGGAGGCTGCAAGGCACATTAAATTACTTATGCTGGTTAATGATGTTTCTTTAAGGAATTTAATACCTGATGAGATCGCCAAAAGTTTCGGCTTTTTCCAATCCAAACCTGCCAGCAGTTTTTCACCTTTTGCAGTAACCCCTGATGAATTAGGCAAGCACTGGGATGGTAATCGTCTGCATCTCCCGCTGATAAGTCACTTAAATGGAACCCTTTTTGGGCAGCCCAATGCAGGCGTGGATATGACCTTCTCTTTTCCACAACTCATTGCTCATGCCGCTAAAACAAGAAATCTCGCTGCTGGGACCATAATCGGGTCGGGCACTGTCTCGAATACCGATAGAACAAAAGGTTCTTCCTGTATCGCAGAACGGCGCATGCTTGAGATTCTGGAACAGGGAAAACCCAGGACCCCATTTATGCAGTTTGGAGATCGTATCCATATTGACATGCTTGATGAGCATAAACAGTCAATTTTTGGCGCGATTGACCAGATTGTCAAACCGTATACTGGAAAAGGTGAATAGTGAAACTTTATGATTACTATCGCTCCACAGCGAGTTATCGAGTGCGGATCGCTTTAAATATAAAGAACATAAGCTATGAAAAAATAGCTGTTCATCTGGTTAATAACGGAGGCGAACAACACCATCCGGACTATTTGAAACTTAATCCGCAGGGTCTGGTTCCTACCTTAGATGAACACGGTCATATTGTAACCCAGTCATTAGCGATTATTGAATATCTGGATGAAATATCTCCCAGTCCTCCCCTTCTGCCGGCCACACCTTTCGGCCGGGCTCAAGTGAGAAGCCTGGCTTTGCTAGTAGCCTGCGATATGCACCCATTGAATAATCTGCGTGTATTAAATCAGCTTCGCAGCCAGTTTAAAGCCTCTGATGAGGAGATTAGCCAGTGGTACCATCATTGGCTGAGAGAAGGTTTTGATGCATTTGAAAGGCGTTTATCGACTATACCTCATAAACATCAGCTTTGTTATGGCAATGAAGTCAGTCTTGCCGATATTTGTCTCATACCGCAGGTTTTCAATGCCAGACGCTTTGGCTTTGCGATGGATGAGTATCCGCTAATCAACGAAATAGAAGCCTATTGTCTTAGCTTGCCTGCATTTAAAAATGCAGCCCCCATAACAGACTGCTAATGAAAAAACCCCTTTGCTTTCGCAGAGGGGCTTTTAAGAGGGTTCTGTGAACTTTTGCCTGGGTTACCAGTTCATCACATGGAAATTACCATTGAATGCCTGAAAGCCGTGAGCAAGCATGAAGACACCTAAAAGGCCCACCAGAACCATAATCAAATAGTAAGAACTACCGGAATAGACTCTTTGTGCAATGCCTAGCATATTCTCTGGAAACGCCAACCAAAGGATAGATTTAATAACGATTAGCCATGCAATCAGGGTAACCAGGATTTCATAATCCCACTCCCAGATATTATGAATCACTAACATTATTAACCCGAAAATCAGCGAAAATGATGCCCCAACCAGTATCCATCCGCTATTCGTTCCAACCCGTTTTATCAAATCCTGATAATACGCTCCCCTGGCAATCATAATTAGTGAAACAATTACCAGATAAAGCCCTAAAATCTGTTCGATTAGCAAAGTGTGAAATGGTACAGTAATCATGGTTAGCTCCCTTAGCCTATTATTACTAAGTGTAGTATAGATTAGCGAGCCGTTGAAAAATAAGTTAAATTGAAGGAAAACCCCTCGCTGTGCCCAGCCAGTCAGGGCTGCAATTAAAACCAGGCTTTACTAATCAAAACGGTATCTACCTGTCCGTTAGGCTCACGCTTTAACATGCTCCATTCCGCTTTACAGCGTTGTAAATGCCCCATCAGAATACTTTGATTCTCACAGCGGTAATGAATAGGCAAACCATCGAACATCTCTCCCTCATCGACCGCTTTGCATTTTTCCCCAGTCGACAGCTCAACCACCCAGGGATAGGTCCGCGAAAGATCAAGACTTGCCTGCGCTAAATCCATTGTGGCATGCCTTAATTTAATTTCAACCGATTGTGTACTCCAGGGACTCTCCGGACAGAATGCCTGCGTTTTTTTGCCATAGGGTTTAATAAAGCAGGGATCAAAGGTTTGGCCGCCTGCCACACAACGCCAGGCATCCTCGCGCTTGATACGTTGCGACTGTTGGACACATTCACCTGTGTAACTTGCTGCAATAGGGGCCACCGGCAAGCCTTCAACGCCTTCAAACGGGTGATAAAACTCAAGTTCAGTATCCATTGCAATGGCATTAATAGCATTAATGAGCATAAAAATCGTCATTACGAAGCGCAACATGGATTCCCCCATCTGTTATATTTGGTATATTATTCTGTTTTTGCCACAAACCAATTACGATACTGTAATTCATATATGGCTATCATTTGTTTTTGGAGTACATCATGACAGAGGTTTATACGATAAAACAATGCCTTGAAGGTGAAATTAGTGTGGACGAAACCGTTTGCGTTCGAGGCTGGGTTAAAACGCGAAGGGATTCAAAAGCTGGAGTCTCTTTTGTCAGCCTCCATGATGGCTCCTGTTTTGCACCCATTCAGCTGGTCGCTTCCGAGCAATTGCCTAATTATCAAAGTGAAGTCCTGAAATTAACTGCCGGTTGCGCTCTTATAGCGAAAGGCAAACTGGTGACCTCCCAAGGCAAGGGACAATCTTTTGAAATTCAGGTTGAGCACCTTGAAGTCGTTGGGTGGGTAGAAAATCCTGAAAGTTATCCTATTCAGGCCAAACGGCACACCCTTGAATTTCTGCGCGATGTTGCACATCTTCGCCCCCGTACCAATACTATCAGCGCAGTAACCCGTATTCGGCATTGCCTTGCCCAGGCAATTCATCGATTTTTTCATGAGCGTGGCTATTTCTGGGTTCATACTCCAATAATCACAGCAAGTGATTGCGAAGGCGCAGGGGAAATGTTCAGGGTCAGCACGCTTGATTTGATGAATTTACCGCACAGTGCAAATGGCAAGATTGATTTTTCCAAAGACTTTTTCGGACGAGAAGCATTTCTGACCGTATCCGGACAGCTCAACGTGGAAGCTTATTGCCTGGCGTTGTCGAAAGTGTACACCTTTGGGCCCACTTTCCGAGCTGAAAACTCAAACACCAGCAGACACCTGGCAGAGTTCTGGATGGTTGAGCCTGAAATCGCCTTTGCCGATTTAAGCGACATTGCCAGATTAAGCCAGGAAATGCTGCGCTATTTGTGTAAGGTGGTTCTCGATGAACGTTCAGATGATATGGCATTCTTCAATCAATTTGTAGCGCCTGGCTGCATTGAACGCCTGGAAAATATCGTTGAATCTGAATTTGAAGTAATGTCTTATACCGATGCCATCAGCGCCTTACAGAAAGCTGACAAAACCTTTGACTACCCGGTTTCCTGGGGATTGGATTTACAATCAGAGCATGAGCGTTATATTGCGGAAGAGCTTTGTAAAAAACCGGTGATTATCACTGATTATCCCAAAGAAATTAAAGGATTTTATATGCGCCTTAATGAGGATGGCCGCACGGTTGCCGCAATGGACGTTCTTGCACCAGGTATCGGCGAAATCATTGGCGGTAGCCAGCGCGAAGAACGCCTGGATGTCCTGGATCAACGTATGGATGAGTGCAAACTCAGCAAACAGGATTATAACTGGTATCGCGACTTGCGCCGCTATGGCACCGTACCTCATGCCGGTTATGGGTTAGGATTCGAGCGGTTAATAAGCTACGTGACCGGTGTTGGCAACGTAAGAGACGTAATCCCCTTCCCGCGTACACCAGGTAACGCGAATTACTAAATTTTTGTAGATTGCGCCCTTGACCCAAGCAAACGGGTTGAACCACTTCTGAACTCAATGTTGGGCCAAGGGCCCAACCTGCAAAAATTACTTAACTTAATGGTTGGGAAATCACTTAAGCACGATTGATAATCCTAAGCTAAAACCCCATCCTGAATTGTGTTTACCTTACTCATTCTGGAAGCTAGCTGCTGATCATGGGTGACAATAACCAGCGCCGTATTCAGTGACTGATTCAGTTCCAGCATAAGTTCAAACACGCGCTGAGCGGTTCCCTGATCCAGATTCCCTGTAGGCTCATCCGCTAATACAAAATGAGGTTTGTGCACTAATGCCCTGGCTATCGCAACACGCTGCCGCTCTCCGCCCGAAAGTTGAGAGGGCTTATGAGTGACTCTATTCTTCAACCCTACTTTTTCAAGCATTGAATAGGCTTCAGATTCCGCCTCTTGCACGGATTTATCGCCGAGCAACAAGGTCATTGCGACATTTTCAAGCGCCGTGAATTCGGGTAGAAGATGATGGAATTGATAAACAAAGCCCAGATGCTGGTTACGCAAATGACAACGCTGCTTTTCCGAAAGGCTTTGCCAGTTTTTGTTGTCAATTGACACCTCGCCTCCACTGGGCTTGTCCAATCCCCCCAGCAAATGCAGCAAGGTGCTTTTTCCCGAGCCGGAGGGGCCAATAATGGCCAGACTTTCACCCTGATTTACTGACAGATTAACCCCTTTCAATACGTCAACTGTGGCCGTTCCATCATGATAGGATTTGCTTAGATTACTACAGGATAAATTAATCTTACTCATAATGAAGCGCCTCCGCAATCACGGTTTTTGATGCCCGCCAGGCTGGATAGATCGTAGCCAGAAAACTCATAGTCAACGCTGCGGCACAAATTTTAACTAAATCGCTGATCATAATTTTTGAAGGCAGATAATCTACGAAGTAAATGCTTGAAGATAGAATCCTTGTATCAAAAAAAGCTTGCAGCCAATTGACTATCGCTGTGGCGTTACTAGCTAAAATAATACCGCCCACAAGGCCTATCAAGGTTCCAATGACCCCCACCAGCATTCCCTGAACAATAAATGTCCATAAGATAACACTTGGAGTCGCACCAATAGTTCTCAAAATGGCAATTTCTGATTGCTTGTCATTGACGACCATTACCAGCGAAGAGACCAGATTGAATGCAGCCACACCAATGATTAGCAAAAGAATGAGGAACATCATCGTTTTTTCCATTTTGACAGCGTCAAAAAAAGCTCCAAACTGATCCGTCCAATTACCTACCTGATATTCATCCCCCAGTTTAGCCGCAATAGTCTCGGATAGTTTGGGCGCATTATAAATATTATTGATCTTCAGCTTAAGCCCGGTTACATCATTGCCAAGCTGCATCAGTTTTTGCGCATCATTCAGGTTGATAAAGGCCAGTTTCGTATCAAAATTAAAGCCATTTCCAGCTGAAAATACCCCCTCGACTGTAAATCGCTTAAAACGCGGGATCATCCCTGCTGGAGTAACCGTAGCCTGGGGTATCATGATAGTGACTTTGTCACCAATCATCACTCCCAGATTGTCCGCCAGACCTCGTCCAAGAATAATACCGAAATTTTTCAGATTACGGAGATCGCCAATTAACATCTTTTCCTTGATGTGGCTCACTTTTTCTTCAAGC
The DNA here is from genome assembly GCF_003265995.1 of Legionella quinlivanii. Taxonomy (GTDB): domain Bacteria; phylum Pseudomonadota; class Gammaproteobacteria; order Legionellales; family Legionellaceae; genus Legionella_C; species Legionella_C quinlivanii_A. Next base: position 156,057 of record NZ_MVJN01000007.1, on the reverse strand, counting down.
TCAGGATCAACTCCGGTTAATATAATAGGTAATACCTGCCCCTCATTAGTCAACAATCCCTGACCGCCCACAAAAGGCACAATGGCTTTAATACCAGGAACATTGCTTAATTTTTTTTCAAGAGCAGGCCAGTCACTAATCTTTCCATCGCGGCCAGTCACAGTAATTTCAGGGGCCATACCAAAAAAACGCCGGTGGATTTCGACATCAAAGCCATTCATCACCGAAAGTACCGTAATTAAAACCATAACGCCCAAGCCAATCCCCAACATGGAGCTCAGGGATATAAATGAGACGAAATGATTTTTTTTCCTGGCACGTGTATAGCGTAAACCAATATAAAGCGGGAGCGGTTTGAACATAGGCATTTTTTCTTTATTAAAAGAACATTGTAGTGAAAATTTGCCTGCTAAGATAGACTCAGCCTCTTCTTGGACTGGAAATCTGGTTCTGGAGTGATTCCTTGAGTGCTTTCGCATGGTCACTGGAGCCGCCCAAACTGAATGGAGGCGCTTTTAATCGCACAATTTTAAGTTGCTTATTGTAAAGATTTAAAGCCTCATTTTCGGCATAGGTCACCTGGCTTGGAGTAAGAAGCGCTTTCACCTCGACTCCAAGTTCATTCTTCATAGTACTGATATCAGCAAGATTAAAGGGATTGGATAAAGCCAGGCCCTTCCCGAAATACACATTGTTAATCGCCGCCTGAGAATCATCCTCGCATAATTCGGCCATTCGTAAATACTGCCAGGTGAGTTGATAAGCCGCTATGATCATGTCGCTATTGCATGCCCCCTTCAGCTCCCTTGCTAAAAATAGATTAGTGTTCGCCAGCAACAAAAGACCGGGGGTTCGATGTTTCATCAGCATCGAACTCCAGGTCTTTAATATTTCGCTTAATTTCACCGTGGTGTTTTGCACCTCAGAGCGGCTCACCTGATGTGCTTCAATCTCTAAACCATTAACCGCTGTTTGAAATGCCTGGCAGGACCCGTAGCTCATTGCCAGATTTAAATATTTAAGAAAGGCTTTTTCCTGATTTTGTGCCTTCAAACTTACTGCCGAATAGTAAAGCCCTAGCCCGAGAACCAGCTCGCGATCAGAAAAATCAGTCTGCTTTTGCAGCTTGAATTCAGGAATATCCCACAAACTCAATTTCTCGCGATGCAGCTGCCAAAGGCTTTCAAATGCCCGTCCATCAAGCGCTGCTCTGGGAGTTCTGTCATTCACATAGAAAAGGGAAAGCTCATAAAACGTACAATTAGATAACTCAGAAATAATCTCTTTGACAGGAACTTCCGGTAAATTTAACTGCTTTAAAATCCTTTTTTTGTCGATTGGCATGACTGCTCGCATTTGTAACTATTTGTATACAGTGTAGAACTTTTTTATCTTTATAGCACACGTATTTTATTTCACCGACTATAGTTATAGAAAGAATCTTATGGGAATACGTGTTATATGGACGCTACACAAAAAAATCGCATAATGACCCGCTTCTTGAAAGAGATTAGTGTCAACAAAGGAGTTGTTATTCTGCCTGAGCAGTTGGCCCAATACGGAGATCTGGATGCCGCGCTTGAATCAATTGAAGCCAATGGAGTTGGGGTCATTGATTATCATACGGTTGAAAACAACCCCGGAGAATGGAATCGACTGAAAGATATCCTGATGAGAAACGTCAAATTTGCTGAGGGAAGCCCTCCAAGACCCACAGGCTACGATGCCCCGGGTCTTCTTAGCCGAATCGCGTTCTGGCGAAGAGACGATCAATTAAGCGCCCTGCCGCAAAATGATTACTATAATCGCAGAACGGTCACAAGCCCAGACAGCGTAGAACTAACCCAGTTAAAAGCTGTTGCCCGCGCCAAAATGGAACCCATTATTAAACAATTCCTTCACAGAGATCACGCCTTTAATGCAGCGAATGACGGTCATGTCAAATCGGTTATTGCTCAACTGGAAAAGCGTTTGAAAACACTGACCGAAGGCACTGAGGAATATAATAAGGACAAACAGCGTCTGGATATGGTGAAGGATCTGGATAAGATCAATAATTTGAAACTGATTTCCGTTCCTGACGAGATGGGAGGTTCAACTCCTTATTGCGAACTCGCTGAAAGCGCCGGAGGAGTAACCGAAAAGGCGTCTTTAGTCAGTCTTGCTACAGTCAGGCAACAGTTAGGGAATCTGCGAGATGGAAATCCAACCAATCGCGCCACCTATACCGCCGCCAGAGGAAACTTCAAACTGGGCACCGAGGCGATTATCAAGCTTCCCAAGCATGGTGAAATCGTCGAAGTACAGCGCGAAGCGATGGCTTTGAACGTATCCAGAATGCTGGGACTGGATACTACCCGGGCAACAACAATGACTCATAATGGCCAACCTGCACTGTTTGTTCCCTTCGATAATATAAGGCTAATGAAAGACTTTGCGCGCGGAAAAACATTCACACCGCTTACCTCCAGCAAAACCTACGAGCATTACTCTACATTGAACCCAGTGGGGGCGGGCCTTCACTCGAATGAATATATTGACGATTTTGGGCCTTCACTCGGCCTGTTTTATCTGTGCAGCGATACGGATGCGATGGGTGGATATAACCAGAATAAGGCATTGCGCGATGCCCGCAGTCTCTTTGTGTTCGATCAGGTGATTATGGGAAAAGACAAGCTGGGTCTGGACTCCAGGTTGAGCATGCAGCCAATTGAAACCATCGTCAAGCATACTCGTCATGGACAGGGAAGAAATCGCACGCTGATTGAAGATTCATCCTTTAATGCCAAATTTGACAGCCTTGAGCAATTACGCAGACGGGGAACTTTACTTGCTCAGTATGCGGATCGTGTATCCTATCAGCACGGCCAGCGGGAACAGCAGTTGAATCGGCTATTACAGCGCAGGGATTTAACAACTACTCAGCGAAATGCTGCAGAGAAAGAACTAAAAGAAGTAAAAACGCTAAAGAAGGACGCCACTGATTTACGAGCTGTAATCATTGAGCGTATTAAAAAAATTGACAGTGTATTCCCCAAACACAAGGCGGCAGAAATCAGCCGTGTGGAACTCAGACAAAGTCTTGTTCTTGAAAAACTGCTTCATAACCCGGTGTTGTTTACCTCTCAGGGAAGACCCTATAAACATCCGTGGACCAACCGACAAGCCAATCCGGTTAAATCGGTTGATGCTATTGACGGCGGTCGAGTTATGCTGACTTTTGGTAAAGACGTGTCACCAGAGATGATCGATTATCTAAAACGTCAGGGCGCAGGCGCCTCTTTGAATTTACGAGGGAATCGTCAACTCATTATCAGTCGAGCTGATCTGGCCAACCTGAATGAAAAAATGCTTCATCCTGAGGCGCAAGCAGCCTATGCCCATGATAAGCACTACCTTGATCTTCGCGACTTGCGAACCATGAGCACTGCCTACGAAGCGGGTAATAAAGAAACGATATTGGCCAGTGTTGAGAGTTATCATCGGATTATGGCCAGCCATATTCCGGCGTCTCAAAAAATCAAGGCCATGCAAACCACCCAAAAGGAGATTCAGGACGCTATCAACGGCACAGAAAACAAAGGGTTGGGCTCACATGTAATGAAAAAACTGCAGTTTGATATGCAGCAAAAATTGCAGGCAATGATTTCTCCACTCGAAATGCCGGCCAACCTGACTGCTGCTTTCAACGCCGCGGTTAAACTGGATAGAGTCGCTGAGTTTAACAAAGTGGTGCAAGAGGCGATTAGCAAGAATCGAGTAACCTCACCTGCGTTTACCAGTTTCCTGACTGACTGCGTTCAACGCGCTGCTGCGGCTACCAATCACTTTGAAGCCGTTGCAAGAAGCCAGGAATTAAGTGATCAGTCGGCTGCTGTTTTGATACAGCTAAATCAGCCAGCCCCTTCATTAGTAATTGATGATGTGAGTGACGACGAGGAAGAAATACAAGTAATGCCGGTTAGTCTGGTGGAAATAAGGAGTGGCGAACAACAAGTACAAAGAGAGCTTTTGAGTGATGCAAGAGCACCAACTACGATCGTAACACCAACCGATGGTACAGTAAATGAGAAACCTGAAGATCCCAGAGTTGATGTTTCTGTTTAATTATGTCTGTGCTTAACCTAAATGGATTTGGAGTGATTATGCCTGTACATGAACGAAGACAACATTTTAGAATTGATGATCAAGTCTATTTTGATTATAAAATCCTTCAACCGGGAAGCCTTTGCTCTGACAAGTCTCTTACCGAGGAGTTACTGGGTCAAAGCGGCCAACGTTTTCTGGAGACAACTCAATATTTTCAGACAATTGATTATGAATTAGCTGAACTGACTCAGGCATTGGCCTTAAAAGAGCCTGCGCTAACCCATTATCTTAATCTCATAAACGCTAAAATTGACTATCTCGCCCGCCATTTACTCATGGGCGATAAAATTCACTTGCGTAAAGTGAATATCAGTCTTGGCGGTATGGCTTTTAAGACTAAGGAACGTATTAAAGAAAAAACACTTCTCAAACTGGTGATCTATACTAAACCCAAAATGGTTCCTATTGTAGTGGATGCCATCTGCGTTTACAGCCAGTATTTAAGTGAGGATTTGTATCGCACTGCAGTGCAGTTTGATGCGCTTTTACCGGAGCAGGAACAACTTCTCTCACAGCATATTATGCTGGCGCAAGTAAAATGCCGTGCTGATTGAGGTTGATATTTGATACACTGACAGGGTTTGTTGGCAAGAAAAATAATGCAAAAGGACGTGTAGTTCTTTTGTTTTTTTCAAAAACTGCTTGCCAGCAATCATAGCTGTCAATAATTAGAATTTGGAATTTGCTTATGACTTATCAGGTATTTTGTTTAAAACTAAAAAACGAGGCCGAAGGCCTTGAGAAACAACCATTTCCCGGCGCCTTAGGAGAAAAAATACGGAATAATATTTCCAAACAGGCCTGGAACATGTGGCTCTCCCATCAAACGATGTTAATTAATGAATACCGTTTAAGCCTTATTGATCCCAAAGCCCGGGAGTTCTTAACCCAGGAAATGGAAAAGTTTTTATTCGGCGAAGGATCAGAACGGCCTGCCGGCTATACTCCAAGAGAATAAATAATATGTTTCACAAGCTGTTACAGATCGATCCGGAAGTGGCAGATGCCATTATTAATAACGAGCCAGTCGTGGTGCTGGAATCAACATTAATCTCTCATGGGATGCCTTATCCCGAAAATCTGGAAACAGCTCGTATCATTGAGGATACCATCCGAACGCTTGGAGCAATCCCCGCAACCATTGCATTACACCGTGGACGAATCCATATTGGAACCAGTGATACGCTCATGGAAGAGCTTGCCCAATCTCCTCACACAATAAAAGCATCCCGCAGTGATATTGCCTTTGTGCTCAGTAGAAAGCTCACTGCCAGTACTACAGTGGCGGCAACCATGTTTTGCGCTCATCTGGCAGGCTTGCCGATATTTGTTACTGGGGGTATTGGAGGCGTCCATCAGCAGGTCATCGAAAATTTTGATATTTCTGCGGATCTTATTGAATTGTCTACGACACCGGTAACTGTCGTGTGCTCAGGGGCGAAATCGATACTTGATTTACCCAAAACACTCGAAAAACTTGAGAGCTATGGGGTACCTATTGTCGGTTATCGCACCAACGAATTCCCCGCTTTTTATAGTCATTCCAGCGGCTTACCCCTGGTTCATCGCCTGGACAAGCCACAGGAAATCGCGGAGTTACTGTATTACCAACATCAGCTGGGAATGAGAAATGGAATTGTAGTTGCCAATCCCATTCCAAGAGGCGATGAAATTCCAGAAGCTCAAATTAATCCGGTTATCCAACAGGCAAGAGCCGAGGCAAAAGGCCTGCAGGGAAAATCAATCACCCCCTTTCTTTTAAAACGCATTAATGAATTGACTGCTGGCGAAAGTTTGCGTGCAAATATTGAACTCATCAAAAATAATGCCTCCCTGGGAGCACAAATAGCCATTTGCTATTATCAACAGTTAAAACATTTAAACATCTAGCAAACCAATATCAATCCAAGTAGACTCAATTTAAATCAATTTAATGGGTGTTTTTTCAACAGCTTAATTAATTTTATAAATTTCTCAATTATTCTATTGACTTCAAACCCAACTCAGAGTTTAATAGCAACCTCTTGATGGCCAGATAGCTCAGTCGGTAGAGCAGAGGACTGAAAATCCTCGTGTCGGCAGTTCGATTCTGCCTCTGGCCACCATTATTAAATGCCTTATAAACGAAAATGGAAAAGTTTATAGGGCACTCACGCAAAACCTCAGCAATGGATAATTAATAAAGGAATACCAATGAATTGGACCAGTGTACTAATTTGCGCAACTATTGGTGCCGCATGTTCAGCTGTTAGATATTTTATTTCCAAACAAAAATCAACAACCATTTCAGTACTTGCTTTAATCGCCCTGCCAGTCACACTCTACTTGTTTAGCCCATATATTTCGAATACAGTCAAAGCATCCAAGCTTGAGGAAAAGTATAAAGAAAATCCGCTTTTAAATACAATTTCGAAAAAACATCCAGAGGAATTTAAAGAGTTCATCACTATCTCGAAAAAAGCTGTATACAATCATGAACCGACAGCAACCATAGATGGTTACACCATCTCTTTAATCAGGCGTGTATTTAGCAAACATCTTAATACAGCTTCCGATGAAGCAATTTTCAGATTAATAACTGCCCAGCGCGATATTTATCAAATTTTACTTAAAGAACATCCCGAAGACATTGTAAAAATAGAACTGAATCAAATAGATGACTCGGTAGTCCATTTAGAAGAGTTATACCCCCATTTAACGGAGAAAATACAGAAAATAGAAGAAGAAGTGATTCTCTCAGAAAATACAGTAAAGACTCCTATTGATGACACACTCGCCAAGAAAAAATTAGCCATCATTTATTCTAATCTTGAGAAACAATTTGGCGAGCAAAATGTATTTATGACTTTTACCTTGCCCAAATCTCTTCCTGCGGCGACGTCTGCGCAAATAATTTTTTCCTATTACCAGGCCTTGCTAGATTGCGGTAAAGAAGATACTGCATTGATTGCTAAATATACTATGGCCGCCTAAGAGGAAACCCGGTTGTCGCAAGGCGCCAACCAGGCTACGCTGCTGAATTTAGGTGATTAAATCTGAAATTTCGGGGATACCTTGGTCAGAAAAAGACTGATAAGGCAGATTTAATATTAAAATAACTGAATTAGTTTTGATGTAACCAATCAATTGACTATAACTACTTATTGATTTGGAATTTTGACTGATTGTAAGTAAAATCCGCTTAATATTTTAGCGTACTTGGGAATTGTCGTGAAAAAAATCATGTATGCAATATTCTTATGCTGCTTTCTTTTCAATATCAATTATGCAGCTAGTTCCTTTAAGCGATTACCCGAAGATTCATATCTAATGAAACCAACTGGTCCTTGTTGTTGGCATCAACACACCATTTATTAATTTAGTTGAGTTACCCAATAAACATGTCGTTGAACCAGCACATGTTGATATCGATACCATAGATAAATATGTTCAACTCCAGCATTCTGATTTAATCTTTGTTTATCAGCAACTATTTATCAATCAAGCCAATGATACTATCTTTGCAAAAATGGATTTATCTCATATTGGTGGTTTTGGGCACTCAGTTGGTGGATTAACTATATCAAAGGCCATCCATGACGATCCAAGCTTGTTACAAGCAGGATTAACTTTTGATATAGGGATGGACTACTCAGGCGTTTCCAGAAAATCATTCATAATACCTTTTATGCATCAAATAGCCGCAACGAGAAAAGATGTCGAACACCCAGTGCCTATATTTGAACTAGGTGAAAATGGAGACTTGGTAGGCATAGCACCCAATGGAATTGACAAACATTACAGCACCCATGCTAGTTTTACAGACCTATCCACCATACAGGAAACGCCAGTATTTATAACTATAAAGGAATATTTAAAAAAACGAATAGATGATGGCTTTGATTTAGCTTTTCTTTCGCATAGACCATCGCCATCTGAATATGAACATTATCAGAACATCACTTATGTGCTGTATATTGAGAATGACAGTTGGCAATTAGGCTTATATGAAAGTAAACAGCTCATCAAAAACTTTTCCATCCTCTGGATAGCTGCACTCGATGAGGCCCTCAAAAATTTACCCCCAAAACTGCCAGAAGACTTATCGGATGAAGACAAAAAGCCCATTCAAGAAATCATGGTTTCATTTCATCGAATGCTGAACCAGTTATTGGGTGAAGGCGATGGTAGGGAAATAACCCGCGCAATAAATAAAAACTTACTACAATTTTTAAATACGTTCTTGAAACATGAGAAAGATCCTGATTTGAAAACGTGTAAGCCTCTTGTGAAGAATACTTATATCAAATGTGGGCCAGGAAAAGCCTTGGTATGATAATCCAATAATATATGGAACTTGAATTTTTTAACATGAGCATAATTAAATTTCAAAAATTAAGCTATGAAGACGTTCCTATGCTCTTCAAATGGTTTAATTTATCACATGTCCAAGAATACTATTCTCTGCGTTACTGGTCTAAAGATGAGGTGTTGCATAAACTTGAACCATATATAACTGGCGAAAAACCTGTCTCAGGTTTCTTGATAAAAATAGACGATAAAGCTGTCGGCTACATTCAAACCTACAAAGTAATTGACTTCCCTTGGGACAATCAAGATTTGCCAAATGAAATCATTAACAACTCAGCGGGAATAGATTTATTCATTGGCGATGCAGCTTTATTGGGTAAAGGATTTGGATATAAGATAATTGATCAATTTCTCGCCGAAAGTATTTGGCCTGAGTTTAACTATTGTATTGTTGATCCACAGATAAATAATAAACCTGCAATCCGTTGCTATGAAAAACTTGGATTTAAACAACACAAGATAATTGAAACAAAAGATGCGTTAAACATTGATACATATTTAATGCTAATGATAAAACATAAGGATAATATCCTTGCGTAAGTTTTGTGTGATTGAGTAAAGGAGAGCAAATCCAGCGAGGGGGCATTGTGTTACCATCTTTGTCTTTCCCGAGAAAAGACAATCCCTGTTCATTTAATCTAAAACAACCCCCAGCGTATTCACAAAGAACAGGATATTGTTCGCTTTTACTTTTTAAGTTAATAATTTGGGACATTTAAACTCTGTATTTATATGGTTATCCCACTTATCCCAAGTGTCCCAGGGATTTATTAATTGATAGAGAATTAGTATTTTATACTGTTATGGAATTTAGGGATAAGATGCTGGATTTCTCGGGATAAGATAATGGATAATTCGGGATAACATCCTGGATTTTTCGGGATAAACAACGGTATACTTAACAATATAGGATTAGAACCAACTATCAGGCAATTAATGTTTGAAAGAAAATTAACCTCTATTGTTATCGAATTGTTAAAAGAATTCCGCATTGTTTATCTTACCGGACCACGTCAGGCAGGAAAAACCACATTGACTAAATCGATTTCACCTGATTATGGACTTGAATACATTTCATTTGATAATCAAACCATACTTCAATCGGCTCAAAACGATCCAATTGGGTTTATAGACTCTTTTAAAAATAAAAAACTGATATTAGATGAGTTTCAATATATCCCGGAATTAATCCCAGCAATAAAACAAACATCCGATAATCTTTCTGCCACTGAAAAAGGTAAATTTCTTTTAACTGGCTCTGCTGATATTTTCAGATCTGGAAAAACACAGGAAGCTTTACCAGGACACATGGCCAGGCTTGAACTTTACCCTTTATCCTTATCGGAAAAGTTTAATACCCAAAACAACATTATCGATTTATTATGTAACCAAAATTTTAATATCAATTTGATAGACAGCATTGGTCATCAACAATTGGCAGATTTTATCCTTCAAGGCGGCTATCCTGAGGTTCAGGATAAAAGTCCGAGAGGTAAACAGATTTGGTATAATTCTTATCTCGAAGGTCGCTTATTTAAAGATTTTGAAACACTATATGCTGCGCGAGGCGATTATCGCGCCAAATTAAAATCATTAGTTCCCTATCTGGCAGGACTTGCTGGAAATCTTATTAAATACTCGAATATCTCTAATGATCTTGGTCAAGAAGACAAGCTTATAAAGGCTTACATAGAGATTCTTGAATTAATGTTTATTATTAAAATCGTTCCCGCTTACTTAAAAAACAAGGCTAAACGGCAAGCGATTACCATGCCTAAACTTCAAATGATTGATACTGGTTTAGGCTGCAGTCTTCTTGGTATAAAGAATGAAGATCAATTAATAAATAGTTCTTACTTTGGAGGACTCTTAGAAAATTTAATTTTCATGGAATTGTTAAAACAAAATGGTTGGTCAAATGAACAGGTAGAACTTTTTCATTTTCGAGATAAGTATAAAAATGAAGTGGATATCGTGCTAGAGCGAGCCAATAGTCAGATCATTGGAATAGAAGTTAAAGCCTCTGCGACCATAAAGCAACAAGATTTTAAAGGACTAATCAAGCTGGCAGAATTCAATCCGGAAAAATTTCAATATGGTATTGTCTTTTATTCAGGTAAAGAGGTATTACCATTCTCACAAAATAATGTGCAACTCTATGCTATGCCTTTAGGTTTATTTTTAAAATAAAACAACTGGTTCCGAAGAGGTTTTTATATTAAAGATTGGAAACCGGTATAGGTTGGCTTAAACGAAGTGAAGCCCCGACTCACTATGGGAAAAAATGCAATTAGAAATCGATATTGTTATTATACCCACTCAGTTTTAATCTGAGCTTCTCTATGCCCAACTACCAGGATATACAAGCCACGCTTCATCCATTTGACGAATATAAACGATTTAAACCATGGTATTGGATAGCCAAGGATGACCCATTAATGGCTCAGTTACGTCTAGCTTTTCCTGACGCTGATGGTCCGCTGCAAACTAATCGGGAACTGAGCAATCAAGAAACCATTGCACTAGGCAAAGTGCTTATAGAATTTAATAAGACTTATGAAAAATTATATCCCTTCATCTCGCTTGCACTACGAACTGGTAATTATTTTTATTTAGTGCTCGGTTCACTGCTTTATGACATCAAAGCCATCACTCTTTTTGCAGAGCTGAGAAAAAAATTTAATGGGGCTCTGTTGTGGAATATGGAAACTCTTGCAGCACATGAGAGTCTTACTGAGCACCTTGCTTCTCGGTTACTTACAGATAATAATTTCTCCAATATTCTTTTTTTCTTGCGCTCGGTCCTTGATAAGAAAATAATTGCGGAGCTCTCCTCATATCCCGATTTAAAAAAACTAAATAGCAGTCTGTGTGTTTTAAATATTCGCAATTTATCAACCGTCCAGAACATTGATGCTTTAATGAAGTGCCTGGCACCGCAATTTGTGACTGTACTCTATTCAATGCGCAGTGATCTTCTTGATCAGAACCTTTTCGAAGCGGCATTACCTCATTCCAGATTATTGGCAAATCCACGTATCTCAATGTTCATTGAGCATCTACCAGAGCATTTTTCTATTAAAAAGGAACATTTAGAGCATCTACTCGAAATCTGCTTCCAGTTCAAAGACAATTATCTGGCAGGGGTAGATGCGATCATTAACTACTTGAGTACACAGGTAGAATCCGACTTTTTTACTCAGTTTCTTCGCCAACGGGGACGCTTGCCTGCTTCGTTAATTAATGATCGACAAAGTACCCATACTGCCAGCGTTCACATCAGCGCCTCCCAGTCCGCCTTGCGTTTATACAACGCGTATCAGACGCAATTAACTCCTGCAACAACCACTATCATTCTGAATGAATTATGCGACTGGGTTCTTTCTATTCCCAATCCGGATTTTAAAACTGCAGCAGCGCAGCGGGCAGTACGTGATGTTCTGAATAATCACCCGCTTTATAAATATACTGATAAAACCTCGCAAATTAGCAATCGCGAATTATTGTGTCTAGCCTGGCTAGCCATTCATGATGAAAATAATCGCCAGGGCAGTCTTGAAGATGCAAAGAGAAATCTGCTGGAGGCTCTTTATGAAATTCAGCGGCAAAATAACATCAATGATGAGGGTATTGATAATGTCCTGACTGAGGACGACTCCTGTTGTCCGCCAGGCGCCTTCAATAAAGTGCTTGAGAAACTGCAAAGTATTCATCCCCTGGTGGAGCTTCTTTTTGTTAACAAAAAAACTTGTTCCTTAAAACTACGCGCCTTAGTAAGACAAGAGCTAAGCTCGCTCCTTATGAATTATCCTCAGGAAACCCTGGAAGAAAAGAAATTATTTTATTCTAAGCTGAAGCATCTTGAGAAAAAAGGCTGTCGTGCACTCTGGAAAGAGATCGAACCCGCCGTCAACCAGAAATTTGCAGAGGAATTTGCCAAATATTTCAGTGGAGAAGAAGAGCTGTCGCTTGTCGTTAATAACGGACAATACGCCATTTGTGATGATTTAATTCAACCTCATATTAAAACTTTTACGGACCAATGGACACCCCAGCAACTGGAGAGCCAGGGATTTTTCGCTCCGGTAAAGAAAAAGAGGATGACTGTTCCGCAGGCCAATTTCGAATATGGGGACCCTATTCCTGTCAGATTAAGTGAAAACTAATTCATCTTATGCTGTTAACACCAAGCGATTAGGGAGTTGTAGCAAATTAAAATTCGATAAGAATGGCTCGCTTGTCGAACTCAGCTTTTATGAGGCAATAATGAATCCTTGAGTTTAAATATTATACATTCCATGTATAATATGGCTTTTTACGAAAATTTTTGAGCAATGAAGTTCACTGAGTGGTGTTATCGAAAATATGGTATTTTCGGATTCTCTGAAGGAAGAATCTTTAAAAAAGTCCAGTTACCTTTAATAGATGCAGGTATGCCGGGAACACACGAATCCTATCGAGAAGATCCCTGCTTGGATGAAAGTACTTATCTAGACCTATTAGATGATTTATGGTTTTATTTTCTGAGTACCAATAGTAAACCTAATAAGGAAAACTATGAGAGTTTTAAAATTACCTATTTTGAAGCGTTAGGGATTAATTATTATGGAATCACCGAAATGCCGAAGCAAGGCTCCATCAACCTTCACATGGATGAAACGCAGCAAGATCAGTTTATATTTCACTTCAGGAATTTTTTTCCTCGCAAAAGTATTTGTTGTTTGACGCAAAAAAACGTTATTGAATTGCCCGCTCATTTTATTCAGGAATTATTAAAGTTATATTTTCAGGAAATGAGCTCTTCCTTTACTCTCTCAGCGCAAAATTTATCAAGCTATCGACTGAGAGTTTTAAATTTAATGAATATTATTACTAATAATCAGCTTGAAATACGTCTTAATTTGATGCAAAGATTAGCGCTTGATTATGATAACAATGAATATATTTTAAGTCCGGACGTTGTGAGTGCTTATTCTCTCAGCTTAAAAGTATTCGCAGAACTGTTTTATGAGAGCATAACCACTGAACAATACCAGCAGCTCCACTCAGCAGCCCATCAATTAGCAGCTTATGATACTCAAGGAAAATTGGGACAAAGTTTAAAAACGGAAGTCAAATTTAGGTGCAATTTGGAGACCAATTTCTATCGACTTCTTTCCGAATGTCAACAGAATGGTGATGAGCACTATAAAAATGCATGTCTCCTTTCCGATCTACCGATAACTTCTCAATTTGTCCTTTTGCATACCGTTGAACAGAATACCCGTAGCCTATTACATGGGTTAAAATCTAGCCTACCTGATAAAGAAAGGTTTAGTTTTCCCCGCTTTCTACCTGATGAAAATAAGCAATCGGAGACCAATGAAATTCTTCTTTCAACAGGTGGACAAAGCGGTCATATTGCGGTGACTAGAATTGTGAAAGTAGGTATTTTATTAGATGGCAGTCTGGCTTTTTCTGAAGACCAAGTCCATCATTATAATTACTTCAAAATTGAAAATGATTTGGCATCAATGGTTGGTTTTAACTCTCAAAATGGGACTCTATTTGGTACTTATGTTACTCAATTAGTACCTTTTGAATTTTATAATGATAACATTTCCCCCACTTACATCAATCCATTTAAAGATCCTGATGCTTACCAACAGGCAATGGAAAAAACATTGACTCATTTAATTAGAGTAGAGCGTATGGCTATTTTATACGGTAATTCTATGAAAAAAATGGATTTAAGAGAGAAAGAAGAACATTCGCGCTTGAGTAAGCTTCGAAAACAATTGAGTGGCCAACCTTATCATTCTCCTATCTATTACTTTGCCCGTGGTGATCATATTCCCACGCAAACAACTCTCAAGGAGCTTAAAAATTTACGTGGCTACGCACAACGAGAAGGGAGTTGCCCTGCCTTTTCTCTAAAAAGTCTTCTAGCCAGCATCTTAAGCCCAGAATTAGCTGCTTTACATAATAACTTTGTCCAAACCCATGATGCTTTGGCCTATCTACTTTTGATGAAAGAAAAAATAAGCGAACTGGATAAGCGTATCGAACAGAGTAACCAAAATCCTGGAAAAATAAACTTCTTGCAAGGGCACGCACTGCGTTCCAGCTTTTATAATCAGTCTGTAAAAAACATACCCAAGAACGTACCGAATACCACAAGCAATCCGGTATACCAGAAACTCTGAATCCCTGCTTCGCGAGCATCTGCTGCGTAAAAAATCGGTCTTTTAAACAGATCTTTCAATGTGTGTTCATTATTCGGACCAATATTTTTAATATTAAAACCGTCCTTGCCATAAAGAATATTCATTCCGATCATTTTTTGAGAGAGTCACGCTTGATTTAATCATTGCCTTGAACTTTGACAGCACCAATTTCGACGAAAACTCCCCCTCCTGATGTCTTTATGAATACTGGACAAGACGCAGGAGTTTAATTTTTAAAATGAGGATGAAAACCCGGTTGTCGCCAAGGCGCCAACCGGGCTACGTGGTTTATTGCAGCAACCGGGTTTCAACCTGCCCCCCAATTTCCAGGAAGATTTCCCTTCTGGATGTATTGATGAATGCTGGAATATAGCCAATCACCAGGTCTTTTGACTAGCTGATGTTTTACCGGATTATAGTGAATATAATCAATATGGGTTTTTAAATCGTTTTCATTTCGGATTCGATGCTCCCAAAAACGTCTTTGCCATAAAGAATATTCATTCCGATGATTTTTTGAGAGAATCACGCCTGATTTAATAATTGCCTTGGAAAAATAGGTTTTTATCAACCGCCATCGTAAGGAATAATTAAAGTCAGTGGCAGGTAATTCCCAAACTACATGAAGATGATCGGGTAATACTACCATAGCATGCGTTTTGAACGGGTATTGATGCCGTACCCATCGGAAAGACTGTGTTAGTAGATTACTATGCAGAGTCAGGGCACAGGAATTTCGATTTTTTAAAGTAAGAGTAAAAAAGTAGATTGCTCCGGGAGAAAAATCACGCCGATATTGTACCACTTGCATTCCTTTATTAGCGGGTTGGTGGTTCGTAATATAATTTAGAAAAATATAACCTTCAAGAAAAACCCCAGGGCTGCCTATAATTAAATCCTCGTAGCCTGGTTGGCGCATTGCGACAACCAGGTTTTTCAACTTTGGCTGCCAAATCCCCATTTTCAAGGAAGGCTCTCTTCCTGATGTATTGATGAATGCTGGACAAGGCACAGCATGAGAACCCGGTTGTCGCCACGCGCCAACCAGGCTACGCAACCAAGCAAATATGAATTTTTTTAGAACATGTCTATAATCATATATATATTCTGTGATTCTTGGTTGGTGTTATGGGGGATAATGCATATTATTACGGTCCTCTCAATAAAAATAACGCAACAAGGCTTCTTGAAGAGGCAACCGCCTTATTATTATCAGGTGCACAGAGTTATCAAATCAGAAGAGAATTTGATAACAATAATCACTTATTAGAAGTGACTATAGCCGCCAACAATTCCAAGACTTATCCTTTAAAAAAATTATTGTCATTGGCAAATTTGGAACATATTACAATTGATGATGATACCGTACAAAAATTTAATGATTTTTTAAATGAAAATACTCCCTCTTGCCCTCCATCAATTTTAGAATATGGTAATGTCGAAGCATTGACTGATGACAAACTCGATGAAATGAAAAAAAATAATCACATCGGGAAAGATTTGTTAAATCTGCAGAATGGTGAGCTTAAAGCGCTAAACCAATATACTCAAGACGCAATGTACCGCGATATTAATAATCTTTTATCTGGATCAATTGAACGATTAGACAAATGTTCGGATAATTTTTTAAAAGAAATTTTTCTTACCAGTATGATTTCGCTGTCAGCTCTTAATAAGCCATTAGAACCATTAGAACCTGGAGAGGAGGCAAAAACATACAGGACCATACGAGGTGAAAAAAGTGCAAAATTTGCAAAACAGGCAGATGCTAATAGAGAGAAATCTCCAGACGATCCATTTTTGTTAACGCAACAACGAATCCTTAGCACGACAAAAGGAACAGAGGTTGGTTGTCATTATTTAAATGAAGACAGGGAAATAATTATTACCTATCCCAATGCCATGGGTAAAGATATTAGTGGTATTTCATATTACCAGGGTGAGGGGGAAATTCTTATAGCAGGACAGGACGCTGAGTATACCCTTACATTGAGAGAGGAATCGCCAGGCAAGATAGTTGAAGAATATACCGCAACCCAGATGAGGGTACTGAAAGATAGCCTACGCGAACTGAAAGATTCAGGGGATGAGCAGCAAGAGTCAAATGACATCAATGAAGACGCTTTTAAACCTTAACTTTCTTTTTTAATCTGATCCAACAATAAGAAAACCCGGTTGTCGCCCAAGGCGCCAACCAGGCTACGGGTTTATTTTTGATTCCATGTAGCCTGGTTGGCGCATTGCGACAACCGGGTTCATGTTACTCTCTTTAAAGCGTGACCAGTTTTATCCCGCGTGCCAGTTAAAGTGCAATTGGTCTGTGCTGACAGCTAATCAGGCCAATACCAGGGAGGAATATCCAGGAGTGATTGCCCAGGAATGGTGGTTTGTCCGGTTTGTTTTTCAAGCGCTATAAGATGACATTCCGGATATTGTTTTAAACTATTAATCAGTAAATCGGCGTGAGAAACAACCCAAACCTGTGTTTTCCCGGATACATGCAATATCAGATTCGCTAAAGCTGGCAGCAGGTCAGGATGCAAACTGGTTTCAGGTTCATTTAGAATCAGTAACTTTGGGGGCCTGGGGGTTAGTAATGCCGCAACCAATAATAAATAGCGTAATGTTCCATCGGATAATTCTGCGCAGGTCAGTGGTCGCAATAAACCTTGTTGAGAAAGCCCTACAGAAAGATAGCCGCCTTCGTGTCTGGTTATAACCAGTTTTGTTCCTGGAAAGGCATTACTAATCGCTTTATCCAGCGCCTCACTATCACCAATTTCTTTAATTGTCTGTAGTGCAGCAGCCAAATCATCCCCCTCATTACTCAAAACGGGGGTACGGGTCGCAATTTGCGTTTTTCGAGCGGGTGATTCTCTGTCACTACGAAAATGATCATAAAATCGCCAGTTGCGTATAAACTCACGCACATAGATAATTTCTGGTGTATCTTTTATATTACCAATCTGAGAAAACAGACTTTCAAACACATTGAGATGTTGATCAACGACTTCCCAGGTTCGTGATGAGCGAACTTTTACGATTGGTCCCACTCTGTCCACAAGCAGACTTGCGGGTCTTAGGCAAGGGCCTGCCCAGATACACTCCCGCTTGATTTCTGGATCTAATGAAAATACAGAGCTTGATGGTGCAGGTAAGCCCATTGAAATAGCATAGCCTAATTCCGGTGTTGAAAAACCAAGCCGCATGCGCACCGCTTTTTTACGTACACTGCCTTCAATCGCTGCCTCAGCTTTTTGCATTGCTTTAGACAATGTTTCAGGGCCCGCCCAAAAAGTGGAATTTAAGCCCCCTTCCTGAGCCAGGGCTTTAACGACCCCGCCAGTTACTGTTTGTGAAAGAAGGCGAAGCGCTCGATAGATATTCGATTTACCACTTCCATTGGCACCAGTAATCACATTGAGTTGGCTCAAGGGTACTTTCAAATCTAAAATTGAACGATAATTGTTAATTGCCAATACTGAAATCATTAAATTAAACCCGATAAGATCCAATAAGATTATTGCAGCAGAATGAGCTGGCATCAATACGAGTTTCCAGGAAGGCTGTTCAACACTGATTTTATTGGCTTGTTGAATTTTGATGATGGTATACTATTTCTCTTATTAATCAGAACGCTAACCCTATGATGTTATCTCATTTAGAAATTGCCCTGCGTCTTTGTTTGGCAGGGGTCTTGGGTAGCGTTATTGGTATGGAACGCGAACGCGTTCTTTGGGCTGCTGGTTTGCGTACTCATATGCTGGTGTGTGTGAGTTCCTGCCTGATTATGATTGTTTCCGCTTTCAGCTTTTATGATATCCTGGGCACCCCTAATGTGATTCTTGATCCCTCTCGTATTGCAGCGCAGGTGGTTTCCGGTATTGGATTTCTGGGTGCTGGCGCAATTTTATTGCAAGGCAATGTGGTTCGCGGACTGACTACCGCCGCCAGTATTTGGACGGTTGCGGGAATTGGTCTTGCGGTAGGAGGCGGGCTTTACCATGCTGCACTTGTTGCCACCTTCATTATCCTTGTTATTCTATTGGTCATTAAGCCCCTGGAAGAGAAATTTAAAAGCAAGAAAACAAGCTGCAGTTTAACTTTCTATGCCACACAGTCTTCGATCAATTTCCAGACACTGCTAAACACGCTCGACGAAGGAATCGATACCCATATTAGCCAGTTTATTGTTCAGCCCAGTCAAATCCCGGGCTATGATGAAATACATATAAATCTGGTCAAAGTTAAAAAAGCATTGGTGACTGATATCATCGATCGAATGAAACACTTGGATGCTATTAAAGATTCTGAAATTAAAGTCAAATTTCATCATCCAGTTTCATTCAGATAATGAGCGTCTGAACTTGAGTTCTTCTACATTTGGTATCCATCTTTCTGATTCATCTCAGCCACAATAATGTCATGGAAATCATCCGATACCGCTTCGAGTAAATCCTTAAAATTAGTCGCGCGATTAAATGCGAAAACAAAATTCAGAAGCCTTTTTGAGAACAACTCGGTATCCTCAGGCAAGCTGGCAATTTCGATTGATTTCTCTATATATTTATTAAGACTGACAGGATCTGGATTTAACTTATCCCAAAGGCTTGTATCTAAATTTTCCTTGAGCAGACTAATAATTTTCTGTTGCCTATCATGGAAAGATAATGCTGTATCTTTTGCAATACCATCTATAGCCCGGATCAATTGTCTGGCTTTAATGATATCGGCATTATCTGCCTGCTCATCTTTTTCTCCTTCAAAATCATGTAATACTTCATACTGATGAAGTAATGCGGTCATATGGTTTTTTTCATCATCAATTTTTGAGTATTTCATTATTCGCTCTAAAAGATTTTCGCCCTTACTGCCAATACAACTCAAAAACCAGGAAAGGGGTTGTTCCGCCAAATAGAGAGGGTTCTTGCTGCCACTTTGCATTTCCCAGTTTAGGACGAGGAGTTTAATTTTAGCAAACGATTGGTTAACATCGGTGGGATTTTCAAGGTCTATTGCCTTAATAATTGTTTCAATATTTTCAAGCATCCACTCATTGCCGCCTGCCTCCTTGGGATATTTTCTGAGTTCCTCAATAACCTTCAAAATGATATCTCTGTTTTCTTTACGCTTTTCCGGATCGATTCTAATAACTTTCAGCTCATCCTTCATTGATGCTGCCGAGTGGGTTTCTGGAACCTTTAACATGGATGGCTTTTTAGGCACATTATTTGTTATAGGAGCAAGAAATTGATTCACTTCCGGCACCTTGGAAAGTGCATCAAGATAATTGAGGAAAATGAAGGATGTAGCCAGATTATAAGGTGGATTACGGAATATTCCTATAATTTTCAATGTATCCGGATTATTCCTGTTTTCTGGCTTTTCCAGTTTGTTAAGGTCCAGAGCTTTCTTTAAATACCGGGCTAATCTGGGCGTAGAGGAATAAGCAGAGAATATACCCTTGCTTTTCAAAGCGTCCTTTAAAATGGATTCGATAGACTCCGGCGATGCTCTGTTTATTGTTTGGATGAGATTAATAGCTTCTTCTCCCTCCGCTTTTTGCTCCTCGGTAAGGCTATTAAAATAAGCAGTAAAATCACGTAAGGGCCTTCCCGCCAGTGCATCTCGAATAGTATCCCTGGTGAATCTATCCTCCATGATGAAAGAACTGGTTCCTGCTAGCTCTCTCTGCCAATCAGCCACAGCAAGATCACTGAGAAACCATGCCAATTGCTGGAGAACCAATTGCTTGGGTGTCTTAACCCCTTCCAGGATATCCCAATGCTCGATGAGATGTTTAATGCCTACAAACGTTCTTGATACTTGTACAGGATCTCCTTCAGGATCAATTTCTTTGACTATTTCAATAATATCTTTAATTAAATCCGATTTTTTCCCTGCCGGATTTTTAGTTAATTCACTATTTAAAACTTTTAATAAAAGCTCTTTATGAAGGAGTCTATTTTCTCTATCTATTTTCAACTCAACAGGGGAAATTTGTGCTGAGGTATCTGCTTTTTTATTTGGAAATTTCTTTTGGTCTCTGAGATTAGACTCTTCGTTCCTCTGATTCTGATGAAGCGCATCGATTCTTTGCTTTAACCGATCTTTAAAATCGTCTTTAGCTTCTTGAGTGATCTCTGTAAATGGGGCATTACTTTTAACCAGTTTTTCGCAATCACTTAAGCAAGAGCTTAAACTCGCAGGATTTAATTTTGAGGCTATATTTAAGTGACTTTGTGCTTCCTTTAATATTTCAGAAACGATTTTAATCTTTTCCTCTTCACTAATCCTGGAGTAGTTTATAGTTTGCAGGAATTCTATAATCACTATTCCTATTTTTTCTTCAATATTTACACGGCTAGGCATCTCATTACCATGCCAGTTATAATAACTTCGTCCTTCAATCGCTTCACGCAAAACTTCCTGCACATTTTCACTATTCACTTGCGGAAGATTCTTAAATTGGGAAATAAGTGTTGCCCCGCTACGCTCCACTAACTGAGCCTGAACCATTTGAGTTGCAATTCTTTGTTGAATTTTTTCTATTGTTTCCATTGATTACCCCCAAATACAATATGTTTTAATTATAGTCTTCGGGTGACCTTTAAGATAATCTGAGGGTCTTCATCAAACTGTGTCATGCCATTGTTATCTCGAACGCAGTGGGAGATCCCCGAATGGTGGCACAAACCAGGATTTTGGAGATCTCTCACTGCGTTCGAGATGACGGCGTGTCTGTGAGTTATGATAATCAGCTTCTAAAGAGAACTTATTTCAGGTTAATATGTTTCGGTTGTTAAATATATTTATAATAAAAAGGAGTTTGTTTTATGCCTCGTTCGTTTATGCCTGCTCTATTGGTGCTTGGATTATCAAGCCCTGTAGCTTTGGCTTCCCCCGAATCTATGATCATCCATAACACAACCAATCTGATATCCAATGCATTTGTGGATGAAATGCCTGGTCCAAGACCCACTTTACCTCATTCTACAAGCAAGGTCTCATGGTTCATCGTGCAGGGAGGTTGTCGGAAGCATAAAACAGAAGCTTGTCCTGCAGTGTTTAAAATGGCTATTGATAAAGCTAAACCCATCGTAGTGGGTACACTCTATATTGATATTATCACTGGAGTGATTACACCCGTACATTTGGAAGGCAATGGTTTTACAATAGATGTAGATGCTCCCGGAGAAATTACTATTTCTGCTGATTAATACGCCAGGCTGCAGGGGTTTGATATTTACCTCCCTGCATTTTACAACCCAATTAGCTCATATATTGCACTTTAGGTATTGCCAGTTATCTGCTACTCATATACCTTTCCAGCTGACATTTTATCGAATCAATATTCCTGTTAAAGAATTAAATGACAAGAAAGATTATTCATATTGATATGGACTGTTTTTATGCGGCCATTGAAATGCGTGACTTCCCGGAACTGGCCAATAAACCGCTTGCAGTCGGAGGAGACGCCAGACATCGGGGAGTAATATCAACTTGTAATTACATTGCCCGCAAGTTTGGCGTTCGTTCGGCGATGCCAACAGCCCAGGCGCTTAAGCTATGCCCTCAATTGGTTCTTCAACCGGTGCGTATGGAAATTTATCACCAGGAAAGCCAGTATATTCGCGCCATATTTGCGGACTACACCAAACTTATTGAACCTTTATCGCTGGACGAAGCCTATCTGGATGTCACTGAATCCACTCAATGCCAGGGAAGTGCTACCTGGATCGCTCGTGAAATCCGGGCACGAATTTATGAGACAAGACAACTGACCGCCAGTGCCGGCATTGCCCCAAACAAAAGTCTGGCAAAAATAGCCAGTGACTGGAATAAACCGGATGGCCAAATGGTGATCCGGCCAGAGGATGTTTCCTCTTTTGTACTTAGCCTGCCGGTGCGCAGGCTCTTTGGAGTAGGTCCTAAAATGGAGGAACGGCTAAAAGCCCTCAACATTAATACCTGTGCTGATTTACAGCAATATTCTTCAGAATATCTGGCAATGAAATTTGGCGTAATGGGCCAAAGGCTTTATGACTTGTCCAGAGGCATTGATAATCGCCCGGTCAATCCCGAGCGCATTAGAAAATCCATCAGTGTCGAGGAAACCTATTCCAGGGATTTAGCGGATATCAGCGCCTGTCTTAATGAGTTACCTGCACTCATTGTGCGCCTTGAAGCCAGAATAAAACGCAGTGGAGAACAATCCAATATTCACGGGCTATTCGTAAAATTAAAATTCAGTGATTTTCAGCAAACTACCGTTGAACGTCTTGGTCACAGAGTTGATGCTGACATATTGCATCAATTGATGCAGGAAGGATTTG
Source organism: Legionella quinlivanii (assembly GCF_003265995.1). Classification (GTDB taxonomy): domain Bacteria; phylum Pseudomonadota; class Gammaproteobacteria; order Legionellales; family Legionellaceae; genus Legionella_C; species Legionella_C quinlivanii_A. The sequence continues at coordinate 133,016 of NZ_MVJN01000007.1, read as the reverse complement.
CCAGAAAATATAAGCCTGTGCGCCTATTAGGAATAGGCGTTAAACTCAAGCAGGAAAAACTCGAGGGAAACGTCCAACTGCCTTTGTTTGGCTTATAGGATAAGGGACTTCGCAATAGCTTTTCTACTACGTCAACGGTATAGAGAGAGGTTGCGGGAAACAAATATAGTTGTGCTATAATGTGTACATGTAAACACAAATTAGAGAATCTAATGGCCTCAACGACAATGACTATTCGATTAGAACCCGAAATGAAGGATCGTTTAGATAAGTTGGCTGAAGTTACTCATCGCAGCAAATCTTTCTTAGCTTCCGAAGCAATAAATGAATATCTTAAGGTTCAGGAATGGCAGCTTGTTGAAATTAAAAAAGGTATTGCAGAGGCAGATGAAGGCCAACTTATAGATCATGAAAGCATCCTTGATTTCTGGGAGAACAAGAAGAAGTGAGAATCAAATGGACTAAAGGTGCACAAAGCAATTTAAACCAAATCGAAGACTATATCGCACAGAATAACCCCAAAGCAGCAGTTGATATCGTAATAAAAATCATTAAAACGGTTGGAATGCTTTCCGAGAACCCCACTATGGGTAGAACAGGTCGGATTTTCGGTACACGCGAATTAATAATTAATGGAACTCCATTTATTATTCCTTATAGAATTAACTCCGAGCAAATTGAAATACTAAGAGTATTACATTGCTCAATGAAATGGCCAGATTTTATATAGCGTAATCTTGATGGAGCGCTGCATCAAGATTACATTGGCTTTCCAAGTCACGTACCTAGTTCAAAAAGTTATGTTTCGCTTTTTACTTTGGAAAGGTATAGATTGTTAGCAATGCAGGACAAGGGGGGAAACCACTAGCTCAGCTTCCATGCTCCGGATTTTTTTATAATCTGAAAAAATCATTTGCCGCTCTCCGGCCAAAGCAATAATTCCAATACTGCTTAAGTAATCCACTGTATGAGGAACCCGGTCGCCATTTTTAAACCAAATGTATTCATCCAGTAATGTGGGTAATTGATAAATTCCAGCCATCGCTTCGACATTGGAGATTATCCCTTCTGCAGGTGATTTCAAAAAAACGGGTACAACTGATTTTTTAAATTGATATTCCTGGGTCAGAACATCTCCATCAACATAGATTTCAACTAATTTGTCAGCCTGACTGCTGCCTGTGGCTTCACGGGCAAATCGCACAGTGGGCCCGCCACATATTCTGGCGCCAGACTCAATAAGTCGCGGCCCATTTGAGGTGAGCATGATTTCAGTATGCGCGGCCCCCCAGCGGATGCCCAAAGCATCCAGAACCTTTTGAGTATAGGAAAATAATTCTCGATGATGCGTATCGCAATAAGGTAGGAATTCAACATAATCAAAAACCGTTTTACGGCCATGAATTGAGGTTTTATTGTATTGAATTAAATGGGCGAGGTAATGCTTTCCATTAGCGCTCACTGTTCCTACGGCAAACTCTGTACCCAAAGCCTGTTCCTGCACGACCACCGTTTCACTGTTTTTACCCGTTGTTTTAGATGGCTCATGCAGCACTTTATCAAAAGCCTTTTTCCAATCCTGATTTGCGTTAATATGAAAAACCTTATCGCTGCCCGCGGATACAGGCGGTTTGACTATTAAAGGAGAATTGATCAGTCCATTGTTTTTAATCCATAACTCCACTTCCTTTTTCGATGCTGTGTTAACTGTCTTAAGAAAAGGAATCCCTGCTTCCTGCAATGCTTCTTGCATGAACGCTTTATGTGTTCTATGAAGTGATTTTCCGGGATCATTTGCGAGATGGGGAGTTAATACTTCAGTCAGTTTTTCCGCAAGGGGCACGCCTCGTTCATCTCCTGGAATAATAGCTAGCGGATTGAATTTTTTAAGAATCTCTGCAAGATTAGGCTGATCAGGAATAATTTCGATAAAATCTGAGGTCTGTACGTCGAGACCAAATCCTATCTCTTCCAAAGTTTTGTAGGTAATTGCAATGGCGGGTATGCCTCTGGATTTAAAAGCCGGAGCTAAATCGATCCCCGACGATAAAGGGTCAACGATAACAACCGGTCTATTCATGTATTCTCTCCTGATGCATCCTTTCAACAAAGCTCAATTTTATCAGCAAAAGAAAATGTAAAAGCCATTTTATTTACACTTCTTTGCATTCAAGGGGATAGCCGTTTGACGGTGAATCCCTGAGGTTCTGAGTGATATTCCCATACATCCGACAGTTCATCAAGGCGATAGCTGTAAAATAGAAAGCGCTGTGGTTTAACTGCAATTCCATAATAGTCAGGAGAAAGAGGGAGCGGGTTCTGTCCTGCGGTCTCTTCAATCTGTTTTCGCTTATTTTCCAGTATCTCCTTATTCTTTATGGGCAGACCGGATGTGGGGGCATAACTGCAAAAACGAATTTGCGCCCATTTTGGATAGGCATTCCAGTAACTGGCATTCTCTTCTCCTGATAAAAAACGCGCCTCGCCTTCGACGATCACTTCTCGTGCGTGGCGTTCAAACCAGAATGTAAGGGAAACACGGGCATTGTTTTGTATTTCCTGCACTTTTCTTGTGATTTTCTGCGTAAAGAAAAGCAGCTCTTCCCCGCAAATTTCGCGAATAGCAACCACACGGCCATGACCGGCGCCATTTAAACCCTGCGTGGATAAAACGGCATGACGTGCATATTGCGCTCCGGCAGATGCTTCTTCGTCCAGCCATTTTTTTAATAAGTCCAAGGGTTGATGATCAGCCATTGGAATGTTTTTACTCACTCGAACTCTCTTTAAATAGCAAAATTATGTCATTTTAACCCAAATTTAACCTGATGATTATATTTAAATATTAAGATTAAATTAAATCCATTTAGATCATTTTATTTACAAGTCAATTCCATTTGATTTACAATTGAACAGATTTTTCAGGAGGAGATAGGATATATGACGACATCAAATAAAACGCAGTTCACAATAAACCCGGGCAGCGATTCAAGGCCCTTGCAAAATGCTTTATTGCAAATGAAGCTAATCACTTACAAACAGATTAAAAGCGATCCTCAGCGAGATAGGCTATATTTTGAAACCTCTGATACCCAGCTCTATGTAGTATCTAAGGATAGTGATTCGTTTCTCTATTATCGCGGCATATTGTTAGCTGTTACATCGGGAAATGAAGCGACTCAAATCTACATGTCTGCTTTGCAAAAACTCTTCACCAGCCAGATTAACAGCAAACTAAAATCTACCATTAGCTATCTTGCTCAGAGCATGAATGGCTTTTTGAGTGAGGCTTCCAGGTTAAGCAGTGGTTCAAACACCGCTGTCAATAGGATAGGCTTAACTGATAAGGAACTGGAAGAACTGTCACCTTATCTATCCAAAATTTTAAAAGTTACCGAAGCGCAGCAAAAAAACTTTTTCAAATTAATCAGAGATCAGCGCATTCAAACACACCAAGGGTCTGAGCAATCGAGTTTCTCTAATCCTTTTTTGGAAAAAGCCTGCGATTTATTTTCCAAGGGAATTTCCGTAGAAGAATTTCTGTCTCTGGATGAGCAGGAGCAGACAGGATTTGCCTGTCAGGCTAAACAGGTTCTGGCTTTGAAAAATAATGGAGTGGAATTTTTAGAGATTATGAAAATAGGCGCTAAGGGCTTGCTAGAACTACGAGAGCGTCTGGGCTCTGAAATTTATCGAGCAGGAACCGAGTCAATTCAAAATAAATGGATTCAGGGGGTGACTCCCAATTCCGATAATCACAGCTCCCCTTCCCCATTTTAACGCTTGTTTATCAGGCTAATTCTCCGCTCAAGCGGGATTCACTCTCTTGCTACAAGGAATGAATCCCGCCTGCATGTTACTGATCAATATGGAATTTCAAGGGTAAAAGAACTTCCTTGCCCGCTGCCTTTGGATTGTACTCGCAGTTCACCGCCAAGTTCACAAGCTAATAGAGCACAATTATGCAGTCCATAGCCATGTCCTTCTTTTTTAGTCGTAAATCCAAAAGAAAAGATTCGAGTTAAATCATCCTTCTGAATCCCTATACCATTGTCACGTATTGTAATGCAGACAAGAGATGGAGAAGTTGTTTCAACTTTGATAATCAGACGTTTTTCATGCTGCTCACCAAGTATCAGGGCATCGATTGCGTTTTTGATCAGATTAATCATGATTTGCTGGATTTTGGTTCTTACTGAAATAATTGGGGAAATATTGTTATATTGACGTTCTACATTGATACTCGCTTTTCGCAGCCGATTAGCATATAAAAGAAGAATATCCTCGATCAGCTCCTCAAGGTCTATCGTTTCCTTGATCTCGGAGCTTGCCTGACCAGAAGATTGCTGCATGGCAATAACCTGATTTACATGAGTGAGATTATTATTAAGCTGATTTAATTCCTCACTCATCTTCACCTTTTCACTTTCCAATTGCTCTATCAGTTTTTTAAAATAAGGCATAAATAATTTTCCACGCTCATCGTCCTTTAAATAGACATCGAGATGATCCAGATTTTCCTCCAGTATGGACAAAAGCTTGGGCAACTGGACCACATAGCTATGCTGAGCGGCCTCCGACAACATTGCAACAGAAGTATTAACACTATTCAGCACATTGCCTACATTATGCAGAATACTGGTGGCTATTTCAGCTACCCCTGCCGAGCGCGAGGTTTCAATTAAACGCGTTTTGGCGCGATCCAGCTTCATAACCATTTCATTTAAATGGCTCTGCAATTCACCGATTTCATCCCGAGTCAGAATAGGCAGCATTGGAGCTAAATGGTCATAATCAATTTTTCCTGCAAAATAACTTAATTTAATAATGGGTTTCGAAATAAGATTTGCCAAAAATATACTTAGTCCAAGTGTAATCAGAATAATGATGCCATTCAGTATTAATAACAAATTGAATAAGGCAGTGGAAGCCGTAATGGTCTTCTCCCTTTCCTCCTCCAGAAGGGTGCTTTCCTGGACTAACACTCTATTAATAAATTCATTCAAGTTCTTTTCTTTAATTTCAAGAAATCCTTTCTTAACCGTGATCTCTGATACAGGCCTTTTTCTTTCACCAGCCAAAAACAAATCGAGTGCTGCCAGCACTAGCGTATCACGAAGTTGACTAAGTTTTTTACCATTTTGATCGACAGAGGAAGGTTCATACTTCTGATATATATTTTGCTGTTCTCCCAGCTCTTCAAGAATTGATAGAAATTCGTCTTTAACTGTCGACAAATGCTCTCTATCTCTTTCACTTAAACTTTGAGAAAATTTTTCATCATAACTCATAAAAAAATTAATTTTCATAATTAAATTTTTCATGGTTAACAAGGCTTCCAAACGTGGAACGGTTCGTTCGATAATTATTAAGAAATTTTCTTTAACATCGAGATATCGGGCCAATAAAAATAGATTGACCGGTATAAATAAAAAGGCGACCAGCAGCATACTTAAGAGAATTTTATGACGAATACTCATTTTACTCTCAGCGATTTCGATTGAGCCTTGATAACAGCCTCACCCACCTGTTGACCCGTTACCAGACCTTGCTGGGCATCAATTGGAAAATGGATCCCTCCCCAGACACGACTGGAACTGGCCTCATTTGCTTTTTTCCACCACATTTTTTTATTCTCAGGAAAATAATAAGACAAAATGACTGCCGCTGTGGCTGAAATACCAGAGTGCCCCGCCGGATAACTGGGATGATTTGGCGTTGGCATCACTGTATTAATGGATGGATCAAGCATAAATGGCCGTCTTATCCAATAGGTATATTTGGTATAAAATAACGTGATTACTTCATCTGCGATACCCATTGCCAATACCGAGCGTACCAGCAGCATTTTGGAGAACGAAACGTGCTCGCTTTCCATATATTCATTTGCAAACTTTAGCCAAATTCCGGGCGGCGTGATAGTTGATGGGTTTCCCGCCCAAAAAACGACAGCTTTCGTTTGTTCGGGACTTATATTCTTTAAAGCCGTTTGGGTCTGTTTTAACTGGCTCTGCCATTCCTCTGAATCAGGCCTGGGGGGAGATTTGGAAACATACTGACTGGGAGAGCTGATTACCCAGGTTTTCCAGGATCCTGTTTCCTGGCCAAAGTAAGGGGTAGTTCCTTTCCAATAAAGCGTTCCTCTTTTTTCAGCTGATAATTTCTCCATTTTCCTGTCGATATCCATGCGTTTAATTATTTTACTTACAACCAGTTCCGCAATTTTTTCTGAGTAGGGATCTGTCTTAATCTGAAATTGAATCGTTGAACAATCTTGTTTAAAAAACAGGCAAAGAACCTTAGCTGTAACCACATCAAGACTTCCCATAAACTCTTGCTTTGCGTTATAAGATAAAAAAGCGGCGTCGCGTTGTGCAGTAAGCACATAGGCATAAATTTTGGATGCGGGAGCATCTCCCAGTTTATTTGACTTGATCAGATCAAACATCAGCTTATCCCATTTATTTAAAGAAGCTTCTGTCATTGATTGAGCAGATTGGAGAGATTCTAGAGAAGCGAGTTCTTCATCGGTATATTGAAAATAAGTGGGTAGGAAGGTCGACTGGCTGACACGATAACAATAAGCAATGACTAACACAGCAATAAACACAAGAGTAATGATTAGCCCAATTCGTTTCATATCACTCCTTAATGTTATTTTCCTGGTTCAATATTTTCTCAATAGCTTCTGGATGCTCCAGTAAGTAGGTGAGTTCGTCTGCCGGTAAGGGTTTGCTAAAATAAAAGCCCTGAATCTGGTTACAGTGATGCTTTTTCAAAAACTCGAGCTGCTTTTGTGTTTCGACGCCTTCGGCAAGTACTTCAAGATCCAGACTGCGAGCCATTGCTATAATTGCGTGGATAATGACTTCATCATTACGATTTAACTGGATGTTATTAATAAATGAACGATCTATTTTAAGTCGATTGAGTGAGAGATTTCTTAAATGATGCAAATTGGCATACCCTGTGCCGAAATCATCCAATGCAATCTCAATACCCATCTCTTTTAATTCATTCATTTTGCGAATGATCATTTCATTGATTATCGAGCTTTCACTGAGTTCAAGCTCAAAATACTTAGGGGCCAGTTGAGTTTCCTGCAAAATGGTTTTTATTTTTTGTACAAAATCGAGCTGGCTTATTTGCTGTGAAGTAAGGTTAACTGCCATTCGGATCGGCGGCAAACCCATTGCCTGCCAGCGTTTGTTCTGCAGGCATGCCTCTCTTATCACCCAGTCACCGATAGGAATCATCAACCCGGTTCGCTCAGCCAGAGGAATAAAATCAATAGGCAGCAGCATGCCTTTCTGTGGATGAACCCAGCGAATTAACGCCTCCACTGCCTCCAGTTTATGATTTTCAATATGGAATTGCGGCTGATACCAGACTGTAAACTCCTTATTATTAACGGCCTGATAAAGATCCGATTCCAGTTCCAATTGCTCAAACACTTTATCATTCATCTCTTTTGAATAAAATTGATATTGGCCGCCACCCAGTTTTTTTGCGTGATACATTGCCGCATCCGCATTTCGCAGTAGTTCATCTGCCTCCTCCCCATCCCCTGGATAAGTGGCAATACCCATACTGCTGGAGATACTTAAACTGCGATTGGCAATAGTCATTGGTTCCTTGATGATCTGTAATATCTTTTGTGCCACGGTATGAATGTAATCAATCTGCTTGAGCTCGGTAACGACAATGACAAATTCATCTCCACCCAGACGAGATACTGTGTCGAAAGCACGAATAGTGGGTAGTAAACGTTTCGCAATATGGATTAATAACTCATCGCCGGCGGAATGTCCCAGGCTATCATTGATGAGTTTAAAACGATCCAGATCAAAAAAAAGAATGGCAAAACTTATCTTATGGCGCTTGTAGGCAGCAATGGCCTGTTGAACTCTGTCATGCAAAAGCGCCCGGTTAGCCAATCCTGTCAGCATATCATGCGTTGCCTGATATTTTAATTCCTCAGTGCGCTCTTCTACAGCCTGTTCCAGCGATTGTGTGTACGCTTTGGATTCGCCAATTAACTTCCATTTTCGAGTCAGCGCATAAGCTAATTGTCTGACCGCGATGTGATCGAAAGGTTTTTTCAGAATCAGGAATTTATCACTATGGCCTAGCTCTTGTATCGTCTCTTCCCAGTTGTAATCGGAAAAAGCAGTACAGATAACGACGTGGATGTCGGGATCAATTGTCCAAATATTTTTTATGGTTTCGATGCCGTCCCATCCTGGCGGCATGCGAATGTCAACAAAAGCAAGAGCAAAGGGTTTACCTTCGTTCAGGGCTTTTTCAATCAGCGCAGCGCCGTCTTGGCCCTGAGTGGCAGTATCGATTTTAAAACGCGGCAAAATCAACTCATTGGCATTGACATTTTCAATATCAAATAATTGAGCGCCAAGATCATCCAAATCATTTTTGGCGTTTTTTGTTAGGATTTTTAAAAAATCTTTATGGATTTCAACATTATCATCAATGACAATGATACGAAAATCATAATTATTATTGTCCATGCTTTTAGAGTGCCTTCCTGGATATATAAAGTATAGCAATTGTGCAGCATTCTTTTGTAATCAATCGCTTAATCCCTGGATGAAATATAACCCAGCAGCTTATGTATTTTTTTCTCTATCGGAATTTCAATCACTGTCACCCCTTTAAAAGCAAGCGCCTGCTGAAAGGCAGTTTTAATCTCATCGATATTGGCGGCAAAAGAGGCCTCTGCGCCATAGCCTTTTGCCAGGGAAACCAGATCAAGACCAGGAAGATCAAGACCTGGAACATTGGGTGTATTCTCAAGTAATGCGAAGGACTTCAGTATGGCATATTCTTCGTTTCTTAATGCCAGAATGATAAGATGAGTCTGATGCTGCACGCCCGTCCAGATCGCCTGGAGTGAATATTGAAATGAGCCGTCTCCAATAATCAGAATCACCGGCCGATCACGACCGCTTTTTTGCTCAGCAATAGCCAGCCCAACTGCTGCAGGCATATCCCAGCCCAATCCTCCCGAGCTCATAGTATAAAAAGAATGAGGTTTAACGACAGTGCCCAAACCTGATTCCTGCAGATCATGAGTATTTGAAGGCGATTCCTGTACGAGAACATACTCTTCAGGGGCAATCCCTGACAGGATATCGAACACCTGTTTTGCAGTCAGCGGGTAAGCCGGTTGAACCGTGAGCTGACTTCGTTCCTGTTTACGATTAGTGGAAAAATTTTGGTCACTCCCACGCTCTTTTACCTCATCTAATAATCCTTTTAAAGCAAGCAGGCTATCACTTACCAGACAATCTCCCACTGGTGCCTTGGCAGCCTCATAAGGATCATCAGTCACCTGAATCAGTCTAGCCTCCTCGGGTAAATAGTCACCGGCTATCCAGGGATAGTAGCGGAAAACAGGAGCTCCTATAACAATAATTAAATCATGGCCTTTAAGCATTTGGCTCAGCAAGCCTTTTGCCGACGGCAATTCGCCCTGATACAAAAGATGATCTTCTGGAAAAGACACTAATTCGGAAAAAGGTCCTTTCCATACTGGACAGCCCAGTTTTTCAGCAAGTAAAACCGCCTCTTTCCAGGCATTACTGCGAGCGACATCGGCGCCATAGATCAACACAGGGTTTTGGCTTTCATTAATTTTCCGGGCAAATTCAGACAATCGCTCCGGATCTGGCCCCACTATTCGAGATGTTGAACGAAAAACATCCACTTCATCAATTTCCTCATCCCACAAATCAAGAGGAATTGACAGAAACACTGGCCCCTGCGGCGCCTGTATTGCCGTTGCATAAGCCCGCATAAATGCCGCAGGGACATCTTCAGGCCGCATCACCTCATAACTCCATTTGACCCAGGGTTTAGGCAAAGTCGTCGACTCCACATTGGTGAGAAACGGTTCCATTAACAGCATTTCACGGGTTTGCTGGCCAGCCGTTATAATCAGCGGTGTTTTATTCAGATAGGCTGTCAGGATACAGCCCATTGCATTCCCCATGCCTGCACCAGTGTGCACATTCACGAGCACAGGCTTGCCAAGACCTTGCGCCAGACCGTCGGCAATACCTACAACGCTGGACTCCTGCAAAGCCAGAATAAAATTGAAATCATCTGGAAAATTGGCTAAAAAGGTTTCTTCAGTAGAGCCTGGATTGGAAACAAAATTGCGCAGATCCAGTTTGCGCAGAAGATCAAATGTAGCGTCCCTAACCGTTGGCATAGGATTTCTTCCCTGAGTTATTTCTAAATAGTATAGATTAAACGCGGTATCAAAGAACTACAGGCAGCATTTACAGAATTAATTTAATAGAAGAGATAAACGAGGATTGCTGCTCATCAGTCGATGCTGGTTTGAAATGAACAGGACCAGAATAGCGCATCACTGCATCTTTCTGCTCTTGATCATCCCCCAGGATTGCATTGAGACGTCTGATTTCAGACTGAGAGATAACGATGACCCAATCCTGTTCGCCAGCCTTTACCTGCTTCAGAAAAAAGTCCTTGAATTTAATTGGCGATCTCTTCTCATCAAGGGAACAAAACTCCTGGCTATAGGGTGTGAGGCTGTATATTTTCATAAAAAACTCTTTATCAGAATTCAGACAGGCTATTTCTCCTATCATTAAAAACTCAATCTCTCCTTGCTCATCGGGCTCTATGCAACTTAGCTGATCTGAATTGCACAACAATTCCATCTCACTTTCATAGCAGTTTTTTTTATTGAAAGAGTACTTAAATACGCCCTGCTTGATGGCAGTAATGACCAGTGATTGATTAAATACGGGGTAGTTTTCGATGATGATATCGTCTGAAAAGGGCTTAAGCCTTAAATCTTGCTTAGCTTTTATCAAACTTAACAAAGTATACAGTTTTGTCATGTATCACGTTTTAGCCTGGAAATTTCGAGATGACGGCGTGCCGGTGAGTAATGACACAGTTTAATGAACACTCCCGAAATTTCCAGGCTACTCCCAAAATAATTGCTGAGGGTTAATAGTAACAACCGAAACTGTCTTTACCAATGAACAGACAATGGCTGTAGGCGCTAATATCCCGCACATACGATGCTCCCTGATAATTCAGGACAATTTGCTTGGCTTGCAAATGAACCTCAGGTGTAAAGTAGGCTTCTTCGGCCTGACACTGTTTTTTAATCAGCTTCCAGTCACTATTCTTCAGGGGCTGGGAAGTAAGTTGGTGGTTTCGGCAAGCCTTGAGATTCAGCTCCTGGAAACTGGGCGGACTGATGATGGCATCAAAAGTTGCAGCAGCAGCCTTCACCGCATTGTCTGCATCCAGAATTCCATGCCCACAAGGCTTGGAACCTGTGCATGACTTATTGCTGTCTGATGTTTTGCCAAATGGATGAGTTGTGGCATACAAAATCTGCTCAACTTTTTCAGGTGTAATCTGACCCTCGCTAATTGCATACACAAGCCCGGCGACACCCGCGGCATGAGGGGCGGCCATACTGGTGCCCTGATAAAAATCATAGCCGCTATGCTGATAGCCGCCGCCGGGTTTTACCGTGGATAAAATGGCTCCGGATCTTCCATAACGTGCATCGCCACCAGGTGCTGCAAAACTCACCCCCGGGCCATAGTTGGAATAATAGGCCCGTAAACCTTCAGGCCCAGTGGAAGCGACTCTAATTGCTCCATTACAAACACCCGGGGCATTATAGTGCTCCCACTCATTGTCATTTCCTGCGGCAACAGTCACCACAGCACCCTGATGTCTGGCAAAAAACATTGCCTCCTGTAAGGCTTCATCGCAGTGATCGACTTCTTTTCCAGGACGCTCGTCCACACCAAAACTCATATTCAGCACTTTCGCTGGCCAGGGATTATGAGGAACACCGGGTACATCGCCACCCACAGCCCAATAGATTGCGTTGATGACCTGGCTTTCATAAAACATCCCGGAATCATCTGGTATTTTTAAAGCCAGAATTTTAAGCTGCTCACCCACTCCTAACATGGTGTCGCTGACAGCCGCTATGGTGCCGGCAACATGGGTTCCGTGATAAGAACCGGTTTCATCAGCCAGATTTCGATTGTTACCCGCAAAATTCCAACCCCAGATATTACCCTTTCCATCTTTCAACAAGTTATTTAAAAGAGCTGGATGCGCCTCTACCCCGGTATCCAATACCGCCACCACAATCGGGGGAGAGCTTTCTCCACTCGTATACATCCATGCGCCATCTCGTTTGTCTGGACCGCTCTCAAGCATAATACCGCCAGGTGCGGTAAACTCATCCCACTGCAAGCTATGATTAAGTTCGATGTCTGCCAGACCATCAGGCAAAGGCAATGGTTTAAAATGCCCTACTCTATCTTTGACTACATACAGAATACGGGGATCTTTTTTCAAGGCCTCAATAGCGTTTTGCAATTCTTTTTCGTCTGAAAGACCGGCTTTGGAATGCGCGCTGTGCAAGCTTAAGGAATACGCTCCGCCAGCTATCGGCTTTAAGGAGTCAATTGTCCAGTCTTTGGAAGACTGCAAATGCTGTAAAAGCGAGCTGGAGGAAACTGGCTCTTTATATTTAATGATTAACTTCAAAGAATCATTTTGAGCAAAACTGGAAAACGATAGGATTGAACCCAGTAAGACGGATGGTAATCGCATGAATATGCCTCCCTGGCATGCCATTTTTATAAGGGAAATATCATCGCATGATAACAGGCAGTCTGCCAAGACTACAATCCATTTGCAGGACGTTTAACATCTAAACTACCTGACCTGCAGCCCAACCCGATGACCAGGCCCACTGAAAGTTATATCCGCCAAGCCAGCCGCTGACATCGAGCACTTCACCAATAAAAAAGAGCCCTGGTACTTTTTTAGCCTCGAAGGTCTGGGAAGAAATTTCATTGCAATCAACTCCGCCCAAGGTCACCTCCGCCGTTCGATAGCCTTCTGTGGCATTGGGCTTGATTGACCATGCCTGCAGTCTTTCGGCAACTTGCTGTAATTGTTTATGATTGAATTGTTTAAGTGGCTTTTCCAATACTTCAGCCTCATAAAAAACATCCAGAACGCGCTTGGCCGTGAATCGGGATAATACGGTTTTTAAGAAAATATCCGGCGAGCTATGGCGGGCCTGTAATAGTTCTTCATACAAGTTAGTCTGGGGTAAAAACTGAATATTTACTTCTTGTCCAGGAAGCCAGTAGGAAGAAATTTGTAATATGGCAGGACCACTTAATCCCCGATGAGTAAACAAGACATTTTCCTGAAAAGAAATCCTGTTACAACTCACTGAACTTTCGACTGAAATTCCAGTCAATTCAGCCAGGCGCTCCTTATCCTTTTCATGCAGTGTGAAAGGTACAAGCCCCGCTCTGGTCGGATAAACATTCAAGTCGAACTGGGCGGCAATCTGATAGCCAAATGGGCTGGCTCCCAGGGTGGGAATCGACAACCCCCCGCTGGCGATAACCAGCGAGTCACAATGATAAGTTCCCTGTCCGGACACGACCATAAAATGTTGGTCTTTTTTCACAATAGAAGTAATCGAATGATTCAATCTAATATCGACATTATTTTTGCGGCATTCTGCCAAAAGCATATCCACAATTAAATGAGACTTTTCTTCACAGAAAAGCTGACCCGCCGTTTTCTCATAAAAGGCAATTTTATGACGTTTGACCAGCTCAATAAAATCCCATTGCGTGTAACGCTTGAGTGCTGATTTACAAAAATGCGGGTTATGAGAGATATACTGCTCTGGGCTGGCATATAAATTGGTAAAATTACAGCGGCCCCCTCCTGACATCAGGATTTTTTTACCCGGCTTATTACTTTTATCGAGAATCAGCACGCGGCGCCCGCGGGCTGCTGCTTCAATAGCGCACATCATTCCCGCAGCGCCAGCGCCTACGACTATCACATCCACTTTATTGATCATATTTTTTGACAACAACTTAAGTTAAATTTAACGAAATCGGCCAGCCTAAACAGTTCCTTTTGTAAAAAGCATCCACTTGTTCCTGGAATTTTCGAGAATCCTCACTATCCTTGATGAAAAATTCCATTGCCTGATCCTCATTGCCGCAATCAATAATTTCAGGCATTTGCAAATGATCCTTTGTAAACTCATGGATCTTATCCCCCCATATTACTTTTTCCTGGCAATCAAAATGCCCAGACAGGGGTCCCAAATGCAAACTACGGGCTTTAGTAAGTCCCATGACCTCTCTTGCCATCCACACAGACGGCAGCGGGAATGCGCCGGGTACTATCACTTGCCGCCATTTACCGCCAGGAGCAAAATAACCCCCTTTTAGCAAGCAGCCATAGAGATATTTTTTTTGGTTAGAAGGAAGCTGATCGTAAAACACTGCAGCGACCTCTGGCAGTAATGAGAAGCATATTGAGCCTTTGTTCAGGCCGGTTTCAGAATTTGCGGCCACAAAGAGTTCATCATTCGTGCGAAAACCCCCGTTCTCTATCATCTCGGCCGGGGGAGTTGTACATAAGCGATAAACAATCCTTCCCGGTAAAAAGCTGCCCTCCATGACACGAGGGAATTTTTCGCGCATTTTGTCAGCCGTTTTTTTATGATGCTCCTCTAACTCAAGCACTTTCAAGGGATCAGGCCGTGCGCCAAAGGTTTTAAAATCGGAACGCAAACCTTCCGGCAGTGTTGAAAAAAACCGCTGCCCCGACCAGGTCGTATTATTTTTGATAACAGTTGACAAAAAGCGCATTTCTACAACCTTACAGCAAATTTATCGCTTTGAACTATGGCAAAACGTTTTTTATTTTAACTAATTGACATAATTTAGCCATAGAGACTTCTGGTGTCTACTGTTTTTATGAATGACTGGCTAACTTTACCGATTTTATCATCATACTGCTGTTTTTTTGAGAACAAAGCAGGCTAATTCCGCTATAATGGCATTATTTAATGTCTTAAAACATCATGGCTCAAAAAACAGGCAGCGCTAATTTACCTTTGCATTATGGCAGAGTACCTCAATGGTTAGCCGAACGTATGGCCAAATTGGGGGCTATTATGAGTCAGGCCATTATTCACCATTATGGGCGAGATGAGTTTTTGCGGCGCTTGGCGAATCCCTTCTGGTTTCAATCCTTTGGTGCCGTGATGGGAATGGATTGGCATTCCTCAGGTATTACAACCAGTGTCCTCGGGGCGCTTAAAAGAGGATTAAATCCCTTGTCACGAGAACTGGGGATTCATGTGTGCGGAGGCCGTGGGAAATATTCGCGACAAACGCCGCAGGAACTTATAACCATTGGACATGAAGTTGGTTTTAATGGCCAGCAACTGGCGCAATCCAGCCGTCTGGTGGCCAAGGTGGATAGCGCTGCCATTCAGGATGGCTTTGATCTTTACTTACATGGTTTTATTGTAACGGACGATGGGAAATGGGCTGTGATTCAGCAGGGCATGAATACCAGTAAAAAACAGGCGCGTCGATACCATTGGTTATCTGAGGGTCTGGAAAATTTTATCAATGCACCTCATGCAGCGATTGAAGGGCGTCATCAAGGCAATATTATTAATCTGACCGATGAGCGCGCTGAATTTTCCAGATGCTCACAGCTGGATCTTTTAAAGACACTTTCACCCGAACGTATACTGACAGAAGCTGAAAATTCTATACAAATTAGTTCGCAAATAGTTCCCAGCCATAGCAATCAACTTTTATTACCTCATCTGGATATGCCGCATCATCATGACGTCAGATCTGAAAATATTTCCATGAAGCGTTTGCATGGCAATATAGCCGCAGCTATTGAACGTGGCCCAGAGGATTTTTCAGAGCTGCTCTTAACTCCTGGCGTAGGTGCCAGAACAGTTTTAGCGCTTGCAATGGTCGCTGAGGTGATTCACGGTGCCCCTTGCCGATTTTCCGATCCGGCCCGTTTTTCGCTGGCTCATGGCGGTAAGGATCGGCATCCCTTTCCTGTTCCTGTCAAGGTCTACGATGAAACAATACGGGTTTTAAAAACGGCAGTACAAAAGGCAAGTCTCGGAGAAAGTGAGAAACTGGATGCGATTAAACGCCTCGATGAACAGGCTCGAAAACTGGAACATCACATCATCAGCGGCCCGGATTTTGAAGAGATTGTTAATCATGAAAAAAAGCAGTCGTCTTTATATGGCGGCAGAAGTGTGTTTGGGGTTGAAAAGTAACTATGGTTCACAAAAGGAAATAAGACTACATCATGCTAATCATACTGGGCGGTTTACCGGGTACAGGTAAAAGTACCATTGCCAGACAATTGGCCAAAACAATAGGAGCTGTTTATTTACGCATCGACAGCATTGAGCAGGCAATAAAAAATGCATCCCAGTTCAGCAGCCAGGGCGGGATAAATGTCATCGCTGAAGGCTATATGACGGCTTACGCCATTGCGAAAGATAATCTGGAAATTGGCTTAACGGTGGTTTGCGACTCTGTGAATCCTATTGAAATTACAAGGGCGGCCTACCGTAAAACTGCAAGAGAAATGAATAAGCCCTATCTAGAAATTGAAATCATCTGCTCGGATGAAACCATCCACAAAGAACGCGTTGAAACAAGAAAAACAGACATTCAGGGCTTAACACCACCCACCTGGCGGGAAGTTCTCGACAGAGATTATGAACACTGGGAAAACAAACAGCTAACCATTGATACTGCCACACAAACCGCTGAACAAGCCGTTGAGGAAATTATTGCTGAGCTCGACCAGAACAAGCTCAGCAGACAATGACAGTCATTGTTTAGACTATAATCTGATCAAATCACAACTGTGTAATATTTATGCACGTCACTGCTTCTGATTTTTCTCATTTACTGAAAGTGCTGACTGATATTGGAACTGCCCTTTCTGCTGAAAAAAATCATATTCTGCTGCTGGAATCGATTCTGATGAAAGCCCAGGAAATCACCAATGCCGATGGCGGAACTTTGTATACATGCACTGATGATCAAAAACTCAGATTTGAGATCCTGATTAATAAATCACTTAAACTTCATCTGGGTGGAACCAGTCAAAACCAGAATAAACTTGACGATCTGCCTTTATACAACGAGCAGGGCGAAGCCAATAATAATATGCTGGCTCCCTGGGCTGCCATTAGTAAAAAAACGATTCATATTGAAGACGCGTACAAAAATACGCAGTTTAAGCTATCAGGAACCAAGCAATTCGACCAGCAAATGAATTATCATTCTCAATCATTTTTTGTAGTTCCAATGACCAATCATCTTAATGAGGTCATTGGGGTGCTTCAATTAATTAACGCCATTAATCCTGAAACAAAAAAAATCAGCTCGTTTTCAAAGTTAAATCAGCAAATGGTTGAATCTCTGGCCTCACAAGCCGCTATTACCATTACCAACCAAAGGTTGATTCAGGCACAAAAAGAGCTTTTTGATTCATTAATACAGCTGATTGCCAAAGCAATTGACGAAAAGTCACCTTATACAGGAGGTCATTGCCGGCGTGTACCTGTCATTACCCGCATGATTGCTGAAGCCGCCTGTGAAATGGATTATGGTCCATTGAAACACTTCAGCATGACAGAAGAGGAAATGTACGAGCTGGAGGTCGCAGCCTGGCTTCATGATTGCGGTAAAATTTCAATCCCTGAAGCAGTAGTTGATAAAGCAACCAAACTTGAAACGATCATCGATGGGATTAAATTGATTAACACACGATTTGAAGTATTGCAGCGTGATGCCATCATCGCTTCCTTGCAAGCCAAAATTCAGGAATTAACCGGAACAGAATTTGATTTATCTCAGGATAACCAATTGCAGGAACAACTGAGTATCTTACATCAGGAGCGCAATTTAATTGAAAAAATGAATCAGGGAAAAGAGTTCACCCCGGATGAAGACATCGAGGCCATGAAGAAAATAGCTCAGCATCAATGGACTTCCTCACACGGACAGAAAGAAGATCTCCTTTCCGGAACTGAAAAGAAGATGCTGTCAATTCGCCGCGGCACTCTGTCTTCGCAAGAAAGAGAGATTATCAACAATCATGTCAAAGTCACTATTAAAATGCTGGAGTCTTTACCCTACCCTAAAAATCTGCGGAATGTTCCACTCTATGCAGGCGGACATCACGAAAAACTCGATGGCACCGGCTATCCTCGCGGATTAACCAAAGAACAGCTTCCTATACAAGCACGTATTATTGCTCTCGCAGATATTTTTGAAGCGCTCACAGCGAGTGACAGGCCTTATAAAAAAGCAATACCCCTGGAAGAAGCCCTCAAAATCCTCAATCAAATGAAAACTGAAGGGAAAATTGACGCGGATTTGATGGAAGTATTCCTGTCGAAAAAAATCTATGAGCGCTATGCCAGGCAATATCTGTAGTCCAGAATATAAAGTGACTAAGCTAATATAATCCACTACAATCCGACCGCAGTTCTTCATTACAACTGCGAAAATTACCTTAATTGATTTAAAGGGATTAATACTTTTTTTAAGGATGTTGCTTATGTCTAAATTTTCCACATTTTCTGTATATGAAACAGAAATGCGTCTTTTTATCAACTCATTGAAACAATCCGCAGTGGATGTCGAAAAAATCACTGACTGGCTGTATGGCGCCGGCATTTATGCCTATACACGCGCTCAGGGAGCTTTTTATTATCCATTCGAAGCAGAATGTCTGGAGAAATTCAAGCATAGACCCTTAATATCTCGCTATCATTCCCAAGGGCAACATTTTGAAGGTTTATCTGCTTTGCGAGAAACACTGGTAAGTGAATTTGCTAAAGACAATGCCGAGTTGGCTGAAATGCTCGCAAATAATTTCAATACGCTGGTATTAGCAAAAATTTATGCACATAGAGAGTTTATCAAAATTGAGGCCGAGATTGCTTCAGAGTTCAATGAATTTCTGGATGCAAATGGGCGATTAGACCCTCTAGCCTCTCTGGAAAAGGTCACCCAACTTTTTGAAGGAAGAAAAGCAGAGTATCCCCAGCTGGAGAATGATTTTAACAACAAATTGACTTTAATGAGAGAGTTTCTCTCCGAAGCGAAAAAGATGGCTGAGCAGGCTAAAAGCCCATCCATCAAGGACGCTGGATCAATCACTTTCCTTAAACCTCTGAAAACGAAAGAAGAGGAAGAGACGCCCGTATCCTCTGCGAAATTGGGATATAATAGTTCCAATAGTGATGAGTAATTAACTGTAATCCTCTCTCCCCTCAGGGGAAAGAGTTTGAGACACTGCCATTAAGTTAAGGACTTCTGTCATTCCCGCGAAATGCGGGAATCTATTCCTCAGTCGGCATTGTGGCTTGCTCAGAGATGGATCCCCGCCTTTCGCGGGGATGACAGTTTAATATACAATTGAGCTTAACTTAATGGCAGTGAGAGTTAGAGAGAGGGGTTTAAATTGCCCCCCTCCCAGCCAGGAAGAGGAAATTTCTGTCAATTATCCTGCCAGCTTGCAATGCGTTTCATTAAAAGACCGCAACCGTACAAAACAGCTCCTGTTAAAATAAGGCATAAAATGCGAACTACTGTGGGCGTCGATGCCGTGTCGTACAGGAGAGCCTTTCCAGCGGCAACACTTAAAATTAACAAAGCCGATTTAGCCATTGTTTTATCCTGACGAAAATAGGCATAAGCAATGACGCACACAGCATATAATAGCCAGGAAGCCGATACGGCCAACGAGCTGACTTCGTGGAAGAACTGATATAAGGCGCTGACTCCAAGTAGATGCGCAGCAACTAACAAGCTCAGCCCATATTCTTTTTTATGAATCAAACTGCTGCGATGTCGGGTGATTAATAACCACAGACTTGCAAATGACGCAAAAGAGACCAGCACCCATGAGTAAGTGCTGTTATTTAACAGATGCATCAGCATACTGCAATATTCAATAACCAGGATTAAAAAAATGGCAAGCGATGGAAGATAAAAAGCACCATCCCGCTGTTGGCCCAATAGCCTGACAGGAAGAAAGGCGATTCCTACTATAATCGCCACGAAAAGCCAGGGTTTGAACGCATCAGGCAAAAGCTCAAGATAAAATGAATGGAAAAAAACGATGGTGGAAAATGCTAAAACTAAAGCTCTTGAACTGATAGCCCTATCTGGAAACCACTGCCTGGCAGAAAGATAAAGACTGCAGAGAATCGCAGAAAATCCTATAGAAACCCAGGGAGCCAAACCCGGATAGGCTCTGTCGATGTAAAAATACTCCATGGAATAAAATATTAGCAGAACCGGAAAAAAAGCCCAGGACTCCCGTTCTGTCAACGGCTCTGCGCCATATTTTGAGTATAAATACGTTCCAATCGCGAAAACAAGAAAATGCAGTGCCAGGAAGATGGCGATAGTGCTATCCATTTCTAAGCCAAGACCAGTTAAGCCAGTGACCAAAATAGATAAATAGGCTGCAATCACAATCAGAATTCGGGATTCCACCCAAATGGATATGGTCGCATAAGTAAGCGAACAAATTAAGAAATAATATAATGAGAACAGCGTGTTAGCATTAATGTTTAAAACAACCGGTGCTAAATAGGAGCCTATTGCAGCAATAATAGAGTAGATATCATGTCTGAATCTTAAATAAAGCGTAATACAAAGAATGGAGATTAAACTGGTTAATACAATCGCAGTTTCAAATGAAATTAGAAAATAAAGACGATGCGCGGCAAAATTGCTTAGATATAAAACAATAATTCCCGCCGCCGGAAGCAGACTGGCATAGTATTTATCAATAGCGATAAACACAAAACCAGAGCCAATCAGAAGTGCGCCGAATAAAAAAGCCAGGCCGATTTGCCGCTCTGGCGTTAACCAGCCAGATTCAATGGAGAGTTTGATGATAAAGCCTGCAGCGAGGACAAAACACAGTGTTGCCACTAATCCAAGCCAATTTCCTTGCTTAGGCGGCTTGGAAGGCTCATTTGTTCTCTGCTCACTGGTAACCGTTTCGCCAGAAACCTCTTCGGAAGCGGGCAGATGGAGAAGAGTCTCTATTTGCCCCAGTCTTTTTTCAATCAGCAGCAGTCGTTGCTCCAACAGACTAAAATCCATTTAACTCTCCGTATCCTGATTATAATAAAGCAGCGAGACGACAGGCCTGATCAATGGCATGACGAGCATCCAGCTCTAAGGCTTTGAACGCACCACCAATTAAATGGACAGACTGCCCCCCTTCCTTTAATGGCTCATATAAATCCTTTAATTCAGTCTGCCCTGCACAAATCACCACTGAATCAACCTCGAGGCATTCAGGTTTATCATCGATAAGAATATGCAGTCCCTGATCATCAATTCGCTGATATTGGACCCCGGATAACATCTTGACCTGTTTATGTTTCAGGCTAAGGCGATGAATCCATCCCGTCGTTTTCCCCAGATTTTTACCAAGCTTTTCTTTTTTGCGCTGCAGGAGATAAACCTTTCGCGGACTTTTACTTACAGAGGCTGGTTTGATCCCCCCCCGATGCTCTCCTTCCAGATCAATACCCCATTCATTGAGAAAACTATCAGCATCAGGGCCATGATGTTCATGGGTTAGAAATTCCGCGACATCAAAACCAATACCACCAGCGCCAATAATCGCCACTCGTTCACCTGGAATTTTCCTCTCTCTGATCACATCGATGTAACTCATCACTTTCGGATGATCGATACCTGGAATATCGGGAACACGGGGCTTAATTCCTGTTGCAATAACGATCTCATCGAAAGATTCCAAAAGCCCGGGATGTCCTGCGGTATTCAGTTTGATGTTTACCTTGTATTTTTCAAGCTGCTGAGTGAAATAATCAATGGTATGTTGAAACTCCTCTTTACCAGGAACTCGTTTTGCCAGATTAAACTGCCCCCCAAGTTCATTCCCCTTTTCAAAGAGGGTCACATGATGACCCCGTTCAGCTGCTGTAGCCGCAAATGCCAACCCAGCGGGACCCGCTCCAACTACCGCAATTTTTTTAGGATTGGATGTAGCCTGATAGACTAATTCTGTTTCATTACAGGCTCTTGGATTCACCAGGCAGGAGGCTGTTTTATTAACAAATACCCGATCCAGGCAAGCCTGATTACAGGCGATACAAACATTAATTGCCTCACTTTCACCCAAACGGGCTTTTTCAGCAAAAAGAGGATCTGCAAGAAAAGGACGCGCCATTGAGATCATGTCAGCAACCCCGGCTTCCAGGAGCTGATTCGCTTTCTCAGGGGTATTAATACGGTTTGAAGTAATCACCGGAATACTGATTTCAGGCTTCAGGCGCTGTGTGACACGGGTAAACACTGCGGGGGGAACCATTGTGGCAATTGTGGGAATACGTGCTTCATGCCAGCCGATTCCTGTATTGATAAGACTTGCCCCTGCTGCTTCAATGGCTTTCGCCAATAAAACAACCTCCTCCCAGCTGCTTCCATCTGCAATTAAATCCAGCATCGACAAGCGATAAATAATGATGAACCGTTCACCAACGGCCTCGCGAACGCTCTTAACGATTTCAACCGGAAAACGAATACGGTTATTGAAAGAGCCGCCCCATTCATCCTGACGCTGGTTGGTATGGGTCACGATAAACTGGTTAATAAGATATCCTTCGCTACCCATGATTTCAACGCCATCATAACCAGCCTCTTGGGCCAATTTTGCACAGCGGGCAAAGTGCTTAATCGTTTTAAGAATTCTGCCCTTGCTCATTTCCCAAGGTCTAAACGGGCTAATCGGTGATTTGATGCCGCTAGGAGCGACATTGAAAGGATGATAGCCGTAGCGTCCGGCATGTAAAATCTGCAATGCAATTTTTCCACCCGCTTCGTGCACAGTTTGGGTAATCAGTTCATGCCGCTGAACCTCCTTATTATTGCTAAGCTTTGCGGCAAAAGGGGCCAGACGGCCTGAGCGGTTCGGTGCAATCCCGCCGGTGACGATAAGCCCTGCCCCTCCCAATGCTCTCTCACGATAAAAAGCGGCAAGACGCTGCAATCCCTCTTTATCTTCCTCGAGGCCTGTATGCATGGAACCCATCAGCAGCCGGTTTTTTAATTGAGTGAACCCTAAATCGAGCGGCTGAAACAATGCCGCAAAAGGGGCGTTAGTAATTTTCAGTTCCATGAATACTCACCTAGATAGTAAAATTATGATTATAAAACTTTTATTCCATTTTGACAGTGTATCCTATAAACGAAGCGCATCAAGACTGAAACTTATATAGATGACTTATTTTTGTTCGAGGATCCAGCAGTCCCTGCAAAATCACTGAAAACAGGTTTAATATTTTGTTAATGGAACAGCGTTATAATTTATATATACACTGATTAAAAAGACAGTTCTATGAGCAGCACAAATTTGCAACTGGGCGCGTCGGATGTAGAGATCCGTCTGCACCATCTTTTCGGTTCAAGATCTCCTTCAGAATTTATTGCAGCCTCTGATGAAATCGATTTTGAGTTTTTTTCGAGAGAAAATATTAAGGGCTATATTTACAAACCTAACGGCAGTGGTTTTGATCCAAAAAAATACTGGGTAGAAGAAAATAAAAACCATATTATTATAACCACCGCAGTCTCTGTTCATCATTCTGTAGCTAAAAAAGGCACTTACGTCACTAATTTTAAAAAAGAAGAATTGGACGAAATTCTTAACCACATTAAATCCTTGCATCCCAACAAACCAGTTCATATGATTTCCCCTCGAGTTGAGAGCGGTTTACGTGAAGACCATATCGTTATTGAATACACCTGCCATGACAAGGTTTCCAAGACCTGTATTATCGATAGCAAAAGCTCGCCCAGCGGAAGATCTCATGCGGAAGTTTCGCGAATTTACACTGAAAAACAGGCATTCCTTAACTCCACTGATTGCGGGTTTCATGTAGTTAGCACGATCCCCATACTGGGTGACATCATTAGAAACAACCAGCCCATTAACCAAACTACTCTAAGAAATCACTTGCAGGCAGCTGATTTTGATCATTCAATCGCCTATGAAAAATTAAAAAAACTGCATGATATTTATAGTGATCGCACCGCTTCCGGCGACAAAAAACACAGTACGCTTTTCTTTTTCAGATTTGGCATTCTTCCATCGGTCAAAAAAGCCAGTGTCGGGAAAATATTAGAGAATATTGACAATGACAGGGACATCTTCACCGGGATGAGCAAACCAGAAATTGAAGCAGCTAAAGATAGTGTTTTAGGTGAAACTGTAAAGGAGTATATGCGAACTGCAGCCGCTTCATTTCAGCCAAACCCCTTTATCCATCCTCGCTAGCGCTACCGTTCAGGATGATAAATTAGCGACATTATATAATCTGCATACTCTATCCCTTCCAGATAGGACTTGATAAGGACATCATTCGCGACAGGGATGCTTTCCAGTTCCTTAAAATTGGCTTGCTCATAATCGATTGTAAATTTAAGAATTTTACCCAATATTCCTTCATAATTTAACAACGCTTCATTTAGGGATTCACTTAGCCCCATTTTTTCAAGAAGCGAAGTCATCGGTTCATTTAATATTCCATCCAGGGTTGAGAGCAGTCCCACTGTATAGGCTTGATGGGGATTTTGATAATTCATTGCCCGCGATAATAATTCACACATTTTGGCGCGAATTAAGGTTCTTTCCAATAAATCTGTTGCCATTTCGTCATGACTTGCCAGTAATAACAAACTAAGCCAGTGACTAATCTGTTTTAAACCTAGTTTAGTGATAGCATCCATTAGCGACTCGATTTTCCGGCTGCTATAAATCGACGCAGAGTTCGCTAAACGAAGAATCCGATAACTTAATTTTGGAATTTGCAGAATAATTTCTTCAACCCTTTCAACTGCTACATCCTCATCATTTATTTCAGCTAATAATCGCAGAATCTGCATTTTATTTTCGCTGATCGCCTGCCCTTTCAGGGATTGAGGTTTATCGAGAAAAAAACCTTGAAAAAGCTCAAACCCGAGACTAAGGCAAATATCAAATTGATTCTTTGTTTCAATTTTCTCAGCAAGTAATTGGCCATTAAATGAATGAAGACTGGAAAGCTGGGCAACTATTTGCTCGCGATTGAGATTAAGAACGTCAATTTTAATAATGTCGGCGATTTGAATCAGAGGAATAAGCTCCTCCCTGAAGATAAAATCATCCAGAGCAATTTGATATCCCTGCTTTTTTAAGCTGATTAAACTTAATATTAACTCCTGATTAATAGCTACTGTTTCAAGCACTTCAATCACGATTTTATTTTTAGGGAGCAGAGCAGGAATTTGTTGAACAAGATGTAAATGAGTAAAGTTAATAAATGCCCGTTTACTGCCGACAATGGCCTCCACATTAAGATTGGTAAATAAATCCAATAAAACGGAATAAGTCGCCAATTCACCCGGGACGGCACTCAATGCAAACGTCTGATTCTGTATCTCACTATTACGATATAGCAGTTCATAGGCAAAAACGGAACTGGTTTTATCATAAATTCCCTGACGCGCCAGTAATGTGCGAAGTGGTGGCTGGGTCAATTACACAATCCATTATTAGTGTTTTATATAAGTATACGACACTGATTAAAGTATTTATCAGACAAGTGAAAATTGGCTTATGATCCTTCCAATGAAAACTATTTTTGTAACTCCCCGGGCATGTCATCCTGAGCGTAGCAAAGGATCTCCAACTGCTTAGAGCTGAGCCAGCTTCAGGAGATCCTTCACTCCGTTCAGGATGACGTTGAGACAATTTGATTGAATTAAGATTACTCTACTTAGATTAGCAAAGCCTATGGTTTAATACAGGTATGATACGAGGGACCATTGTTCAACATTTATCAAGACCATTGCTTTTTCAACGCTTAAATTAATAAGCGGGCATCCCCCCGCCTCGCTATTTTTTCTTCATTAGTTTAGAATCGGCCGCTAACCGGATTTTTCCATGTATAAGGAGATAATATGAAGACACTTCTAGCAACCTTTTCACTACTTGCCTTCACAAGCTTCGCCGGTCAGGCGAGTCAGTCTCCCTATGATTATTGCAATAAATTACCTGGCAAATGGCATGCAGCAACACATATCAAAGATCACAGCAGCTGTGATCCCTTCAATGGCTGCGAGCATTTTGATCTAGTCACCTTTCAACAAACAAGCAAGGATGATTATACCGCAACGCTTTATTTCAGTAATGATGGAAACAACATCACCGTCCAGTCGTTTTCCTTCATTTGTGCTGCAAACGAATTTCATTTTAAAAATCAGGAAGATAAAACCGTCCATTTGAAATGTGATGAGTATAACAATTGCTATATGGTCGTAGATACACCATTATTTACAGTTGA
The DNA here is from genome assembly GCF_003265995.1 of Legionella quinlivanii. GTDB lineage: Bacteria > Pseudomonadota > Gammaproteobacteria > Legionellales > Legionellaceae > Legionella_C > Legionella_C quinlivanii_A. Next base: position 106,708 of record NZ_MVJN01000007.1, on the reverse strand, counting down.
ACTGGTTAAACAATAACAAGATTGATTACTGCACTGGAGAACATGAATGAAGAAAGCATTAGCTTCCCTCTCTCTCTGCTTTTTTATAAACCCGGCTCTGTGTGCTCAGGAAATTACGACCACAGTCTATACCACGGATCAAAATAAACCATTAGGTCAGGTTAGCTTTAAAGATACTGAATATGGTTTACTGATTATTCCCTTGTTAAATAATCTTCCCGCCGGCGCCCACGGTTTCCATTTGCATCAAAACGCCGATTGCAGTGAAGCCGGTATGGCAGCAGGCGGCCATTTTGATCCGCAGAAGACCAACCAGCATAAAGGGCCTTATGGAAATGGACATCTGGGTGATCTACCAGTCTTATTTGTGTTGGAAGATGGAAAGGCAAGTACGCCTTTATTAGCCCCCCGTTTAAAAACCAGCGATCTTAAAAATCTCGCTTTGATGATTCATGCCGGCGGTGATAACTATAGCGATAATCCGCCTCTGGGTGGAGGCGGTTCACGCCTGGGATGCGGCGTTATTAAATAGTCACTGCTTGCTATGTATTTGATTTCCTTTCACGTGAAAAACTCTGTCATTTCCGCGCAGGCGGAAATCCATCAATGATTTGCTCAGTGCCATCATAGAAATAGATTCCCGCCTGCGCGGGAATGACACAGTTTGCACATAGCCACAACTATAGTCTAAGACTTACATGAGCAGCATGAGTGACTGCGGCAATACGCCCTATTCTTGCCAGGGCCGTTGCAGGCACTCCGTGCTGTACTAACTGACGGCTATGCGCACTCATACAGGCACCACAGCCATTTAATACAGATACAGCAAGACACATCATTTCAAAACTTAGCTTGTCCACTCCAGGATTGGCCATGCCCTGCATTCGCAAACCGGCAGGAATCTGGGTTAATTCCGGCTGTTCACTTAAATGAGTAAAACGATAATAAATATTACTTATCGCCATTAGGCTGGCAGCGAGCTTTGCCGCATTGACCAATGCGGGATCATTGTTTAATGTTTCAAACTCTTCAATCAGTAACTGATCGCCTAAGTGATAGGCAACAGCCAATGCACAACCAGCCACCTGCGACGCGGTCAAGCCATCGGTTTGATCCAAATCCAATACCTTACCCAAATTGAGTCTGACATCTTTTGCAACTTCCGGTAAACGTTCAGTTAGAGCTGTCAGCATGATATCACTCCTGAATATGGATAGTTTCTTCGCCTTTCTTCCAGTTACAAGGACAAAGTTCATCTGTCTGCAAGGCATCAAGAACACGTAATACTTCCTGAGGATTACGTCCAACATTTAAATCAGTAACCATTACAAAGCGGGTTATCCCCTGCGGATCTACAATGAAAGTGGCTCGCTGCGCAACACCTTCCTGCTCGTCAAGTATGCCGAGGCTGCCGCTTAATTCGCGTTTGATATCTGCAAGCATTGGAAAAGGCAAGTCATGTAAATCCGGGTGCTGTTTTCTCCAGGCCAGATGAACAAATTCACTGTCAATACTTACACCCAGAATTTGCGCATCGCGATCTGCAAATTCAGCTTGCAGTTTTCCAAATGCGGAAATTTCCGTGGGGCATACAAAGGTAAAATCTTTAGGCCAAAAGAAAACTACCAGCCATTTACCGCCAAAACTTTCATTATTAATGGTGGTAAACGCCTCTTTAATTTCATTGCTGACAGTCGCTTTTAACTGGAATGGGGGGAATCGGTTGCCTACAGTAATCATTTTTCTCTCCTTCTGTTGTCTATCCTAAATGTAGTTGAGTTCAATCGATTAGTAAAATAAAACGTTTTTATCGCTTCGATAGATAAAATCAATCGATAAGACTGGTTGATTTATGGCTAATTTGATGTTCAAATTATCTGACATGAGTTTTATCTTAAAACCACCTCATTAAGAGATAGGAGATAAATGATGACAAAACAAGAAAAAATCTGCCGGATTGTCACCGCGATCACTAACAATAAGGATTGGCGAAAAAGCTGCTGTCGTTTTCGATGAGTTCCCTTTTACCGTTACGCACAGTGCTTGGCGCTTACAATGAGCGCATTCTCAGGCATTATGCTTCAAACAATCCCAGCTTATCATTTCAGCAATGTCAGCAATTATGGAAGGATTTACTCGGCTGGATGTGGCTTACCCAGTATCGCAAAGGCCAGGGTAAACCGACTTATCTCTTTGGCCCATTATTACAATTGGACGATCTCTGGCATTTTTTTATCCTGAATACGCGAGATTATTGCGAATTTTGTGAACGCTATTGGGGGGAATATTTTCATCATGACATGGAGACTCCTCATGAAGCGCACCAGCTTACAGCAGACGAGCTGGCTGATTTTCTTGAAGATGCTATTGAATTTCTCGGTGAAGACTGGATTGACAGATATTTTCATCATCTGTTTACAGAAGAAAATTAATCTTTTATGTATTATCGACAAGGTACCCGAGATCACGTATTATCGATACACTTTCTGTATTAAGCAGATAGCTCAGGTGTATCACGCTGCTTGATTAATTTTATCCTCATTAACTTGAGAAGTAAGTTGGAGTCAGAATATGACAGCTGAGTCAATTTCGGCCTCACTTGTCAGCAATTTATCGATTATGGGCAAACCTTTACCTGCTCATGGCTATTATCGCTCCAAATTATTTATTGCCCCCTTCACTACTAACCCTTTAGTAGCTGCGGCAGGACCAGTATTGTCTTTATTAGAGCGATTATGTATAAGCCCATCACTTCCTCCTATTGCTGATCTTCGTGAAAATGTTGAGCATGAACTGCTTGCTTTTGATAGCCGTCTGCATGGGAAGGCCTACTCTGATGAATTGAATGCCATTGCTCATTATTTACTTTGTGCAACCATCGATGAAATCCTGGGAAAAAGTTATCTCAGATTATATGGAGTTCCTGCTGAGTTTCAGGCGTTCACTCCGCTTTCTCATAACGGAATTGGGCCAGAGGAGCGCTTTTTCGACATTGTTAATCATATTAAGGAAAGGCCCAATCAATACCTGGATCTGATTGAACTGGCCTATTACTGCCTGATAACCGGATTTGAAGGCAAACAACACTGCCGTACCGATGGTCGGCAAGTCCTGGATAATCTGATTGAGGAATTATTCCAACTCATTAAACAATACCGGGTCAATAAGCCTTACCGTTTGTTTAAAGAACATAAAAAGCCGGAACGCAGCGTAAATAATAATAAACCATTTATAGTCGTTGCCATTATCTCCTTATGTATTTTAGTAGCTGGTTATGGACTCAGTTATCTACTAGTCGAAAATAAAGCCAAATTGGTTCAATTTGGTCATACCGCTACGGCGAAACTGGAAAACTAATGGACAGATCCTTGCAAGCGTTATGTGACGCACTTAAAAAAATTATTAATCTCTTAAAACCTCAATCCACTCCTTTATCCTTTTTGCTGGTTATTGGAAAAAGCCATCAGGGTAAAACCACCTTGCTCAAGCAGGCTCAACTAAATCATCACCCTGTGGATGAGTTAAACGGTGCCAATTTTTTCTACAATAATAACGGCATTATTTTAGAATTGGGTGAAACCTGGCTTCATGAGACAGACAATCTTCTTCACCACAACTTAAAACAACTCAACCGCTGTCATCGCGGCCTCCGTATCAGCGGCATTCTATTGTGTGTAGATAGTCGTGATCTGCTGATGGCTGAACCGGTTCAAATTGCCAATCAATGTAAATCGCATGCCCATCTTCTTGAACGCTTTAGCAAAGCATTGGGCTATCAGACTGAACTGGCCGTCATTTTTACCAAATTAGATACACTAGCCGGTTTTTGTGAGTTCTTCCAATCAGAACACGTTCAGGATTTAAATAAACCCCTGGGCTTTTCTCTCGATCACAGCATGCAGTCGAAAAAGCTTATTGAACAATACCGCCTTCAGTTCGATCGCATGATTGAGGTTTTAAGTCAGGAAACCATTAACAAACTGCATCCTGCCCGCTCAAGTGTCAAACGAACTTTAATCCGCGAATTTCCCTTGCAGTTAGCCAGTTTGCGTATTCCAGTGCAAACCTTGATTCAGCAATTGATAGCAAAAGAATTTCGAGTCCAGGCCGTCTATTTTACCAGTGCTGAACAAGGAGGCCTGTCTGTCGATCGTTTAAACCAGCGAATTCAGCATGAATATGCCCTGACCATTCCTGATAAATATCCGCAATCCACCAATTATCGTGCTTACTTTATTGAAGGTCCAATCAGGGCATTCCAGGATCAAACGAAAAAGCTGAACCCAAGCTTAACCAGAAGTCATAAAATTGCAGCCCTTGGAACTACTGCGCTGGTAACCGTATTCCTGACAGGTCTATGGTATCAATACAGCCAGACATCCCAGCTGCTTGATGATGCCAGTAAAGAGCTTCTGGCCTATGAAACACTAAGCAGTCAAAATAAAGATCTTGCTACAGCCTTATATCATTTATCGCAAGCGGAAACCAAACTGAACCTGATTCCTTCAAGCTTTGTTTCTCACCCTGTTCTCGAGCAGCTTAAAGTTCAATTGCATAGCAGTACACTCAACAAGCTGCATAACAACTTTTTACCCGATGTGCTAGCCGCTCTGGAAGATGTGATATCCAATCCATCTCAAACGCAACTGGCTCGCTATCAGGCCTTGAAAATTTATTTAATGCTGGGTGAGCCGGAGCATTTCTCCGAAGCCGAAGTAACAGACTGGTTTAGTAATTATTGGAAAGCTACCAATGCCGCTTTTTATAATGATAAGCAGCTTCTCTTGCTGCATAATGCTTTAAAACAGCCCAGACAGGCTCTTGCAATCAATCAGCAGATTGTCAGCGATGCGCGCAATTATCTCAACGCCTTGCCCGCAGCCTATCTTTATTACTCATTAGCCAAAGCACAGTTTCCACAAGGAAAAACATCAATTAACGTGGAAGGCTTTGATTTGGCGGCCAAAGAAGTACCCGATTACTTCACCAAAACCGGGTTTGGCGAAGTAAGCAATTTGCTGCCGCAGATTACTGCGACCCTGCAAAAAGAAAACTGGGTACTTGCACGTCAGGATCTGGATAACCTGCAAGCTCAGCTTGAACAGGCTTACTGCTTTGACTACAGCAATTGGTGGCTAAACTTTACAAGGCGTACGCGTCCACAGCATTATCAAGGCTATCAGCAAGCCAGACAATTGACGCAGACATTGCAACAGTCTGATTCCATTCGACGTCTGGTTCAATTAATCCAGCAACAAACCAGTCCGGAAGCTGCGGAAAATTCCAGTCTCTTCAATCAGAAGATTGCAAGCCAGTTTACTGGCTTAAACCTGATGACCAGCTCTGCAGCGCAAGAATTAACCGTAAATGTCAGCGAACTGGAAAAATTTCTGACCACGCTGTCATTAGTCAATGATCAGGGACAAACCGTTTTCGATCTCACCCAGGCTCGTTTTCGCGGAGATACACTGACTGATCCGCTCAGTTCGCTGTATAACCGTTCGCGTCAGCTGCCAGAACCGATTGCCAGCTGGGCTAAACAAATTGCAGACGATACCTGGTTCATTTTTATTAACGAAAGTCGAGACTTCCTGAATAAACAATGGAACAAGCGAGTTTATAACGTCTATAAAAACTCTATTGCCAAACGCTATCCACTGGATCCAGCTGAGAAGGAAGAAATTGGACTGGAAGATTTTGACCACTTCTTTTCACCGCATGGCACTTTAAATAGTTTCGTCACCCATTATTTGAAACCATTTCTTGATACGAGCCATGCCCAATGGCAACCCAAAGAATTAAATGGTTATATGATGCCTGTTTCAACGGATCTGATTAATGAATTAATCAGGGCAAACGTTATTAGCAACATGTTCTTTCCGGACGATTCAGAAACCAGTCGAATTGATTTTTCCCTGCAAAAAATAAATCTTGATCCTGTAGTATCCAATTTCCAGCTAACCATTGGTGAAACCTCTTTATCTGACAACCAGAACAGTGAATCAGATACCGAGTTTACCTGGCCTCAACGCGGCGCCAAGCTTAGCTTGAACTCTATCGAAGGGAATCATTACGAATTGGAAGAATCTGGCACCTGGGCCTTTTTTAAAATGTTGCAAAAGGTGAATGTGCTCGTTGACAGCAATGACAGCAGCAGCCTGCAGATTTTATTTGAAGTCAATGGCAATTCAGGACGTTACCTGTTAAAAACTCAAAATCAGATTAACCCCTTCAGCCCAGGCATTTTAACTGGATTTAGTCTGAAAAAGGATATTGCAAAGGGATAATTTCCAAATACGGGGAGAAGCGCCTTTAAGGCGCAGCACAATCGTAAATATTAACCTGTTGTCTGTCTTGCTCCGCTGTATCTCTTTTAACAGCATTCAAAAGACCAAACTGTCTGTGCTGAACGCTGTAGGGCTCTGATTTCGGGCTTTCGTTTTTAAATGCAGCAAGTGCTTTCTGGTAATAAAGTGCCTGCTCGCTTCTGGCTAAAAAACAATACTCATGATTCTGACATAGATTGTCGGTATCTGATTCTCTATGAAAGATAAAACCAGTCGCTTCAAGTCGTGAAAATAAATTTTGGCGCTCAGCCTCGGCAATAGATAGCATAGATGGCATTTATAAGATATACCTCTCCCTAACTTCCCTGAGGTCATTATTACATTAATAGAGCAACACCTAACCTGCTGTCTTTGCGAACGCAGTGAAGCAATCCAGATCGAGCCATAAACAAAGGAACACTAGATTGCTTCGCTGACACTCGCAAAGACGGTTTGGGAACGCATCTTCATTTATACAACAACTATACAACAACGCTCCCATCCAGAGGAAAATATTTTATGAATGAAAGCACTGATTATGCTATTTTCCCTGGAAGACTCTTCATATTCGGATCTTTAGCATAGGCATTCAGCAAATCATTAACCAACTGCTCAATGACACTCTCTTTCGCATCTTCTTCAATGAGACCTACCTCAGATTTCATCAGGATCAGGCGATTTTCTACTTCTTTTGCAACAGAGCCATTAGGGAACAAGGCAGCAAGAAAACGCCTGGCTTCAGAAGGGCCTATATGGCGATACAATTGATTACGAACTGCCGCATCTTCGGCAGTAGTACTAAATGCCCAAAGCTCTATCGGGCCAAGGGTCAGTGTTAACAATTGAACGTTCACCCCGGTTTTAGTCGCATATTGCACCAGAAAAGTAGCCCCACCCTGTCTGGGTCCATGAACCCGGGTACGCAAGGCAATTTTGGCCGTATTAGTTAAACCGAAGATCTGGCTGGTTTTTTCAACCGCTTGCGAGGGTCCTGCATCCATAATATAAATTGCAGTAGCGAAATCAATCATCACTGGGTCAAAGTCATCAACGGATTGAGAAAGTAATGAAATCTGAACCTTCCACTTTCTTCCTTCCCGCATATCGACAATCACCTGATCACGCACGGCAGAAGATTTCGCGGTACGATGGAACTCGTCATAGACAATTCGCTTGGGATCTTCGCGAATTTCCAATACACGCTCTTTATGGTATTCCTTGTATTGATCAGGCACTGTTCCCATGCTTTCTTCTGTCAGATAATAGTGCCGGGCCAACACATAACGAGCCAGCATATACATAACCGATGTTTGTCGATCGGCAGCATCTCCCCCACTTTTCGCCACTTCATCGAGGTCGAGAGAAACCACGCGGGCATCACCGATATCGAAACTGGTAACTCTCGACAGAATAGAATATTCACGTACAGCGGCCGAGATCATACGGGAAAATGCACTAATTAATGATTCCCCGGTAGGTGCGACAACCCGCTCATACAAATCTTCAATAGACGGAGTTCGACAAATTGAAGCGGCATCAGCAAGGAGAGGCATCGCGTACCGCTGCGCCAGCATCGCTTCATGTACGAAGCCTGCCGAATACAGGGCATCCGTGACCTCCCACCAGGTTGATTTGGAATCGCGGACAAAGCCGATTTCTTCTAAAATGGAATCAATAAATTCTTCAACTCCAGGCGCATAAGGAGTTGGATTAAACTCATCTGCAAAGCTTTTATAAAGCTCGTCAACAACCATACCCGCCAAATCTGGCATGGCATCATAAGGTTTAGTTGCTCCCAAAGGAGTAGTCAATAAGGTTAAAAAGTTAACCAGGAACGAGCGCTCCAGAGCTGTGGGATAACGACAGCCTAATTGAGTATCAAAGGGATTAATCGAATACTCAGGAGTCATACGAAGGCGATGATAAGCTACCAAATGTCTCTGCGAGGCAGGTAATGCCTCTCTCAAAAGAGAAATCAGACCGCTGCTGGATGGCCCAATATCAATAATCGCAATTCGTGGCAGACGGGTTAATCCACCTGAAAGACAAAGGGCAAGATTCAGCGCATTCGATAAAACTGACTTACCTGATCCAGGACGTGCATAGACGAGGTCAATCCAGGTCGTTTGCTGGGTTGAACCCGGTTGAAATGGCCAGGGCTTGCCATCAGGTGAACGAAACAATAATGCCCCAGTACTCCAGGGTGATGCAGGCCTGGTTATCGGCAGCATACTGATGACATCAGTCAATGGTGCAACTGAAGGAACGGCAGTGCTTCGTGTGGTCGCTGCCAGCATACTGGAAACAAAACCAGCAAAGGCATCACCGCATACCTCCGAAACCTCTGTAGAACCCCAACCCTGAATCGCCTTAACCAATTCAGAACTCCGGCGCCTAAGAAGAGCCATCTCGTTTTCTTTTGCCCAGGTCGTTGCAACTACCCTTAATCTGACGATGGCATCATCGGTGTTCAACTGCAAATATTTCAACAGGTTTACCGAGTCACTGATCAATCGGTTCTGTGCAGATGAAAAGCTTAGGATCGATGCCAGCAAACCCTTTAATTTTATAGTATCCAGGCCCTCACTTTCGATCAGAAAAGAGATTCGCCAGGGAATATGAGCAGGTAATATTCGGGCAAATAAAGTAATAAATGGCCGAATTTCCTTGGGGAACAGATCAATAAACACGGAAGAATAAATTTTATCGCCAACTTGTACAGTACGTAAATCCAGAATTTCCGCATCTCGGGGTAGAACCTGCTTGGACAATGGCGGCCATAGCAAATCCGAAGCGTCGCCCTCGAAGTCATTGATTTCCTTAGGAAAAATCTTATCGCCTGGCAGGGTTGCACGCCAGTCATCGCTGGTAAAATCAGGATCACCTGTCATGCGGATAGCATGCACCGCATCATGCGCTTTAAGCAATGTGGCAAAAACGTGTAAGCTGTCCAGATCATTCATGACCGAACGCACGTAAGCGTCATGTGTATCACGTAACTCCGGAATAGCGGCATAAACTGTTTGAGAATTCTTAAAAGGCGGCGCTTTGGAATCCCTAAGCATTTTCAGTTTGGTTTTATTTGCCGTTTTCAATTGATCTGAAGGAAGATTGAATGGTCGGGTGAGCAACACAAAATAGACGCGTTCCTCTGCGCAATAAAGCGACAGGTAGTCAATTCTTTCTTTGAATAAATCATCAAGATTTAATTTTAAGCGCTGTGCCGTTCCCTCTGCAGGACCGTAAATATCTTTGATAACCTTACGAATATTTTGCTTATCATGGCTAAACAAAACCTGAAGGGCATGTCCTGGGCGTCCCATAGCACCCTGAAACGCATTACTCAAACCTTCTACCAGGTGCTCAAACTCTTCTGCGCCAGCCAGAGCGGTAACGCCCTCGATCTTTAAAATCGATAACAGCGTACCGTCATGATTTACCAAAACCGTAGGACTATCTGCGGTTTCTAATTCCAGATACGATTCGGTAGTCTGTTTCAGGGAAGTGCTTAGCCAAGCAAAAAAAGTATCAACCCCTTCAAAAAATGAATCTGCCCAATTCGCCATAGCTTTTCCTAGTAACCTGCCTGTTAAATAATGCTTATGCTGATGTGATAAATCAAGACTGGCTAAGTATTTTCAGCCATTTCCTCCAAGGCGCTGGCTGCCCATTGTTCTATTTGCCTTCTAAATTTAGCCCTTGATGGAAGTAATCGTATGTTATTAAATAACTTTTCTGAGATTTCTGGAGAAGTGGCACCAGAATCAATAATCAGTTGCCCCAAGATGGAGGGGTCACTGGTTCCCTCGCCAAATTTTTCCTCAACGGCCTGGGATCTGAATTTGAAACTTCTATATATGTTCTGTGCGCTGCCTTTATAGCCAGTATCGTTGGTAATCGCGCAAAAAAGGACATGACACAAACTATTTAACTCGGATTGCTGAAGTTCTGGAAGATAAATAAGCGTACCACCACCATAGCCGCCGACACCCACTGACTCAATGAAAAAGCACTGAGCACAAAAACAGCAGGCAGTGACCATGTTGGAAATTTTGTTGTTCGTATAATTGCCATCAATATTGATGACTTCTTGAAAAAGTTTGGCCTGAAATCCGCAGAACTGGCAGGTATAGCGATCGCGTAGAAGCACTTTTTGTTCATACGCTTTAAAGCGTTCATCCGCCTTTCTGGCAGAATATAAACGCCATGCACCAGGGCTCGCTACAAGCCTTAATTTATTGCGTTCCTGATTGGCAGCCATAAAGTTTTTATTACCTTCAATTTCTATGAACAGCGGGTATTACTTTCAGTGGTTAACCGCTGAAAATAATACCCTTCGTCTTCTTATGAGCCTGAACCACTGGTGAACACAGATCCACCTGGGCCTGCAGTCTGTCCACCGCTGCCGCCAAACATAGTAGCTCCGGCAATTCCCAATATTGTTGGCAGGAATAGCAGAGCAGCCGCAATCAGAACTAGCGCAATCGGTGTACCAATAGGGATTTGGGTTGGATTATCTTTGTGCTGCTTGAACTTCATGATAGCGCCAATAGAAAATCCCAAACCCGCAAGATACGATCCTGCAGTTATTAAACGTGTCAGGCTGGCAAAGGAGCCTGTGATACTTGAAGCCATTCCCCCTAAAGTAAGAGAGGATGATGCAAAGGCTTCCCCCGCCATAACCATTAACCCTAAACAAGCAAACCAAACGAATAGCCGCTTATTTAGAGTATTTTTTTCAGCCAGCGTTTTCACAGTGATTCTCCTTTAATTTCAATTAAGTTTAACTCGTACCATATAATGTATTATTAATCATTTCCAGCGTTGCTACAATGTTCATGGCTAAGATTCCACCAAAAACATGCATTAATCCCTTTCCCGTTCCTCCTGGAGGTTGCCCCTGCGAGGCGGATCGGGCAATCAACACCCAGCCTCTGACAAATGCAATAACCCCAATCACCTGAATCAGCAGGGAAAGTGATTGTCCTACGGCACTACCTGTACCAAATAATGAATCCAACGCCTGGTTCTGACTATCCATAGGGGCATATTGCAGAATATTGGAAGAACCAAATGTCGTATTGAGCATTATGTCCAAACCAGTTGGAAAATAGATCAAAATGGCAGCAACCATTATATAAACAGCTGGTTCCTTGATACTCGTATTGCTAGACATCATCGTTCTTGCTTCGCCATACACCTTTAAACTGTAAATTGCTTTAAACGCAAAGGCGATGCCTATAAGATAGGCCGCCCCAGTCACCAACCGCTCAACCGGGAGCAGATTTGCTGCGAGATTATTTAAAATACTTGCGTTACTTGTTATCCAAGAGACTAAACCACCACTGCCATCATCACCCATATCTGCCTCAACTGTCTTGGGGACTAAACCTTATAACCTGACCTGAACTTGTAACGATGCGTCCCTGATGCGGGTCGATTAACCTGACAACCCCATATCCTGCGATATTTGTCCCTTCTCTAACGGTAAGTGTAGACCCATTTGTACCAATTAACCAAGCTCGTCCAGGAATTACAGCCTGTATATAATAAATATTTCTTGGAACGGCTTGCCTTACAACCTGCTTAACAACCTTCTTTGGTTGAGTGCGCACGGTTAATACTGTAATTTGATTCGATTGATCTTCAACTTTCTGAGCCATTGAGGTGATCATCTGATTTAAGGAGTTAATTTTATTCGTTAATTCAGTAATACTGGTATTAACACCACCTAACTGCTCACTTAAAGAATTCACTTCGCTGCGAAGATTCTGCTGGCTTAATTCAAGAGCTGAAAGCTTCTGATTGACCTGCGGATCAGTCGCAGAAGACGTGTCACTGGAGGCGGGGGTCACCTCTGTCGTGCTGGTCGTAGTGGTTGTCGTCGTAGCCGGTGTTGTCGCCGTAGTTGTTGGAATTGATGGCTCCTGATCAACCACCACTGGCTGCTGTTGCACAGGCGTAGTGTTCGTATTTACGGCGGGTGCCGTGCTTACCTGAGGTTCGCCACTGTCTACAGCTTTGGGCTTACTGGTAAAAAAAGAACCCAAAAATTTGTAGCCCAGCATAGCAACGACAATCACGGCAATAGCAATCAGCGCATTTCGCTTCACATTGGCCTGCCCGATATCAGAAGGTTTCTTCTTCGTTGCAGTTGACGATTGCTGTGATTCATCACTGTCAATAGTCTCTGGCTCCAGAGCATCCAGATCAGTGAATTCATACTCATCATTACCTTGATAATTATCGGCCATTTCCTACCCTGCTTAGCTTGTTAAAGTGACATCTTGAGTAAAGAGTATACCCACTGCAGTGCCTGAACATACCTCAACGGTTGTCGGACGATTAAACTGCTGCTGGGCAACCTGCCCCCAGGATTTTCCTACTGTTGCCAGACCAATCACCGCGTTCTCCAGTGCTGATCGTCCAATACCATTCTGTACAGTAATATTATCGCCGCCACCGGTACCGCCCACTGTCACAGTTGTATTTGCTGACTGGAACGCATTACCAAAGCCTTCAAGGAAAGATGAGGCAAACAGCGAACCATATCGTTGCAGATAATGATGGTTAGTTCGGCTTGAAAGAGCCGTACGTGCAGTATTCGGATCAATCGCAAAGGCATTGATTGAAATAGTATGTGACACCCCTGGCATTGATAAGGTATTGAAGCTAATTACCATTTTATCGGAATTGCTGGGCAGGGTAAAACTGCCAATCAGCTTGGAACCTTTCAGTTTTCCAGATACAACCGTTGCCAGAATTGGACCAGGCTCATCGCTATTAACTGCAGTATCCAATACAGCAAATATAATATCTCCTGTTTTGATTACAGGTCTTTGTGCTGTCTGGACTACTGTAGTTGTTGTCTCGGAACTGCTTACGGCAATTGTCTGAGTGCCAGGGATAAGTGCCGTACCTGGTTTAGGCTCTTCTTCAGGAATGCTGCTGGCTGTATAAGCCTGTACCGACACTCTGGACCAGCTCTGAATTGAGGTTGTTGCCGCACTCATCATATCAGACGTTCTTTGCTGTATACGTTGCTGATAACGTTGATCTGCCATTTGCTGGTTTTGTCGATTCAATATTTCCTGTAACTGTTTGGAGTTTGCTGCTTCTGCTGTGGCAGCATTGGTACTACCGGTCAATCCAGGCACCCCAGGCACACCCGAAGTAGCCCCCGGAATTTGATTATCGCCAAGGCCTGCAACCGCTGACCCAGGTTGTATTCCTGCTGCCTGAAGTTCAGCGTCGCTAAATCCTGCTTTTCTTAAATCATCCGCCGAGAAACCGGCATCTTTAAGTGCAGCAGCGGAATAACCAGCATTTCTAAGTTCTTCGGCAGTGAAACCAGCGTCTTTCAGATCTTTGGCAGAGAAGCCTGCTGCTCGTAATGCACTGGCACTAAACCCTGCATCTTTTAACTCTTTGGCACTAAATCCAGCGGCCTTCAATTCGGAAGCGCTGAAACCAGCATCTTTCAATTGTTTGGCACTATATCCTGCGTCTTTCAATTGTTTTGCTGTAAAGCCAGCGGCCTTTAGCTCGGCAGCTGAGTAGCCAGCCTCTTTCAGTTGACCCGCAGTAAATCCGGCAGCCTTTAATTCCTCAGCTGAGAAACCTGCATCTCGAAGTTCTTTTGCGGTAAAACCGGCGGCTTTCAACTCTGCAGCACTAAACCCTGCATTTTTGAGCTCAGCAGCAGTAAAACCTGCTGCTCGAAGGTCAGCCGCGCTGTAGCCGGCAGCCTTTAAAGCGGATGCACTGCATCCAAGCGTCTGTTTAATTACAGTCGCCGAAACACCTGAGGCATGGGCTGCCTGCAGGGATGCAAGGCTGCAATCGGCCACTCGTCCTGCAGCAATAATATCGGCTGCACTCACGCCCGCTTGTCTCAATTGATCCGGTGTAAAGCCTGCTTGTAATAACTGCTGTGGTGTCAGACCTGCATCCAGTAATTGTTTTGCTGTGAATCCTGCATTTTTCAAATCCTGAGGTGTAAATCCAGCATCTAAAAGTGATCGGGCATCAAATCCTGCATCTTTTAAAACCGCCGCACTACAGCCATTCAGATCGTGAATACGTTTCGCTGTAACACCAGCCTGGCGAAGCTCACTCAACTTATTAATATCACAGCCTGCCGCTCTGATTGCAGCATCAGTTGCTAATTGGGCTTGTCTTATTTCTTCCGGAGTGAATCCAGCGGCGAGCAAGTCCTGTGGAGTGAATCCTGCTTCGAGAAGTGATTTGGCATCATAACCTGCCGCTTTGAGCGCTGCCGCAGAGCATCCATTCAAGTCATGAATACGTTTGGCTGAAACGCCTGCTGCATAAAGTGCTTTCAATTTTTCAGGATCACACCCTGCAGCTTTAATTGCTGCATCAGATGCTTGTTGTGCAGCCCGGATTTCATCGGGTGAAAATCCGGCGGCAGTGAGTTCTTGTGGAGTATAACCTGCGTCCAATAAGGCCTGTGCGCCATAACCAGCCGCTTTTAGAGCGGAGGCTGAACAGCCGTTGAGTTCTTTTATTTTACGAGCTGAAACTCCCGCAGCATAGAGAGACTTTAACTTATCAGGATCACATCCTGCTGCTTTGATTGCATCATCTGATAAAGCACCAGCTGCCCGAATCTGATCCGGTGTAAATCCTGCATTCGCCAAATCATCATTGGTAAAGCCAGCAGCTTTCAGAGCCTGCGCACTGCAGTTAGCATATTGCCTGATTAATTTGGCACTCACACCAGCCAAACGCTCTTTAGTCAAGGCAGAACTATTACAGCCTGCAGTCTTGATATCTTCTGGAGTAATTCCTGGAGGAAGTTCTGATTCAGCCGCTACGATTTCAGCCGGGGTATATCCTGCTTTAAGCAATTCATCGGGAGTATATCCTGCATTTAAGAGATCGCGGGCGCTGTAGCCTGCTTGTCTTAACTGCTGGGGCGTAAAGCCGGCATTTTTTAAATCAGCGGCCGAAAAACCTGCATTTCTCAAATCCTGGGCGGTGAATCCAGCCGCCTTTAATTGTGAGGCACTGCAACCATTAGTTCGACGAATAGCTGATGCCGAGACTCCTGCTGCTCTGAGGCGCTCCAGAGCATTCACATCACAACCCGCTTTGCGTATATCCGACTCCGTCACACCGTCTGGCAAACCGCTGGCTTTATTAATGTCGGCATCAGAAAAACCCGCGCCTTTTAGCTCACCATCTGTAAATCCGCCATCTTTCATTTGCTGGGCAGTAAAACCTGCATTGCGCAATTCGCAGGCATCAAAGCCACAAATGCGCAGCTGACCTGCAGTATAGCCGTTATCTTTTAACTGGCGGGCATTAAACCCTGCCGCTTTCAATTCCTTACAGGAGCAAGATTGTTGTAAATCAGCTAACTGGTACCCATCCGCCTTTAACTGAATACAGGAGCATGCCTGCTTGAGAACAGAGATATTGGCCCCTTCACTGACAACTTTCTGTACTACGGACTTATTACAGTTTCCTTTCTTTAGCTCATCAAGCCATAAGTCGCGCTGGGCTCCTGCCTCATCTTCCATCGCCAGAGTAGAAAATCCAACGCCGCCTTGCCCATTACCAGCCAAACCCACTCCCCCTACACCACTGCCAATTTGCTGTGAGCGTATTAAGGTTGGAATAGCACTTCCACCAGTCTTTAAAGCATTCTGGGCCTGAGTGACATTCTGAGATTCCTGCAGCTTTGCATATTGGGCGGTAGGATTTAACGCCCCGGGGATGGATTGTATGGCCGGTGTTCCTGGAACATCTGCAGAAGCTCCTGGACCACCGGAACCCGCACCCATAAACTTGATAACACCAATCACTACGGCAATGCCCAGCAGTATCGTTGTGAAAACAATAATGACCCGCGAGCGAGTATTTGTAAAAAGTGCCTTAAGGTTTTCTTTTCTGCCTGCCATTTGCTTATAACCCTTCTACCTTGAGCTGCATGACTTTACCATGCCAGGAAACCAATAAAACAGGCGATCTCTGCATTTCATATGCATGCATACCATCCGCGCTGGTCATACTGCCAATCCATCCAGGCGACAGAATGGTCAGATTGGTCCGAACGTACATTTTATCGTTCAGTAACCATGCTCTTGCATCGCCGCCACTTACTACTAATCTCGTGCTGCCATCCGGCGGAACCCCATCCAGAACATGCAATAAAATATCACTGACTGCCGGAGGAATACCTTCTTCCATTGGCATACTTTTAGCGTTTGGACCATAACCCTGGATTCTTAAATCAACTCGATAGTCGACTGCTTTTTGTCCGGGGATCAACGTCAGCATCACCGGCGTATTCAAGCCTCTTAATCTCACAGCGAGGTTGCCGTAATTATAAAGTCTTAAGGCCTGGATCATTAGTGTATTACTGGTTTTATCCCACTGTATGTTGAACGAGGCAGGATCACCCAGATCGTAGGCGCTTATAGGCCAGGGGGCTCCGGTTGAATCCAGAAATACAAGTGAAGAAACAAAGCCTTGTGATAAACGGATAACAGGCGGCGTAGATCCAGGCGACAAATTTACAAACTGAGAGGTCGCTGTCGGTTTGGGTGGTGTTCCCGCTGTGGAGGTTTCCGCAAAGTCATTAGCCTGGTAAGCATGCCTCAGGCGTATGATTTGTTCAGGAGTTAAAGGAAACTTCTGCTTTAAGACGCCATCAAATGCCTGTTTGTCGATGACATCATTATCATTTGCAGTCAAGACCTGTTGATCAGGAGCGCCCGGAGTTTTAGGCGGACCTGAAATTTGCTGCCCGGTTGTTGCATTGACTACCGTAGTCGTTTGCTGTGTTTGTGTAGTGCTCTGAGCCGTAGTTCCTGCAGTATTTCCCAGCGGAAGATTCAACTGCGGGCTGGGGCTGGAATTCCCCCCCTGCTGAGCAGACAATTTTTGCTGCAGCATACGTAACTGCTGTAAAGCCTGCTGCGCCGAGTCGGATTGCTCGGCTGCATAGGAAGCAGTAATGACCGAGTTAAATGCGAAGACAGCAGTCAAACCATATTTTAATAATTTATGCGATCCGGTTTTTTGCATCAGGTTACTCCACCACTAGCTGGTCCCACGACAAATTGGGAAATTCCTATTCCTCGAGGCGAATTCAAAGTAGACACCCGAGTAATCAACATTGTAACAATGTTATTTTGCTGTGAAAACTCACTGGCACTCTGATAAGTAACCAGAATCGGCATTTGGATTCGCCAGGAATATCGACCGTTCAGTAATCCTTTCTGCAAAATAATCGGAGCGCGTGTTGCCACAGCGGAAACAATTAACTTCTTGGCCTTCACAGCATCCAGGTTATTGGATTGTTGTAAAGCCGTGAGAAACTGCTGCCAGCCTTCGGCAGTGAAGAATCCGGATGAAGCCTGCAACTCATCTCGATAGTTTACGAAGTTATAGGTAAACGCAGCAATTGCAGCCTGATTCGCCCATTGCAACACTGATGAGTCGGATTGGTTAGGCTCGTTTAAAGGAAACAATGGCGTTATTCGCCCGCTAATACTGGTTGCGAAATATTTAGGTGCCGGTGGATGGGTTAGAACATATACGAGCAAACCTGCCATCATAAAATTAACAATGAATGACAGGATCAATGCAACCATTAATTTTCTTTGTCCATCGCGGTAAAACTCATTACGGAGTGTTACCACTGCTAAAGCATCATCAACCATTTTTTCCTCTTTTATTCTGGAATGGGTTTCTCATTGTCATCATTTACCGGATCCGGTGGCAATAAAGCTTCGTTTGAATAGTTAGGTGTATCCATTGGAGTTAATACGACTGGCGGCGTAATTCCATTGGTTGCATAAAAATCCGGCTGTGGCTGATGAAACCGGCTATATGCAATTGCAATAAACAGCAATACATTAATGCCAAGCATGATTAATATCCAAGTCCCAATCCTGCGATAGGTTGAAACATAAAATGATTTGGATTCTTTAATTAAATTCCAAGCCACCCGACTCATTTTAACCTCTGCTATACAATAGCGTCTCTAAACGTTATTTCAATTCTGGAATTAGGTGACTGATCACCACCCTGCATTATTCCTACAATAGGCTTATCACTTCCTGCGCCCTCTACAAATATAAAACGGCTATCTATACACTGGGACCATAAATAATCTGCAACGGAGCGCGCACGAGTTAATGTAAGGGCCTGCTCGCGCTTGCAAGACAAATATTTATTACTATAAGCAGTAACAGTTACCGACACTTTTCTAAACATCTTCATAAATTGCGCTACATCATTTAACACCGCGTAGGATTGCCAGGTCAGTCGAGGGGACTGATCAGCAAATAGTGCTGCAGATGGAATACTTATCAGATAATCTGACCCGATGGTGATTACTTTGACACCCATATTTTTGAATTTGCTCTGCATGGACATCACTGCTGAATCAGAGCTGTTTTGGACCTTTCCAGGTAATTTAACACCCTCATCAATAGGATAGGAACCGCCCTTACTGCTACATCCAGGCAAAACAGAGGTTGCCAGCAAGCTGACAGGCAGAACTATTGATTTAAGCAGGTCAAAAAACGTTCGTCTCACTTATACCCTCTTGTCAAAATTATTCACAGCTTATCGCGATGATAAACGCTGGCGTGACCTTCGGTAATTTCATTATCAAATAAAAACATACAAATCATTACGTTACAAGCAGTTCATGAAAATTCAATTCATAAAAGACAGTGAATGACCAAGTATTAAGCAAAATAGATTTTAAATCATCACCACTGGAAACAAGTTGTGCTGAGAAAATATTTTCCAAAATTTTACAATGGGAGAATGAGCAGCCTTCGAGACCGTTGTGTTTTCCATAAAATAGCTGCTTTTTGAAGATATTGAACTGACGTTCGCCCACAAACTGCGACACACATCACCCCTATGGCTTGTGAGCAGAGTCCAGTGTTTCTCTATGAGTCTTCCTGATTCCTCGGGCGAGCCGAGGGACATGGTTTACACAAGGCGAGGCAGGTAAGAGGATAGAACCATCAGGTTTCTTCTGAAGCTTTCTCATTAGCCTTATGCCGCTCTTCGACAATCCTTCCAGTCAGGGTTCTTACAATTTCCGTTAACTCATAAGATTCAATAGCGTCCCTCTCCTGTGGCGGATAGGTGGTCGCCATCTGGAAGTCTTTTATCAATTCATTGGCAACAGAACCTGAATATTTATCCTTGGCCCCACTATTCCTTTCAATCGAGGCCAGATAATTTCTGGTTTCGTTAATTGCGAGAATAGGCATGGAAAACTGCTCAGTGTCTTTAACCAGTAAGGGAAGGGTAGTATGAGACGTTCGCAGTTTGCTGAAGATAGTAAGAACGCCCTCTTCTTCCTCTTCGATAATTTCTTCAACCGGTTCTGGCTCGTTATGGCCGTGGTAAGCCAGCAAAGCAGCCACGCCGCGTTCGATGGGTTCAACCACTGTCGATTCACGCAACACCTTGGTAATGAGGCTTATCTCTTCGCTCTCAGTAACTTTATCGATACTAAGATCACCGCTTTCGAGAACCTTCTGGAAACCCGACAGTTGTTTTTGCAGTTTTGCCAGATACTCATCCGGTGGAGCTTCAACCTTCAGGAACTGATTGAGCTTTAATTGTTTAACCGGTTTGGGATTGGCGTAAAACATACGCGCACGGACAATTTTTGACTTGAAGAAAATGTGCGCCTCGCCTTCTGTTTGTTCCTTTAAATCCAGCAGGTCAATCCGCGCTCTTTTTTCAAAAGAAGAACTTTTAGTATCAAGATAGCTGTTCGTCATACTGCTGTCTTTCGTCTGGAAAGAATCAACCTTGGTTACATAGGCCTCACCTGCGGTTTTGGTAAAGAAATCCCAGGTTTCGATGGGGTCTTCCAGCTTCATACAGATTTTTATGTTGGTATTCGCACCGATTGACGCAGCTTCCTCCTTGGATGCTTTTTGGAACGCTGGTAAATCCTGACCAGCAAAAATAGCAGAGAATCCTAAAGACCTGGCCTGTGCAGGCACTACCGCAAAACCTTGAACGGCATAATAACCATACTCGTCCAGAATACACATATAGGGTGTAGGTGAATTTGTAGGCTTTCGCTCGATCACATCCCGATAATCACCCTCAACCTCTTCACCCAAGCCCGCTGCCATCATTGCTTTTAGTGAAGATACAATAACTTTTCCCAGATTGGATAACTCATCCGGAGATTTCTCAAGGGCAGGTAATAAGACAACCAGAATGCGGCGGTTAAGCACTACGTCTTTGAAATCCACCTCGGCCAGGTTGGTTCTGATAATGTGCCCATAGGTATCAGCCAGGGATGAAAATACCCGCACCAACTGCATAGTAATAAACCCGTGCTGTTCCAGGACCTGTGAAACCTGTTTGCCCTTCTTCTCTTTATTATATCCAGGAAGGTTAAACACATAGTTTCTTAAAGGGTCAGTCACAAGCTTGGGAACTGATTCTATATTTATACTTTCCTGCTCATCCCGCGGAAATACTTTATCAATAACAATTGCTTCCAAACGGGTTAAGTCGAAATAGTTACGAATGGAGTTGGCATCCAGCAAAATAGCACCATCATCGCGCATATACACAAGCAGCTTCATTAATGCTTCCACGAAGCTGATAGCCCTTCCCTTCCACATATCACCGTCCGAGGATTGTCCTGAGGATCCCATCAGACTAACTACCAACTGGGTCAGCATACTGGAAGAACCCTGGCAAAAAGGGTTTAGTGTATTGGAGAGACGTTTTTCCTGGGGACCCACAATATCGCGGGCGCCAGTCATGAAGTTAATGAGCAGTAAGTCATCTTCTCGCCCCATGCTTCTGACCATTGAGAAAACTTTTGCATAGAGGGAGTTATCCCCTTTCCCATCAACATAAATGAAGCCGCTTCCCTGCACCAGGGCATTAAATGCCAGCGAAACCAGCGCTTCTGTTTTACCACTACCGGTAGAGCCGAAAATTAAGGCATGAGTTCTTAAATCCTCATTGGCAAACCATAACTCTTCATTGCTTTTGCGGTCATTTCCAAAAAACGCGATACCGCGTGCGGTATAGGGTGTTTTGATACCGGGCTTCAAATCATTATAATCTTTTACACGGGCTATTTTGGGTAAGCGAAAGGGTAACACCTGTTTGCGGGTATAAGTATATATAAAAAAGAAAAACCCCAGGATTAATAGCAAGGTCGCTATTTCAGAAACATAATAAGCGATACCAGCCAGTGAAACCAGAATAATCGATACATTGGTGGGGTCGGAAAAGAAATCCGCCAAACGCTGACCAACCGTTCGAGTATCTCTAAGTAACTGGCTTGGATCTATTTCATGACGTGAATCAATACCGCGCATCATGGCTGCAACTCCTGAGCTTCGCGTGGGGATAATTTCACTTCTTTAATAGCCGCTTCCAGGGCTTTAATAGCTTCATCGATCATCGGCACCAGCGAACGTCTTTTCATGGCTCTTTCTGCTTTCCAGTGGGCAAACGGCCCTGCAACTTCCGCAAAGGGGGTTTGCCTGCCTACACAATTAAGCATATACCATAATCGTCTGTCTGTGGGTTTTAACCAGAGAAATTCTGAGCTGGCCACCACACCATCATCTCTCGACGCCTGCAATAAGGAAGCCATTACTGTCAGCAAATAGGCATGCTGTACCAGAATTTCCTGAACATTCTCTGCATTCTGGTATTTCTTGATAATCGGTAAGGCCACCGAATAATCCGGTTTGCCTTCACTGAACGTTTTGTCGATTGTTTCCATGATCAGATTAGCAGAGCCTCTGTCTCTGTTCATCCGCGCCATAAATATTGCCGCCAAAGCCCTGGCATGAGGCGGACATCGCTCGAAGCTATCCCAGTAAGGTCCCAGTTGCAAAGTAAACACACGCTTGGCATCTCCCCGCCGAATACCGGCAGTCATTTCCATACCCGGCAGCGGATTATCAAGAATGGCATCATCTTTTCGTAACAGATGATATTTGCGAGCAAATTCAAGCGGCGTCATCGCCATTGCCCAGGGGCCCTTATTAATATCCTGACTCACCAGATCTTCCTTGACGACAGGCATGATAGCGGGCCAATTGTATTGCTCCTGTGCTCTTAAGCTTTTCATATCATGCGCACGCTTAAATTTTAAGACGACATTAGACTGATAAAGATAAAAGGCTAATCCGACCAGGATCACTATGACAGGATAACGAACGTAATCACCTACTGTACGAGTCAGGTCAAGAAACTGGGTCCAACTGATCGTAGCAGGATCAATGGTCTGCATTAGATAAACATCGTTCTCTAACTTGGAACTGCTTATAAAAAGACTTACCAGCTTTGCCTGCAATACATTGATTTTAAAAACAAAGGCAACTATATACTGATGCCCGGCATACCAGATAACCCAGCCGATCAGGAACACCAGAACCATAATCCATACGGGGGCCATTGAATTATCGCCGCCACCGCCCTGCTGTTGTGATTGTTGAGCCATCCCATCAAATCAAAGAGAATTACATAACAGCAAGTATATACCTGCCCCTGATGATTTTGCGAGATTAGTTCATTTATTTTTTAAATAAAGCCAGGAAAAACAAAAAGGGCGGTAAAATTATTGACTATCATTGGGTTGGTTTTTTATCAAGCGGCCTTTTACATACTTATAAGTGCCCGAATAATGAACAAATCGATTAATATTTTCAAGGTTAATTGAACGATCCTTTAAGGTTAATAAAGGCTTGCCAAATTTATCTTGCGGAATTTTGTCGGAAGATAGCGGCAAAATATCACTTTGATTGATGAAAATGCTGATGTAAGACTCATTCATTTTATTTTCTTTCGATTTAATTATAAATTTTACATTCTCTTCATCGGCATAAATGGGACGCGAAATAACCTGACGAGGCAAATTGGCGAGAATCCTCTCCCAGCTTTGCATGCTATTTCCCTCTGAAGAATAAAGCGCTATGAAAACTTCCTGCTGTCCACTGCGCAAGGCCACCCGATTAAGTAAGGTAGCATTGGAATTATTTTTAGGTTTTCCATTCTCCAGTGAGCGATTATAACTGTCTCTAATCTCACGCAGATTTTTTCCGATAACACGCAAAAAATTAGACTCTTCCCAAGGGCCTGTTTCAATAGCCTCATCAAGAGCCTTTAAAATATCTGCAGATTGTTGATCGTCTACACTGTCTTTCATGCGTGAGAAAATTCTTGAAAATTAAAATGAAAGAGCTTGATAGCTCTATCATTCAGGGATAAGTGGAGTATAACAGTATTATGTAATCTATGCAGAGTATCAAGATAAATTATTAGGGCTTGTTTTTAAAGTTTTTAAGGACAATAACTTTTAAAGCACTACCCTTAAACTAGAACAATCCGTAATCTCGTCGGGTTTCAACTTCTTCCTTAACAACCTCTGTTTCAATGGACTTAACTAGTTTATGAGTAGAAAGTGCAGCCTTGAAATCATTGTCACACTTGCCCAATACTTCCACACCTCTTGCATTGGCTGAATCAGGCTTAAAGCTATTCAATCGTTTCAGGGTGGAAAAATTTTTCTGAAACTCTTTGTACGCTTCCTCAGCTGTTAATACCTTACTGGCCTGACTAACTTGTGCTTGCGCCAATGGGGACGAATAATTTGCTACATCAGAGACAGGCTTTTCACTTCTTGGAGACGAGCCAGGCCTTAATGAGCTTTGCATTATTTGAGTACTATCGGATTTTAATTCTTCTGCCATTCCTTACACCCCAACTCGGTCAATTACAACTATAAGTTTAGCAGTTTATCCTTAAGCTAAACTTAAGGCTTACTATTATTTTTTATAACAGGAAGTAAACAAATAGCACATCCTGAAATTTAGCCAAACAACATGCTTTCTTATTCATTTAAACCTGAAGTGCCCAACTAATCAAGAGTTTATATTAAATAAAAATGATTAATCATACATCAGTTCGTCCAAAGGAGTATAATCACGACTGGGTCCTCCCTGAATGAGCTCGTTAATGACATCAGTCATACATAATAAACGCAGAGCGTTAGGAGTCACTTCATCAAAAACCACGCGAATTCCTAACAAAGACCCTTCTGCTTCATCAAAAGTTGCACCCAAGCCGTAACCCAGACAGAGAGAACATAGCTGATCTGCTCTTCTGGCAATAGCTGGAAGAAGACCGGTATCGGAAAACACTTCGTCAAAACTTACAAAACGATCATTCAAGTAAAACTTGGCATTCATGCTCGCCGCAATTAAGGCCATACTTTTTTTTATATCTACTTCCATTAGCGCCACCAGGGTTGAGAGGATCGGACTCGCCCAGCCAGAAAACTCCTGAGCCAGCGTAAAAAAACGGGCACGGTGAACCCATAGTGTTCAATGATGCCGAAAAAGAAAGCAGAGACGAGGACCAGCACGCCTGTCCATATTCGTATGTGCATAAGAAAGAGAAATATGGGAAACGCAGCTCGCGCATCCACCATAAAAAAGCGAGCACTCCTGGCCGAATCCCTCCAGTGGGTACTCTCGGAAAATGTACCAGCCATCACAAACCCCGGAATCGTTAATTATGATCAATTATATATAACATATTTAATTGCGCGAGATTTATTGTCAACTATTGAAGTGAGAATTTTGAGAATGAAACTGTAGATGTGCAAAAACAGTCTGGTTTTAACAGTGAGTTTAAAAAAGAAACCGAATATCAGCTCCAGCCCGGAGTATTCTGAGGTCCTTCTTTTCTTGTCAGAATATCTTTTAGTATATCAGCTTCAGATTGTGCAAGACCTTGTGCCTTGGTCGAAACAGGCTGAATTGATGCTGAAAGAGTGTTATTGCCTACTCCCAGCTTTTTCAATATTGCTGCTGTACTATTTGATTTTTCGTCAATGGCCATAAAAAACTCCCGCACTAAACCTATACCAATAATATCAATTGAAGATTAAGGTTTTCTTAAGAAACATTAATATTCAATTTTTTTAATTTTTTTTCAGCTCTGTAATCTCCTTATCTTCATTTTAACTCGCTCTGTAACGCGGCTTGTTCGCGGTATCCAGATCAAGTACATATTATTTATATAGCCTTAAATTTAAGTTAACACAATGATGCAAAGCCTTACAATAACTTAACAGTACAATTTTTTAAATCAAGTTATGATAATTGAATAATATTTAATCTTAAGAAGATTATCATGCGCCAGTACAGCCTCGATGAAAAAAAATTGTTTCTTTGGAAAGAAAAACTGCATCAGAACAAAACACAAAAATATCAGGGAGTAAAACGTAAATTATTAGAGATACTCGATTCAGACGAGGCATTATCGATTAGAAAAAATCGATTTGAAGAATATCGAAAACAGCTTATAAGCGACAATCACGGACAAGGCTGGACCTGGGCTCCTCATTTTACCTGGTTTTGGAGATTCCTCTCTTTTTTCTATCCGATCAACTATCCTCAAGGCTCTTCTCTGAGAAAGGCACTTCTGGAAGACATCGAAATTTCTGAAACCAGGCTGGTGTTAAAAGATTATCACCAATCCCCATGCCTAGTTGATCTTAAAGACAATGAATTTGAGCAAGCTCTTTTTATCGACCCCAAGTCAGCTCTGGATGATCTGAAAAATCGCATTGAACAATTATCAGCAGATACATTACCAACTGATATTGAAGTCATATTAAATCGACTGGACGCTATAAAAAACGAACTGGAAAGCAATCTCTATCATCTGATGCTGCAAAAAATTTGTAAGGTCTCCCCCCGAATAACCTGCTCCAGACTTTATAAATTAAGCCAGGAAGCGTTTGAATATCCCAGCACCAATGAATATATTGAAATCAATTTGCTGGCAAACACCTTGCTTTCCCATTTTGTAACAGGATTCAGGCAAGCTGCCAGCCATCTCAATTTAGGATTTGAGCTGCTGATTTTGCTTTGTCTTTCAGATGACAAATATCGCCGAAAGCTTAACATCACTGGAATTTCTCGCTATGGTCTTGCCTTAAAAACCGAAAATCCGCAGCTAAATCCTCACACCATTTATCTTGAATTGCGCAGCAATGACCAGCTTCATTATGGCTCTGGAGATGGTCTTCTCACAGGAACTCTAAGCAGAGAGTTTTTAGCTGCCACACTTTCCCCTCGAGCAATAAATACTTTATTTGAATCGCTGGAAACTGAAGCACCGATTCATCTCGGCATATATCAGCGCAAAATTCTGGAGGGGATTACACAACACAACAGAGCTAAATTGTCTGATCCACTGGCAGAGTTAATTGCTGATATGGGCAAAATGGACTCTCAGATTTTTCCTGAAAACAGTCTGCGTCGAGTAATAAGAGATGAAATGGCAGACAAACTTTATGAAGCACTTGACTCTCAGGGGAAGGCAAGTCGACAGGCTCGAGCAATGTTGTCAGGCCAGGCTCTCAATCATTGTAATCATCTGCAAATGCTTCAGGATATTTTCACTTTGCATCATAAAACGCATACACCGCCTCAAAATCCTCTGCTCTATTTAGTGGCTAAATCCTTATGCGAACAGCTTTTTATTGATTACCGCAAAAATAACGCAGACGGACTATGGAAAGAACATGAAATAGGTGCTGAAATGATAAAACTGCTGCAAATTGCATTTATCAATACTGTACAGCCTGTCAGTGCATTTTATAAGCCTGCTGAGCAAGAGGCTATATTGAGTCCTTATAATTACCCCTCGATTATTCCTGATGCCTTCAGGGAGGCAGAGGCCGATGCTATAAGGTTTGTTTTAAATAGCGGCTATTCAGAAACCCGCTTGCTGGACAGCATTAATGAAACTCGAAGCGAACGCAGAAAGACTGTCTCGCAAATTTCATGCGAATGGATTATTTCACGTATTCAGCAGATTTCCCCTGCCCTTACTCAAGCAGTCGAACAGCGTCTGGTTCATACCCAATTTTATGATGTCGATGATTGGCTGACTATGAAAAAACAAATGAAAGGAACACAGCAGCCCGCGGAATTACTAATGGAATCGCTCAAAGAACAACTCGCGCTTTCCAGGCTCGCAAGAGAGAATATTCATTATGAAAACGAGAATAATGCGGTGAGTAAAGCACTGAGTGTGCTCTTACAATTACTGGGAAGTGATTCTGTCACCTCACAGCAACTGGAGGAAATATACAATTATCAACTGGATAAACTGCATTTTTACATCACTCACACATTAACGACGGTTCTGAAAAACGAATTAAAAGAGAGACAAGCCAGGCTGCTTCGATGGGATGAACAATCACTTAAAGATTTTCAGCTAATTGAAGAAGCATCTGTAAGTATGCCATTGCATCGCAGTCTTGAGCATTTGGATAATGCAAATAGCTGTATCCAGTCTGAAGTTCGCAAAGATTTTGCCAGGCAATATACTGAATCACGAATGGCCGTTTATCATTTTTCTATCTATATGAAGCAATCCGAATACCAGGACAGGGAGGCTGCCAAAGAAGTATTGACTGGCTTAAAACCTTATCTTTGTGAGGAGCAATATAAGTTGTGGATGATGAAATTGAGCAAACAATTAAGTAAACCACTCATTCAGGAAGTGACAGTATTTAAAGAGGCAACCCTGTGTAAACAGGAGGACCAGCTTCCTGTCCCTGCACAGAAAATGTTTGCCTGAAACTCAGGTTGCTGGTGTCTTCATAATGAAAAAGCAAATTCATCCATTTCTTTTGCCAGCAATGCGGATAATCGGATAAACAGGGGATGGGCGCTATTCTTGTCAAGATGGTCTATTCGGGAAACCGCTTTTATTCCCTGCAGCACATTGCTGGTAAATAATGCCTCGGCATCCTGAATCATTGCTCTGGTAAGAGGACTTTCCCGGCAATCTATCTGGTTATTCTGGCAAATAGACAATATACGCTCACGCAATATGCCGGATATTAAGCCCTCAGCATGCGGAGGGGTTTCTATCCTGTTTTGATGGATGATAAAAAAGTTGGCAATGCTGGTTTCGGTCGCCCTGTTTTCTGTATTAAAAAATAAAACGTCGTCTGCATTCCGATTAGCGGCCCAACGACGTGCCAGAATCTCTTCAAAATAGCTGACAGATTTATACTGGTAAACAGGATTCATACGATCCCTTTGCCAGGGGCAGCTGATTAATCCAAGGGGAGACTCAAGGGGCTGATAATCAAAGCACTCCAGAACAAGATGCGGGCTATTGCCGCCTTGCGTCAAACCACGAGCGGCTGTGCCAGGTGTTAATATGATTTTCAATCCACCCTCAGTGAAATTCTGCTCTGCCAGATATTGTCCGATCACTCTTTGCCATTCTTCTAAAGCCAAAGTAAAAGGAATACCCAATAATGCGGCGGTATTACTTAAACGCTTCCAGTGAAGGCTGCTATATAATGCTTTGCCCCTTCTAACTTTGAGCGTTTCAAATACTGCTTCACCAAGAAATAACCTATCTGCCGATGAAAGGCACAAGCTAGCGCCAGGCGGATGGAAGTGAATGCGAATCACCTGCTAATAATCCATAAAATCATCAAGCTCCTCACGCAAGCGCTTTTCCTCCAGCATATTCTCCAAACGACGACGTGCATCTAAAACGGCAGATTCGCCGGCATCCATATCCACATCATCATCCTCAGGATTGACAAATCCATCTTCGTCCAGTATTTCATCCTCATCAAACAGATCAGTCATATACTCACCTCTTGCAAATTTTATTGAATACGACAATAAAAAAATTGCTATATACCTTATTTTTTAAATTATGCCTAGGATCTTTTGACAAAATTTTCTGACAGAATCACTTTAATATTCGAAAGGATTTCCTGTCTTTAAACACTGGATTCGATTTAGCATGGATTTTCAGTGATTTTTGTTCCAAAATAACTGATAAATGTTTCTTTTTTTGTGGAATTATCATGGCCGATCGTCTAAAACGAAGCATGAGAGAAGTTTACAGGGGCATAAGAGAACGGCTTCCCCTGGAATATCGCCGGACAAACTCCAGACGAATCTGCAATCGGATTAAACAGCTGGCCGTGTTTCGCAACGCCAGACATATTGCGCTTTATCATGCAGCAAACGGTGAAGTGGATTTACACGATATATGGCGCTCTGTTCCCTTACAAGGAAAATATTGTTATTTTCCTGTTATTCGGCCCGATAGAAACATGCATTTTATGCCGGCGACGCCTGCCACTTTATTTGAAAGAAATAGACATAACATTCACGAGCCGCAAGTTGAGTCCGGCAAAGAGATTAGTATCCACCAATTGGATCTTATCCTTTTGCCTCTGGTTGCCTTTGATGATTATGGTACTCGTTTAGGCATGGGGGGAGGCTATTATGACAAATGCCTGGACACAATTGATCGCCCCCTCACAATTGGCGTCGCCTATGAATTACAACACACCAGCTTTATCAAACCCGATGACTGGGATGTGAAAATGTCTATTGTAGTGACCGAAGAGAAAACTTACTGGATTAAATAAAAAAATGAACTATTGGTTAATGAAGTCAGAACCTTCCTGTTTCAGTATTGATGATTTACAAAAAGCACCGAATCAGACAACCCATTGGGACGGTGTCAGAAATTATCAGGCCAGGAATTTTATAAAAGAAATGTCAACGGGTGATCAGATATTGTTTTACCATTCCAATTGCACTCCGCCTGGTATTATTGGCATTGCCGAAATAACCAGTAAAGCCTATCCCGATTTCACCGCATTTGATCCAGACAGCGAACATCCTGATCCTAAAAGCACACCTGAAAACCCACGCTGGTTTATGGTCGATGTGCGGTTTAAAGAGAAATTCAAACGTTTGATTTCGCTTGAGGAACTAAAAAATTATCCCGAGCTGGGCAGTATGCCCTTGTTAAGAAAAGGAAATCGCTTGTCAGTGATGCCTGTAAGCGCCGGCGAATGGCATTTTATCCAGGAATTAAAGTGAGCGGGCTTAGGTTCTGTGAACCAGCACCAGTTAGCAGCATTTGCAGCCACAATTAAAATTGGTTCACAGAGCCTAGATAGCGTCCTCACCCATTTCCCCGGTGCGGATGCGAATTACCTGCTGCAAATCATAGACGAAAATTTTACCGTCACCTATTTTACCGGTGTAGGCTGATTTGCAGATTGCATCGATAGCAGGTTCAACCATATTATCAGGAAGCAGCAGTTCAATTTTTATTTTCGGCAGGAAATCCACTACATATTCCGCACCGCGATATAATTCGGTATGCCCTTTCTGACGGCCAAAACCCCGCATTTCAGAGATAGTTATGCCAGGAACATTAATCTCCATTAATGCTTCATGCACATCATCCAGTTTAAAAGGTTTAATAATTGCCGTGACCATTTTCATTTTTTATTCCTGGAGAAGCTTTCAATTAAAAATAATATTCTAGCTGATCATTTCTATAATCAGGAAAAAGTTTTTTCCAGCAAACCTGTTTTTAATAGCTAATAATATAAATCAGTTATCAGACTTTCCGCATTGAGTTATACTGAGACCGTTAAATAGTTTCAGATTTAATACTCTACCTGATAAGGAGTTTCATAATGTTTGACCCCAAATATTTCGATGACCTGGCCAAAAAATTATTTGCCAGCCTCCCCTCCAGCATCCAGAACATTGAAAAAGATGTTGAAGACAAATTTAAGGAAATTTTGCAGATTGCATTCAATCGTATGGATCTAATCACCCGTGAAGAATTCGATGTACAAGCCAAAGTTTTAGGCCGCACCAGGGAAAAACTGGAAGCGCTGGAAGCTCAGGTTAATTTAATGATTAAACTTCAATCAACAGAAAAAAAAGACCAGGATAACGTCTAAACTGTTTTTTGATTTGCTACAAGTCTACCTAAAGGAATAAAAATGAATCTCGCACTTAGCAAAACACGCAGTGCTATTGGTATTTATGCCAAGCCTGTTTCTGTCGAAGTCCATCTGGCCTATGGCCTGCCCAATTTTACTATAGTAGGCCTGCCAGAAACTGCAGTGAAGGAGAGTAAAGATCGGGTAAGAAGCGCCATCGTAAATAGCCAATTTGAATTCCCATGTCGTAAAATCACAGTGAATCTGGCCCCTGCGGAACTTCCAAAATCAGGCAGTGGTTTTGACTTACCCATTGCCATAGGTATTCTGGCCGCTTCAGGGCAAATTCCACCCGCCAAACTGTCCAGTCATGAATTTATCGGTGAACTGGCACTGGATGGAGGCTTACGTGGTATTAATGCTATTATTCCCGTTATTTTATCCAGCCGTCGTGATAATAGATTGATTATTATACCGGCGGATAATGCAGAAGAGGCGTCACTAATTAGTTATGAGGGCGTATTGGCATCTAACAGCCTGAGAGAAATCTGCAGTTATTTAAGCCTGGATACCCCGCTTCAAAATCTGCCGCCACCCCGCCCTACGGCTATCAGCCCTACCATGGACTGGTCGGATATCAAGGGACAGGAACATGCCAAACAAGCCATGTTCATCGCTGCAGCAGGAGGTCATAGTGTATTATTATGCGGCTCTCCAGGCAGCGGCAAAACCATGTTGGCAAAACGATTCCATACCCTGGTTCCAGAACTCGGTGATGAACAGGCATTTGAATGCATTGCTATACATTCCATCAGCAAAAAAGCGATCGATTATCAGAGCTGGCGCTCTCCCCCTTTTCGCTCCCCTCACCATACCGCATCGACGGTGGCACTGGTCGGCGGCAGCAATCCTCCCAAGCCCGGTGAAATTTCCCTGGCGCATAATGGTATATTATTTTTAGACGAGCTGCCTGAATTCAGCAGGCACGTGCTGGAAACTCTGCGTGAACCTCTTGAATCAGGCGTTATTCATATTTCCAGAGCCGCTGTTCAAACGGAATATCCTGCCAGATTTCAATTGATAGCAGCAATGAACCCATGCCCCTGCGGGCAATGGGGTAATCCCACAGCCAATTGCCTGTGCAGCCCGGAACGAATTCATCGCTATCTTGGCAAATTATCGGCCCCCTTTCTGGACCGCATTGACATGCAAATTACTGTACAGCCACTGTCCAAAGAGGAATTGCTTAGCCCTGTCAATAACGAATCAAAACAAAGTGAATATCTGAGAAATGAGGTGCAAAGCTGTCGAGAACTGCAATTGGCAAGACAGGGTTGTCTCAATGCGCACTTGAGCGCCAAAGAATGCGAAGTATTCTGCGAGCTGCAGCAGGAAGAACAGCAATTTTTATCTGAAGTATTATCACGACTTAATTTTTCGGCACGCGCCTATCATCGCCTCCTGAAAGTAGCGCGCACCATTGCTGATATGAAGAATAAAAGCCGGGTGGATAACAGTTCATTGAAACAGGCATTGTCGTTCAGACAAATGCTGCAGGCTCCAAAATAATGTTCCCTCCAGAACATACTGCAGGCTGGCGAAAAGCCAGGCCTGCCATGCACTTATCTGGAGTTCATTACCGCGTCAAGCACCGCCATGCGCATAAACACGCCATTTCGTACTTGCTGCAAAATGACTGATTGCGGTCCATCAACGATGTCGCTGTCAATCTCAACACCACGATTCACCGGCCCGGGATGCATCACAATGGCGTCAGGTTTTGCCCATTTAACATGCTCACGGGTCAGGGCAAAATAACGGCGAAATGTGCTCAAATCGAGGTTTTCATTATCCAGCAATCGTTCACGCTGTACGCGAAGACATATCACCACATCCGCATTGCTTAATCCCTCCCGCAGCGATTCTGTAGCTTGACCAAAATGCAGCGTTTGCGGTTGCCATAGCTCTGGTGCTATTAAATGAAGTTCTTTAACCCCAACGAGAGCAAATAACTTCTGCAGGGAATTCGCTACCCGAGAATGCCGCAGATTACCGATTAAAGCGATTTTCAGCGATTGCAGGTCAGGTTTATGTTCAAGGATAGTCATTAAATCCAGCATTGCCTGAGTAGGATGCTCATTCGTGCCATCGCCGGCATTAATTAAATGAACGCCTTTATCTAATATCTGAGATAATTCCTGAGGCAAAAAATTCTGGCTGTGACGAATGGTAAACAAATTAATCCCCATTGCCGCAAGATTTCTTATGGTGTCCTCAATCACTTCCCCTTTGCTTTCTGAGGACCTATCCAAATCAAGGTTGATTACCTGCATGGATAAGTTATCAGCAGCCACTTCAAAACTGACTCTTGTTCGGGTGCTGTTTTCATAAAATAAATTGGCCAGGCGCTGTTCAGAATACGCGGGGTAAGGAATTTTATTCTCTTTGAATGCCTTGGCACGCTCCAGCAAACGATGGATCTCAGCCGAGTTTAACTGATCGATATTAAGAAAATGATTCATATTAGTTATCCGGATATTGCAGCCATTGTTCAAGAATTACACAGGCAGCAAAACTGTCAATAGGGCTGCTCTTTAGTTTACGGTATCCGCCCTGAGCAAACAACTCTGCTCTGGCTTCTACAGTTGACAATCGTTCATCTACCAGGTGAACGGGCAGGGAAAAACGATTGGACAATTGATCTGCAAACTCGCGGGCTAAGGCGGTGGTGTACTGTTCACTGTTATCGATACAGGTGGGCAAACCGACAATAAGGGCTTCTGGTTTCCATTCTTTAATCGATTTCTCGACCAGACGCCAGTCAGGGATCCCTGCTTCTGCATTGAAGGTGGTCAGGGGCCGGGCTGTCAGAGTTATTTTTTGTCCTACCGCTAATCCAATGCGCTTTAAACCAAAGTCAAATCCCAAATAAATACCGCTGGGCATAAAAAAATCCAAATAGTGCTGTCTTATAAATTATACCCGGGATTTATCAGGCATGACCAGCGTCGGAAGTGAGTTGACTCATGTTGATGCCCAGAATCTTGCCGGCATACTCCCATCGTTGAGAAAAAGGAACTTCATACATAATTTCGGCCTTATAAGGACATACCAGCCATACATTAGTTATCACTTCCTGCTCAAGCTGATGCTCACCCCATCCCGTATATCCCAGAGTAATTAAAGCATCTTTGGGACCCGTATCATCAGCGATTGCGCGGATAATATCATTGGAGGTAGTCACGGTCACATCATCGCGCAGGGATAAACTGGAACGCCAGCCGCCGGTTGGCCGATGGATTACAAAACCTCTTTCCGGCTGCACAGGGCCTCCATATAGCAAAGGCTGATAGTTTTGCTCATTGCGAAGAGGGTGAATATTCATTTGTTCAAAAACGAGCCCAAGCGGGTATTGCATGGGACGGTTAATAATTAATCCGACTGTACCGTGTTCATTATGCTCGCACACATAAATCACGGCATGCTGAAAGTTAGGATCCGTTAACGAAGGCATGGCAATTAATAGTTGATTGGCGAATGAATTATCAATTGCCATAAACCCTCTCCTTAAAAAAATATAGTTCTTAATCTCAGTATATACCATTGAGTAAAACTTGTTTTTATTTAGGAAATAAGAGTAAATCGGCGGGCCTGGAAAGACAGGTAATCTGTTCTTTTATTCGCCCGATAAAAATTTCCAGGGTTTGCAGGTCATAGGAGCAACTATCCGCCAGAGGCTGCCACACGCTATGAGGCCAGGCAATATCGGTTTTAAATCGTGCAACAATATGAATATGCAACTGGCTAACTATATTCCCCAGAGCACCGATGTTTAATTTATCCGGTTCACAACACGCCTGTAAAACGCGGGAAAACAAATCGATCTCCTCCATAAGGACGAGTTGTTGTTTTGGAGATAACTGGGTGATTTCCTGTACGCCCTCCACTCGTGGCACTAAAAGAAGCCAGGGGAAACGGCTGTCATTTTTTACCAGTACGGTAGATAAACGGCTCTCACAAACAAATACACTGGAATTTAGTATGCGCTCGTCGATTGAAAACATAGTCTCAAGCTATTTTGGTTAGTTTATGCATTCTAAAGGATGGTGTATTAAAAGTTAATCCAGGCTTGCTGAATATGAGCATTTTTTTAAAACAGTAATTTTTTTTAGAGCAGACTCCTTATAATGTCAGGAAAATAATAAATTTTTTCATAAAAAATATTTGACAAGCATGAATTTTGAGTTATGTTGAAAAGTACCTATATTATTTATGGGTTTTCACAATTGTCATTTAAGGACGAAGGCAATTACGCTATTGGTTATGTTGTATAAATCGATATGCAGCTGCCAGTTTAAGGAGGATTTATGGCTACAGGCGAAGTTAAATGGTTTAATAATGCCAAAGGATGGGGATTTATTATGCCTGAAGGTGGTGGCGAAGATATTTTTGTACATTTTTCTGCCATTCATGGTTCAGGGTACAAAACCCTGGCTCCCGGGCAACAGGTTTCTTACGATTTGGAAAAAGGCGAGCGTGGTTTGCATGCGTCTAATGTCATTGCATTAAGTGAACCAGTTGAAGAAATGGCTTAGGCTGATATAGCTTACCGCCCTTCATTACCATGTACCGCTTTAAATATCTGGATTAACGCGAATACATCATTTAAAAAAGCGTTGCTCCTGAACCGATTCGAGTTGAGGGATATCCTCAGCCCGAACGGCTCAAATCTCCAAATCATCACTAGTGACTGCGCACTCAGTTAAAGCGGTTCTACCAGTAAAACCGTATTATCCTGAACAGCAATGATTTTAACACGAGCTCCTGCGGCTAGCTCAGGCCCGGTTACAAACCAGTAGGCGTCATTTAAATAGATTTTACCTCGACCATTTTCAATAGCCTGACTCAGAATAGCAGTTCGCCCTATTAGTGCGTCCAGAGGGCGATTAATCAGTGGCGGTGGTGAAACCTGTGAGCGGTATTTAAGGACTCTCCACCATCCTATGGTGAATAAAATGCAGAACAGGGAGAACCAAATCAGTTGCCATTGCCAGTACAAGCCGGCTACTAAAGTGAGGATGCCCGTTAACGCAGCAGCCATTCCAAGTGCAACCAGTAATCCTGCAGCCCCCAGGGTTTCAGCAATCATTAAGATCAGGGCCAATGCGAACCAATGCCAATATACTAACCAGCTCATTATCATCTCACTAATTCGATTTAGTCTTAACGTTATTCATCAATTCGCTGATTCCGCCAAGCGCTCCTATTATTCCAGTTGCTTCAACGGGTAATAATACCATCTTACTGTTTTGAGCATTTCCTATCGATTTAAGCGCATCGACATATTTCTCGGCGATAAAATAATTAATCGCATTGATATCACCTTGCGCTATCGCTTCAGAGACCATACGCGTCGCATTAGCATCAGCCTGCGCGGTGCGTTCACGCGCCTCAGCTTCCAGGAATGCTTCCTGACGAGCCGCTTCTGCCCGCAAAATCTGCCCCTGCTTGTCCCCTTCAGCACGCAGTATTTCTGCTTGTCTATCCCCTTCGGCAGCGAGAATTGAAGCCCTTTTTTCACGCTCGGCTTTCATTTGATTCGCCATTGCATCCACCAGATCCTGTGGCGGGCGAATATCACGAATTTCAATTCGGGTCACCTTTACACCCCAGGGAGTAGTTGCCTGATCAACCACATGCATTAGCCGGCTATTGATTTCATCCCGATGGCTAAGCATACCGTCCAATTCCAGAGATCCCAGAACGGTACGTATATTGGTCATGGTTAAATTGCGGATGGCATGTTCCAGATTATCGACCTGATACGCTGACTTTGCCGTATCCACCACCTGAAAAAAACAGACTGCGTCGATAGTCACCATCGCATTATCAGACGAAATGATTTCCTGCGGAGGAATCTCAAGGACTCGTTCCCTCATATTTACTTTATAGGTAACCCGATCAATAAATGGAACAATTAATCCCAACCCTGGTGACAGAGTGTGGGTGTAGCGTCCAAACCGCTCCACAGTCCACTCTTCTGATTGAGGAACCACTTTCACACCA
Organism: Legionella quinlivanii; assembly: GCF_003265995.1. GTDB lineage: Bacteria > Pseudomonadota > Gammaproteobacteria > Legionellales > Legionellaceae > Legionella_C > Legionella_C quinlivanii_A. The sequence continues at coordinate 69,502 of NZ_MVJN01000007.1, read as the reverse complement.
GAAAGAACAAAAGCAACTGCAAAAATAACCAGTAAACCCAATGTAATTAAGGATTCCACGATATGCTCCAAATAATGAGAACTAAGGGTCTTATTCCATTCACATTTTAATCATACACCAGAATATTGCAAAAGTGGTTTTTTATGCTATAGAAGAATCTATACAATACTGTTTAGGAGCAGGGAATGAGCAATAGACGATTTGCTGAACGCCTGAATAAAGAACTGGATGGTATCGGGGTTCCCCTTAGAGACGATGAGCGGATTGAAGTATTTTCTAAGCTCTTGAAAATTCCCAGATATCAGGCAGAGGCTTTTTTAAACGGAATAGTCATTCCCACAGCTAAAATACTGGATCGTCTAGCCGATGAACTGGAGGTTAACCCGGATTGGCTCATCGGTAAAAGTGATAACCGAAAGAGAGAAACCCGGGCCTCCTAACCTGTTTGCAGAGATTAGAGACTCGTCCGTCTCTGCAAACCAGCAGATTGCTCTTCCACCACCTCACACATAGCAGAACATTTCGCCAGACGTACAGCGAGGCTGACGCTATGCGCTGACGAACTTAACAATTGATTACCGAAAGCCTTGCCTGCAAGCGTCTTTATTTCCTCAACCGACTCTGCATTATTAATGCTATGCATGAGCAGCCTGGTATATTCAGCTTTTGTCGCCGTCAGCTCGGAATTTCTAAAGAAACGAGTAATCAGAGACGCCGAAAACTCACCCTCTTTTAAGGAGCCTCTCGAAAGCAGATAACGGGTTAACTCTCTGATGCAGCTTTCTTTAAGATTATCGAGACTTAATTCTCTTTCAACTAATAAAATATTTTTCGCTTTACTAACTGCTTCGGATAATCTGTCTTTGGTTTTTAAAGAAACTGCAGGCAGCCGCCGGGAGGGATGAGTAGAGATGCTGGCTCGATAATCGATTATCTCCGCCGCCAGTTCAACCCGTGAGTTAACGCCCACATTGCGTTGAGCATCATAGCCGGCAGCCAATGCCTTTATTAAATTGGGTTTGTTTTTTAAAAATCCGGCGTCAAAAATGTCAGGCCGATTGTTCTTGATAAACAATAAGGCTTTGACTGTTTCTATTGTTTGTGGAAAGACCCAACTATTTATCCGAAACCAATTGTCATGAAGAACCTCTGCATCCCCCCAATAGTTCTGGCTTGCTATACTGCTTCGTCTTGTTTTATTTCCCAGGCGAACTTCATGCCTTTTCTCAAGCTCCAGACAAAGCCCCACATCGACACAAACGACATGACCGCTTTTTGTTGTCACAAAATTCTTGCGTCCAGCCGCGTCAATAACAATACGGCCAGTACGTGTAAAAATATCAATTAAAGCGCCAACCATTTCCTCATCGGTAGATTGTCTGCCTTTAACGTAAGGACAAATCCATCCAGGGCCAAACTGTTTGGAACGAACAACACGGGCGGGGGGTTTGATATGAGAGTTTATTTCATTCCACAGTCTTACTGAACGTTCTGGGAGGTCTGTCTCATAGCACTTTTTTTGAATTTTTAAGACCTCTGCTTTCTCGACATTCACATAAGTGGTATTAAAACTACCACCTCCTAATTTTTTCCAAGGCATTTTGAGACCTCCAAGCAAAAACAATTTGCTCAATTTTACATCATTGTTTATTTATAATAAACACATTTAATTGTTTTTTTCTCAAGATCGTTAGACTGCGGTCAAGCCGCAGTCTAAGGAAAGGAAGGCCGCCTATCCCTGAAAGCGTTGATTTAAGCCTTTGGGCTTGGCATTTTTTTCAATGTACTGAATAATCTTTCCCGCAATATTAATATGGGTCGCCTTTTCAACTCCCTCCAATCCTGGGGAGGAGTTGATTTCAAGCACCAGCGGTCCATGATTGGATCGAATTAAGTCGACACCGGCTACTTTGAGTCCCATCGCTTTTGCCGCTCCGATCGCAATGGCTCGCTCCTGTGGGGATAAGGCAACTTTTTGCGCTTTACCGCCCTGGTGAACATTGGCGCGAAACTCTCCCTCTTTTGCCTGTCGTTTAACCGCGGCAACGACTTTATCCCCAATGACAAAGCAACGGATGTCCGTTCCTTTGGACTCCTGAATAAATTCCTGCACCAGAATATTGGCCGACATTTCCTTAAATGCATTAATAATGCTAACTGCTGATTGATGGCTGTCTGCGAGAATAACGCCTTTGCCCTGTGTTCCCTCAAGCAATTTAATGACCAGGGGAGCTCCGCCGACCATACGAATTAAATCTTCTGTATCATCCGGTGACTGCGCAAAACTGGTCAATGGCATCGGGATCCCTTTTCGAGCCAATATCTGCAGGGAGCGGAATTTATCCCGGGAGCGTGAAATCGCTATCGATTCGTTTAAGGTATACATCCCCATAGTTTCCATATGCCGCAAGACTGCAGTGCCGTAGTAAGTAATTGACGCACCAATACGCGGGATCACCGCATCATACTTGGGCAAGGGTTCACCGCCGCGATAATGCACTTTAGGGCTGGAAGCCGCAACATTCATATAGCAGTACAGTGGATTGATAATATTGACTTCATGTCCAGCAGCTTCACCGGCTTCCTTTAATCGTTGGTGAGAATATAAATGGGGATTGGTCGCCAAGATCGCAATTTTCATGAAGATAATTATTCCCAATTGTTTTTATTGTATCCAAAAATCTATTTCTTCTCTGAGCCAGTCACAGGACTGAGTCTGCTTTGTCTCATGAGAAAAGTATAGACGACAAGTAAGGGCTTGTTGGCTCGTTATTCATACGAAATTACTGTGATCCGGTGCTCCATCTCTCAAAGACAATGGCATAGAGAGCTGGATGCCTGATAAGCATACAGGCTCAGGCTTCACAGAGTATACAATCTATTTCAGATATGACAGGAAAACGAGTAGTTAAGCAACACCCTAAAATTTTTAACCAACCAGAAGCTGATAATCTTTTGCCAGTAAATCAGCTCGATGAGGAGTGGTGAAAAATGCACTCAATTCCCCCTGGGGATTGAATAGCATGACAGCACCGCTGTGCTGTACATCATAGTTCTCTGAATTTGTTGAGATTTTTTTCTCATAGGCAATACCCATTTCCATTGCCATTTTTTTCACAGTCGCCTGCTCCCCTCTTGCGCCATAAAAATGAGGATTGAAAGCGATCACATAATTTTTCAGTTTTTCAAGATCATCTCTTTCCGGATCAACAGAAATCATAACAACATGCGGTAAAGGTTTCACCCGCTGTTCTTCAAGGATACTGTACATTTTAGCCAACTCAGCCATCGTAGTAGGACAAACGTATCCGCAGTTAGTAAAACCAAAAAATATCATTGTCCATTGTCCCTGCAGACTCTTGTTGTCAAAGGATTTCTCATCAACCCCTGTCAGACTGAACTGCTCGATATCACGAGGTTTTTGTAATAAGGTGCCATGAAATTGCGAAGGGTCAATTTCTTTATTCCAATGCATATGTTGCGCGACGAACAAACCGGTAAACATGGCTGCTATAGCTAAAAGCAACGTGACCGTCAGGGTAATTTTTTTATTTTGATTTGCCATTTTTTCCTCTTACACGTAATGGTCAATTAACAAAAAGACAAACAGTAACATTAAATACACAATAGAGAATCGAAAGGTACGCAAGGCAATAACCGGCTCATCACTTCGATACAGGCGCCAGGTCCAGTGTAAAAATCGAAGTCCCAAAATAACCGCACCAGCCAGGTAAATCAAACCGCTCATCCCTACAAGGACTGGAAGCATGGTGACCACCAGCAGCAGAATAGTATACAGAACAATATTGAGCTTGGTAAAAGCAATACCATGGGTTACCGGCAGCATTGGAATTTCTGCATGACGATAATCTTCAAATCGATAAATAGCCAGCGCCCAGAAATGAGGCGGGGTCCAGGTAAAAATAATTAATACCAGTAAAAGGGCATTGGGATCAAGGTGATTGGTAATTGCCGTCCATCCCAATAAAGGCGGTGATGCCCCCGCAAGGCCGCCTATCACAATATTTTGCGGGGTAGCCCGTTTCAGATAACCAGTGTAAATCCCGGCATAACCAATAAGCGTCACAAAGGTTAGCACTGCAGTAAGCGTATTGATCCATAGAGAAAGCAAGGTCAGACCTGTAACACCCAAAAACAAGGCAAAGCTAATCGCCTGTTTAATCGAAATGCGGCCCCGAGCCACCGGACGTTTTTTGGTTCTTGCCATTAAGGCGTCAATACGTTTATCAACCAGATGGTTGATTGCTGCGGCACTACTGGCGGCACAGCCGACTCCTATGAGTGTAATGCACAAGGTAGATAAGGGTATCCAACCAGGCGCTGCCAGATACATGCCCACCATAACGGTTAACAGCATTAACAACACCACGCGCGGCTTGCAAAGCTCCAGATAATCTCGCCAGGATGCTGACTTCAGGCAGGCCTCATTTTGCATCACAGCGCTCCTCCCGAGAGAAATAAAACATTGTAAACAGGCTGGCCAATAGCATGGCAGCCATCCCATTGTGGGCAACTGCAGACCATAACGGAAGCAGATACAAGACATTGATAATACCAAGGCATAGCTGGACGCCAAGCAGGATAAGCACAAAAATCGCCATTCCCCGCAAGGATTTGCTGGCAGATCTCAGCAATATAAGTCCAGAAAGGCCCAATAAATAAAGAGTGGTAATTAAAGCGCCCAGGCGATGAATCCCTTGAATAGATGCTCTGACTTCGCTATCGAGAAGGCCGCCCTGATAATTTTCGCCAACGGGTGAAAACAGATTAAACCCCTGGGAAAGCTTTATTGCCGGTAACCATTCGCCATTACACTGGGGAAAACCAATACAGGCAATCCCTGCATAGTTGGCACTTACCCAACCGCCCAGAGCGATCTGGAAAAATACGATGAATGCCCCCAGGGCAATCCAGAAACCCCATGAAGGTTTTGAAGCCTCTCTTCTCGCTGTCATCTGCAAACGAAGACGAACAAGACAAGAAAAAATTAATATACCTCCCAGTAAATGGGCCATCACCACCACAGGAAGTAACCTAAGCGTCACAGTCCACATACCTAGCGCGGCCTGAAACAAGACCAGCAGCATGAGTAGAAAAGGCAAACGGGCAAAAGGTCTCCGTTCTTTCAATGTCCGAAATACCGAAACTCCTCCTACAGCAAAGATTAGCAAGGCCAGTGTACCCGCTGCATAGCGGTGCGCCATCTCCGTCCAGGCTTTACGGGATTCGATAGGATTATCCGGGTAGGTCTTTTGTGCTTGGCCCAACGCCTTGGTATCTGACGGTAGAACCATATGTCCATAACATCCTGGCCAGTCGGGGCAGCCAAGACCTGCATTAGTCAGACGGGTATAAGCGCCCAGCATCACGACCAGCAAGGACAATATGACAGCAATACTCACAGCCCAGCGCATCCAGTTTGTATAAATAGTATCAAGCACTCTGTTTACCCGCGTTTAATAAATGTTTTAAATCTTTATAAATATCTGCCGGCTTGGCGGCTGGTGAATAGGATAAAATCAGGAATTTGTCAGGATTGGCAATATACACCTGTGCTGACGACGGAAGCTTGCTGGCTGACAGGTTTTGATAATGCATATCCTGCTCCTGCAATAGCTGAGCAACCTCTGGAGATAATTTAACACCAGGAGGAAGGATAAGCACCTCTTCCACTTCATATAAATGCCTTCCAAGCGCTAAACGAATACGCCCTAATTTATCAAGCTGTGACAAACAGGCTTGTTCACAAACACCGGGATTCCAGAATACCAGCTGCCATTTGCTTTTTGGATTAGCAAGCTCCACAGAAACAGCAGGCACTAGCAAATTGCCTTTATTAATCGCCTGCGCTCGGAGCCATTGCGGATGGGTAAAAAAAAGATAGGCCGCAACACCAGGAGCGATGAACAGGAGCGCTAAAAGATACAGGACCACATTTTTCGATTTAACAGTACTAGTCATTGATTTTTTTCAAATTCGAGCCAATAAAAACCACCAGGGCAATAAAAGCCAGGGCAAACCATTGCAAGGCATAGGCATAGTGACGTTGAGGCGACATTGTAACAGTGGGCCACTCACGGGTAAAACCATTAACGTCATCTTTATTGAGGCGAATAATAAACGGATAGACGGATTTATGCAAAAGATTACTGATTAATTTCACGTCAATGCGTTCAACTATGGTAATACTATCGCTTTTTATTTCAGCTTCCTGTCCTAAAACCCATGATTTAGTGGAAGGAAAATAGGCTCGACCGCTTAAATGAGGTGCTGACTGCAGAGGAGGCAATACCGGAATATGTCTGCGATCACCTGCGATCCAGCCTCTGTCAATTAATAGCAAATGACCGTCAGCAAGCAAATAGGGGGAAAGCACATTATATCCCGGCTGGTGCTCGAAAAACTGATTATCCAGAAGAAAAATGGATGACAAATACCGGCCTTTTATCTGAATCGATTGATACTGCTTGGGATAGGGCATTCCGGCAACCCATTCAACGGGAGGCAGTTGAGTCTCTCTGGCTTCGGCAGTAAGGATCAATTGTTTTTCTTCTGCGCGATGCAGCTGCCAGAACCCCAACGCGATAAGCAGGATAATAGCCAATACAGCCAGTACAAGGATACGTCCGCCGGACGTGAAACGATGATTAAAACAAGTTACACTCAGCATTTTTTGGAATCATGAAAAAGCACTGAGGAGATTATACCAAATGTTCACCAAAGCAATCATCCTAATTGTGATGCTAATTATTCTATTCGCACTGGGAAGCGGTTTGATTTTTCTGATTAAGGATAAAGGTTCAACCAACCGCACAGTCAAAGCCTTAAGCTGGCGAATAGGCTTGTCACTCGCCCTGTTTCTCTTTCTTTTGCTCGCCTTTAGTATGGGCTGGATTCAGCCGCATGCAGTGTGATACATTCTAGTGGAATAGCCGGCAAGGAGACGCCCGTGTTTTGGAATCAGGATGAAGAAGGACTCATCAGGGATTATCAGGAAGAAGGGGTAGTCTGTATCCGGCAATTATTAAATCCAAAGCAGATAGCTCTCCTGACTGAAGGTATTGAACATAATTTGCAGCAATTGAGCCATCGCGCCAAAGTAGCCAGCCGCCCGGATGATCCAGGCTGCTTTGTTGAGGATTTCTGCACCTGGCAAACCAATCCCTTTTATCAGGAACTTATTTTTGATTCCTGTTTGGGGGAGATAGCCGCTAAATTAACTGATAGCCGCCACATTCGCTTGTACCATGATCACTTACTGGTCAAAGAAGCGGACACTCTCCAATCAACACCCTGGCATCAGGATCAGCCTTATTACAATATTGAAGGCTTACAGAACTGCAGCATGTGGATACCGGTTGACCCTGTCAGCCAGCATGCAGCCTTGCGTTTTGTATCGCACTCACACCGCGGGCCCTGGCTAATGCCCCGCTCATTTATGGATAAGCAGGCCAAATGGTTTCCTGAGGGATCGCTTGGTGAGCTGCCTGATATCGAGCAGAATCCACAGCAATACGAGATTAAATCCTGGTCTATGCAGCCTGGCGATGTGATTTGCTTTCATATGCTAAGTCTGCACTCCTCACGAGGTGCTGACACTGGGCAAAGACGCAGAGCATTCTCTCTTCGCTTTTTAGGCGATGACATTATCCATGCCCCACGCCCCTGGATTACTTCACCTGATTTCCCTGGGCTGACAGAAGAACTGGCAGCCGGAGCGCCTATGTGCCATCCTTTATTTCCAGTGATCTGGAAAGCTGATTGACCAGCAGATATTTAGTCCTATTATTCAAAAGGAAAGGAATTTAACATGTATACTTTATACTCAGCCCGTACGCCAAACGGCATAAAACCAACCATTATGCTTGAAGAGCTGGAAGTGCCCTACTCTGTTAAAATGATTGATATTATGAGCGGTGAACAGTTCAAACCGGAATTTTTAATCATTTCGCCGAATAATAAAATTCCCGTCATCTATGATAGTGAACAGGATTTTTTTCTTTTTGAAAGCGTTGCTATTCTTCAATATCTGGCTGAAAAAAATGAACGATTTTTACCAACTCATCTCAAAGCCAAATTTCAGGTCATGCAGTGGTGCTATTTTCAGGCAGCCCACATTGGTCCCATGTTTGGACAATACGGTCATTTCCACCGCTATGCACCAGAGCAAGTCCTTTATGCGCAAGAGCGCTATGCCAATGAAGTATTACGATTGATGGGCGTTATGGAAAAGCAGCTGGCCAGCAATCCCTTTATTAGCGGAAACGAGTATACCATCGCTGATATGGCAATATGGCCCTGGCTTTATTGTTATGAAGAATTTTATCAGGCACATATTGATGAAACACAATTTCCAGCACTAATTCGCTGGTATCGTCAGATTGCTGAGCGTCCTGCGGTGATGAGAGCACTTGACTCATATGAGTAACTTCAAAAAGAGTTGACAGGCGAAGCAGAGAATAGAAGCCAGAGAATTTTATCTGGCAGAATATACTATAATTAAGTGTCTCAACCTCAAGGATAAGCAACGTGCTTTGGATATATATTATTGTTGCTTTTGTCGCTGCCCTTTTAATGGTATTCCTTTGCATTTTTGCCATTAAAAGGCCTTCAAACAGTGTCGCTTTGTGGGCAGCCATTCTCACTATTTCCCTTCTGATAGCCGCCCTTTTTGTTTATGGAATTCCTTATTACCGAGCCTCTGAATTTGAAAATTACATGAGACAGACTTATCCGGTAATGAGCCTGATTGAACAGCAATCGCCTACGGAATTTCGTGCCTATATGGATGAGGCTCAGCATGCCATTCGGCATTCAAAAGGACAAAAAGTAGTTGCAGTGTATACGGGTGAATTCATCAATTCCCAGTTATCGAAATACATCGGAAGGGCGAGTAATCTGTCTATCTATGAGTATACGGTAACGACATTGAATTGTTACCATAGTCTATATAAAACAAATCCGCCGCTGGTTATCGATATGGAATTTGCCAGTTTTTTTCCCAATCGTATCAATTTTGATAACCTGGAAAAAGGCACTGAAGTTTGTGGTGATACGATTACAATCGCCAAACTCAATATCATCGAATCTGCGATAAGAAATCCCTCCCCTCCAATCACACAGGAGGAAATTGTTGCTGCGCAAGTGAATCTGAGAGAAATTTTTGCGCAGTTAGCAGCTAAATATGGTGAAGCAGCAATAGAACAGACATTTACCAAACCCTACGACGCTCTGGATAAACCTCAAATTGCTAACATTATTATTGAATTTTATGAGAAAGTCATTTTGAAAGGACAGGACAATACCGGCATCCTTTTAAAATATTTGCTGACTCAAAAAATTACCAATGAAGAGTAAGTTTCAACCTGGATTGAGCACTGTTCTAGATGCCCTTCTGCGCTTTAATTGCCGCTCTTAGCCTTTTAGCATCCTGAGGAGCACATGCTTTTTCATCATTATCAAAATAACAATAGACAGGCTTATTTTCCTTTTGCCATTCCAGTATTTTCCGAGCACATCCCTGGATTGCGTCTTCTGAGTAAGCACCAGTATAAGGGGTTATCTCCGGTCCGTGCATACGAATATAAATAAAATCACCGGTGACGATACTCGGAGTTTGATATTGTTTATGATCATAAAAACAAAGGCTCATACGCTGAGACGCCAAAAGCTCATAAAGGGAGTCACAAAACCAGCTTTTTGAGCGGAATTCAAAGGTATAGCGTAAATCTTTTGGCAAATAATCAATAAATTTCTTAAGCCGAGGCAGATCAATATGCCAATAAGGCGGAAATTGAAAAAGAATGGGCCCCAGTTTATGTTCAAAATAACGAAACGCAGTTAATAAGCGATCAACACTTTCTTCGGCATCTTCCAGCTTTTTCGTATGGGTAATATAACGATTCGCCTTGCAGGAAAAGACGAACTCCTCTGGCGTTTGCTCCACCCATTTTTTTACATTATTCTCTTTAGGAAGCTGATAAAAACTATTATTTAGTTCCACTGAATCGAAGACTTTGGTGTAGTAAGGCAAGACATCTGGTGATTTGATTTTGTCAGGATAAAAATTGCCAATCCAGCCTTCATAACTCCAGCCGGAGGTACCAATATAACAGCCATTTTGCTTATCCATAGCAGCCTTTAATTAAAGGAATCCTTATAAATTATGGCAAAATTATGCTGGCTCTGCATAAACTTCTTCCAGGCTCAGGATGTCTTTGGCTTCAGCAGTACCACTTGAACCATTTGATCAATTTTTAACAAGCTTCTTAAAAGCCCAAAAATTTACTGACTCACTGATTCCCAGTATGCCCAAATTAATTACTGTTAATTGATAGAGGGCTTGTAAGTAAACTTCACAGTTCTCTAATTCATCGGTAGAAAATGCCTCCCCCTGCTCAACTAATTTGTGCATGAGTAATTTTAATTGAGTCTGTGTTTCTGAGACTTTAGATGAATTGACTTCCTCATAAAGACCTCCTACTGTCTCTGCAAGTTGCTTCAGATCAAAGCTTAATTGACTTGCAGTAGAGATAGCTTGCTGTTGGTTCACTGTTTCCTGAATATGACTCAAAGTGGCCTGCATCATCACTAATTTATCGTATTCATCATGAATCGCCTGCAACTGAGGCAGCTTTTTCTCGTTGGTCTGACCTTCAACTTCCAGGGTTTCAAGCACACCTCTTGTTAACCAAAATTGATTAACCAAATCATAGGGGCGTTTCATCTTGTATTCAGACATCAGTATTTGCTTGCAATTATGAATCAAGTGGCGCTTCAATTTGGCAATTTGTCTGAGCAGGATATGCCAGAGATCGGTCCGCCAAAGCACATTTGCGACTAAAAAGCTGGCAGCAATACCTATAAAAATTCCACCAAGGCGCTCTAGTGGCGGTGTTAAACTGGTCGGCGGCCCGCCTTCCTGGGCGATGGTAATTACCAAAGCCAGATTGGCCTGTAAACCGATATAAGCATCAGCAGGCCATTTGAATGAAAAATAACTGAATGCCCACACACCCGCAAGAATCAAAATAATAAAATTATAAAGATTAAACGAAAAACAGGCTAAACTGCCTAAAGCAAGTCCGCCACCTAAGAGACAACCTAATACCCGATGCAGACTGACACTTTTCATTTCAAACAGGCTTTTACGCACGGATATAACAATACTGCTGATAATTCCATTTAAACCGCCTGGCCAATTGCTGATTAACCAGAAGATCAAGGCCAGAGTTGCAGATAATCCGGCTTTAATTGAATGCAAAATAACATCCGGATCGTTTTTTAGCTGCTCCTGATGAGAAATAAAATTCGGCTTTGTTTTCCCCTTTTTTTCTTTACCAAGCAGAACAGACTGGATATTATCCAGCATGGTATTTAGCTGTCTGAAATAATGGGCAATTGCAAGATAATTTTGATACTGATCGGGGTGCTGGGAAGTTAAGCGGCTGATTGTCTTTCTGAAATTATTGACAAGGGCCGTGGTCTCAAGCTCGGATTTGGCCTCCGGATCTTTTTGATCACCTAGGATAGTCTTTATCTTTTTTAAATCGTTTCGTATAGCCTCAAAAATTCCTTCCAAAGCCAGTTGATCAGCAAAAACGATATTTTCACTGGTGATAAAAAAATGGTTTCTCACATAATAACTGTTCATCCGAATAAACGATTGGAACGACTCCAGCAATAAACGGTATTGATCCAGCTTTACTCGCTCAAAACCAATCTCGCGGCGCATAAAACCCAGCATCTCCATGCCTTGACGCAATTTCTTTTTGACAAGAAGATTATTTTTCTGGATTTCCGAAACCATATCCATATTCTGATCCTGCAGTGCTGAAGCAATTTCTGCAATGAGGCTATCCATACTGGTGAAAATAGTATTCACACTTTTATTCATTGCATCCTGGATAGTGTTTGGGAAAAGAAAAAAAGCAGCGATCGCCGATACTAGTACTCCCAACCCAATTTCGGCCGGACGCCAGATGGCCACCTGAAACGCTTCTCCCGGAGAAAAGGCCAGTTCGGAAATAACTATAAAAGCACTGATCGCCAGCAACAGAAAAGCATAGGCATAGCGGCTCAGGTTATAATAATAAACGGCAATGGCGATGAGAAAAAATCCAGCCAGCAAATAGAGAAAAAAACTGTTCGCAATAAAACCTGACATGAAATATCCAAGCCATGCCCCAATTATAGTCCCAGCGATCCGCATAATCGCTTTATCAATAATATTTCCAGTGTACACATTGGCCAGAATTACAACAGTCATGCCTGCCCAGTAAGGCTTATCCAGATGCAGGGCAAAAGCAATTAAAATAGCAATCAGAGTCGATATTGCAGTCCTTATTGCCGCACGGTTTTCCAGGGTTTTCGGAAGGAAGGGAGAGATCACTTCTTCTCCGGATAGGTGATCGTTGTCGCACTGGCGCCAATACGTAAAGGATATTCTTTGCTCACGTCATCGATAACGATACGTACTGGAAAACGTTGGGCAATTTTAATCCAGTCTTCGGTCGCTTCCAGATATGCGAGTGTGGATGGAGCCACTTGTCCTGACTGTACGCGATTAATTCCCCAGCCGATACTCTCCACATGACCGTGAAAGGTCTTTCCAGGATACATATCAAGATAAATTTTTGCCTTGTCACCTGGTTTAATCAGGCGGATTGCTGTTTCGCGGTAACGGGTTACAATCCACCAGTAACTGGTGTCAACCAGCGCAAATAAGCCCTCACCGGTATGAATGTATTGCCCTCGGCGCAGATTGAAATTGGTAATATAACCATCAGCAGGCGCAACGATCGTGGTGTGATCATAAAGGTATTGCGCTTTGTGCACTTCAGCCAGTGCGGCTTTGATTTCACTATTATCAAAATTTTGCTGGGCAATTCTGAGTTTCTGCATGGCAGCCAGCACAATAGCCTGCTGCTCGCTTATCTTGGCCTCCGTATTAATCAGCTGTATTTCAGCCAAATCGCCCTGCTTTTGCAGTTTTTGATAACGACTTAAATGATCCTGACTGAGAGCAAGCATGGATTTGCTTTGCCGTAATTCTTCTTCTGCAACCTGAATGCCCAGTTTTTCATTCGCGTATCTGATTTTGGCCATATTATATTGGGCTTTGGCTTTATTTAATGCATACAGATAGGGCCTGGGGTCGATAGTAATCAGCTTGTCTCCTTTTTTTACCTGCTGATTTTCTACAACATAAATTTCGCTGATTGGGCCTGAAACCAAAGCAGCCATATTGATAACATTAGCTGAGACATAAGCATCGTTTGAGCGTGTATCATAGTAGGCAAAATAACGATAACCCGCGACAGCCAGTACGATTAGGCTGATGGTGATCACATGAGGCCAGTATTGAAATGCCGACAATCGCTCGCGGAAGGTCAAAGCTATTTTCCCTAATAACAAAACATATAATATACTGAAATTCCGAGACTTTGTTAACAAGCTCAGGGCTTGCGAACCACAATATCGGGTGCATCTTCTGCTTTTTGAGGAACCGATTTAGTCAGCGGAGAATCCGAATACACCTGCGGGAATAAATTATAAATACTTTCCATTGAGGCTCGATCAAGACTCGCGGTGTTATTGGGATTCAGACAGGAATAGCAAAGCCAGTTCTTTTCAATTTTAAAGTAAGTACTGGGATCATGAAACATCCCCCAATCGGCTTTGTGATCCCTGGAAATCAGGGTGGGTAAGTCACTGGCCAGATAGCAGGCATCGAGGGCTGGATCGCAGATCACCTCATTATTAATTTTTACGATAAAATGCTTGAGTAATGAAAGTAATTCCAGAGGCATAGTCTTGTTAATATCGGCTACGCGGCTACTGATTAATCGGTTTAGAATATACTGAAAAGCGCAAAGCGCCTGATGCTTGCTGTTGCAAGCGCCTGTTTGCTTCATTGCAATATAAGAGGCCTTAATTTTATCCAGAGTCGATCCGCTGCCATTTAGAATAGTCTCTATCTGCTCCTCGCTTAATTTCGCTTCATCACTCTCTTGAGCATGGGTTGGCAGTGATTTAACGTATTGAAGCGCTTCCATTGCTAATGTTTTAGGAAAAGAACTGGGGACAGGATTTATTTCTGGAGATTTTATGAACTCAGAGATCGGCGATAAAGGAGGCATGGCATCTCAATACAGTCCTTGATAATTTTAATATAGCTCAGATTCGGGAATAAAATTCTGAAGAAAAAAAATTTTTATATCGCTGCTTAATAACTGGATTAATGAGCTGGATAGACTAAAATGACAAATTCGCTGCCATTAAATTGAAAATCACCGATCACTTCCATTCCCAGTTTTTTATGTGCATTCACTGAGCGAGGATTACTTTTAGAAACCAGAACAGTCAGCATGTCTATCTCGGGATGCGCTTGTTTTAAATACTGGCTCATGTGTTCAAATAATCCGGACATGACATTTTTGCCTCGATGCGTTTTGGCAATACAAACAGGTCCGTACACACAAGTCTGGTAATCTGCAAGAGATTTTCCCTGATATTTCAAGCGGTTGAATTGATCGATCATTGCCTGCACCAAAGGAACATTTTTATTGTAGTTCAGAGTGCTTGCACACTGATAAGCACAAACCGCTGTATCCTCAACCCCCACAATAATGCCTAAATCAGCATCCATTTCCTTAAACTGTTCAGCTGTAAATCCTGCTGACAGGAATCCATCCTGCAAATCAGAAGCCAGATTAACAGCCAGATTCTCATTTTGCAGTTCGACCATTTTTTCGAAATCAGCAGTTTCAGGATTGCGATATTCCATAAGCATTATCCGCTGGACTAGTTTTTTTTAGCTTAGCAGAAAAATATTCAGGCGTTGTCAAATACAGGTTAAAATTCTATTGTTTATGCAAATTGGCTTGCAGAAGATCTCTAATTTCGACTAATAGTTTTTCTTCGTTACTGATTTTCTCAGGCTCCGCATCTTTTTTTACCTGCAGTAAATTAATGAATTTAACCGCTACAAAAATTGCAAAAGCAATGATTGTGAAGTCTAAAATGGTTTGCAGAAAAGCCCCCCACTTCACAACGGCTGCGCCGATTTTCAAGGATTTTGCGGTGATATTAACACCCCCAAGAAGCAAGCCGATTAAAGGCATAACAATCCCATCGACCAAGGAGGAAACAATCTTGCCAAACGCAGCACCAATGATCACTGCCACTGCCAGATCGACCACATTACCGCGCATGGCAAACTGTTTAAATTCACTTAAAAAGCTCATCATCAAATCCTTATGATTATTTCCAGCCGCAATAAATCTTTTAAGGCAAATTGCATCGCGAAGCTTAATCTGATGCAATTTGCTACCATTTATATTTTATGTATTTGGATCACTTACTCTGGATTTTCCCCAATCCTCCAGCAAAACGGCTATCTCTGCGAGACGGCTATCCAAATC
Organism: Legionella quinlivanii; assembly: GCF_003265995.1. Classification (GTDB taxonomy): domain Bacteria; phylum Pseudomonadota; class Gammaproteobacteria; order Legionellales; family Legionellaceae; genus Legionella_C; species Legionella_C quinlivanii_A. The sequence goes on along the minus strand of NZ_MVJN01000007.1, from coordinate 54,056 downwards.
GTCAGGAGCAGGGCCTCCGCCCTGTGCCATATCTTCGCGGCCGCCGCCTTTACCACAGAGCATTTTCACCAGAACGGCTGCAGAAGGCGCCTGACCGACTAATGATTTTGTAATCCCGGCAATGACATTTATTTTCGCATTATCAACGGTGTACAATACAATAATCGCTCGTTCATTTGATGATTTCAGTTGATCGAGTGTTGTCCGCATTGATTGATTATCTGCTCCATTCAATTGCTTGATCAGCACCGCAGTGTCCGCGATAGTCTGCATTTCTTTCTGCAAATCGCCTCCTGACTTGGCTGCCAGTTTAGTCTGCATTCGACTCAGCTCTTTTTCCTGCAGTTTAAAATCGTTCAGGAATTGACTTAATTTTTCAGCCGCAGTGCCGGCACTTGTCTTTAATTTCGCAGCCATTTCATCCAGCAGAGCAAGCTGTTGGTTTATCCAATCCAGTGCGTAAGCGCCAGTTACCATTTCAATCCGCCGGACACCACTGGCAATCCCATATTCAGCCACTATTTTAAATACACCAATATCACCTGTACGCTCTGCGTGCGTGCCACCGCAAAGCTCCATAGAGAAATCCCCTACAGATAATACTCTTACTTCATCGCTGTATTTTTCACCAAACAGGGCGACAGCCCCGCTTTTTTTAGCCTCTTCCAGATTCATTATCCGAGTCAGTACTTCTTCATTCGCACGGATACGATCATTTACCAGTTCTTCCAGTGAACGCAGTTGCTGAGAACTTAATGCCTCAAAATGAGAGAAGTCAAAGCGCGCGCGCTCTGCATCAACCAGGGAGCCTTTCTGTTGTACATGAGGCCCGATTAATTGTTTTAATGCGGCATGCAACAAGTGAGTCGCTGTATGATTAAGCCGAATGGCTGCGCGGCGTCTGGCATCAATCTGGGCGGCAGCTGTTTGTCCCAGTTTAATTTCACCTTCCAGCACTTCGCCATAGTGGACTATGGCCTGGCCAGTGCGCTGGGTATCCTCAACCTGAAAAACGCCATGACTGGTAACTAACTGCCCTTTATCACCCACCTGTCCGCCGCTTTCAGCATAGAACGGGGTATGCTCAAGAATAATGGCTCCCTTCTCGCCCTGTGCCAGCTGATTGACTCGTTTATTATCCATTAATAAAACGGTAATGGCACTCGACATGCTATCCGTCTCATAACCATGAAAATGGCTTGTTTCCTCAACCTGGCAGGCTGAAGAATAATCAGCGGAAAATTGACTGGCTGATTGCGATAATTCACGCTGTTGCTGCATGCACTGGTTAAACCCATCAAGATCAACCGTTAAATTTTGCTCGCGAGCGATATCCTGAGTTAAATCGAGGGGAAACCCATAGGTATCATAGAGTTTAAACACGATTTCGCCTGGAATTATTGCAGAATCCAAAGTCTGAATTTGTTCCTGTAAAAGCCTTAAACCTTGTTCCAGAGTACGAATAAACTGATTTTCTTCCTGTGTCAGAATCCGCTCAATCTGCAGCCTTGCCTCCAACAGTTCCGGATAGGCATCGCCCATTACGTGACCTAAGGGCTCAACCAGACGGCTGAAGAAAGGCGATGGCAAACCTAATTTATTGCCATGCCGAATAGCTCGCCGGATAATGCGCCTTAGCACATAGCCTCGTCCTTCATTACTGGGAGAGACGCCATCGGCTATTAAAAAAGCACAGGCGCGGATATGATCTGCAATCACTCGCAAAGACGGATGCTTCGGATCAATTCCGGGAGACATTTCCAATATAGAGCGAATCAGGAGTTGAAAACTGTCGATATCATAATTGTTATGAACGCCTTGCACCACAGCGGCAATTCGCTCCAGTCCCATTCCCGTATCTACTGAAGGCTGAGGTAAGGGATGCAACTTGCCTTCCTTATCCCGATTGTACTGCATGAATACCAGGTTCCAGATCTCAATATAGCGATCGCCATCCGCATCAGGACTTCCTGGAGGCCCCCCGGCTATCTCCGGACCATGATCATAAAAAATTTCGGTGCAGGGACCACAGGGTCCTGTATCCCCCATTGACCAGAAGTTATCTTTGTCGCCGCAGCGAGAAAAGCGCTCGGCAGAAACCTTCATTTCCTTTAGCCAGATATCAGCCGCTTCATCATCCTGCTCGTAGACAGTGACCCATAATTTTTCGGGCGGTAAGCGCAGAACGTCTGTTAGAAATCCCCAGGCAAAGCGAATCGCCTCACGCTTGAAATAATCGCCGAAACTAAAATTACCCAGCATTTCAAAAAAAGTATGATGTCTGGCAGTATATCCTACATTTTCCAAATCATTATGCTTCCCGCCGGCGCGCACACAACGTTGGGCGCTTACTGCACGGCTGTAGGCTCGCGGCTCAATTCCTAAAAAGGTTTCTTTAAACTGAACCATCCCGGCATTGGTAAATAATAAGGTAGGGTCATTTCCAGGAATCAGCGGGCTTGATTCCACAAATTGATGGCCATTGTCGATAAAATAATCAAAAAATGCTTGTCTAATTTCTGAACTTTTCATAATTCACAACTTCTTGTTAAGATTATCAGAATAGATTGAGTCTCCCAGCGAAACGAAGTAACTCAATCTCATAGTCTCCGATCTATTGTTTAAATAGTTTATTAATTATCTCAAAAGAAAAACCACGATTTTGCAAAAAACGCTGTTGTTTCTGCCGAGCAACAAAATCCTGCTCCTCTATTTGCCTGAATTTCTTTTGTATCACTTCCCTGGCGAGAGTTTCCCAGGACAGATTCTGCTCATTGATTATTTCCAGTATAAGATCTTTTGCCAGACCTTTGAGCTGCAGTTCCTGTATAATTCGCTGCGGACCATATCCTTGCCCGATGCGCTGACGACAAAATGAAGCAATGAACCTTTCATCACTTTGATAATTAAGCTGCTGGCATTTGTCCACAGCATTTTCAATATCAAGCCTTTCAAATCCCTTGTGAGCCAATTTTTGAGCCAATTCATTTGCCCCGTGCTCTCGCCTGGCCAGCAAGCGAAGAGCACTGTCAAAGGCTTTACTCATCCATCATCTCTATATCTTCTTCCATCACCGCCGCCGGCATTTTTTTCTCCAGCAACTCGGCTCGAATTAACCGCTCCAGCTCTATGGCTACTTCAGGATGTTCTTTAAGATAAACGCGGACATTATCTTTCCCTTGTCCAATTTTTTCCTGCTTGTAACTATACCAGGCGCCTGCTTTTTCAATCAGTCCCAGCTGGGTTCCCAGATTAATAATTTCACTCTCGCGGGAAATCCCTTCATTGTAAAGAATATCAAAATCAGTGGTTCTAAATGGTGGCGCGACCTTGTTTTTAACCACTTTAACACGGGTTTCGCTACCCATTACTTCTTCGCCTTTTTTAATGGAGCCAGTACGGCGAATATCCAAACGAACTGAAGCATAAAACTTGAGTGCATTACCGCCTGTGGTCGTTTCAGGATTACCAAACATCACCCCAATTTTCATACGGATCTGATTAATGAAGATCACCAGTGTATTGGATCGCTTGATATTGGCCGTTAATTTACGTAATGCCTGCGACATGAGTCGAGCCTGCAAACCTACATGAGTATCACCCATTTCCCCTTCAATTTCCGCTTTGGGAGTCAAAGCAGCGACAGAATCCACCACAATAACATCCACTGCAGCAGAACGAACCAGCATATCCGTAATTTCAAGTGCCTGCTCACCAGTATCCGGTTGCGAAACCAGCAGGTCATCTACATTGACGCCGAGCTTAGCCGCATAACCAGGATCCAGCGCATGTTCCGCGTCCACAAATGCTGCAGTTCCCCCCGCTTTCTGGCATTCGGCGATAACCTGCAGAGTTAATGTGGTTTTACCAGAGGATTCAGGTCCGTAGATTTCTACAATTCGCCCCTTGGGCAAACCGCCAATACCTAAGGCAATGTCCAATCCCAGAGAGCCGGTTGAGATCGCCTCGATATCGCGCTCGGCAGGGTTATCTCCCATGCGCATGACTGAACCTTTCCCAAATTGTCTTTCTATTTGTGCCAGAGCAGCACTTAGTGCTTTTTGCTTGTTGTTATCCATCGTATTATCCAAAGTATGCAAAGCGCAAATTATCACATAGATATGGATAGGCAGCAAAATTTTTATGAGCTTGAGCGTAATTATCAGGCTGATAAAGACACTTTATTGAGTAGAAAGCAATGTCAGAATTCCTGCCAGGGCTTTTCTGCAGGCGCGCGTCCGTATCTGACGCCGGGAACAGTTGCTGAAATGACAATGTTCGGTACGCACAATATTCCGGGTTCGGGATGCATATCCAAACCAGACTGTACCAACAGGTTTTTCAATACTTCCTCCCTCGGGTCCGGCAATACCGGTAATTGAAAGCGAAATGCTTGCCTTGCTATGCTGCAAAGCGCCCAGCGCCATGGCTTCGGCAACCTGTTGACTAACAGCCCCATATTGCTCAATAAGCAGGGCATCAACACCCAGCATCTCTTGCTTGGAAAGATTACTGTAGCAAACAAAACCGCGCTCAAACCACTGCGAACTGCCTGGAATTTCCGTGAGCTCGCTAGCGACCAGGCCTCCAGTGCAGGACTCTGCAGTGGCAATACAATGGCCTTTTGCTAAAAATAATTCTTTTAATTGATAGAGTAGTGCTTCCATAGGTCACAAATAAAAAAAGCCCCTTTTCAGGGGCTTTGAAATTATTAATTGTCGTTAGTTTTAGTTGTTTCAGTAGTCGTTGTAGTGGTTGCAGAACCTTGATCTGCTTTACCATCATTGTTTTGATCAGTGCCTTGTTGCTCAACAGTAGTAGTAGACTCTACCTTTTTCTCAGCGTTGTCACCGCAAGCAGATAACACTAACGCAGTACAAGCTGCTAAAACTAACAGAACCATTCTTCTCATTTTATTCTCCCTGGTTTAAATTCAAAGTCAATCCCACCTCTAGGCTCTGTGAACCAATTTTAGTTGTGGCTGCAAATGCTGCTAACTGGTGCCAATATGTCTTTGAATTCGTTAAATAGGACTCGCTATTCGCCTCATTCAAAAACATATTAGCACTCAATTATCCGCATTTTCGCTCACAATAAAATTTGTCCACAGAACCTAGTTTAACAAAAATTTATCTTAAGTGAAGGAGTTAACTCAATTCCCTGTTAACTTTAGACCAAAAACCTGAAATCATCAATCTATTGATTAATTGGAATTATTAACTGGATATTTTCTATCCATCCCCTGGAGATCGATTTCAAGAAAATTGGTGATGCGAATGGTTGTCGGACTTGCCGCAGGAGTAAATTTAACTTCAATATTACGCTCACTTCCACTCACCAGCTCGGATGTACGAGTCACTGTCATTACTTCCGTCAACTCAAGAGGATTTTTTTCTGCATCCGTCTTTTCGGAGGTTAGAAAATAAATCATGGCCTGTAAGCTTCGCTGAGCATTTAAGCTTTCAAACATTCTTAAATAAAGATAAATTCCCTGCAAAAATCCATCCGCATGATGTCCAATATGCCCGTGGGAAAAAATCGCCGGATTTGTCAGGTTAATTGGAAAATTCATGGTAATTTTTTTTATTGTTTTTCCGGCGACAACAGAAGTTGTAGTGGCCTCGGAAAACATGCGCTGATAAAAATAAAACAGCTTGCCATTCGCGGCATGAATGGATTTCCATATCCCCAAATCTTCAGGCAAAGCGTCTTTAATCAGGCTGTTATCACTCAGTAAAATAATTAAATGCCGCAGATTTTCAAATTTAACAGGCTTGCAATATTTAATTGACGCCATACCATCATTAACAGTAAGAATGTTTCGTCCATTAATCTGATGCGTTTGCAAAGCGCTTTTATTAATTAAACTGGCCTCAGGAATTTTTAACTCGAAAAATTCACTGGCCGTTGAATCTGAAAACTCAAGCGGAATGAATTGCACATTCTTACTAATCACCGGATCACGAATAGGGATTTTATTACTCTCAACGTAGATGCCTTTTACACTGTCCTTCAGACCAAAATTGGAACGCGTTCTTGGCAACTCGTCTCTTGCCTGTCCGGTAACGGGGTCTTTCACTTGCTTCCAGATATCAAACGGCGCATTCACAAACTCAATTCCAATGGCTCGGCTATTGGTGATTTCCCCATGCGGTACATTGGCGGCAATATCCGCCATCTGATAAATCGTTCCTTTATTGTCCTTGACATTGGCCACGCAAAAATGAGCGGGCACATTGAAGACCGCAGTACTGTCCATTTCCATGCCGGCTGTTTCATGAAGAAGAATCTGCGAGGGCCTGCCCACACTTCGAGAAGAAATGGATTGCAAAGTCGCTGCCTTCCAGTTTTTGAAAAGAATATCATTATTGGAAATTGCATATTCTTCTGTAAAAGCGACCAGCCGATTTTCGTTTCCGGGAATATGGGATGCGTATTTTCTCTGAGTTACACCATTGGTACGACTGTCCCAAACCAGAGCGGACTCACTTTGAATTGAGATAACAGAGTCGGCATCGGTTTTCATGCGCCGGTCATTATCAATGGGAAAATTACTGATATTGGGAAGATTTCGGTGCCACTCAATATAACTGCGGGCAATCGTTCCATGACACTCAAACACTTCTGCTTTTCCGGTTGCCTCATAATTTTTCTTGTTAAAAAAGAACACCACATAATGAATATCCACAGGCGTATATTCATAAATATCCACTTTAAAGTACCCGGTATTGGAAATCAGATTAATCACCTCATCCTTCCGGTAAGGCTTTCCAGAAGCAAAAAACTGATCTTCAGCTTTTTTGAATGCGTCCTGTACATCAGAGCCATAATTATCCATTTGCCGGGTTGCCGGCCTGGTAACTCCATTCATTGCTTTATCCTCAAACCGGCGGCTCCTGTCTTCCAGTTAAAGGATTATAGGTTACCTTTACTGGAACGACCTGATCGGTGGGTAAAATTTCCACCCATTGATCGAAAACCTGGAAATTTTTATCCGGATTATTAGGATCAGGATCAGCTGGATCATAGCGAAAACTACCCTGGAGGGGATAAAACCCATACTCATACACCTTGTCAATTGGGGTAGCGGATACCTTGTCATCATCATGAATTTCAGCGCCTTTAGGATAATGATCAGTCTTATTGGATTCAGCATGCTTTTGCGAAACCTGAGTACATAGAAAACGAATGGCGTCATTGATGCTTACCTGGGCGTGACCAGCGACCTCATCAGTGGGATCGAGGGCTAAGAGCTTCGTTTTTATCTCATCCAGTTCCGACTGTGGAGCCATATAGGAGGCATCCAGCCCCTCCGAGCCCTCAACATTTACATTTTTTAACCAATTAATTGCTGCCCTCTCCTTTCCAGGCCGAATCGGGATAACAGCCTTAACCCAGGGCGCATTCAGAAAAGCATTGCGCATATTGTCGCCATCGAGCTGCAAAAGCCAGCCCAATGAACTGCCCATAGGTGCCGGCTGGCTTTTATCGGTGATTAAGTAATTATCCTCCCGAGGTACATTATCTGACCAGTTCACCGCATCGGCATTAATGCTCTGAAAATCTCCTACGCCTAAAAACTGGCTGGATTTCTTCCGTGGTTTCCACCATTCCGGTGCTACAAAATACAGCATTTTATTGACATCAAAAATAGAGTTAATTAACTCCGACAACACATGCAAGGTGCGCGGCTCAGTATCCACTTTATAATGCATATTCGTCATCAGCGAACGAATCAATCGGCGATACACAATAATGCGTTCCTCTTCTCTTAATTCCTCATATTTTCGCTTTTGGATATTGCTGGCCATCTCAATACGTTCTTTGGCGGCATTCAAAAACGCCTGGCGGGTCGCCTCAGCATTTTGTTGTTCGATTTGGGTAACTGCTGCCTTCTTAGCATCGTTTCCTGCCTTAATTTCAGCAAGCTTTGCGGCAGCCACGGTATAGTGCAGGGTACCTCCTACAACAAAATCAATGCGCTCATCCCACTCTAATCCCCCCGGAGCGGTAATCACACCAATTTCGATTTGTGAAAAATCAGGCGTAAATTTCCCATGAAAGGCATAAATTTGATTTTCCGAATCCTCACCGCTATGGGAAATGTATTTGATATTAATATAACCATCCGGATAGTTTGCTTTTAACAACTCAAAGCCATCTGGAGGTGGAGGCACCTGAAAAGTGGTTAAGGGAACAAACCCCAATCCCGGCACATTCCACTTCCGGTTGTCGCCAAAATCCCAGACCGCTGGTACCGTAAAATTAACCGAGCTATCCGGTGGCGGCATGGTTTCTGAAATCACTGGTTTTGGAATTAAATCAGCAGGCTTGGCAATATGAACCAGATTAGCTAATCCCAAGGCTTCTCCTGGCTCATCCACGAAAGTTTCCCAGCACAGAAAACTGCCTATATCCTGCACCTGAACCCCCACCTGGCGCATTTTACGGCGCAGTTCATAGTTAATTAAATCAGGAGTATTATTGGCTAATACATAGCGTTTACTGGATGTGCTGGATTCTTCAGTAATAGTTTTGAACGTTGACTTAAAGTTTTCGCGGATCTCTGACGATAGTTTCTGCGTTTGTTCACGCATTTTTTTATGAGTATTTTCTCGTGCAGTCTGCTGTGTTCTGTCCATATTTAAACTGGCAGTAGCCGATGCATTTCCTGTGCCCCAGGATTGATTCACTGTAGTGGTGAATCCTAGTTTCAAGTCACTCTTATTATCTTCTTTTACGGCGGTGCTGATTTCATCTTGTTCAGTTGTTGATTTTTCTGTTTTGGTAATGGATTCATAACCAGTTTCATAGTATTTTTCGGTGATGGTTTTTCGCGTACTGATTTCAATCAGTTCAACAGTTGATCCTGGTGCAAGCCAGACGTGACCTGTTGGACTTCCGAGAAAGGTATCAAATTCAAAAAAATACTGTCTGAATAAGTGGACAATCCCCAGTGGCGAAAGGCTAACATTATCGACATCTTTTTTTGGATCGAATGTCAAATAAGGGTCCTTATAATCATCCGTAAAATTTTTAACCAAATTCCAGAAAGCAGTCTTACTGTTATAATGAATGTCTGTGTAAAAGATCTGGTTAAGCGGCTTAATGGCCCGGTTACTTGCCAGCTCGGTAATCACCCGGGCAATTGCCGATTCATTTTGCATGGTATTGAGTAAATTATTGTATAAATCCTGTTTGAGCAAGTTAACCCGTTCGAACATTGATTCAGTATTCTCACCGCGAAGCGATCTGCTTTCGCTATATTGCTGGCATTGCTGCCTGAATACTTCTTTATAAGCAGGATAAACTGTATCATGCAGGATTTTTTTCAAATCATAATTATTAATAAAATCCTGCCACTCATCTTCGGTTTTCGCCGGTTTTTTTTGAAGTATTTTTTTAATTTCCTGCAGAATTCCAGATGATTGCACAGCGAGTTGACCGGACGTTGAAAAATCGCCTAAATCAATAGCTATGTCACTGAGTTCACAACTTCTCAAGCTGTAATCTCTAATCATTGTCTGGTTAGAAAAATGCTTAATTAACTGCTGAACAAGAAAAGAATTTTGCTTTTGAATATCCTGTTCAATTCGTTTTAACTGTCGTTTGGATTTCCACCCCAGCAACGGCTGATACACGCCAAACATTTCACTGGAATAAGGCAGAATATTTTTAAATTGATCATAGTCCTTAATGGTTTTCATGCTATTTTTTCCTCCGTGAATAGCATTCTTAATAGTATATCAGTTTATTTAATTTTTGGATAATTTGACTAATTTTTGCAATGATTTACCGGTGCTGTTCACAGCAGCGGTGATGCATATTTCTGGCCTCCTGCTTAAGCTTGGTGAAAAGATAACGGGCTTAACTTTTGTTTATGCACTTAAATTACTGACTTGGCTCTGCCAGTTTGCTAAAATCGGGAGTTTTATTTCTGTTGAATTTTGCTCATGTCTGTAACACACACTCCAATGATGCAGCAGTATTTACGCATTAAAGCTGATTATCCTGACATGCTGTTGTTCTACCGCATGGGTGATTTTTACGAATTATTTTTTGATGACGCCAGACGAGCGGCCCAGTTGCTCGATCTTACTCTGACCCATCGCGGGCAATCGGCGGATAAGCCAATTCCAATGGCCGGCGTACCCTATCATGCTGTAGAAAATTATCTGGCACGTCTGGTGAAGAAAGGCGAATCGGTTGCCATTTGCGAACAGACTGGCGATCCGGCAACAAGCAAAGGTCCAGTTGAACGTCAGGTAACGCGGATCATTACGCCAGGCACTCTAACCGATGAAGCACTGCTGGATGCCAAATCCGACAATCTGCTCCTGGCTATTTATGAAAAGGCAAAACGCTATGGGCTTGCCTGGGTTGACCTAAGCGGCGGACGCTTTCATTTGCTGGAAGCAGAGGATGAAGAGCAGCTGTATGCTGCGGTTAGCCGCCTGCAAGCCGCTGAACATTTGCTACAGGAATCTACTTCGCTTTCATTGCCCGCTCATTGCTGCGTTAAACCACGACCGCACTGGGACTTTGATTTAAATAAAGCTAAAGAGCTCTTTGCTGAACAGTTTGAAGTCGCCAGTCTTCATGCTTTTGGCGAAAAAAATTACCAATTGGCTTTGGTTGCAGCCGGTTGCCTCTTGAGTTATCTCAAAACAACTCAACGTCAGGCACTGCCTCATTTAAAACAAATCACTCTGGAAAATAATGAAGATTATTTACATGTGGATGCTGCGACCCAAAAACATCTGGAGCTTTTTGAAAATTATCAGGGAGGCCGGGAGAACAGTTTATTGGCCGTGCTGGATCACACAGTTAATCCGATGGGAAGCCGTCTTCTGAAAAGATGGCTGGGTCGACCTTTAAGAAATCTCTCTACAATTACCCAAAGACAGGACAGTATCCGTGAATTAAGCGAAAAACAGCAGATTACCTCGCTTCAGTCACTACTTAAGCAAATTTGCGATGTAGAGCGTATTGTATCTCGAATAGCCCTGGGCTCGGCCAGACCTCGCGATTTAGTCCACCTGAGACAAAGCCTGAGCCTTCTACCTGAATTTGTCCGCAATTTACAAAATAATACCTCTACCCTGCTTCAGCAGATTACCCAGGGATTGGCGCCGCAAGCTGAACTGTTGAACCTGTTAATGCAGGCCATTATTGATAATCCCCCCATGCTGATTCGAGACGGCGGGGTGATTGCCCCTGGATTTGATGATGAGCTTGATGAATTAAGGGCTTTGAGCGAGAACGCAAATGGAAAGTTAAACGAGTTTGAGTTGGCGGAAAAACAGCGAACCGGCTTATCCACATTGAAATTCGGCTATAATCGAGTCCAGGGATATTATATTGAATTGTCCAGAAATCAATCGGATAAAGCCCCGGATTACTATCAAAGAAAGCAAACTCTAAAAGGAGTAGAGCGCTATATCACCCCTGAGTTGAAAACCTTTGAAGAAAAAGTACTCTCCGCGCAGGTTAAAGCCTTGGCCAGGGAAAAATGGCTGTATGAGAATCTTCTGGCACTCCTGCTCGATCACATTAAACCCTTAAGCCAGTTCGCAGATGCGATTAGTCAGTTGGATGTTCTGGTTAATCTCGCAGATAGAGCCAGCCTCTATAACTGGACTTGCCCTGGGTTTATCGATCAACAAGGCATTCACATTGTTGCCGGACGTCATCCAGTGATTGAACTCATCCGCCAGGAGCAATTTATCGCCAATGATCTGACCCTTGAGCCGCAAAAGAATATGCTGCTGATTACCGGCCCGAACATGGGAGGCAAATCCACTTATATGAGGCAAACTGCCTTAATTGTACTACTCGCCCATATTGGGAGCTATGTACCGGCAGCTCGAGTTCATTTAAGCCTGATTGATAAAATTTTTACTCGAATTGGTGCCAGTGATGACTTGGCTTCAGGACGCTCAACTTTCATGGTCGAGATGACGGAGACTGCCCATATTCTGAGACAGGCAACAGCGAACAGCCTGGTTCTGATTGATGAAATTGGCCGCGGCACCAGTACTTATGACGGAATGGCGCTTGCTTATGCCGTTTGTGTTCATTTGGCCCATACTATTAAGGCTTTTACCCTTTTCTCGACTCACTATTTTGAATTAACCAGCCTGCCTGATCAATACCCCTGTATTATTAATAAGCATTTGCAGGTAAAACTAATCGAAGGAAAAATTGTGTTCCTCTATCACATTGAGGATGGTTGTACCGATCGAAGTTATGGATTGGAGGTTGCTCAGTTGGCGGGACTACCTGTTGAAGTGCTGGAACTCGCTAAAATGCATTTGCATGAAATTCAGCAGGCAACACCTCCATCGGTGTTCACAGAAATCAGTAAACCAGCGCCAATGCCTGAATATGTGCATTCCATTTTAAACAGGCTATCGCGAATTGAACCGGATAATCTGACCGCGAAACAGGCTTTGGAGCTGATTTATCAATTAAAAGATGATCATACTCTCTCCTCAGAGGAAAGGGTTAATCCATGAAACAGTTCCATTATGAATAAAAGGCTTCTACTACTTTTCCTGTCGCTGCCGCTTTTGATGGCAGCAGAAAATGCCGGGCACTTTGTGATTTCAGGTGTTAAAGGTAAAGTATTGGCCAATATTCAATCACGACTGCAGGAAATTTCGGAAAATAAGTCACTTGAATTTCTAACTGATGAGGAATTAACTACTCAAATTGCTCAGGCGGTTTCTCCTTACGGCTATTTCAGTCCTCAGATTTCGATTACGCGCAGAAAAAATAATTTGCAAATCAAAGTAAACCCTGGGCCGCGCTTGTTAATTTCCAGGGTTTCCATTAGTGTCATCGGTGAAGGAAATAATAATTACCTGATAAATCGCAGTCTGAAAAAACTGGGGCTTGAAACGGGCAAACCATTTATCAGTGAAAACTATGAAAAAGCCAAACAAGCTCTGATGAACGCCGCCGAGAATCAGGGTTATTTGCATGCCTCCTTTGATAAAGCAGAAGTGCTGGTAGACAATGAACAGAATACTGCGGATATTCAATTGATTTTTAATACCGGGCCGCAATACTATTTTGGCCAGGTCCAATTCAGTCCAAGCTATATTTCTCCAGAAGTATTGCGTCGATATATTCCTTTCAGCCAAGGACAATCTTATTCAACAGAGCAAATACTCGCTTTAAATAACGCACTGTCCGGAAGCGGCTACTTTAGCAATGTGATCGTCAAACCCGTTTTAAATGAAAATGGACAAGTGATTCCTGTCAATGTTCATCTTCAGCCAGCTCCGCGAGTCAATTATTCAGTGGGGCTTGGCTTTGGTACCGATACGGGTGTTCGCGGACGCCTGGGCTATCATGTCACTCCAGTCAATTCATCCGGCCATAAATTCAATGCGATTGCAATGGGTTCAGTCAATGAGAACCGCCTGCAGGCGCAGTACATTATTCCCGGTCAGAAACCGCTCATTGATGAATACGACATTTTTGGCAGTGTCGCCAATCTCAATTACAGTGCAGGCTATAGTAATTCCGCTCAGGTATCTTTAGCCCAAAGGCATACACTTAGCCATTTCCAGAGAGTTTTGTCTCTTAATGGTCTTTATGAGCGCTACAGCTATGATGACACCCCCAAGTTTGAAAAATTGATTCTCTATCCTAAGGCAAGCCTGAGCTGGATGAATAAAAAAGATCAGCTGTTTTCGCCAACAGGTTATAATGTGACAGTTAATGTTCTGGGAGCCAGTCAACTGGCTTTGTCAGAAATTAGTTTTGCACAGACCTCTCTGGATGCCAAAGCCGCTGTAACCATTGAAAAAATGCGTACGCGCTTTTATTTTCATACTATTCAGGGAGTCACTTTGATTGATGATATCAACGAATTACCCTTGTCTCTCTCCATGCTGCTCGGGGGGGCGGATAATTTAAAAGCCTATACCTATAATTCCATCGGTCCCGGTAAAATTATGTCTTACGGTGGCCTGGAAATTCAGAAAGAAACGTTTGAACATTGGTATTTAACCGGATTTTTTGATACGGGGGATGTGTATAAACCCAGCTCTAAAGACTGGCAAAACGATGTGGGGATTGGTTTGATGTGGGTTTCCCCGGTTGGCCCGATTAAGATTGGAGTGGCTCAGGCTATTGACGGACATTTTAATCGCAAGGATAAAAAGCCTCGTCTGGTAATCAATATGGGGCCGGATTTATGATGTTCAGACTAATTTTCAGAAAACTGTTTTATAGCACTCTCTGGATCCTGGTGATATTGAGCAGCCTTCTGCTTTTCCTGCTTACCACAACTCCTGGATTATATCTTCTTGTAAAAACGGCAAGCCATTTTGCTCCTGGAACCTTGGAGTTTGAAGGTTTAAAAGGCGAAGCCGCAGGACGTATTCATATTGACAAGCTTCATTATACCGATAAGAGCCAGGAGATTAATCTGACAGGATTTCAATTGCACTGGCGGCTTAAGGATGTGCTGCATCGGCGTATTAATATTCGCTCTATGCAAGTTGAAGGGCTGGATTATAAGCAAGTACCTTGCAGCCAGCCAGTGAACTGCCAAAATCCGCCGTCTGAACACGCGGACTTTAGCTTACCCTCGCTCCCTGTGGAGCTGCTCATCAATAAACTCACAGTTCAACGCTTAATGGTTTCACTAAACAATGAAATCCATCAAGTAGATGGATTGAAACTGCGTGTGCAGCTTAAAAAAGACTTGTGGCTACTCGATGAGCTGCATTTAGGTTTTCAACAGCAGCAGCTTGGATTGCAAGCCTGGATGCAAACCAAGCCTCCCTATCAGGCAGCGGCTCGTTTGAGTCTGAATTCTATTTCACCAGAAGCTGTCAAGGGTGAGCTTCTGTTTGCAGGTGATCAATCTCTGTATAGCTGGAGAGGAAATCTTAATCAGCCAGGTTCATTGAGCGGACAGGGAACCATAGAGCATTTTTCAGAGGTCAATGCCCTGTTTCAATGGGCTGAGTTAAAATGGCCTCTTGAAAAACCTGAACTGGAAATTTCTAAAGGCCAGTTACATATAACAGGCAAGCTTTCCAATCTGCTCCTGCAAATGCAGGCGCAGTTTACGCAGCCGCTTAAGGGACAATTGACGCTTAATGCCATTGCAAATCAGGACAACATTAGCGGTACAACGGACTTTAATTCTCGAGAGGGCAAACTGCATTTGCAAACCCTCTATTCTCTGAATGGAAAACCAGGATTACAGGGATCACTGAATGCCAGTTTTTCCGAGCATTTTTTACCCGATTCCCCTCTTAAAGAATTACAGACTAATCTGAAATTTTCTGGCGAAAATTTAGAGAATTTATTATTAAACGGCCAAATCAATGCCCTCTACTATCAGCAGGCGTTAAAAGCTGTCATTAAATCACAGGAACAAACCCAATCAGCACAAATTAATCTGGGAAATAATCAGATTCTCATAAAACATCTTCCCAATAAACCCTGGCAACTGAATGCGTCGTTAAGTGAACCGGTGCTATTACATCCCTCACTGGCTGGCTTAAAAACCCGGATCACTGCAAAGGGAAACTTTGAGACAGAACATAAAGGCAAACTGCTAGTCGAGATTGCCCAGGGCAGTTACCAAATCCCCGAGAAGGAGTTGCTTGTCTTTAAAGGCGGGAAATTTGAAGCTAATCTGGCGAAAAGCGGGCTAAGAACAAGCGGAAACTTTAATATTGATTCGGACAAATCGATTCGCCTTGCTATCGATTTGCCAGAATTTAATTTCCTCCAAACGGATATCAACCAGCAAGCGATCAAAGGTTCCGTTCGTCTGGTTATTAACTCTCTGGATTTCCTTGCCAATATGAGCCCTGAAATTTCCAGAACCAGCGGCCAGCTTTTGGCTAATCTGGATATCAAAGGAAGCATTGGCAAACCGGACTTAAGTGGACTCATTGATCTGAAAAATGGAAGCCTGGTTGCTAAACGAAATGGTTTAACCCTAAGCCCTGTTGATATCAAACTAAAGAGCCAGGATAACCACTGGCTGGTAACCGGTAACCTCTATGCCGGTGAAAAGCCGCTTAAGATCGCAGGTAACGGCGATTTTTTCCCCGAGGTTAAAGGTCAGTTGTCTTTAGATGGCGAGAATCTGCTGGTGATGAACACAGCGGAATATGTCATTTATTTATCCCCCCATTTAAAATTTGTATTTACCCCCTCCTCACTGGCCTTAAATGGGCGGCTCGTCATTCCCAAAGCCTCACTGAAGCCGCAGTCTTTTAATAATACCGTCACCTTAAGCAGCGATGTGGTTTTCAAAGACAAAAAACCGGCTGATAATCCCCTGCATATTGATGCGAATGTCAATGTCGAAATGGGGGACGAAGTCGAGTTAGCCGTCAAAGGCTTAAATGGATTTTTACGGGGTTCAATCAACCTCAGGCAATTGCCGGATGGACCTTTAAATGCCGGTGGAGAGTTAACCATTACTAATGGTAAATATCAGGCTTATGGACAGGATTTAACTATTGAACAGGGCGAACTTCTATTTACCGGTGGCTTAATAGATAGCCCGGGCTTAAATATCAGAGCGGTTAGAAAATTTTCCAACACTACCGCAACGTTTGCGGGTTCTGATCAATTATTTGATTTTAATCCCAGCAATATACAAACCCTCGATTTTGGCAATAAACTTACGGTGGGCATTGAAGTGAGCGGGCGGCTGCTCTCGCCGCAGGTCAAATTATTTTCAAATCCTGCAACACTTTCGCAAGCGGACATTTTGTCGATGCTATTGCTTGGCCGCCCTGCCAATCAGGCTAATAAATCGGGCGGGCAATTGCTTTTGGCTGCAATCACCTCTATGAATCTGGATTCAGGAAGCAATGGCCTGCAACTGGTGAATCAGTTAAAACAGAAACTGGGTGTCGATTTTAATTTAGCCAATAACAGTACTTATAATAAACAAACCAATCAGGTCAATGACACAACCTCGCTCGTGGTAGGTAAAGCGATTTCCAAGCGGCTGTATCTTAGTTATAACGTTGGTCTTTCCCAGGCAGACAGCAATGTGCTGACCCTGAAATATCTGCTGAACAAATTTTTCAGTATACAGGTTGATGCAAGCACTACAGGAAGCGGTATCGATCTTTTATACACTCATCAAAAGGAGTAATGACTATGGCTTATAATCTGCCGTTGCGATTGAGACGTATGCGACAAACCCCGGCAAGCCGCGCACTTTTAAGGGAAACTCGACTGAACATTGAACAGTTTATTTATCCCTTATTTATCAGTGAAACACTAAATGCGGTGCGTGAAATTCCCAGCATGCCCGGTCAATACCAACTGCCGCTTAATGCGCTGGCCAAAGAAATTGAAGAGATCACATCTTTGGGTATTCCGGCGGTATTGCTATTTGGTTTGCCTGCTCATAAGGATGAGCGAGGCAGTTCATCATGGCAGCCTGAGGGAATTATTCAAAAAGCCATACAGATTATCCGCCAGACTAATCCCGAAATGCTCATTATTACTGACCTGTGTTTCTGCGAATACACTGATCATGGCCATTGCGGTGTGCTGAGAGATAGCATTGTCGATAATGACCGGACGCTTGAGCTTCTGGCGCAACAGGCCGTTAGTCATGCGCAGGCGGGAGCTGACTGGATAGCACCGAGCGGGATGATGGATGGTATGGTGATGGCAATCAGAAACGCACTCGACGCCGCCGGGTTTCAGGATAAAGCGATATTGAGCTATGCGGTAAAATATTGCTCCAGCTTTTATGGCCCATTTCGGGAAGCCGCTCAAGGTGCTCCGCAATTCGGCGATCGTAAATCCTATCAAATGGATCCAGCCAACAGCAAAGAGTCGCTGCGAGAAGCTGAGCTTGATTTGGCAGAAGGTGCAGACATGCTGATGGTTAAACCGGCAATGAATTATCTGGATATTATCTATAAGATAAAACAGGCCATTCCCGCGGTACCCCTGTGTGCCTATCAGGTAAGCGGAGAATATTCCATGCTTAAATTCGCAGCAAGCCAGGGATTGATCAATGAAGAACAGGCAATGCTGGAAAGCCTGATTGCGATTAAAAGAGCTGGCGCCGATATGATCATTTCTTATTTTGCCAAAGATTTAGCGAAAAGGATGAGATGAGTGAGACTGTCGTCTTTGCGAGCGAAGTGAAGTAATTCCTGGAAAGCCAGGGCTGAAAATGCTTCGCAACGCTCGCAAAGCCGTTTTTTGTGTACCTGGTTTCATTTATGCAACAACGCCCTTTCAATTAGCCTGAAATTTTTTTTGACGCCCCCTCGCCCGCGGAAGAAGTTTGAGCAAAATCCAGTTGGTAAGCGCGGGCGCTTAATCTGGAGTAGAGGAATACTTAATGCTAATTGGAAGACAAGACCTGCGCGGAAATGACAGAGGCTTTTTTCTGTCCCCTACCTGCTCAGCTTATGTAACTTCCTGCAACAAAAAAGCCACCTGTGAGGTGGCTTTTTTAGAGTGTAACTCAATTATTTTGTAGGTACAGGAGCTACTTGGTCCATTGTCCAGGTTGCTTGCAGCCCAACCAGATCCGCTCTTACTTTCGCAGTGGCATTCACATTGGTAGTAAAGCTTGAAGTGGTCTGATTCTTGTTAAGTGTTGGATCGCCAGCAGCAAACAAGTGAGTCCAGCCTGCATCAAACCCAATGTCAGAACGCCATTGGTAGTGACCGCCCACTGAAAGCGCCCAGCGATCAGCATCAGGCAGACGAACAGTACGATTTGCATCAGTAGTTGGAGTTTGGTCGTATCCACCGCCTACACGCAGCATCCATTGGTCAGTGAACTTGTAGTTCGCGCCAATAGCAGCACGCCATGCATTATCATAGTACTCATTGGATATTGAATTCGCTTTTACCTGACCGATGCCCTGAGAAAACGCAGCAACGTTTCTTAGTTCAATCGTTCTGATTGAATGCCATCCGGTATAAACAACCGAGCCTAATAACGCCAGTTTGTCATTCACATCATGGTATCCACTCAGGGTTACAATTTCAGGGAAGTCCAGGTTGTTACTTGACAAGTTATGGCTTGTAAATGTGCAAGTGTTGCAAGCGAAGATAACACTGCGTGGGTTTGTCAAATTAAGTCCTGGAGTAGCCAGTGGTCCGCTTAAACGGCTGTAGCCATGAAATGTGTGATTCATTTTGGACTGATAGTTCAAACCAATTCGCGAATGATTGTCATTAAACATATACATCGCACCAGCATGGAATCCAACACCGGTCGAATTGCCTTTATTATAGGAAGGAGAATCCAGTGCGAACGAATTTCGAGTAATTGCGAAGGCTACTGTAGGAACCCCCAGAACGCTGTTAAACTTAACTCGGGCATATTGCAGGTCGATACCGGCCCCCAGAGAGAAGTTATCAGTAATCATACCCCCAATTTCAGGAGAAATAGTGGTGGTAATCAATTCACTGAATGTTCCCTGGTAGCGCATTGGCTCATTTCGAGCCCATTCGGTAGACAGACCAAAAGGAGATACAATGCTCAAACCAAAAGTAGCACGATCAGTAAGCGGCAGCGCATAATGGAAAGAAGGTACGAATGCATCATTCGCGCCCTGTACATCATTAAATGTCTGAATGTTGAGATTTGAGGGGAATGGAAGACCTGAAAACGATCTGAAAGTAGACGTACCAGATAATTTACTGCTTGGGAAAACGCCAACTCCACCAGTTACAATTTGTTGATTATGTAACAAGGCCAATCCGGCAGGGTTATACCAGCCTGTTGATGCATCCGCAGCTTCAGCAGCAGCTCCTGCAGCATAGTTACCAATTACATATCCCGCACTTTCAGTATACAGAGAAAACGCCCCTGCATTAGCAGCACTTACAGCCATCATTGACACAACAGCAGCACTGACCATCGTTCTTATGGGTTTTTGCATGCTCTTCACTCCACGCTCCTTAACTATTAATGCGTCCCAAAAATTTAAACAACATTGTCAAACAATATTATCAATCGTTCAGCCAAAGCAAAGATAATAAATGAATTACAATAGTTTTCAATTAAATCAATTAAAATAATCATAAAAAAACCATTGATAAGTAAATAAAAAATCAAAGTGGAATATATAAAATCACATTGGTTTTTTATTTCCGCCTCAGCTTCTTCTCCACTTGTCTTTTCTCACAACTCCGTGGTAATGTGGTCTTTTTTTGTGCGAGTATATTATGCAGCAAATAGTAACCAAATTTGGAGGCACCAGCGTCTCCTCTTTACAAACCTGGGAAAATATTAGCCTTATCACTCAGAAGCACATAAAAAATGGCTTGCAGCCTGTCATAGTCTGCTCGGCAATGACCCAGATTTCCAATAAGCTTGAGCAAGCGATTGAAGCCGCTCTAGTTGATCAGCACAAAAGTATTTATGATGATATCGAGCAGAGCCATTACCAGTTGATAGAAGAACTGGGCTTATCCCCTTCGCTGATTCAGACAGAACTGGAACAGCTTGAAAAATGGCTGACAGGGATTGCTCTTTTGCGAGAGGCCCCCGCAAAAACACGCGCGCAGGTCCTGTCTCTCGGGGAAATTATGATGACCCGGCTTGGCCACGCCTTTCTTGAAGCCAGGGGTATTCATTGTCTCTGGTATGATGTTCGAAAAGCATTGGTCTCAACCCCGATTCCAGGAGGCGACTCCGTTAATTATCTGTCCGCACGTTGTCACAGTGACCCGCAACCCGAACTTGCCAGCGAACTGCTGAATTCCGGTCATCAGGCAATTATTACCCAGGGCTTTTTTGCAGCAAATCCTCAAGGTGACACTGTATTACTGGGACGGGGCGGCTCTGACACTTCAGCGGCTTTACTGGCGGCCAAACTACAGGCGAGTCTCTGTGAAATCTGGACGGATGTACCAGGAATTTATACTGCCAATCCGCATCAAATGCCGCATGCCAGGCTTTTAAAACAGCTCAACTACGACGAAGCCCAGGAAATCGCATCGATGGGTGCCAAGGTATTGCATCCCAATTGTTTGCCGCCTGTGCGCAATGCCGGTATTCCGATGGTCGTCAAATTCACACGCATGCCTGAGCATTCAGGAACCATGATTTCCAAGGATAGCGATGAACTGGCGCCGCCTATTAAATCCATTCAGGTAAAACACAGCATTATCCTTATATCAATTGACACCTTGAATATGTGGCAGCAGGTAGGATTTCTCGCAGATGTTTTCACCGCCTTTAAGCACCACGGCTTTTCAGTTGATCTGCTTTCATCCTCTGAGTTTAACGTGACCCTCTCATTAGACAGCAGCGTCAAGCTAAGAGATCGTGAAGTATTAAACGCACTGATAATTGACCTCAACCGTTTCGGCCGTGCCAAGATAATTGAACCTTGCAGTGCCGTTAGTCTGGTGGGCCATCACATTCGCACCGTATTGCCGCAATTGGGCCCGACACTTGAAGTATTTGAAGCCAAGCAAATCTATCTGATGTCGCTCGCATCAAACGATCTTAATATGACCTTTGTTGTGGATGAATCGCATGCAGAAAAACTTTGCCAGAAACTTCATCAATTATTGATCGAAAATAATCCGCAAAGTTTCTATTATTCAAAAAGCTGGCATGAGGAATTCGGCAAGCCCGAAATTCAAAAAGCCCCCTGGTGGGAAAGCAAGCGTGAGCAACTACTTGATCTGGCGCAGCAATACTCGCCCTGCTATGCGTATGATCGCGAAACTCAGCAGCAAAAGGCCGATGAGCTAATCAATCTCGAATCCATTGATGAATTGTTTTATTCGGTTAAAGCCAATCCCCACCCTGAAATTCTCAAGACTTTACATGACAAGGGCATCGGATTTGAGTGCGTTTCCATCAATGAACTAAAACATGTTCTCACTCTCTTTCCTGCTATTTCTCGCGAAAGAATATTATTCACTCCCAATTTTGCACCACGGGTCGAATATGAATTTGCACTGGATCTGGAGTGTCATCTGACTATCGATAATCTCTATCCTTTACAGACATGGCCAGAAATTTTTAAAAACCGAAAACTTTTTTTAAGAGTAGATCCCGGCACTGGCGCAGGCCATCACAAGTTTGTAAGCACAGCAGGCAACGAGTCGAAATTCGGCATTCCGCAAAATGACTTAAGCCTTGCAGCAGAGTTGATTTCCGAGCTGAAAATTCAGGTTGTCGGCTTACACTCTCACTCCGGCAGCGGCATTCTGACTCCTGAATTATGGCAGGACACTGCCAGAATGCTGGCCAATTTTACCAAACTGTTTCCCGAAATCACTATCATTAATCTGGGAGGCGGCTTGGGAATTGCAGAAAAACCTGGCCAACGCGCCCTGGACCTGGCTGCATTCGACAGCTCGCTGATGGCGATTAAATCCCAGTTCCCGCAATTGTCTTTCTGGTTGGAACCAGGCCGATATTTTGTAGCCAACAGTGGTGTGATCCTTGCCAGAGTAACGCAATGTAAGGATAAAGGCAGAGTGCGCTTTATTGGTATAGAAACGGGCATGAACTCTCTGGTTCGCCCCTCGCTCTACGGCGCTTATCATGAGATAGTTAATCTTAGCCGGCTGCACGAGGAAAAAGTTGGATTTGCCCATATTGTAGGGCCAATATGTGAATCCGGAGATACTCTGGGTTACAACCGTCTGATGCCAGACACCAGTGAAAATGACATTATGCTGATTGCCAATACCGGTGCTTATGGTCATTGCATGGGCTCCAACTACAATTTACGCCCCCCTGCGCAGGAAATCGTTGTTGACTAATATGCTTAAGGACGCATTCGAGCGCAGAGAGGCCACTGATCCCCGGCGCTCCTTCATTGTGCAGGCACCTGCCGGTTCAGGAAAAACGGAATTACTTACTCAGCGTTTTTTGCGGCTGCTGAGCCAGGTCAGTGCGCCAGAACAAATCATCGCGTTAACCTTTACCCGTAAGGCTGCGAGTGAGATGAAGGAGCGGATTTTGCTGGCCTTGGAAAAGGCAGAACAAAATCAGACTCCTGCCAACACCCACCAGCAACTTACCTTTAGTTATGCGCAGTCTGCACTGGAGCATAGCAGGCGAATGGGCTGGCAATTATTGCAGCAGCCCGGCCGATTAAAAGTAATGACGATTGACTCCTTATGCCAATATCTGGCGCAGTCAATCCCTTTGCTGGAACAGGAAAGCAATTTTGCTGCAATCACGGAAAATCAGGCTGAGCTGTATCGACTCGCAGCTCGTCAATGCCTGCATAACTGCCTTGAGACCCAGGAACTACAGCCTCCAATTCAGGCCCTGCTTGAACACCTTGATAATCGCCAGGATAAATTACTGGACCTGTTTTCCAGTTTACTGGCAACCAGGGAACAATGGTTAGGACTTATCTATTCCGTGCGTGCCCAAACAAAGAGTTCATTTGAACAGGCTTTACGCTGGATAGAGAACCATGAAATCAAGCGCTTTCAGGAAAGTGTTCCGGTATCCCTGCGTGAAACCCTGCGCAAGTTATGCCAGCATGCGGCTTCAATCGAAAATGACCCAGGCTCTTTACGCTATCCGCTGAAATCCTGGAATAAGTTTGAGGAATTAACTAAGGAATTGGGTCTTGGTCTGGCTTCACTGCTACTAACGAAAGCGGACAAACTGCGCAACGGCTTTGATCATCATGTCGGTCTGAAGGCTAATAGTTGTCCGAAAGCGGAATACCAGGCTTTAAAAAACGACAGTAAACAATTGCTGGCAGCACTTGAATTATTCCCTGACTTTACCAACAGGCTAATTAAAATTAAACAATTGCCTGAACCGGTCTACGATGGATACCAATGGCATATTCTGCAATCCTTACTGACCCTGCTGCCTATGCTGGCAGCCCATTTACAGATGGTATTTACTGAGAAAAATCAGGTGGATTTTGCAGCCGTTTCTCAACAGGCACTGCATGCTTTAGGCGATGAAGACAATCCCACCGACTTAAGCCTTTATCTTGATTACAGTATCCATCACCTGCTTATCGATGAATTTCAGGATACCTCCATTCAGCAATATCAGTTGCTGGAAAAACTGGTTCAGGGGTGGCTGCCCTCTGAAAATAAAACCTTGTTTGTTGTAGGGGATCCGATGCAATCCATTTATCGCTTCCGACAGGCGGAAGTGGGATTGTTTTTAAAAGCGAAAGAGGAAGGCATTGGCCCTGTTCCTCTGCACTCGCTGGAATTATGCAGTAATTTTCGTTCAACAGCACCAGTAATTGAATGGATTAATCAGGAGTTTAAAAGCATTTTTCCTGCGCGAGATGATATCGAATCAGGAGCCATATCTTTTTCTCCCTCAGTTAATGTAATACAAACTCGGGAGAATAGTCATATCGTTGCCCGACAATTCTCTAGCAAGGAATCGGAAGCGCAGGCAGTTGCAAGCCTTATTAAAGCCCAGCAAGCTCAACATCCTGACGATAGTGTGGCCATTCTTGTGCGCTCACGATCCCAATTGCAGGCTATTACAGCCGTTTTACGCAGTGAAGGCATTGCGTTTCAGGGAGTCGACATTGAGCGATTAGCTAACCTGCCCCATTTGCAGGACATCTGGTCTTTAACAAAGGCGCTGTTAATGCCGGCTGACCGTAGCTCCTGGATGGCATTTCTCAGAAGTCCTTCAGTCGGCTTATCCTTAACTGACTTATACCACCTCGCCGACGCAGATAAAAAAGCGACGTTGCTTGAGTTGATGAGCACAGAATCTCTTGTTCAATCGCTAAGCCCGGACAGCCAGATTCGCGTGCAATTTGCCAGCTCCCTCTTCAGGCAGGCTTTTAAAGAGCGGAATAGGCAATCACTGGCCAGTTGGGTAAAAATCACTGCGGAACGCTTTCACTTCAACTCTATTTTAGAAGCTGCGCAAGAGCAGGATATTGAGCAATTCCTGAGTCTTTTGGAAAAATACGATGACAATGGCTTATTAAATGATTTGCCGCAATTTGAGCGCCAGTTTAATGAGCTTTATGCTCGGGAAGCCGCTTTTTCCCGTTTACAGATTATGACTATCCATAAATCAAAGGGCCTTGAATTTGACACAGTGATCCTTCCCGGCCTGGGCAGCAAATCAGCACAATCAGACAAGCCGCTTTTCCGATGGCTAAAAATGCCCCGTCAGGCACAAAACGCGCTTTTCCTCATGTCGCCAGTAAGAGCAGCACATGAGCATAACTGTCAGTTGTACGATTACATCGGCGAAATACATTCTGAAAAAGAAAGCTACGAACAACAGCGTTTATTATATGTTGCTATTACCCGGGCTAAAAAACGCCTCTATCTTTTTGACCATCAGGAAAAAGCCCGTGAGGGGAGCTTTAGAAGCTTAATCCGGGAAGAGTTTATTGCTGAGAATGAAGCTGCCCGGGAATCGGAGCAGGCTCTTCCTGTTCTTTACCGTTTGCCGATTGAATTGTATTCCAGAGTGAATGCCTATGAGTCCGCTAATCCCTTTTCCCTTCCTATTCAATGGATAGACGATAATATCGCACGTCATCTGGGTAATGCCATCCATCTTTTATTGCAATGGATTGGCGAGCATCATCCGCTTTCTGTATCAGAAATTCCCTGGCATCTAGCCTCTGACTATTTAAAAAGTCAGGGTTGTTCTTTGCAAGAGCAAATTAATGGTATGTCGACTATAAAAGACTATCTTTGCAATTTTTGCTCTAATCCGGTCGGACAATGGATTTGTCAGCAGCATGAAGAGGAGTTCTCTGAGTACCCTATCCTGGTAGAGGAAAATAATCAGATTGTCACACGAATTATCGACAGGATGTTTGTTGAGAATGGTATTCTCTGGATCATTGATTTTAAAACAGGCGATGAAAATAGCCAGGCCAGAGAGGAACATCGTCTGCAGGTTGAGAGTTATGCCCGCTATATCTCACAAAGAGATCAGCGGCCTGTGCATTGCGGTGTATATTATCTGGCCACTGGTCTTTGGATTCATTGGGCCTATGCCGAAACTTCACATGTGGTGGACACATCTCAAATAGTGTAAGCTACCCCGTTTCCTGTCAGCCTGTGACCACATTATGAATCAAGTCGATCAACTTCTTTACCAGATTGCCTCAATGCAGGTTCCTTTTCTTAATAAAACCATTGAAGAGTTAGGACTGAAATATAGCATCGAAGCTGATGAGATACTAAAGATTCGGTTTACGGCCGGCTTTCCTATCCTCGGGATAAAAGAAGCTTTGCTCGATTTATTAAATAAAAAGGCCCGCGCTGCAAGCCCGGGAATGGCAGTTGAAATTGATTTACAAAGCAAAATCCAGACTCATCGCACACAAATGAGCGGTAAGGGCTTACGCGGTGTTAAAAACATTATTGCAGTTGCCTCCGGCAAAGGAGGGGTCGGCAAATCAACTGTGACCATCAATTTAGCGACAGCCCTTGCCCGAGCAGGTGCGCGGGTTGGGATTCTGGATGCCGACATTTATGGTCCAAGTATTCCCCTCATGCTGGGAAGCTCTTCGCCGGTAAAAGTTGAAAATGATCATTATTTACCCGTTGAAGTGCATGGGATTCAAGCGATGTCAATTGCCTATCTGACGGAAGATAGCGATCAGGCATTGGTCTGGAGAGGCCCGATGCTGGCAAAAGCCCTGCTTCAAATGCTTGATATAACCCTCTGGCATGAACTGGATTATTTGTTTATTGATTTGCCCCCGGGAACAGGCGATATTCAATTAAGTCTGGTACAAAAAATTCCTCTGACTGGAGCCGTTATCGTCACCACACCGCAGCCAGTTGCGACTCTCGACGCTCAAAAAGCCATTATGATGTTTGAAAAAACTCATATTGATGTGCTGGGTATTATCGAAAATATGGCTTGGCACAACTGCAGTGCCTGCGGTCACCAGGATGCAATTTTTGGTACAGGCGGGGCTAAAAATTTAAGCGAAAAATATAATGTGCCTCTCCTGGGACAATGGCCATTAGAAACTGCTATCCGTAATCATTGCGATGAAGGCCAGCCTGCCGCTCTTGCAAAAGATGCGGCATTAGCAGATATTTTTCATAAAACCGCTTTGGAATTCGCTATTCGATTAGCGCAAAAGCCTCTGAATTATGCGGATCGCTTCCCGGATATTGTGGTGGAGTAAAACTCCCACGTCATCCCGAGCGATCTCCCTGCTGTGCTCGGGATGACGTGGGGAGTTACAACAAGGAAGATGTCAATTTATTACCATATTGTGCTAATATTTACTCAATAATAAACTATTGGATAAACCTGTATGCCCAATCATGACAGAAAGTTTAATGGTAAAGGCTTTCCCTTTAAGTATAGCCCTTCCAATCGCGCCTATATTCCTATGAATGTTACCAACGCGCCCAATGGCGCTTCCGTGTATCAGAATCGGGCAATGGCGGAAAATAGTGCCCATCACTATTATAAATTTATCGACAAGAACCTGCCTGAATTAGAAGATCGCTTTATTTTCTTGAAAGCCATTCTTTCCAGTGATGCGTATAGAAGACATGATGAGGACTTCCCCATTCTATTTTTAGATACACTTCCGCCACAGCCATTTCCAGGTTACGGGTTTAAGATCAGCTCAAATCAAAGGGTTACTCTGCCGGAAACGATGTCGATTAATCCTGTGGCCCTGGCACGGGATTTTCTTCGCCAATTCCCGGAACTAAATCAGAAATACGGAGAAATTTTAAGGGCCAGCACAACGGATCCGACCATACAAAAATTTTTCTCAGACGACTATGTGAAAGACCTGCTTCTCTCCAGGGACGCCAGGGAATTAATTACTGCGTTCCACAGCCTGCCTCAGCCAAACGACTTGTTTTATGATCTGCGGTTAAAAGAGGTAGGTTCGAAAATTCTCTATATGGTGCAGAATCAAGACATTAACTCATTCTGGTTGATAGAGCAGTATTTAAAGGAAAAACCAGAAATTATGGATAAGATTTTCCAGGGCCATTATACAAGTACAATAGAAGGGGCCTTAAACACTCTATCCGCGCTTGGTCCTCAGGGAAAGCCACTGTTCGATTTATTTTATGAAGATATATGGCGAGTCTTATCAGCAGTCGACTTCACTGATTATGAGCGCCTGCAGGAAGACAAAGACCTGATTCTATCTAAAATTAGTGCAGATGGTCTATCAGAGGCACTCAGGCGGGGACGCGTGAACGACAACACTTTGATAGCACTTAAAGAATTAGGTATTGCACCGGATGAAGCATTCGTAAACCAGTGGCTGCACGAGACAGAGTATTCAAAAAACTGGGTTGCAGTGGGCATCGCCCTGCAAGAGCACTTTCCTCAGCTATTGCAAAATATCAGTTCTCAGGGATTAACGGGCGAGAAAATGATTTTTGTGGAGAAAGTGTTAACCTCTCCTCCCTCTAAGGAAAGAAGTGCGGAATATATTCATGCAAACTTGCCGAGACAAGAACAGCTAACTCAGTCACTTGAATCCATTCGACAGGAACTGGAACAAACGGGAGTGGGTTATGATGGCTTTGCACTTTACCGGGAGAATATAGATAAATTCACCGGCGGCGGTCTGTTGGATCCTGAGAAAATAGAAGAACTGCAAGCGCTGAAAAATACCCTGCCCCAACTGAATACTCTGGTCCTGGAAGTGGACAGCTTACTTCAGCAGAACGGCCCGGGCGATCGCCAGGCCGCGCTAAACGAATTAAAAACAGAGCTGGTTAATGAAAAGTCGCTGGATACATTCTCTTTTTCCCTGGCATCCAAGGCAACTCAAATAATTGAAGACATTAGAACAGTTGATAATTTAATTCAACGCCTTAATGACCTGAAAGCCGGACTGAGTCCACAAAACCAAAAGATTACTGAACAGGTTATTCAGGATATCACTGGCAAATACTATGCACCTGAACAGGTCAGCGCCTATTGTCAACGGCTGGAAGAAGCGGAGCTGTTCACAAGGCTTCAGGAATTTTACCGTATTTCTGACTTAATACTATCGGAAGAATTTAAACAAAATATACAGAATACGGCGGAGTACAATGTACTGCAGGAATTGGCACTTGATCCATTTGAAAGTCTTGCTGCATTTGACACCGAAGAATTATTAAATAAGCTTCCAAAGCTAACGAAATTCATTGCCATTCATCAGTTAGCCGCCAACGGTTGCAATCAGGCGCTTTTAGACTCGATTAAAAAAAGCGCATTGAATTTACTGGGTAAGGATTCTCCTGATAGTTTTGCTGCAATGGAAAAGCTGTTAACGCAGGCAGAGCAGATTACCCGGGACTTTAAATTAACTGAACCTTCGCATTTGACCGAGGGGCAGAAAAAAATCTATTCAGAAATAGTTTCAGGCCTGGCGTCTGCCTTTTCAGATGCGGACAGCTGTCTGGATTTTATCACCCGAAATGACAACGGTCTTCAGCAATTTCAGGCGGAACTAACGGAGCGGATCACTAATATTCAATCTATTGATGCAGAGCTTGATAAGCCCGATGTGAAAAATGAATGGGAGAATGGTTATCTTGAGCTGAGAAGCAAATTGCTGACCTCGACGCATTCTCCCAGTGAAACATTCAAGCAGGACTTTGACAATTTAAAGAATATGCGGGAATTAAAAAAGGAAATGACCACATTTTCAGGCCGTAATAATGTTTTAAAACAAGAGGTTGATACTTTGTTTTCGACAGACCTTGTATCTTCTGATAAATCACGTGTCACTGAGGCCTCTATAAAAATTCTTGATGACTTCCTGAATGCCGAGCTGCGTACTTACAACGAAGCGAAGCATAGTGGTGTTTTCTTTAAGCAAAGCCAGAAGCGTGTAAACACCATTGAGAAGTTACATGAGCAAATTAAAACTATCATTAATACTCCCAGCGATGAATCTTATGCCTTTCGCATAGCAAAGGCATTGCGTCAGGCTGAGCGAGAAACCGTTCAGGATCATTACAAAAATACAATTAAAATTTTTGGTATAGCCCTTACCAAAAGCCGTCTGGCGGATACCTTGCATAAGGCAATTGACCACATGGCTTCCAGTGGGCAGATTAATAAAGAAGAACTGGAATCGCTAGAGCAGGAGGACAGTTCTGAGAAAATGAAATCTCCCTAAATGATGTATTTACTGGTAGCCCGGTTGCTGCAACCGGCGCTGTTGCATAGATAGAACCAAGCAAGTTACCTGTCGTCTTTGCGAACGAAGTGAAGCAATCCAGATCGAATTCTGAATAAAGTCCGGAGCTATGGATTGCTTCGCTACCGCTCGCAAAGACAGTTTTTTAGGCACTTATTTTCATTTAGGCAACAAAGCCCGCTGTCGCATGAACCTTTAGCACCAACAGTTTTCTTAATTAATGGCAATATCCATCGGTGTCCCCCGGTGTTATTTGTGGTAGACTAAATTCAATTAAATAATGAAGTGATATAAGCAATGTCTGATAACTATACCGCCGAAGCCATTGAGGTACTCAATGGCCTTGAACCGGTACAACGCCGGCCGGGAATGTATACCGATACCACCCGCCCTAACCATCTGGCCCAGGAAGTCATTGACAATAGCGTCGATGAAGTGATTGCCGGCCATGCCAGCAAAATCATCGTAACCCTGCATGAAGACGGCTCTATTGAAGTCGAAGATAATGGCCGGGGGATGCCAGTCGATTTACACCCGCAGCTCGGCCTCAGCGGCGTGGAGGTCATTATGACTCGTCTGCATGCCGGGGGGAAATTTTCAGATAAAAATTACAGTTTTTCAGGCGGTTTACATGGCGTAGGCGTTTCCGTAGTTAATGCCTTATCTGAACGGGTGGATGTACAGATAAAACGCAACGGCATCATTTATCAAATGGCCTTTGCTAACGGCGATAAAGTACAGGAATTAAACGAAGTGGGCGTGACTCGTAAACGCGATACCGGAACCTGTATTCGTTTTTGGCCTAATGAAAAATATTTTGACTCCATTCGCTTTTCCATCAAGCCGCTCATCCATGTATTGCGGGCTAAAGCGGTGCTTTGTCCTGGCTTATCCATGACATTCATTAATAAGGTCAGTGGCGAGCAGACACACTGGTGTTATGAAAGAGGCCTGACCGATTATCTGCGTCAATCGCTCCCTGAAGATTTTTTACCGGAAGAGCCTTTTAGCGGTGAGTACAGCAGTGAAGAAGGAACGGTTGATTGGGCTCTGGCCTGGTCTTTAGGTACTCAGGCCAGCGGTTCAAGCGAAAGTTACGTTAATTTAATCCCGACTCCGCAAGGGGGAACACATGTCAATGGGCTGAGAGCAGGTTTGTATGATGCACTCTCTACCTTTTGCGAATTACGCAATCTTTTGCCGCGTGCGGTTAAACTGACCGCAGATGACCTGTGGGAACCATGCCAGTATATTTTGTCTGTAAAAATGAAAGAGCCGCAGTTTGCAGGGCAGACCAAGGAACGGTTAAGTTCAAGACAGACCGCCGCCTTTGTCAGCAATGTGATAAAAGATGCATTCGCATTGTGGTTAAATCAGCATCGCAGCCAGGGAGAGATTATCGCAGCCCTCGCTATCGAACGTGCGCAAAAGCGCTTGCGTCAGGCGAAACAGGTTGCCCGTAAACGCATTCATCAGGGTCCAGCACTTCCCGGCAAGCTGGCTGACTGCCTGCAGCAGGATTTATCGATGGCTGAACTTTTCCTGGTGGAAGGAGACTCGGCAGGCGGTTCAGCCAAGCAGGCACGTAACAAAGACTTCCAGGCAATCTTGCCTTTACGCGGCAAGATTCTGAATTCATGGGAAGTCGAATCAAGCCAGGTTCTGGCCTCACAGGAAATTCATGATATTTCAGTGGCAATAGGAGTTGATCCGGGTTCGGATGATCTCTCAGGCCTTCGCTATGGCAAATTATGTATTCTTGCGGATGCTGATTCAGATGGCGCTCACATCGCCACCCTGATCTGTGCGCTTTTTCTAAAACATTTTCGTCCTCTGGTATCTGCCGGCCATGTATTTGTGGCGATGCCTCCCTTATATCGCATTGATATGGGAAAAACCGTTCAATATGCGCTGGATGATGCTGAAAAGATTAAAATTGTGGAGCAGTTCCTTAAAGCCAATAAGGGAAAAGTCAATGTGCAGCGGTTTAAAGGACTAGGTGAAATGAATCCCATTCAGCTGCGTGAAACGACAATGGATCCCAATACCAGACGGCTGGTCCAGTTAACGCTGGACAATGAACAGGAAACAATGGCACTGATGGACATGTTACTGGCGAAAAAGCGAGCAGCTGATCGTAAAACCTGGCTGGAAACCAAAGGAAATCTGGCAGAAGTTTAATTTTTACGATTTGGAAAAAACTGATTTCCAAATCTATCTATATTCATTTCTGTCCAACATTGTTACAATTGCTTCATAAATTATCCTTTCTGGAGTTAGAATGAAGCAAAGTGTTGAAGTAAGCAGGCTCATACAGAAACAAAAAGACAATGATAAAGTACGATTAGCTCAGAATTTGTGGAAAAAAAGCGAACCTATTGAGGGCACCGCGGCCGAGCTGTATTTAACTGTTACCAGAAAAATTCCGGCTGAAACTGTAAAGCACTTAGAATTCAGATACTTGAAAGGCCCTCTCAATATTGCGAGTTTTGATAATAATCAACATGATGACTACCTGATTGCTCCTGTTTATAATCTGGACGATCAGTTGGTCGGACTGCAGATTATTCAACTTGACCCTCACGGCAATAAAGCCCAGGCCATTCATGTTGATGAAAAAGACTATTATTGCAAGAGGTATCTCGGAGCGGGCCATCCTTCGCGTCCTGGAAAAGCTGCCCTGGTCAATAAGGGAAGAAATCCTGATTTTGTTTTTATCGCGGAAGGAGTAGAAACGGCTGCCAGTATCGCTGCAATTCCTGCAATCAGAGATAATTTCAGCATCTTGGCTTCAATGGGGGTCAACGAACTGCCTGCAACCCTGAGCTATGTCAAAACGCATTTCCCGCCAAATACCCAAGTGGTTCTCTTAAAAGATCATGATAAACCCGAAGGAGATGCAGATATAGCCTTCCGGAAGGCACATGAATTATTTGAATCAGCTGGCTACCAGGTGATTATCAAAGAGCCTGTACCAAAGACTCCTGACACAGACGGTTATGACTGGAATGACCTCTTAATCGATGGCGGCGTGGACGCATTGGAATCGCAGTTCGACTGGGCAGTAAGCTCTTATGATGAAAAAGAAGAGCGCAGCGTCAACGATTCCTTTAGAAAACTGTATACACAATTGCTGGTCAGTGAGAATATCAGCGAAGAACAGCAGTTAGTGCAATTGCTGACTGTGGTGATTAATCAACAGATAAGTATTATTAAAGGCCGGCCATTCGGCGAGTACTTTTCCTCTGATCCCGCTTTAAACAGAAACCTGCTCTCAGAAATGGACAAAAAAATTGATGAGATCATGCTGGCTTTGAAATATGTACAAAAGCTTTCTTCACCCAACACTTTACCGAGACTTCCTGACGTCGTGACTCGTTTTGTAAATGCATTAACACAATTAAAACATGAACGAGCCCAAATCCAGTCTGAAACAAAAGAAGATAATCCTAAAGCTGAACGTTCCCGACAGCAAACGCTGGATGACGCTTATAACTTTGTCCTCGTACAATACAATCATTATCTGACAGATAAATCAGATTTTCCCGCTGCGATAGTCCCTGAGGAAAGCGAAGACTTTAACTATTATTATGCAAATTTTCTTCGCATTCTCCCGCCTTCCAGTGAGAAAAAACCTTCGTTTGAAGCGAGCAGGCAATTGCTTAGACTGGAGTGCGCCCGATTGGAAAAAGAAATTAAATCGCGCTGCCTTGAACAGACTCAGCGCCATTTGGAAGTCTGCTTTCAATTGAAAAACGATGCAGTCATCGGTTTGATTATCTATTTAAAATCAATCAGTTCCATGCTAAATCTGAAAAAACAGGAACTGGATGGCGAGATGGATTCAGAAACCTATCGTGCCTATCAGAAAGAATATCTTGCCTTATACGAAAAAGCAGAATCCATTAATGATCTGGAAGTCATACAACAGTGGTTGAATAATCTGGAACATTTCAACACCCTCCCCCCCCTGAAATACCAACCGCCTCATGCAGAGGACGCTCACGAAGTTGAGTTTCTATATGAAGAAGAGAATCAGAAAGAGAGTCTGGAAGCTCTGATTCAGGAATTATTCGATAATATTCCCCTGGAAGAGGTGGAGGATAAGGAAAAAGGTAAAGAAATAGAAAAAGAAGCTGATCCCTTTGAGCAGGCAGTGAATGATTATGTGATGGAGTTAGCCGCTAA
Source organism: Legionella quinlivanii (assembly GCF_003265995.1). Taxonomy (GTDB): domain Bacteria; phylum Pseudomonadota; class Gammaproteobacteria; order Legionellales; family Legionellaceae; genus Legionella_C; species Legionella_C quinlivanii_A. The sequence goes on along the minus strand of NZ_MVJN01000007.1, from coordinate 19,752 downwards.
TCTCTATAAATCTTTTGAAGTATACTCTCCTTGCAAACAGTTTCAGCAAGAATTCGATGGTCTGGCACTCAGAGATGGCCGCTTGACAATCATTGAACGAAAAACCAATGATGGTACAGGACCTGGCGTCTTACAGCGAAACTTTTGCCAGCAAAAAATCCTTTCCAAAGAGCAATTTGTTGGAAAAAACTGGCTTCCTGAAATTTTCAGCAACGCACATCCAGAGTCCTTCATTGATATCGAAATCCCCGCCAGGAAAGATTGGTATTGTCCTGAATTTACCAAAGAAATTCAGGACATGCTGATACTGTCGGCCAAACTAACTGCCATAAAAGCATTAAAGGATATGCGCCTGGAGTTTAATTTAAATCGACCCCAGCATTACACAGAGAAAGGATATCAGGGAGTATTCTTCAACAGCAGACTTTTAGGCGATGTCAAAGTCCGCTTCTCGGAACATGGTCTTGGCAATGAAGAAAGAGCTCATCGCCAGCTGGATGAGCTGAAAAGCTCAATGTCTCAACACATCGGCCGTAGTCAATAAGCTGCAATATCCCTATTGGGCTGGTTATCTAGCCCAATAACCCTTTCCCTTTTCTCAAATATTTGCAATTGGCGTACACTATTTAAATAAGCCTCATTTAAAAGAGACGATATGAATCTCATAGAATGCCTGAAAAGTTTTACTACCGTTGTTGAAAATAACAGCTTTTCGGCAGCTTCAAGATTATTGAATGTTTCCCCCTCCAAAGTCAGTAAGCAAATTAACTGGCTTGAGGACGAATTAAAAATGAAGCTTTTTATTCGCTCAACGAAGCAATTGATTTTAACTGACGCTGGGAAAACTTTATATGAAAAAGCGGGAAATCTATTTGAGGAAATAGGCGATATTCAATCTATTTCTCAGAACAAAAAAAGTCATTTACAAGGAAAAATCAGCCTTTACCTCACCGTTTCACCCGCCATTACTTTTTTTACGTCTTTAGGCATAGAATTTATAAAACTCCACCCGGGTGTCTCATTGGAAATAATAGCCGGTTCAGATCATGCCAGTTTTTTTCAGCATTCATTCGATTTAAGCATAAGTTTCGAGCCCATTCGCTACCCCAATCTTGTTTGTAAGAAATTGTTTTCTGTGCAGCGTAATGTCTACGGTTCAGAGGCTTACCTCAACCGCAATGGCAACCCGGAAACCGCTGAAGATCTTAATCAGCATAATTGTCTGATTAACACCTTGTATGGACTACAGAATAAATGGATTTTGAATAATAAAATTATCCATGTACAAGGTAATTTTCAGAGTAATAATGCCTGTATTCTAAAACAGGCTGCCGCAGCGGGTATTGGCTTAATCTGGGCCCCTCATTTCACTGTAATGGAAGAGGTTGAGAAGGGATTGCTAGTGCCAGTTCTTGGCAATGAAACCTCACCAGAAATAATGCTTTATGCAATTTATAAAAACCATAAACATAAATTGAATTTAATTAACGAGCTGCTCGCTTTCTTCTGTAATAAAGTCAGCGAGCTTGGCATCATTGACTTGTAAGTTTGCTTAACAGGACCAATACTTAATAAGTAGGGTACAATCCAAGTTACCTGAGTACCCCTGATGAACTCAACGTTAACGAGGAGAATAGAATGAAAAGGAATTTACCAATTATTATTAGCGGATTATTGTTATCCTTCGCATCTGTTTCAATGGCAGATAACACGACCCCCACTTCGCTGGATAAAAACTGGACTTGCTCAACGAATGCCAGCAGTAGTGATGTGGCTGCCGATCAGGATGCGGATAAACAAATGGACAATACTCCAAAATCAGCTGCTGATGCTTTTGCATTCGCTGCTAAAAATTGCAGAGATTGTACAAAAATCACCTGCGAATCTGATAACGACTAAGGCAACAGAAAGTCCGTGGCTGCTGCCACGGACTTTCTATTGAACAGGAGTCCATATTATGAATGCCATTGATTTTCTCATCAGAGAACATGAGAGGGTAAAACAACGCTTCATTGATATTAGTGATGAAAGTCACCGCGAAGAAACTCGTAAAAAGATGTTTAACGAATTGTGTATGGAATTAATACGCCATGAAAAAATGGAACATAAAGTCTGGTATCCACACTTTAAAAATGATGATCGACTTGATGATACAGTAAGACATTTATTAACTGAAGAAAAGCATGCAGAACAAGCTATTCGTCAATTCGATGACATTAAAACTGAGGCCGCCTGGGAAAGAAAATTTAACAAACTTATGGATGATGTCATCCACCATGCTGAAGAAGAGGAACAAAAACTTTTTCCCAAAGTGCGAAAACTTCTAAGTGAAGAAGAATTAGAGCAGATTGGTAAAGACATGAGTCAATTCAAAAGACAGTACTCTAAAGATCTTCATTAAAAGCCCTGACAGAAAATTGCCCTGCTAACTCCCGCCTGCGCGGGAGTTAAGGGAAACTGCTTTATAAGCCACCACGCGTCAGCAGCAATATTATCAATATAATCAAGATCAATCCTACCGCACCACTGGGATAATAACCCCATCCACTACTATACGGCCAGGTGGGCAAAACTGCCAATAAAATAACAATTAGTAAAATTAGTCCAAGTAAGCTCATGATTCAATTCCTTTTAACATGACCCCATATACGCAATAAGCTGGACAGCAGCTCATTGCCCCGATTACTATCTCAACTACGTATGCCTACTCAGGCATTTACAATAACACCTCCATTGGGATGAAGCACCTGCCCCGTCATATAGGAAGAATCCGAAGAGGCAAGGTACACATAGGCAGGAGCCATTTCGGCTGGCTGCCCTACTCTTTTCATCGGAACCTGCTGACCAAATTCAGCAACTTGCTCAGCGGAAAAACTTGCAGGAATCAATGGGGTCCATATCGGGCCCGGTGCTACGGCGTTAACGCGGATTCCTTTTTTCACAAGATTTTGCGACAGGGAACGCGTTAAGCCGACTATAGCTCCTTTTGTAGAGGAATAATCAATCAAGTGATCATTGCCTTTATAAGCAGTGACGGAGGTAGTGTTAATAATAACCGCGTCCTTTTTCAAATAAGGCAACAGCGCTTTAATCATATAAAAATAGGAAAAAAAATTGGTTTTGAAAGTAGCTTCAAGTTGTTCACAACTGATATCTTCAATGCTTTCCTGGGGGTGCTGCTCCGCGATATTATTAACCAGGATATCTATCTGTGAAACTTCCTGTATCGCCTTCTGCACCAGCTCTTCACAAGCATTGTAGGACTGTAGGTTTTTCGCAAACAACCAGCACTTTCTTCCACAGTTTTTTATAAAGTCGGCGGTTTCCCGGGCATCCGATTCTTCATCCAGATAATGCACAATGACGTCAGCCCCTTCCAGAGCAAATGCACAGGCCACTGCTCGACCTATACCACTATCTCCACCGGTAATCAAAGCAACCTTACCTGTCAATTTCTGACCTGGTTTATAATCAGGAGAAACATAGACAGGGGCAGGTTGCATGACACTTTCTATCCCAGGTTGCCTTGATTGCTTTTGTGGAGGTAACTGATTTGGATAATCCATCACTTATCTCCTTATATACTATTATACCTCTGAATGCAGACAATGCTTTCTGTGGCAATGAATACCCCCACAGGCTCCAAGACAACTGGATAAAGCACCTATTGCAAACAGAACGAATACTATCCATCCACTCCATGCCAATGTTTCAGGTGAGGCCGCTTTGGTCGCTTCAGTAGCCGGACTTTGGACGGTGACCTGATTTCCCTGAGCCGTCGTATTTCCTGTGTCAACCTTCACTGTGGGTGCCAGGGCAGCAGTGTAAGTGCTGACATAACTACTAAGAGGCATTGCCAGAATAGCAGTTAATAATAACGCCAGACTCCAGGTGGCAAAGCCATATAAAATCCCAACTCCAGGGCTAACCACATGCGCCAGAAACCCGGCAGTAAATCCGGCCAGTCCCATCGCCACAATAGTACCAATTAATAAGCCAATCAGCCCGCCTATGGTAACGGTCGTGGCTTCGTTATCAGACACAAAAGCGGTCAATCCAATAGCAATACTATAAAGGTGCAATAAAAAACCCAGACCAAGACCTACCAGTGCCCCAATGATAATAGCCGACCAGCAAAACCAATGATGGTGCGGAGCGCATAGTTTTTGATCAACTACAACCGTTTCGTGATTCATGATGACTCCTTATTGTATATTTATTGTTATTTTTATAAATGTGAAACAAGCCAAATCAGTAGCAAAATACTGATAGGAATTCCTAACAACCAGCCAATAACATACATCATGATCGCTTCCTCCATCCTTAGTGGTTTACAAAATCTCTCCCCTATGGGGGAGAGAAATTAATTATAAAGATTGATGCGGATTTTCTTTATTATCCATATCCAGTCCTTCATCTTGCTCGGACATGTTCCGCATGCCTTTTTTCTCTTTCAGTGGATCAAAATTTTGCTTTTCCTGTTTTTGATTCTGCGGCATGTTCTGCTTGCCTGAATTCTGATTTTGACCCTGATTGGGTATATTTCTATCCATGATAATATCCTCCAATGATAATAATTCTACGCGACATGAAATCTACGCTATTTACTTTTGTGACTACTACTGGAAGCATTCTTTTTTGTTTGTGAGGATCTTTGATTTCGTTTTCGAGTTTCGGCAGCTTTTTTACCGCCAATTGAGGTACCAGTCATGATTTTTCTCCTTAAAAAATAATCTCCTTATTAAGAACATCGTTTATTGTTAACATCAATTTTTATATGTCCTATTTTAAACTTAGACCCATACAGTCATATGTCAAATAGACCGACTTCCGACGTGATTGGGTTTATACTGTAAGTATCAACTTATCAGCATACTTCAAAATATGAAATCAGGGCAGATGGCTATTGACTTTTTAAAAGAAAGGGATTTAGTTCTGGTCACAGCGGAATCATGTACGGCTGGACAAATTTTAGCTATTCTTGGAAAAATTGAAGGCTGCGGAGAATGCCTTGAGTTGGGGTATGTCGTATATTCTGAAGATGCAAAGAAAAATGTACTTCATGTACGCGATGAAACCATTAAAACTTATACGTTAACGAGTGAACAGGTTGCTCGTGAAATGGCCTTAGGCGCTTTGCAAAAAAGCAAGGCCAATGTTGTAATTGCCACCACCGGATTAACTGGCTCGGAACCGATGGACGGTGTAGAACCAGGTACTATTTGTTTTGCCTGGGGATTAAAGAACAATCAGGGATGGCAGCTCTATTCGGAAACAAAAAAATTTAAGGGAACACGATCTGAAGTTCAAGTGGATGCAGCAAATTATGCACTGGAATCCCTTCCACAGATTTATAATCGCTTAAATTCTGTCTCTGGCTAATCACATCCGAAAATATTAGCTATAATTGGGAGAACAGTCTTGATGAGGGTTACATCTTCTAAATTTTTTCCCACCACGAATTCTTTATGGATCAATAGAATGGATTCTATTTTTCAATTAACCCGTATGGGTGCGAGTTGATTTTGCATTATTTTTTGACATACTGACCATCGTTTACTATATTTAAAGTGTAGGATGATTCAACTGCGAAGATGCAGAGGAACCATTCACTGCAAAAGCCACCGCGTGTGGCTTTTGTCATTAATGAAGTTTATGAATTGATTTACTTAACTGCCCTTTAATCTTGCCATAAACATAATTTAGGAGAAGTCATCATGGAACGACCTCATGAAGTGGTTAAAGCCAGTGAAGTGACTGGAGTCAAAGTTAAAAATCTGAATAATGATAATCTCGGTGAAATCAATGAAATAGTTTTGGATAAAATTTCAGGTTCTGTCAACTACCTGGTATTGGATTCCGGCGGAATGCTTGGGTTTGGAAATAAATTCTTTGCCATGCCCTGGAAATTATTTTCATATGATGAAGAGGATGATTGTTTCGTACTTAATCTCGATAAAGAAATCCTCGAAAATGCGCCCGGTTTTGACAAAGATCACTGGCCAAATTTCGCAACTCCAGAATTTTCTTCAACTGTAGAAAATTATTATAAACCGCATGTTTCAAAGGCAGCATCAGCTCCTATGACCACAGAGCTCTTTCATGATAGGGATTCCGCGGAAAAAGCTTATTTGCGTGCAATTGATCAAGGATACAAACCCGAAGAAATCAGTGTGTTAATGTCAGATGACACCCGTGAAAAATATTATGATTCATTTCTCACGACTGAAGAAACCGGTTCCAAGGCAGTTGAAGGAATGGGAGTCGGAGGCCTTATCGGAGGCACAGTAGGTGCTACCCTGGGTGCAATTGCAGCAATTGGAACCAATCTGATTTTCCCTGGCCTTGGAATCATTGTTGCAGGTCCAATAGCAGCAGGATTAGCCGGTGCTGGTGCAGGCAGTATCTCCGGTGGATTAATTGGTGCCTTAATTGGATGGGGCATCCCTGAAGAACGAGCCAAGGTGTATGAAAAAGGATTGGAATCCGGAGGCATCGTATTGGGAGTGGAAAATCGTAAGGATACAACTTTGGAAAATGATTGGCGCAATTATTCAAGTAACAAAATTCACTAGAATAATTCCCAGCCCTGTCTGAAATGCCGCTTTAAAAGCGGCATTTTTTTATCTTATTCTTTGGAAGCATTCAACATCCAGTGCGCTTTTTCATGCGCTGCGATTCGATCGCTCAGAAGATTGGCCGTTCCTTCATCATGACTTTCCTGAGCGAGTGTGAGCGCCTGATTCAGATCTTTTACCAGGGTCGCATTATCCTCTGCTAACTCAATCACCATCTGATTGGCGGAAAGACCTGAATTGCCGTCCTTGATGCGCTTCAAACGCTCAAACTCCTTAAAAGTAGCAGGCGCTTTATGCCCGGTGATTAAGATGCGTTCTGCCACCTGATCTACTGCTTCAGCCAGTTCCTGATATTGCATTTCAAACAGCTCGTGCAAGGTTTTGAACTGTGGCCCCTTGACATGCCAGTGATAGTTTTGTGTTTTAAGGTATAAGGCATAGGTATCTGCCAGAATGACTGATAATTTCCCTATTACTTGTGACATTTCCCTCTCCTTTTTAATTGGTTTTGAAATAAATATCCGTAAAATTTGGGGAATCAGGATAAGTATTGATAGAATTGCTCCATTAAATCGATTGTTTGAGGCGATAATGGACGAACCACTCTATATATTAAACTCTAATAGTTTAGACAAGATTAATGAAGTACAAAAGGATTTAGCGCTGAATTTACTTGAATCAGGGCAAGTTCTTTATTTCCCGGAATATTTTTACGCCCACAATGCCCAACAAGAACATTATTTGCTCACGGACAAGATCCTGGATGGTCAGCACAAAAATATCAGTTATGACTATTTAAAAGATCGTCTGGGCGGCTATAACACCCATAACCAGGCCCTTCCCTCCATTTTGAAATGTTTTATGCGTCAATTTGCCGAATTTGCAAAACATTTGCTAGATACCGTATGTCCTCTATACGCTGAGCATTTGATCTGGGGCCGTACCAGCTACCGCCCTGCAGAAATCCGCGGCAGGGCAAGTTCAAAGCGAAAGGATGATACCCGTGTTCATGTCGACTCATTTCCTGCATCGCCTGTCAATGGTCGTCGTATTCTGCGGGTTTTTTGTAACATTAATCCCTATGGTGAACCACGAGTGTGGCAACTGGGCGAAGCGTTTAATCAAGTACTGGAACGCTTTTCTCCATCCATCCCCAAATACAATTCCTCTGTTGCCAAACTGTTAAAATGGTTAAAGGTGACTAAAACCATGCGTTCCGCTTATGATCATTATCAGCTGCAACTGCACGATCGCATGAAGCTTGATGACCATTATCAACAGACAGTTTCCAAAAACACCATTAATTTTCAGGCGCAAAGTACCTGGATCGTCTTTACAGATCATGTTTCTCACGCCGCTTTAAGCGGGCAGTTTCTGCTCGAACAAACATTCTATCTGCCAGTTGCTGCGATGAGAAACCCCGAGCACTCTCCTTTACGCTGTTGGGAGAAGAATAAAATGAAAGAATTAGTTCAGGCTTGAAACTAAACCCTAATGCTAAACAGATAATTTTTTGTCAGTTAATATTAAAAAACCAAGGACTGAAAAATGCAAGGAAGAACACGGTATCAACAATTGCTGAAATGGCTCTGCTGTCTACTGACAGCACCCAGCTTGTATGCGGCTACTCCTTTATGGGTATTTGTTCCTCAAACTCCAGTGACATTAACCGTCGCGCCCGGAGAGACAGCTCAGGTGCAATATGCTGTGTATAATCAGTCCGCACGTGCAAAAGTGCTGATAATGCAGCCGATTCAAGGAATCACACAAACCAGTCTTTGCCAATTGCCCGCTAAAGGCTATTGCATCCTGACGTTACAGATCAACGGATCAGCGCTGTCCGGGAACGTCATGGGCGGGCCTGTTTTATGCCAACAAGGCAACCCGAACCAATGTTATCAACCCTCACCTCTTAACAGTCTGGCAATTACCAAAGGCCAGCCCGCCACTGCCTCGATTAGCGCCTCTCCAGCAAACCTCGTTTTAATTATCAATCAAAACGCAAAAGTGGTCACGATTACCAATCACTCCACCCAAATCACCGCGTATAATATTCGGGCGATTCTTCCCTCAAGCTGGACCGATGTCATTCAGGATGCCAGCAGTTGTACCGTATTAGCGCCTGGCGCTTCCTGTCAGATCTCCTTTACCCCAGGCTCCGTTATCCATTCTTTGCAGCTAATTCCTATTCAGGGGGACAATACCTCCAGAGTCTCTATTAGTATTGAAGTGAAGCCAGTCCCGATAGCTATTGCCGCAGGACAATATACAAGTGTTGGCGCTATTCGCCCGCTTATTGCGCTAAGCTCGGATATGGGCACAAGCTGGACTTTTCCTTCAGCTGTAAATTCACCGGTTTTTGTACCTGATAATACTAATTCCTACAATAATAGCGCCGGCTTCTTTGAGTCAAGTTGCGATGCGCAAACCTGTATTGCTGTAGGCCAATACCGCGATGCAGGATTGGTGCAACGCCCCTTGTTGGCAGTTAGTCAGGACTCAGGCTTAAATTGGATCTTTCCGTCTTCTATCAATGCAGCCGTTTTCTCACCAGTTAATACAAACCCCTTTAGTAGCGCAGGTGAATTAGTCGGTGCAACTTGCCAGGGAAGCACTTGTATCGCTGTCGGCAACTACTTTAGTGCAGGAACGCGACGTCCCATCTTGGCAATTAGCCATGATTCAGGTACGAGCTGGAACTTTCCTGCAGTTATCAATGCCCCTGTTTTTACTCCAGATAATACAAATGCTTTTGTCGGTAACGGCAGATTTTTTGCTGTAAACTGCCATGGCGCTATTTGTATAGCCGGTGGTTTATACAGCAGTGTTGGAATTGACAGACCACTTCTGGCGGTTAGCCAGGATCTGGGCCAAAACTGGACTTATCCTTCCGCTATCAATGCCCCCGTTTTTACCCCTGATAATACCAATGCCTTCTCGAATAATGGTTCGTTCAACGGAGTCGTCTGCCAGGATAGTGCGTGTATTGCCGCCGGCAGTTACCGCAGCGGTGGTATTGAAAGGCCATTGCTGGCATTAAGCCAAAACGCCACAGTAACCTGGACTTATCCTTCAGTTGTCAACTCCCCCGTGTTCACACCGGACAATAGCAACGCATTTACAGCTAATGGCAGTTTTGCTGACGTCAACTGTCAGGGAACAACTTGCATAGCAGTAGGACGTTATTTTGGAGGTGGAACTCAACGCCCGCTCGTGGCAGTCAGCCATGACGCAGGCTCTAGCTGGACTTTCCCATCCTCTGTCACTGCACCTGTTTTTACCCCTGACAATACCAATGCCTTCACGGGCAGCGCTAACCTTTTGAGCATCAGTTGCCAGGGTTCTGATTGCGTCACGGGAGGGTTTTATTTTGGGGGGGGCGGATTTAGGCCGCTCCTGGCAGTTAGTCATGACGCAGGGTCTAGCTGGACTTTCCCCTCCTCGGTCACAGCACCAGTCTTTACACCGGATAATACCAATGTCTTTACCAACGATGGCCAGTTTAATGATGTCCATTGTGCAGGAGGGCTTTGTATCGCAGCAGGATTTTATATTACTGGTGGAGTCCAACGCCCCCTTCTCGCTGTTAGTCAGGATTTGGGCCAGACCTGGACCTTTCCATCTGCTGCCAATTCCCCGATTTTTACACCGGATAATAGCAATACATTCTTTGGAGGCCGGCTCGATGCTGCAAGTTCTAATGGCTTATGGCTACCCAGATCACTGTCTTTGCTAGAGACGGAATAAGACTGTTAAATTCCTAGTCTTCGCCTTGAGATGCACCGCATCGCAAGGCGAAAACCTTCTTACTGAGCTGGAGAAGGACTGACTGGCAAAGGCGTATGACAGAGTTTCTCTTCCTGTCTTGTATAAACCGGACTTCCACCAGCCTTTGCAATGAAAGCAGCGGTTGACTCCTTCACCAGCTTATCGATTCGCCCCTCAACCTGCTTTTTTAAAGTGGGCAGCCAAAGAGGCTGTATGCCCGTTCTTTTGCTGATTTCTTCTCTCAGCTGATAGAGGGTTGGTAAATTAAAGCGTTCAACCCAATGCTGCAAGGTGCTTCGATCACGTATATAGCGTGCATTCAATAGTTTATCGAGGTTGGTTATTTCGACCTCTTCCAGCAATAAGCGATGCTGCACTATGTGATATGAAAGTGTGTCCTCGTTCAAACTCAATTGCTTCCTTATATCAGCAATCTTATCCACATCCAAAGTATTTTGATGCTCATTGAGCTGCTCTGTTAAAGCCTCTCTTTTCTTTTTTAAACCATCGATTTTCTCCTGGTGGAATGCCATATCGTTTTGCCATTTTTTTTCTTTGACAAAATTTTCCACACGCTTCACATAACCAGCGATAGTGTTTACACCTGGAGTTTCATAATAATACTTCTGATCCGGAGTGGGTGCCCAATCATTCAAACCTGAGTCGTATAGGGTTTCATAGGTACAAAGTCCATTTGAAAATTTAGCCTTCAATGCATCCGGTAAGGAATAATAAAACTGTCTGAATAACAAAATATACATCTGATCTTCTGTTTTGAATCCAATTTCTTCCATCGAATAAGGAAGTTTCAGCAAGCTGAGAAAATTTCCTTCCCTTGCATTTTCCAAAATGAAAATCATTTGATCCGCTTTTTTCTTAAATTCATCCGAGAATACAGGCATAGAATTATCCTTAATTTTATTGATTCAATTTAATCCACTAAGACGGTTTATTTGTAATCTCTAGCCGACCTGACTATCTCATCTGGGTTCAATGCAAGAGGATCTGGTCTTCTTGAGAATATAGGGCTCTTGCCGGCTTGGTTTAGAAGGGAACTCATCGACCACTCTGCTTTTAACTCGCTTCTGCGAATTTCTATCAATTCATTGCGTTTTGCCTGCCATTCATTTTGCTCGGCAGATCGCTTGCTGATTCTGGACTGAGCCACGGAAAGTGTTCCTAAATTGCATTTATTGATTAATGACAGTAAAGCTCTGTGGCTAGATGAGTACATGGGATCCAGCAATGCATTGACCTGCTTTTTCTCAACTTGCAATTGTTTTATTTGCGAATGATGGTATTTTAGTGTTTCTTCAGTAAGTTCTAACTGTTTAGTCAGATCCTCTTTAATCTCTTTCTGTAGATTCTTGTCCTTTAACTGTTCACTGACTATTCCTCGCCGCTCAGTCAAAGTGTCTATTTTTTTCACATGATAAGCCAGCCAGTTTTCACATATTTGTTCCTCATTATATTTATCTATTCTTTGCACGCAGGCTGTCATAATTGGTATTCCAGGATTAAAAAAATAGGCCCTGGCCCAATCTGTCGGTTCCCAATTTTCCAGACCCAGATAATATAATTTTTCCGCTGTATCAAACTGCTCTGTTTTTCTTGCTGTTAAATGAGCGCGAAGGTTTTCAGGCAATGAATCAAAAAATTTTTTAAACGACTTCATATACAAGATTTCCTCTCTGTTGAATTGCAAGCCAGGGGCTGGATTAGAGGACAATAAGAGCATGTAATTTTCTTTTGCCGCTGCCTTTAAAATAAAAAGCAGCTGCTCTGCTTTTGCTTTGAATTCCTGAGTTAATCTGGTCATAGTAAACTTCCTGTTTTGGATATCAATTTATACAACAAGAGAGTTAAAGAAAAAAGAAATAGTTTTTCCAAAAAAAAACCCGCCATAAGGCGGGTTTTTTCAGGAAGCCAAGGCTTACATCATGCCCATGCCGCCCATACCGCCCATGCCGCCCATATCGCCAGCACCAGCAGCTTCATCTTTCTTTGGCAGTTCAGCAACCATACACTCAGTAGTTAACATGAGGCTGGCAACTGAAGCAGCGTTTTGCAGCGCTGTACGGGTAACTTTAGTTGGATCCAGGATACCCATTTCAACCATATCACCAAATTCACCGCTTGCAGCGTTAAAGCCAAAGTTGTCTTTTTGCTCAGCAACACGGTTAACGATAACAGATGCTTCATAACCTGCGTTGGCAACGATTTGACGCAATGGAGACTCAATAGCACGACGCAGGATGTTGATACCCATATCCTGATCAGCATTGTCGCCTTTCAAACCATTCAGAGCGGATTGAGCACGGATTAAAGCAACACCACCACCCGCTACAATACCTTCTTCAACAGCGGCACGAGTAGCATGCAGAGCGTCTTCAACGCGAGCTTTCTTCTCTTTCATCTCAACTTCAGTAGCAGCACCCACTTTGATAACCGCAACACCGCCGGCCAGTTTGGCAACACGCTCTTGCAGTTTCTCACGATCGTAATCAGAAGTAGTTTCTTCCATTTGAGCGCGGATTTGGCTGATGCGAGCATTGATTTCAGTTGCTTTACCTTCGCCGTCAATAATAGTTGTAGTTTCTTTAGTCACAACCACTCGTTTGGCAGTACCCAGGTCTTCCATAGAAGCACCTTCAAGGCTTTTGCCCACTTCTTCAGAAATCACCTGACCGTTAGTCAGAATAGCAATATCCTGCAACATTGCTTTACGGCGATCGCCAAAGCCAGGCGCTTTAACTGCGCAAACTTTAACAATACCACGCATGTTGTTAACAACCAGAGTAGCCAAGGCTTCGCCTTCAACGTCTTCAGCAACGATCAGTAAAGGACGGCCAGATTTGGCAACCGCTTCCAGAACAGACAACATGTCACGGATGCTGGAAATTTTCTTGTCAACTAACAGAATAAATGGATGCTCAAGTTCAGAGCTCATGTTTTGCTGGTTGTTGATGAAGTATGGAGAAATGTAACCACGATCAAACTGCATTCCTTCAACAACAGACAGCTCATTCTCAAGACCATTACCATCTTCAACAGTGATAACGCCTTCTTTTCCAACTTTTTCCATCGCTTCAGCAATGATTGCGCCGATAGCTTCGTCAGAGTTAGCAGAAATAGTACCTACTTGCGCAATCGCTTTGCCATCTTTACAAGGCTTGGACATGCTTTGCAGGTGTTTGGTAACAGCGATAACTGCCTTGTCAATTCCGCGTTTTAAATCCATTGGATTCATGCCGGCAGCAACTGCTTTGTGGCCTTCAACCAGGATTGAACGAGCCAATACAGTAGCAGTAGTAGTACCATCACCAGCTGCATCAGAAGTTTTGGAAGCCACTTCTTTAACCATTTGAGCGCCCATGTTCATGAAGCGTTGCTCAAACTCGATTTCTTTAGCAACAGACACACCGTCTTTAGTTACAGTGGGAGCGCCGAAGGATTTCTCCAGGACCACATTACGACCACGTGGGCCCATTGTTACTTGTACAGCGTCAGCCAAGCCATTTACACCGGCCAACATTTCCTGGCGCGCATTGTTACCAAAACGTAATTCTTTAGCCATTCTTAAAGTCTCCTAATAATCTGTTGTATGATTAGCCTTCAATAACACCCATGATGTCATCTTCACGCATGACAACCATCTCCTGACCGTCAATTTTGACTTCTGTGCCAGAGTATTTGCCAAATAAAACGACATCGCCTATTTTAACGGCCAATGCACGCACATCACCATTGTCAAGGTTTTTGCCTGGGCCAACAGCCAGTACTTTACCACGAATGGGTTTTTCAGTAGCACTGTCTGGAATTACAATTCCGCCAGCAGTAGTTCGTTCTTCTTCCATGCGCTGAACAACAACACGATCGTGTAAAGGACGAATTTTCATACTTGTTTTCTCCTGGTTTAATTAATCACCTTGTTTTTTCAGAGTGAACTCTGAGCTGAAAGTACTGACTGATACTTCAGTCACTACCGATGACAACCATATGGGGGCATTCATTTCAGATTCAAGGGCAGCAATGCAAATTTTTTAAATTTTTTGATACTAACCGCTATGGAGTTCGATAACTGCTTAATTTTTACTTAATATTGCCAAACTATAATATAGAGCATAGAAAATTATACGATCACTATGGCTAAAAATGACTCCACTATTCCCAAGAGACGGCCAACCCCTCACCCTAAGTCAAGGCAAAACAGGAGACTGCTATTTAATCGCATCCATCGACTGTATTTATAATGCGAGTAAAGAAGGCAGAGAACGTTTAAAGTCAATGTTTAAAGAGCTTGACAATGGTGATGTGGAACTTCGCGTTAAACGTACAAAGCAAAGTGAAAATCTTGATCCCGACAAGATCGGGATTAATTATCGACATCGTATCGATCCAGATACTAATGAGGATGTCATTACCATTCCTCATGCCTACCTTGCTGAAATTGATGCCTCCAGAGAAGGGGTTCGAAGCAATTCACTGGCGGTCAAAATTTTAGAACGTATAAGCTCCTACTATTATAAAAATGCCTGGAAATATCAGCAGAATGTCCTTACCAGCATAAGTGCTCATGATTTAAATAACCGACACGAAGGGACATCTACTGCCTTTGTCGGGCATCTCCTCGAAGTTCATAGTCATGATACAGAGGATATTCAGAAGATCATTAGTTTAAAAAACCGCTGGCCAGAAGCTCCTGTTTACATCAGCCTAGCCTATGGAAAAAAAGATATCCACGGTAAATATCATGGACGACACGGTCTGAGACTGAAGGAAATCATACGGGATAAGAATACTCCTGGAGGATACAAATTTGTTCTGGTGAACCCCTGGAATAACACAAAAGAGGAAACCATTAACCTTGCTGATATCAGAACACGGAATACTCGTTTTTGTTATTTCAGCGAAAATAATGCCAGCGATAGATTAACCTGGGATATTGTCAATTGTACAAATGAACGGACTGGTCGTGCCATTTTTGAAAATTATCAATTATTTCAAGGCCTATTAAGCCTGCAAAAGCAGAATGTCCAACTCAATGGGAATATAGCAAATAACGCAGTTAAATTATATGAACTTGCCCCTGCTATTTTCGATGAACCGGAATTATTAGGCAAATCTCCTATTCGAGAAGCCTTCCTGGCGTGTCTTGAAAGTGCGCCCTATGCTTTTGACAGAAACTTCCACACTCTGAGAACAAGATTTCCCGATTTATTTGAAAAAAAGGATGTCATATCAGCAAGACCCACTCTCCCATCTGCTCCAGAAAAGCCTGAGAATCTGTTTGAAAATGCATTGGAACATGCGATAAGCGAGAAAGCAAAACAAGCCGGTTTTGCCCATAACGCGCGAGAAACGGTGGAAGAAGGTCTGCTCAATTTTTATTTTCAGGGTCAACCCTACAATTTAACCCAAGCCGGCGGTCTTCGTTTTCAATTTACTCGCAAGGAGTTCGATGCGCAAACAATTGCCGACAGCCGGGTAAAGGAACAATTACTTCCCCACGGCTTATCTTTAGCGATGGCAGGTGCTAACTCCGAGCTCACTTCCCATGGTAAAAAGCTGCTGCAAAGTGACTATCCTTTAACAAGAGAGCTATATCAGCAAGTTATTTCCCGGCAAAAAAACAAGAATACAGCACATCTTTTCAACGCTTTATATAATCTGAGTTTGGTGAATCCTCGCGCAGCTGAACAGTTTTTGAAGTTTGCTAAAGAGGATTTATCGGCAAGAGTGAATCTAAACGATATCATTGCGCAGGAGAATGACGCTCCTGTTAGAGACTGGCTTGCCAGACACTTGGCTGATTCTCCACAACCCACTGAACGCCTGCGTCGATTCGAAGAATTCAAAGAGCAACTTGGAAAATTTTCAAGTAAATTCAGCGCCTTGAATTATCAGAAATACGAGGAGCGCCTTGCTGAACTGGACAAATTCCTGGCCGATTTTAAGAATAATCATTCGCAGGAATTATATACCGTTCACCTCGACCAACTCGATGCCCTGGTAGATGAGAAAAAGAATGCATTGAGAAGATCAGTGCAACCCTATTTGCTTGCTGAGGACGCCCTCAATAGAGTGGCAGAGCAAATAAGATCGCTTCCCGTAGCATTTACAAATTGCCATAAAGTAGTGGCTGTCATTTTGCAAAAAGAACAACGGGAAGAGCAGGTTTATCGTTTAGTCAAACAGGACATAGTGGCCCAGGCAGAACGTCTTCTTGGTTATTCGTCCGGATATCCTGCCATTCTGAAAGCGAAAGGCGACTATGAACGAAACCTAAATCAGCAGGCTAGCGGACAAATACAAAATTTAAGAAAGCAGGCGAATGATCTAGTAGCACCTATGGTTACCAGGATTAATGACTTTAATTTTCATTTCAATCATTGCAATGATCTTGTGCAAGTGCGACTGCATCAAAAGGCACTACAAGAGCAGCTGAAAGGCTTAACTGAAACGACTGACGCATCCAGAAAGGCAGCCTCTATTGAAGGCAGTTCAGGATTACCAGGTCTTGTTAAATCAGCCTATCAGGCAAAACTTAATAGTATAATCTCTACTGCTCAGGCTGCTGAGAACAGAATAATAAATCATAGCCAACAGCAACTTGCTAAAATCGCATCTGATATCAATCGTTTTCGCATTCAGTTTCCACAGTGTAATTCTGAGGTAAAGGCTAATGAGCGTCGGGAAGAGCTGAAGCAGCAACTGCTGGCACAACTGGATGTATCCGGTTATGAAAAGGCGCTGGCTAACAGCGGAATCAGTCGCGCGGGATTTGTCGATGGCTATCCCCCTCAGATTGCACAGGCTATAAAGCGAAAACGACAAGACATTGATCGGCAGGCCGATGCGCTTATTGTCAGTATTAGAAAAGCCGCCGCGCCTGAAATTCTTGCCAGTATCAACCTGCAAAAGCATTTGGGCAACCTCGAAAGCAAAGTGAAGGAATTGGAGAAAGAAGCTCGAACCAAACCCGACTATGTAGACCCCGCAAAAAAAGCAAGAACAATGTATACCCGATTGACCAAGAATCAGGAGCGCTTTTTAAATGGTGAATTATCAGTTCCCGACTTTCAAGCAGCCTGTAAAGGCGCTATCGATACCGCTCTACCGGATTTAGCAAATCACAGGGGTTATAAAGTCAAAAAAATCGCACTCCATGTGTTGAGCGCTGTGCTTTCTCTCGGCACAGCCGGCATTGCATTTGGTATCAACTATGCATGGACAGGTCGGTATAGTCTGTTTCAACCCAAAACAGAATCCGAAAGTGTCACTCTTAAGGTGGATGAAGCGATTAAAGGAATCAAACCAAGATAAGATAGCTTTTTGTCTGGCTGAACACTCAAATAATGCCCCATACTTTTTAATATCGGACAATAATTGTATTATAAGCTGCTACGCTATATAGATTAAGTTCAATTTATTGAACCATAACCTGGATTAAGCATGTATAAGTGGTTATTCTTGCTGTCTCTCGCGATTTTTAATGGTTTCGGTTACGCAGCGCCTCTTTCCGCTGAAGAAGTCTTTACAGTCAAGGTAAAACCGGTTGATCCCAATACTTTTTCTATTGATTGGCAAATCAAGCCAGGCTATTTTCTTTATCGCGATCGCATCTCATTGAGTGCGCCTGCTGATCCTGTTCTTCAATTTGGCTCCATTATTTTTCCGCAGGCAAGCGAAAAGAAGGATCGCCAGGGTCATAGTTATCTGGTGTACCGTGATGCATTATCACTATTAATCCCGGTGCTCGGTGAGCAATCAGGAGAAACCTCTGTAAGCCTTCATTATCAGGGATGCTCGGATGATGGTTTCTGTTATCCGCCTGAAACCAAACAGATTAAATTAGCCATTAATGAGCAGTTAGCTTTAGTTTCGGCGTCCACTGGTACCGCAGTTAAGGCACCACCGGTGGTGCAGACCAGTGATCAGGAAAGTGATGCGATAGCTGATATTTATGAAAACTCACACTGGTTTATGGTTATTCTCAGCTTCTTCGGCTTTGGCCTGCTTTTAGCGTTTACACCCTGTGTCTTGCCGATGGTTCCGGTCTTGTCAGGTATTATTGTCGGACATGGACACGATATTTCAACACGCAAGGCGTTTTTGCTGTCTTTCAGTTATGTGCTTAGCATGTCACTGACTTATGCGATTGCGGGCGCCATTGTTGCCACGCTTGGCAGCAATCTGCAAATTATAATGCAGGCGCCCTGGGCTATTGGATTGTTTAGCCTGATATTTATATTACTCGCGCTCTCCATGTTTGGTTTTTTTGAGTTAAAACTGCCTGTTTCCTGGCAGGCTAAATTAGCTAAAGCCAGCCGCAGTCAGCATGGCGGTCATTATCTTGGGGCGGCCATTATGGGCTGCTTGTCAACACTTATTCTTTCTCCCTGCGTAACCGCTCCTTTAATCGGTGCACTGGGATACATTGCGCATTCAGGCAATGTACTGTTTGGCAGCCTGACTCTGTTTTTCCTGGGGCTGGGTATGGGAACCCCCCTTCTGCTGATTGGCACCTCCGCTGGTAAATGGCTGCCCCGGGCTGGAACCTGGATGAATTCGGTAAAAAACTTTTTTGGCTTCCTGTTGCTGGCGGTTGCCATTTATTTGATGGGTCGTCTGTTGCCCCCTCCGGTCACAATGATTTTATGGGCAGCACTTCTCGTTTTCTCCGGTATTTTTGCCGGTGCTCTAAACCCTGCACAAAACAATTCTGAAAAAATGCATCAGAGCACTGGTATTTTACTTCTTGTTTATGGCTTACTGATTCTGGCAGGCGCCAGCATGGGCAGTAAAGATCCCCTGCTGCCTTTAGCAGGTATATTCAGTAAAGCCACTGCAGCCAGTATGGAACGCGAAGAGCTGATTATTAAAACCCCTGCAGAATTAAAAGAGGCGCTGCAAACAGCAGAAGGCCGACCGGTAATGCTTGATTTTTATGCCGACTGGTGTGCATCTTGTAAAGTCATCGCTTCATCCACATTAAACAATACTGAAATTAAAAGAACATTGGGTAATTTTCTGGTTTTGAAAATTGATGTCACTGCCAATGACGCAGCAGCACAGGCACTCATGAAACAGTATCAGGTAGTAGCCCCTCCCACCTTCCTTTTCTTTAATTCAGCAGGAAAAGAGTTAAGCGGACTGCGTTTAGTGGGTGACGTATCTACTCGTGAGTTTTTAGATCGTTTGCAAAAAGTGGAAACGCTGGCAAGAAATTGACTATTTCTCACCCTTTATATCAAATCGTAGGTCGGGCGCTTCGCCCATAGCCGTCAGGCTAAGGAAAATATTTTTGTTTAACAGATTGAATAAATTGAAAAAAGAGCTAGAGTACCCTTTAAATTTTTTCCGGGCAGGAATAAACAAAGGGACTCTATGCTGTTGGATACCA
>NZ_MVJN01000006.1 GCF_003265995.1 Legionella quinlivanii | reverse complement strand
AAAAAACCATAACAATATAGAATTTTCCTTTTACAAAGCCTGTAAACTCCTAATCATCAACGTCTCAGAACTAGCTTCTGCTCTAGTCTCTGTCTATCGCCTAAAATCGTTTATCCATTCCTTTTATAAAAGTCTCGCTTGCTTTGCTATAAAAAATGTAAAAAAGAAACCCGATTGGGAGCCAGCTCCCTCCCCGGGGGAGGGATTTTAGTTCCTTAGCCTGACGGCTATGGGCGAAGCGCCCGACCTACGCTTTATGGTTAAAACTTGTGAAGTGTCCTGCTCACGTTGTCTTATGGCGAAGACGGAGTGTCCGAGACAAGTTCTATCTCTGTATGTTTTGTTTCCACCACTTCCTCGATGGTAATTGATGGTTTTATGCTGACTGGCTTTTTCCAGAAAAACGAATAAAGAGAATCTTTAAAGCCTGGCGCATTCTCCGATTTAGCATCTTCTTTGGGTGGGGCAATTAAAGAGGCAAGAAACTCAGGTAGTTCAACCGGCAGGTTTTTAAACTCGCCCGATTTGAGTAACTCCTCGATTGTTTTGGCAGGCGATAGATTAGGCAAATACACCAGAAGTAATCTCACCAGACCGATATTGGTAAAGGCAGTGAGCAACAGGCGATAAAAAAACATGGTGGTGAGAGTTAAAAAATCGTGCTGTAAATCAGGACGATTACGAAGTTTGGCGTAATGCCAGAACATGGTCATGGCTTGCTGACCCGCAATTACCGCAGCCAGCTTCCCCCAATAGGTGGGATCGTTTGCTGATATAATCATTACCAGTAAACGGGTCCAGTCTACATAATTATTATACAGTGTATACATCTGGCTAGCTTTTAAAGCAGCAACATCCGCGGGCTTTAAATTCCATTCTGTAAAAAAATTACGCAGCAATTCAATGTTCATGGTGTGAATCCCCATACTCCATCCTCTGGCTCGCTGCTTATAGAGATTTTGATCCGGGCCTAAAACAGTTGTGGGTACTTCGGTCGGAAACACATAATTGGCATCAAAACGCTGACGATAACCTAAACGAGCGGCACGAATACCCGTTTCAAGGTCTTCGGCGATGAAGCGAGTGCTATGGGTTAATAATGTTCTTAACAAGACTGATATTTTCCAGAGAGCAATAGCGCCATGCGGATATAAAGCACCATGAAAGCGATCCTCGAACATTTTAAAGTGATCGGCCTGCTTGTACTCAATAGATTGAAATTGCACTAGTCTGGATGGTTTTTCTTGCTTGGAAATAGCCATAATGGGATAGAAAATCCCTTTAAATTTTTCATTCTCTAACAAGCTTTCGTTAAATTTAAAATTAGATGGCGGATGGACGTCATCGTCGCTCATCAGCGCAAATTCATGGTGATCTGCCTGAGCTAAAATAAGTCCAGTAAATTGGGCAACTGTTTTGTTTCCACGATTATGCCAATAGTAATTAATTTGTTCAGATACCGATTTTGCAATGCTGAGTGTATTGTCGGTGGGCTGCTCGCTGTTCCCATTGTCAATAATATAAATTTGCTCGGGCTCAACAATTTTCAAATACGCTCTGAGCGTAGCTTCTATTTCCTTGGAACTGTTGTGAGCAACGATGATTACAGCCATTTTTTTATTATGAGCTTTAATGGCTGCCTGAGTGTTTTCCTCCTCAAGCTGGATTTCCAAGTCTGCTGGCTCGGGGGCTTTCTCTGAAACCTCAGGAAGTTTATCCGGATACCTGGTGAAAGCCATCGTAACCAGCATTAATAGAGGTTCAAAACCATATAGAATAGCCATTAAAGGAATGAGATTGGATTTAACCGCGCGAACCAGATATTCAAAAAAACCCACATTAGTCTCTACAGCTACAACTGCTGCAATGAGTAATGCATAAAACAGAAAGAAGAATAGTTTGCGTAAAGTGAATGGGAAAATAATTTCGCGGGGATCAAAAATAGATTTGATAAAATTCCAGTCCATTGAAGGGGTAAGTTTCATGAGTAACTCAATATCTCAAAAATTAATAAATTGCCATTCCCTGCTGAAGCAGTGGCATAGTAATGCCAATTGACAGGAGATAACCTCAAAAAAAGCAATAATTCTAAAGAATTTAATCGTGAAATGAAATAAAGCGACAGTTATTAAACAGAGAGCTAAACTTTATAATAAGGAATTTCGCAAACTGCGATAAAAATCGGTATAATTGAAATTTTATTCTTAAAGTTATCATATGAAGATTCTAGCTGGATTACATCGTTTTCCATCAGATATGGGATGTGTAGCAACAATCGGTAATTTTGATGGCGTACATTTAGGGCATCAGGCCATCCTGAAAAGATTGCAGCAAAAATCAAGGGAATTGAATTTGCCCTCTGTTGTATTGACTTTTGAACCGCAGCCCGCCGAGTTTTTTCTTGGAAAGGACACTTTGGCGCGATTATCTACTTTCAGAGAAAAGGTAGAAATTTTTTCCAGATACGGGATAGATTATATTTGCCGGTTAAAGTTCAATAGTGAAATGGCTTCAATGAGCGCTGAAACCTTTGCAAAAAAGTATCTTCTCGATTTATTACAACTGCGCTATTTAACAGTGGGCAATGATTTCCAGTTCGGGGCCAACCGTCAGGGAAATGCGCTATTATTAAATGATTATTTCAAGGATCAAGGACGGGAATTAGAGATATTTCCTGATTTTGAGATAAATGGGAAACGAGTCAGTTCCACCCGAATCAGAAAACTGTTGAAAGAGGGCAGGCTAACCCAGGCTGCCAGTTTGCTAGGCCGTACTTACAGCATTTCCGGGCGGGTGGTTGTCGGAAACAGGCAAGGTCACAAATGGGGAGTTCCCACAGCGAATATAGCCCTTAACAGAAAAATACCTCCGTTTACAGGTGTGTTTTGCGTCGAAGTGAAACGGTGTAACGGCAAGATATATCATGGTGTCGCCAATTTGGGTGTTCGCCCAACAGTTGACGGTACTAAAACAGTATTGGAAGTTCATTTGCTCAATTTTCAGGAAAACCTGTATAGTGAACGATTACAAGTATTTTTCTTGCATAAATTAAGAGATGAAATAAAATTTTCCAATTTGGAAGATTTAATCCAGCAAATTAGAAATGATATTGTGGCGGCAGAACACTATTTTTCAAACAGCCGCCTGAATTTAACGCTTTTAACAGAGTAAGTAATGGCAGATTATAAAGACAGCTTAAATTTACCGAACACTTTATTTCCAATGAAGGCCAGTCTGGCGCAGCGGGAACCGGAACGCCTTGCGGGCTGGCAGGATGCCAGGCTTTATCAGCAAATCAGATCAGAAAGAAAAGGTGCCGACAAGTTTATTCTGCATGATGGCCCTCCCTATGCAAACGGTCATTTGCATTGTGGACATGCCTTAAATAAAATTTTAAAGGATATTATTGTCAAATCCAAAACCATGAGCGGGTACGATTCACCATTCCAGCCCGGTTGGGATTGTCATGGCTTGCCTATTGAACTAAATGTTGAAAAAAAGATTGGGAAGGCCGGGGTAAAAGTTTCTGCAAGAGAGTTTCGTGAAAAATGCAGGGAATATGCCGCAAGCCAGATTGATATCCAGCGGGATGAGTTTCAACGCCTGGGTGTTTTCGGTGACTGGGAGCATCCCTATGCTACATTTGACTTCTCTTATGAAGCCAATATTATTCGTGCACTTGCAAAAATCATTGAAAACGGCCACCTGCAACAGGGATTTAAGCCTGTGCATTGGTGTATTGAATGCGGCTCTGCCCTGGCTGAAGCAGAAGTTGAATATGAAGAAAAAACATCCAGCTCTATTGATGTGAGTTTTTATGCGATTCATCCCGAGCAAATACTTAAAATTTTTGCTGCGGGTCAGACAGTCAAACCCGTTATATTCCCAATATGGACTACAACCCCCTGGAGTTTGCCTGGAAATGAAGCGGTTTGCCTGCATCCGGAATTAAGTTATGAGCTCGTGGATGCCGGAGCAGCCTGTTTTATTATTGCATCCGAACTGGTTGAGAGCTGCATGACCCGCTACGGTTTCTCTGAATACCAGTCTCTTGGACAGGTTCCAGGCTCGAATCTGCTAAAGCAAGCTCTGCAACATCCATTTCTGGATAAAACTGTTCCTGTAATTCTTGGTGAACACGTTACGATTGACGCAGGTACCGGCTGTGTGCACACAGCGCCGGCACATGGTCCGGACGATTATCAGGTGGGCAAAGCCTATAATTTGCCTCTGATTAACCCCATTAAAGCGAATGGCTGTTATGCTGCTGATGTGGAATACTTTGCGAATCAATCCGTCCTGAAAGTGAATGACAAGATTATTGCGCTACTTGAAGAACGAAAAGTACTGCTGAAAAATGAAGTCATTCGGCATAGTTATCCGCATTGCTGGCGTCACAAAACACCAATGATATTTCTTGCAACCCCACAATGGTTTATTTCCATGGAAAAAAACGGGCTGCGAACACAAATCTTAAAAACTATCAATGAAGTGAACTGGATGCCGGAGTGGGGCAAAGCCCGTATTGCCGGCATGATTGAGACAAGACCCGACTGGTGTATTTCCCGGCAAAGGGCCTGGGGAACGCCGATGCCCTTAATGGTTCATAAAGAAACCAGAGAGCTTCACCCAAATATAATCGACTTGATAGAGCAGGTTGCAAAACGCGTTGAAGAGAAGGGCATTGATGCCTGGTTTGAACTTGATTTGAAAGAACTTCTGGGCGATGAGGCAGAAAACTATGAAAAAATTACCGATACCCTGGACGTTTGGTTTGATTCCGGCGTTTCTCACTATAGTGTATTGAAAGCGAATCAAGAGTTATCGCTTCCGGCTGACATTTATTTTGAAGGCTCCGATCAGCATCGAGGCTGGTTTAATTCCTCCATCACAACCGCCGTTGCCATTTATGGACATGCTCCTTATCGTACCGTTCTGACCCACGGATATACAGTAGATGCAGAAGGAAAAAAACTGTCAAAGTCCAAAGGGAATTATGTCGCTCTGGATAAACTCATCGGCCAGCACGGGGCAGATATTCTTCGTCTCTGGGTTTCTTCTACTGATTACCGTAATGAGGTAAGTATTTCAGAGGAAATTATAAAGCGAAATGCCGATGCCTATCGGCGAATCAGGAATACAGCCCGGTTCTTATTAGCCAATTTATTTGATTTTGATCCTCAGACAGATTTATTGCCTGCCGATAAGCTGGTGGAGATCGATCGCTGGGTTGTCAAGCATAGCCAGCAGTTACAGGAAGAAATTCTGCAGGCTTATGAGCAATATAATTTTCATATTATTTATCAGAAAATTCATAATTTTTGTGCAGTTGATCTAGGCAGCTTCTATCTTGACGTCATTAAAGATCGACAATATACGACCCCGAAAAACAGTGTAGCCAGACGCTCCTGCCAAACAGCAATGTATCATATCATCCACGCGATGACTCGCTGGTTAGCTCCCATTCTGTCATTTACCGCCGATGAGATTTGGCAGTATATCCCAGGCAAATCCTCTGAATCGGTGATGCTGGAAGAGTGGTATGATAGCTGGCCTGAAATTGGTCACGTGGATATGGCATTCTGGCGGCAATTACTAGAAATCAGAGATGAGGTAAATAAAGCACTGGAAGCTCAGCGACAGCAGGGAGTTATAGGTTCTGGATTAGCGGCAGAGATTCGCTTGTATGTTAGTCCGGCGCTTTTAAATAGACTCAAACCCCTTGAAAATGAGCTGCGTTTTCTGTTTATCACGTCGGACGCTAAAGTTTTTTCGATTGAGGAAAAGCCGGAAGAGCTTTCTACACTCTCTGATTTTGAGCTTGCAATCGAAGTCAATGCCAGCCCTTATGAAAAATGCATTCGTTGCTGGCATCGTCGTGACTCTGTTAACAAGCAGGAAAACTTTCCCGAAGTATGTGATCGTTGTGCAGACAATTTAAGTGGTCAGGATGAAGTGAGACAATTTGCATGAAGAAATGGCACTGGTTCATTATTAGTATCCTGGTAATTGCTCTGGATCAAATAAGCAAATATTGGGCGTCGACCCATCTGGTTGCTTATCAGCCAGAGCCTTTAATCCCAATGGTTAATTTTACCTTGGCGTATAATACGGGGGCGGCATTTAGTTTCCTGAGTGGAACTGGCAGCTGGCATCGCTGGTTTTTTGCAGGCTTTAGTATTGTAATGAGTATCGCACTAATAATCTGGCTTGTGCGCTTACCCAATAAAGCAATTCTGCAGTCACTTGCAGTTAGCCTGATTCTCGGTGGGGCGATTGGCAATTTGTATGATCGTGCACTGCTGGGGCATGTAATTGATTTTATTGATGTGTATTACCAGAATTATCATTGGCCAGTCTTTAATCTGGCCGATAGCGCGATTTGCCTGGGAGCTTTTTTCCTGCTCCTGGATCTATGCAAGAGCCCCGTCCGATAAAGAGGTTAATAATTTAACCTCTGGATTCAGAATGCTGATTGCAGCAACTGACGGCAAGCTTAAATAATGCTCTGCTTCATCCCATTCGACTTCCGCGGGGAATAAACGAAGGGTGGGTAAGCATTTATTTAATAGTGCGCAGAATGATAAGGACGCAGGAAAAGGCCTTGCCTGATGGTAGCCGAGTGCCATTACCTGCATTGCCTCTGACAGCGTGGCAATCCCTGGAAGATGGTTAATTGAATAAATTGCAGCTGTTTGTGCAATAGCGGGTAAGAAACCTGGGCTGGAAACAAAGTGGACACCTGCCTGATAGCAATCTTCCAATTGTTGGGTGCTGATTACGTTACCTGCTCCAATGCGAAGCCCGGGAAATTCGGTCAGAATTTTTTTCAAAAGCCCTTCATCACAGCTGTTGATCTCAACGACTGAGAAACCTGCCTTTGCAATTTGTCTAAGCCGGTCAAATAAATAGGCATCGACATCGAGGCTTATTATAATTGATTGATTTCCAAACAATTTATCTGTCATCATAGATTTTCGCTAATACAGGCGCCGTAATGACTCCTATGTTAGAAGACTTACAAACTCTTAGCAAGCCTTTTGTAGTGAAGGAAGCAGCTCATGCTGTCAAAGCTTACCTCAGGACCCAAATTGAACTAAACTTAATACAAGGACTATCGTTCACAGGAAAGGATCCGTCATGAATACGAATAAAATAAGCGCGATTTTCCGTGATGAAAGAACCCTCGAAAAAGCGATCAGTCATTTGACTGAGAAAACCCTTTCTTTGGGTGAAGTCAGTGTTCAGGGTCCTCCATCGAAAATGGTAGAAAAATTCGGCAAGCCTTATGTTAATCCGGAAACTGTACAGAAAGCAGAAGATTTTTCCCCAAAGCAAGAACCCTACATGCATGATGATTTTGGCTGGGTTCAAGGATTTTCAATATCAATTCCTATGTTTGTCGGCATTATTCTCGGCCTGCTTGCCGGAGGCGAATTGAATCACTATGCTGATAATCTTATTTTTGGGATCCTAGGCGGCTTAATTGGTGCGGCAATTGGCTTCGGTATAATGAAGTCCATTAGAAATGCACGTAAAGCCAAAATTGAGAAGCAGGAGCATATGGGTGGTTTTGTGTTATGGCTGACCTGCACTAACGAACAACAGCAGCAGGCGATATTTTCTATATTAAATGAACATCATGCTGAGAATATTACACTGCACTCCGACAGTCCTAATATCGTTTCATAAAGGAGTATTTTTATGGGCAATGTTGAGCAATTTTTGAAATCCAGCGCCTTTGCCGTGGTCGGGGCCTCAGGTAACCGCAGCAAATTTGGCAATAAAGTATTACGCTGCTACCTGGCTCACGATATGAAAGCCTATCCGGTTAATCCATTCGAGGATAACATTGAGGGGCAGGCAAGCATCAAAGATCTTTCAGATCTTCCTGATGAGGTTGAGAGTATATCAATTATCACGCCTCCTGCTATTACCGAAAAAATTGTTGACGCGGCCATTACAAAGGGAATAAAAAACATCTGGATGCAGCCCGGAGCTGAAAGTGAATCAGCCATTGAGCAAGGCTTAAGGCATGGAATTAATGTAATAGCTCGAGGCCCTTGTATTCTGGTGGTATTGGGATTTGATGAGTGGTGGTGAGTAAATCAGATCGATTGCCTTAACTGCTCGATGGTCATTGGTGGATAGAAATAGATACCCTGAAACAGATTGCAGCCTCTTGATTTGAAAAATGTCAGATCATCTTCTCGTTCAATGCCCTCAATAATGACTTCACTGTTCTGTGACAGTAATTGTTTAAGCATGATATCTATTTCAGTCTGGTCTACTTTTCGTTCATAAATTTTTCGTACATAGTAGCGATCAAATTTAATCTGCCTGGCACCAATTTCAGCCATAAAGCGATATGACGTAAATAAGGAATAACCACAGGACACCGCAATATTGACTCCGCTTTTCTGCAGTAGCTGCACGCTCATAGCGGCCGCCTGCTGCTTTGTCATTAGATCGTTATTGATTTCAAGACTTAACATCGAGGGTGAAAAATCATAATGCTGCAAATTTTCCTGCAGTTCCTGATAAAAATCCGGGTGAAGAAACTGAGAGGCACTAATGTTGACATGAAGTCTTAAGCTTGTGGAGTTAATCATTTTCATATCTTGTAAGGCCTGAGCAATAACCCATTTTTCAATCGCAGGCAAAAGCTGATATTTTTCGGCAATAGGGAAAAATTCATTAGGCAATAACAGACCGCCCTGATCATCCTTGCATCGTAGAAACGCTTCGATGGCAACAATTTGATTGTCCAGGGTGACAATGGGTTGATAAAAAAGACAAAGTCCTTCGTTATTCAAAGCTTCTTTAAGATAGGAGTAGGTAATCAGATTGGATGATGATTTATTTTGAGGTTCATCAATAAAATAAGACGATTGTTTGTTGATGGTTTTGGCATGCAGCATCGTAGAAACTGCTTTCACTAACAAAGTATCGAGATAAATTCCATTTTCAGGATAGACTGCAGCACTAAGCGACAGGCCAATGGGCAGGTTAGCTGATTTATTTTCCGAGTTAATCATTTCAATCAGTACCAGGCGAAGATGGCCTAGAGTCTGTTCCAGTGCATTTCGTTGTTGAAAACTGGCGATGGCGATTAAATAATTGTGATTCAGTTTACCGGCAAAAACAAATTGCTGTGATTGACTGGACATGTAGCTCACTATTTTGTCGCTAGCACTCTGATAACTGTTTTTACCATTGAGTTCATATTCGGACGTTTCAATTTTCAATAAAATAAGCGCAAAACTGTCGTTATTATTATCACCGGTATTTTCGTCGAAAAAACTGGACAGTGTAATTTCTGATCCCGGGAGCAGGTTAGGGCAGGCATCAAATTGCGGCATATGAGTTATAACCGAGTCAACTAAATCCCCAAGTATTTGTACTGACAATAAGCGCAGGAGATAGAACTGCAGATCGCCTTCATCATCATTAATCCTAATAACCAGCACATTGGCGAGATAGGCCTGTCCTGTTCTTGTGCGATTTATCATAGCACCTTGCCAGCGTTGGTTTATCGCAAGGAACTGTTCAATTTTTTGAAAATAGGAATCATCGTGCAGGCCTGATCCTAACAAGAAAGCATCCTGTCCAATTAGTTCTGCGGGGGAATAGCCGGTGATGCGCGATGCAGTGACATTATTCAATATGATTTTATTGAGCGAATTGAGAACAAAGACCCCATCCTGAGAACTTTCAATAAGCTCATTGATGAGTCTGAACTCTAAACCAGTCGTGTCCATATAATCATTCCTTTGAGCCTGTTAGATCAAGTGGGCAGATTAATAAACTAATCCCTTAGATTATTTACATCTGATGCTACAGTATACCTATACTGTTTCCTTTAAAAAATCCTTTTTGACGAATTGCAGATTTTTTATTGAGTAGTTTTTACTGCTTCATAAATTGGGTATAGCTAACCAAAGGAATTTGTCAAATTCATACAGTAATGACTATAGAAATTAGCTACCAGCACTGGTCAACTGTTCCGCTTGGTGCCCCACCAGGCCCCGCAGCAATTCCTTTTGCGCCCAGGCTATTTACAGTTAAGGTCTGACAGAGGCGGTCGTCACGCCCCTGGTTGTTTCGCGGGATAGCCTGAAGCGTATAGGTAGAGGCTGTTTGCGAGCTGATAGAAAGCGTATACCATCCTTCAGGCGATATATTGCTTGAGCGGATATCATTGGCGCCTCCAGTTCCGATTGTAGCGTTTAAATAGGTATTACGCTCTGAATAGTAGCGCTCCATTCGGCTCGCCAAGTCCATTATTGCGGATTGACCATCGCTTCGTCTGGCACTGACGATGTATTGCAAATAACTTGTGTAAGCAATACTGACCAGAATTCCAATGATGACCATGACAATCAGTAATTCAATTAGCGTAAATCCCTTTTTCATAATACCCTCTAAAAGACTGGTGAACTTAGTTGATAATCACTTGTACTGATCTGAGCCTGCGGTGGCTTCCGGTTTAAAGTATAAGCGGAATGTAACTGTTCTGCCGATTTATGGAATAAGCGGTTACAGGGCGTATCATCTTTCGCTTTTGAAAGATGAGCCTTGGGCAAATCATCGATAAGCATTTCAAGAAGGCATTGCGTAGAATCCTGGTCTTCCAGACGTTCAATGCGCATTACATCTTCCTGAAAATAATCAAAATCAGTTTGTGGCTGGTGTACTGCTGCATCCTGGGCCGCGAAAGCCCAATGAAACAAGGCATGTCGGCCTAACTGGATCTCTTTTAAAATTAATTGACGACTAAATCCGGCCGCCTGATCGATTAGATTGCTGGTTTTAGTGACAATCGTCGCACTTAAACGCAGTAAATAGCCTATCGTGTAATCGGAAACATAGCCAGTGTAAAATAAAGTCTTTCCCAGCATGAATGCTGCCAGTCGGCTTATGGGATCAATTAATGTCAGAGACAGGCGAATCCCAAGAAAAGTCAGATCCAGAAGCGGAAGAATGATGAGGTTTTTTAGTAACTGAAAAACGGGGATTATCACCATACACACCAGGGTAGCCAGTAAATTAAGCAAGGTATTATTGGAGTAGCGCTGAATCGGGTTGCTAAATCCATAAAGCGGTGACAGGCGAAAACCTGATAAATAATTCCAGCCTGTTTTTCGCTCTGCAAACTCACTAAGACTTTGTCCAATCGCCTGAACATTTCCAAGCGCACCCAGTGTTTTGCTAACGAGACTGGTAATGCCTCTAAATGGCACATGAATAAACAGGGCGCTTAACTCCATAAATGGAATTGTTAAGAGGGCGAGCGTAAAATCCAGTGAACCAGCGGCAATTTCTTTTGCAGTTTGTATAGTTAGTACAAGGCTTTTGCCAAGACCTGACCCAAAGCCATTTTTAAATCCGTAATAGCGCCATTCAATGAAGGGCGATAGGGCAATTTTGAGGAAAATAAAGCCGCCGTGTAATAACCATTTAATGGTTCCCAAAAGCCAATCATCGCCGGGATGCATGATGGTGTCAAAGGAGGCTGCACCAAACTTCCCTCCAACAGCCAATCGATTGGGCCAGGGAAATGTGCCCATTTCTTTCTCAATCGCAGGAAATGTCTTGCATAAACCATAACCTAGTCCAAGGGCGAGGCTGATGATGATCGCAACCTGGGCGGGCTCATCTTTCAGAACGCTCACCGCTTTAATAAAGAATTGATCCAGGTCACCGCCCACAATGACTCCCTGCCAGTAAGTGACAGCCGCAGAAATAGCCTCTGAAACTGTACCGTGACTCATCCAGCGCCCTAAAGCCTGAGTGGGTTCAATACCATAGATCAAACCATTCAGATGAAGCTTGGCCAGAATGGACTTTAGCAGCTCTGGAGCGGCAACAGCACCCGCACCGTAAATATAGGCAGCAAGTGCCAAGGATCCAATAATAGGATTTTGCTCGCTAATATCAATGAACAAAGCTGAAAAATGCCTTAATACACCCAGCACTCTATGAAATGGATTGTTGTAAGGGGGAGGGCTTGGCAGATGTTCTGCTCTGGCGATGACATATTGATTAACATGTATTTGTCTTTTAACAAACTCCTCCAGTGTTTCTCCATTGGCAAGCAGCCCCTGACCCTGAAGAATGTCTTGTAAACTTCGCAGGTGGGCTGGCAGCACTCGTAAGGGTTTAGATGGGGGGGCTTCTTTTTTTAATTGGGGATGGCCTGAATGCAGATGATTGGAAAAATCGTCCTTCAGAGTTTCAGTAATATAAGCGTAAACCTTTGTATATAAAAATTTAAAAAAGCGAGGAACGTTCACTAAAAATGCTTTGAATGTTAATTTCGCCCGTTCAGGAAAATAGAGATGGCGCTTGCTCAATTGCATCAGAGTCAGCAGGTCCTGATTCGTTGGTAAAATATAATAACATTCATTTTCCTTAAAATAATGCCATTGACGGATGCGATTATTTTTTCTAAGGACAATTGAATTTGAGCCTGCCAGGCGCACCCAGGAGCCGTCATGAGCGGTCCATAACAATTCTTCTGCCTGTTCAAAGGTCTCGGTTTTGGCGATTTCCACGGGACTATTCACCAGGCTTTCAACTAATGAATGAAGATTCAGGTGAGCTTGCTGTCCAACACCTTCAAAAAAATAATAAGGCTCAATACTGGTAGTCGATATTCCATTTAATCGCTTTTCTTCTCTAAGCTTTGGCTCGGGCTTGTGTGGCAATGCCAGATAATCAACCCATTTTTGGATATCCTGCCATCGCTTTCTTAAAAACGTCTCCAGCCGCTTAAAACGGTTGGCATCAATCTGGTTTAGTTCATTTGCTTCATTGAAACCGTATTGACGCGAAATAACCCAGAGCGCCTCTTTTAATAATTCTTCTTTATCACCATTTTCCAGGTGAGTTTCACTATCCCAGATGAAACAAGGGTTGTTCTTCGTTTCAGATACCCTGGAAAAATCATGTTGATCAATTCTACTTACTGGAAAAACGCGATTAAATTCATATCGTTGAGCAAAGTCACGTGCATGAAATAAAATTTTACCGAGCGTTCCCTCCGAAACGGCGGGATGATTGGCCAGCAAAATATTCCCATCCTGGCATGCTTCAATGACAGCCAGTACTTTAATGCGCAGGTCTTCTTGTCTTGACCATTCCTCACACTGAATTTGTCGTTCTTCTTCAAGAAGCAGAGATAACTGTTTAATACAGTTTTGCGTCAGCTGAATTTTTTTCTTCTGATGAATGGAAAGCGGTCTGTCATAAGAATCCGCGTGCAGGAAATAGCCGTTTAAACGGCTGATGGTATTGGCAATCAGAGAGGAAGGCCGCTCTCCTGGCATCTCCTGGAGCAGCGCGGTATCTTCTGTCATCAGCAATATTTGCATTGTTTTATTGTCATGACGCGCTAATAACCGCAGAATACCTCCCGGTATACGGTAATCCATACTATAATGCCCGTATAATAAGCTAGCCTCTTTGGGCGTTAAGCTGCTCACTGTTGCTGTTTCGTTATCAACAGGTTTAACGGTTAAGGGAATAGCTATTTGCAGATGATCATCCGTTGCTCTTAAATTGGCCATTTGCTAGTTACCGTTTATCCATGTGGTCTTAAACATTAGCGTTATTAGGGTTGATAAGGCAAGTGCTTTTGAATAAGTAATCTTATCAGTTCACGGTTACTGTATTGGCCGAGTCATGCTAAAATGACTCCAAATTAATCAAGGTTTTATTGAATGACTAGTTATTGCGGCTATATTGCTTTAGTAGGGCGTCCTAATGTAGGCAAATCAACCCTGTTGAATCGAATTTTAAAACAGAAAATCAGCATTACTTCGCGAAAACCTCAAACGACGCGGCATAGTATATTAGGGATTGATACCCTCGGCGACTACCAGTATGTCTATGTGGATACGCCAGGTATTCATCAGGGTTCCAAAAAAACCATGAATCGAATGATGAATAAAACAGCCATCAGTGTGCTGCGTGATGTCGATGTGGCTGTATTGGTAGTAGATGGAACGCATTGGAATGACGAGGATGAGTATGTCCTTAAGCTAATCAGGCAATCAGGCGTACCCTGTATACTCGCGATTAATAAAGTGGATAAGCTTGCAGACAAATCCGCCTTGCTGCCCTGGATAGATAAAATATCCCAACAGCATAATTTCGTTGCCATGATTCCCTTATCAGCAAGAACCGGGGTGCAGGTTGAGGAATTGCAGAATCAGCTAAAGCCGTTTTTACCCGAAGGTCCCCATTTGTTTGGGGAGGATCAAATCACCGACCGGCCGATAAAGTTCCTTTGTGCAGAACTGCTTCGTGAAAAAATATTCCGTCTCTGCGGACAGGAGCTGCCCTACTCGACGACTGTGGATCTTGAGTCCTACAAAGATGAAGGAGACCTGGTGACCATTCATGCCCTGATTCTGGTCGATAAAGATAATCACAAGCGAATGATAATCGGCGATAAAGGGAAAAAGCTGAAAGAAATGGCGACTAGCGCGCGTCTGGATATGGAAGAGTTACTGGGCAAAAAAGTATTTTTACGTTGCTGGTGTAAAGTGAAGTCAGGCTGGTCTGATGATGAGCGTATGCTACGGCAATTAGGCTATGATCACTGAAACCTGTAAAGCATGGCTTTTGCACAGGCGCCCATCGGGTGACAGCAGTCTTCAAGTCCGTTTTTTTACACGAGAAATGGGCGTAATTGATTGCCTGTATCGAGGCGGGCGCAAACCTGGAAAACATGCTTTGGTACAGCCTTTCTCTGCATTGTGGTTATCGGTTAATCTGCGAAGAGATTTTTTCTATATTAATACCGTGGAGTCAACAGAAACTATTCTTGACTTGCAGGGAAACGCTTTATTTACAGCACTTTACCTTAACGAACTAATTTATTATACAATCAGGCCTCAGGATCCCTGTTCCTGGTTATTCGACAGTTATGAATTAACACTCAACGCACTGCAGATTACTAATGACAAGCTGGCGATTGAAATCGTATTGAGACAGTTCGAGAAGTGTTTATTAAGTACCTGCGGGTATAGTCTGAATCTCAGCGAAGAGGCTTCAACAGGAGATGCCATTACTGCAGACCATTATTATCAGTTTATTCCGGGTACTGGTTTTCTTTTATCCCGTCAAGGTTTTCAGGGATCTGATATTCTCGCTTTTGCCAATCAGGATTTCAGTCGTCTGTCTGTTCTTAAAATGGCTAAAGCCATTATGCGTCAAGCCATTGATCACTTATTGGCTGGCCGCGAGCTGAAATCGCGAGCCCTGTTTTTAATTCCCAGGAGCGAATGATTCCTGGAGGGTGTTCATTAAACGGTGTCATTACACCCGTCATCTCGAACGCAGTGGGAGATCTCCTAAATCTGATATGGCATGACACAGTTTGATGAAGACTCTCGATTCTTCTACTTTCTCGCATTATAACCTGATATGATAAATTGAAATGAAGTGCCGGCCACTTGGTTATTCTATTGTATTTGTAACAGGTGAAGTATGTTAAAAGAGATATTATTGGGCGTAAACATTGATCACATCGCAACCATTCGTCAGGCCAGGGGCACTCGATACCCTGACCCGGTACAGGCAGCAATGGAGGCAGAGGAAGCGGGCGCGGATGGCATCACTTTGCATATGCGGGAAGATCTGAGGCACATACAGGCCCGGGATGTCCGATTGATTAAGGCTGTTTTACAAACAAGAATGAATCTTGAACTGGCCGTTACTGATGCTATGCTGGATTTTGCTGAGGAAATTTCACCTGAGCATGCCTGTCTGGTTCCTGAAAAAAGAGAAGAGCTGACTACTGAAGGGGGTCTGGATGTGCTTGGCCATTTTACAGCCGTATCAAACGCTGTAAGACGGTTAAAGGCTAACGGCAGTGAGGTCTCTCTGTTTATTGATGCTGATCTTAAACAAATTGATGCGGCGGTTGAGACAGGGGCTCCGGTTATCGAAATTCATACGGGATGCTATGCCGACGCAAGCAGTCCGGAAACTCAGAATC
Source organism: Legionella quinlivanii (assembly GCF_003265995.1). Taxonomy (GTDB): domain Bacteria; phylum Pseudomonadota; class Gammaproteobacteria; order Legionellales; family Legionellaceae; genus Legionella_C; species Legionella_C quinlivanii_A. The sequence continues at coordinate 299,045 of NZ_MVJN01000006.1, read as the reverse complement.
TGGAGCTGGAACGAATAACGCAGGCTGCAAGTTATGCTGCCAGCAAAGGTTTGATTGTAAATGCCGGACATGGTTTACATTATCATAATGTAAAAGCCATCGCGGCTATACCGGAAATGAATGAACTGAATATTGGGCATGCCATCATTGCGAGAGCACTGTTTACCGGTTTAAAGCAGGCAGTGAAGGATATACGTCAACTCATGCTGGAAGCAAGGAATTATGTCAACAACTGATGCGATTGTAATTCGCCTCACCGGAGATTCTGGTGATGGGGTACAATTACTGGGCGAGCAACTCACTATCACTGCTGCACTTACCGGACGAGAGGTGCGAACTCTGCCTGATTTTCCGGCTGAGATCCGTGCACCGGCCGGAACAGTGGCTGGAGTGTCCGGTTTTCAGTTAGCGATGGCTGAAGAGGCTATTTTTACCGCCGGTGAAACTTTAAATGTATTGGTCGCTTTAAATCCTGCAGCCTTAAAAAACTCTCTGGAGTTTTTATCTCCGGGGGGCTTGCTGATTATCAATGAAGACAGCTTTACTGAGAAGGATTGGCAAAAGGCTGGTTTAAGCAGTGATTTTTTAAAAGGGGCCAGCGAGCTTTATCAGATTTTGAGTCTGCCGCTAATCAGTCTGACTATCAAAGCAGTAGAGGGCCTGGGTATTACGCATGCTCAAGCCAAGAAGACCAAGAATTTCTATGTGCTGGGTCTGGTATTATGGCTTTTTGATTTACCTGCCGAAAATTGTCTGGCGTTTATTGCTAAAAAATTTAAAAACAATTCAGAAATTGCCAAAGCAAATGAATTGACGTTATTGGCTGGTTATAACTACGCCATGACGCTGGAACTGGCCAGACAGCATTTCATGTTGGGCAAGGTGAACAGAGAGCCAGGGGAATATCGGCAGATTACCGGGGTTGAAGCTTTGAGCATGGGACTTGCAGCCTTAACTGTGGGTACCCAGACCAGAATGCTGGTATCCGGATATCCTATTACACCTGCTTCCGCCATTTTACATGAGTGCGCAAAATTCACTGATTATGGTATCCAGTTATTACAGGCTGAAGATGAAATTGCCGCTGTCTGCGCCTGCATTGGAGCGGCTTTCGGAGGCAACCTTGCTTTGACTTGCACCTCCGGTCCGGGCCTTGATTTAAAAAGTGAGGGCTTGGGGCTTGCGGTAATGACTGAATTGCCCCTGGTCGTGGTCGATGTACAACGGGCCGGCGCTTCCACGGGATTGCCAACTAAAACTGGGCAAAGCGATCTCAGGCAGGCTTTATATGGACGTCATGGTGAAGCTCCTTTACCGGTTATTGCTGCTCGTTCGGCAGCCGATTGTTTCAAAACTATTATTGAAGCATTCTCAATAGCAGTTTCTTATATGACGCCAGTGATTGTTTTGCTGGATGCTTATCTGGCCAATGCCGCAGAGCCCTGGAAAATTCCTGACTTCGACTCTTTGAAATTACCTGAGATAGAATTTAACCATTTTGATAAGCCTTATCAGCGTGATGATAAATTGGCTCGAAGCTGGAATCCGCCAGGTGTACCTGGCTTTATACACCAGATTGGCGGGCTGGAGAAACAGGGAGAAGAAGGGAAGGTCAGTTACGATGCTCAAAACCATCAGAAGATGGTGAATTTACGAGCTGCCAAGATTGCAGGGATAAGCAAAATTTATCAGCCACTTCATGTAGAAGGAAGTCAGAACGCTTCAACATTAATAATTGGATGGGGAAGTACCTATGGCAGTCTTAAATCAGCTGTTCAGCATGCGGCTTTAGAAGGGCTTGAGCTTGCCCTGCTACAACTTCGTCATTTGAATCCATTTCCAGATGATCTGGGTCCTTTGCTCAAAAAATACAAGAAGGTGCTGGTGGCTGAACTGAACTCCGGACAATTATGCCAGTTGCTCAGAGCCGAGTATTTGGTCGATTGCCGTTCAATCAATCAATGTAACGGTCAACCATTTACAGTCAGTTTTTTACTTCAAGCCATCAAAGCGGAAGTCGATTATGAACACTCAATACAAGCGTGATGATTTTGCCAATTCAAATGAAGTTCGTTGGTGTCCTGGATGCGGTGACTACGCTATCCTGATGGCATTGCAGCGCTTGCTCCCGGAGCTTGGCCTGCCGCCTGAACAGCATGTATTTATATCAGGAATTGGCTGTGCCGGCCGGCTTCCTTATTACATGAACACCTATGGTCTGCATACAATACATGGAAGGGCGCCTGCTGTCGCAACAGGTCTCAAAACCATGCGAGACGATCTTACCGTCTGGATTATTACCGGAGATGGAGATGCTTTGAGTATTGGCGGTAATCATTTTATTCATTGCCTGCGCCGTAACGTCAATGTCAATATTTTATTGTTTAACAATCAGGTCTATGGTTTGACTAAAGGTCAATTTTCACCGACCTCTCAAAAAGGTCAGATTACAAAAACCTCACCGCAGGGCGTTAATAATGAACCGATTAATCCCCTTATGCTTGCTTTGGCAGCAGGAGCCAGCTTTGTTGCCAGAGCGGTTGATAAAGATCCCAATCATCTAATCACAGTGCTCAGGAAAGCTTATGAGCATCCTGGATGCTCATTTGTTGAAATTTATCAGGATTGCAATATTTTCAATAATGGTGCTTTTGATGGTTTTGCCTTAAAAACAAACCGTGCGGACAAGACCGTGCTATTGGAAGAAAATAAACCTCTTGTGTATGGAAGCAATGGTGAGAAGGCTTTATCATTGAAGGGAGAGACACTTGGAATCATCGCTCATGATGAACAAAACACTTATGTCCATGATAGCAGCAATCTGATAGCCGCCATGCGCCTGGCCCAGATTCATTATCCCGATTATCCAGTACCCTTGGGTGTTTATTATCAGCAGCCCCGTCAATGCTATCAGTTTGATAAACCAATAACTAAAACAAAAGCTGATGTAGAGCATTTATTCCGGGCAAAGGCGTCCTGGAGTCAGGATTAGCGTATCATTCGTAATCGAAGGCCTGGTTTCGAGGGATCCAGAAGACTCATAAGAGAAGCACTGCACCTGCGGACAAGCCGCAGGGCGTAGTGGAGATGTACAGATACCTTTCAGATCAGGAAGTTTAGCAAATGTAGCTTAAACTCAGTTGCAATTGATGGGCATAGAAATTATCAGTTTCAATTCCATTACCTACTGTTTGGCCAGAAGCGCGGCTTAATTCAGTTTTACCCCAATCTGCAAATTCATAACCTAAGCCGACTTGCCAGTTTGAATTCAACGCTGTTTGTAATCCGATCCCCAGCGTATAAACAAAAGATGATTTTGTTTCTGAGTTAAATGGAGGCGCTGGAATTTCTTGAAATATTCTGGCAGCAATCTGGAAATCTCGAGCCTGATTAAAACCTATACCGGCGCTTGCGCTGACATAAGGCTCAACCCACTCATCCAGATCCATAAGCAGCTTACCTTTTACAGCAAGATGATAATGATTCACTTTATACTGATAGGTAAAATTATTAAATGCAGGGTCAGCATCTTCCCAGACATCGCCTTCCAGTTTTACCTGTGTTGTAGCTGCCCCCGCTATTCCGATTTGACCGCGTAGCGTATCATTGATGGGGTGTTGCCAGCCAAGAAATAACTCGATAGCAGGAACGACTTTTGAGTTGGTGGTATCAGAATAGGTTTTAACAATATCAGGTTGTAGTGTCAGGGTTTGAGTTTCGCCAGGATCGACCCAGGCTGCAGCGAGACTTACAGTCGCTACATAAGCTCCCGCTGGTACCGCACCCATTGTGCCAGCGAAAGAACTGGAAGCGAGTAACATGCCTATCGAAATTAGAGCATTATTTTTTGTATGCATGTCTTGTCCTTGACTTATAATTGGAGACAATATTAAAAAAACGGGTTAATGATATGATCGATAAGCAGTTTAGGCAATAAGGGGATGAAAAAATCCCGACTGGCGTCGGGATTCAGATAGGAAAAACGAATCGATTAATCTCTGTTGCCTGCAAAAGCGCTTAGTATGTTCAATAAACTGATAAACAGGTTATATATTGATACATAGAGAGATATCGTTGCGGAAATGTAATTTGTCTCACCGCCATGAATAATTTCGCTGGTCTGGAAAAGAATCAAACCGGAGGAAATCAATACAAAGGCCGCTGAGATAGTTAACTGAAGGGCAGGAATATCAAAGAACAGACCTGCAATCATAGCCAGCAACGCAACCATCATTCCCACAAAAAGAAAGCCGCCAAGGAAGCTGAAATCCTTTTTAGTTGTCAGAGCATAGCCAGACAAGGCGAAGAAAATCATACCGGTGCCGCCCAGTGCAGTACCAATTAATTGCGGCCCGTTAGAAAAACTGGCGACATAAAAGTTAAGAATAGGGCCCAGGGTGTATCCGAGAAAGCCTGTGAATGCGAATGCGCTAACCAGTCCCCATGCGCTGTTACGCAGAGCCTGAGTCAGAAACATTAAACCGTATACACCTGCAATCATGACAAATGGGTTCATTGGACCTGCTTTGCTTGCATAAGACAGATAGGCTGTCAGTGCGCTAAACAGGAAAGTCATACTCAGAAGCAAATAGGTGTTTCGCAAAACACGATTGGTCGCGAGTACCGAATCGTTGCGTTGGCTTAAAACAGTAACGTCATTTCTATTCATTGACAGCTCCGGTTATTTTGTCCTAATTAAAATAATATATAGTTATTTTAGCATATATATGGGAATGACTCTTGGCATTTCAAGTCTATAGAGATATTAAATTGAACTCAATAGTGTGATTACTGTAACCATCGTTGAATAGAATAATCAGAAAGTTAAAAGCGTGTAATATTCAATTATTTGAGAGTAGAATGAGATTCTGTTTTATGCAAGGAACACAATGATGTCCAAAGTGGCTGTATTACAAATGGTTTCTTCTGCCTCACCCGCTGAAAATTTGCGCCAGGCCGATTTATTGCTGGCAAGTGCAAAGGAGCAGAATGTTGAGTTAGCGGTTCTTCCAGAAAATTTTGCATTTATGGGATTGAAGGAAACCGACAAGCTTGGCTTGGCGGAGGCTTATCCGCACGGCGAAATTCAGGAAAAAGTCAGTGCGCTTGCCAGTAAATACAGGCTTTGGATTATCGCTGGAACAATACCGGTCAAAGGGTTGCAGGATAAAGTGCGTTCCTCAAGCCTTGTATTTGATGAAAAAGGCATTTGTGCAGCCCGTTACGATAAAATCCATTTGTTTGATGTCAGAGTGTCTGAGCAAGAGGCCCATCAGGAGTCTCTGACAATTGAAAGAGGAAGCGAGCTGGTCGTTGTGGATACACCCGTAGGTAAAATCGGCTTGACAGTTTGCTACGATTTGCGTTTTCCAGAATTATATCAACAATTATTGATGAGGGGAGCAGAATTATTTTCCGTTCCTTCAGCATTTACGGCCATAACTGGCATGGCGCACTGGGAAGTTTTACTGAGAGCGCGTGCCATTGAAAATTTATGTTATGTGCTTGCCGCCAACCAGGGTGGAACACATCAAAATGGCAGACAGACTTATGGTCATAGTATGATTATTGAGCCTTGGGGGAAAGTTCTGGGCCAGCATGAGAACAATGCAGGTATGGTGACTGCGGATATTGATTTGCCGCGGTTGCATCAGTTAAGACGGCAATTTCCCTGTGTGGAACATCACGTCTTGATATGTAACTGAGGTTTATGCGGTCATGGTAGGTTAATAACGTATAAGGTGTTTATTATGAGTCAGGCGCTGGCAATTGCCAAAGAATTAATTTTAAAACCCGCTTCACTTGATGAATCAACCATCGCCAAGCTGGTTCGTTCGATAATGGGTCAGCATGTGGATGATGCTGATCTTTATTTTGAAAGCAGCAGCTATGAATCCTGGTATCTGGAAGATTCCGAAGTTAAAAGCGGCAGCTATTCTCATGATAAAGGAGTAGGGATTCGAGCGGTTAGCGGTGATAAAACCGGTTACGCCTACTGTGATGATATCATTTTACCTGCATTGCAACGTGCCGCAGATGCGGCGCGTTCAATTGCTCTGGTCGCGACTAATCCTGTGCAGGCCATTCATGTGACTGGAGCGCCTGTTGCCCGCTATCAGGGTATTAATCCGATTGAGGGAATGAATAAGCAGGAAAAAATCGCATTACTGGAAGCGATAGATAAGGAAGCTCGCCGTCTTGATCCCAGAGTGATTCAGGTGAATGCTTCATTGAGCGGCTGTTATGAAGTGATTATGATCGCCGGGATTGAGGGAAGAATGGTTGCAGATATCAGACCATTGGTAAGCATTCATGTCAGTGTTCTGGTGGAAGATAAAAACGGCCGCCGTGAAAGCGCTCGCTCTGGAGGAGGAGGCCGGGTTCCCTATTCCTACTTTCTTGAGAAGGATCGTGCTTTGGAGTATGCACGAGAAGCAGTGAGGGAGGCTTTGATAAATCTGGAAGCAGAAGATGCTCCCGCAGGAACTATGCCTGTCGTATTAGGACCTGGCTGGCCGGGGGTGTTATTACATGAGGCCGTAGGACATGGTCTGGAAGGTGATTTTAATCGCAAAGGCTTATCTGCGTTTTCCGGTAAAATCGGTCAGCAGGTTGCAGCCAAAGGGGTGACCGTGGTGGATGACGGTACTCTGGAAAATCGTCGCGGCTCCCTGACAATGGATGATGAAGGTACTCCAACGCAATGCACAACACTTATTGACGACGGTGTATTAGTAAATTATATGCAGGATAAACTAAATGCCAAATTAATGGGAATGAAACCCACTGGAAATTGCCGTCGTGAATCCTACGCTCACGTACCAATGCCCAGGATGACTAATACTTATATGCTGGCTGGTCAATATGATCCGCAGGAGATAATTAAATCTGTTAAAAGAGGTCTGTACGCAGTTAATTTTGGCGGTGGACAGGTTGATATTACTTCCGGACAATTTGTTTTCTCTGCCAGTGAAGCCTATTTGATTGAAAATGGCAAAATCACAAAGCCTGTAAAAGGAGCAACACTGATCGGCAATGGTCCGGAAGTAATGAAGCAAATCAGTATGATTGGCAATGATTTGACCCTTGACGGTGGAATTGGTATTTGCGGCAAGGAAGGACAATCCGTTCCTGTAGGCGTTGGGCAGCCAACGCTTAAGATTGATGCTCTGACTATTGGCGGAACGAAATAAAGATTCGGAGGACTATTGTTCAATAAGTCTAACTCGTCTGCGAAAATCCCCTCTCTCTAACTCTCTCCCCTTAGGGGAGAGAGGATTTTTTAAGGGAAGATTTTTTGTGAAGATCCCCTCTCCCAAATTGGGAGAGGGTTAGGGTGAGGGTTGATTTAAAACCCTTGACTTAGCCTGATTTATAGTTTCGATACCAGGGAGGGTCGATAATGAAAAAAAGGAATATCCTTATAACACTGTTCAAATATAGCATCGCTTTATGCTTGCTGTTCCCGTTTTGCATAGAAGCCAGCAGCTTCGAACCATTAATTTATCTGCGGCCCAATGAAACTCCTGTGTTCACCGAGCTATACCAGCGTTATGGTTTGCTGAACCCTCCAGCGCTTCATGTATACGACAGCTCTATCTATATTGGCCAACCGGGCGAGGAGGGTGGTTTATTAATTCGTTCAAGTCAGACTTACTTCAATGATGTAGATAAAGCACTGCAAGCCTATCATTCGCGTATTGGGAATCTGGGCCAGTTCCTCGATACCAATGAAAAATATATTTTTAGCCCCTCCAACGGATCACTGCAGATAATTTTTGCTCTTGTCTATGCCGTTGTAACATCAGAGCCTGATAAAAAATTTCTTTTCGTGGAAAAAATTCCCTTTTATTCATTCCATGAACATGCGGTGTCTTACCGGCCTTATCCCAATGCGCGGTTTCAGGGATTTAATGATCCTCAGGAAATCAAACTCAATCCTGACGAAGTGCTTGTTGAGTTTGTCACCTCTCCTAATAATCCTGATGGAAAGTTCAGGGAACCTTATACTGACGCAAAAATTATTATTGCAGATTTTGTTTTTGCAGCACCCCCTTATGGCAGTGAGGGAACTGGTTATGTGAAAGAAAATCTTGAATGGCTTTCCAAAGCAAAAGGCGAGGGAAGACACATATTTGCATTCAACTCCGTTTCAAAGGCCCTGGGAAAACCGGGTTATCGTTTAGGCTATATGTGGTTTCCAATGGGTGATAGTTATGGCTCCAGCATATTTACCAATTATTTTTCCTATCTTTGGAAATTGACTGTCGGCGATAGCACACCCGGTGTTGCCGAAGCATTAAATCTGATGTCTGCAATCACCGCTCTTCCTGATGCCGGACAATCACTTCGCAGTGATGCATTTAATACGATTGTAAAACGTCATAAAATTCTGCAGACAGAGTTTCTGAAACGATATCCTGGTTCGGAAGTATCAAGCATTGCGGGCAGCCCAACCTTTTTTGCCAGGCTCAATAGTCCTGATACTAAAACTATGGCCGCCAAGGATGTTTTACTCAAAACATACAATGTGGCTGTCGATAACGGGAATACGATGGGCGCCACTGATGAGTATTTAAGAATCAATCTCTGTGGTTATAGCGGTGATCTGGCTGAATTCCTGAATCGTCTGGCGGGTGATAAAAAGTATAAGGCAGAAGATCTTTTAATCGCGTCGGCGAATCACTGCAGCCATACCACTATTCATAGCAATGAAAACAGTCGTTACGTGGTAATACCCAATGATTGCACTATTGATGTGGATGCAGAAAATGCGGATGTCACAATCATCCTGCCGCAATTTATTAATTATCAGTACAGCAATCTAATAACCATTAAAAAGCTGGATTCGAGTCCACATGCAGTGACGGTGCAGACTGAAACGTTTACAGCAACTATAAAAGAAAAAGAAAAGCCGCTTCAGCTTCAATGGACACAGGCTTTTTTCCTGAATGGTCAATGGGATAAACGATAATTATCCTGATGAGAGAGCAGTGAAATTATTATCAGGATAATTTCACTGCCTTAGCTATAGTGTCTTGACTTTAGCGCCCTGGTCATTCATTCGACTATACTTCTAGCTGTATATAGAGATTTTTCAAGGATTGAAAATGACAGCTACTGATACAGGATGTTTGATAAACCAATATCTTCTCGATAATGAGAAGCGCCTTGGTGATCGCATCTATCTTCGTCAGCCACGCGATGATCAATGGCATGAATATACCTGGCAGCAAACGATGCGGCAGGCCCGGCAGGTTGCGCGTTTTTTACAGGATGCGGGCTTAAACCCAGGCGATCGAGTGGCTATTTTTTCAAAAAACTGTGCGGAATGGTTCATTAGTGATTTTGGTATTTCTTTAGCTGGAATGGTGAGCGTACCGCTTTTTGCAAATCAGCACAAAGAGAGTATTGATTTTGTATTAAATCACGCCGGCGTGAAGCTGGTTTTTATTGGCAAACTGGATAACCATAAAAAAACCAGAGAATACATTTCCAATCAATTTACCTGCGTTTCTTTTAATTATCATCCCAATCTGAGCAACTGTATATCCTGGGATGAGATATTAAGAAAAGAACCTTTACAGGAAGTTGTTTTACCGCAGCCAGAGGATTTATTTACGATCATTTATTCGTCAGGCACAACGGGGCTTCCCAAAGGCTCTGTCTACACACATGAAATTATCGGTAATTACCTGGCGTTATTCCCTGACGATCTGGCACGCGTTCGTAAATTAAATCATTATCATCTGGTTTCTTATCTACCATTGGCTCACGTATATGAACGAACAGCTATTGAGCTCGGTAGTGTGAGTATTCCCTGTGATGTGTCTTTTATTGAGAGTCTGGACAAATTTGCTGAAAATCTTCGTGAAATAAAGCCCAGTCTTTTTACGGCAGTACCCAGAATATGGGGAGTTTTCCAGCAGAAAATAGAACAAAAAGCCTCGCCTGACAAATTGCGCCTGATCTTGAAAATTCCCATACTTTCTTATTTTATCAAGAAAAAAATCCGACACCAATTAGGGCTGGAACGATGTTATAACTGTTTCTCGGGCGCTTCTCATTTACCCGCTTCAATTATTAAATTTTTTGACGATTTAAATATTCCTATCCAGGAAGGCTATGGGCAAACGGAAAATCTTGCTTATGCTACATTATCAGAGTTATCTGAAAGACGGCCGGGCTATGTGGGAAGCCCAAGATTAAAGGTGGAAGTAAAGCTTGGTGAAAATGAAGAACTGTTAATAAAGTCGCCATGTTTAATGAAAGAATATTATGATGATCCAGAGGCCACTGTACGTTCTCTAACGACTGATGGCTGGCTTTGTACAGGTGATATTGCTGAAATAGATAACTCATTGCGCGTTAAAATTCTCGGCCGTTTGTCGGAAAATTTTAAAAATCAGAAAGGGGAGTTTATTGCGCCAGGACCAATAGAGGAACGTTTTAGCGAAAGCTGCTTCATTGAACAACTCTGCCTTGTTGGGCGAGAACTGCCCAGCAATGTGCTGATAATCACATTAAATGAGACAGGTCAGCAGAAACCTCCGGAGTGGATTAAGGAACAGCTTGAGAAAATATTACACTCTGTAAATACTGACTTGGCCAGTTATGAGAAAATTAGCCATATTCTAATCAGCAAATATCCCTGGACCCCGGAAAATGGCTGCCTGACGCCGACCTTAAAGATCAAAAGAAGAACGATTGAAGCGAACTACCAGCCTTTGATAAAAAGAGCGATTAAGGAAAGGCAGTCGGTGATCTGGGAGTAAGCCAAACGGTTCAGGCTTATCTCCTTTCCCCATCCTACAGCCGCCTAACTCGCTACGTGCCTCGGCTTGTCCGAGGCATCCAGAAGACTCATAGAGGAACACTGGACCCTGCGGACAAGCCGCAGGGCGTAGGGGTGATGGGTAGATAACCAGGTCACGCTCACCCCTCATTACCCAACCTCAATAACAAATCCTTAATCTCGAGAATTCGTTCCTCATGGCTTTCACTATCCAGTGTAAACTTGAGCCTGGAGGGGCCTTCAAGCTGATAGCGTTTGGCATGAACCTGAATGAGATTAATAAGCACTCCAGTATTGATTCTGGGATTTTCTCCAAACTCAATTTTACCTTGCTGCTGTGCTGCATATATTTTATTAATCCCCAACTCGCCCGCTATAAGCTTCAATTCGGTGACCCATAATAAATATTTGGCTTGAGGAGGAAGCAGCCCAAAGCGGTCGATCATTTCAATCTGCAGATCACGCAATTGCTCTTTATCGCCTGCATTGGCAATCCGTTTGTACATAATCAGACGAGTGTGGATGTCAGCAATATACTCTTCAGGCAAAATCGCGCTTAAACGGAGATCAATTTCAGGTCCTTGCTGCATAGGCCCGCCCAGTTCCGGAGTTTTTCCGGATTTTAAATCGCTAACCGCCTTGTCGAGCATTTCCATAAACAGATGAAAGCCTACCGCATGCATATTGCCGCTTTGTTCTTCACCTAACAGTTCGCCTGCGCCGCGGATTTCCAGATCATGAGTAGCCAGTGTAAAACCGGCACCGAGATCTTCCAGTGACACGATAGCTTCCAGACGTTTTACCGCATCGGGAGTCAGCAGCTTTTCATTGGGAGTAAACAAATAGGCATAGGCCTGATGATGCGAGCGGCCGACTCGGCCCCTTAACTGATGTAATTGTGCCAGACCAAATTTATCAGCCCGATCGATAATAATCGTATTCGCCGTGGGAATATCAATACCGGTTTCTATGATCGTCGTGCATACCAGTACGTTAAAGCGATGATGATAGAAATCAGACATTATTTTTTCAAGCTCTCTTTCCCTCATCTGTCCATGAGCGGTGCGGATTTTTGCTTCCGGAATCATTTCCTGCAATTCCTCAGCCGTTTTATCAATTGTCTGTACGTTATTGTGCAGAAAGTAAACCTGGCCGCCACGCAGTATTTCCCTCAAGATAGCTTCGCGTAAAACAGATGTCTGCTTTTCCTGCCAAAACGTTTTGATAGCCAGTCGTTTGGCGGGCGGGGTTGCAATCAGCGAAATATCACGGATCCCTCCCATCGCCATGTTTAAGGTTCTTGGTATTGGGGTTGCCGTCATGGATAAAATATCGATATGGGTGCGAAGCGATTTAATATGCTCTTTTTGTTTGACTCCGAATCGATGCTCTTCATCAATAATTAATAAGCCCAGATTTTTGAAACTAATGTCCTTGGAGAACAGTTTGTGCGTGCCAATAACGATGTCAATTTTTCCGGATTTTAATCCGTCTATAACCTGATTGGATTCCTTAGTACTGCGAAATCGGGAAAGTAATTCAAGGTTGACTGGAAAATCGGCGAAGCGATCACGGAAATTTTCAAAATGCTGACCCGCCAAAAGCGTTGTTGGAACGAGGACACAGACTTGCTTGTTGTTCTGAACCGCCAGAAAAGCGGCTCTCATGGCAACTTCTGTTTTCCCAAAACCCACATCGCCGCATATCAGGCGGTCCATTGGCCTTGGAGATTTCATATCCTTGATAATTTCATTGATTGCATTTAACTGATCAACAGTTTCTGTAAACGGGAATCCACTGGCAAAACGTTGATATTCAAGGGAATCAAACTCATACACAAATCCGGGCTGCGCTTCACGTTTGGCATAAATATCGAGCAATTCAATAGCCACATCGTGAATTTTTTCTGCCGCTTTTTTCTTTTCTTTTTGCCACTGGTCGCTGCCCAATTTATGAAGCGGGGCATGCTCACTATCCATGCCAGTGTATCGGCTAATCAGATGTAAAGAGGTGACTGGAACATATATTTTATCATCACCGGCATAGGATAAGACCAGGAATTCGTTAATACTGTCATTGGTTTCGAGTGTTTTAAGCCCCTGGTAACGCCCGACTCCAAACTGAATGTGCACCACCGGCGCATGAAGACGTAACTCTGATAAATCCCGGATAATCAAATCCGGATCGACTGTTTTTTGCGTACTCCGGCGCTGGGGGATGGCCTGTTCACCGAAAAGCTGGGCTTCGACAATAATAGCGATTTGCGGGTCTAAAAGTTCTGCTCCTTCAATCAAAGGACCAGTTGTAATATTAATCAACTCTTCACTGTTGACGAATGATTGCCAGTCACTAAGCTGATTTGCACTAATCCCGGTTTGCCTTAGCAAATCTAAAAGGACTTCCCGACGGCCAGCACTCTCCACCACAATTAAATGACGGCGGTCGGGTTGGCTGAGATATTCGCGTAGACGATGTAAAGGCTGTGGTGACTGACGTTGAACAGGAAGAGCGGGGGCTTCTTTCACCTTGAAGTTATATACCGCTCCTTTTCTATCAACTGCCTGATGCCTGACGCGTAATTGCTGATGCGTATTCACCTGAGTCAGGAGATCCGTGGGGGTAATAAACATTTGTTCGGGGGGCAATATGGGTCGGCTGATATCATAGCGGCGCTGCTCATAGCGCAGTTTTAATTCCTGCCAGAATCGCTCCGCTTCGTCGGGTATATTCTGTATAAGACAAATACTTGCATTTTCTGGTAAATAGTCAAAAAAAGTGGCCGTCTTCTCAAAGAAAAGAGGCAGATAATATTCGATACCGGAGGGATATTGGCTATTGCTGACGCTTTCATAAACAGGGCATTGACTTGGATTACCCGAAAACTGTTCCCGAAAATTTCTGCGAAACAGGGTGATGCTGGCTTCATTAAGCGGGAATTCTCTGGCTGGAAGAATTTCAATTCGATCAACCTTGGCAATCGTTCGCTGCGATTCAGTATCAAACTGACGAAGGCTTTCAATTTCATCATCGAATAATTCAATGCGGAATGGGCAATTGCTGCCCATTGGATACATGTCAATAATCGAACCGCGAACCGCGTATTCCCCATGCTCTAATACTTTATTGACCGAATGATAGCCGCCATTTTGCAGCTGGCTTCTGAAATGGCCCAGATCAAGTGTTTGGCCCTGTTTCAGCGCAAACGCATATTGATGCAGAAATGCCGGAGGACAAAGCCTGTGCATCAGCGTTGAGGCTGATGCGATAACAATCGCCTTACTGGCCTGCTGCAAGCGGTTTAATGTGAGCAGGCGTTCCGAAATAATATCCTGATGGGGAGAAAATAAATCATAGGGCAGGGTTTCCCAGTCAGGAAAATAAAGCAGTTCACAATTCGATTGTCCGAGGAAAAAACGCAACTCTGACATGAGTTGATTGGCCGTCAGAGTATCAGGGGTGATAAGTAATTTAACCCCGGGTTCATTCAGGCAGTATTCCGACAGGGCAAGTGACAAGCTGCAGCCATGAAGGCTTCCCCAGTTTTGTTTTCGGTCAACAGATGGATATTGGAGTATGGCGTTTTGCATAAATCACGATCAAGACTATTTGAGGGTTGAAAGTATACTACAAGATAAGGGATGAACGAAAATATCCACGTAGCCTGGGGTGCATTGCCATTAAGTTAAGGAATTTGTCATTCCCGCGAAGGCGGGAATCCATTGCTTGTCCGGCATTATAGCTAGTTCAGAGGTAGATCCCCGCCTTCGCGGGGATGACAATTTAATATACAGTTGAGCTTGACTTAATGGTAGTGAACCTAGGGTGTGGCTAGCCAGGCTAGGTTTAATTTGTATAACTACTTTTGTTGAATGATGGGCATATGTCGTTGCTGTAAACAATCAATGACCTGGTAGAGATCGAGCTCGCAGGCTTTGAGCAGTACCAGAACATGAAATAGTAAATCTGCTGTTTCTTCGATGACTGCGTCTTTATGGCCTTCTACTGCGGCAATCACTGTTTCAACGGCTTCTTCGCCCACCTTTTGAGCGCATCGAGGCACGCCGGATTGAACCAGTTGGGCAGTATAACTAATCCCTTCCTGCTGGTCGCCACGCGTTTGAATGATGTCAGCGAGACAGGCGAGAAAGTTGATTTTTGCCGTGGTCACTGGTTTATAACAGCTTGAATAACCAAGATGGCAGGCAGGTCCTGTTGGAATAACCTGAACTAAAAGACTATCGCCATCACAATCTACAGCCAGTGAGATGACATCCATTGAATTACCCGAGCTTTCCCCTTTACGCCATATACGTTGTTTGCTTCGGCTGTATAAAGTCAGCTTTCTGGTAACCTGGGTTATTTCAAGTGCCTGAGGGTCCATATAACCTAACATCAGTATATCACCGTTATTGGCATGTTGAATTATGGCGGGAATCAGATTATTCATTTTTTCCCAGTCTAATAATGTATTATCAATATGATTCATAATCTAACCTCGATATTATTTTCCGCAAGCAAGCATTTGATTTCCTGTATACTTGCAATTTTGTCGTGAAAGATAGACGCTGCGAGCGCTCCATCAACTTGAGCTTCTTTGAATACAGCAATAAAATCGTCAGCCGCACCTGCTCCGCCAGAAGCAATTAATGGAACATGAATTGCTTCTCTGAGCTTTTGCAACTGGTGAATGTCGTAGCCTTTTTTTACACCGTCCGATTGCATACAATTCAATACAATTTCTCCAGCACCTCTTGCCTGAACTTCCTTCACCCAATCCAGGGTTTTGCGCCTTGAATTCAATGTTTTGTCCGGATTGCCTGTGTATTGGAATACATAGTAATCATCGTCAATCCACTGGCTATCGATCCCGATAACAACGCATTGCTTTCCAAATTGATCACTCAATTCATTGATTAATTGCGGTCTTTCCAAAGCCGGGCTGTTGATAGAGAGTTTATCTGCTCCCGCATTTAAAATAGCTCGCCCTTTATCCAGTGTACGGATGCCGCCAGCAACAGTAAAGGGAATATTGATTGTTTTGGCGATTGCTTCAATCCAGTCTAAAGAGACTGCGCGATCTTCACTGCTGGCCGTGATATCATAAAATACCAGCTCATCGGCACCGGACTGTGAATAGTGGCTGGCCAAGGGCAGTATATCGCCAATAATTCGATGATTTCTGAATTGAACCCCCTTAACAACCTGATTATTACATACATCCAGACAGGGAATAAGGCGTTTGGTTAACATAGCAAAACTCCCTCGGAATAACTGGATAAATCAAAATCGGTTTCATAAAGCATTCGCCCGAGAATGGCGGCTGACAATCCCATATCTGCCAAGCGCTTCAGATCATCCGCGCCACGAATTCCACCAGAGGCCTGCCACTGAATTTGCGGGAATCGTTCAATTGCTTGCTGGTAAAGGGAAAAATCAGGGCCTTGCATCATGCCGTCGCACTGCACATTCGTACAAAGAATTTCACGAATGTCCATATCCGAATAAGCCTCAACGAGATCCCAAAGACTAATCGCCGTGGGTTGCTGCCAGCCGTGACTGGTAAGCAAGGGCAGGTTATTGCTCCAGCGAATATCTAATGCCAGCACAATTCGGCCGCCACCGGCCAATCGGATAATCGCTCGCGTTAAATCGGGATCGTGAACCGCCAGACTCCCCAGAACGATGTTATGAATTCCGGCATCAAGGCATTGCTTTACTGTTTCAAGCGAGCGAATTCCACCACCTGCCTGTAAAATTAAACCGGAGGATAAAAGGCTGGTCATTAATTCAAGCTGTTCCATACAGCCCGAGCGTGCGCCGTCTAAATCCACCAGATGTAAACGAGTCATTCCTTTTTGGCGATAAAGACTTGCCAATTGCAAAGCTGTTTGTGGATAAATTGTGGTCTTTGAAAACTCGCCCTGACGCAAACGGACGCATTGCCCTTGTTGTAAATCGATGGCAGGAATAATATTCATTATTGCATCCTTAAAAAGTTATCAAGTAACTGTAAGCCGGCTTCTGCTGATTTTTCCGGATGAAACTGCATCCCTACTTTATTTCCCTGCTGCACAATCGCAGAGAAGGGCTGTATATAGTCACAGCTGGCTATCGTGTGCTCATTATTTTTGTCAATAAATCGGGCATAACTATGCACAAAGTACAGAAATGTCTCTTGGGGAAGCTGTTGCTGAAGAGGAGACTTCTGCAACCAGCTTATAGAATTCC
This sequence comes from Legionella quinlivanii, assembly GCF_003265995.1. Lineage (GTDB taxonomy): Bacteria > Pseudomonadota > Gammaproteobacteria > Legionellales > Legionellaceae > Legionella_C > Legionella_C quinlivanii_A. The sequence goes on along the minus strand of NZ_MVJN01000006.1, from coordinate 282,022 downwards.
AACCCATATGAGGGACTGGACAGCCTTTCTGTGGAAAAAAACTGCTCACTTTTCCCGGAAGCAGGCCCAGGCATTCCACCTTGCCTTCTTCACTGTATTCATAAAGTAACTGCATACCGAGACAAATTCCCAGAACGGGTTGCTGAAGTTCTCTGATTAGATCAACGAGCCCGTATTGAATCAAGGCATTCATACCGGATAAAGCAGTGCCAACGCCAGGAATTATTAAGTGACTGGCCTGTTCAATTTTCTTTGGATTGTGGGTGAGTGTATAGTCATAACCCAGTCGGGCCAGTGAGTTACTCAACGAAGCCAGATTGTTCCCACAGATATCCAGTACCGCAATCATAAAATCCCCTTGGTCGAAGGTAAGTCATTGTCTATTCGGGCACAGGCTTGTCTTAATGCGCGGCCCAAGGCTTTAAAGCAGGCTTCTATCATATGGTGATGGTTTTCACCGGTGATTTTTATATGAATGCTTGCTCTAAGGCTTGCGGCTAAGGAATGAAAAAAGTGGGGAACCATTTCGGTAGCCATCCCGCCTACAAATTCCCGGGTAAACGATGCTTCAAAGCGGCAATAGGATCTTCCGCCCAAATCAATGGCAATAGCGGCCAGAGCTTCATCCATTGGCAGGGTAAATCCATAGCGGCCAATTCCTCGCTTATCGCCTAATGCTTCACGCAGTGCGTCGCCCAAGACTAAGGCAGTGTCTTCAATCAAGTGGTGCTCATCCACTTCTGTATCGCCCAAGGCATTCAGTTGCAAGGCAAATCCGCCATGTTTGGCAACCTGCTCCAGCATGTGAGAGAAAAAGGGAATAGGCGTATTTATCGAAATATTGTTATCCGAGTCAAGAGTCAGGCCCATCTCTATCGCTGTCTCACGCGTACGCCGTTCAATCCGGGCCTTTCTTGCCAGAATGAGATTAACAATTTCCGGCCAGCTTTGATGTTTGTTAACCTCCAAAAAGCCAATACCGAGATTTTCTGCAAATTGACGATCGCTTACACGGTCGCCTACCATCCAGCTCGTTTGATCCAGTTCATTATTTTTAAGAAATTCAGTCATTAACCCAATAGCGGGTTTACGGCAAAAACAAGCATCCTCCTCTTTGTGTGGGCAAATGAGGATGTCCTGAAAGCGAATACCCTGTGATAAAAATAAATCCAGGATGAAATTCTGACACCGCTCAAAGTCTGGCAACGGGAAACTGTCAGTTCCCAGGCCATCCTGATTCGTGATCATGATGAACTGATACCCTGCCTTTTGTAAACGAAGCAGAGAAGGGATCACATCAGGCAAAAGTTTAACTTTCTCAAACCGGTCTACCTGAAAATCTTCAGGCTCTTCCACCAGAGTTCCATCCCGATCAATGAGTAACAGTTTTTTCATACAACACCTGTAGGTTTAAAACGGTTTAATACGTCAAGGAGCAGGGTATTTTGCATCGCATTACCGACTGTAATGCGCAGCATATTGTGCAGTTCGGAAGTATTCGGCAATTGCCGCACCGCAATATCATGTGAGGCCAGCCAGACTTGTAACTGGGCGTTATATGGGCTTTTTATTAAAATAAAATTTGCCTCGCTGGGGTACACAATCTCTATCCATGCAAAAGCCTCCAGGGCTTTAATCAGGTTTTGACGCTGTTCCACAATGTGGCAGACAGAGTTCGCAAGCCATTCCGGGTTTTTCAAAGCTAATTCGGCAATTTTCAATACAGGTGCTGCCAAATGATAGGGGGGGATAATCTTTTTTATTTGCTGAATGAATGCCTGGTTAGCGACGACCGCTCCCACTCTGACAGAAGCGAGTCCATAGGCTTTGGACAGTGTTCTCAAAATAATCAGATTTTCAAATTGCGGGAGTAAACTAATAGCACTTTCCCGAGCGGAAAAATCAATATAGGCTTCATCAACGACGACTGCCGCTTTATTGGTAAACTGTTCGCAGATTTCGGCAATGCTTGCAATATCCAGACAATTACCAGTGGGATTATTAGGACTGCATAGCATCACCAGTTTGCAGCCTTCACGCCAGCTTGAAAACAGTTTTTGGAAATCCAGGCTAAAATCGGATTTAAAGTCCAAAGGGCAGTCAATCACAGCCGCATTTTGCAGCTGCGCATAAAAGCGATACATGGGGAAGGTGGGCGGGCATTGCAAAATGCTGTCCTGTCCTGCGATTAAAAATAAACGCATCAACAGATCGATACCGTCATCACTTCCACGAGTTAGTGCAATCTGTTCCTGATTGACTTTATAGTATCCTGCAAGCAGCCTTTGAACTTCCCGCTCAAGTTGATAATCCGGATACTGGTTTAAAGGCAGGTCAAGGGCCAAAACAGGTGCGCTGGGCGATTCATTAGCGTGCAGCCGGTATTTAAGCTCATCACCGCCCGGTCGATAAGGAATCAATCTGGCAAATTCTGGTCGGATTAAATTTAAAATGGTCACATTATTCTCCTGCGTAAACCGAGTCTATACGAAGCTGAATGGCATTGGCATGAGCTTGCAGATTTTCAAGCTTTGCAAGCCTCATAGCATATTCCCCCAAGCCCAAAAGGCCGGCCTTATCAATTGACTGGATAGTCATTGATTTCATAAAATCAGCGGTACTCAAACCGCTGTGTGTCTTTGCATACCCAAATGTCGGCAGGACGTGGTTACTTCCGGTGATATAATCGCCCATACTTTCTGCGGCCCAAGGGCCCAGGAAAACAGTCCCGGCTGATTTGATCTCATTGAGCCAGTCACGGGCGTCTTCGCGATTAATAATCAAATGCTCTGGCGCATAACGATTTATTATAGCGAGCTGTTCTTTAACAGACTTGCAGACTATTATGCTTCCTATGCCCAGCGACTGGCGAATGATCGCCTGTTTAGGCATTTCATAGATTTGCCTTAACAAGGCGGTCTGAACCGAGCAGGCAAAGGCTTCTTCCTCACATAGTAATATCACTTGAGAATCGCAGCCATGTTCTGCCTGTGCTAGCAAGTCGGCGGCGACAAATTCCGGATTAGCCCATTTATCTGCCACGACCATCACCTCGGATGGACCGGCAGGTATGTCAATGGCGGCCCCTTCAGGATCAATTGAAACCTGCGTTTTTGCCTCGGTCACAAAACGATTGCCTGGGCCAAATAATTTGTCCATTTTGATGACCGTTTCTGTTCCATAGGCTAAAGCCGCGATTGCCTGGGCTCCGCCCAGTTTATAAATAGTGCTTATACCGCAGATGCGCGCAGCCACCAGCAGATGAGGATCGATACCACCTGTTTTATCAGGAGGAGTACATAAAACGCGCAGCGGGCATCCCGCAATTTTGGCGGGAATGGCCTGCATCAGCAAGGAAGAAATTAATGGCGTATTATTTCCACCTGGTACATAGAGTCCCACTTTTTCAATCGGCCTATATTGCTTATCAATAATAATTCCAGGCGCTGTCTCAATGGTCTGTGAACAGGGCAGCACCGCCTGATGATACCTGGTAATGGTGTCTGTCGCCTGTACAATGGCTTCAAGCGCGTTATCCTCAATTATGGCTTCGGAAATTGCCTCAGGCTCAACCTGAATTGAATCCAACGCCACTCCATCGAGCTTTTCAGTCAGCTCAAGCAGAGCACTGTCCCCCTGGGTTCTGACCTGGGAAATAATTTCACTGACCTGTTGAGAGGGATCATTAGTCATAATGGGTCTTTCAAGGATTTGCTCTTTGGCAGAATCAGAAAGGGTGTTCCAGTTAATAATTTTAATCATGATTACTCCAGCATTTTCTCAATGGGTAAAACCAGAATAGAGCTGGCTCCCATTGCTTTAATGGATTCCAGCGTGTTCCAGAAAATTCCTTCGCTGGAAACGACATGTACCGCTACTTTCTCAGGATTAGCCGGCAGCGGAAGCACTGTTGGACTCTCCGCGCCAGGCAAGTACTCACAGATTTGCTGGAGTGCATTACGGGGTGCATGAAAAAGAATGTATTTTCTCTCCTGTGCCTGCTGAACCGCTTCAATGCGGCGCTTAAGCATGATGAGCAGATTTTGCAGTTCATCAGGAAGGGGATAAGATGATTGAATGAATAATGCCTGACTGTTTAAAAGCGTTTCGACCTCAACCAACTTGTTGTCTTCAAGTGTTTGTCCGCTTGAAACGAGATCGCAGATTGCATCAGCCATGCCCATTCGCGGAGCAACCTCGACCGAGCCTGAAAGGGTTAAACATTCAGCAGAGATTTTATTTTCATCCAGATATTTTTTAAGAATCAGAGGATAGCTGGTGGCTATGCGTTTACCATCCAGACATCCTGGACCTCGATAGTCAAATGACTCTGGAACCGCAATGGAAAGACGACAGCGGCAAGTTCCTAAAGCTTGCAGAATAGAATAGGGTTTATCAGGGAAAGTTAGTGCCGCCTCCAGTAAAACATTTTCGCCAACGATGCCGCCATCACAAAGACCATCGAAAAGTAATGCGGGAATATCATCGTCACGAATTAGCAGTAAATCAATAGGGAAGTTTTCAACATGGCATAACAGGGCATTTTCTCGTAAGCGAAATTTTAATCCACAACGATTAAGCAGCTCTATTGATTCTTTGGCTAAGCGCCCTTTTTTTTGTATCGCTAAACGTAATCTTTTTGTCATGATTGATCTAACCTCTCTGCAATCAGTGTATAACCCCCGCTTCCCATGCTAAGACAGCGCGCTACACGCGTAATGGTTGTAACGCTCACTCCTGTTTGTTCGTGAATCGTTCGATAAGATAAGCCTTTACGTAGTAAGGGAACCACTTCCCAGCGATCGGCCATTGCTTCAAGTTCTGCAGGCGTACAGAGATCATTAAAAAAAGCAGTGGCTTCGTCTTCATTTTTCAATGAGCAAATTGCCTTCATTAAATGGTTGTTTGAACGTTTAGAATGGTTGTGTGATTTCATGATAGTGTATTAATGTAATATAACATTAGCGCATTCTATCTGAATGCCATTTGATAGTCAAATCATTTGACATTCGGCGAGGTTTGAGATGTGATTACTGCTTAATGGGGACGAAGGTCATTTTCGTGCAAGCGCATAGGTGTCAGCATAGAGAAAATCCCCTCTCCCAAGCTGGGAGAGGGCTAGGGTGAGGGTTGATTAAAACCCCTCTCCCTAACTCTCTCCCCTGAGGAGAGAGAGGACTTAGGGAAACTTATTAAGTTGACCTTTATGCGCACTGACGACAATAACCTGTTTGAAAAGGAAGTTACAATGCTGCTCAAAAAAGAAAATTCATGTTTATTACTAATTGATGTACAAAAAAAACTGGCGCCTCTGATAGAGCATTCTCAAGCAATTATTGAGCGCTGCAAATGGTTAATGTCGCTGGCAAGTGATTTGTCAGTTCCCTGTTTAGTGAGTGAGCAGTATCCTTCTGGTTTAGGTCATACAGTGGATGAACTTCAGTCGCTTGAATGTGCAGAAACTTTTGAAAAAGTGTATTTTTCCTGTCACCGTGAGCCCAATTTTATTTCCACGCTAAAAAATCTGAACAGAAAACAAACCGTTCTAATTGGAATAGAGGCCCATGTTTGTGTTCTGCAAACCGCGATGGAATTAATTGAGGCAGGGTATGAGGTGTTTGTAGTTGTCGATGCGGTGGGCAGCCGAAAGACGCTTGACTGGAAATATGGTTTGAAGCGAATGAAACAGGCTGGTATTCAACTGGTTACTTCAGAAATGGTATTTTTTGAATGGGTTGAAAAAGCGGGAAGCGCGGAATTTAAACGATTAAGCCAACAATATTTGAAATGAGGGAAGCTAAGTGAGTCTTAACAATCAAATTGCAGTGATAACGGGTGGTGCATCCGGCATGGGATGGGCATGCGCGAACGCATTAATGAAAGCGGGTGCTCGAGTGGCTATCTGGGATAAAACAAGTACTGAAAAAGGGGATTTGTCCATAGCCTGTGATGTGAGTTCTGAATCCGAAGTGGAGCGTGCCCTGCAGGAAACCATTGAGCAATTAGGTACCCCCCGTATTTGCATTAATTGCGCAGGTATCGCACCGGCAAAGAAAATGATTGGCCGCGAAGGAGCTATGCCGCTTGCAGCATTCCGCCAGGTCATCGACATTAATCTTATTGGTACATTCAATGTGATGCGATTGGTGGCTGAAGCCATGACTCGTTTAGCAATAGATGAGAATAGCGGTGAGCGAGGTGTGATAATTAATACGGCCTCAATTGCTGCTTTTGAAGGACAAATTGGACAATTGGCCTATAGTGCTTCCAAGGGTGGTGTTGTCGCCATGACACTACCTGCAGCAAGAGAACTGGCGGAACATGCCATTCGTGTGAATACTATTGCTCCTGGTTTGATTGCCACCCCCTTATTATTAAATATGCCGCAGGAGGTTCAGGATAAACTGGCTGCAACGGTGACATTTCCCAAAAGACTGGGTAAGCCGGAGGAGTTCGCTGCATTAGTCATTCACATTATTGAAAATCAGATGATGAATGGTGAAGTGATTCGGTTGGATGGTGCGTTGAGAATGCAGGCAAAATAAGCCGGTTAAATCCCGTCATTGCTGAAAGGAATGCAATGACGGATTGATGGGCTATGTTTTATCTTTTCACGATTTCTCTACCGGAAGGGGAAGGACTATCCTCTCCATCGGAGCTGCTCAAAGAGTTAGAATGAAAAGCATACAGATTCTGTGATATGGCTCCTTTTTCCACCTGATCTTCTTTCTCTTTCTGCGCCTCCAGGGCGCTGCATAGACCAGAGGCGAAAAAAGAGAAGATATTGGCAGCGCTTGACTCGGCAGGTGTACATTGAGCCACTCTGATCACCTCATCACATTTATCCATGATTCCGCGATGCGCCTTCACCACTTTTCTCCTGCTGCCGGCTGGCAGTATGGAAACATACTCTCCCATCTCCTGGAACAGGCCTTGCGCACTTTCAAACAAAGTCAGCCGCCATTTAAGAATTTCTTCATAGCTCATCGTTTTGATATTCTCGGGCGTATGGGAAAATAAGTCGCTAATCATTTCTTTTATAGACCGAGTCCTTAAGCAACTGCTGCGAACCTGTCTTCTCTTAAACTCCAGGGCAACTCGATTAAAATTATCTATGGCCTCGATGATTTCCGGAGCTCTTTCAAGCTTGTGAACCTGTTCGTTGCCGATATGAACTGCTAACTCTACCATATTACTTACGTTAGATAGTTCCGACATATCATTCAGTTCCTGAGCAAGTACTGCAGATTGGGCACGATTTCTATATACGTCAATTTCAATCGCCAATCGCTCTGCATTCGCTTCATCCAGATCATGATTGGAAAGATAGCTCTCTAAATGACTAACAAGCTTGAAATAAAAATCCTTGGTTAATTTCCTGCTGGCTGTCAGGGGTTTCTGAAAAGGATGATTAGGATCGCTTAATATTATGCAGGCCAATGGTATTCCCTGTTCATCAGGAACCAGTAAAGAAGCATTGTGTTTAAGTAATGTGCTGAAGCAGCCAGACATGTCAATGCTCCCCCGGCAAGTCTGGAGACAATAATGTATAGGGGAATGGTAAAATTGTTCTCGTATTCTTAGTGGCTGATAATTGAGATCATGTTCACTGCACTGAATTAAAAAATCGAGAAATAGATCATCGCCGCAACTCAGAGCCTCATTAATCAGACGTTGTTCAAGGCTGGAATGAAAAGGATAAAGTGTAGAGGCGAGGGCAAAGTTTTTATCTTTAACAAGCTGCTTCAGCAGTTTCTCGCCTGTGGTTTGTATCTGCAGACGCAAAAGGTTTAATTCGCTTAAACCTGTTTGTGAAGGTCTCGCATCAATAGCAACGATGGATAGTTCGCTTGTCTTTGCGAACATATTACATAAATCGATAGCCAGTTTGCTGCTATTTTCTGACTGAAGCTTCGCAAATTCTCGAGCCAGCCTCTGTAAGCCGCTCTCAAATTCTTTTTCAGACGGCCTGATTTTTTCTTTTTTTGATGATTTTTTCGGTTGTTTGTTTTTATGCCTGGAGTGACTAACGGGCACTGATTTTTTCTCCTCCACAGTTTTTGTCGGCGGTAATGGAGGTTTTTCCTGGGCAATAGGCGATTTAAACCGGATAGCACCAAGCATTTCAGCAACTGCTGCATTGGTATCATGCTTGAAAAGAGGGTCTAATTGAAGCCGAATGGCAATCATTCGTTGTATGACCTGCTTATGCTCGGCCGCATTTTTCTTCAGATCAGTGGAAAGCTCGCTTGCTCTTGCTTCTTCTATCTGATACTGCTGCTGTAATTGTTCAATACATTCTTTTTTGAGCGCTCGTAATTGCATTAATGTAGGTCGAATCATTTCTTCTGACAACGCCAGGAATTTACCGATTAAATCATGATCAAGGGAAACGGTTTTCTGTCGACCTTTACTGACAAAATTTAATGAAGGGAGTTTGGTTAACTCGTCTTTCTCATTAAAGTAAATATGGAGAATATAGTGATCTGACAGCGGATCTGGCTCTCTTTTAGCTTCTTCTGGCTTGACTGCCTTTAATTTGACAGTGTAATGGTACTGGCTTAATGAAGGAATGCCATTGCTTTCTGTTGCATAAACGCTGATATGATGCTCGATAAGCTCTAGCTTTTTGTCGTCCAGGTCGAAAGTCATTGGCCTTGGCATTTCGAGGTCTATCAGATAATAATCTTTCTTGTCCAGTGTTGTTAAAGGCTTTAACTTTCTTACGTTAACCAGTTTTTTCTGGCCGTCAATATAGTGGGCAATAAAATTATATAAAGTATTTTTATGAGGCATGAATATACTCAATGCTTGATTTAAGGCAAATAATACATTTATTGCACAGGTTTATCAATGGTATTTTTTACAAAATGATGTCAATTTGAACACTCATATGAATCAGGCTTTCTCATGATGATTTGAGCCCGCTTTTGAGTTTAAATCGCCTGTGGAAGTGTAGGTATTAACTGCTTCTGCCGGGTGTTGTCCATGTAAAATCTGGACCAGTTCCTGGCGAATATTCAGATTAGTGACGATCACCTGCCCGTTAACAGTGTTGAGCTCACGGCAATGGATTAATTTGTTTGCAAGTTCTTCATTGAGTCGTTTAATCTGACCGGCTTCTTCAGCGGAACAGCCATTTAGAAAAATCTCCAGTGCGTTCTTATGCTCTGAAGAATTGGAAGAGGAGGTGAGCAATTCACTGCGCTGTTTTCCGCTTGCTTCCAATTGCTCTGATAACTCCTGTTTTTGATTAGCAAGGCTTTCCAGATTCTCAAATTGCCTGTTAAGAAGAATCTCTTTTTCCTGAGCCAGGACATTACATAGGTTATTGAGCAAATGAATTTCATTGGCTAGCAATGAAACCAGTGTTGAAGCCTGAGGAGAAGTCATCACAGTCCTTAAAATGATTGCATTTGATTAAGCATATTGGCGGCAATTTGTCGGCCAGACATTTCATATTGCCCGCTGGCAATCTGACTTTTAATAAACTCAATTCGAGCTTCATTGACAACTTCGGTATCTGTAACATACTTTTTTAGCATGGCAATTTGCTTGGTTACATCGCTTAAACTGACATTACTTGCACCAGAAGCATTCCGATTTTGATGAAGTTGCTGGGAGTTTTTTAATTTAATCTCTGGATCCAGCTGCTTAAAATTATGGGAATCGTTAATGGAGTTAACCATAATATTGTCCTCAATTACATTCATCATAGTTATCGGTTCCATTTTAAAAATCTTTAGAAAAACCCTGGAAAAAAGTATAAAAAAGGTCTACCGATAGTTGTCCAGGCGTAGCCCCTTTAAGTCCAATCAGTGAGGCTTTTCGTGTTACAGACCTAGCAATATCATAAATAAAAGAAGATGTCACTAATTTTGCTGCTCCCTTCTCCGGTTTTTGGTAGAGGGAAAGAAAATGTCACTAACTCTGCTGCTCCCTTCTCCCGCTTGCGGGAGAAGGGTCGGGGATGAGGGTATTTTAATTAGGTTAATTTTCGATTAAATTCAAAATCCTCTCCCTTACTCCTTGTATATTGTTAAAAACCTCATGATTCCAAACACGAAATATACGATAACCGCAACTTTCCAAAAAAAGAGAGCGCTGTTCATCATAGGAGAGAGCTTTCATATGTTGTCCACCATCCACTTCTATAATCAAATTTTTATCGCGACAAATAAAATCAACAATATAATTCCCAATGACGTATTGCCGGACAAATTTATACCCACACAATCGTCTGTTTCTCAAGTAATACCACATGCGATTTTCAGCATCAGTCATATTTCTTCGTAAAGAGCGTGCGTATTCATTCAGCATGCGTAAAAGCTCCAGTATAATTTTAGAAACCCTCATCCCCGACCCTTCTCCCGCTTGCGGGAGAAGGGAGGATGTGTGACTAGGCAGATGAGACCGTGACTTTTCTGACATCAACAACCTGCGCATCGACAACTCGTTTGCTTGTCAGATTACGGACTTTTATAGTTTCATTCAAAGCCCCGTCTGCAAGTGCAATTGCTGCCATAGTAATTTTGATATTACCGTTAATGGCCTGAATAAGAATTTGTTCACCTTTTCTCACTAACCAGGGTTTTTGCAGCAGGCTATGGGTTATTAACTGTCCTTCTTTGATATTTTTTTTAACCGCCAGACCAAGTGCCTGATCGGAGTTATCAATATAATCCTGACTGACGAAACTAACATTTTGTTTTTGTAAATAAATATCTCTGTCGGTGATAATGTCACCCTTGGCAAGCGAATGAGAACTCACCAGAACTTCCTTCAGAATGGTAATTCGAACTGGTACGTAAATTGTCCAGTGGTTAGTGGGTTCTTTGCAGCGAATACCAATTGTCGTATGTTGTTTAGCGAGATGCTGATAAGGGTTGAATGCTTCCAGTTGATTTTTATGACATTTCTGTAAATGTAACCTGGGATCTATATTTTCTGCGACGATATTGATTTGATCATAGTGTTGATTGGGCAGCTCCTCTTTAACAAACAACTCTATTTTATGTCTTAATACATCAAGCGATTGATTTTCAGCGTAATTAGTCAGGGGATGAAGCAATACAATGAAAACAATTAATCGATAAAAAATCATGTACAATACCGTTTTATAAAAAAACTCCCCAAGCAAAAATCAAGCCAACTTTCTAATGGCTGTTTTATAAGGACCATCAACGATGTATTTTAGAATGATTATTATCAGCTGGATATTGAGTCAGAATGTGTGGTCAGCAAGCCACCGCCCCCAGGAATTTTTGCAGGAAATCAGGGGGAGCTCTGATGAAGGAGAACAGATTGTTGAGCATTTTTGCGCAACCTGTCACGACGCCAAGCCGATGATTAATCTTGGAGCGCCTGTCATTCAGCGGGATGAGGATTGGATCCCGCGGCTGAAGCAGGGATTTAATGTCTTATTCAAACATACCGAAGAAGGGTATGGGGCTATGCCTTCTCGTGGAGGATGCTTTGAATGCAGTGACGAGCAATTGAAGTTAGCCATTTTAGCCATGCTTTCACCGCAAATCAAAAAAAATCTGCAAAATGAACTGGAAGCTCATAAAAAAAACAATTAGTTAAAAAAAATTATAAAAAAAGCTAAACCTATTTTTTATTCTCCCGATAACAAAAAAAAAGAGAGGGAGGATACACCAATGAAAAAACAACTTATCATTGGATCGCTTTCGGTGTTAACCGCAGCTTGCGCTTCAATGGATCGCTCAGTGCCGATTGTCGATGATGGGGGGTACACCCATTATACGGCGTTTTATAAATCGGATTCTAAAGGCAGCAACTACTTCCCTGAGAAGCGAGCGGCTACAGGACGTAAAGTATTTATCTTTGACCCGAAAGCGACAGCATGGGCAGCTTATGATGCCCAGGGTAATCGGGTCCAGACAGGTAGTGCTTCGGGAGGAAAGGATTTCTGTGAGGACGTGGGTCGCCCTTGCCGCACAGTAACAGGTACATTCAGGGTATATTCTAAAAAAGGTGCTGAATGTACATCCAGTATTTATCCTATCGAAACAGGCGGCGGAGCCAGAATGCCGTACTGTATGCACTTTAGCGGTGGTTATTCAATCCATGCAGCTTATGAAGTTCCTAACTATAATGCCAGCCATGGTTGTATACGGGTACTGCCCAGTGCTGCGCAATGGTTGAATCAGGATTTCATTGATGTAGGTACGACAGTAATTGTGAAACCCTACTAGAAGAAGTTTACGACCTGCCAGCGCAGGAATATAAAATATATCTGATTTCGTTTATCAGGCTACTTTGTAAGAGTAGCCTTGATAAGCGAAGTGCAAGATGCTTGCTCAGGCAAGATATTTTTTTAGTAATTCATTAACAACAGCGGGATCCGCCTGTCCTTTCGAGTATTTCATTACCTGGCCTACAAAAAAACCGAAGAGCTTTTCTTTTCCCTGGCGGTATTCCTGAGCTTGTACAGGATTTTTTTCAATCAACTCCTTGATAAATTGCTCAATTTCAGCAGCGCTTTCAGATTGGCTGGCTTCTGCATCTTCTACCAGTTGTTCTACATTGGCATCAGGATGAAGCGCGAGATTATTAAATATTTGCCTGGCCTGATTATTACTAATCTTGCCCGCGCTAATGTGGTTCAATAATAAAGCGATTTGCCCGGCTGTTATTGGCGGGTTCAGGAAATCAAGCTGCTTTTCCTTCAGTAAAGCCTGATAAGGCCCCTTGAGCCAATTAATGACCAGCTTCTCGCTAACCGGAGCTTGCTGCAGAACCTTTACAAAAAAATAATAATTTTCTGGTGAGGAGAGTAAAAACTGTATGTCATCCTCATTAATATTTTCCATTGCCGTCAATTGTTTTTTAATTGTTTCAGGTAATGGCGGCAGGCTGTTTTTGATGCTTTCAATGTTCAATGACTCCACATCCACAGGTAAGAGATCGGGATCCGGGAAGTAACGATAATCCTGCTCATTCTCCTTGGTTCGCAATACATAAGTGCGTTCGGTATCGGGATTAAAGAGCCGGGTTTCCTGAATTACTGGTTGACCATTTTCCAGAAGATCCTGGTGTCTTGCCTGTTCATAGGCAATGGCTTTTTCAATAAAGCGGAAAGAATTGAGATTTTTCAACTCAGTACGCACCCCTAAACCTGCGGAGCCGGCAGGTTTTAAAGAAATATTAACATCACATCGAAATGAGCCTTCCTGCATATTGCCATCGCAAATACCTAGAAAACGAACTAACTGATGCAATGTTTTAAGATAGGCTATCGCTTCCTCCGAGGAGTAGAGACAGGGGGCAGTGACTACTTCCAGCAAGGGAGTTCCCGCGCGGTTTAAATCAATGCCGGTGTAATCAGGATTGGCGTCATGAACCGACTTACCTGCGTCTTCCTCCAAATGCGCACGTACAATGTCGACTTCTTTCGTAGCGCTATTGGGGGTTTCAATACGCAGACGGCCATCACTGACGATGGGAGATTGATACTGGCTTATCTGGTATCCCTTGGGTAAATCAGGATAGAAATAATTTTTACGTTCAAAATAAGATAAGTTATTGATCTTCGCGTTAATGGCGAGTCCAAATTGAATGGCCATATGCACGGCCTCACTATTTAACACAGGCAAAACACCGGGTAAGCCTGCGTCAATAAAGGAAGTCTGTGTGTTTGCCCGTGCACCGAACCGGGTTGCTGAGCCTGAAAAAAGTTTTGATTTAGTTTGTAACTGCAGGTGCACTTCAAGGCCGATTACGGTATCCCATTGCATAATATTGTCCTCACAAGGCCGGACGGCGTTGATGCCAGTCAGTCAACAGTTGAAATTGATGAGCGACATTTAATAACAAGGCTTCATTAAAATGTTTCGCCATTAGCTGCATGCCAACCGGTAAGCCTCTAATCTGACCCGCGGGAATGGAAATAGCCGGAATTCCAGCGAGATTGGATGCCACTGTAAAAATATCAGCCAAATAATTTTGTATGGGATCAGATTGGACTTCACCAAGCGGAAAAGCCGGAGTAGGGGTTGTAGGTCCCAGGATAACATCCACTTTTGAAAATTGCGCCAATAGTTCCTGCTGAATCAGTCGACGTATTTTCAGTGCTTTTAAATAATAAGCATCGAAATATCCGGAAGACAGGGCATAAGTACCAGTCAGAATTCGGCGTTTGACTTCAAGACCGAATCCTTCAGAGCGTGAAGCCGCAATCAGTTCTCTGATATCACCAGCTCTGGCACTTCGGTAACCAAAGCGTATTCCATCATAACGTGAAAGATTGGAGGAGGCTTCAGCACAGGCAATCAGATAGTAGCAGGGAACCCACAGGGATTGTAAGCCAAGATCCATTTCCACGATAATCGCCCCGGCGTCTTCCAATTGCTTCACGGCGTGTCTTATTACCACCTGAATTTCCGAATTAACTTCTGCCTGAAAAAAGCAGGAAGGAAGCCCAACGCGCAGGCCCTTCAAAGACTGATTCAGGAAACTCGAGTAATCGGGAATATTACTGGGGTAGGAAGTGGAGTCGTTCGGATCAAATCCCGCCATGACAGATAAAACCAAAGCCAGATCTTCTGCGGTTCTGGCCATTGGACCTCCCTGATCCAGACTGGACGCATAAGCGACCATGCCATACCTGGAGACGAGACCATAGGTAGGTTTAATACCGGATATGCCGCAAAACGCAGCGGGCTGACGGATGGAGCCTCCCGTATCAGAGCCTGTTGCAAAAGCTGACAGGTCGGCCGCAACAGCGGCAGCGGAGCCGCCTGACGATCCTCCGGGAACACAGGATAAATTCCAGGGATTTTTAACCGGGCCAAAATAGCTGTTCTCATTAGTGGAGCCCATGGCAAATTCATCCATATTGGTTTTACCAAGTAATACAGTATTGTGAGCGGCGAATTTGTTTACCACGGTGGCCGAAAAGGGTGATTTATAATCAGCGAGCATTCTTGATCCGCAAGTGGTTGCGAGCTCGGATGTGCAGAAAATATCTTTATGAGCCATTGGCACGCCAGTCAATAGCTGAGCTTCACCTTTGTGAAGAAGCTGATCCGCTTTTTGGGCTTGCATCATTGCTGCTTCGGCATCCACATTAATAAAGCAGTTTAATGTTTTATACTGATCGATGCGTTTAAGATAGTGGCTGGTTAATTCTGTACTGGATATTTTCTTGCTATGCAGAGCAGTAATCAGTTCTCGTAAGTTTTTAAACATCCTGCTTTTCCGTATCAATAACCTTGGGTACCAGATAGTGAGCTTCTTCAAATAAAGGAGCGATTTCCTCTAACTGCTGTAAGCAATTGTCTTCGCTCACTTCATCAGGACGAAACCGCTGATGCATATCCATTGGATGAAACAGTGGCGCGACCTCATCGGTGTTCATTTGCTGTATTCGTTCTGCGAAATTTATAATCGAATTGACTTCTTTCGCCAGTGAATCCATGTCCTCATCCTCTATATCAAGATGGGCTAATTCGGCAATAGAATGCAAATCGTTTATTGAAAATGTCATGTGATTTTCCTGTGATTCAGTGACCTCAGTTTTGCCCTGGGTATTATATCCAATCTTTCCTGCATTCACAGTAAGTGATTACTACTTTATTTGCTGCACCTGTACTATGATTAGTCGAAGAGATTCACACTCACTCCAGAGAGAGGATTATGAGAGCTGCAATTGTACCCGCAATCAATGCCAATTGGGAAATCAAGGATATCCCCACACCTAAACCTGATATTAATCAGGTGCTTATTAAAATACATGCCAGTGGGCTTTGCTATACTGACGTGCATCAGACTGAGGGGCATTTGCCTGGCATGTTTCCTCGTACCTTAGGACATGAACCGGTTGGGGAAATTGTCGAAACAGGACCAGGCGTTTCAAGCCGGCGAGTGGGGGATCGTGTGGGTGTTCCCTGGGTACAGAGTACCTGTGGACGCTGTGAGTGGTGTTTACGAGGGCGGCCATTATTTTGCGCGAATATGCATGTTACTGGAGGGGATGCGGCTGGTGGGCATGCTGAATACATGGTGGCTCCTGCTGATGCAACCATGCTTATTCCGGACTCAGTCAGTTTTGAACAGGCTGCGCCTGTTTTCTGTGCTGGCTATACTGTATGGTCGGGACTACGCTGGGCAGAACCCAAGCCGCATGAACGTGTTGCGGTGGTAGGAATTGGCGGTCTGGGGCATTTGGCAGTACAGTTCGCGCATGCGGCAGGCTATGAAACTATCGCGGTATCACACTCACCTGATAAAGACTCTCTGATTAAAGAAATGGGGGCCGATGAAATTGTTCGCGATGGCAAAGACTTATTAAAAATGGGGGGTGCTGACATTATTTTAAGCACGACCAATTCCAATAAAGCCATGCTTGAGAGCCTCGGTGCACTGCGACCGGATGGCCGGTTCGTGGCAATGGGATTCGATGTTAATCCTCTGCAGGTTTCTATAGCCGATTTAATCGTCAAACGTATAAAAATAATCGGCAGCCAGCAAAACCATCGGGAATATCTTTTTGAAGCGCTTGATATGGTTTCTAAAGGAAAAGTCAAAGTAGTTGCTGAAACCTATTCTTTGAATGAAATCAATAAGGCCTATGAAAAAGTAAAGAATGGCCAGGTGCGTTTTCGCGCTGTAGTGACTATGTAAAAGAGGTGACGGTACGTATAAATTTACGTACCGTGCCGGTTTTACTGGACTGAAATCACAATTTTTCCAATCTGTTCATTGGATTCCATATAGCGATGAGCGTCTTTTATTTGCTCCAGGGTAAAGCTGCGAGCTATACGTGGTTTAAATGTTCCACTTTGCAGATGATCAAAAATATAATGCTCTGCTTTCTTTCGTAACTCAGGATTGGTACTGAGCTCAAACAGTGTATAACCGCGAATGCTGAGTCCCTTGTTTAAGGCAGTGAACAGAGGGAAAGGCATCGGCTCATTGGCCAATGCGCCATACACAAAGATGATTCCCTTGTCTGAGGCAGCCTCAGCCAATGCTTCAATACCTTTGCCTGCAATAGGGTCGAAAATGACGCGTGCGCCTTTGCCTCCAGTAATTTCTTTTACTCGCGCGGCCAGATCTTCCTCGTTAGTGACGATCACATGATCAGCGCCAAGCTCAAGTAATTCGGCTTTTTTAGCTTGAGTACGAGTTGTAGCAATACTTATACCGCCCTGAGCACGCACTGTCTCAATAGCTGCGATACCGACACTACTGCTCGCTGCAGTAATCAACACGAAATCACCTTTAGATACATTCCCGTAATGAACGAGTGCGCCATAAGCAGTCATGTATTGCATCCAGATGGATGTCGCCTCAGTAAAGGATAATTTCTCAGGATAAGCCGCCAGAGCATAAGCAGGTAAAATGGCGACTTCACCATAGACTCCGTATTTACCCATATCAAAACAGGGAACCGTACTAAATTTTTTACCAATCATTTGGGGATCTACACCTGGACCCACAGCTTCAATGACTCCTGAAGCCTCATAACCAATCTTGGAGGGGAACTGGGGCGTTATAAGATATTGGCCTACGCGAAACATTACTTCCGCGCGATTTAAGCCAATCGCATGGACACGCAAGCGTACTTCGCCCTGGCCGGGTTCTGGCAATGCGACGCTCTCAAGCTTTAACACATCGGCATTCCCTGTTTCATGAAACCGAACAATCTGCGCCTGGCTAGCTGACATAATATTTTCCTTTTAGTGACTAAATTTAATTATTCTTTCCATTTGATATTGCATCCCAAACTTGGTTTTTGCTCTGTGGAAACGGGCAGTGCGTTTAACAGACAATCCAGTGCATTGCGGATAGAAATACCGGACACCGGAATTTGATTTCCCGGACGTGAGTCGTCAAGTTGTCCACGATAAACCAGTGTCAGATTCGCATCATAGATAAAGAAATCCGGGGTGCAGGCCGCCTGATAGGCTTTGGCAACATCCTGAGTTTCATCGAACAGATAAGGAAACTGATAATCTTCTGTTTGTGCAGTAATTCGCATATTCTCAGGAGAGTCATCAGGATAGTTTTTTACATCATTTGAATTAATGGCAATGAAGCTTATTCCTTTACCAGTGTAGTCTTTTGCCAATTGGCTCAACTCTTTATTAACATGTTTTACATAGGGGCAATGATTGCAAATAAACATGATCACTGTGGCAATCTGACCCTTGTGAGAACGCAATTCAACTTTGCTATTGGAAATAACATCTGTCAGGGAAAATTCAGGCGCTGCAGAGCCCAGCTCTTTCATATTTGAAGGTGTTCTTGCCATAACCAACTCCTTTGTGCAATTTTCTAAAAAATCACATTAATAATAGCAATGAGTGCGAATAAACTGTTTAAAACCGCCCAGAGTAATACCAGAGGGTTCTTCTTTACAATAGAAAATGCATAAGTTGCCAGGGATATTCCGCCAATAAAAAATATCCATTCATTAGCATAAGAAAAACCTATCGATAAGCTGGCAATACCGACTATACCTATCAGAAGGAAAATATTATTGAGCTGGCCTATCAGATAAAAAAAGATTAGCAGCTGCACGCATAATAAGACCGGGATGGCAAATTGCAGAATAGAGCCAATGCCCAGCAAGATCGCGCCGTGCCCTGCAATTAGAATAAGTTCAAGAGCAATAAAAAATACCAGTCTGGAGTAAATAGCAGTAAGCAATAGAAGGCTGGAGCCTGCTACATAATAGGCTTGTGCATTGGTCTGGGTGAAACCATAAAGCGTAATGATTGCACCCACAATACCAAGCATCCAAAAGAAATAATCACGGAATGTTAATGGCATCTTGTTACCAGCGTAAATAGATGCCTTTGGCTGCTGCGTCATTGATGATTTCGCGCTGTGGTTTGTTAGTGGAAACCCAATAATTGCCCATGTTGCTTAAAGCAAATTTTGCTCTTGGATATTGACATACGTCGAGCACTTCACGGCAATCTACTTTTTCAGTGTTGTTGTCTTCAACGACAAAACATTGAAAGTTAAATTCTTTTTCATCGGATGCAAAGGCTGCCCAGTTAGCAGCTTGTAATTTTGCGGTCAGAGGAGGGCTCATAAAGACCTCTTTTGTTTCGATACGCTGCAGTTCAACATGATGCGTACTGCGATTCTGTATCAAATAAAAGCTTTGATCTCCCGTTTCATTAAGAACCAGATTATAGCCATTGTATCCAAAACCGGTGACTTCGCACCCACGAGGAAACCCCTCTGCATAACTGCTTACTGAAGCCAGCAGCGATAAAATTCCTGCAAATCCTGTCTTTAATGATGACATTATTAACCTTTATACCAATGTAAAAGCGGCTATTCTAATGAGATTGAGTCTAAAAGTGAACCTCCTTTTAAACCTTGCTCTCTAATTCTTCGCGATGAGCAGTGATTCGTGATTTGATCATCGGGTAATACGTTCTGTAAATGCTTAACAACAAATAAACAACCACATAAATGAGTGAGACAGCCAGACAAAATGGGTTTAGCTCGGGATAGGTCCATAAAATAATCGCAGAGCAAACTCCATACATTATTGAGAAGACATGCATCAGCACCTTTAGTGCCCTGGATTCTGTCAGATAGTCGAGCCGCGAGGGATAGACGTATTTGACCGGAACAAAAACGAGGAGGCATAAAATTCCCAGAATCAAGGCATTGGTATACATGGATGTGTTAAAAATAAACATGTAAAAAATAACAATATTCCAGTAACAGGGGAATCCTTTAAAGAAATGATCAGGCGTTTTAGCATCAGACTGGGTAAACTGGTAGGACGAAGTGATTGTAATCGCAATAATAATTAATAGACCCAGTGAAGGGGGAAGCATATCTGCTTTGGCGTATAGGAAAAAGCAGGGAGTAATCACATAATTAACATAATCCACGAGATTATCCAGCAAGGCGCCATCGATATTGGGTAATACCATTTTGACCTTTACAAGTCTTGCCAAGGTGCCATCCAGCGCATCGATTACCACCGCAATGGCCATATACCACAGTGCCTGTTGATATTCCTGCTGATAAATTTTAATAAGGGTCAATATTCCCACATACGCAGCACTGGCTGTAAAGGCATGTACTGCCCAGGCGACCAAATAATGAGAAAAACGGTAGCCCAGTTTTTGTTTTGTCATTTCTAATCCTGTATGGCGGTTTTGCAGATTACATTTGCAAAACAAATTAGTTTAGTGTTGGAATTATTCCAACGATTACAAATAGCAAAATAGTAACAATAATCATTTATCTGAGGCAAGGATAGCGGTCATCTGATTGAGATATTTGTGTATTTAGCGAAAATTGTTAATAAAAAATACTCCAATTAATTAATAAATGAACTTTAAAATGCCCGTTTCCTGAAAAGGGGGGCGAAGTGTTATACTAATTTAAACTGCTTCTCGGTCTTTTGGTTCGGGGAAAAAGCCAACAGGAGATGGAATATGATATTTCAAACAATTAATCCGGCGAATGAGCATCTGATTAACGAATATAAGGCTCTGGATTACAGGACTGCCGAAACCAGGATTCACAATGCTCATACGGCATTTAAAGATTGGAAAAGCAAAACTTTCGCTGAAAAATCGACGTTGGTGCTGGCATTGGCAAAGTTATTGCGGCAAAAGTCTGAAGAGCTGGCTCAAATTATTACAATGGAAATGGGTAAACCTATAACCCAGTCTCAGGCTGAAATTGAAAAATGCGCCTGGGTTTGTGAGCATTATGCCGAAAATGCAGAGCATTATCTGGCTGATCACAGCATTCAGACGGAAATGAAAAAAACATTTGTCTGTTACAAACCACTGGGGGTTATTTTAGCGATTATGCCCTGGAATTTTCCCTTCTGGCAGGTTTTTCGCTGTGCCATTCCGGCCATCATGGCGGGAAATGCGGTATTGTTGAAACACGCACCGATTTCCATTGGTGCTGGCAATGCGATGGAACAATTATTTCTCGAAGCAGGTTTTCCAAACCATTTATTTCAAAATCTGATTATAGATAATGACGTGGCAGCAAAAGTGATTGCACACCCCGAGGTGGCTGGATTGAGTTTTACAGGCAGTGAAAAAGCCGGGCGGATTGTGGGCGGGCTAGCCGTTTCAAATTTGAAGAAAGCGGTTTTGGAGTTAGGCGGAAGTGATCCTTATTTAATTTTGGAAGATGCGGATTTGGATATCGCTGCCCAGGCTGTGGTTTCTTCCAGGCTGAATAATTGCGGCCAGGTTTGTATCGCTGCTAAACGTGTAATTGCGGTTCATTCTGTTAAAGACACGCTGCAGCAGAAAATAGAACAATTAATAGCTGCCTATCAAATGGATGATCCGGCAAAAAATACAACAAAGTTGGGGCCGCTCGCGAGAAACGATCTGAGAGAAACTCTTCAGAAACAAGTAGAACAAAGCCTGTCTAAAGGATGTCGGCTGATTACAGGAGGAAAAATTCCGCAGCGAGAGGGTTTTTATTATCCCGCTACCTTGCTTGTTGATGTAAAACCGGGAATGCCGGCGTTTAATGAGGAATTATTCGGACCAGTGATTGCCCTAATCGATGCGAAGGATGAAGAGCAGGGAATAGAGCTTGCCAACCACAGCTCATATGGTTTGGGCGCTGCGGTTTTTACCCGTGATATTTCGCGCGGCGAAAGGATAGCCCGTAATAAAATAGATGCCGGATCCTGCTTTGTGAATACCTTTGTCGCATCAGATCCACGTGTCCCATTTGGGGGTACAAAACACTCAGGTTTGGGGAGAGAGCTTTCCCGTGAAGGTATTCTTGAGTTTGTGAATGTTAAAACTGTCGCAATAAAATGAGCCGTCAGATTATAGTTATTAATACCCAGGTGCAGTCGATGTATTGCTATGCATACGACTCCTTAGTTAATGTTTATCCGATATCTTCAGCCAAAAACGGTCTGGGGGAGGAAAAGGGCAGTTTCCGTACCCCCAGAGGCTGGCATCGTATTTATAGTAAATTGGGATTAACGGCAGAAGCTAATTCGGTATTTGTTGCCAGAGAATGGACTGGAGAAATGTACACCGAGGAACTGGCAAGCCAATTCCCCGAGCGAGACTGGATCCTGACGCGCATTCTCCAACTGGATGGGATGGAGCCAGGTCGAAACCAGGGCGGAGAAGTAGACAGTCTTAAACGATTCATCTATCTTCATGGAACACCTGATACTACCCCATTGGGCCATCCCGGCTCACATGGCTGCATTCGTATGAGAAATAGCCACATTATTGCCCTGTCGGACTGGGTAGAAGTAGGAACCCCGGTATATATTCAATAACAGTTGCAATTTCTATGCTTTAATTTCTCGCAAATTGAATGGGGTCCAGTATATAATTCCTCAAAAATTTATTTCCCATCCTGATGAGGTAAATGCATGTCTTATAAGTTTGAAGCGGGCAAGGATCTGATTATCCAGGAAGTCGTTGATAAATTACGTCAGAAAATGACCGGTGATCAGGGCCTTTATTGTGCCGAATTTGTTCGTCAGTTTTTTGGCACCGTTGCCCTTGAAGATTTGGGTGAATGGGACATTGATGACTTGTATGGTGCAGCTATCAATTTTTGGGCGCTCATTCAGCAACGTTCTCCCAATGAAACCAAAATTCGAATCTATAATCCCGATTACGAACGGCATGGATGGCAGACAACTCATACTGTTGTTGAGGTCATCACTGACGATATGCCTTTTCTGGTTGACACATTACGCATGGTGATTAACCGTCTTGGCCTGGTTTCCCATTTAGTGATTCATATGGGCGGATTTACTGTTCGCAGAGATAAACAGCACCAGGTTGCTGAGGTATTGCCAAGAGGCAGCAGTGAAAAAGGATCGTCCATCTATGTAGAAGCCCCTATTTTTATCGAAATTGATCGCCAGACTGATCCTGAAGTGCTTGAAGAATTACATCGTAATTTCGAGCGGGTTCTGGAAGATAATCGCGCTATTGTCGAAGATTGGCCAATGATGCGGCAACGAGTCCGTGAAGCGATTGACGAGCTTAGTGAAGCTGCAGGAATAATCGATCAGGCTGAGGTGGAGGAGGCCAAAGAATTTTTAGGCTGGATAGAAGACCATCATTTCACTTTTCTTGGTATACGGGATTATGATCTGGTTCATAAGGGACAGGAAACAATTCTTCAGCCGATTGCGCAAACGGGTCTGGGGGTTCTGAGATCCAGCATGAGCAAGTCGAATGTACGCAGTATTTCGGCAATGACGCCTGAAGCACGCGAACTGACATTATCGAATCGTGCTCTGGTGATGTTCAAGACTAACACAGAAGCTACTGTTCACCGCAGTGCCTATACCGATTATATCGGTGTGAAACGCTTTAATAAACAAGGGCAGGTTATCGGGGAAAGACGCATCATTGGTCTTTACACCTCTGCGGCTTATAATACCAATCCCAAGCATATTCCTTTTCTAAGGCATAAAGTCGCGACAGTGATGAAAAATTCCAATTTGAATCCTCGCAGCCATGCTGGCAAAGTCCTGCTGAATATTCTGGAAACTCTGCCTCGCGACGATTTGATCCAGGCGTCTGAAGATGAATTACTTGAAATCTCTATGGGCATTTTTTACATGCAGGAACGCCGCCGTATCCGCATGTTTGCTCGTACAGACGTTTATCGCCGCTTTGTTTCCTGCCTGGTTTACGTTCCCAAGGAACGGTTTAATACTGAATTGCGTCAGGCAATGCAAAAAGAACTTGCCGAGAGTTTTAACGCGCAGGAAATCAGTTTTTCGACCTGGTTTTCAGAGTCGGTTCTTGCCCGTATTCACTTTATCATCAAAACCAATCCTCAGGATAATACCGAGTGGGATTTTAAAGAAATCGAACAAAAGCTTATTGAGATTGGCCGTTCCTGGACGGATGATTTGCAACACTTTCTGTCAGAGGCCTTTGGTGAAGAAGTCTCGAACAGGCTGAATGCGCGCTACAAATCTGCATTCCCTGGTGCGTATAAAGATAATTTTACTCCGCGAACAGCAGTTTATGATATCAAACATATAGAGGCATTATCGAAAGATAATCCCCTGGTAATGAACTTCTATCGTCCGATGGATGAAGTGGCGAGCAGCTTCAGGCTAAAAATCTATCAGCATGATAATACTATTCCGCTTTCAGATGTGCTGCCTATCATTGAACGGCTGGGTATGCGTGCCATTAGTGAAAGACCCTATACTTTAAAATTTGAAGATGGCAAAACAACCTGGATCAATGATTTTTCATTGCAATACACCGGGGGTGAATGTTTTGATATCGATGAAATTAAAGATTTATTTCAGAATGCCTTTGCCAGTGTCTGGTTTGGTGAAGCAGAAAATGACGGCTTTAATCAATTGGTTCTGGCCGCTGGTTTAAACTGGAGACAAGTCGCAGTTTTGCGTACTTACGCGCGTTATTTCAAGCAAATAGGTCTGACCTTCAGCCAGGAATATATTGAATCCGCACTGAATAACAATGCGCTGATTGCCAAAAAACTGGTTGAACTTTTTGAAATGCGCTTCAATCCAGATGCTAATCCAAAGCGTGAAATTCAATTTGGTGAAAAGGTTGAAGAAGTGTTTGCCGCACTGGATAACGTAGCCAATCTGGATGAAGACAAAATTATCAGACAGTATGTGCATACAATGGCGGCGACCTTAAGGACGAATTATTATCAGCTGGACAAGCAGGGGAATTATAAGCCCTATGTCTCTATTAAATTAAATAGCAAGCTGATTCCCAATTTACCTAAACCGCATCCTTTATTTGAGATTTTCGTTTATTCTCCCCGCTTCGAGGGAGTGCATCTTCGTGGCGGTAAAGTAGCTCGCGGGGGATTGCGATGGTCGGATCGTCGTGAAGATTTCCGCACTGAAATCCTGGGATTGATGAAAGCCCAGCAGGTCAAGAATGCGGTAATTGTGCCTTCAGGAGCGAAGGGAGGATTTGTTCCCAAACGTTTGCCTGCCAATGGTTCCAGAGAAGAGATCCTGGCGGAAGGTATTGCCTGTTATCAGGATTTCATTCGCGGTATGCTTGATATTACTGATAATTATAAAGACAGTCATGTCGTCAAGCCGGCGAATGTTATTTGTTTTGACGAAGATGATCCCTACCTGGTCGTCGCGGCGGATAAAGGGACCGCCACATTTTCTGATATTGCCAATGCAATCTCGCTGGAATTTGGTTTCTGGCTGGGAGATGCTTTCGCTTCCGGCGGATCGGTGGGCTATGATCACAAGAAAATTGGTATTACCGCACGTGGGGCCTGGGAATCAGTCAAACGGCATTTCTATGAAATGAATGTCGATATCAATACCACCGATTTTACTGTGGTGGGTATTGGTGACATGGCGGGTGATGTATTTGGCAACGGGATGCTTTTATCGCATCGCATCAAACTGGTTGCCGCCTTCAACCATATGCATATCTTCGTTGATCCTAACCCGAACCCCGAAACCAGTTTTAATGAACGTCAGCGCCTGTTTAATTTACCTCGTTCAACCTGGGCGGATTATGATAAAAAATTAATTTCCAAGGGTGGCGGCGTATTTAATCGTAATGCCAAATCGATTGCTGTCAGCAAGGAAATGAAGCAGGCATTCGGTATCAAGCAATCAGATATCGAGCCCAATGAACTGATTCGCATCATTTTACGTTCCAAAGTTGACTTGCTCTGGAGTGCTGGTATCGGTACTTTTGTTAAAGCGACCACTGAAACGCATCTGGATGTTGGAGATCGAAGCAATGACGCAATCCGTATCAACGCGACTCAACTACGCTGTAAAGTGGTTGCTGAGGGCGGAAATCTTGGTTTGACCCAGCTTGCCAGAATTGAATATTCCCTGGCTGGCGGTTTGATTTATACAGATTTTATCGATAACTCCGCAGGGGTAAGTTGTTCAGATAAAGAAGTCAATATCAAGATTTTGCTGGATACAATTGTTGCTGCCGGTGATTTAACTTTTAAACAGCGAAATGAGCTCTTAGAAGAAATGACGGAAGAGGTCGCGGCATTGGTGCTTAAAGATAATTTTGCCCAGACCCGGTCTATTAGTTTTACAGCCGAAAATTCCCTGCGGATGGTCGAATTGCATACTCGCTATATTAACGAGTTAGAGCGTACTGGTAAAATCGATCGGGCTTTGGAGTTTTTGCCAGACGATAAAGTCTTCATGGAGAGAAAGCTCCTGGGCAAAGGGCTTGGGCGTCCAGCTATCGCGGTATTGCAGAGTTATAGTAAGACCATTCTTAAAGAGCAAATCCTGGCAACCAATGTGCCGGAAGATAGTTATCTGAAAGGAATTTTGGTGAGCTATTTCCCTAAGCCTCTGCAAGAGCGATTTAGTAAGCAAATGCAGGAGCACCCATTGAAACGTGAAATTATTGCTACAAAATTAAGCAATATTATCATTAATGAAATGGGCTTCCATTTTGTATTTCGTATGCAAGAGGAAACCGGCGCGCCTGTATCGGCCATTGCAAGAGCCTATATGATTGCAAGAAGCATTCTGGATATTGATAACATCTGGCATCAGATTGAAAATCTGGAAACTCTGATCACGGTTGAAAAGCAAATGGATCTGGTTATGTCTTGTGTGCGCTTGTTGAGGCGAACCACAAGATGGTTCTTGCGTAACCAGCGTCTGCGTTTAAATATCAGTAAGGCTGTTAAGGCTTTCGCCCCAGGGATAGCTGAACTAAAACAAGCGATTCCTGGCATATTCGGCGCTGATTATAAAGAAGTTTACTTAACTCAATATAACCAGCAGCTGGAAGAGGGATTAAGCCCTGAGCTTGCTCGTGATCTAACGGCCGTCCGTGCTTTATTTTCAGCGATGGATATTGTGGAAATTGCTCGGCAGCTTGATATTAGTGTAACTAAAGTGGCCGAACTTTATTTTGGGATTGGAGAGTTTCTCGATTTGCACTGGATCCGTTCTCAAATTATTGCTCATCCAACAGACAATAACTGGGAAGCGTTGTCACGTGAGGCATTACGTGATGATTTGGATTGGCAGCAAAGACAGCTTACAATGGGAGTGATTACGCTGGACAATCAGCAGAAAGATTTCATGGGTTGTTTCACTGCATGGGCAGAGAGCCATTCTGGTTTGATTGAACGTTGGCAGCATATATTGGCTGATCTTCGTGCCAGTTCCAGTCTGAATTACACAATGTACTTTGTTGCGATTCGTGAACTGCTTGATTTAACGCAGACCACAATGCAAATGACCGAAAAAGAAGCCCTGGTGTAAGGATGCACAGGGTTGTTGCATAAATGAAAACCGTCTTTGCGAGCGTCAGCGAAGCAATCCAGCTCCTTACTTTGTTCAAGTTTCGCTCTGGGTTGCTTCACTTCGTTCGCAAAGACGACAGGTTCGCGGGATCCAGGATTCAGTTGATCTTCGAACCAGTCTTGTAGATCACAAATATCCTTCTGATCCATTAAATGATTGCTTTTATTGCTATATCTTGAAATGATAACGCCACTTGCTTGGATTTTTCAAAAGGAGTTCAGATGTACAGAAGCGAGTTGTTAACCCATTACTCAAGTGGTTCCAAGTTTTTTCATTGGCTTATCGCCTTATTGGTACTTGGAATGCTCGCGGTGGGATTTTTTCTTGATGAGATTCCTGATCAGTATGCAGCAACAGCATATATGGTTCACAAATCATTAGGCTTGAGTATTCTTTTGCTGGTTATACTGCGGATTATCTGGTTAATTAAAAGTGGAAGGCCTCCATTACCAGAAAATGTTCCACTTTGGGAAAAGATCCTTTCCCGCATAGTGCAATATTCTATGTATTTATTTCTTATGTTAATGCCGCTTTCCGGATGGATTATGTCGGTCGCTGCTGATCGCACTCCAAGCTATTTTGGCTTTTTCAATGTTCCGTTTCCAGGGGTTAAGCCGGACAAAAGCCTGTCCGATTTAATGTTTGAGTTTCATGAAACCATCGCCTGGATCCTGATTGCATTGATTGCTCTACACGTTGCAGGCGCTTTAAAACATCATTTTATTGATAGAGATGATGTATTAAGAAAGATGCTGCCCGGCTCAAATAAGTAACTCGCAGCTTCTACAGTAAGATTAATTAAACTGTCATTCCTCGAGAAGGCGTTGTTGCGTAAATAGAACCAAGAAACCAAGCTGTTGTCTTTGCGAACAAAGTGAAGCAATCCAGATCGGAACTTGAATAGATTTAGGATCTGGATTGCTTCGCTAACGCTCGCAAAGACGGTTTTTGTGTACCTAACTTAATGGCAGTAAAAGCCAGGCGGGGTTATATGCTTTCCTGTAACCTGACAGAATTCTGGTGCCCTTCAAAATAAACCATCTCGGGATGCTCAAAAAGAATACTTGCTGCGGCCAGATAGTGGTTGTTTTCTAAAGGGCAAAAATCGACAAGTTCTCCCAGCTCACTATTTCTATCATCCGCTAAAATACGCTGCCCAAGGACTAATGGCTCATCAGTCTCAATGAGATAAATGGCAAGTTTATGCTTAAGTTTGGCTTTGTAATGGGTGCGGGCGATGATCTCCTGTCCTTTATAGCAGCCTTTCTGGAAATCGAGATAGCCTGCCAGATGCAAATCCAGCCGATGCGGTAGAAAAAGTCCACGGGAAGAGGGATAAATTTCTATTTGCTTGCGTCGAAGTTGTAGCTGATGCCATGCCAGGGAACCATAGAATTGCTCTTGTGCAATAAAACTATTTTTAAGATCATCGCTTCGGCTTATGATCTGATAGTAATTATTTCCAAGAGAATAGCAGCAAAAATCATCATTGGACACAAGCTTATATTGCTGTTTGGGTAGTTCAATGCCCAAATGGGCGAGAGGCAGAGAGCCGGGTGGGGCATATAAGCCAAAAATGGAGAAATCAGAAACAGCCTGCAATTTAACCCGGCTAAGCATGGCTGGCTTATTTAGTGACTCAATGGTTTTATCACATAAATCATTGGGTACAACCAGATAGTAGTGTTGCCAGCTGATAATATCTGCCAGGCTTAAAATTCTGCCTTTCAGGTTACAGAATGCTCCCTGCCGCATCTGGTCAGATGTCACTTTTGAAACATCACAGCTTAATTGGCCCTGCAGAAATTCCATTGATTTATTACCAGTAACTTCGATAAGAGCCAGGTAACTCAAATCAAAAAGTGCTGCAGACTCTTCTCCCAGCGGAAATAGCCCGCTCTCTTTGAGGGAATCAATTTTAGTATAAACTCGGTTATCAATTTGAATAGTGTTCATAAAAGCGCCAGATAACAATAAATTTGCAGTACATTAGCATTGTATTGTAACATTTGCCGATTTTTAAAATACATAAATTATGATAGATCCAATTAGAAAAGCCAGAATTGAATGGCGATGCCGCAGAGGAATGCTTGAACTTGATTTGCTGTTCCAGTCTTTTCTTGAGTTTAGTTTTGCCGAGATGAAGGATGAGCAGTTTGATACGCTGGAAAGATTGTTAGGCTGTGATGATCCGGATTTGTATAATTGGTTGATGACAGAAGAATCGCCTGAGGATAAGGAGTTATCCGAACTTGTACAATTCATTAAGTTGCGGCATAGAGTTAAATAGATCGCCAAACTATATCAAAACAGCCTCCATACTGTATTTGTTTGCATTCCTTATGTTAATGGCATCTTCTCTTCTGCTTTTTTTAAAACTTATCTTGACTTGCCTGATTATTCTCCAGATGCTTTATATTCTGAAGTCTCCTTATCCTTCAGGGAAAATCAGCATCCAGTTTATCTATGATGAGTGGATTCTTAACAAAAACGGACAGCGCATAATCTTCACCAGGCGAAGGGTTTTGTTAAACACCGGACTATTTTTTCTTCTTGAATTGTCCTCCCCAGACCAGCGAAAAATCATACCCATATTCCTCGATCAACTATCTCATACAGAATTTCGCTCAATTGTCCTCGGTTTGAATGTGGATGAGTTATAATCAATAAGAACAATGTTAAAGCAAATATTGTTTGTGACGATAAATCAGATGTGAGCAATTAAAGAGCATATCATGGCTGCGCTAGAAAAAGATCTAGATAGGGAATTGGTGAACCAGGCGCGAAGCGGAGAAAGAGCGGCTATTGGGAGACTTTTGTGCCATTATCGTCCCAGCATTGTATACCAGATCAGAGCGCAGGTAGATGAGATGGCTGATGTAGAAGATCTCGCTCAGGAAGTTTGCATTAAAGTGTTTCGTTTTATCAATCAATTTGATCATAAAGCTAATTTTAAGACCTGGTTATACAAGATTACCCAAACGACAATTATTAATTATTATCGAAGCCGGCGTCTGGATACTGTAGAAATTTTCAATGAGGAGCCCGATACGCAGGACAGCTCACCCGAGCAAGAGGCAATTCGTTTGGAACTCAGTGAGAAGATAACCAGATTCCTGCTGAGTTTACCAGAAACTCTGCAGAAGTGTTTTTATCTATACAGTGTTTTAGGATTGGCTTATGAAGAGATTGCTCGCAGAATGCATTGTCCATTAGGCACAGTTCGCTCAAGAATACACCGTATTCGCTCAACAATTCTCGTTATTCTCAAATAGATTTTTTTGTCATTGATCTTGCTATTATCTTGTTCGATAGCTGTGCTAGAATGTGGCATTTGATAATAACACGAATAAAAATGCTCGAAAGCGACCGTTTGATAAGTGCTGTCCAAATTGGCTCAGAAGAAGCTATCGATCGAGCGATCCGCCCATTGAATCTTGATGATTATATCGGCCAGGATGCGGTTCGCACTCAAATGCGCATTTTTATTGAAGCGGCCAGAAAGCGATATGACGCGCTTGATCATGTTCTCGTATTCGGACCTCCAGGCTTGGGTAAGACCACTCTTGCAGGTATTATTGCTCATGAAATGGGAGTCAATCTTCGCCAGACGTCCGGACCAGTATTAGAAAAAGCAGGTGATATTGCAGCTTTATTAACCAATTTAGAAGAAAACGATATTTTATTTATCGATGAAATCCATCGATTAAGCCCAGTTATTGAAGAAATCCTTTATCCTGCGATGGAAGATTATAAACTGGATATTATGATTGGCGAAGGACCGGCTGCTCGCTCCATAAAACTCGAGTTACCTCCATTTACACTGGTGGGAGCCACTACCCGCGCAGGCTTGCTTACTTCCCCATTAAGAGATCGCTTCGGCATTGTTCAGCGTCTGGAATTCTACTCCACTGATTCCTTAACCCAAATCGTGAAGCGTTCAGCCAATCTGCTTAAAGTAAGCACAGAAGAGGCTGGTGCAAAAGAAATTGCCTTACGTTCACGAGGAACACCTCGAATTGCCAATCGTTTGCTCCGGCGCGTGCGAGATTATGCTGAGGTTTGCGGGGAAGGTATAATCACTCTGCATATGGCGAAAAAAGCACTTGAGATGCTTGATATCGATAAAAATGGTTTCGATATGATGGACAGGAAATTATTGCTGGCAGTCATTGAGCGTTTTGATGGTGGCCCTGTCGGGGTTGACAGTATCGCTGCGGCTATTGGTGAAGAGAAAGGAACGATTGAAGACGTGCTGGAGCCCTTCTTAATTCAGCAGGGATTTCTAATGCGTACCCCAAGAGGCCGTATCGCTTCAGCCCAGGCGTACCATCTTTTTGGATTACAGCCTGCGGAGCGCGTCTAGTGTCTCAATTTACGCATTCCAGCCAGTTTCGTGTTTATGCCGAAGATACCGATTTCATGGGTATCGTTTATTATGCCAATTATCTGAAATTTTGCGAAAGAGCAAGAACCGAGATGTTGCGAAGTAATGGACTGGTACTTACTGAGTTAGCAAAGCAGGACTGCCATTTTGTTATCACAGATGTGGAATTAAAATACAAACAGCCTGCCAGATTAGATGATCTTATAGCTATTACCTGTAATATAAAAAATAAAACGGCATGCAGTATTGTATTTGAACAAATCATAAAGAATGAGCATAATAGCGAGCTTTGCAGTGCATTGGTGACAATCGTCTGTGTAAACAGTCATACCAAGCCGCGGCGCTTGCCAGATCGATTCAATTTATTGCAAAAATGACATTATCTGTCATTGTGGAAAGACAATTTTTTTGAAATTATTGAGTTACGTCAAAATCAACTTCTAAAATGCTGGAGGAATACAGTGGGAACCCATGCGAGCGTATTAGCGTATTTTATACAGGCAGGCTTGGTCGTTAAAACAGTGATGCTGATCTTGCTTGTCGCTTCGATTACGTCCTGGACACTTATTTTACAAAGAGCTTGGTATTTCAAGCGCAAAAAGCTTGAGTGCGACAGCTTCAGCCAGCGATTCTGGGATAGTAGCGACCTAAGCAAGCTCTATGCTGATGTTGATGGTAATCCGGATAGCAAGCATGGCCTGGCTTCGATCTTTCATTCGGGTTTTAAAGAATATGTTCGCACAAGAAAGCAGGGCGCGATTGCCCTGGAGCCTATTCAGCGAGTTATGCAAATTACTCATAATAAGGAAGCAATTCAGCTGGAGCAGCACCTGCCTTTTTTTGCGTCAGTGGGGTCCATTGCACCTTACATCGGTTTATTTGGAACCGTTTGGGGGATTATGACGTCATTCCAGGCTTTAGGGCAGGCTTCCCAGGCGACCATCGCAATGGTTGCTCCCGGAATTTCTGAGGCATTAGTGGCAACAGCCCTTGGACTGTTTACTGCCATACCCGCGGTGATTGCTTTTAATCGTTATTCTACCAGAGCCACTGGTATATTGGAGCAATACGATTTATTTCAGGATGAGCTTATCGCATTAATCGAACAACAAACCACTGTACCGATTAGAGGATAACTTCCATGTTAAGAAAGAGAAGAAAACCAGGTGCCGGGCCCATTGCGGAAATCAATGTGGTTCCCTATATCGATGTGATGCTGGTGCTGCTGGTTATTTTTATGATTACCGCACCGATGTTGTCACAGGGGGTAACTGTTGACCTGCCCAAAGCGGCGTCGACAGAATCATTAAAAGACAGTGAGCGTGAGCCGATTATTGTATCCGTTAATCAGCAAGGCGATTACTTTCTGAATATCAATGCCCAGCCTGAGCTGCCGATTGAGCCTCATGCGCTAGTGGTCAGGGTTGCGGCTGAACTTGAGCTTGCGAAGCAGAATAACCAGTCTGTTAATGTGCTGGTTAAAGGTGATCAGGGCGTTCCTTACGGGAAGGTGGTGTCTGCTATGGGCTTTTTGAAACAGGCAGGTGCTGAAAAAGTTGGCTTAATGACCGACTCCACCCAGGAAACGGAGATGCAGGGATGATAAATGATATGAGTTATCGTAAGGCATTTATCGCTGCCTTAATTCTGCATTTCGGCCTGATACTTTTTCTTTTGCAGGATTCATCCAGTAACGAACACCCCGTTTTGGTCGCTGACAACAAAAACACACCAGGACAGATGTTGCCTGTCGAGCAGGTTGAGCAGCCAAAACAGCAGGAAATTGTAAAAGCGGTAAGTGTGGATAGCCAGGAAGTCATGGAGACAATTAACCGGCTCAAACAGGAAAAACTACAGCAGCAAAAAGCCGAGCAGGCGAGACAGCAGGCTTTGACAAAACAGGCTGAGGATGCACGAAAAGAGCGGCTGCGCGAACAGCAGCGATTGGCCAGGTTGAAAGATGAGGCGGCAAAGCTGGCAATACAGCGTAAAAAGCAAATTGAAGAAGAACAAAAACGCCTCAAACAGCTGGCATTGCAAAAAGAGCAGGAAGCCAAGCGTCTGGAAGAGTTAAAGCGTAAACAGCAACAGTTGGAAAAACAACAGCAGGAAGCAGCAAAACAGGCTGAGCTTAAAAAAAAACAGGATGAGTTGAAGGCGAAGGAAGCCCTGCAGCTGGCTGAAAAGCAGGCTGCGGAAAAAGCCGCTGCTGATAAACTGGCTGCAGAAAAGGCAGCTGCAGACAAAGCGGCCGCAGAGGCAAAGGCCGCTCAGCAAAAACTCGCTGCTCAGCAGCAAGCTGCCCAGGAAGCCGCCCAGCAGGCCAGGCTGGCTGGTGAAGTCGACAAATACAAGGCGATGATTGTGAACGCGATTGGCAGACAGTGGATTCTGCCTGAAAACGTGGATAGTCATTTATCCAGTCAGTTCCGAATTCGACTGGCGCCTGATGGAGCGGTACTGGAAGTGACTCTGATGCGCAGCAGCGGGGATCCCATACTCGATCGCTCCGCGCAAACCGCTATATATAAAGCATCGCCATTGCCGGTGCCAAGTGATCCGGAAACATTTAATTTATTCCGCGATATCAGTTTAACCGTTAGACCCGAGAACGTTAGGGGGTAATTATTGTGTCTATGAAAAAACTTCTGACCTGTTTTTTAACGCTTGTATCAAGCCATCTTTTTGCGCTTGATTTGGAATTGACCCAGGGTATCAGCTCAGCCTTACCCATCGGAATCAATTCATTCGGAGAAAACAGCAGTGCCCAGGAAATCACGTCAGTGATTAATAACGATCTGCGCTTGTCGGGTCAATTCAAAATTATCAGCCTGCCTGCCATGGAAATGAATGGCGTTGGCGCCTGGAAACAGGCGGGTGCCGACAGCGTATTGACTGGCCGAGTGACTCCGATAGGTTCAAACCGCTACGATATCAGTTTTGAATTATTGGATACGGTCAGCCAAAACAAATTGCTGCTTTCCAAAAGTTTCCAGGTGAGTGCCAATGATATTCGTCCACTGGCGCACCATATCAGTGATATGGTTTATGAAAAACTGACTGGTGAACGGGGTATTTTCTCAACCCGGATCGCCTATGTTCTGGTTCAAAGAGCTGCAGGCCGTGCCCGCTATTCTCTCGAAGTTGCAGATGCTGATGGTTATAACCCGCAAAGCCTGCTGGTTTCGCCTGAACCGATCATGTCGCCTTCCTGGTCGCCGGATGGCAGCAAAATTGCCTATGTTTCATTCGAGAAAAGAAAAGCACAGATTTTTATTGTTTCAGTTGAGTCCGGGAAACGGCAATTAGTCACTGATTTTTCTGGTATTAATGGTGCGCCGACCTGGTCGCCTGATGGTCGTCAGTTGGCGGTTGTATTATCCAAGAGTGGTAGTCCCAAAATTTACAGCATCGATCTGTCTTCAGGAAGCATGAAGCAATTAACCTTTGGCGACTCTATTGATACCGAACCGCGCTATACTCCTGATGGCCGTTCTCTGATATTTACTTCAGGCCGCGGTGGTTCTCCACAGGTATATAAACTGTCTCTGGCTGACGGCAGCATTAACCGTATCACTTATGATGGAAACTATAACGCGCGGGCAATGTTTACCCCGGATCAGAAACATCTGGTGATGTATCACCGCGACAATGGCAAATTCAATATTGGTGTACAGGATATGAATAGCGGTCAGGTGAGCCTGCTGACCTTTGCTTCACTTGATGAATCGCCTTCTGTATCTCCTAATGGCCGATTGGTACTCTATGCAACACGTTTCCAGGACAAAGGCGTGTTAGGGGTTGTTTCAATTGACGGACGCATTCGTTTACGTCTCCCTGCTCGCCAGGGTGATGTTCAGGAACCTGCCTGGTCACCTTATTTAGGGTAAATGATGAATCTGATAAGGACGTTGGTTTATTTATTTTTCTTATTATTTGTTAATATGGCCCATAGCTGGAATGCTTTGGGTCACCGTTTGGTGGCGCAGATTGCCTATAATCATTTGACGAAAGAAACAAAGCAGGCGGTTAATCACTATAATCATCAATTGGATCGGTTATATAAGCCTCTTTCATTTGTTAATGCAGGACCCTGGATGGATACCCTGCGTTTTCAAAACGATTTATGGTTACAGTCTCTCCATTATATAGATATTCCTTTCAGCCGTGATGGCACTTCTCTGGTGCCCCCAGATAAAAACAACGCTGTGCTGGCTTTGAACAAAGCCATTGCCACGCTTAAAAAGCGTCAATCCACTCCCTTTGATAAAGGCTTTAGTCTGAGGATTTTATTGCATGTCACGGGTGACATACACCAGCCCATGCATGCGGTCAGTGAATTTAGCCGACGGTTTCCCGAAGGCGACGCGGGAGGCAATTTTCTTATTCTTGGACAAAACCCGGTTGCAAGAAATCTCCATTCTTATTGGGATAATGGTGCCGGCTTGTTTAAAACTGGCTATTTGAATGCTGCTCAGCTTAACAGAAAGGCTAAATATCTTGAAAAAAAATGGCCTTGCGATATCGCTTCTCAGGTTATAAATCCTGAAAGCTGGTCTGAAGAATCCTACGACCTGGCAGTCAATCTCGCTTATCGTATTCAATACGGTGAAATACCATCCAAAGCTTATGAGAACGACGTTAAAACGGCGGTTGAAAAAAGAATCACACTGGCCGGCTGCCGGTTAGCAGTCGTGCTTAATGACATTTTCGCCCACAGTGACTAACGCAAGTTCTAGCCTCCCCCACAAGGTGCCTCGGCTTGTCCCTGAGGTATGCCCTCAATTTTTATCTAGTCAGCGGATGACTAACCAATTACTCAAACAGCTCTATTATCGTGTCGTTCCCGCATAGCGTTGTTGCGTAAATGTAGATAGATGCACAAAACCGTCTTTGCGAGCGTTAGCGAAGCAATCCAAATCCTGGCTTTGTCCAGGTTTAGATCTGGATTGCTTCACTTTGTTCGCAAAGACATGTTTGTTGCTTGGTTCTATTTACGCAACAATGCCTTCCCGCATAGGTTGGAATCTATTTCTCAAGATAATTCCTAACGTTGTTTTCCGCCTACGCGGAAACGACACTATTACGTATTTTTTTGAATGAAATAATGTGAGGATCCCTCAGGGACAAGCCGAAGCCCGTAGGGGGCAAAAGTACTTAATACTCACTTAATTTTTTTAGGATATTATCAATCCAAATAATCTGAGATGTAGGCGTTATGTTCGCATTTACTAACATTGAAGCTAGCTTATTGGGCAATTTGATCTCCGAATTCAAGATACGTCGACAGGAAATTCTTTCCAAAAATAGAATGGGTGAAATCAGCCTTGTTGACAGCGATTTGAAAAAAGAATTTTCAATGACTCAGATAAAGCTTATAAATCAAACATTTGATTTTCTTACTGAAGTAGTTCTTCCCAAGTTTGATAAAGGAGAATCGCCCGGCATATTCGCATTACGTAAATTGGGAAAGCAAGCCGAAAAATTATTCAAGGATACCGAATACTTAAGCGCTAACCCTGATTATAATTTGTTGGGCAATATCTACGGTAATCTTGAATCTTTGCTAGGTTCTCAAAAATTCAATGAACAAAACATAAGTCACCTGAAAGAAACATTAAAAAAGAACATTAGAGCCTCTACGCTTAATTTTCTTACCAACTGGCAAAAAATACCTGATTTCAGTCTTGAAAATTCCTTGAAAGCAATTGATGCAGCAATTGATTGCTTTGATTTCTCAGCTTATTTTGTTAAGGGTCAGCTGGATGTCGGTTTATTGAAGGAGAATGGATCTTTTTATTGGCACCTGCACAATGCCTTAGGAATCAAGGGCAGCTATCAAATCCGAATTTATGATCCTGTTGTTTATGAACTGTTTAATGAAATCAGCACAATGCTCGCAAAGTTTCCTCCAGTCATGGATGAACTGGTGTCTTTCCTGAATCCAGAAGCATTTGCATTATTAATAGTCTCTCATACCCCCCGTTCGGAAGCCGAAAACAAAGAGGAAAATAAAGGCCAGTTTAGCTATACAGCCATGGGGCAGGGAACAATTCATGCCAATGATAAATATTTGAAGTATCTTGCATTAGGCAAAGATGTAATCAGTAGCGCACTTGATACCTACAAAACCGCAGAGAATAAAATACTCACTCAACGAAGGACAATTGAAGAGGCTCGCGAGCAATTGAGAAAGATTGAACTTGCTATCGACCCGCTCAATGGATATGTAATCCCGAAACTGGAGCCGTCTGTAACCGCAACAGATGCTATAGATATTTATGAAAAGGAACTTGTACTGATTTCCGAACACGAGAAATTACTGATTAATGCCAGGGAGTTACTTAGCCAAACCAGAGAGACGCTTGATGATGACGAGCCTGTTTATTCAGACCTGCATAAGCACATTCAGCAGTTTGGGCAGCACCTCAATGAACTGGGATCCATGTTATTAAAAAACAGGTCTGAGATTTTAAAATTGCGAGAGAGAGCCCAGCTTAAGAAGTTAGCGGATGAGCGTTTAGCCAATGCAAGTGTTGATGATTTAATTGTAATATTTGAAGAAAACAAAAAGACGATAGAGGCTGTTTCTTCTGAG
Source organism: Legionella quinlivanii (assembly GCF_003265995.1). Classification (GTDB taxonomy): domain Bacteria; phylum Pseudomonadota; class Gammaproteobacteria; order Legionellales; family Legionellaceae; genus Legionella_C; species Legionella_C quinlivanii_A. The sequence goes on along the minus strand of NZ_MVJN01000006.1, from coordinate 243,736 downwards.
AAAAGTATAACTGAGGGTTCTATATCAAAATTGCGCGATGAAGTTGCTAGTCTTTCAGCTCAGTATTATCAACTGATGAATAAATTGGGCCAAAAAGTATACCCCTCTATCCCAGTAAATAGCCAGCCTCAGCACACAGCTGTTAAAGTCAACTTCCAGAATGTCTCTGATGCCAATAGAAAGTTTGAGCAGTGGAAAGGGGCTCTGAGTAAACAAATAAAAGAACGGGAAGAGATCATAAAATATAAAGAGAGTCTGATCATTGCCGTTATGACCTGCCTCAATAATAGTGGGAAGGGGGATTTCCCGCTAAGTGCTATAAACAAGCTGAATGTGTTAAATGTGAAAGGAGCAAAGTTATCAGGATTGGATTATTTTTTGTCCGTCATTGGCGACAAAACTTTTGAAGTGAACCGCTTGGGATTTGTTTCAAAAAACTACCAGGTTGAAAAAAAAGAACAACTATATGCTCTTATCGGCTCTAAAGAATTTGAATATGCCACAATCAGAGCGGAACAGCATAAAATCAGCGTTTTGATTGAGGAAGGGGATATAGAAATTCAGACGCTTAATGCGGTTGAGCAATCTCTCAATGCATCTGCCGAAGAAGATCGTAAATTGACATTAGCTCTTAATGGACAACAGAAACAATTAGATGATTTAGATCAAGAGCAACGTCCATTATCCTCTGTGATTGCTTTCTTTAACAGGGCGAAGAGTTTGGTCGAGAAAATGAATGGATTGATAGCTCTCGATGGTTTTAATGAAAATGGCGTTAGCTCATATTTTGAAGAGGTAACATCATTATTTGAGGAAATAAACAAGTTTAAAAAAACAATTTCGCCACAGTCCCCCTATCATAGAAATCTGGTGTCCATTGAAGCGCTAAAAGAAGCAGCCGATCAGCAAGTGGAGACCTGTTTCAAGCCCGAATTAACGGAACAAAGCAATTTGCTCGCGTCTTTACTGAACGAGATTGGCAAAGTAGAAGCAGTCATAACAGACGATTTGAGCCTTGATAAACTCAATGAACTGTTGAAACAATTCAATGACTTGAAATCCACATTAAATAGCTGCAATGGCCGCATAAGCTTTATTGCGAAGCACAAACCAAACCTTGCTGAGCAAGCTTTAGCGGACCTGAGAAATTTGACCACGCAGTTCGATCGCGTGTCGCTGCGGCTTAAAGAAATGGCTGACGCACTACTGGAAAGTATGAATAAACAGCTTACAGCACAAGCGAAGGAAGATTTAGATCGACTGGATTTTGATGCAAATGATGAAATCATAAAGAATTATAGAAACAAACAAAATATTCTGGATTTGCATAATACTAACTTAACCCAGTTTTCCCCTGATAGTCTTCAAATATTCCAGGAGCAGTTCAGGAAATTTAATCCCGAATTGGTTGATGTGCATGAGCAGATTGAAAAATTTCAACAGCACCAACAAGCAATTGAACCGGTTTTTGTCGACAAGATGGCAGTTGCCGATACAATCCGGGAAAGAGCAATACTTCGAAGCAAGATTTTTTCAGATTTTAATCTGGAGCTGCAGGAATATCTATCCAGGCGAAACCAAAGACATCATACCAAAGATTTTTTCAACAGGGCCGATCAATTCAGCCGAACAGCCTTTATTGAGTGTCTGGCAGCACAATTGGCTCAATTTAAGGATACAGGGGATAGCAAAACCCTTCTGGATTTAATCAATACCCAGGGTAAAGCTTACAGTGGAGTTCATTTCAAACCTTTACTTAATCGTTTAACGCTTGCAGTTAAAGAATATCGCAAGCAGGTTCCTGCTAGTTATGAAATGCCATTTGTGTTTACACCCAGGATTCTTGCGGACAGAAATGAGCTTTTAGGGAGGATTCGCGCGGTTAATGCTGATGCAGCCGAAAAAATCGATGTTCTTTATTCGTCCATAAACGCTATGGAAGCTTATTCTGAAAAGCTTGCAATTGACGATGCGGACAAAGCCAAAACGGCTAGTACCCTGGCCTGTCAATTGAAACAGCGGGTTGATGAGTTTCTTATGGATAATGAATCAGTACTGACTGAGTCCGGCAAGGTTGATGAGCAGACGTATCGCGCTTTTGAAGATGATTTTCGTCTTCACCTGCATAGTCAGGACGATGCAATGAGCGAGCGGCGAAATACATGGCAACCGTTGCTGGGAAATATATTTGTCTCCGTGATCTCAGCGGGACTGGCATTAATAGCCAAACTGGCCTACAGCAAGATTAAAGATGGCTACGCATCGGCTTTCTTCACTAACACATCTCGAATGGGATTTGTGGAGAATATTGAGCGAAATGTGAAAAATATGGCCGCAACGGCAAGCTGTGCGTAGTGTAGTAGTGCGAGCGAAGTGAACAATCCAAATGAAAGGTATGAACTGGATTGCGTCGCTGACGCTCGCAAAGACGTTTTTTTAAAAATCAACCTTCATTAAACAAAACAACGCAAGTTATGGTACGTAGACGAAAGTCAAAAGCTTTGCCATCTCCTCAGACTCCAATGTTTATAATTCCACCATCTGTACAAAAATTGAATTATCAATGACCATGCTATACACTTAAGCTAGCTAATGGAAAAATAACGGAGTCCAACATGAAAGGAATATTATTGTTACCTGCCGCCCTTTGTTTAACCGCTTGTGGTTATATTCCAACCACAGACTATGTAAATACCGTCTACACCCCCTCCAGCTGTTGTAATGCGGTTGTTGTAAAACCCGTACCTGTACGCAATTGCTGCACAAAAGTAATAAAACGGCCTGTTGTAAAAACCAATTGCTGTGCCGCTGCCGTAGAGGTTCGTCGCCCGGTTGTGACCAATACTTGTTGCTCACCTGTACAAACCACCAACTATGAAGAGGTGACTGTGGTCAATGAAGCGCCGGTTGAGGTGACTCCTGCTGTTTATGAAATGTATTGATAGTTTTAGGCTCCGTGAACCTGGAGCATTGAATCCCGGTTGTGAGCAACCGGGAAATTCATTTTCTAATCCCTTTCTCGCTTAAATAACTGATAGCTATCATAAACGACTTTTTCAATGATATCGGTATCGAATGAATTAGTGAGTATTATTATAATTAACTGCTCTCGTGGAAAATAATAAAACTCTCCCTGGAAGCCTGAGGTGGCCCCATTATGAGTCCAGGCCCATTCATCACCAATCTGCTCCCGATAAATGCCGAGCCCATAGTCGTCCTTTGTAGTTAACATATTCTCTAAAGAGCCTGGAGACAGTAAATTTTTATCTCTGAGAAGAGCAGCCACAAACTGCTCCAAATCAGTGACCGTGCTAATCATGCCGCTATCTCCAAGACCAAAACCATCATTAAGATAGGTCACGTCAATGAGTTGTTTCTCTGCCAGTGTATAGCCCCGGGTAATTAAGCGAAGGGTGTCCTCGTCTGTTTGCTCCACATAAGTATTTTTCATGTGAAGCGGAGTCAGAATTTGTTCTCTGAATAAATCCGCATAGGAATGGGCGGTTAGCTTCTCAACAATTAACTGCAGTAATAAATAATTGGTGTTACTGTATTCGTATGAACTGTCGGGACTGAATTTGGGCTTTTCATCATAAATAAGTCTGATAAGCAATTCGGGTTTCCATTGTTGTCCGACCATTTGTTCAATCAGGCGATAGTAACTGTTGTATTCAACATAATTCGGTATGCCGCTTCGCATCTGCATTAGATTTTTCACTGTCAACAAACGGCCATTCGGAATACGGTCTATATCAATGCTATTGGGAAGAAGTGTGGAAATTTTCGTATCAAGGCTTAGTTTTCCCTCTTCAATCAGCTTTAGCAAGCTGACCGCCAAAAAAGTCTTACTAATGCTGCCAATACGAAAATTATTACTGGTATTCATCATTTGCCCGGTCTGATGATTGGATTGGCCTGCCGCAGCGATTAGCAAGCCTGTTTCAGGGCTGGAAACAAGCAAAACGGCGCCGGGAGTTGTGGAGTTAAGATTTTTATTCAGAATGTGCTGAAGCTGGAATTCGATTGTGCCTCTGGAAAAAGCAACAGAAACCAGTAGACAAGTAAAGAAGAAAACAAACTGGTGCTTTTTTTGCATGAATTTCCCTGTATAAATGAAAAAATAATTGCAAATTTTTTTTTACTGCTATCATTATACAATATCACATTTATTTTCAGTGACTTGAGATTTTTCCAGTATTTTATTTTGTGCTTGGATGTCTTGCTTTATTAGAAATACATGTTGGGTCATTATCGACCATGTAGTCATGACTAACTATAACCTTTTAATTAGGGCGGTTTGTCACTATGAAACAACTAGCAAAAATCAATAAGCCTGGCAATTTAAATCTTCGGGAAAAAATCCAATCCTTTCTTCATCTGTCTCATCCAGAGAACCAAAAGATTAACAAGTGGCTGAAGCAACTGGATGCCTTACTGGCCAGCGATGAGGATCAGTTTAATAAAGGGTTTAAGTATTTTTTTAGCACCACAAGAAAGGATAAGGTCAACAATTATAAGTTAGAGATCAAAATTTTCCTGAGGAAAATGGCAGGGAATAATAATGCTGAAACGCTATACAGCCAATTACTGCAGTTAAAGCTAATGCTACAGCGCGTGGTTCAGGAGCAGGCTGTTCGTTTAGCCAGAACAAAAGCAATACTTAAATTAATTGCAGCCATTGACTATAGAACAGATCAGCTAAAGCAAGAGCGCATAGTCACTCATAACCAGCAAGTGTCCCAAGAGAATGCTTTACCCCGTGAGAAAAAAAAGCATACAAAAAAAATTATTTCGCAGGCTGTTTTTATAGCTCAGGAGTTAAAAAGTAAACTGTTACCAGGAAAAGCAAATGCGGATAAACTGTCCTATTCAGAGATGGAAGAAACACTTTTTCAGGAAATAAAGTTGGAATGTCAGCGGCTTATTAAGTCCATTCAGGAAAAAAATGTCGGGGGTAAGAAAGATTTATTGATGCAACAATATGTGGATAAGCAGCAGCAACTGATTGATGGCGCAAAATCAATTACTGATATCAGCAAAATTAAGACACGGCTGGATAATGTTCTGAAAAGTTTAAACTCATCTGAATATCAGGAAATTTGTTTAGCTATCCTCGATTTGCGTAAAGGAGCCCAAAGTTGGTTTGCTATTGGAAAAAATGCCAAAGCAGACAGGATAGAGGACGCTATCCGCAAGGTGTCTGTCGAGTGTAGGGGGGACATGTTTATTACTAATCTGGAGGTGAGGAAAGCATTGGCTTCTCACAGGCATTTTGGCAAACGAGGCAAAATCTATTTGAACAAAAATACGCAGGACATTGATTTGAAAAAAGCAGCCCGGACATTTATTGAAATAAATAATCGGCTGGAAAAGAGCAGAGAAAATCATGCAGATATTGATTGCAAGGTTTTCGAGATGGGGCGCTACTCTTCAGTATGAGCGAAGATATCAGACGCCTATCTTTGTGATAGTCCGGTTAAATTACATGCGGCCACGGGTTGCATTTCAGCTTCAGCTGTCGAAAGCCGCTTTATTCGGGATTGAGAAAAAAAACCATGTTGTCTGATAGTAGAAACGCTTGCAGAGGATAGCTCTTTTCGATTTAGCCAATGAACGACCGCTTTAACATTCGGAGTGCTATTATGCGTTTCGGTAAGCCCTGCCAATTTCAGACAGGCGCCTAAATCCAGAATCAGACCGACAGAGTAATTGCCTGTTAGAAAAGAATACAGATACATCAGTTGTCCCAGGGTTTCTGTATCTGTTTTAATTTGATATAGATTGGGTTTGTCAGCAATACTTTTAGCCGCATTATATAGGGCTCCGGCAGTTATCAGACAGCATCCCGCAATAACTAATACTTTGATCACTTCGCGTGGTTTATTGCTGACATGTGCGTAAACATCTTTTAAGATCTGCCGGAAAAAATTGTTGCTGGACATAAATGCAACGATAGCAGCAGTTAATCCCGGGATAAATGCGATACTTAGTTTAACGATATATTTCAAGTCATCGACTGTGCAGCGTTCGCTAAGTGCCTGACAGAATAGTTTAAAGCCGTCAAAACCTGCCTGACTGATTAATAAAAAAAAGGAAATGCTAAAAAAACCAGAGACTCCTGTGGGAGTACAGGATTTAAAGCAATTGATAGCTCTTGCAATAATTCCTGGTTTATAAAAATGAGATTCGCCGATGTCTGAGAGTGCTAATTCCTCCTGATAGATGCGCTTTACAATGATTTTAACCAGTTGCTCATCGAGCAGGAGATTTGAAAATTCTTCAGTAATCCAATTGTTTATCGTGCTGACAGAATCCGGCTTTAAATGACTGAGTTGGTAGGCGAGTTCTTTTTGAAAAATCCGATCTTCGTCAAACCAGTTTTTAATTGTTTGAATAAAATTGGGAATAAAAACAATACGTAAGGCACAGGTGTTAGCAAAGCTCGATAATGAGGAGAAAAGAGCCGCACTGGATCCTGCCCAGATGGCGCCGAAATAGCCTAAGGCCGCTGCTGGCATTGCTGAGAGGGCAGAGATTAACAAGATAGCTGTTCTATAAAAAAAACCGCTTAAACTGTCAAAATAGCCACCAAGGATTTTTTTTAAATTATCGACCATTTCATGGTAATAGCGAGTACGTGTTGCAGTTCCAATACCCATAAAAATTAAGGCATTGATGATTAGAAACCATTTATCAGACTTTAATTTTGAATCCCACCATTCTTCACTGATGGCTTCCGGTCGAGAGGTTAAACAATAAGGCAGAAAGGGCAGGGTGGTAAGGACTGCTGCTGATCCGTAAGCTATCGAAGACCAGGAAGGGACATAGCTTTTTAGTGTATTGGAAGAGGGCAGATAGCTGCTCAGATTTAATGTGCTGACATAGCGTTTAAGACTTCCAAAATAACTGTAAGAACTTGTGGGTGTGTCAAAAGTGGCGTAGCTTGAGGTGTTTTCAATTGTAGCTATTTGCTGAGCATCAGATTCTTGCGGCATAATTTCTCCATATCCTTTGGTAAAACTCCCTGAGCGAGTTGCGAAAGATAGTTTCCTGGAAGTTATCTCTAAAGTAAATAAAAGCTTTATGGCTAGAAGTGGTTTCTGCCATGCCAGTGCTGCCGCCACTTCCGGTTGTCGATATGAATCAGTGATGTCGTCTTTAAATCATGGTTCTGGATCCATAAGTTGTGCTATTGTTCCTTAACAGGCGAAATGAATTGGAAAGCAGTCATGCTTTTACTTCATCTGTAAAAAAGATAAATGATAAATAAGGATATTATATGTCAACCGAGAAACAGGAAGTCAGGGCGGTCAATGAGCCAAGCCGCAGTTGGGGATGGCTTATGGCTTTGGGTATCTTTTTTGTGCTGCTGGGCGCAATTGGTTTAAGCATGGTAGTTGGGTTAACTTTGGCCAGTATGCTTTTTTTAGGTATTCTGCTAATCATTGCCGGATGCTCCCAAATTGTTGATGTGTTCAAATCTAAACACTGGCGAGCAGTCATCTGGCATGCCTTTATTGCTGTTCTATATATAGTTGGCGGCGGTCTGGTGATTTATGATCCTCTTCTTGCATCCAGTCTGATTACTCTGATGCTGGCCACGGTTCTGATCGTAATCGGTTTAAGCCGGTTTATTATGGCATCCACACTCAAAGGCTCATCTGCTTTTATATTGATTTTAGCTGGAATTATCGCTATTGCTCTGGGTGTAATGATTATTATGCAATGGCCAATCAGCGGCTTATGGGTGATTGGTCTTTTCATTGCGGTAGAGCTCATGGTTGATGGCTGGGCTTATATTTTTCTGGCCATTGCAATGCGGCGAAGCCGCTAAAAGAAGCCCTGATGCGGCATGGCGCATCAGGGTTAAACCAGCTTATATAACTTCACCGGCATTTCGCGGTGTTTCAAAGTGGCATTGCCGATGAACTCAGCCTGGATGGTGGGTAAATTATTCACTACATCTTCAGAAATCAGGGCGGTAGTGTTGTAGGTTTTATTCAATTGCTCAATATGAGCAGCTGAATTAACCACATCTCCCATAATGGTATATTCGAGCCGCCGTTCGGTACCAATAGTGCCAGTTACAGCATAGCCAAAGTGCAGGCCGATACCCAATTTGAAATTGGGTATGTTGCCTTTGATACTTTCTTCATCCGTGCGTTTAATGATGTCCTGGGCTGCCCGTATGGCATTTGCGATATCATTACCGCTGGAGATTGGCGCTCCGAATACCGCCATAAAACCATCCCCGAGAAATTTATTAATTATCCCTTTGTTATCATGAATAATTTCAACCATATAATTGAAAAGCTGATTCAGATAGCTAACCACAACAGCGGGTTCATTCTGCTCCGTAAAATGAGTAAAGTTTCTGATATCAAGAAACATGACGCATACCGGAATGTATTCACTGGCATTGGCATTTTTTGATAGTAATTTAGCAACTACTTCAGGAGAAACATGCTGTCCAAAAATACTCTCAATTCGTTCGCGCTCTTTTTGAGCCTCAAAGGCTGCACCTAATTGTTTTCTGATTTGAGCGGTTACAAAGCCGGTTACAATGCCTGCAATCAATAACAGCGCAGCGCGCGCGGCAAAGGTGTACCAGCTTGTCAGAAAGGGATCGATCTCCTGAAAATTGCTCCAAAATGGCGCGTAGTAGTAAAGTCCAATATATTCTATCGCTGCTATCAGCCCTGCAAACCGGCAAATCCACTCATTTAAGGTTAATGAAGAAAGAATAATAAAAATAAAATAAACCAGGACAGGCGGCATCAGCAGGACATAAACAGGCGTTTGAAAGTGAGATAAAATAATAATGGCGATAGTCGGGATGCTCACTTCTAAAAAAGAAGTCAAATAGCGGAAAATACCAGGAAATGGCTTTTGATGTTTAATATGTCGACAAATCATTTGTCTCATAAAAAGAAAATAAAGCGCAACCAAAGCCAAGCCGCTGGGTAAAGCGGCCAGAGGTAATCCCCGCATTATTTTAATATATTCCTGGGGATAAAAAATAACAAAAAAGGTCCACATGAGCGAAAGAGATGCAAAAACGATAGCCAGAATGGTCGTTCTTAACTTATCGCTTTTTAATATTTCCAATTCGAGGAAACTTTTTTCCATGCTGCTCTTAAAATTAATCTTTCTCTTTAATTCTAGCCCTGGAAATTAAAAAAGCACGCCTTAAATTGGACTTGGAATAAAAACGTGTTAGTTTCTGAATGTTCAATAGATTAAGGAAGCTCAATGAATACTTTTTTACCACGGAAAAGCCCCGCTGTATTTTTAACATCCCTTGCTCTGGCTTTTCCCCTGTATGCCAGTAATCCTTTGGCAACACAAGAGCAGAAACTTCTCGATGAGAAAGCAATCGAAATCTATCAAAATCATGCCTTTAGATTGCTTCGCATCAAAGCCAAGGCGGTTTATGCACTGGCTTATGGACTTTTAATCAGTAATGAAGCAAAGCCACTGTTGTCACCGATGGTTGATGAGCTGATATTCAGTTCCATTCAAAAAGCAGTTAACAGTGATCCCTATTTCCCAAAAGTGTATTGGGTGGATAGCGGTCCGCGCCAATGGTTTGGCCTGGATGTGCCTGGCGGCCGATACAGTTATGATAATCCGGATGTTATTTACCGTACGATCCCCATAGATGGTTCCTTACATTATAAAATACATGGACACCGGGAACCCGCCGGCCTTGCGGATTCCAGTTTCTCTCTAATCAGTAATCCCAATTCACAGGGTACAGTGGCATTGCTCACTAATAGTGAATTGCAAATCGATGCTGATGGAAATTATGAAATCACGATAGATAGTGAAGCGGCTAATGGTCGAATTAATCATATTCAATCGAATGATGATGCAGAAATGTTGTTTGTGCGCAATAGTCTTGGAGATTGGCAGGCTCAAAAGCCGGATAGTTTATCGGTTGAACTGCTTGATGATATCTCTGGTGAAACGCCAAGATCAGACACCCGAATTTATCTGGAGACGATTAAGAATATCTCGGAATCTATCTTCTTTTACGGGGTAGGGGCTTTGGGTATCAAAACCAAGCTAAATCCGGTTAACACATTTAAACAGCCCGAGCAATCTGATGATTTGGGAACTCTGGTCAGTCAGGCAAGTTCGTTTGGACATTTTGAAATAGAGGATGATGAAGCCTTATTATTAACAGTCGATATGGGAGGTGCTAACTATTTCATTGCGCCGGCGACTGGTCCATGGACCATCACCATCGATCCTGGAAATGTAGTATGCAGTTTAAATAATCAGCAAGCGATGGCTGATACCGATGGACGCTATCGTTTTGTGCTGTCTTTACAGGATCCTGGTGTATACAACTGGATTAGCACTTCCGGTCTGCATGAGGGAACCATGATGCTTCGCTGGCAGAATCTTCCAGCTAACACAGAGGGTCAGGGTCCAGCCATTACTACTGAACTGGTGAAGATTGCGGATCTACCATCAATGCTGCCCCCAGAAACCCATTGGGTAAGCCAGGCTGAGCGTCAGGAGCAAATTCTGAACCGGCAATCAGGCTATCAGTCGCGCAGTACTATTTGACGAAGTAACCGGGTATCTTGCTCGCAGCAGTACCCGGCAATATGATTAACGTCCTAAATTAATGGCATTTGTGATTTCGTTTTGTGATTCTTCAAGCGCATCAGTTGTTTTAGAAACAGTTTCTGGGGCTATTTTTAAAAAGCTTTGCATTCTTGACTTAAGCGAATCTCCATCACGATATCGAGATAGAATCGTTTTATCTTCTTTTGACATTTGAACTGCCTGAGAATAATGGCTTAAAGAGCCTTTTAGCTTATTTTCCAGCAGGCTTCGTAATTCAAGATACTCTGCTTTATTATCCCTGTTGTTTAAATTGTCCTGTATATCAATTTTGGCGGCCTGAATATTGGAGATTAATTTGAGAATAACGGCTCTTTTATCGTCATACTCGCCATGCTTTTGTTCAATTTTATCCGCAATTTTAAGGAGGTTTTGTTCCAGTTGATCCATTGCTTTGAGGATTAATTTGGTTTTGGTCTCAAAAATTTGCATAACCTGTTCAATGTGTTTTTCAGAATGCGCTTCTCGAATGTAACTTGCATTGGAGTCTTTTATAGGATTTAAACTATGTTTTGAAGGATTAAAATCCTCAGTATGATTAGTGAAATTTCCTGTTGTTTTATCAGTTACACGATAATAATTTTTTGTCCTGCTTAAATAGTCACTTGCAGGATACACCTCGTTTGCCCAGGGATCACAAATATAGGCTTGATCACCCCAGGTTTCAGGCTGGCTCGCTATACTATCTTTCTTGCGGCCTACAACCAGAAATACATGATCACCACCTTTGATGTGATATACCTCCGCCTTGGTTTGTGGCGGAGTGTAATTGACGACGTAATCAAGCGCCATCAATGCGAGTTCATGGCAATTACCCAATGACAGTTTTTTACAAAGCTCTATCGTTTGATAAAAATGTTGAATCTCTTTATCCAGTTCAAGCGTATAATCGGGAAAAGCTCGGCAAGCTTTTCGTAACATAGCAATGTATTTTTGCAGCTCGTGTTTTTGTAGAATAGTGTATTCATTATTAACCAGTTGGGTGGAGCCCATCTTGATAAAATGTCTTGCATAAGCGCAGGCATTTTTAGCTATCGCTTCAGAAGTAGTGGGAACTATCTGGGACATATTCCGACAATCAGGTTAAGGACTTTATACTAGTATAGGCTTGATTGATTAACTCAATATTAATTCGAAGTGACCAATATTGATTCAAAATGTTAAGATTGTGTTAATTTTATTTGCTTTCTCACCAACTTACTTCCCCGCTTTATGCGGGGAACGTAGGGTCGAGGGAGTTGCTTATAAAAAGGATTAAATCGAGGGGGTAAAGGATTTAGAAGATACCTCTTCTTTTTGAGTGAATCCTGATGTTAACTCTACTTTTAATTTTGAAAAAGTATCAATGAAACACTTCATCAAAAGCCCGAGGGAATTAAGTGGTTTTCCCGCATCAATTTCACCCGACAGATTGTTGAGTAACAGTGTACTGACCGGTCCTGGTAGCGCTCCTATTTCAGGTTCACTATTTAGTTTGGGTAATATGTGGTTAAAGCCCTGTGTTAGATCGACATTTATTTTAATGGTTGTATTATTTATTATCCATTCCAGTGTTTTCAATGTGTGGATGTATACAGGTGCTTTTTCATCTTTTAATCCAAAATAGATATGAGGAAGCAACTCTTCAATTTCTTCTCGACTAAGCAGGGGTAAAATCACGCTAAAATAATTGGCTGCCTGAAAGCGGTGATAGTGGAGTTTGCTTTGCGATTTTATAATAATCCCGGTAATAACTTGCTCCCGCTGGCTATCAGTCAGAAGCGGTAGTAATCGTTTTAGGCAAATGGGTGATTTTAAATCAGTATAACTCCGCTGTTCTCGTGAGTTTTCCATGATTGTTTGTAATAGCTTATGTGCGTCCTCCGCAGTTATTCGTTTTGCAAGCGCCAATAATAAGTCATCCAATTCCTGCGCTGAATAACTATCTATTATATTGGAGGGAAATAGCGCAGGATTCTCGAGAATTATCCATTGCCAAACACTCTTATGCAGAATAAATAGCTCCTCAGAATTTTCTGTGTTATTTACAGACCAGATTGTCTGTAAATTTTGAGCCATCTTCAGGGAAAGCAATTTAACTGTTCTCTTGTCAAGTTTGTCTTTAGCGGTTAGGAGCCAGCGAACTGCACTGGGGGCTGATTCCAGCTGTCGTTCATCATCAAGAATTGCAATTATTTCTTCGGTTAATTGTGAAACTTCCCGCTCGTCAAAAACAGGAAAAAAAGTGGTCAGGCAATCTAAAATCAGGGGTTTATTCATTCGGGTAAAATAGGTCTCGGATTGCCACAGATTCTTCAGACACTGTTTAAATTCAAGCTTCTGACCTGTAGACCGTATGCGTTCTGCATGTACCTGAACAAAACTGAGAGGTGTTGCCAAATGAGGATTGTAAGGCTCAAGCTGATTACAAAAATGCTCCAGGAAAAGAACAAAATCAAAATCATTTAATCTGGGCGAAAGAGTTGCTAACCCGCGAAAGGATGCGCGGGCTAATGGGTTGGTGGAGCTAATCTTCTGGTTGAGTTTTCCTGCCATGAAATGAACTGAATCATCACTCATTACGGGAATCAGCTTAATGAGGCAATCAATCGTCTCCATCAACTCAGTTTTATCATAATCCAGTGTAGCCAGAAGACGAAGAATGAGCTTGTCGCGATGGGTTTTCTCCAGGCCTGAGATATGACGGGATAGGAAGTTTTTAGCTGATTCCCGACATTGCTGCGACTTGTCAGTCAGCACATGGCTTATCGAAGGAATGAGGCGCGAAAGAAATTGAGATATATTCGCCTGATTCAATTCCTCCATTGTTTTAATACGAACATTCATGTCTGAGTTTTTTAAATTGGCTAATATGAAAAGAAATAACTCGTCCTGTTCTGTATCATTAAGATCGGCTGACCAGCTGAGCATGCATTGTATTAATTGAGGCGGGCAGGTGTTTCTGGACTGCCTCATTTGCTTCAGAAGCCATGAAACGATGGTTTGCCGAACGGAAGCTGACAGCAGGCCTGAGACACTGCTGAGGCTTTGATAAATAGCCGCAGGTAACATTCTCGAGCCCAATAGCGTGTTGCATAACCTCATTTGTTGTTTGGAGGTCATTTTTAAGGCAAATGATCGCAAACATCCGATGGCATATTCCCGTTTTTTTTCAGATTGCAAAGACAGCGCTTTTATGAGCACGGGAATAAATGCATGAAGAGATTTTTCGTCTAGCCTGGGCACTAAAGCACTCAGGTGAAACAACGCGGTTTCGTAATCATAGTCAGTGATGTTTTGCAGCTTCTCACGGATTAACGAGCTGAGTTTTGTCACCTGCTCAGATTTTAAGTAAGAAAATAGAATGTGAAGGTGGTGAAGCTTTTGGGGTTGAAATACTCCCGCAAATAAGCATCTTTCTAGCTGGGCAAACAAATTATTATCAATTTCAAGTGCCACATCATGATAAGCGGCAAGCACAATCATTCCTAGAAAGCGGTAACGGAAACTGACATATGCAGAGCGAATATGCTGTTTCAGATAAGATATAAGATTATTTTTCATCCACGTTCTTAAAGACTCGGGAGGTTGGAAGGCCCATTGTTCGAGAAGCTTTTCCTGTATGCGAAGAGAGTGGCGATCATGTCGTGAAAATAACACCAGGTCTGCGGCCAGTCGGCTATTGCGGCTAACGGAACAATATCTAGCCAATTCCTTAAATGGCATATTCCACATATAGATTCTGGCCAGAGCATAGGGTGGCAGTGCAAAAAGATTCATGTTGATTAAGTGCTGGAATTCTAATTGACAGGATAATATCATATCTGGGTAATAAATAATCCTTTTGTTGAATTATCTCCTGATGTAAGCTTGTCTGGCAACGCGCAAATCCACTCAAAGTTTCTAGCCTTAGACTTGCCTATTGTGTAATATCCTCAAAAAGAAAATTCCTGGAGTGACAATTGTTTGATTTACGAAAGAAAATTGCTCAAATGCTCATTATGGGCTTTTCAGGCACCGAGATAAACGAAAATCACCCTGTTCATTCATGGCTGCTCAAAGACGGTTTAGGCGGCGTATTATTGTTTGATTACGATCTCATCCAGAAAAAAGCAGGAAAAAATCTGCTTCATTTTGAGCAAATCAAAAAATTGACTCAACAGCTCAAAACCTGTTCCAGCCAGTCATTCGCTGGACAACAGGGGATGGATTTAATTGTTGCTGTCGATTATGAGGGTGGGGCTGTTGATCGCTTCAAGTCAATTCCCGGTTCAACTCACACTGTCAGCCCGGAACAACTGGTTCAATTGGATAATGAAGAGCGCAAAAGCATCATCGCTAAAATGGCGAAAATGCTTAATCATCTCGGATTTAATTTAAATTTTGCGCCGGTCGTTGATCTGAATATCAATCCTCTGGAGGGAATAATAGGTCCTTTGGGACGCTGTTTTTCTGCCAATGCAGACAAAGTGGATCGCTTTGCCCAGGAATTTATAGAGATCTTTTCAGAATACGGAATTCACTGCTGCTATAAGCACTTCCCTGGACACGGCAGTGCCGCTGCCGATACTCACAAGGGATTTGTTGATGTGTCCAATAGTTTTTTACCCGAAGAACTAAAACCTTACCAGCTATTAAAGCAATCCCGCGTGATGCCGGCTATGATTATGACCGCGCATGTTATCAATCGGCAACTGGATCCCTCGGGTTTACCTGCGACGCTTTCAAAGCCAATTCTCAGTAACTTATTACGTGAACAGTTAGGTTATGAAGGGATCATCATTAGTGATGATTTGCAGATGCATGCGATTAGTCAGCATTTTAGTATGGATGAAGCATTGGCTTTAACTATAAATGCAGGTGCCGATATGATTATTGTAGCCAACCAGCTGGACACTGTTTCAGCGCCTGAAGTGATTGATCGCATTGAACGTTTGGTATCCGAAGGTACAATAGCTGCCGCCCGTATCGAGCAGGCTTTTCAACGAATTGCTGATTTGAAACAGAAGCAGATTTGCCCTGCCTAGGGCATGTTTTGCTATTCAGAGACAAGAGGCTTTGTTTTTCGAGCAGATCGTGTTAAAATGTGTTCTCAATGTGCAAAAAATACTCAATGGTGGATATGAACGATTTTCAGATAATCAGGAATTTTAAGGTTTCTTACAGCAAAACCAGATATTGTTGTCGCTGTTGTTGCTGACACAGTCTGTAATTCCTTTTTATTGTTAATTGTCATTAAAATCAGAGGTTCACATGCCTTCCACCCAAAAGACTTCAAGCAAATTCTGGCTCAGCACTCCCTTTCTTTATACCATAATGATTCTTCTCGGAATTTTAAGCGGGTTTTCAGATATTCCGGGATTAAAACCCTTGGGCTTATTTATTGCAGATGTGTTCATTCGTATCTTCAAATGCATTAGCCTTCCCATAATCGCATTATCAATTATCGTTACTCTGACTAATTATCGCGCTGACGGGGCAATGAAGAGAGTATGGCAGCGTGCCATGACCTATACTTTGATTACTACGGTTATCGCAGCAGCGATCAGTTGTTTATTATATCTTCTGATTCAGCCGGGAATGGCAACTCTGACTGCTGCTAAAATTTCAGGGCCAGTAGCTTCTCAGTCTTCTTATTTTGAACATATCAGCAGCCTGATTCCCTCGACTATTTTCGAGCCGTTTCTCCAACATCAGGTAATGGGTGTTTTATTACTGGGGATAGTGACCGGCATTGCCATTCGCTATATTCCTGAGCAGGAGCCTCGTCAGACGATTACAGCATTTTTCCGTGCCGCACATGGACTTTTCATGGTAATTACGGGCTGGGTAATTAAAATCATTCCTTTGGGCTTATATGGTTTTATTACCAGTACTGTAGTTCAGTTGCGCGAAGGGGAATCGATTCGCGGACTTGGAGGCTATCTGCTAATCATCGTGCTGGCTAATTTAATCCAGGGCCTGGTGGTTTTGCCTCTGTGGTTAAAGAGCCAGGGAATAAAACCATTTGCGGCTCTTCGCGGCATGCTGCCGGCACTGTCTGTGGCTTTTTTCTCAAAGTCATCGGTTGGAACTTTGCCAGTCACGATGGAAACCGCTGAAAAAAATCTGAATGTCAGACCAGAAGTCAGCCGATTTGTATTGCCGCTTTGCACCAGTCTGAACATGAATGGCTGCGCTGCGTTTATTTTTACTACGGTCATTTATTTAATGCAAAACCATGGGATGGAAATAAGCTTACCAATGATGGCGCTTTGGGTGTTTATTTCAACCATTGCAGCCATCGGTAATGCCGGTGTACCAATGGGTTGTTTTTTTCTTAGTGCCAGTCTTTTGGCAAGCATGAATGTGCCTATTACGCTGATGTGGCTTATTTTACCTTTCTACAGCCTGATTGATATGCTGGAAACCTCTCTCAATGTCTGGTCCGATTCCTGTGTTGCTAAAGTGGTAAATGAAAAATTAGAGGATAATGCCAGGGATTTTGTACCGGAGGGTGTTCCAACTGGTCATTCGATCTGAGGTGCAGATGTTTAAGAGAAAATCCCCTCTCCCAAGTTTGGGAGAGGGCTAGGGTCACTGCCATTAAGTTAAGCTCAGTTGTATATAAACTGTCCTCCCCGCGAAGGCGGGGATCCATCTCTAAGCTCGCTATAATGCCAATTGAGGAATGGATTCCCGCCTTCGCGGGAAAGACAAAATTTCCTTAACTTAATGGCAGTGAGGGCTAGGGTGAGGGTTGATTTTAACCTTAGGTGGAGGACAGTTTAATATACATTGAACTTATCCAAGACTTACTTTAACAGCTGCTCACAAATCCCGTAATAAATATCGCTGAGTTTTTCCAAATCCTGCAAACTGACACATTCATTAACCTGATGAATGGTAGCATTAACAGGTCCCAATTCGATAACCTCCACCCCATAAGGTGCGATAAAACGCCCATCCGAGGTGCCGCCGGTAGTCGATAGCTCAGGGGAATACCCCGTTACTTTTTGAATCACCTGTATCGTTGTCTCCAGCAGTTTGCCCTGATCGGTTAGAAAAGGCTCTCCATTAATACGCCATTTAATTTCGGGATTTAAGTGGTGGGAGTGGAATATATCTCTTACTTGCTGCTCCAGTCCCAGTGCTGTTTGTTCGGTAGAATAACGGAAATTAAATTGCATAAACAAATTGCCAGGAATGATATTTGAAGCAATACCTCCGGACTGGATGTTGGTGATCTGAAATGAAGTGGGGGGAAAGTACTCATTGCCTTTATCCCATTCTTTAAAGACCAGTTCTGTCAATGCAGGACTTAGTTTGTGAATGGGATTCTCTGCAAGATGAGGATAGGCCACATGCCCCTGTTTGCCATTGAATGTCAGATTACCAGAAAGAGAACCACGACGACCAATTTTAATTACATCTGCAATTCGTTCAGTGCTGGATGGTTCTCCGACTATGCAATAGTCTATCTTAATCCCGCTCTTAACGATTTCTTCCATAACATGGGGCGTTCCAAGCTGAAACAAGTCGCCTTCTTCTCCACTGGTAATTAAAAATCCAAGACTGCCAGGAAAAGAAGGGTGTTTGTCAATGAAGCGCTTGGCAGCAAGCAGCATAGCGGCCAAACTGCCTTTCATATCAGCAGTGCCGCGTCCGTAAAGCTCATCGCCAATAAGCGTTAGCTTGAAAGGAGGCGTCTTCCACTGTTCACTATCGCCAATTGGAACCACATCGGTATGTCCAGCAAAAACAAGAAGCGGCGAGGAAACCCCGTAGCGGGCAAAAAAATTATCGACCGGGCTATTATTGAAGGGATGGCAGGTGAATCCCAAATGGCTTAGAAAATTAAGCATTGACTCCTGGCAGCCGGCATCGAACGGTGTGATTGATTCACGTTCAATCAAATCTGCAAGAATTTCATAGAGCGAATTCATCAGAGATCTCGAAGCAATTCATTAACGCTGACTTTTGAGCGGGTTTTTTCGTCGACTTGTTTGACGATAACCGCACAATAAAGACTATGACTGCCATCTTCACTGGGTAGATTACCCGAGACTACAACAGAACCGGCCGGAATGCGCCCGTAGGTAATAGTGCCAGTCATCCTGTTGTAAATTCTGGTGCTCTGACCAAGATAGACGCCCATCGATATGACAGAGCCGCGCTCGACAATAACGCCTTCCACAACTTCAGAGCGGGCTCCGATGAAGCAATCGTCTTCAATGATTGTCGGGTTGGCTTGCAAGGGCTCAAGAACCCCCCCTATACCTGCACCTCCGGATAAGTGGACATTCTTACCAATTTGCGCACAGGAGCCTACTGTGGCCCAGGTATCGATCATCGTACCCTCATCGATATAAGCTCCGATATTGACATAGGAGGGCATCAGGATGGTATTTTTACCGATAAATGCACCTTGACGAACCATTGCATGAGGAACTACTCGCACGCCGGTATTTTTAAAATCCTCGTCACTGTAATGAGTAAATTTTAATGGCATTTTGTCATAGAATTGACAAAATCCTGCATCAATAGCTTGATTATCATATAATTTAAAGGACAGCAAAACTGCTTTTTTTATCCATTGATGAACAACCCATTCTGAGCCAGATTTTTCTGCAACACGCAATTGACCGGTATCAAGCCCGTTAAATACTTCATGAACTGCTTCGATAATATTACTGGGAGCTGTCTGGGAAGATAAACTGTGGCGTTGCTCAAAAGCGTCTTCAATCGTTTGCTGCAGGGAGTTCATGGTATAGATCTCTTAACTGATTTTTATTGTAGAGTATCCACGAGCGCATTTTTTTTCAAGGGACTTTTTCTCCACATATCACCGAGCCTGGCAAAGCTGCTTCGCAGATAATGAAATTTTCTTCACAGGCTTACAGTCTGGACTGGCTTGAGAGTATACTGTCATTTTTTATTTCTGGATTGAATGTGCGTATTTTAATAACAGGAGTTGCCGGGTTTATTGGTTTTCATTTAGCCAAGTATCGTCTGGAAAAGGGAGATACAATTATTGGTCTTGATAATCTGAATGATTATTACGATGTCCGGCTTAAATTGGCCCGACTGGAGCTTTTACAAAAATATCCCCGCTTCAGTTTCCATAAAGAGGACATCAGTGATGCGGATGCTGTGGAAAGGGTATTTAAAACGAGCCAGCCGCAAAGAGTAGTCAATCTGGCCGCACAGGCAGGAGTACGTTATTCACTGACCAATCCTCTTCTCTATGCGCAATCGAATATGATTGGATTTACCAATATTGTCGAAGCATGCCGGCAGGGGGCTGTAGAGCATCTGGTGTATGCCTCAACGAGCTCTGTGTATGGGGCAAATTTGTCACAACCCTTTAATGAAGAGGATTCTGCCAATCATCCCTTAACTATCTATGCGGCCAGTAAAAAAGCCAATGAGCTAATCGCCCATTCTTACTCGCATTTATTTAATTTGCCGACCACCGGTTTACGGTTTTTCACCGTATACGGACCATGGGGAAGGCCTGACATGGCCTTTTTCTCTTTTACTCGCGATATTCTCGCCGGCAAACCGATAAATATCTACAATAATGGCCAATTACAGCGTGATTTTACCTATATTGACGACATTATAGAGGGTGTATCCAGAGCTGTTGATCATATTGCCAGGCCTAATCCCGAGTGGTCTGGCCTTTCTCCTGATCCGTCAAGCAGTATGGCGCCGTATAGAATTTATAATATTGGATGTGGTAATCCGGTCAATCTGCTGGATTATGTGGAAGCACTGGAAGCTGCTTTACAGAAAAAAGCGATTAAAAATTTTCTGCCCATGCAGCCAGGTGATGTGGTTTCCACTAATGCAGACACCACCCGCCTGGAATCCGAGCTGGCTTATAAACCCTCCATCAATTATCAGGAGGGGATCCGCCGATTCGTTGACTGGTATTTACATTTCTATCAGGGTTAATCCTGACGGCCTGAACATGGGCAGCAGCGTCGTCCTGAGTTGCCCATTGCGTTTTTATATTCTCTATAAGCTGATCTTTAATATGCCATTGCTGGTTAATCCAGGTTTTAAATTCATCCTGCAAAGATGACTTAGTCAAGTCATTACTTATAAACTGTTCTGGAATCTCAATTTCCCGCAGATGAACACGGATCTTACTAATTCTGCCACATAAAAAATCCCAGAGAGAGTGCTTCTCTTCAGCGTATACGATAGTTAAATCCAGCAATTTATGAATCTGTGAACCCATGGAACCGATTACAAAACTGACTCCTCCTGCACGAGGCCGAAGCAAATGACGGTATTCCGAACCTTGCAGCGCTTTTTTAGACAGATTAAAGCGTGTGCCTTCCACAAAGTTGGCAATAGTCACCGGTTGACCTTTGAAGGAATAGATCGCCTTTCTGGTAGCCTCCAGATCTTTTCCTTGTTTATGAGGATTCTTAGCGAGATATGCCTTGCTGTATCGTTTCATAAACGGACAGCCCATCGCCCACCAGGCGAAGCCCAAAAGGGGAACCCACTTCAGTTGATCTTTAATAAAAAACTTGATTACAGGAATTCTGCGGTTAAACAGCCTGTGCATAAGTACGATATCAAGCCAGCTCTGATGATTGGCAATAAGCAAATAGGATTGCTGTCTATCCAGCTCCTTTAAACCAGTCGCCTCCCATTCATGGGGAATCAGATGACTAATATAGGCATTATTGAGATCACACCAGTACATAACAAAGCCATCAATACGCTGACCGCAGTAAAGTCTCCAGCGCTGACTAGGAATGAGTTTCAACAGGCCGAAAATAAATATCGGCATAAAACAGATACAGGTTGATAATATGAGAGTAAAAATTGCGAGCGACGCTCGCAATGGATTAGACCTCGAGTTTATTTTCATAATCAATTTCCATTAATCCAGTGCATAGGCAAGATCAGCAACCAGATCATCGATGTGCTCAACCCCAACCGAGAGACGAACAAAGCCATCGACAATTCCGAGTTGCTGACGTGTTTCACAGGGTATAGACGCATGCGTCATGATTGCGGGATGTTCAATCAGACTCTCAACACCTCCAAGACTTTCGGCCAGTGTAAAAAGCTCACAGCGTGAAAGAAATCGAGTGGCGTAATCGAGATTCCCTTTGAGTACAATCGAGATCATGCCCCCAAAATCCTGCATTTGTTCCTTGGCCAGGCTATGCTGGGGATGACTTTCCAGTCCAGGATAAATTACTTTCTCGATCTTGGGATGCTTTTCAAGCCATTGCGCCAGATGCCGTGCATTCTCACAGTGACGCTCCATACGCAAAGGCAGGGTTTTAAGGCTTCGTAAAACCATAAAACTATCAAAGGGGCTGGCAATTCCTCCACAGGAGTTTTGCAAAAATGCCATTTTTTCAAGCAGCTCGGGATTGTCGCCAACTACCACAACACCACTGACTATGTCTGAATGACCATTTAAGTACTTGGTGGCTGAATGGATTACGATATCAAAACCGCATTCCAAAGGCCGTTGAATCCAGGGCGTCGCAAAGGTGTTATCGGCCACCGCTATCAGGCGATGTTTTTTAGCCAATGCCGCAATTTCACGAAGATTTGCCAGCATAAGCATGGGGTTTGAAGGTGTCTCGAGCCAAATCATACGTGTTTCAGGCTTTATTGCAGCTTCGACTGCCGCGAGATTGGTCATGTCTACAAAAGAGAAGCTTAGATTCGAGGTTCTGGTTTTAACTTTGTCAAAAAGTCTGAAGGTGCCGCCATAAAGATCATTCATGGCAATCACATGATCGCCGCAATTCAGCATATCGACAATGGTATTAATCGCAGCCATTCCTGAAGCGAAGGCAAAGCCTCTTTCACCGGATTCCAGGCTGGCGATACAGGCTTCATAGGCTGTTCGGGTTGGGTTATGAGTCCTTGAATATTCATAGCCCTGATGAACACCGGGAGCTGACTGTTTGTAGGTTGATGTGGTATAAATAGGTGTCATCACAGCACCGGTTGCCGGATCAGGATGTTGGCCTGCATGAATTGCACGCGTATTAAAATGTTTGCATTCCATAATGAAATTCCTTCTGATCTGTTTGGTTATGCAAAATCTGCTAACCGTGTATATAATTTACTTAGAATATGACAGGCTGCCTTTCTGCAATAGTCTCCGAAGAAAGACGCTAATTGGAAAAGAGTCATTTTAGTGAGGGATCCATGCGCAGGCAAGAAATAGATTATCAAAAAGTTGCCTTAGCTGCAGAAAAAGTTAAGAAAAAGGGGAGAGAGCCGTCTCTGACCAATGTTTGCGAGGAGTTGGGCATTCCCAGCCTAACGCCGAATCTTTCTTCACTTTTAGAAAAATGGTACCACAATCAACCCGAGTTTCAACGCTCCATTCAAGCGCCTTTATCTGATAATATCAAAATTACTACCCCATCTGATATTGTCGAAAAAAATATTGAACTGGAAAAATCCCTTTCATTGCTGCGTGCGACCCTGGAGTGTACAGCAGATGGCATTATGATGGTTAATGGAAAGGGGCAGGTGGTCGACTGGAATCAGAAGTTTGTTGAGATGTGGCGAATTCCCTCGCATATGCTTGAGTCAGGTACTGAAAGCATCGGCTTTGAATATATTTTACAACAATTGAGTAACCCTGCATCGGTTATCGCTGATGTACAGTATTTATATGAAAACCCTGACTGGGAAGGGGAGCTGCCTGTTTTACATTTCAAAGACGGGCGAATTTTTGAACGTTACACGCAGCCGCAACGTATAGGTTCCGAAATAGTGGGGCGTGTTTACAGTTTCCGCGATGTGACTCAGAAAAGAATGGCGGATGAAGAATTAAGAATCCGTGAGCGCGCTATAGAGGCCAGCACACACGGTGTTGCGATTATTGACATCACCAAACCCAATCAGCCGATCATTTATGTCAACAAAGCGTTTGAACGTATTATGGGCTATTCAGAGAAGCAGACTCTCGGGCAAAATCTCGCGCATCTTCAAGGCACTAAAACCGATCACGTCAATCAGAAACGAATTGAACTGGCTATTCGTGAATTACGCGAGGAAACTGTCGAGCTTGAAAGCTATCGCCGTGGAGGCGAATTATTCTGGTGTGAGCTTAGTGTGGCTCCGGTCAGCGATTCCTTTGGAAAAGTTCGTCATTATGTCTGTATTCTTAATGATATTACCCAGCGCCGTGAAATGGAAAGGCAGTTGGTACGGCAGGCTACCCATGACTCTCTGACCGAGCTGCCTAATCGGGTATTGCTGATGGACAGGGTTGAGCAGGCTATATTGCAGGCTCGTAAAAAAAGCAGCATCCTGGCTTTTCTCTTTTTAGACCTGGATCGGTTTAAGATGACCAATGACACATTGGGGCATAGTGTTGGTGACAAGTTGCTGCAGGCCGTTTCCAACCGTCTGTTGATTGCAACGAATGATTTCGACACCGTAGCCCGCCTGGGAGGTGATGAGTTTGTTATTCTGCTGCAAGATATAGCCAGTGAAACTCAAGCCCAGCAGATGGCGCAGGAACTGCTGCACATGATTGAAAAGCCTTTTCAGGTCGATCAGCACAGTCTTAAAATCACTGGCAGTATTGGTATCAGCTTTTATCCTAAAGATGGACTTGATTATGAGTCGTTAATGAAAAATGCTGACTTATCCATGTACCATGCTAAAGACAGCGGCAGAAACAGTTTCCGCATTTTTGAGCCGGAGATGAATCGGCGGGTTATTAACCGCATGCAGCTCGATAATGCATTGCGCGATGCTCTGAAACGAGGTGAATTCAATTTAATGTATCAGCCGCTGATTGATCTAAGGACTCAGAAAACGGTCGGTGTTGAGGCCCTGATTCGCTGGAACAGTCATTTATTGGGCGCGGTTTCTCCTATCGATTTTATAGGCATGGCTGAGGAGAATGGTCTTATCATTGATATTGGTAAATGGGTATTGGAAGAAGCCTGTACCCAGATAAAAAAATGGCATGCGCAAGGCTATGACATCAGCGTCGCCGTTAATATCTCAGGCAGACAATTTCGCCAGACCCGCCTCCCCGAAACAATTGCCGAAATTCTAGCTAAAACTCAGTTGTCCGCGAAATATCTTGAGCTTGAACTGACAGAAAGCCTGTTGGTTGATGATGTGGAACATGCGGTCGAAACCATGTACCAGTTAAAAGACATGGGTGCGAAATTAGTTATTGACGATTTTGGTACCGGGTATTCCAGCTTGTCTTATCTCAAGCAATTCCCTGTTGATAAACTCAAAATAGATCGTTCGTTCATTAGTGAGCTGGTCAATGATCAAAATGATGCGGCAATCGCCAGAGCAATTATTAATCTTGGACATAGCTTAAATCTTGAAGTGTTGGCCGAAGGTGTTGAAACGGATTTGCAGAAAAACTTTATCATTAAGCATGGCTGCGATTATGCCCAGGGCTATTTATTCAAACCTCCACAAAAACCTGAAGATCTGCGCGAATTTTTCGATTCGTTCAAGGGTTGAGATTAATTTACCTGATCCAGCTGCGTTCCCCGCACCGCTACGTTCCCCGCTTTTATGCAGAGAATCCGGTTGGTCTATCATACCTCTGGTTCCCCAACCAAGGGGGAGACATAATCTGGTATATCTTTTGCAGATACAAATTTATTAGCCCTGGATATCCACCGGGCTTCAAAATTGTATTGTCCTATCAAATGATGGATTGGGATTGGTTTACAGTTTCCTGGATGTAGAGGTATGGATCAATGTCACTGGCGCTGTTCAGGAGATTAGTTATGAAAAAAATAAGTATAATCGGGTCAGGCCTGGTAGGCACTCTCTTATCCATTTATATGGCAAGGCGAGGATATGAGGTTCATGTATATGAGGCTCGGTCTGACCCCAGAATTGCCATGGCAGATAAGGGGCGCTCAATCAATCTGGCGATGTCTTGCCGTGGACTTACCGGGCTAACGGAAGTGGGTTTATATAATACAGTCAAAAAGTTGCTGGTTCCAATGCGTGCTCGAGCTATTCATGAGCAAAATGGTGATATTAAATATCAATCTTTTGGCCGTCATCGGGATGAATATATTAATGCCGTGCAACGTAATGATCTCAATAATCTGTTGCTGGACGAAGCGTCCAGGCATCCGCAGATTCATCAGTATTTCGATATTAAAATTATCGATTTGGATCTGGATAAAAAAATCCTGTATTTTCAGCATCAGGGAGGGGAGACTGAGCCTCATCAATATGAGTTATTAATTGGTGCAGATGGCGCCGCATCATTTGTACGACAAACGATGGCTGAACAAAAAAAGATAAGCGCAACGCGCAGCTTCCTGCCCTATGGGTATAAAGAGTTATCACTTAGTAATCAAAGCAGTCAGCAGTTTGCGCCTGAGCATCTGCATCTCTGGCCTAGAGACTCTTACTTGCTTCTGGGCAATCCCAATACGGATGATTCCATTACAGGTTCACTATTCTTACCACAGCAAGGAAAAAACAGCTTCAGCGAACTGGATAATGAGTTGAAAGTTAATCAATTTTTTAAAGCTGCCTTTCCTGATGCTTATACCGCAATGCCGGATTTGATTGGAGAGTTTTTTAGTCATCCGACTGGTAATATGAGCACTATACAATGTGAGCCCTGGCATTATCAGGATCACTGTCTGTTAATTGGTGATGCGGCCCACGGGATTGTTCCTTTCTTTGGTCAGGGCATGAACTGCGGCTTTGAGGATTGCAGGATGCTTGATCATCTGCTGAATCAATATCAGGATGACTGGTCGAAAGTGATGCCTGCTTTTTTTAAAACACGTAAGCCGAATACCGATGCTGTATCTATGATGTCAATGGATAACTACCATGAAATACAAACTGATATTCGTGATGAGCATTTTAACTTGAAAAAAAGGCTTGAGCAGGAACTTATGCATCATTATCCCGATGTTTATATTTCCAAGCATGTTCTGGTGATGTTCACCAATACGCCCTACGCACAAGCGCATGCAATAGGCGTATTGCAAAAAGAGTTGTTAGACGAAATATGCGCAAGTACAAAGGAGATTAACAGTATTAAGTGGAATGAAATTAATCAACTGATGGAACAGTATGACAAAAAATTGGCGAACTTGCGGCTAATATAAAAAAATATAGAAAAAAGAGCGGCCAAAAGGTCAAGAAATCGTCACAAGGGATGCAGTCGAGGACATTTTTTTGTCGCTTCTTGAGGCTCGGCTACGTCTGAAATTTACTGTACAGATGAATTTTAAGCAGATAATTTTTTCTATTAAATTTGGGATAAAAAAATAACTACATGATTTATATGAAGAATATTAAAAAAGACGGCTGTGACGATAATTTGTACGCTTCGTTGAAAATTGGCACGATGGCTGCAATGTAACAAATGTCCAACAAAATTTTAATGCCTCGGAGGCAGCCATGAAAACAATTCAAGCTTATATTGATTCTAAACAACAAGAATTTATGAATCATCCATTTTTTGAAGTCCTGGAAAAATTAGAAAGTTTAGAGGAAATCAGCTATTTCGTGCCTGAACTGACTTTCTGGGCTATGACATTCCAGGACATACTGAGACTTAACGAAGAACGAGTTCAAGATCCCTATTTACGAAAGATTGCTCGTCACCACAGACTTGAAGATGCTGGGCATGAAAAATGGTTCCTGCATGACAAAAAATACATGGGTACTTTAAGCCATGATAAATACTGCAGCAAAGATGATGTTGCCTGGCTTTACAGCAAAGAAACTCAATTAACACGTGATGCAGCTTATTCCATTATGTCAGAGATATATAAAGCTGATGATGAGATTCTGAATATCGCTTTATTGCTGACTCTGGAATCATCAGGGCATGTATTCTTTGAGAAAGTAGTAAGACAAGTCAAGAAAGCAGGAGAGGACCATAATCTGAAATACTTTTCCAGCTCTCATCTGGAAGTTGAAATGGCTCATGCCTTGTTTGAAGAAGAAATGGAAAAGAAACTGTTTGCGATTCAAATTCCTATAAACGTACGACGTGAAGCCTTGAAAATGATTGATCGATGCTACGACGCATTCAATAAGATGTTCGATGGACTGATTATCGCTTGCAACAAACGTTTGGAACTTGCAAGACAAAGAAACCAGGAGAATGCCGCGAATGCAGTAGAATACGTCAGCGACCAGGCTGTATAAAAGAGTTTGGACAAGGGGGTGCTCAGCGATGGGCGCCTCCTTGTCCTTTTTATATATCAAAAACATAACCCACTGCTTGTGGATTAATTATTGCATATAATTGAAGTTAACCGGGTAGACAAAGGAAGCAGAATCATGCAGCCAAGGGAATGGAGCAGCACACAAATAAGGCAGTGCGCAAAAACAGGTGGACAAAGCTTGCTTAGCGACGAGCGTTCTCGCGTCTTTTTTGGAGAGGATTTTGGCCGCTTGAAACAGCAACTACCTGCCGCAGCGGTAGTTCCAGCTAACGTAGACAGATTGCAGGATATCGTTCGCTATGCCAATCAGAATAAACTACCTTTGACTATACGCGGAAATGGTTTAAGTCAGGGTGGGCAGGCCCTTAGCATATCAGGCGGCGTGGTTGTTCACTTGCAGGAACTCAATAATGTATTGGACAAGCGGGAGCATTCTATCTGGGTTGAAGCGAATGCGACCTGGTCTGATCTCATAAAAAGATCACTTAAAACTTCTGAAATTCCTTATGTAGTTCCTTATAACGCCCATCTGTCGGTTGGCGGTGTGCTATCGGCAGGAGGTGTTGGCGCGTCTTCTTTTCGCTTTGGCAGCGCGACCGCTCATGTGAATGCCCTGGAAGTGGTGACTGCTAACGGAGAAAAGCAGATTGTCAATGAGAACTCCCCCTTATTCCATGCATGTCTTGGTGGACAGGGACGTTTTGGAATTATAACTAAAGCAGAAATCCGGTTACGGATTTGTAAAAAACAGGTGCGGACTTTCTTTTTGTCGTATCTCGACAAAGAAAACTGGCTTCGAGATATGAAAAATCTACAGGAAGAGGTTGATTACCTCGAGTTTTTCTGTACGCCAGCTATTCAGGGCGCTCGACTGACATCAAAGGGGCGCTTGCCATTTGCGGAATGGTTATATGGACTTCACATAGCAATCGAATATGAAAATGAAGTTCCTGCTCTGGAGAATCTTGTCTCAAAAATATCACCCTGGAAAGTAAGCCATGTGCAGGAGGAAGATATATCATCCTTTTTACATCGACATGATTCACGTTTTCAATCGATGAAGTTATCAGGACAATGGGGGTTGCAACATCCCTGGTTTGAATGTTTTTTATCGGGAGAGTCACTTTTTTCTGAGTTACAGGACTTGCTGGCCATGCTTCCCGTCTATTATGCAACGGTTTTACAAATAGTACCTATCCGCAAAATAGAACCTACCGGCTTTTTTATGTTGCCTGATACCAGTGACGACATCTACGCTGTGATGATCCTGAATCCTGGTTTGCCTGGATTTTTGATACCCGGCTGCCTTGAAACCATCCAGCTACTGGATCGCCGATTTCTCCCGGGCGGGGGAAAACGCTATCTTTCAGGCTATTTGGGTGAAAACATACCTTCTCACTATTGGCAACAGCATTTTGGAGAAAAATATGAGAGTTGGATCAAATTGAAAGAGGAAGTGGATCCCAACCAAATCTTTTGCTCACATCTGCATAACGGCAAGCAGTAAATTGCCTTTCTCCATGTATAGTAGGCCATGCCCGTCTGCCACTCTACGTCTCCCGGCTTGTTCGGGAGATCCAGAGGTTTGAGATTAACTGGCTTCTCCGCATAAAGCCTGAGGCATTCCCTCATTTTTCATTCAAGAAATACGTAGCTTATCAGGTCAAAACTGACTTTAAATACTGTCGTTTCCGCGAAGGCGGAAATCCATCTTGCAAACAAAGTTAGGAATTACCTTGAGAAATAGATCCCCGCCTTCGCGGGAACGACACGATAATAGACCTGTTTGAGCATTTGTTAAGTCATCCGCTGACTATGTAAAAGCCCTCAGGCATAAAGCGGGGAACGTAGGGGCTGATGTTTGACTTATTTTCATCTGCCGGCGTTCGGCTTTTAAGAAAGATTTTAATTTGAATAGCGGATGGGTTGAATTCGCGCAAATATCTTATGTTGATATTTGGCGGAGAGACAGGGATTCGAACCCTGGGAAGGTTTCCCTTCAACGGTTTTCAAGACCGCCGCTTTCGACCGCTCAGCCACCTCTCCGGGGAAGAATACTATTACAATGACTTATCGAATGCAAACATTTTTTTCGAGAAAATCAAAATTTTTATCTTAAAAAAACATAAAGTTCGCAAAATAATTCAGGATGGGTATAATGACCTGCATTTAAAAATGGCTGCGGTGAATGTTTCCGCATAGTATTGTTAACAGGTGTATTCATGAAAAGATTTCAATGTTTTATCCTCATCTCTTTGGTAATTACCCTGACAGCCTGCACAAGCTGGTGGAGTAAGGACGACGATGACAGTAATAATCCTTTCAAGGGGATGTCTGCTGAACAATTATATAGTGGAGCCAAATCTGCGATGGCCAAAGAGGAATACGCCACTGCGGCCAAGCGCCTTGAAGCCCTGGAGTCTATGTATCCCTTCAGTGATTATGCTGAGGAAGCACAGATGAATCTCATCTATGCCTATTATAAGAAAGAGGATTATCCTTCCGCTGCGGCTACGGCAGAGCGTTTCATCCATCTTTATCCGCGCGCTCGCTATGTAGATTATGCTTATTACATGAAAGGCCTGGCCAATTTCCAGCAAAATCGTGGAACATTTGCCAGCCAGCTGCCTCTGGATGAATCCTGGCGGGATCCGGGAACTCAGCTTCAATCCTATTCCGACTTTGCGACTTTAGTGGAGCGCTTCCCCAATAGCCGTTATAAGGCGAATGCTTTGCAGCGTATGATTTATCTTAGAAATATGTTTGCACAACATGAACTGAATGTTGCACAATTCTATTATGAAAGAAAAATGTATGTAGCTGCTGCAGAACGTGCCAGTTATCTGGTAAAAAACTACCCACAGGCGCCCAGCGCAAAAGAGGCTTTAGTCGTTTTGTACCGTGCTAATTCTCAAATGGGTTTAAAGAAGGCAGCAGAGGATGCTTTGGCAGTCTACCAGGCTACCTATCATAGCCAACCCAATCTCGATGCCTGATTCTTTCGGCAGCCTGGACGATTGAGGGCTGCCTGTAAGCAGGACAAAACGAGCGAATCCGGGGATTGAACAATTGAAAATCTGCATCCACCGTCTTATCTTGCAAGCCAGCTTTTGCGGCCTCCTGGCTCTACAGCCAGTTTTTGCTTTTACTTCTGAGGAGGCAAGGCTTGTTAAAAGAGATTTTCAGCTGTATCAGGCCTGGAGTCTGGCTCGAAACTATCATTTTGGTACTACTGTTAAATCGGATCCGGTTAAAGCCTTGGCCTGGGAAAAAATATATCTTAATTTGTTACCGGCGGCGTATCCAAAAAAAAACGATATGCTTGCAGCGTTTCAATCGCATCTGAGTTCCGAACAAATCCAGCAGGCAGACAGTCTCTCAAAGCAATATGCAGAACAATATAACCTTGGTAATACAGCCCTGACCGAGGTTGAACTAAGCCAGGCGTATATTTTACGTGATGAGTCCAGCAAATGGAGTGTATCGGATGAGTCTGTTGCCCCCAGGGAAATCAGCAGTAATTTTCATAAATGGATGGAATGGCTGGATGCGAAGGGTTTAAGAGAGACTGTACTTGATTTGGATCAGCGGGCTTATAAGCTTTTTAAGGCCAAAGCGTATCCTATAGTTTACGGCCAGGTTATTGTTCGTGGAGTGGAGTCACCAGAGATGGTTAGCAGTGAGGTGCCAATCCTGCCTGGGGGCTATTTTGTAGCACAAGTCAAAGGCTCTATGCTTTCTTTTTCTCTACCCGGTTACAAAACCATTTCCATTCCAATTGCTGCAGAGCGAGAGGTGCAATCCATTTATCCTGTTGTCCTTGAGAGTTTACCTAAAAGTCCGCGAACGGGTGTAATTGGTAGAGTATTACCCTGGAATGAGGTTGATAAAAGCAATATTGTCTTACGCGCCTTTGCTGATAATGCGCATCTGGATAATAGCCAGGCATGGAAGTATCCGGCACTGCCTTTGACAGTAACTAATCATGGGGAATTTTACACCACCGGATTAAGTCAGGGACATTATCAGTTAATTATTAATACAGCAGGTATCAGCTCGGTCGTTAATTTTTTTGTTAAAGAGAATGAAGTACGAGGATTGTCTTTAATTGACCTGAGAAAGCAGGCTGCACAAAATCACTAAATCACACTTTTAGCCTGCTTCCAACACGAAAAAGATCGAAGGAATATATTTAATCCCTACAATTTATGATACATAGCGCGAAATCATTTTCCTTTTTTTTCGTTGCAAATAAAATTGAGAGATGGGAAAAAATGGCCGCAGTTTTATGATAAAGTCCCAAGCCATTATCAGGGCGCCAAGCGCAAATATGACATCTCCTGGAGTTCTTAACCATTGCCACAGTAGAGTTGTATTATAAAACTCCAAACTTCTTGAGTGAGCAAACCCATGTTGATATACATCCATTAATTGCGCCCAACCAATTGGGAAAAAGTTCAGTAAAATCCACAAGATAAGTCCAATGTTATAAAGCCAAAAAGCCCAGGTTCCTAGTTTGTCGCTCCAGGGCTGTGTATTTCCTGCTGCATGTCTTAAGCAAAAGTAAATAAGGCCTAAAGCCAGAAGTCCAAATGCGCCGAATAAAGCGGTATGGGCATGATTGAGACTTAGGAAGGTCCCATGTTCATAATAATTGATTAGGGGTGCATTTAAGGTTCCTCCACCGAAGACACCGGCACCAATGAAATTCCAGGAGGCAGCTCCCAAGATATACAGATAAGTCAGGTTGTAGGAAAAAACCTTTTGCTTTCTGATTAATTGTAGTTCTTCAATAGAATTTATAATTAGCAGCGTTAGCGGCAACACTTCAATAAAGGAAAACATGGTTCCTAAAGGGATCCATATTTCTGGAGTGCCAGTCCAGTACCAATGGTGACCTGTGCCTAATACGCCTCCCAGAAAGAT
Source organism: Legionella quinlivanii (assembly GCF_003265995.1). Classification (GTDB taxonomy): domain Bacteria; phylum Pseudomonadota; class Gammaproteobacteria; order Legionellales; family Legionellaceae; genus Legionella_C; species Legionella_C quinlivanii_A. The sequence goes on along the minus strand of NZ_MVJN01000006.1, from coordinate 211,010 downwards.
AAGAATAGCCTCGAAGTAAACAGTTCGCTCTACCAATCGTCTTGAAGCCAGACCAACACCCATCAGAAGGTAGGCAGTAGCACAAACCGTAAAAAACTCAAATGATTGTTCGACCCATAAATGCACGACCCACCAGCGCCAGAAATCAGTGATAGTAAATGATTTTTCGATACCAGTTAATGGTATCATTCCAAAGCAATATAAGATGGCGATATTGATAGTACTGGCCCAAAAAAGATTTTCAAGGCGTATGCGTCCTGTCCAGAACTCAATACTTGCAGATTTCAGTTGCGCCCAGCCAGGCCACATACCTCGAAAGACAATGAAACACCACAAAAATAACCCGATGCAAAAGCCAATCTGCCAAAATCGTCCTAATTGCAAGTAGGATAATCCTTGATTGCCAAACCAAAACCAGCCTTTGTCAATATATCCCATAATACTTAAGTAATTCCCAATAATAGCTCCAGCGACAATAAATAAGGTTACCCAGAAGAGAATATCCACAAGCCATTTTTGTCCCTTCGCTTCTTGACCACTGATGATAGGTGCAAGAAAAATCGCTGCACTAATCCAGGCAACTCCAATCCATACGATAGGGGTTTGGGTATGAACATCTCTTAAAAAATTAAAAGGCAGGAATGTTAAAATATTTATTCCATAAAAGTTTTCGCGTTCCGCATAAGAATGAGCCATCAGGGCGCCTACGCCAATTTGAACCAATAAAACCAGTATCACAAAGACAAAATACTTACCTACTGCCTGCTGACTAGGTGTTAGCGGGTTAAATTCCAACAAAAAAGGGGTTTTGACACCTACGTCGGGTTCGCTTAAATAACGATGGTATATGTAAAGGACTACTCCAAAACCAAGAAAAACAAAGCAAAATGAAATCCATGTCCAATAGAAAGTAGAAGGGGTAGGAATATTGCCAACTTCGGGTTGGTAAGGCCAATTATTCGTATAGGAAAAGTTTTTCCCTGGTCTGTTTGCCACTGTCGTGAGAGAGGAATAAATCAGAAAATTTGCGGTCTGCAAGGCCGTCTGACTGTTTAGACTGTAGGCTTTTGTCCATCCCGCCGTGAAATCATGGTTGAGTAATGCCTGGACAATTTCAAATTGAAGCTGTTGTACTGCCTTACTCAAAGCGGGAGAAAGTGTTAAGCTGGACTGTGACAAATCTATTGTTTTTAGCTGATTTTGCATCTTCATTCGAATTTCATATCGATTGCCTTCAGAGAGGCTTGCTAAAGGTTTGGATGATGTTTCTGCAGCGACTTCATTTTCAACTAGTTGACCAAGACGAACAAGGTATTTGGCAGTGTAATCTTCTCCAAAATAAGAACCCATTCCATATAAACTTCCGTAATCCATTAAATCAGCTTTTTGAAATCCAGCTTTACCAGCCACAATGTCAAAGGCTGTCATCAGAACCTGACCATTGGATGATAGAATTTTCTGGGGGAGAGGAGGGGCTGCCTCGTAAGTTTTCAATGTACCCCAAAAGAGGAGGATAAAGGAAATTATGGCTGTCAGAAGTAAGACCCACTTTAAAACATTAGAAACGGGATCCTTTTCGGTCGTACCACTTAGAGAAGCTTCTGCAATACTTGTCATATCATTCCTTGATAATGTAATTCTTTGTTTCTATGCTGGTTCTTAATAAATTTTTATTATATTTGTTATATTAGACGAATCAAGTGAAAAACTTTTATTGGGAAAGGATTGAACCAGATTCCATACAATGAAAAGAATGAAGGGATATATTTGAGCAAAGAGTAATCGATGCGAGCAAAAACATACAGAGGTGTTAATATGGATAAATTAATTTGCTATAAAAAAACAGAAATAGACAATCATGGGAAGTTAAAATTCTTTCTGGAAAAACATAGCACAAAAGAAGGAACCTGGGGAAAACTATCCCTGACTAATGGAGTAATTGACTTCATATTTTTAAATGGCGAAGGTAAGGAACTCTCACGTTATCGTCTCGACAAAGACCATCCTCAATTATCTATTCCACCTGCCGCATGGCATAAAATTATACCTGTTAGTGAACAGTTTAATGTGATTCTGGAATTTTACTGCATGCCTCAACGTTATTTCTCCAAAAAATATGGCCTGGGGATGGTGCATAGTGATCTTCTCTATGTGTATCAGACATATCTGCATCCTATTCAAAAGGCATCTGTTCTTGATATAGGATGTGGGTCTGGGAGAAATTTACTTTATTTAGCGAAAATGGGACACCCTGTCTGTGGTATTGATTATGATCAGGCTGCTTTAAATAACCTCCATGAAATAGCCCAGCAAGAGGTAATTTCAGAGATCGATATTCAATTACATGATCTAAATCAAGCCTTAAGCCTGAAGGCAGAAAATTATGATTTTGTTGTCTCAACAGTTAGTTTACAGTTTTTAAAACCGGATAGGGTGCCAGATTTACTCCTTGAGCTTCAACAGGTGACTGCAGAAAAAGGATATCATTTTTTGGTATTTCCAATCCAGGCAGACTCATATCCCATGCCAGATTCTTTCACCTATTTACCTCAAAAAAATGAGCTATATCATTTTTATCAGGATTGTGGCTGGTCTCTTCTTGAATATAAAGAGTCGGTAGGTCATTTACATAAGGCGGATGAATCTGGAAGAAAAATTCCCGGTGTCTTTGGTTTTTTACTGGCGCAAAAGCTCTGAGAGAGACTCACAAATATTGGGCAGAAAAAATTCATCAGGCTCAGTATAGGCTCGAACCGTTCACATTGTGTTGCCCTCACGACTTGAGCCACTTATCCGTGGCTCAGCCTGTTAGGGCGGTTTGTCGTTTCCGCGCAGGTGGAAATCTATCAATAATTTGGTAAAGCGCTGCAGTAGCTTACCAAGGGACTTCTGCTTCCATCTCTTGAGTCTGGGCTGCCTGTGCTGTATCGCTCTCTTTTTCTGAACTCTCAGATTCAGTAGTTGAGCTTGAGCCTAAGCCTTTTGTCAGATCATCAACCAGACCTCTCAACTCACCACATAACAGGGTTAGTGCAGCATCGCGTTGTTGAAAATCCTCTTCCAGATCTTTTATTTCATTGAACTCATCGATTAAATATTCCAGACTTTTCAGGCGTTTGAAGCTCAGATCATGAGTTAGGGTCAGCTGAATCCGTTCATTCCATACTAAAGAAATTTCGGCTGTTGTTAATCCCTGGGCCAGCAGGGTAACGATTTCTTCAGCGGGTAATTCGTAACCTTTACAATTAACGCGTTTTTTCTCATCATCCGGCGCAAAGAGCAGGCAATCAGAGGCTAGTTGAAAAGGCGCGGGCAGAGTTGAGGGTTCATTAATCCACTCTGAAAAGCGGGATGCCAGGTTTTCCGGAAAAAACAGCGGTTCAAATTGAATTCCTGGAATGGATTTGCGTAAAAGTCCGAGAAGCTGAGCAGCCTGATTATCACTGGATGTGTTGATAATAAGCCGCTTGCTGACCGTATCAAAAAATGCTGGCAGGCGTTTTTGCACACAGAATGACTTTGGAAGTAATTCAAATTCCAGATCTTCGGCAATTTGCGCTTTCTCGCTGCGTTTAACTACCCGACCCTGCTGAGTTTCCAATGCCTGGATACGTTCAGCCAGCATACGATTGATCACGCCACGGGGTAAGATACGTTCTTCTTTGCCAAGGCATATATAAATGCAGCCGGCGACTTCATGAACTAATTCATCTGCATTGGTTGGTAACCAGCCATAAACAAAACGTGCATGGGGAGGGCAGGGTTTTAATATGTCTTCTGCTAACAGACTGGCAAAATCGATTTCTTCTTTTAGTTCGTATTGATATACGAGTGCATTATTAAACCACATAAAAGCATCCTTCAAAAAAAAATTGATGCTATCATGTTGAAGGGGTTTAAGCGACTATTTCAATCATCCTCCCGCGCCTGGGTTAAAATTCGACTCTTTTTTCAGATTCAGATTTTCCCAGTATTGCTCCTGATTTTTCTTGGTTTCAATTAGTCGGCTGATCAAATTGAGCTCTGGAACGCAGCGCTTTTTTTCATTGTCAATAGTCTTAATAGTCCTTTTTAACTCCTCAAGACGTTTTTGGGCTTCAGGTGTTGACGTTTGTCCATTGTTCTGCTTGAGCGACTGTACCTCGTCTTCTGCGGCGATGAGCCTGTTTTCCAGATTTAAAAAATGACTGCCAAGAGTAATATTGAGTTTTATCAGATTATTTAATTCCCAGCCCGACAGTACGACCCCAATTTCATGGAGAGTTCCCCAGGTAAAAAGCGGCATATCCTTTCCCAATGAGACATATAACAAAGTGTATAACAGTTTGGCAGTTGGGTTGGAAAATGTCGTTTAAAGAAATGAAAAAAAACAGTAAAAATTGTAAACCTCCCGCTTTCACGGGAGGAAATGGAAGGATTACCAATAGGCATTAAGTGCGACTACAACCGAGTGAAAATCAGAAGTATCACGGCCGGTGACTGTGTACCAGTAGCCGCCGATAACCCCAACATTGGCATTAAAATTATATTCGATCGCCGGCGCCAGAGTTACTGAGTCCACTGTACTATGTCCCACACTGACCAGCTGGCCTTTACTATCTGTACCGGGGAATCCCTTAAATACAGCTGGAGTTCGATTGGCAATAAATCCTTCCATAACAGCCACCCAGTTTTGCGTGACATTAAATTCTGCCGCGAGATCAGCACTAATCTGGTTTCCAGGATCGACTTCTCCAAAAGTATTTGGGGTACCACCATAGCTATTTATGCCACGTACCTGCACATCACCGCTATAAACATAACTTAAACTCAAACGGGTCCGTAGCCAGTGGTTTTCAAATACTTGCAACAAATGTTGAAAGTTCAAAGCCATCGCGGTTTGATAACTTCCGCTTCCGGTGGCATCCGTACCATTATTGACCGGATCCAGATCCTCAAAGTTACCAGTGGGAATAATTTCACCAATTGTGACGCGCAAATCAGGGATCCATTTGGAGTCTTTCTGCTCCAGCAACTGATAACCCAGAGTGACGCCGGTATCTGAAACTCTGCGGTAGGCCTGGCCCTGGTTCCGATTATAGGCGTAGGGTACGCTGAACTGAATATCCAGTGAATCGGTTAGTCCGTGGCTAAAAACCGGATTAAAAACGGTACTCCGGTTGGCGGGTGTATGAACAAACTTCCAGTGTTGATCAAACGTTCCGTCATTTTCAGTAAAAAAACCATATAGTTCAAGATTGCTGTGCCCTTTGGGGATTGTATGTCCGGCGGGAGCAAGTAAGGGGCCTGTCCACCAGGGGCCAGCGTTTGCAGTACTGCTTAATAATAAAAACGCACAAGCACCTAAAGAACTCTTAAAAACTGGTCGCATAATCTTACCTCAAATATTCTTGCAGCATTCAGATAGTCTGGTGTAGATTAGCTCACTTTGAAATTTAGTGGAATAGGCATGAGACCCTCTGTACATTTAATAGAATCTAAACAAACCAGTGTGCTTCGAGGGCATCCCTGGATTTTCCCAAAAGCAATTGCTAAAACCAAAGGAAAGCTGATTACTGGCGAGCTGGTGGATGTGATTTCACATCAGGGGGAGAAGATCTGCACAGGTGTTTATAATGAGCATTCTCTATATCGAGTCAGAGTTCTTGATTATAACAAGGACTCTGATGAGAACAGGCTTTCATTCGCAGACATTATCAAGCGCCGTCTCCAACAGGCATGGGCAGTCAGAAAAGCCCTTAACCTGCCTAACAACGAAACCAATGCATTTCGTTTCTGTAATAGCGAAGGAGATGGGTTGTCGGGTTTGACTATTGATTATTTCAATACAATGTGTGTGGTATCCAGTTCTGCGTATTGGGTAGAAAAAAATCGGGAATTAATCACTGAGTGTATAAAGGAATTTACCCAGTGCCAGTCTCTTATCTGGCTCTCTCAGGCCAAGCCTTTGACACAGGATGGCTGGCCTCAGGTTGAAAACAAAAGTATCGAGTTACAGGCTGAAGTGCGGGAAGCAGGTGTTTTATTTGAGGTCGATTTTTCACAGCCTCAAAAAACCGGGCTGTTTCTCGACCAGCGAGAGAATCATCAACGGGTGGCGGCTCTCGCAAAAGGAAAGAGAGTGCTTGATCTTTATACTTATACAGGCGGTTTCGCCCTGCATGCAGCCAAAGCTGGCGCAAGTAAGGTCACCGCGATTGACAGTTCAGAGCAGGCCATTCATCAGGCATCCCGCAATGCGGCACTCAATCAACTCGATTCAATAGAGTTCATTGAAGATGATGCGAGGAACTATCTTGGCAAAGCGGGAGATTATGATATCGTAGTGCTGGACCCACCCAAGTTAATTCCTTCAAAGCAGAATTTACAGCGCGCCAAAAACTATTATCGTTTCCTGCATAGAGAAGTATTTAAAGCGATGAGATCAGGGAGTTTATTAATGACCTGTAATTGTTCGTCAGCAATTTCTGCACAGGAGTTTGCAGGGTTGGTTGCGGCTCAGGCTTCGGCAGTGGGTAAAGAGGCGAGGGTGCTTGGTGTTTTTGGTCCGGCTTCATGTCACCCTGAGCTGCCAGCTTTTCCTGAAGGAAATTATTTAACGGCAGTATTGCTGGCGGTATTGTAGATACAAGCTGGGCAAATGCCCCGCTTGTATCTTATGTAAATCAATTACTCAGGAACGCAGGAGGGGTTGCAGTTGTTAGGATTGATGCTGGCTGCATCGCAGGCATTTTTTGCCAGCGATTCGGCCTGAGCCTGGGTAGGCGCAAAATAAGACCAGTGCTGTCCGCGCAGATTGCTGACTACGCAATGCCATCTACCCGCAGGTACGCCATTATCATAACAGCTGGGCTGACAGTTCGCTGGATTAATACTGTTTGCGTCGCAAACAGATTGAGCCATGCCTTGAGCGGCTGCTTGCGTAGGACCTGAGAAAGTCCAGTGCTCGCCACGCTTGTTAGCCACATTACAAACCCAGTTGGCATTGGCACTTAAGCTGGTTAAGGCAAGCGCTATAGTCCCGGCGATTAATCTTGTTTTCATTATTTTTCCTTCTGTTAACTCGCAGTTAGAATGGATAGTCTAACTTAAATTTACGGCCCGGGAAAACAAGAATGTTCATTAAACTGTGTCATTACTCACAGCACGCCGTCATCTCGAACGCAGTGAGAGATCTCCGAATGCTGGCACAAACCGAGATTTGGGAGATCTCTCACTGCGTTCGAGATGACGTGACATGACACAGTTTGATGAACACTCCCGGGAAAACACAGCCTGAAATCAAGGCTGTATTTCTTTTAAAACCCTCGACTTTGCTTTTTTATCTGAAATCTGGATCATACTGAAACCTATGATTCCAACGCAGAGGGTGAGGGGAATTACGCTGACGCCGTATAAAAAAGCCTGAGGTGTTTTCGTACCGCCAAAGGCATTGATAACCAATCCGATGGTAGTATGAAACGCATAACCAAAGCTCATGATAATCATATTGGCAACAGCAGTGGTTAAGCCGGCTACGTGATCTGGGACATAAGTCGATGCTTTATAAATAGCAAGGATCTGATAAGCGCAGCAGATCCCAACAAAAACAAAGACGATGGCCATACTGTCAATGCTTAGCATTTTGCTTACCAGTGCAATAAAACTCAGGGCCATGACAATACCGGCACTGATAATAACAGCCAGGTAACTGCCCTTACGTTCAGCGATAAAGCTTAAAGTCGGGCCTCCAAAACACATGCCAACGAAGATCATCGAGGGAAGATAGCTGGCAGCGACGCTGTTAAAGCCATAGACCTCTCTCAGAAATCCCGAACCCCATACATCAGTAAATCCTTCAAGCGGCCCAACCATTAAGCCGGCTGATAGGCACAGTAGCAAAACCTTTCGATTGGTGAAAACGCTTTTGATGTCATCACTTATGCTGCCATGATGCGTAGATTCCATTTCGGGAACTATTAAATAGGTTAAAAAAGCCAGCAATAACCCAAAATAAATAAAGATTTGGACTACTACCTGATAACCCAGTTTCGCTGATAAATAAGTCAGGGGGCCACCGCCATAAATTGCTCCCAGTAGCCCAATGGTTACTGAAAAACTTAGCATTCTGGTGAAGCGTTGCTCGCTGAATGCCATGCGGATAATTTTAAATGTTCCCAGAATAGCTGCGGAAGAGCCCATTCCTATCAACGCACGGCCAAGGATGGGGTAAACCCAGTATTTTGTCAGAAGAATAGGCAGGAGACCTAAGACCGTCATTAATATACAGCCGGTCATTACCTTTCGCGGGCCGAAACGATCCAGCATAATGCCAATGGGCAAGTGCATTAGTGAATAACCGATATAATACACTCCTGAGTATTGGCCAAAAACAGCTGCATCGATATGAAACTGCTGAATAATATCGTTTAGCATAACATTTGGCATGACTCTTAGTATGTATTGATAGGCGTAAAATATGGAGCTGATAATCCATATTGTCCAGGCTATGACACGTGAAGCAGGCATATAAAACTCTCACTTATTGATTCTGTTCGGTTGGGGGGATTTTTTTGTATAAAAGCTAATCTATCCGCCTCAGCGGAGGAACGCTCTACCGGAAATGAGAAATCGAAAACTGAAATAAGCTTGAACTGACATACCAGAATCTCTATTAGCTAGGTTAGGCTCTGTGAACCTTTTATCAAAAAATACTATAATGTCTTTGCCCGCAGAAATCAATTGGAATATTCAGATGCCACTAAAGTAAAGCCTGCAGGCCTCTTAGAATATCGGTCATCCAGAAACTGACGATAATCCCGGCAATCAAACCAAATAAATGACCTTCCCATGAAACCCCTTTTTTACCCGGGAATACACCCAGGAATATTCCAGCAAAATAATAGAGGCTGATTATGCCCAGAATAATGGCAGTCAAACCACCCTGTTCTGCAATATTGCTTACCAGAAGACTCCAGTAGCCAGTAATCACGGCACTGGCTCCGATATGCAATCCGGGTTTGGCAAAGGCCCAGATTAAGAGGCCGCTGATAATGGTAATCGCTACAGTAACCATTAGAAAATACTCAAGACCGTTTATCAGCAGAAAATTACTTAATACGATTAAAGGAATAGAATTAAAAAAGAGATGATTAAAATTGGCGTGCAAAAAGGGAGCGCATAAAATACCCGGAAGTCCAATGACTTTCCTTGGAAAAATACCCAGATAAAATAATCGCTTCCCGAGAAGGATATTGATAAAAAACACTGACCATAGGACAAGCAGTATAATAAGCAGGATGTTCAGATTGGCTTTCGTCTGGTTCACTATAAGTAAAAGACTCTGGTTTAAATTATCAAGCATTTTCGGCTCTCTGAAGATTGTGTTTTTCAGTAATGCGGCAATCCAGTTGCCCCTGGTTCAGTTGGATTCTGATCATATCGCCTACCTCCACCTCCTGACTACTATAAATAACTTTGTCATTTTGAGTGGAAATTGAATAACCACGACTTAAGGTTGCTAAAGGACTAATCATATCCAGTTTGGTGATTTGAGCAATGAATGCCTGACGTGCGTTTTCGAGCCTGAACCTAATCTTTTCTTCCAGCAGCAGTTGAAGAGTTATTAACTTTCCACTCGACTGGCTAATTTGCGTGATCGGGTTCGCCAATTTGAGTTTGTTTTCCAGCATAGCCATCGCATGTCCTTTTTTGCCTAGATAATATGCAAAGGACTGACCAAGTTGTTTTTCAGCAAAATCAAGCGACTGCCAGTGGCTTGAAATAAGTTGTTTTGGAGAGGCCAGAGCTCTCATCTGATGTGCCAGGCGCAGTTTTTTCTGCTCGAGGGCCTTACTCATGGATTGACCAAGATGGCGGCGAAGCATTTGCAAAGAGATCAATAGTTCATTTCTATCCGGAGTGGCTGCTTCAGCCGCAGCTGTCGGGGTAGCTGCCCTGAAATCAGCAGCAAAATCAGCAATGGTAAAGTCCGTTTCATGTCCGACTCCTGAAATAACCGGAATAAGACTTGAACGAATAGTATGTGCCAATTCCTCATCATTAAAAGGCCAGAGGTCCTCAATACTGCCGCCACCACGGGCTAAGATAAGCACATCCGCTTTTTGATGTGAATTAGCCTGCTGAATCGCCTGAATAATTTGCTTCGCTGCTGTTTTTCCCTGGACTTCAGTGGGATAAATCAGAACAGTAGCACAAGGATAGCGCCTTGCTAATGTGCTTACAATATCGCGCAGAGCTGCCCCTGTTGGAGAGGTTACCACTGCAATGACTTCAGGGTAGCGGGGTAAAGTTCGTTTTCTTGCGGGGTCAAAAAGACCAATGGCAGCCAATTTAGCTTTCAATCGTTCAAATTGTTGATACAGCTCCCCAATACCCGCATCGACTAAGTCCTGAACGATAAGCTGATAATCGCCTCTGGCCTCATAAAGACTTAAACGCCCATACGCGACCACTTGCTGCCCATCTTTAAATTGTTTGCTGTATTGATTATGGGCATTCCTGAAATAAACACAACGTACCTGAGCGCCTTCATCTTTCAGAGTAAAATAAAAATGACCGGAGGAGGGTTTGGACAAATTGGACAACTCACCCAAGACTCGCACATCCGCCAACTCATGCTCCATCCAGTTTCTGACTTGTCTGTTTAGTTGGGATACGGTAATTGCAGTAGCATCATTCCTCATATTGATCGTTTTGGATTCATTATTTAACAGATACATACTATTTCCGAAAATTTGTTATGGAAAGATTGATGTTGCCAGCACTTTGATTTACCTTATTTTATTTAAGGCTCCAGTGGAAGGCAGGGATATGAAATTATATCTTGTATTAGCAACATTATGTATCACAACACCAGTGATGGCAGACACTCTTAATGAGGCAGTACAGCATGGAATGATTTCAAACCCGGATGTTTTATATAATACAGCAAAAAGTCTCTCTGCGCGCCAGGGAATTGATAAAGCCAAGGGTGCTTATTATCCCACTGTTGATTTAAACGCCGGCTTTGGACGTGAGTGGAGTGAAAACCCGACTACCGCGGCAATTGACGGCCCCGGAGCGCGTACCTTGAATCGCACAGAATCCTATATCGAAATGAAGCAGAATCTTTTCGCTGGGGGTGGGATTGTCAACGAGGTCAAGCGTAACGAGAATCTTTATCAGGCCCAAAAGCTCAAGACGCAGGGTGTCGCTGAAGATTTGGCCCTGGATGTTGTTAATCGCTATCTTCAGGTTCTTCTTCATGAAAAGCTGTTAGGATATGCTCGAATTAATCTGCGTGCGCATCGTTCAGTCTTTGGTATGATCAAGGAACGCAGCGACGCTGGTCTTTCAAGAGAAGCGGAGCTGGATCAGGCTTCTGCGAGACTTGCTCTGGCAGAGGCCAATGTGATCAGTGCGGAAGCCAACCTGCGTGAAGTGAAAATTAATTATGCTAAAGTCGTGGGCAAATGGCCGGAGAGGCTGCTTTATCCAAGAGTTCCCAAAAACAGTGACTTGCCGCCTAATCTTGGAAAGGCGATTGAGCAAGGCCTGGAAAATCATCCCACTATTCGTTCAAGCTATGCCGATGTGAAAGAAGCGAAATCTCAATACGAAGTAGCGCGTGCAGCCTATTACCCACGAGTTGATTTTGTATTAAGCGCATCTAAAAACCGCAATCTTGATGGTCTGATTGGCCCTAATAATGATCGAGTGGCTGCGATTAGAATGAATTACAACTTATTTCGCGGCGGGTCGGATGAGGCCAATGTGCGTTTAACCGCTTATGAAATTCAGGAAGCTTATGAGATTAAAAACAAAGCCCTGATTGATCTGAGAGAATCCGTTCGCTTGTCCTGGAACGCCTGGACCGCATCTGGCCTTCGACTCAATCCGCTCAGAAAGCATGTCGTTGCATCTCGGCGCACCCGAAGTGCCTATCAAGAGCAGTTCAAGGTGGGTAAGCGGACCCTGCTGGACTTGCTGGATTCTCAAAATGAATTTTATGAGGCCCAGATTGAATACGCCAGGGGACAAAATGAAGAAGTGTATTCTCGATACCGTATATTAAATGGGATGGGTCTTCTCCTTTGCTATCTGAAAATGCGATTACCGCAAAATGTGATAAATAATGATGTGTTTAGTTCAGCGCAAACTCACATTCTGCTGGATCAATCAATGGATGGTGTTCCTTATCCAGATACCAGCGAGAAAGCTTTGGCATTGGCTCAACCGGTTAAAAATATGGAAACCACTCCATTAACGCCAGCTATTGTCAACAAAAACACGGCAAGACCTACTCCAGCCACAGCGCCTATATGGTATGTGAATGCTGGCAAATTTACGGCTCAGGCCAATGCGATAGCGCTGCATAATCGGCTTAAAAGCCAGGGCTTTAATGTCTTTATCAAACCAACACCTACAGGTCATTGTGTTCTGGTTGGGCCTTTTGAGTTTAAGGAAAATGCGGGCAACGCAATGGAGAGGCTAAAGGAAATCGCGCATGTTCAATGCAGATTGGTTACGTTTAAACAAGTTCCAAAAGTCGGTTAATTGTTTAGCCGGCTTTTTTTTGTTATGTATTCCAGTCTGTGGGCTAAGCTCAGTTATAGATAATAAACTGTTGGTTTCTGTACTGAGCATTGAAGAGCAGCAGAAAAAAACAAGCGGCAGTGTAAAAAAGCGCTTTATTGCCTGGGAAAAGTTGATCATACAAAATCAAAACGCCACTATTACAAAAAAACTGAATGTAACCAACGATTTTTTTAATCAATTTAATTATATTAATGATGATGCCTTCGCGGGTGCCGCAGATTATTGGAAAACCCCACATGAATTTGTTATCGATGGTGGCGGTGATTGCGAGGATTTTTCAATAGCCAAGTATTTTACACTGCTGGCCATGGGGGTTCCTGTTGAATCCCTGCGTATTACCTACGTTAAATCAATTCCTCTTAATCAGGCCCATATGGTTTTGACGTTCTATCCCAATCCTGAAGATGAGCCGCTGGTTCTTGATAATCTGAACGCAAAAATTCTACCTGCTTCCTCCAGAAAAGATTTGATTCCGGTGTACAGTTTTAATGGTAAAGGATTATGGCTGGCCAAACAGCGCGGGCATGATGCTCCTGTTGGTGATTCAAGCCGTCTTGGTAAATGGCATTCTGTCTTGCAGCGAATGATAAAGGGTAATAAACAATGAGCCTGACAAAAAAAGTGGTTTCTGTGGTTTTAGGACTGTTCATCGTCGTTTTTGTTGTTACATATCTCATCACAATTAATAACAGTCGTCAGTTTTTTATTGAGCAAATGAATAGCAATGCTCAAGATACAGCGACTTCTCTCGGTCTATCTTTGAGTAATGCGTTACAGGAGAAAGACAAGGCCTTAATGCTGCCTATGGTTGAAGCAGTTTTTGATCGCGGTTATTTCTCCATGATTGAAGTACGTGATATGCGAGGGAAATTATTAGTGTCCCGATATGCCCCAAGACGTCAAAGTATCGCTCCGGAATGGTTTATTGAATGGACGCAATGGCCTTCATCAGTGCAATCCGCTTTAGTCATGAATGGCTGGAATCAGGTTGGCGAAGTGCTGGTGACCAGTGATAGCAGCTATGCTTCAGATGCGCTATGGAGTTATGCCCGAAGTCTGGTTTACTTATATCTGGTGTTTGCAGGGATTGCCTTGATAGTAACTGTACTTTTCCTGAGATGGCTATTGCGCCCTTTGAAACGCGTCACAAAACAGGCAGAGGCAATTTGTCAGAGAGAGTTTCCAGTAGAAACCACCATCCCGAAAACCACTGAGTTAAGGCATTTAACCTTGGCTATGAATCAGATGGTTAATCACATTAAAATGCTTTTTCAGGAGCAGATGCAGCAGATGGAGATTTTGCGCCATCAGGCCTTTCAGGATGGTTTGACTAATCTTGGAAACCATCGATATTTTCATCAGCAACTGTCTGTTTTATTAGAAAATGAAGAAGAATTCACCCCCGGTTTTGTGGTGCTGATTAATATCGAAGGCCTTGAACAGACCAACCAAAAACAAGGGTTTCAGGAGGGCGATAAGGTTCTTTTGACTGTAGCCAAACTATGTTCCAATTTCTGGAGCAGATTGTCCAATGTGAGTCTGGCACGAATTAATGGAAGTAATTTTGCATTGACCGTGAAAGAAGTATCACTGGGGCGATTTCTGAATCAATGCGAGGAGTTTAATAACGGGCTTCAGCAGGCTTTGAAGTTCTATCCTGAGTGTCAGGTATTTGTAGCGGCAACTTCCTATTATCTGCACCAGACCGTCAAAGCGTTGCTGGAAGAGGTCGATCAAATCTTACTGCAGGCCAGAACCAAAGAAAATCATTTTGCTTATAGTGCTTCGATTCGGGAGAATGAGGTTATTTCACTGGATAAGGATGCGATTAGAGCTGCGCTTGAGAATGGAAGTTTTAATGCATACCTGCAGGAAGTCACTGATGGGGAGACTGTGTTTCACCATGAGTTATTTTTACGAATTAAAGTAAATAATATCGAAATTAGAGGAGGGCGTTTTTTACCCGTTGTCGATAACTCCGAACTGGCCGCAGAAATAGATACAGCGGTTTTAAAAAAGATTATAGACATTCATCTCCTCAGAAATAAACCGGTTGCTTTAAATCTGACGGCGTATACGGTAATTGAGCCACAAGCCAGGAATAAATACCTCAAAATGCTGGAATCCATACCAGCTGCTGAGAAGACTAATCTACAGCTTGAGTTTAATGAAACCGTGGTGTTGAATCACTTTGTCGAGGCAATTTATTTTACTAAAGCGGTTCAGAAACTCGGAATTCACTTGGGGGTGGATCAGGTAGGAATTCATTTCTCACCCATGCACTATCTGAATCAGCTGCCTTTGGACTATCTGAAAGTACACGGCAGCTTCTTTCATGATATTGATGAAAATCAAACCCGGCAATTCTTTTTTTACTATTTCAATGAAATGGCCAAGACACTAAACATACAGGTAGTTGCTACTCAAATTGAAACAGAGAAGCAATGGAAAACTTTGAAATCATTAAAACTGCGCTGGGGACAGGGAAAGTTTTTAGGGAATTTGGAAAAATTAAAATAGCACAATTTAAAAATTCTCTCTCTGGGAGAGAGTTAGAGAGAGGGGGTTAAAAACCAACCCTCACCCTAGCCCTCTCCCAAACTTGGGAGAGGGGATTCTCTTTAAAAATCAGCCCTCATCAGGATTCGATTCCGAGAAGTACTAGCCAACTAAAGCAAAATGCCAGGACATGGCCCGTGATAGACCCTCGAGCATCAATTCTCCCCGAATGCTATTGCCCTTCGAGTTAACTCGCGGACTCAGCACCACAATACCCGCTTTTCCGGGTAAAGAGGCAATAGTATATCCTGAAACCCCGCTTTTGGCCGGAATACCGGTTCGCACCATGTGCGTTCCGGTCTCATCATATAAACCACAGGTGGCCATGATAGCCAAGGTGATTTTGCAGGTTTCTGCCGAAATAATCTGTTCATTAGTTATCGGATCTCGCCCGCCATTGGCCAGCATGGTAGGTAAATAAAGCATTTGCTCCAATTGGGCCTCGTAGGAGCAAAGTGCAAAATATAAATCGAGGGTTTCATTGACATCTGAACCCAGGTTATTTCGGCTTTTCAGTAGAAAAGCTAAAGAACGATTGCGATTCCCTGTTCGTTTTTCTGAAGCAAATACCAGGGGATTTATGGTTAGTCTCTGATTAAACAGAACCTGAACCCAGTGTTCGAGCCAGGCAAATTGTTGTTCACCAATCCCGGGAATATGTGAGCAAAGCGTAATGGCGCCAGCATTTAGCATGGGATTTGATGGTTTGGGTCCAAACTGCTCCAGTCGGGTAATTGAGGCGAAATCGTCACCAGACGGTTCCACTTTTACCCAGTCAAATAATTGCTCGGGTCCGAATTCTTCCAGAAGACCAATCAATGGGATTAACTTGGAAGTACTCTGCAGAGTGACAGGTGCCAGCTCCATATTACTATAAGAGCAGGGCTCACCATCAAGTGGATAAACGGCAATGGCGGTGAGATCTTTATTGACGTTCGCCAGCTCGGGGATGTAATTGGCGGTATTTCCTTCCTGGTTTAATTCTGCTTCATGCACTAATCCTTTAAGCAAATCTATTGTAACGCTAGTAGTTTTTATCATAGCTGCTTTTTTCAGAAAACGATCATTATGCTAAATTTAGCACAGCAAAACAAACAGTTTGATGTTTCTGATGACAAATTGTTAAGAGATGAATGCAAAATAACCTCAATAAAAACGGAATCGCAGCTATTTTCGGTGCTTGGATGCTTCTCGGCAGGAGAGTTTGGCAAGACGCAATTTATTATCATCAATAAACTGATAAACCGCTTCAGGATTGTATTTTGCGTAATCGCGAAGAGACCAGCCAATTGCCTTTTGAATGAAAAAGTTATCATCATTTCCATTTTGTAAAGCAAATGAAAAAAGCAGATGAGTATCCGTTTTTTCTTTCCAGCCTAATTGATGGAGCAGAGCAATTCGCCGGATCCAAAGATTGTCGGAGCAAATTGCTGATTTAAGCCAGTCAATGTAAGCGGATTGTTCTGTTTGCCTTAAAATCTTATTACAGACAGAGGCCAAGCCATCCACACTGTCCCACCAGGATTTCTGGATAGCTAAGTCGAGTAAATCCGGAAGATAATCAAGGCCAAGTCTTTTTATATTTTTTTGCATCAAATCTATGGCTATATACTGAAATTCCCGTTGAGGCAAACTCCATAATTCATCAGCAGTTTTGAAGAGCTCATCTAATGGCTGATTGATGCTGGTTTTAAAAAATGTCTGAGCCAATTGGCGGCGCAAAGGCGCTGCCAGTCCAATAAATGAAAATTGGTTCAGCATGTAGGCTGCCATTTTTTGGGCTGCTTCAGGATTGGCGTTTTGATGAATGTCTTTTTTGAGTATTTCAAAAGCAGCGCGCATCGGCTTATTCTCCAGGAACTTCTTCGACAAAATAGTTTTCTGAATCAATGCCGAAATAGGTCACCGTTCGCATGTTTGCATCAACCCGATAAGCGCATACTCCGGCTTTCCCCATATCGTTAAGCCATTGCGGATACGTGGTTTTCCCCTGCTGATGCTCATGCAGCGCTATTTTTGCAGCTTGCTCTGAATAGTGTGAAGCGGCTTTGGTATTGAATTCAGGATGATTTTCTTCAATCCGGGTATCATCAGTTAATTGAAAGACGGCTTTGTAATCGTCTTCCCAGGTGACGCGATAATAAAGCACTCCTGCATCACGAAGCCTGCTCAGTGTTTGAGGAAAAGGCCATTGCTCGTCTTTTGCTTGTTGAATTACCTTTAAAACTGGATGCATCGCATTCTTCTTTCACAAATTATTTGCTGGCGGATTATAAATAAATGAAATGATTACTACAAACAATCTTCAACATAATGCACTTCACGAGTTTGTCCGGCATACATGCGTACCACTTTCTGCCCATCAGTTTCAAAACGAATTGCGTAAGGTTGTGAGTGTTTAATAAACGTCAGATAATGTCCTTTATCATCATAGCGATGTGGCTCCGTAAGTATTTTGTTTTTATATAATGACATCACATCACTTTCTGTATCGCCAATACCGGCCCCCTTATTGGTTTTAATACTGCCGCCATTGATGTTAATGCGAACAATTTTCTGTTTTGAAATCATAAAAGAAATATCATCGAGTCCTTTTAAACTGGTATTAAAGCAGGTCTCGTCTTCTCCCATATCTTCCTCAGGCTTTGAATTAAGAAATGTTTTCTGGGTTGCTTTTTCAGCTTCCTGTAAAGTCATTCCTATTTTAACGGGGCCAAGGCTTTGGGGTGTAAGCACCCATTGATTTAGCTTCTCCTCATTATCAGCTATTACGGCCTGGGTGACTAAGAGTGAACCAATAAGAATGATTTGCCGCAGCCATCCCTGAATGTTGTTTATATCCATAATTACTCCATCTCAATCAGTTTAAATTGCACGGTCTTTTGAGAATTTTTATATTCTTTATATTTAATTTTAGTTAATTTTTATGAAAATTGGCTATATTAAGGTCAGGTCTATCCGTGAACAGTCTGTATCCAATAAAGGAGAAATGCAATGACAATCAGTAAAGAGCACTATTTTTCAGGCTTTACTGGGGAAGGCTTTCACGAAGTACACTATACCGAGTGGGGCAACGCCAGCTCTCCTTTTCCACCCATTATCTGTATACATGGCCTTGCCAGAAATCGTCGTGATTTTACAGCCCTGGCCAACTTTCTAAGTGAGCATGAACGTCATGTATTTTCAATTGATATTGCAGGAAGGGGTGATAGTACCTGGTTTAAAAATTCCAAATATTATAATTTCAACCAGTATATGAGTGATGTCAATACACTGATTGCCCGTATTGATTGTGAGAAAGTAGACCTCATTGGAACCTCAATGGGAGGACTTATCGGTATGATGATGGCTGCTTTGCCTCGTAGCCCAATTAATCGCCTGGTTATGAATGATGTAGGCCCACAAGTTCCTGTAAAAGCTTTGTGGCGGCTTTCCAAGTACATTGGTAAATGCCCGGTATTCAAAGATCATGGAGAGGCAAAAGCGTATTTTAAAACCATTTACGCTGATTTTGGTATCGATCGTGAAGAGGATTGGGATAGCCTGACTGCCAGCAGCATTAAGCAACGTGCGGATAATCAGTACATTATGAAAATGGACCCTGAAATAAAAAACGCCAAGCATTTTACTGATTTTATCAAAGAGTTTTTTCACCACCCCCACAGAGCTCTGGAAGGGATTCTGTTTGATGTGGATATGTGGTGCGTGTGGGAGAAAGTACGCTGCCCGGTGATGGTCATCAGAGGGCACCATTCCGATTTACTGCTGCCAGAGCATATTAGAAAAATGAAACGCTATCATCAGGATATTCAATTGGTGACTGTTGAAAATGCAGGGCATGCGCCGGCATTGATGAATTTAAGAGAGCAGCAAATTATTCTGGATTGGCTGGAGGAGTTCTGAGCTAATGGCACTGACTTAAGGCTTTCACTTCTACTCCTACGTCCCTCGGCTTGTCCGAGGGATCCAGGAATCTCGTGTCAGGATTGGATCTCTGGATCCCTCGGACAAGCCGAGGGACTTAGGTAAATATCTTAAGTCAGTGCCATTAGGTTATGAGCTGGGGGTCCTCAATTATTTCCAAAATAAGTTTTGTAAAGATTCAAATAGGCATTATCTTTTTCCATACCTTGCAATAACACATTAATTCTCTGGATGAGAGCGGCATTTGCAGGGAGCGCCATGATGGCATAGCCTTCACCGATGGGAATGATATTGCCAAATGTCTGAAACTGATTTCCCCCATTTTGTTCCCAGTAAACTGCCGTAGAATGATGTAAAAAGGCTGCTTTAATTGTTTTATTGCCCAGCGCTGTAATGATATCCTCAATGTCATCAAAGGTTTGTATTTGAAAAAAGTCTCCAAAATTACTTTCAAGATAATTATAAAAAACACCCCCTTTGGGATCTCCCTTAATTACTCCCACGGCGGCGCCCTTTAAATCTTCCATGCTATTAATACCAGAACCCTGGAGGACTAGAAACTGTCCCTTACTGAGCATATAGGGAAGGCTGAAAATATAATCATTTTTTCTTAATGGCGAAATGGCTATCCCGCCGATGGCAAGATCTATCTGGCCCTTATCCAGTGAGGTATATAATTTATTAAAATCCATTGGAATCATTTGGCACTGCTCTTTCAATCCCTGACACAGTGATTGCATCAATTCGATATCAAACCCTTCATTCAGTGATAATACAAAAGGGGGATAAAAAAATACGGTACCCACCTTAATTACTGCATGAGCAGGAAGGCTACAGCAGAAAAACAGAATAATTAGTAATTTACGCAGACCAGACGATTTCATGATTCGCTCCATTAGGCAGTCTATCCCTTTTCGCTATAAGCTTAGACGATCGCAGAGAGAATCGCTTGAGAGTGATAATTAGTTACCCGCGATGCGCGGATAACTGGTATGAGGTTGATTTTACTTACCTAAAGCAGGCACTGAGTGTCCACTTATCTGAGCGGTACTATTTGTAGCCAGTGCAACCGTTTGAGTGCTATTAAACATAAAATATCGATTTGTTCCTGGATCTATTAATTTAGAACCTTCTAATTCATTAATAGCAGCCGCTCCATACACTAATTTATCTGCAACATTATCTGCCAGGGCCAGCAAGCGGCTTTTTAAAGGTTCATACCAAGGGTCGCTGCTGACAGGCTGCGGATTTTGATCAATCAGGAGCTGTGGAAATTCGGCTGCTAATTCTCGCATAGCATCGGTCTCAAGAAAGTGTTCAGGCAGATAGGAATAATGTTTATTGGCTTGATAAGGGATTCCAATACGCTTGGCAATAACCCCGACTTCATGAACATGGTGGTATCCACCACCAACCAGTAATCCCATTACTGCTGTTACATATTCCTTGAGTTCATCTGCACTTAAATTACCGATCATGACTGACATTAACAGCGAGGAGCCGGTATGGCCTGAGGGGCCTGCTAAAAAAGGCTGTTCTAACGTGTTTATTTCTTCAAGCCATTTTGAATTAGTGGGTAAAAAGACACCTAAAATATTCTGGTGAGGTTTGGTTTTTTGCTGAATTCTGCATTTTTCAGGATTTGCAACACCAATACTGTCTGTCATTTGGCCTGTGTTTCCCGTTTTTTGACGAGCGGGAATTTTAAAATAGTCATTATTAAAAATTCGGTTTGCAACTTTATTCTTTAAACGGGTCACTTCGTGAGGATAGGAGTCGAGTATAATTGCAACCCGTTGAGACATACTCAATTTGCTCCGGTCTATATTTCGGATTACATCATTATGCTTGACTACTTTTTCAGGCAGTTGGTCATAGAATTTCTGGGAAAATAATTGGTGTAGATGCATCACTGCTGGAAGATCCCTGACAGGGCGTTCGGATAGCCTCTGTGAAAATGCAATCAGCATGTCTTCCTGACTTGGGCAAAAATCGAGAGACTGATCGAGCGTCCCATAATAAGTATCGCTAAACAGCTCACCCATCACATCATCTGTGAAAAGCTTGTTTTCAAGGATATAAGCACGATTTTCAGGACTATCGAGTAATTGTAAAATATTATCCGACATCTTGTTAACGGCTGGAAAATATTGCGGATTCGCCTGAATGGCAGCAGCTAATTTGCTTTCAAAACATACTTTATCTTCTCTGGATAATGTCATCGATCACTCGTTATGAATTAAATTGGCTGTATATTGTACAATAAGTTTGATTATATTGCATCAACTTTTTCTCCAACTTCATGAAAATCACGTTCAGCAAAAATGGCAGATGGATGAATATAATGTTTAAACTCAAGCAGGTTATTGCTGGGATCCTTCAGAAAAAATGAAAGATGTTCAATTTTGGTTCCTGCAAATCGTGTTTTAACTGGAATAGCAAAGGGAAGGTTTTTTTGCAAAAGCTTGTCTTTAAATTGATTGAATTCTTCCAGTTCCAGAAAAATCAAACCGAAGTGTCTTGGATAAATGCCTTCCTGTTCAGGCGGAATATCTTCCATTTTATGGGCCACAATCTGATGCGATGCAAAATTGAAAATCAACGCATGCTCTGATTCCCGGCCCGGTTCAAACTCTAACATCTGATGATAGAACCATTTAGCCATTTCAAAATTGTGGACCGGAAATGCCAGATGAAACAGGATATTCATAGTTTGCTCGATAAGTTAATTAAAACTAATACTAGTCAAAAAAAACGGTCCTGATAAGTAGGAAGTATAACGCTTTAGGATTGCCTCACAATGAAAGTTTCATTGTGATTAAATAATGCTCTAACTACTCTGAGGAGATAATAATTTATTAATGTTCATGCCCTATAATTATCTTAAATGGTTGTATTGTGAACGAAGATGCCTAAATCCAAAAAACCTAATGTTTCGACCGCGTTATTACTAAGTAAGCATGCTGGAGCTCTCAAAAAAGATAAAGGCGATGTTACTGATTTAGCTAAGAAACTTTATAAGGCCTCATCAACGACGGCGTTCATCGCTGCGTGCAAACAGTATAAAGATAAGCCACATGTCATAGTCGCAGCACTGGACAGAATAAAGGGAGACCAACTCCTCAAAACTTTCTCTGATGGGGATGGAAGGGTTCGCGAATCTGAATTGGAAAAATTGAAAGAGCTTGGGCCCACTAGTGTAGGGCGTTACATTAATCTTGTTCGTCTTGCTGATAAAAAATATTGGCTTGATTTTACCGATACTGATTACCTCGATATTGCTGAGTCACTAGGTGATCTGAGCGATCCACAAATTCACCTGACGGATGATGAGCTTTATTACTTTGTTTCCCACCTCAGTCTGAAAAACTACGCGATGCTATGTAATTTAAATGATAACTTTCAGGCAAAATCGATGGCTATTTTAGCGAATCGTGATAAGGATAGTGCCCAGGAAATTTATAATAAAATAGAATTTAAAGAGGGATATGCACTGCTGAAAAAGCCCCCTGATAAACGGAATATGCTGACTAAATTTGCCGATTTTCTCATCATTAACCCTGCATGGTTCAATCAGGGAGAAGCACTTATTTTCAGAGATCCGGGCGAAACGTTGAATGAGGGGGGAGAGTGTTTTGGAATCACTGGATTGTGGTTAACAACGGACAAATTTCACAATGCTTTGCGTAAAGAAGTCCGAGGCCAGAAATCAGAATATGCCGATAAACCTATAATAGGACAAATTACCTCTTTACAAAGAAATGCGGCACTGCAAAATCAGGCAATGAGCCGAGAAAGACAAGCGTTTAAAGGGAATGAAAAATCAGTTTCTGAAAAAATTATTCAGGAAATTGCGGCCAATCCCGCTAAAGATCGCTTGCAATTTACTACAATACACCCGAAGGAACACACTGGGCATACCATGGGTCTACGGATAACTCATGAAGATAAGCAGATCAAATTGCAGTACTATGATTCAAATTATGGAAAGCGGGAATATACCTTTCCCAATAACGAGAAAGGGCTAAAACAGGGCGCTGTTTTTATCAAGCTTTGCCTGAAGCAGTCGCATGCAGATCTTCTTGCTTATGAATTAACTTCCCGTAAAGAGCTTGAACAACGATATAAACCCAGTCTTGTTCATCAGGCCGATCAGAAAGCAGCAATCCAGGAATTAAGACAGCAAGCGGCTAATCGTTCACCTGAGTCATCACCTGAACAGGAAAAGAAAAAAGATAAAGTTGAAGAGAAAACTCCCGCTGTTAAAGATAAGAGAGATAGAGAAACCAAAGAGCCCAAAGCTTCTGAAAAAGAGCCTCTTATGAAAGAGGAGAAAGAAGTTAAATATGATGCGACTCGTTGGAAAAATGCTATCAGACAGCCCACTCTTTATTCATATACTGACACCAGACTGAACGATATAAAAAATAGTCAAGCCTTTAAAGATCTGGTTAAGCATGCAGAAACACTGTTTAAGGATGATCGTATACACGCATTCAGAGTTGATAAAAGTGATGCTGTCTATGAATTGGTGGTTAATCTGGCTAAATCCAGGGATCTGGCATCGTTTCAGACTCTTCTGCGCGATCTAAAGTCGCATCAGGATGTAACCACGAATACTATGAATAAAAATGGAGGTATGATTAGTCGTTATGAACTGTTGAATAAAGGGCAGGGTATTTTTACTCGGATGTTTGCCTGGGCTGGCGTTAAAACAACCACTGCCAGGTTAATTGATGAGATTAGTAAAATGGCTGAGGACAAAAGCGAACAAAAAGCGGATGCAAAGGAAAATGCCAGTCATCGAATGGGGTGAGTTTTTAGAACGGATGTACCATGAACTGGATCATTCCACATAGGCGGATCTGTTTCAACAGGACAGCGTCCCAGATCGATGATGGATTTCGCGCCTGCGCGCAAAAGGCATTGTTGCGTAAATAGAACCATGCAACTAAACTGTCGTCTTTGCGAACGAAGTGAAGCAATCCAGATCAAACCTTGAGCAGGGTTACGAGCTGGATTGCTTCGCTGGCGTTCGCAAAGACAGTCTTTTATACACCTATTTTTTCCACGCAACAATGCCGCGCGGAAATGACAGAGGTCTGGTAATCTATCACACAAGGTGCCTTTACTAGATATAAGGGAATTCTTTTTTGAGCAGGCGTTTCACTTCATCCAAATCAGCTGGACCTCGAATAACCAGCAAAATGGTGTCATCCCCGGCAATCGTGCCCAAAATACCAGACGAAGGCTTTTCAAGCGAATGAAACGCCACATATTTTCTATCCAGATAATAGGCAAGGCTGCTGGCATTTCCTGGCTGCGTCTGAAGAACTACAAGCCCGTACTCCGAGTATTGAATGTTTGTGACTATGGGCAAGCCAGATGCTTGTTGCGGTTCAATGAGCTGATAAACACCACCCACTTTCGCAATTTTAAGCTTCTTCAGGCGTCTCGAAAGGGTGGCTTGTGGAATATCATATCCTTTCTCTTTCAAACTGCTCTGCAGGTCAGCCTGCTCTGCAATTGGCTGAATTTGAACAATACTTAAAATCAAATGATCCAGCTGGTTATCATAAGTCATAGTTCATCTCTTGAATTTAAAACCACATTTTCTGAAATCATATCCATTTTTGCTTGACAAATAAACAGTGAAGAAGATAAATTACGAAAATGGATAATATTTGAATATGTAGTCATTATGAAATATACACTCCCTGTAAAACTAATTGCTGTCGCGCTTCTGTTATCAGGTTGTCAGCCACAAGATAATTCCAGCATTCATTTTGCAACCTCTGCTGACTATCCACCTTTTGAGTTTGCAGAGCAATCTAAACTTAAGGGTTTTGATATAGATCTGGCCCATTTAATTGCCGCTGAATTAGGAAAAAAAGCGGTTATTCACAATATGCAGTTTAGCTCAGTCTTGCCTGCCTTAACCTCTGGAAAGGATGAGGCTGCCATATCCACGTTGACAATCACTAGAGTTCGCCAGAAAAATTTTGATTTCAGTACACCCTATTATTTTCAGGAAATGGCCGCTGTTTATAAAGTGGATACGCCGGTAATTAAAGCGGAGCAACTGCAAAATAAAAAAATCGCGGTGCAGCTGGGAAGTGTGATGGATCTCTGGGTTCACGCGCAATTTCCATCGCAGGAGATCACTGCCTTTGATAATAATAATCAGGCGATTGAAGCATTAAAGGGCGGTTACATGGATGTGGTCGTCATGGATGCGGCACAAGCCCTGGTGTTCAGTAATAAAAATCCCGGTCTTGCTTATCACACCCTGGGACAGTCCAGGCAGGGGTACGGAGTGGCTCTGCCTAAGGGCTCTCCATTAACAGCTGATATCAATAAAGCATTAAGTAAATTAGAGGCAAAAGGCGAGATTGCAAGGCTGCAGACCAAGTGGCTGGAGAAGCGATAATGCAAGATATTAATCAGGCGCTTTTTTTCATCGCGCATGGCTTCACGCTGACACTGGAATTATTGGCTGGCGGTGTGATTACAGGTTTTGCTTTGGGGATTTTCTGGGCCATCTGTCGTTATCAATCAATTGTCTCTTTCCCTGTAAAAGGGATGATTTCGATATTGAGGGGAACTCCATTAATTTTGCAGTTAAGCCTGATTTATTTTGCAACGCCGGCTCTGACTGGATTGCATCCTGATATTTTAATCGCAGGGATTATTGCTTTTGGATTAAATAGTTCTGCCTATTTCGCCGAATTGTTACGTGCTGGCATAGACAGCTTGCCTAAAGGGCAGTTTGAGGCTGCCAGTACCCTGGAGATTAAAGGCTTATATTTATGGAAAGATATTGTTTTACCGCAGGTCTTACGCAATTCGCTGCCCGCAATGATCAACGAAGTAATTGCTTTATTAAAAGAAACTGCATTGATATCCACGATTGGCGGAATGGATCTTATGAGGAGTTCCCAAACAGTGGCTGCCGAACAGTTCACTTATTTCCTTCCTCTTTGCATTGCCGGTGCCTATTATTATTGCCTGGTGTTGCTGATTGAGCTGGTTGGGCGCTTTCTGGAAAAAAGAGGTCAATATGCTGTATATCCATAACCTAACCAAAAAATTCGGATCGATGCCGGTGCTGAATCAGCTTAGTTTTAAGATTGTGCCCAATACGATAGTCGGTTTGGCTGGACCCTCCGGCAGTGGTAAATCTACCTTGCTTCGCTGTATTCAGGGTCTGGAACCTGTCAATTCCGGCGTTATTACTCTGAGTGGAAAAACAGGGTTTATGTTTCAGGATTTTCAGTTATTCCCGCATATGACTGTGTTAAATAATCTAGTGTATGCCCCCTGTTTAAAGCAGCCAAAAATAAATCATTATGTGAAAGCTGAACAATTATTAAGTGTGCTAGGACTCTTGGATAAAATGGATATGTATCCACGTCAGCTTTCAGGCGGGCAACAGCAACGAGTGGCTTTGGCTCGAAGTCTGATGATGAAGCCTGATCTTTTATTATGCGATGAACCGACTTCTGGTCTGGACACCGCAAAAACCGGTGAGGTATCGCAGTTGCTACGCAGCGTTAAACAATTGCAGGGAAGCATGCTAATCGCCTCACATGATTTAGAGTTTTTAACCGGCATAGCGGATCGGATCATTCTTCTGAAAGAAGGGGAGTTGAAAGCCGACATTGAGCCTGCCACAATCGATAATCCAATATTGTTTTTAAAGCAATTTTACCAGGGAGAATAAATGAGAAAGCTTATTAAAAAAATCATCCTGGCCTATTCAGGCGGGCTCGACACCTCGGTTATGATTCCCTGGTTAAAAGAAAATTACCGCGATTCAGAGGTCATCGCAGTGATTTGTGACCTGGGGCAACAGGAAAATTTAAGCGCAATAAAAGAAAAAGCCTTGTCTAGTGGTGCGAGCAAAGCCTATCTGATGGATGTGAAAGAGGAGTTTGTCACTCAGTACCTTTGGAAACTGGTTCAATGTGGAGCGCTTTATGAAGACCAATACATTCTTGGTACCATTTCACGCCCTCTGATCGCTCAAAAGCTGGTGGAGGTTGCTCTGCAGGAGCAGGCTGATGCAGTGGCTCATGGAGCGACTGGAAAAGGAAATGATCAGGTGCGCTTCGAGTTTACTTTTAAGGCATTAGCCCCCCATCTTGAGATTATCGCCCCCTGGAGGCATTGGGAAATAAAATCCCGACAGCAGGCTATTGAGTACGCACAGGAACATGGGATTGAAGTACCGGTCACCCCAAAAGCGCCTTATTCCCGTGATCATAATGCCTGGTATATCTCTCACGAGGGCGGAGTGCTTGAAGATCCTGCTGCGAGTATGCCAGACGATGTCTTACTGATGACCTCTCCGATAGAGCATACCCCTGACCAGGCCGAATGGATTAGCCTCAATTTTGAAAAAGGAATTCCGGTTAAGTTAAACGGTGAACGGTTAAAGCCTGTGGAGCTACTTCAGCAGTTAAACGAAAAAGCGGGCGAACATGGGATTGGAGTTGCTGATCTGGTCGAAAACAGGCTGGTTGGAATGAAAATCCGCGGGATTTATGAATCGCCAGCTGCCGCTGTGTTATACAAAGCGCATAAAATGCTTGAAAGTTTGTGTATGGAGCGAAGCTGCCTGCACCTTAAACAATCCCTGCAACAACACTATGCCAATCTGGTCTATGAAGGACGATGGTTCTCACAAGCCCGCGAAGCGCTAGACGCATTGATTGAGGTCACACAAAAGCATATCACCGGCACAGTGAATCTGAAGCTCTACAAGGGCAATATTATCCCCTCTGGCATGGAGTCTCCCTATAGTTTACATAATCCGGCTTTGGCGACATTTGAGGCAGACAGTGTCTATAACCAAAAAGATGCCGAAGGTTTTATTAATCTCTTTTCTTTATCTGCCAAAGTATACGGCCTGGTGCATAAGGAGGCTGAAAATGACCAGTAAGGTTTGGGGCGGGCGCTTCAAAAAAAGTCTGGATCCGCGGGCTGCCCAATTCAACGCGTCCCTGAATTTTGACCATATTCTGTATGAACAGGATATCGCCGGCAGTCAGGTGCATGCGCGCATGTTAGCCCGGCAAGGGCTGCTGACTGAAGAAGAGGCACAGACGATTTGCAATGCACTGCAGACTATCCGACAGGAAATCAGGCAGGGAATTCATTCCCTGACTGAAAACCATGAAGATATTCATATGTTAATAGAGCATTTGCTGATTGAGAAAATTGGGGAAACAGGTAAAAAGCTTCATACCGGCAGAAGCCGTAATGATCAGGTAGCCCTGGATTTAAGATTGTACGCACGGGATGCCGGACAGCATATCAAATTACTGCTTGAGAAGCTGATAGCTTGTTTGCAGGGCTTGGCAGATAAGCACGATGGCGACTGGATGCCAGGTTATACCCATTTGCAGCAAGCGCAGCCGGTAAAGCTCGGCCAGTATTTTGCAGCCTATAAGGGAATGTTTGAACGCGATCTGACCCGGTTATCCGATTGGCGCTCAAGAATGAACTATTCCCCGCTGGGAGCGGGGGCGCTTGCCGGAAGCAGTTTACCGCTTGATCGAGCCTGGACGGCGAACCAGCTGGGTTTTGATGGGGTGATTGCCAATACTCTGGATGCGGTAAGCGATCGTGATTTTGTGATTGAGTTATGTAGTCTGGTCAGTATTTTAATGATGCATTTATCTCGAATGAGTGAAGATTTAATTCTTTGGGCAACCCAGGAATTTAATTTTGTAATCCTTGACGATGCCTTTGCTACAGGTTCATCACTGATGCCTAACAAGAAAAATCCGGATATCCCTGAGTTAATTCGCGGTAAATCCGGACGTGTTTTTGGCCATCTTATGGGAATGCTGACACTAATGAAGGCTTTGCCCCTTAGTTATAACAAGGATATGCAGGAGGATAAGGAGGCACTATTTGATACCTGTAACACAGGTATAGCATGCCTGAATGTCATCACCCCTTTTTTGGAAAGTCTGCAATTCAATATTCAATTAATGCAGGAAAAAGCACATTCAGGTTATCTGAACGCCACAGCGGTTTTAGAAACACTAGTGATGCAGGGCACTCCTTTCCGTGAAGCGCATCACCAGGTCGGAAGCTGGGTGGCAGAAGCGATAAGTAAAAATTGTTCGCTTGCAGACGTCATGAAGGATAAGGCTTCTGAATAAATTGTAATTAAATACCAGCTCCGGGAAGGTTTTTTGTAAGAATATGGGCTATATTTGTACAACGTTGTTTATGCGCAGGTCATAACAAATGAGTTCAAGTGTAGGAATAACCAGTCTGGGAATAAGCTTTCCCCCCTTTTATATGCATCTGAATGAATTAGCCAGGTTACGCGGTGTTGAAGCAGAAAAATATACTAAAGGTTTGGGATTAAATGAAATGGCGCTTTGCGGAAATCAATGCACAGTCATTGATTTGGCTATACAGGCAGCGCAAGATGCAATTAGACGTTGGGGAGGAAGTGTTGAAGACATCGGTTTAATTGCTGTAGGTACAGAAACGCCTGTTGATTATAGCCGTCCATTAAGTGCATGGGTTGCCTCTGAACTCAAAATTCAGGGTTATGTGCGCTCCTATGAAGTTAAACATGCCTGCTATGGCGGTACACTGGCTCTCTTGCAGGCAGCCGAATGGTATCAGGCTAATCCGGATAAGCAAAAAGTCGCTCTGGTTATTGCAGTGGATGAGGCCCTATATGCCCAGAATGATCCAGGGGAGCCTACTCAGGGTGCCGGAGCTGTGGCTTTTATTGTCGGGCCTGCCAAACTTGCAACCATCAATGCCGGTCACACCATTGCCTATAGTGAGCCGGTTTTTGATTTCTGGAAACCGCTGGACAAACATTATCCAGAAGTAAATGGGCAGTTTAGTCTGGAATGTTATAAACAGGCGGCTGTTTCCTGCTATAAAAAAATGGTTAAAGACGAGAATCCCGTCGATTTTTTAAATCGATACAGTGCATTATGTTTCCATGTTCCTTTTCCAAAAATGGTTTATAAGGCATTTAATGCGGTAGGAGAGAGTTTAGGTCTGGATTCTGCGCAAACCAACGATCTCTATGAACAGCGTGTAAATCCGTTTATGGCCTGGAATCAGCGCTGCGGCAATGCCTATACTGCCAGCCTGTGGATTATGTTTGCCTATGCCTTGGCTCATACCCCCCCTAACAGCCGCTTACTCCTTTTTTCCTATGGTTCCGGGATGGGATCCGAGCTGATTGAATGTGTTAATAACGCGGATGACAGTTATCAGGAGTGGGCTGCCAAAGTCGAAGAACAGCTCAATCAACGACAGGCGCTTGCAGCCAAAGACTATGCCGCAATCAGAGAAGCCAAACCCTCAGAATAATATGGCTGACTATTAGCCAAAACATCCTTTGTCCGTACCGAGAATACTCTGGTACGGAGCGTAGGAGGATGTGTAAATACCTATGAGTATGAAAAAAATTCCCAATTTAAAAACAAAAAGTAGTAAAGTTATTATTTGTGTTTATAATTTATATAAAATGATTTCATGGGATTCATTATGGCTGGTATGAAAACGATAGGGCAAGAGCTACAGACATTACAAAAAATGATCAGCCGAGAACGCCTGGGCTGGAAAAATGAGCTCGAGCGAATTGAGCTGCTGCAATCTTACGAAGAATTGAATGCATTAATAGAAATGGCGGTCGAATCGGATAAAGAGTTAACGACAGAAGAATGCCAACCCTTTATCAATTTCCTGGAAAATCGCTGGAAACGTGTTCAGCAAACTGATCTGGCTTATTGCTTAAACCCTCACTCGCCGATGAAACAGATATGCTGGCTGCTTGCAGAAAGGCTATCCCCCATTGTTAAGCAACCCGCGGTTAAACTATTGATGTCTAATCTTGACCTTTCAGAGCAAATGTCTGGCCAGGATTTATATGACTTGAAGCCCTGGCAATTTGTACTTGGCGATGATGTAAACAATCCGCGTATCATTATGGTGGCCGATTGTCTCTCTTTTGCAAAAGAGGACGGTGTGCTTAAGCATACTACTTTGGAAGAGGGACAATCAAAACCGCTGACTGAAAGTGAGCGCGAAAGAGTTATTAAGCATTCTCCCGCCGCTACAGCGTTTCATGAGGCGGCTCAGGAGCTACGAGATTATATTAAATCGGATCAGTCAATGTATGGCTACATTAACCGCTTCATCGAAAAGTTGCGTTACGGTGGAGCTCATGGGGGCCGTGGCGGACAGGAATACATTGCAGGGGCTGATGCGAATGAAGGGATTATTGAGTTCGCAGAGTTTCTGGATAAATTGACAAAGGGCGAGCAAACCCGATTGTTTGCTATGACGGTACCTCAGTATCGGGATACTGTCGGAACTATCTGGAATCGTATGAAAAATCCCGGGGTGAGAGCTGATGGAGAGGTTCAGAGTACTGAGTTTTGTGTCGAGGTCAATGCTACTGAGTTAAGCACCATTAACAGGGAGAAGGAAGCGGAGTTAAGGGCATGGACTCCAGAGTTTGTAAGGAGAATTCAACAGGGCGCGACAGATGATCGAAAAATCAGACTGGAAGCCAAACTTAAAGAAAAAGAAGATGGTTTTACAAAGCTCCTGGAGGAAAAAATATTCTATCAACCGGATAGTACTACAGGAATTGCAGGGAATGCCCGACTATTTGCACAACTGGATGGTAATCCAAAATCCCGAGCCGAAATCATAAGTGGCCTGATAGAAAAATATCCAAGTCTTGGCATTACTTTGCGAATCGCAGATAGAGCCGCCAATGAAAATCGTTTGCTGCCTGCCAATACATTTCCTGAGTTCCATCAAACTGTGGACAGTGTTTGCCCGCCATTGGACAGTATTCAGGATGCCAAAGCATTAAGAATTGCACTTTGGCAATTGGCGGATGCGGATAAAATCGTCTATTTGCAGCAATTAGGCGATACCAAACTTTCACAACTGGTTCCCAACACCGCCGCTTTAATTAATTTACTGAGTGGGGAGGATGAAGAGACTTATCATTTAAGCACTAAGGCCAAAGTCGCGATCGTTAACAGTTTTCTCGCTAAGCCGTATTTTAAAGAAACGATTAAGTCCTATGCCCCATTAATCCCATTAATACGTAATATTAATATTGATCGAAGAGAACGGGATACAATTAAAATTGGCCCAGTACTTGAGAATTGTGAGGATGGAGACTTTAGTGCTCTGGAAGCATTGTGGCCTTTAATTGATGAAACTAGGCTAGGCGCTTTTCTTGGTAATCTGGGTAATGCCTGTCTTAAAAAAATGCTTGAAAGATCACCCGAGCACGTTATAGATACTTTTGAAGACAAATTAGCACAGCTTCCTCAGCAAATGGCTGATCAAATGCGTTCCCTTATAGAGAATCAGAAAGTCATTGCCAGACTCGAATTATTAAGTAGCGAGAGCTCCTCTTGGGGGGCAAGGCGTGGTGCGATAAAAGCGCTGATTGATTTAGCCAAAGGAAACACATCCCATCTTCCAAATAATATTGAAGCCCATTTTGATAACGACTTAAAAACAATATACGCTCAAATTCTGAAAAATAATCAAAATATAGTAACCGTTGGCCGTATCGATCGTTCCCAGATTACAGAAAACGATGAGCGTATACCTGTTATAATAATCGGTTCACGAAATAGTGGGAAAACAAGTTTGCTGCAACGTTATTTTAACAATAGTTATTCAGACGCACACGTACAAGATCAGACTTTCATATATACCCAGGCTTATCAAAATGATGCAGGGGTAAGAGCTTTGAGCACATTCAGGGACATGGGGGATATGCGAAGCCGCCTTTACGCGAATACTGGATGGGGTAGGCATGCCAAAGTCTTTATCATAACGGTAAATCTGACCGACCCTAACAGTTTGCAAGAAGCAAAGGATGAATATGCATCCCTAAGGAGGTGGTTTGATCCTGCCATTCCTGTTATTTTTGCCGGTACCATGGGTGACATGCCAAACGCAAACTCGACTCCTATTACAGAATTTGCTGTCGAGAAAGGCTGTACTTTTATCGAAACCAGTGCCCGGGATAATCATGGCGTTGAAGAGTTATTTGCTAAAGCGGCTGAATTGGGGATTCAACGATCTCAGGCTTTAAATCCCCAAAGGCAAGCACCGCAACCTGTAGCAGCTGCCGCTCCCGCGCGAACAGGTGTAATGGCGCGTTTGGGGGGATTTTTCACCAGAGGGGGTAGAAATCCCTCCAGCGCACAACCGGAAGAGCCTTCAAACCTGCCGGGACCCAGAGGCGGTGGGAGGGGAGATCATGGGTAGTTAGCCTGCATAATAAGAGGGCAATGGAGTGCAAAACAAAGCGGATTTTCGCCAGTGGCAGGTACTTGGAGTTTATAATTGTCTTCGGATTGTGTGCATCCTGCTGTTCATATTATTGGCTGTTTATCTAAAGTCCAGGCTTGAATACAGCTTGTTGTTGTATTTGAGCACACTGGCGCTATATCTTATCTTTGCCATTTGTTTTTTTCATCTACACCATCAGAAAAGAGTTGCGTTCAAAACCCAGGTTCTGATCGGCGGCATCATTGATATTGTGATGCTATCCCTGCTCATCAACGCATTTAGCAAGATTGGCAGTAGCCTGGGAATCCTGCTCAATGTCAATGTCGCTATGTTAAGCATGATGGTTCCAGGACGTCTGGCGATATTTTTCGCGGCAATTGCAAGCACAACATTACTTGGTATTCACATTCTTGAGTATATTTTTATCGATAGCAGTACCACCGATATATTCAATAGCGGTGTACATGGAGCTGGGTTATTTGCCACCGCTCTAACGGCCTGGTATCTCGCCCATCGCGTGCAGCTAACTGAAACCATTGCCCAGAGTCGCGGCAGAAAACTTGAAAGTATTCAGCAAATTAATGAATATATTGTCGAACGCCTGCATTCAGGAATTATTTACATTAATGAAAACTCCGAGATAGAATTAATCAATACGGCAGCAAGAATGTTCTTTAATAAAAATAAACAGGACCATTTGTTGCTTTTGCCAGAAATTTCTACCGAGTTGTCTGACAAGACGATGTTTTTTTCAGAGCAGATGGGGGCTGGAAAAAAATCCTGGGAAACTATGCTGGAAGAGCCGCCATTAAAAGCCAATTTTCTAGCGGTAAATTGTAATCCTAAAACGGCCATTTTAATTTTTTTGGAAGATCTCTCCCTGATTACTCAACAGGCACAGCAATTAAAGCTCGCTTCCCTTGGAAGGCTTTCTGCCAGTATTGCCCACGAGTTGCGAAACCCGCTTGGGGCAATTTCTCATGCGGTTCAGTTAATGGGTGAGGGGGAAAGTCTTAATGAAGATGACAGTCGGTTAAAACAATTAATTATTAACAATTGCAATCGTATGAATCAGGCAATAAAAAATGTGCTGCAAATGTCGAGAGGGGAACCGTCAAAACCGCAGTCATTTGATTTAAAGAAATTTTTAGAAGAGTTTCGCAACGATTTTATGGCGTCTCATCCTTGTGCAATCACATTAGTTTTAACGCCGGGTGCTTTAATTTTTTTTGATAAAAGCCAATTGGAACAAATACTTATTATTCTTTGTGATAACTCCATTAAACACGGGAAAGAAAAATCAGGCCAGGTGAATATAGTAATACAGGTCATTATCAATGCAGGCCACACAGAGATGATTATTTCCGATACCGGAGTAGGCATTCCATTGTCATTAAAGCATGAGGTGTTTGAGCCCTTCTTTAGTACCACGAGAACCGGCCTGGGGATGGGGCTTTATCTGGCCAGGGATCTTTGCGAAATGAACAATGCCCGATTAACACTTTCACAGGCTGAGAAAGGGGCAATATTTATAATAACAATGAATCAAACAGCAGGTTTTCATGATGAATAAAACAACCATTCTGATAATTGATGATGAACCCGATATTCGCGAACTGTTGAGCCTCACTCTGAGTCGAATGCAATTATCCTGCGATACAGCCGGAAGTTATGAGGAAGCAATCACACGTATTAAACAGCATGATTACTCTCTGATTCTTTCCGATATGCGTCTTCCAGACGGAGAGGGTATTGATATTGTTCATTTTGTTCAGCAACACAAACCGCATACTCCTATTGCCGTCATTACGGCTTATGGAAATGTGGAGGGTGCTGTCAACACATTGAAAGCCGGTGCATTTGACTATATTTCCAAGCCAATCAATCTGCAGATGTTGAAGGATCTGGTGAAAACTGCCCTTAGTATTCAGAAAGAGAACGCCATTTTCCCTCGGGATCAGATTATCGGTGAAAGTGACGCCATTGAAGAATTACGGCAAAATATCAACAAATTGGCTCGCAGTCAGGCTCCCGTATTTATTTTGGGCGAGTCGGGAGTCGGGAAGGAATTAGTCGCTCAGTTAATTCATCATCAGGGACCGAGAGCTGAAAAACCGTTTATAGCAGTGAATTGTGGTGCTATCCCTGCTGAATTGATGGAGTCAGAATTTTTTGGGCACAGAAAAGGAAGCTTTACGGGTGCGATTGCTGATAAAACCGGCTTGTTTGTTGCTGCGAATGGCGGAACTCTCTTTTTGGATGAAATCGCCGAGCTACCTTTGCCAATGCAGGTGAAGTTATTACGCGCTATCCAGGAAAAAGCCATTAAACCTATTGGTGATTACAATGAAGTGCCAGTTGATGTCCGTATTTTAAGCGCAAGCCATAAAAGTCTTCATGAAGAAATTCAGGCAGGGCGCTTTCGCCAGGATCTTTATTACCGGGTGAATGTTATCGAATTAAGAGTGCCGCCGTTAAGAGAGCGACTTGATGATATTCCTTTGTTAGCCAGTCATATTTTAAAGAAAATTGCCCTTGGCCATAAGCAACGACCTATTGAGATAAGTAAACCGGCAATTGCGGCATTACAAACCTATCAATTCCCGGGAAATGTCAGAGAGCTTGAGAACATTCTTGAGAGAGCAATGGCTCTGTGCGAAGGCGATACCATTCATGTAAGCGATTTAAATCTGCCGCAGGCTGAACTTCCTCCTGTTAAAAAGGAAACGCCGGCCAGCTATCAGGATTTGGACAATACATTACACGAACAACAAAAAGAAATGATATTGAAGGCATTGGAAAAAACCAAATGGAACCGCACCGCTGCTGCGAAACTGCTGGGGATTAGTTTCAGAACATTACGGTACCGCCTGAAAAAGCTGGGGCTGGATTAATGGTGACCAGATATCAGACAAACTATGCTGTAGTCTTTGCGAACGAAGTGAGTAGCCTGGTTGGCGCCTTGCGCGACAACCAGGTTTTCATGCTGCCCAAGTTACAAAACCTGGTTGTCGCAAGGCGCCAACCAGGCTACTCGCTGATGCAATTGTACTTCGCCATTAATCGGAGAGCATAAATTTGATCTCATCAATCATTGCATTGGTTCTTGCCAGTAAATACTTGTCATTGGCTGCCATTGTTTTAACTAATTGCAATTTCCGTAAGGCATCGCGCTGACGTCCCTGTAATAGCTGACACTGAGACTCAGTAAAATAGGCGTAAGCTTTTTTTCCGGAGGCAGACTGAGCCTGTGCCAGCTCCTCACAAAGCGGTAAATCTCTTTTAAAAACTCTTGAACCTTTAAGTAAAATTCCAGTGGCGCGGTTGGCATCGCCAGCGGCAATCAACCCCTGGGCATGCGCCATCAGGGCAGCATAATTATCAGGGTAATTTCCCTGCAGTTCTTCTAGGCGCTTTAAAGCGGCCGCGTATTGCTTGTTGCCTGTTTCAGCACGAGCCATCGCAATCTGATAAAAAAGATTATCTTCGTCATTAGCCAGCAAACTTTGCAGACGAGACTCTGCCTGCTGGTATTGATTCAGGTTAAGCAGGGCGAGTACATAGCCGTACTGACAGGCTGTTACCGAATTATGTCGGTTACATTCTTTTTGATAGTAATCCATTAATTGGCGGTTATCTTTTGCAACTGAGGTGCGGATAAGTTCCTTAAATAAACGATAATCGAGATTATCCGGGTATTGTTTTCTGGCGGATTGGGGAATCCGGTTTTCCGCTTCAGCAATCCTGTCTTCATCCAGTGGGTGGGTGCGTAGAATTGCAGGTACATTGGCAGTATAATAATAGCGCGAACTTTCCTGCATTTTTTTGAAAAAATCAGCCATGCTTTGAGGGTTGAATCCGGCACGTATCAGCATATCAATGCCAATACGGTCTGCTTCTTTTTCGTTTGCACGCGTGAAATTTATATTATCCTGCGCAAAGCCTGTCAGTGAAGCCATCATGGCGCCGCTGCCCAGTGTCGGATTCACTACGCCCAGAGCTGCTGCAGCCAGTAAACTCGCCAGCATGGGAATACGCATTTGTTTTTCATGTTCAATAAGGCGATATAAATGGTGCAGACGGACGTGAGCTATTTCGTGTGCCATCACCGCGGCAAGCTCGCTTTCGCTCCTGGTGGAAAGAATCAGCTGTGTGTTGACCCCAATATAGCCTCCAGGCCCTGCAAAGGCGTTAATCTCGTTCGATTTAACAATAAAGAAGTAGGGGGTTGGAATTTTCGCAAATTTTGCGAGTCGTTTGCCGATATGATTAATATACTGACTGGCTAATGGATTTCGTTCAATACTCTCAGACTGATTTATCTGCTGTACGAATTCTTTCTCAAGTTCTTCCAGTTCCTGGGTTGAATAAGGAGTAAGTGGAGATGAGCAATGAATAGAAGGCGACAATAGCGCGACTGTTAATAGCACCAGACACCGGGAAACTAGGCTTAAGCTTTTGCCTGATTTTCCATTCATAAAGGATTTCTCGCTGTTAGAGGTCATCGTTTCAGTTTATACCTGATTACAGTTTATAGGTACCCTGCGTTGAATTTACAGTATACTGTTATTCACAGACTACTAAAAAATAGAAGATCTTGATATCATGTTTAATTTTAACTCGTTGATTTAACCATGCACAATCAATTTATGCTCGCCGCTCTCGAACAAGCGTGGATCGGGCGCGGAAATTGCGCACCCAATCCCAGTGTTGGTGCGATTGTTGTGCTGGATGGTAAAATTTTGGCTTCCGCTCATCATCGAGGCGTGGGTTGCTTTCACGCTGAGCGCTCGGTACTGGAGCAAGTGGCTGAACAAGCTCGTGGTGCGAGTCTCTATGTCAGCCTGGAACCTTGCAATCATTGGGGGCGTACACCTCCCTGTGTCGATATCATTATTTCTGCCGGTATCAGCAAAGTGATCTATGGTTATAAGGATCCAAATCCGCTGGTTGCCGCCAATAACAGCACACAAATATTGCAGGAAAAGGGAATCGAAGTCATCTACTGGCCAATGCCTGAAATCGAGCAATTTTACCAGAGTTATACCTTTTGGACTCGAACAGGGCGGCCCTGGGTTACTGCTAAAATCGCTCATACACTAGATGGTAAAATAGCCGGCGAGGAGGGCGCCAGGGTCCAGTTATCCAATGAGGAGTGTTCTCGTTTTACTCATTTTAATCGCTTGCATACTGACGTGATATTAACTTCCGCAATGACTATCATAAAGGATGATCCTTTATTTAACGCTCGCATGCCTGATTTTGAGAAAAAAAAGAAAATTGCCATTCTTGATACGAGATTAAGCATTCCTGATGATGCGAAGATTTTTTCCTCAGCCGAGCATTGCTATATTTTTCATGATGAGATCCATTCCCCGCTCCATTTGAACCCGAATTGCAGCTATTATCCTGCTCCCATGATTAATGGGCACATTGATCTTGATTATGTACTCGAACAATTAGGGCTTTGGGGGTTTCATGATGTTTGGCTTGAGGCTGGCGGTAAATTATTTTCAACATTTCACGAGCAAAAATTACCACAGCGCAGCTATCTTTATATTGTACCCGGTTTTCTCGGCCAGCAGGCAACTTCTGCATATCATGGCGATAATTTCTTTCAATCGCGTAAATATTCAATTGACTGGCAAATCGCGGGAGACAATGTGATAGCGTGCATAGACTGGCAGGAGGAATAATGTTTACCGGATTAATTCAATGCTTGGGTGAAGTAAGATCCAATACAGATTATAATCAGGCAAAACGCCTGGTGCTAACTTTACCCGAGTTGGACGAGGGTAATTTCCAAACGGGAGAAAGTATTGCCGTCAATGGCGTATGCCTGACCTTACTGCCTGATCATGGACAACAGTATTCGTTTGATATATCTGCGGAGACGCTGGCTTCAAGTACTTTAGGCGCGCTTTCAGAAGGAGATAAAGTCAATATCGAGCGGGCAATGTTGCCAAGCACAAGATTTGGCGGTCATTATGTCAGCGGTCATATTGACGCGATGGCCACACTTACTTCAATTAAACCGATTGGTGAGTGCCTGGAACTTACAGTTGAGGAATTTAATATTCCTGCCAGAGCCTTCCTGTTGCCCAAAGGCAGTATCGCCTTAAACGGAGTAAGCCTGACAATAAACAAGGTAGAAAACGAGCGCATTAGTTTAATGCTGGTTCCTCATACGGTTGCCCATACTACATTCCCTTATATGTCAGCAGGGCAACGTTTAAATATTGAGTTTGATTATTTAACACGTGTTATGGCTCATCAGCTTTCATCATTGCTGCAATTGAAAAGAGAGGTAAACGAATGACGACATTTGCCACTATTGAAAAGGCAATAGAAACATTAAAAGCCGGGCGAATGATTATTCTTATGGATGATGAAGATCGGGAAAATGAAGGCGATTTGGTTTTAGCCGCGGAACATGTAACTCCGGATGCAATCAATTTCATGGCCAAACTGGGCCGTGGACTCATTTGTTTGCCAATGGCTGCTTCCCTGATAGAACGATTGGGTTTGCCAATGATGGCAAGTAAAAACCGCTCGCCCTATGGAACCGCATTCACTGTTTCTATCGAGGCAGCGCAGGGTGTATCTACGGGTATTTCTGCGAAAGACCGTGCCCATACTATTCGAGAAGCGGTGAAGCCAGATGCCAGACCTGAGGATATTATTTCACCTGGCCACATTTTCCCTTTGCGCGCCAGAGAAGGCGGGGTTTTGGAAAGGCCGGGCCAGACGGAAGGTAGTGTTGATTTAGCTAAATTGGCAGGTCTTGTTCCTGCTGCGGTGATTTGCGAAATAATCAATGATGATGGTTCAATGAGCCGTCTTGCTGCATTGGAAGAGTTTTCGCTAAGCCATGATATACCGCTGGTGACGATACGTGATTTAATTGATTATCGAATACAGCATGAAACACTGGCAGTTCCTGCGGCATCCTCAATAATCCCAACGCAGGATTACGGGGATTTTGAAATGACCGTATTTGATAATCAGATCGATGGTCTTGAACATTTTACCCTGTTAAAAAAGCCGGTAACAGGAAACAAACTGCCTTTAGTGCGTATCCATTCAGAATGCCTTACAGGGGATGTGTTTGGTTCATGCCGTTGTGACTGCGGAGGACAATTGAATCAGTCACTGGCTCAGCTGTCGCAGGAAGGTGGTTTGCTGATTTATTTAAGACAAGAGGGAAGAGGGATTGGTCTTAAAAATAAACTGAGGGCCTATGCCTTACAGGATAATGGACTTGATACGGTTGAAGCCAATTTAAATCTGGGGTTTGCTGCTGATAGCCGTGACTATGCGATGGCCTATCAGATTCTCAGGCATTTTGGTATAGATTCTTTAAGACTGCTTACCAATAATCCAGAGAAAGTAACTGCTTTGGAAAAATATGGTATTACTGTCTCGGAACGGGTTCCCTTGCTGATTCCC
This sequence comes from Legionella quinlivanii, assembly GCF_003265995.1. Classification (GTDB taxonomy): domain Bacteria; phylum Pseudomonadota; class Gammaproteobacteria; order Legionellales; family Legionellaceae; genus Legionella_C; species Legionella_C quinlivanii_A. The sequence continues at coordinate 170,174 of NZ_MVJN01000006.1, read as the reverse complement.
CCTGTTGCCGCCAACAGAAATTATCTGAAGGTCAAGAAGCAGAAACTGGGTCATTTGTTGTCCATTGAGTAAAATGAAATTGAACGCCCTGTCTGACAGAGCGTTCTAAACGCTTAACTTTCCTGAATGCTTCAATAAAATGTGTTATTTATGGACGTTTTTTGTTAAAATTAAATCCCGTTCATATGCAAAATATTTTAATTCGCTCTATCAAGAGTAAGAGCATCGTAACGGGGTCATTATGACAAAATATATTTTTATTACCGGTGGGGTTGTTTCCTCCCTGGGTAAAGGCATTGCTGCAGCTTCTCTTGCGGCTATTCTCGAAGCACGCGGACTCAAAGTCACGCTTATCAAACTTGATCCCTACATTAACGTTGATCCCGGCACAATGAGCCCTTTTCAGCATGGAGAGGTTTTCGTCACTGAAGATGGTGCTGAAACCGATCTGGATTTGGGACATTATGAGCGTTTTGTTCGCACCACAATGACCAAGCGCAATAATTTCACCTCTGGAAAAATTTATGAAACGGTCATAAAAAAAGAGAGACGAGGCGATTATTTAGGGGGAACGGTTCAGGTAATCCCGCACATCACCAATGAAATCAAGCATTGTATCAAAGCTGGTGCCGATCAGTTTGATGTTGCATTAATTGAGATTGGCGGTACAGTGGGTGATATCGAATCATTGCCGTTTCTTGAAGCAATTCGGCAAATGCGTATTGAAGTCGGTGCCCAACATTCGTTATATATCCACCTGACACTGGTGCCTTATATTCCTACTTCCGGTGAGACTAAAACCAAACCGACTCAGCATTCAGTTAAAGAGCTGCGCTCCATTGGTATACAGCCAGATATTTTGATTTGCCGCTCAGAAAAAGCCCTGTCGCAGGCTGATCGATCCAAAATCGCCTTATTTACCAATGTTGAAACTGAAGGCGTTATTTCTTTAGAAGACGCCAAGAGCATTTATCAGATTCCAATGATTCTTCATGCCCAGGGACTGGATGAAATTGTGGTTAAAAAGCTGGGCTTAAATCCTCCAGCGGCTGATTTGCATGAGTGGCAAGCTGTCGTCGATAAGCAGTCCGCCCCTACCAGTAAAGTTAAAATTGCGATGGTCGGAAAATATACTGAACTGAATGATGCCTATAAGTCTATCAATGAGGCACTTTGTCATGCCGGAATTCATAGCCATACCAAGGTTGAAATTGTTTATATCGATGCAGAATCAATTGAAAATCAAGGTGTTCAAGCATTAGGTGATATAGACGCTGTTCTTGTTCCTGGCGGCTTTGGATTACGAGGCATTGAAGGAAAAATTGAAACTATTCGCCATGTTCGCGAAAATAATATTCCTTATTTAGGAATTTGCCTGGGCATGCAAACTGCGGTTATTGAGTATGCCCGTCATGTGGCTCATTTAGATAATGCCAATTCAACCGAGTTTAATCCGTCTACTCCTTATCCGGTTATCGGACTGATTAGTGAATGGATGGATGAAGACGGCAGCCTTAATCTTCGCAACGAACATACCGATCTGGGGGGCACAATGCGCCTTGGAGCCCAATCCTGTATATTACAACCCGATTCGCTTGCCAGCAAAATATATGGGAAAAATGAAATCGTGGAGCGCCACAGACATCGTTATGAGGTCAATAACCATTTTATTGATCGCCTGACTGATGCGGGCCTGCTTATATCAGGCCGCTCAGCTGATGGAATGCTGGTTGAAATGATTGAATTACCTGACCATCCCTGGTTTGTAGCCTGCCAGTTTCATCCGGAATTCACTTCAACTCCTCGTGATGGACATCCGCTATTCAAAGATTTTGTTCTGGCAGCCAGAAGCTATTCTCAAAAAAAGGATAAGTTATGAAACTTTGTGGTTTTGAGGCAGGATTAAATGCCCCCTTATTTCTAATTGCAGGCCCTTGCGTTATTGAAAGTGAATCGCTTGCTCTGGAAACTGCGGGTTATTTAAAAGAGATTTGCAACCAGCTCCGCTTGCCATTTATTTATAAATCTTCTTTTGATAAAGCCAATCGATCTTCTTTGAGCAGCTACAGAGGGCCAGGATTTGAAAAGGGCCTTATGATTCTTGAGAAGGTAAAAAAAGAGGTCGGAGTTCCCATACTCACAGATGTCCATGAAGATACCCCCTTACTTGAGGTGGCCAGTGTTGTTGATGTGCTGCAAACGCCTGCATTTCTTTGCCGTCAGACCAACTTCATTCAAAAAGTAGCCGCAATGAATAAGCCGGTTAATATCAAAAAAGGACAATTTCTCGCCCCTTGGGAAATGAAGCATGTGGTGACCAAGGCTCAGGCTTGTGGTAATGAGCAAATTATGGTTTGTGAGCGAGGTGCTACTTTTGGTTATAATAATCTGGTATCTGATATGCGTTCGCTGCAAATAATGCGTGAAACCAATTGTCCTGTCGTTTTTGATGCAACGCATTCAGTCCAGCTTCCAGGCGGTAATAATGGCAGCTCAGGAGGACAAAGAGAGTTCGTTCCAGTCCTGGCACGGGCTGCAGTAGCTGCCGGGATCGCGGGGATTTTTATGGAAACTCATCCTCATCCCGATCAGGCGTTAAGCGATGGCCCCAATAGCTGGCCACTGGATCAAATGAAACCTTTACTTGAGTGCCTGATTGAGCTAGACAATGTGGTAAAGAGCAGGCCTTTGATTTAATGTAACTCCCCAGGTTGCGGATAAGTTTGATTTTAATTAAATCAAGTCGTCTAAACATCATCCTGAACGCAGTGAAGGATCTCCTGAGTCTGGCTCAGTTGTAAGCAGTTTCAGATCCTTCGCTACGCTCAGGATGACATACCTGGAGAGTTACGACAACGTAATGGCAGTCTCATCATGTCCCTCGATTACTGATAACGATTAGATTACAATTAATAATAATTCTTAAATTTCATGGATGAGAAAGCATGCACATTCTAACCGTTCATTTCGCCCTGTATAACAATGAGTAATCTGGATACCAGAAATTTTGCTATCATTGTTAACCAACAGGCACGAAATGCAGAGAAAATCGATAGCTATTTATCGCGATTGTCGGAAGCAGGATTCCAGTACCAGTTTTTTTCCGTAGCGCCGGAATCTCTTGAGGACACCATTAGACTTTGCCAGAAGAAATTCGACTTAATTCTAATTGGCGGAGGCGATGGAACGCTTCGCAGTGCCGCTCAGTTGCTAGTTAATTCGACAACCACAATGGGCGTATTGGCCTTAGGTACTTTGAATCATTTTGCCAGAGAATTAAAGTTGGCAACAACGATTGATGAGCTCATTGATGTTCTTCACTCTCCTGTTGTTAAAAAAATTGATATTGCCAAGGTCAATGACCATGTATTTATAAATAATTCTTCCATCGGATTTTATCCGCGCTTTGCAAAAAAAAGAGACTCCTATGCCAAACGGATTAATAAATGGCTGGGCTATATACCCAGTTTTATACACGCGCTGCGTACACATAAAACATACAGCATCAGGCTTAGCGGTGAAGAAATGGATCTTCGCCTTCGGTCATCATTTATTATGATTAGTAATAATTGCTATAGCTGGGAATTTCCTGCTAAATTCGCTCGTGAAAGCTTCAATGAACATAAGCTGGGACTTTATTATTTAAAGCATGGAAGAATAGAGATTACTAAAATTTTCGATGTCTTGTTGGGAAACAATAATCATTTTGAAGCGACCTGCAGCAGTTATCCTTTAGAAATTAATATTGAAAAATATAAAGAGATCAGTGTATCTCTGGATGGTGATGCTCATAAAATGAGTTTGCCATTAAAATATCAATTATTACCCGATTCACTAAACTTGCTGGTTAGCTCATGAAAATTATTCACATATCCGATTTACATTTTGGATTACATCGACAGGAAATAATACATCGTTTTTTGATAGAAGCGGCTGCAATTCAGCCGGAAGTTATTATTATTTCGGGGGATCTGACTCATCGCGCCCGCTCTGAACAATTCCGTGATCTGAAAGCCTTCCTTTCCCGTCTGCCCGGCAAGGTTCTGATTGTTCCTGGAAATCATGATGTTCCTGCATTTGATTTAATTCAGCGCTTTCTTACCCCGTTTGATAAATATCGGCACTTTATTTCAAATGCAATGGAAGTGAGCTATGAAAATGAAAGCGTACGCATTTTAGGACTCAATAGCGTTAATCCTTACAGTATAAAAGACGGTAAGCTTTCTTCGGATAGTTTAAAGAAAATTGAAACTTATTTTAGTGAGGCTGAAAATAAGTTAAATATTCTCTTTTTCCATCACAACTTTCAGCATTTTGAGGGCTTGCACAGGCCATTAAGCAACACACGCGAATTTATTGTATCGCTTAAAAAGTCTGCTGTTCATCTGATTTGCACCGGACATCTGCATTATGCAAATGTCAGCTTTCTCGAAAAAAACGGCCAGGAGTCGTTCGCTTTGCTGCATGCGGGGTCTCTGTCATGCCAGCGAACTCGCGATGATCGAAACAGTTTTTATCTGATTGAGGTAGAGGCAGGGGAATGCACTATCGAGCTTAGAACTTATGAGCTAAATCAATTCAGTCAAAAGGAAAGCCATGCCTATCGTTTCTGAGTAAAAGGCAATGGCTTTCCTGAAGTTTAGGATTTTCGCCTAAACTCCATTAAAGTAAAAACACTTGAAGTCGGGTAACTATTCATAAATTCAAAACCTGCGGGTTCAATGCATTGTTGCCACTCAGCCAGTGAGCGTTGCCTGCCATCCAATAATACCATCATCACGATATCCATCGTTTTGTTAGGATGCGGCAGATCATTAACGGGCATGACCTGTTCCGCAATCAGTAAAGTGGAAGACTGCGGCATGCGCTGATAGCAATTAGTGAGAATGGTCTTCATCATTTCGTCATTAAAATCATGAAGAACCCCTTTATATAAATAGGCATCGACCATGGGGATTTCAGCAAAAAAATCTCCGGCCTGCAATTGTATCTCGGAGGGAAAGTCAGAGTTTGACAGCTGATCAATAACAGACGGAGTATCAAATACGGTGATAGATAGTTCCGGATAATGCTTATGAATTGCCTTTGCCATTCCACCGCGGCCGCCTCCCATATCAGCCAGCGACTGAAACCGGCCAAAGTTGTAGCATTTCGCAATAGGCTCATCATCATAGGTCGAGAGTTTAGCCATGCCTCTATCGAAATTTGCCTGCTTTTCGGCATGATTGCTAAGAAAGGTAAAAAATTCTTCGCCATGTTTATGTTCAAATGCTGACTTACCATTTTTTATACTTTGATCAAGCATTGAAAAAGCATCCCACCAGTTATCATCAACCATTCGTAAGACATCCCGCACAGAATGAGGATCATCATCGCGAAGCGGTTTTGACAGCTCTGTCAATGCATAGGCGTCAGGTGTCTGGTATTCAAATAGGCCATAGGAGCTTAAAAACTGCATAAGTCTCCCTAGAAGTTCGGGATCTGTGCCGCTTTTTGCTGCTATTTCTTTAACACTGACGGGTGTTTCTGTCATGCAATTTGCGATTCCAAGAGAAGCAATGGCATGAATAGCTCTTGAGACGACATACCAGCGAGACATTGTAGCTAATCGAACGTGAGGTGCTTCATTTTGTGTTTGCATTGCAAGTCCTTGGCAAAATATCCTGTTATTTGTTCAATATAGCCTAGATACCTACATCTTCTCAATCGGCGGAATAGAAATCATCAGAATGAGGGCTAAATTTCGTTTTTGCAGTTTAAACCCGATGCTGTTTAATTTAAACTAGGGTAATTATTTCAATCTATCAGAGTGTTGTGAGGCTGACCAAACTAAATTCCGAACTGCTCGGCGAGCCGGTGAAATTAATCGCAATACTCATGTTTACGATTTTCCTGGCCTTATTCCTTACTGAAATGTACTCTCTTGCTATAAAGTCTCAGGAGCAGAGTTCTGCTGAATTAAATATTGAGAGGGTCAAGCCTGGACCGAGCCAGGAAGAGCTGAATAAAAAGTCCGCTATTTTTAAGGCAGCATTGTTTGGCGTTTATGTTCCTGTTAATTTATCAGGCCAGGATATTAAAGAATCAATGCTTGATCTTGAGATAGTAGGAATCATGTATTCGTCGGAAAAAAACGCCTCTCAGGTATTGATACGCTCTGCTGGAGGCCAGGAGCGACTTTATGTGATTGGAGATAGCTTACCGGGTGGCGCAACGATTAAATCAATCAATGAGCAGGATATCGTTGTTTTGCATAATGGTGCTTTAGAGAGCATCAAGTTACCTAAAAACCAGCTCCATTTTGATGGGCCGGTCAAGCCGCTTTTTAAGGATTAGCCAGTATGCGATTAGTTTCAAAATTAATCATTCTCTTAATTTGTTGTTTTTTACAGACGGCCTGTTTCAGAGCTGTAAATTTCGATGAAGGGATTGCCTGTTTCCGTGCACAGGATTATAGAAAAGCCTTCATTCACCTCTTGCCTGCAGCGGAAGGCGGCCAGCCAGATGCACAATATGCAGTGGGTTATATGTATTACTATGGACGAGGGGTTGTTGAAGATCGTGAAAAGGCCTGGCTATGGATCAACAGGGCTGCAGCGGCTGGACAAGCGGACGCACAACAAGCGCTTGTAATTTTGAATACTCATCACAAGATGGTTCGGTGATAGAAGCTTCACAGCTTCGTAGTTCGGGCGCTTTCGCCCGACATTCGATTGTTTCATTCAAAATAAACAAATGAGATAATATTGAAATGTCGGGCGAAAGCGCCCGACCTACGTTTGTTAGCTAAATCATTCCGGTTTTTGCAATGACTCAATCACAGCACCCAGGAAACGGGTGGCTTCTCCACCGGTTACAGCTCGGTGATCAAAGCTTAGGGAAAGCGGAAGCAAGCGGTGGGATTTTATCTGTCCATTTGCGGTAACTGCCCCACTGTACAAACGACCTACGGCTAAAATAGCAACCATTGGTGGAACAATAATCGGGCTTGCGAATTTGCCCGCAAATTTTCCAAAGTTTGACAGGGTGATTGTTGCACCTTTTAGCTTATCTGCGGGAACTGCTCGCTCACGGACAGATTTTTTAAATTCATCGATGATGGCTCTTAGTTCCTGCGCTGATTTTTTATCTGCGTCATGAATAACCGGCACAAACAATCCATCTTCTGTATCCATCGCCAGACCCAAATGAACACTTTCAAAACATTTACGAGCGGAATGCTCTGTGTTAAACCAGGCATTGAGGGCAGGCTCTTTTTTTGCACCATCCGCTATTGCACGAATAAGGCGGGCAGTAATATCCTGATTGGGTTGCCAGGCTTCAATATCGGCTTCATCGAAGATGCTGACGGGTACAATAACCTGATGAGATTGGACCATGCTGTTTAGCATCGCACGTCGTACACCACGTAAAGGTTCAAATCCTTCGGGTATGCTTGTTTTAGGGCTTGCGGCACGTTCCACATCGTCACGTGTTATCATCCCATGCTGACCTGTGCCAGCCAGGGTGCACAAATCCACGCCCAATTTTTTAGCTAAAACGCGTACTGCAGGCGTCGCTTTAGGGCGTTTATTATTTTCAGATGCCGAGGGGCTTATTGAGCCGATTGTAAAATTATCTTCGCTGACATCATGGCTCTCTTCGAGATTGCCGACCACAGTGCCTTTGTCAGTTCTTGCCGCGGTTGTTTCAGCAAAAGCCACTAAAGGGGTACCTGTTTTCAGTACATCGCCAGGCTTTCCAAATAATTTAACGATGGTGCCGTCCTGAGGGCAGGGAACGTCTACTACCGCTTTTGCAGTTTCCATAGACACAAGCGGTTGATCCAGTTTAACCTGGTCGCCTTCCTTTACAAACCACTCATGAATTTCAGCATCAGGCAGACCTTCACCCAAATCAGGCAGATTAAAAATATTCATAATTACTCCATTATACTGAGTACGCTGTCCTTAATACGCTGGACACTCGGAATGTAAAATTTTTCAAGTTGAAAATAGGGCATTACCGTATCATAGCCCGTTACCCGTTGAACGGGGGCCTGTAAATCACCAAGACAGTTTTCCATCAATTGAGCCGATATTTCTGCACCAACTCCACAGGTTCTTGCTGCTTCATGGACAATCACGCAGCGGCCGGTTTTTTCAACTGAGTTAATAATTGTTTCAATGTCCAAAGGCTTAATAGTTGCCACATCAATCACTTCGCAGGAAATGCCTTCGTCCTGTAATTGTTTGGCAGCCTGCATGGTTTCATGAATACTGGCGCCCCAACTGACCAGAGTGACATCGCTCCCCTGTTGCAGAGTAAAGCATTTTCCAAGAGGCAGGGCTTCACCGTTATCTTCAACAGGTTGCTTCACCAGACGATAGATACGTTTAGGTTCAAGGAATATTACCGGATCAGGATTTCTGATTGCCGCTAATAATAATCCATAGGCTCTTCTGGGCGAAGAGGGAATCACCACTTGCAAACCAGGTATGTGAGTAAAAAGGGCTTCAGTGCTTTCTGAGTGATGCTCAGGTGCACGGATACCGCCGCCGAAGGGAGCTCTGAAAACAATCGGACAGTGCAGACGGCCGCGAGTTCGATTTCTCATACGTGCCGCATGAGAAAGAATCTGGTTAAATGCAGGATAAATGAAACCCATAAACTGGAATTCAGCAACGGGTTTTATCCCCTGAACTGACATTCCCACTGACAATCCGGCAATCATCGATTCCGCCAGAGGAGTATCAAAAACCCGTTCTTCGCCAAAACGTTCCTGGAGGCCGACAGTGGCTCTGAATACTCCGCCATTTTTGCCGACATCTTCACCAAACACAACGACGTTCTCATCATGTGCCAATTCATAAGCCAGTGCCTGGGTGACTGCTTCTATGAGGGTAATTTCAGGCATTGTCGGCTTCCTCCATTGCAATGGCCCGCTGCTCAATCAGATAATCGGGTAAGGTTTCATAGTGATAATCAAAAATGCTGGTAATTGACTGCCTTTTCTGACCAAGATATTCATCAACCGCTGCCTGAACTTCAGTGCTGGCTTCAATAGTTAGCTGTTCTTCACGAGCCGCATCCCATAAATTGTTTGCTTCAAGGAAATGACGAAATCGGCTGATTGGCTCTTTAGGTTTTGCTGCATCGACTTCATTCTGAGGTTGATAGCGGGTTGCATCATCTGCTGTGGTATGGTCACAAAGCCGGTAAGTCAATGCTTCGATGAGCGTTGGTCCTTCACCGCGTCTGGCCTTTTCAATGGCCTCGCCAATGACTTTACGGCAGGCTACTACATCATTTCCATCGACTTGTACGCCTGTAAAACCGGCGGCGATTGCTTTCTGTGCGACAGTTTCTGTTGCTGTCTGTTTGGAAAGAGGTACTGAAATAGCCCACTGGTTATTATTAACAATAAAAACCACGGGAAGATTCCAGGTGCCGGCGACGTTCATTGCTTCATAGAAATCACCTTCCGATGTACCGCCTTCGCCGATACAGGTTACGGCCACACGAGATTGATGACGGTATTTAAAGGCAAAGGCTACGCCTGCTGCATGCAGGCATTGTGACGCGATTGGCACGCAAATTGGTAGATCTTCCTTGTTATTGGCAAAATGGCTTCCACGTTCATCTCCACCCCAATAGGCAAGGATTTCCGACATTTTTACACCACGCTGGAATTGCGCGGCGTAATCCCGGTAATAGGGAACAAGCACGTCTTCCGGGCGCATGGCATGACCAATAGCCGTTGATATTGCTTCCTGGCCATTGATAGGTGCATAAGTTCCCATCTTTCCTGTACGCTGTAATGCGATGGCTTTCCGATCAAAGATGCGTGTCCTTACCATAATACGGTAAAGATCCTGCAGAACCTGATCCTGTTTCGCAAAATCAGGCAAGACAGCACAGGCCTCACCATTTTCATTAATACACTGGTTGAATTGAATTTCAAACTGGGCGACTGTTGTCACGGATTTTCTCCTTGTTCACAACATATCGCCATAGAATACTCATTATTTCTCTTAAAAACCATCCTTGTTTGAAACAGTTTTTTCTAAAGGGCTAATGAAGAGCTTTCCTGTTCTGCTGGTTCGTATACACCAGTCGCTTCAGTTTTCTCACCAGCGTTGCTGCTAGCAGGAACTATATTATCCGCGGCGTTTTTGATGAGCGTATTGATGCTCTCGATAAGGTGATTTAGCAAAAGCGTTTTAAAAGGAACCAGTTTTTCCTCGGTAGAATCATTTACCGAATTAAACCGTTTTTCTTCCGAGGGAAAGGCATATTTACCACTTGAATAAAGGAGGGGAGTAACCAGCGCTTTTAAAGAGCTCCTTAATTGCACTGCAAAGTCCTCATAAATATAGAAATCTCTGGGATCTTTATGCTCGTCTTTCCAGGTGCCCTTTAAGCTGATATTGCCAACAAAAGGGGAAATACAATAGTATTGTACTTTTATATAATTAATCAAATCACCCATTAATGAAAAAATAAAGCGATCCAGTTCGTTACTGGATTTTTTATGTAATTCCGAAGGTGAGATAACCCCTTTGATTAAGGCATAAACAGAGTACATGCATTGCGCCTGTCCATCTTTTTCGGATTCAAGAATGGCAATTTCAATTTGTTGAGGATGTTTAGAACATTCATTGGAAATACGTTCCATTTCTTTTTTGAACATCCACTCATATTCAAGAGATTCAAGAATAAGCTGTGTCATTCCCGCTAGTAATAAATCAAGTTTCTGCCGTTTGGGTTTAAGTTTGATTTTGACTTGTGCCAGAAAAGATTGCAGCGATTCATTATCGTCTTGAATCTGGGTTAACTCAGAGCTGGTAAAATAATGAAAAGCTAATAAGCGAGCCATTACCAGTTCTGATTTTTCAGCCTGGCGTTTTATAAATCGCGCCGCCTCTGATTTGGATTTGCTGGTTCTGGCATTGATCTCTGCATAGATTTTGAGATTTTCCTGGGTATTAACCATAGCTCCAACAATTGCCATGCGAAAATAAGAAAAGATTGCTGCGGGAAAAGGATATTTAGAATCGACCTGCTGTAAAGCGCTCTCAATAATATCGAGAAATTTTTTAAGTTTTCGGATGAGTGCCCCTTTGATTTCATATAATTTGGTCATCTCGATTAGATGTAATTCCTTGATGATATCCTGCTCATCTCTTAAAAGCTGCATAGCACTTTTTTGTTTGTCGTTAGTTGTTTTTTCACTAAGCGCATCAAGAAATACGAGGGTTTGGCGCCAGGCTTCAGGTGATTTGTCTATTGGAATGATTGTATCGATATTAAAACTTCCCGGGATGTAGGAAGCTTTACTGGATAGCGCGGCAGCATCAAGCGGTTTCAAGGGGGAGCTTTGGCGCATAATTGGCAACTGTACAGAATGACGGGAGTCTTCAGCTGAGGCATCAGCGATTTGACTCTTTGTTCGCTCTCTATTTTCTGAATAGTTTTCCAGTGATAAAGATGCCCTTTGGGTTTTGGTGGTTTTGCTTCCCTGGATACGGGTTGATGTGTTGCGTTTGAACATGGAAAAACCGGGCAGGTTTGTTTTTTCAATGTCTGAGGCTTTACCTGTTTTTTCTGGAGTTGATTGTGGGATAGGTACTTCCAGCATCGGATAAGTTTTTATAAACTCCTTTACGTCATCAATGACTGCTCGGCTGTCCTCTAGTCGGATCCCATTAATTTGTCTCATGGCGTCCACAATGGCGGCTCGGGGTGTCACCACTTTAAGCAGATCACTCTCTGTCTTAAAAATATATTCGGCTGTGTTGGATTCAGGATTGTACTCCCAGAGGAGGGCAGAATTAGGTATAACCTTTAGAAAACTTACTTTCATATGCAGTTGATAGTTGAGAAATTTAATGGAATCCTTTTTCAATTTAAATTATCATTATTAGGTTAAATTGTACAAAAAGGATGTAACTTGTTCGAGTATAATATATTAGAATTATCTTATCCGTCAAATTTATGTCATAACTATAGCAAATTTAGTCAATTAACTGGCTTTGTGCTTATTGAAAGTGCAGATCAACTTCGAGGTCGTTTTGATATTCTGACAGCATTCCCATATGAGCTTGTTAATGAAAAGCATCTATCGGATCTAAATAATCTCTTCACTTATCTCGATTCATTGTTGCCCCCTGTCCCTTCAAGCTGCGATTTGCCGTTTCAGGGAGGCGCAATAGGCTATTTTTCCTATGATCTGGCTTGTCAGCTCGCTGGAATAGAGATGGAAATCCACCCTGACATGGAGGGTATGCCATTATTTCACCTGGGGCTATATGACTGGGCAATCATAATTGATCATCATTTAAAAAAAGTGAGTTTATTTGCTGCCAATACCAGGAAGGAAACTCCGGAAATTGCCGCTGCTATGGCTGAGTTATGGCTGGAGGCAGACGAGGAAGCCGTTACGGATGGTGAGTTCAAAATTCAGCTCCCTCTGTGCACATTTATTTCCTGTGACGATTATCAAGAGTCGTTTCGTTTTATTCAGGAAGCGCTATTTCAAGGCCGCTGTTATCAGGCTAACTTAACTCAAGGCTTTTCTATGGGTTATGAAGGGAACAGTTATGCCATTTATCAAACAATTAGAGCAGTGAATCCTGTTCCCTATGGAGCATTCATTAGGCTGGAAAACGCAGATATTTTATCATTTTCTCCCGAATGCTTTCTGACTTATACGCAAGGTAAATTAACGACTTCTCCAATAAAGGGTACTGCCAGGAATGATGAAAATGAAGCACGCGATAATGCAGCAAGACTGGAATTGATAAATTCTGAAAAAAATCGTGCTGAAAACATAATGATTGTGGACTTACTTAGAAATGATCTGGGGAAAATTGCGAAAACAGGCAGCGTCAGGGTTACTGGGTTATGCGAACTTCAAAGTTATAAAGGCGTTCATCATTTAGTCAGTCATATTGAAGCGGAATGCCGGGAAGATATTGGCATGTTTGCAGCGTTTGGGGCCTGTTTTCCTGGTGGTTCGATCACGGGGGCTCCCAAATTAGAGTCAATGAAAGTGATTGCTGAAAGTGAAGCCTTTGCCCGTGGGGTTTATTGTGGAAGTATTGGGTATTTCTCCAATCACGGGCGATTTGATACGAATATTGCTATTCGGACAATTACTGCAAAAGGGAATAAACTCTTGTTTGCCGCAGGTGGAGGTATCGTAATAGATTCAGAGTGTGATAAGGAATATGATGAGTGTTTTATTAAAATTAATCCCATCCTGAAAGGATTGTTAGAGAATGGAAAATAAGATAGCCGCGGTCATCGTTCTTTTTGAAGAAAAGAGCAAATCATTGCTGCTGACTATACGCAATCCTTTTCTGCGCAGCCACCCCGGGGAAATCTGTTTTCCTGGCGGTGGTTGGCAAGAAGACGATCGAAGTCTCCAGGACACCGGTTTACGTGAGTTGCATGAGGAACTGGGTATTACAGCTGATCGGGTTCGATTAATTTGCCCAATGGAAAAAGAGCATACTCTGACTGGTTATATTATCCACCCATGGTTTGCCTCAGTTAATTCAATAGAGCCGTTCACGCTCAATGCTGCAGAGGTTTCTGAACTATTTATGCTGCCGATTGATCAGATCTGTATACAAGCTAATTATCAGGAGATTGAGTTTAAAAGAGGCGGCTTAACATTCAAAACTATTCGATTTCTTCATGAAAGCAAATTTGTATGGGGCGCTACGGCCAGGATCATGCATCAGTTCTGTGAAAATAATTATTTTAGTCTTTTGGAAAGGCTAAATAAAGCTCCGGCTTCGAAATGATGTATATCCCCATGAATCACACTCCACTTATATGCTTGCTGTGTCATTCCTGCGAAGGCAGGAATCTATTTTCATCGCGGGTACTGTGCCGGATCGTGGATGGCTTTCCGCCTACGCGGAAAAGACAGACCTTTATCAGTTGTTGATAGTACGGTCATCAAGCTATTTTTTTATTCTTTGGAAATTGATGCAAGGCATCAGTAATTTGTTTATATAACTCAGGCAGCCATCTGGGTTGAGCAAAATTTGAAGTCGCTGGTTTGGCAACTCGTAAGTCATTGGGCGCAATAATCATCTTGATATTGTTAAGACCTACTCTGCGGCTTAAAAGAAATAATTGATCAATGGCCTTGTCTCCTACAGCAAGGCAGCCAACAGAAAGTGATTTCCCATGCAGAAATATATCACCCCCCAATTTTGTTCGCCCATCTTTACTTGCTTGCAGCCGATCAAAATTATTTGGGTAATTAATCATCATTGACAAGTGCATACTGCTAAAAGGGTTAAATGTAACCAGTTTATAGACACCTTCCGGGATTTGTCCGTCTCTTTCTTTTAGTTTAGGGCCAAGACGGCCGCTAAATGCAGTTAATGGATAGGTATGGATGTGTTTCCAGTCATGATTATCGTTTTTAGCCCATAACTCAATCTGCCTTTCCTGTTTAAAGGCGAGCAGGGCTATTTCTTTGGGAGGATAAGCCACATTCGCTTTGGAGAAAAAACGAATTAATTCAGGCTCGGTACGTAAACCATATCTGATAATGGCATTATCAACGGCTTGGTTCCAATTCAATTTGGGAGCCATTGCCAGAGATGACTGGCTAAATATAATTAATAAGCTGATTAGCAGTCGTTGCATGGTCTTTTTATGAGATAAATTTTTCACGATAGTACCAAAAAATAATCAATAGAACAAATTATCAACAGCAATCGAAATGAGTATTTACGGCATTTTTGAATTAACCCCTGAATGAGTGAATTTAGCCTGTAACTGAGGCGGGAGCTGCTTTAAAACATGGGCTGGCGGAATGCGTAAACCGCCAACTGATGGAAGCAGACCATAATAATTGGGGCACATATATTGAACGTTACCTTCAGGGCTTATTTTATAAAAAACATAACTATAGTTGCAGTATTCAACTTGTTGGAAGCTTGCCACCTGTAGAAGTGGTGTGTTTTGAAGCCGGTGTTCGATGAAAAACGCATTGATCCATAAATTGCTTATTAAAATTGCTGCACCAGTTACTGCGATTGCTGCTGTTAAACCGGATATATAACGATAAAGTATGCTTTTAGACTGTCTGAACGAATAACACAGCAGATAAACAATACAAATGATCAGAACCATTAGATTGAGAGAGTAGACAGCAGCATGTTTGTAATTGAAATAACTGCCAAGAATTTCACCACCCGCTGTTTTGTATTCCAGCAATACCGCAATAAGACTAAGCCAAAGTGCCAGAGAAATATAGTTTTTATGACTGGATTTGAAACCATAGGCGAGTAATACCAGACTAATGAGTGGAAAAATAAAATAGATAGAATTCATCAATGAAATCATATTATATTCCTTAAATAGACATCTTGGCGCTGAATTAATCTACACCTATGGGATTATTGCCTAGCCTGCGCGATAAGCTGATGTTAGTTATATTGCTCTACAGCTTGTGAAAGATCAAGTAATAGATTTGTAACTGATCAGGATTTTGCGCATCAATCAGATTGGTATCAGCAAACGTTTATAACTTTTGTTCAGATCCTTCTGGAATACGTTGCGGCAGATCTTTGATGATCAGTATTACCGTCTCTTTTGGAACTTCGACTCCCTGATGACGTGCAAGGTTAAATTTAATCTGTTTCTGCGGAAAGATATGAAGAGATTTGCTCATATAATACAAAGGGAAGTGTAGAATATTGATAGTGTAGGTTTTTTCCTTACTGGACAGCTTGGGGGGTTGATGTGATTCCAGTGTGCCAAGCCATAGAGGTTGCTTCATTGATTTTAAATGAAAATTTGAACGCCACATTCTCAGAATAAGCATGGGTTTTCGCCGGCCTGGCTTAAAAGTCATTACCAGGACAGGTTTTCGGTTTAAATAGAGCGGGGCCATCAGAGGGATTTCTGCAGAATAATTTTTACTAAACCGTTTAAGTAAGGCATAGAACAATGAGTCATTCTGCTTGTGCCAGCCTTGACGGGCTAACTCCTCTTCCAGATGATTGATGGAGCCGGCATACTGCACATTAAATAAAGCAATTGGTTTGCCGATTCGGTTTGTACGAAATGCAGGCAAAAGAGGGGCTGTCTGATTCCACCAGCGGGCATCGGTAAAAACATACTGCGCATAATAAGGCTGATGGTTTTTAATTTCCTGATCATGATGCAGCAAGGTTCTCAGCAAGGTGCCGCCAAGAATAAGGCCCAGTAAGAAGTATCTTAGCCAGAGAGGACTGACAATAAGAGAAATTTTGCGACGATAAAACAGCCAGTGAATTGTGCTTAATCCTAATCCGGCCATATAGGCTGACAAGATATCTGTTAACCAGTGATCTCCTAAATAAATAGTGCCAAAGCCTGCCAGAATTAATACTGAAATAGCCAGACTGTTAAATGTTCTGGTAACTCTGTTTTTATGCAAATCATTGCTGAAGTACATGAGCATAGTATATTGGGCAGTTGCAAAGCTCAGACCAATGGAAGGATAGGAGTTACCGCTCTGAATATTTAACAGGCCCTCTGGTCTGGCGCTTGGTATCAGCCAGTGAATGAATAACATGAGCAATGCACAGCTTAAATGGAGATTGATCCAATAAGCTGCCTGCCGCCAATTGTGTTGCCAGGAATAGATTATGAAAACCCCGGCGCACACTGCCAGTAAATTAATGGGGCTAATTACCGATACCAGAATGATAAAAAAGCTGTCGAAGGAAATTCCGCGCAAGCTCTGTAGAAATAAATGAACGGGTTGATTTAATACAAAAAGACCTTTCTGATCGTAAACCATAAAGGAAATAATCAGCAAACATAACAAACAGACAAGAAATACCAGGCATAATCCCGCTGTTTGATAATGATTGCTTTCATTGGCAGGCGTTAATCTGGAGATAATCGAAGCCAGATGCGGGTGCCGGCTTGACCAGGACCAAAAGTCATGAAGGCTTGTACGTAATAGTCTATTGACTCTGACGATTATCCACTTTAAAACTACACTGAATAACCAGATTAAGCCGAGTAATAGTAAGACAACTACCAGGAGACGTGCTGCACTTTCTGGCGAAAGCTCAGAGCTAGCTGCACCAATCAATACTCCAGGCAGAACATAGAGCAGGGACCAGCCGATAGCTGAAATAAAATTGGCGATGAAGAAACGCCATTGGCTCATTCCCATCATGCCGGCAATAACCGGAATGATCGAGCGGAGCGGGCCCACAAAGCGACCAATCAATACACTTTTACCACCGTGGCGTTTAAAATAATCTTTACCATAAGTTAAAAGGTTGGGATAACGTTTAAACGGCCAGATAGAAATAATACTGTCTCTGAAGGTGTATCCAATGAGATAGCTGATGCTGTCGCCTGCAATGGCTCCTAAAATTGCTGCTATCAGTGTCAAATCCACACGCATCACGCCGGTACCTGCCAGTATACCTATCGCGGTCATAGTGATTGACCCAGGAATGATGCTGCCAATAATGGCTAAGGATTCAGAGAAGGAAACCAAAAAAGTAAAGAATAATGCCCAGTGCGGATTATACTGCAGCCACGAAATCAGAGGCTCAATGTAATGGGAGAATAATTGCATACTTGTCAGGTTTTAAAATGCTTTAAAAAAAGTGCTGCAAGGTTTTGTTTCACCTCAGCCAAGTCAATGCCTGGTACATAGTCACTAATCTGAGTCATCTCTAACTGACTAAAGCCGCAGGGATTTATCCCTTTAAAGGGTTGCAGGTCCATATTCACATTCAGTGCAATTCCATGATAGGTGCAGCCATTTTTCACCCGTAATCCTATAGATGCAATCTTTTTTTCATTAAAATAGACGCCGGGAGCACCGCAGCGAGTTGTGGCATCAAGTTGATAATGGGCTAACAAGCTAATCAACAGGGCTTCCAATTGACAAACAAGGGTGCGAATACCGATATGCCTTCGCTTTAAATCCACTAAAACATAGGCGACTAATTGGCCGGGACCATGATAAGTAATCTGACCGCCACGATCGGACTGGATAACAGGAATGTTCGCTGGATTGAGTAAATGTTCCGGCTTGCCTGCCTGACCTTGGGTATATACTGGAAAATGCTCCAATAGCCAGCATTCATCGCTGGTTTCTATCTGCCTGTTGCTGGTGAATACCTTCATTTCATCCCAAACGGACTGATAGGTTTGTAGTCCAAGATTGCGTATTATCATCATAAAACCATTTTGATATCAGGATGACTGGTAAGCTCCCGGTACAGATTATCCAGTGAAATCTGATCATAAATAAACACAGTCACAGTAACTGAGACATAATTTCCTCGCTCGGTATTTTTAGACTGGATTTTATGATCCGGTGTCTGAGGATAGTGTTTCAGAACGATCTCGGTTATTTCTGCCACGAAACGCTCTGTATTACTCCCAATAATTTTTAAAGGGAAATCACAGGGAAATTCAATCAGACTGGGTTTATCATTCATAGTTTTCTAACCAACTCTTTGTATCGGATATTAATTTTCTGCCAGTAAATTCCCGCCTGACCATCGCCAATCGGTAAATTATTGACTTGGGTAACTGGATAAATTTCTTTAGTAGTGCTGGTAATCCACAGTTCAGATGCAGTAAAAATATCTTGTACCGGAATAGGCTCCTCAATAAATTTCCAGTTAAGCTCTTTTATTAAGTCTAATGCAATTTCGCGGGTAATGCCTGGAAGGCAATAGTGGTTCAGAGGAGGGGTTCTGATAATATTATTTTTGTCTACCAGAAAAATGTTACTCACACTCCCCTCGGTAACAAAGCCTTTTCTGGTCAGGATGGTCGTATTTGCCCCTTGGCGAATTGCTTCATCATTGAGCAGGACATTAGCCAGCAAGGCGGTTGATTTAATATCGCACCGCTCCCAGCGGTAATCTTCAAGAATTATCGCATGAAGCCCCTCCGCTGCAGCGGATGTGGGAAAGCTGCTATGAACAGTGAAGGCCACCACTGTAGGTTCTAATTTGTCAGGAATATCATGTTTACGCACTCCCTGATTACCTCGGGTAATCTGAATGTATAACTGCATGTCACCATTGCCATTGAGTCTGATTAATTCATCCAGCACAGGCAGCCAATCTATTTGCGGATCAGGGAATCTCGATTTGTCGAGACTGGACTGTAAGCGTCTGAGGTGCTTTTCAACAAAGAAGGGGCGTCCATCGTAGACTGGAATAACTTCATACACTGAGTCTGCAAACAGAAAACCACGATCGAAGATTGAGATCTTCGCCTCGTGGCTGGGTGTGATTTGTCCATTCAGATAAACGAATTGATTCATTTGTCTTTTATCCAAACCAACGCTTGAACATCAAACGCACGGAATCTTTCATGCGGGTAAAAATGCCGCCTTTTTCAATGGGTTCGAGCGCATAAACCGGGTGTGTATCAATTGTTTTTTCATCAAATTGAACAACCAGCTCGCCAATCTTGTCACCTTTCTCAATTGGTGCCTGGAGACTTTCTGCTACAGTTGTTGTGATATTCAGGCGTTGATATTGGCCATTAGGTATAGTGATATACTGATCCTGCAGTAAGCCAACATTCAGCTCGCTGGAAGCGCCTTTGTATACGGGAACTTTGGTAATACTTTGTCCTGCTTTGTAGAGAGGATGTGTTTCAAAAAAACGAAAACCATAATTCAGAAGACGTTCACTGTCATCTGCCCTGACTGAATCGCTTGGAGAGCCTAGTACGACTGCCAGGAGGCGCATGTTATCTCGTTTGGCAGAGGATACCAGACAAAAACCCGCATCATTGGTATGACCTGTTTTAACCCCATCGACCTGACTATCTCTCCAAAGCAGACGATTACGGTTAGGCTGGCGAATTCCATTGTAAGTAAACCATTTTTGACCATACCAGTGATAGTATTGAGGGAAGTTCGTAATCAGCGCACGTCCCAAAATAGCGAGATCTTTGGCAGTAGTATGTAAATTGGGATCAGGCAGGCCGGTACTGTCCGTGAAGTGACTATTCACCATCCCCAGTTGCTGGGCCTGTTGATTCATAATTTCAGCAAAGCCGGGCTCACTGCCGCCGAGATGTTCTGCCATAGCAACACAGGCATCATTACCTGAATCAACAATAATCCCTTTCAGAAGATCTTCAATACTTACCATCTGACCTTCTTTAACAAACATTCTTGAGCCGCCTGTTTTCCAGGCTTCGCGGCTGATTCTGACATTATCCGTCAAATGGATCTGGTCGTTGTGCAGCGCATTGGAGATGACGTAAAGAGTCATCATTTTTGTGAGGCTTGCAGGTGGTAATTGTTCCTCACTATTTTTCTCGGCAATAATTTTGCCGCTATTGACATCGATAAGAATATAGGCTTTGGCATTCAGGGTTGGAGGAGAAGGGGTGATAAGGGGTTTATTGGTTATAGTCGGGCTTGGAATCGGCGTATTAGGCAAAGCTGTATCAGCATAAAATACAGCGCTTTGGAAAAAAAGAGAGGCGGCCAATGCCACTTTGGAATAAATTTGCAAACACTTCATTTTATTATTTTACTCGCTGTTACAAAAATCCTGTTAGTCTAACACAGCATCAGCCTCCCTCCAATTATCTTCTTAGAAGATTAGCTATCGCTTATTTTTAAGTCGATTCGATGCGCTGTGCAAACTGCTTGTATCGTCTGACAAAAAATTTTCGTAGAATGTACATTATTTTCATAGTCATTAAACCACTAAAGTGAGAATTTATGCGTTGGATTGGGTTATTGCCATTGATGTTGCTTACTGCCTGCCAGGGACCTGTAAATACAATCGAGCCTCCCGTGCAGGAAGAGGGTAAAAATATTTCTTCTCCACGCAATAAATCATCAATCCGCCAAAAACAGTCTACTGTTCAGCAAAAAGACGGGGCACCTCCAGGCGCTCCACCAACGCGCTTTCATAAAGTAAACCCGGTCTATGAACCCTTCAGCCGCTATGGAAATCCCGGATCTTACGCTGTCAATGGCCATAATTATGAGGTCATGCGTAGTGCCAGCGGCTATAAGACTAAAGGTATCGCGTCCTGGTATGGAACCAAGTTTCACAGCAGGAGAACATCAAGCGGGGATGACTATAATATGTATGCGATGACCGCTGCGCATAAAACCCTGCCTTTGCCCACCTATGTCCGGGTGAAAAATCTTGAAAATGGGCGAGAGGCAGTGGTCAAGGTGAATGATAGAGGCCCATTCCACGATGACAGGGTTATCGACCTCTCTTATGCAGCAGCAAGCAAGCTGGGTTTGCTGCCTAAGGGAACCGCCGCGGTAGAAATTGAAGCCTTAACTGTCAGGGAGCCTGGTAAACCGCATATTGCTTATTATTATGTGCAGGCTGGTGCCTTCAATTCTCAGCAATTGGCTGCATTGTTAAGGGAAAAGCTGGCTCGTATCACTCCTTCACCGGTATTTGTTGAAAAATATAATGAGCGGTTTCTGGTGAAAGTAGGTCCCTTTGCTGAGCGCAACATGACGGATAACCTGAAGCGACAGCTAGCTCAGCAAGGAGTCGTTGGCGCATTTTCACTGTTACAGTAGTTTAATCAGCTATTCGGATCATCGATGACTACCCGAGTTCCTCGTTCGCCATCCTCAGGAACACTGACAAACTCTTCGTTTAACCAGCGGGCATCCTCTGTAAACATCCTGATACAGCCGTGGCTGTCAGGATACCCAGGAACTGTATTACTGCCATGTAAAGCATAGCCGCGGAAGAAATGCATGCAATAAGGCATTTCTGCACCGCCATTATTGCCATCCGCACGCCGTGGGAACGCAGTAGATATACAGTCTATATCCTGTTTTCTAATGACGCGAAACGAACCTGTCGGGGTTGAGCAGCCTCCATAAACGCCGTGACAGTGAGGATTTCCAGAAGAGATGGGCCCCCACCAAAGTAACTCACCGTCTTCATCATAGGCGCCCCATGCCAGTTTTTTCTGGCTGATATAAATAGTTTTCTCACCGTCTGATTCAATATAGCGCGGGAAAGGGGATACATCATAGATGGTTATTCTGTCCAGGTTTTTGGGTATCGCGATAACCATTCCTGTTCTAAGCCTGATGTTCATACGATTAATGCGCCGCACCAAATCCCTGGATTCCTCATTAGGAAAAAGGCTGGCCCATGTGTCGCCGGATTTGATTTTCATACAAAAATAATCCGGATCATTACAAAGCGTTTCTCCAAATCGGCTTTCTGACCATGCGGCGGGAAGGAGAGAAATCATTAATATTATTATTTTGCACCATTGTCTCATGATTTTACCCCCAATTTATCAACTGGTTGATCTTGATAACGGCACAATTAGAAAAAACTTTATATTTTTTTTTGATTAAATGTAATTTTCCAAGTCATCCCGAGCCCCCCACATCATCCGAACACAGCACGTCATCCCGATCACCGCGAGGGATCTCCCTGCAGTTGCACAGACTTGAATACTATAAAAGCGCTTGTTAATTGTGATTATAATGAGACGGTTGCATGAAAAACTATGAACGATCTTTACAACGCTTTTGGCTAAAGACCGTGCCACTGAGGGGAGATCCCTCGCGGTGCTCAGGATGACGTAAAAGTTGTGCGCGGGATGACGTGGAAGCTGTGCTCGGTATGACGTCCCGCAGTCACTTGGTTTTTATTCCTTAGGCCCAATTCCTGGCATTTCCATCCATGCCTGGTGGATTGTTGTCAACAGTGAATTTGCCTCGGCCAACAGCTCTGAATCGCTGTGAAGATTAGCTTTCAACAGAATCTGCTGAATATAGTCATATAGTTGATCCAGATTAACCGCAATATCTCCACCTTGTTCGTGATCAAGACTTGTTCTTAAACCATCGAGAATGCTGATAGCTCTTGAAATGTGCTCACCTTTCTCACTGATTTGCTGCCGCTGGATATGGCCCTGAGCTGTCGCGATATGAGAGCGGGCACCTTGCAATAGGAGATTGATTAATTCATGAGGGTTTGCCGATTCTATTCGGGTCTGTAAGTCGATTGATTTGTATTGATTAATTGCTTGCTCATACCTGTTTTTCATAATCATCTCTTGTTCAAGGTCAATTGGGGCAGGTTAGCCAACTGCTGGCTTAAGAAATTGCTGGTGCTTTGCATCTGAGATAATAAACCATCAAGGGCTGTAAATTGTTTCAGATAGCGTTTGCCAAGCTCCTGCGTGCGGTAATCGAGTTGAACGCGATCCTCGGCGATTCGTTCAATTTGATTATTCAGACTGCTGGTGCGATCAACTAAACTGCCCTTGTCATCGAGCAATTGTTCAATCAGATCATTAAATTTTACCGCCAGGCCATTGGTTACGGTAATATTTCCTCTTGCGCCAATCCCGCCGCCGGTGATATCAACTGAAAGATTTTTATAAGCGCCGCTGCCTTTTAGTGTTAACCCATTTGAGGATGTCGCAATCAAACCGCCGATGGTGCCGCTTAAACTAACCCCTGGATTGAAGGAGTCAATCGTTAACGCATAGGTTCCGGCCTTGACATCAGCACCAACCAGGTTGATTTTCACATTGCTATCGGAAGCCTTTGCCGACTTGGCGAAAAAAGCTCCAATGGATTCGTAGTGCGCGTCCAGTGCTTTGGTTAACTGGTCTTCATTAATCTCAAGCAAGCCGCTTTTTGTTGTTTTAATGCCCAGATCAGCCAGGGTTTTAAGCGGGGAGGAAGTATCCTGATTGACATCGCTGACCAATGCTGACAATGAAAATTTTAGATTTCTTATTCCCGTATCACCCTGCAGGCTGCCTGCTTTTTTTGTATTCGGATCGTAGCTGGTTAAATTATTAAGACTGTTCATGCTGTCATTGAACTGTTTAACAAACTCCCTGATTAATGAGGTAGTTTGTGCCCGGTTCGCCTCAACACCGAGTGAAATAAGTGTACCAGGCTGAGCTTTTTTCAAATCCAGAGTGACGCCTGCAATCGCGTTTTCAATTCGGTTGCTGCTTTCAGTGAGCAGTAAGCCATTGATTTTGAATTGGCTGTCTTTTGCCTCGGCAGTTTGAAGCATTGAGTTAACACTGTTTGTCGGATCATAGGCAAGTGCTGACAAGCCCACGCCATTGGTGTTATTTCCATCAGCATCATTTACAGTAATTCGCATTTCATAAGACTTTCCGGTCGAAGGGCTGCTTAAAGTCAGCCGAGCGCCCTGACTGTCCTGAACAATGGCTGCCTGCACGCCGCTGTCACTGTTATTAATCGCATCGCGAATCGCAACAAGACTGCTTTGACCTGCGCCAATAGTAATAACTAGCGGGTCTTTATCAGCATTCAGGGTAAAACTGCTGAGATCATTGCTGTAACTTCCAAACTCAATCGTTAATGATCCCTGACCGACAGGAGAGGATGCGTTGGCAAAGGCTTGGGAGGCGAGGTTTTGCTTCGCCGCTAACTGGATAATCTCAATATCATAATGACCATCAATAGCATTATCGCCAATAGTGGCCTGTAAAGCATTCGGATCACTTAAGGTAGTTTTTAATGAATGAAATTGTTTTAAATCGCCAAGTTTAATCAGGCTGCTTTGCAATTTGCTGAGCGCGCTTTTCACTTGCCCAAGAGCCGAAAGCTCAGCCACAAGATCCGCTTCATGTCGATCAATTCTGTTTTTAGCAGGAGTAATTTCCGCTTTTACCAGCGCCTCAACAATTGATTTAATGTCCAAACCTGAGCCAACTCCTGGCGAACTTATTCCTGACACGTTATTGTCCTTAATATCTAATCAGATTTATATTGCAACTCAGTTACACTTTTTTATCAATAGAGCCGCTAATCATTTCATCAACCAGGCTTAGAAGTTTCAAATATTCATCAGGCGGCATTTTCCGTATGACTTTATCTGATAATTTCTCTGTTACGATGGTTTGAAGAACGCCGGTTGCTTTATCAATGGCCTGTTTACTTTGCGCCGTGCTCAATGGACTGGATGAAAAGGGTTGAGAGCCGACTTTAATATTCTCATGGATACCATTTGAGTCCTGTTCCAATGAATTGGACTTAATATTATTTGATTCAATCTTCATTTCGACCTCCCACTTAATCGAATACAGGAAGGATATAGCTAAAATGGCCTGCTCTCATCAGAGAGCAGGCTGGTAGTACTATTATCTGCCAAGTAAGGACAGTACAGATTGTGGCAGGCTGTTAGCCTGTGCCAGCATCGCAGTTCCAGCTTGTTGCAGAATCTGGGCTCGGGTTAAGTTAGCCGTTTCAGCGGCAAAGTCCGCATCCTGGATTCGGCTTCTTGCGCCAGAGAGGTTTTCTGCAACGTTTGCCAGATTGGCAATAGTGGATTCAAACCGGTTTTGCAAGGCACCCATTGCAGCGCGATTAGAATTCACGGAGCTTAAGGCTGAATCCAGTCGCAATATAGCGGATTGCGCACCGGCTGCAGTACCCACATCAATGCTGTCTACCCCCAGAGAGTCTTTGGCGATAGCGGCATTTAAGCCCAATGTAGCCACGGTTCCGCCAATAGAGATGCTATTAGTTGCACTTATAGTCAGACTGCCGCGCAACGTACCATCAAAATCGCCGCCGGTAACACTGATACCGTCTGTACCAGCTGTGAAACCGGTACCGCTTTCAGTGATATCAATATTACGACCATCGGCTGCAGTTAGGGTGAGATCACCACCGTTTAAACTGGCAATAACACCTGTCTGATTGCTCACGCCATTGATCGCATCACGAAGTGCAGTATTGGATAAGGCTGTTGCAACGTCCTGGTTTGTAAATACTGCTACTCCATTGACAGACAGGTTATAGGTATCTCCTGCTGTACCCCCAATCGCACCCACTGTCTGAGTTCCTGAGGTATTGGCACTTATAGACAAACCGGCGATTCCAGCATCATTGATAGCTGCTGCTTTGGCATAGGCTGAAGTAGCATCCTGCTGGGCATTGCCTGTAAATCCGGCACTGGAGTTGATGGTTGTAGCCGCACCGCCGCCAATGGCTATGGTTATATCAGTTGAAGCGGCGTTGGACACCTCAGTTCCACTCTGAGTAGCGATACCGCCAATAGATGAGGCTTTAATACTTCCGATGGCAAAGTTAATCGTCTGATTAGCGTTGGCACCTACCTGAAAACTGGCGCTGGAAAAAGAGCCATCCAGGATTCTCTGACCATTGAACTCAGTGTTTAAAGCAATTCGATCGAGCTCGCTTTGTAACTGAACGACTTCCTCCTGAATAGCCTGACGGTCGCCAGAGTTATTCGATGAGTTAGCTGATTGCAGTGATAGTTCACGCATACGTTGTAAGATATTGGTCGTTTCCTGCATTGCACCTTCTGCAGTCTGAGCCAATGATATACCATCATTCGCATTTCGTATTGCCTGGTTCATACCCCTGATTTGTGATGTCATTCTTTCAGAAATGGCCAGTCCGGCAGCATCGTCTTTAGCGCTGTTAATTCGTAGACCGGATGAAAGACGTTGAATGGCTGTCTGCATGCCTTTTTGTGATACATTTAAACTCCTTTGGGAATTTAATGACATCACGTTAGTATTAATCACTTGAGTCATGACCAAAATCTCCTCGTGCCTGAATCCCTGGATTGGGGATTATATTATTACCGGGAATTCGACCCTTGAATTCACCGTACCCACTTTAGTTATCGGACAGAAACAAAAAAACTTTAGGGGGCGTAGCACTTTATTTTAAAAAATGCGAGAAAAAAGGGAAAATTTTATTTAAAATTCATGGTGTGTAGAAAAAATAAACAATTTGATGATAATCAGCAGAGCCAGAGTATTGTTCATTAATTAAATGCGAACAATAGAGTGAATAAAACAAGCCTCAGATAAAAAATCAGGTTATACTGTTGCGCGTCAAATTCAATCCACGGATTCTTATCTATGAGTTGGCTAAAAAAATTATTACCTTCTAAAGTCAGAACAGAAGCATCACAGAAAAAAGGCGTGCCCGAAGGCTTATGGGTAAAATGCCTTGGATGTAACTCTGTTCTTTATAGTACCGAGCTAATCAAGAACCTCTCTGTATGCCCCAATTGCAATCATCATCATCGCCTGACTGCGCGTCAGCGTCTGCAACAGTTTTTAGATGAGGGCAGTATTGAGGAAGTAGCTGCTCATCTGGAGCCAATCGATCGACTGAAGTTTAAGGACTCAAAGAAATATAAAGATCGTATTGTCCAGGCGCAAAAAGCAACAGGTGAGAAAGAAGCTTTATTACTTGCC
This sequence comes from Legionella quinlivanii, assembly GCF_003265995.1. Classification (GTDB taxonomy): domain Bacteria; phylum Pseudomonadota; class Gammaproteobacteria; order Legionellales; family Legionellaceae; genus Legionella_C; species Legionella_C quinlivanii_A. The sequence goes on along the minus strand of NZ_MVJN01000006.1, from coordinate 142,928 downwards.
AAAGGCAGCGTTATGGGACAGCCTGTCATCGCAAGCGCCTTTGAGTTTAACTTCATTGGCGGATCTATGGGTGCTACGGTGGGGGAGAAGTTTGTACGTGGCGTCTTATTGGCAACTAAAGAAAGAAAGCCTTATCTCTGCTTTACCGCAAGCGGTGGCGCCAGAATGCAGGAAGGCTTGTTTTCCCTAATGCAAATGGCTAAAACCTCAGCAGCTCTGGCCAAATTTTCCGAAACCAATCTGCCATTTATAGTGGTACTGACAGATCCCACACTAGGCGGAGTTTCAGCAAGTTTTGCCAGTCTTGGTGATATCATTATTGCTGAACCCAATGCGCTTATCGGCTTTGCTGGTCCGCGAGTCATTGAGCAGACAGTTCGGCAAACCTTGCCTGAAGGCTTCCAGCGCAGTGAGTTTTTGCTTGAGCATGGTCATATTGATATGGTAGTTGACAGAAAGGCCCTTCGACCCACAATCGCTGAGTTAATTGCCAAGCTGTCGCACCGTAACTTGTAAGATCATGAAAAAGAGTGGGAAAACCTTAAAGCAATGGCTGAGTGAGCTGGAAAACCGGCATGTGCAGGAAATCCAGCTAGGCTTGAGCCGTATTAAACGTGTTGCTGAGGAATTGGCTTTATTAAGGCCTGCGCCAACCGTTATAACAGTCGCGGGCACCAATGGCAAGGGCAGCGTTGTAGCTACTCTTGAAGAAATATATTCCAACACAGGATATCGCGTCGGTGTCTATACTTCACCGCATTTGGTTACTTTTAACGAAAGGATCCGGATTAATAGAAAGGCGATTGAAGACGAACAACTTGAAAATTACTTTGAACTTATTGATTTTGCAAGAAAAGATACCGCGCTAACCTTCTTTGAAACGGCGACACTCGCTGCCTTATTGCATTTTGAACAGCATGATCTTGATCTGGTAATTTTAGAGGTGGGATTAGGTGGAAGACTGGATGCTACCAATATTATCGATAATGATTTGGCTATTATTACCACAGTCGATTTTGATCATCAGGAATATCTTGGAACAAGCCTTGAGGCTATTGGAACAGAGAAAGCAGGGATTCTTCGTACCAACAGAGCGTTTATAGGAGCTGCTTCCGATTTGCCTGCCTCAGTTTTAAAAAGAGCAATGGATGTCGCAAAACCAGTATTGATTAATGGCCAGGATTATTCGTATAAAATTGCAGATGATATTCTCGAGATTAATTTTCGAAAACAGTTACTTCAGTTACCCAAACCCCATTTACATCCAGATTCTGTGGTAGCCGCAGTCATCGCGTCGAAAATTCTAAGCGAAAAATTACCGGTAGAAGATAAGAACATTGCAATTTCCATTAAAAGTGTTCATTTACCCGCTCGTTTACAAATGATAGAAAAAAACGAGAGGAGGCTCCTTTTAGACGTGGCGCACAATCCGCAATCTGCAAGATTTTTGGCAGAATTTGTGACGCAGCAAAAAATACATGGTAATATTCATGCGGTTTTTTCTGCTTTAAATGATAAAGACATAAAAGGAATAGTCGAGCCACTTTTACCTTTGGTTAATTATTGGTATCCTGCAAGGCTTGAGAGTAAGCGCGCCTGTGTTGCAGAACAATTATTAAAAGAGCTGCCTGAGAATATCGAGCAAACAAAAGGCTATTTTAGTAGCCCTGAAGAAGCTTATAAAGCGGCATTCCGGCAGGCAAAAGCAGGCGATTTAATTATTGCCTTCGGATCTTTTATTCTGGTAGGTGCTGTTTTAAATGCAGTATCTGATTCTTACCTGGAGGAGTTACTATGACATTAGTAATGGACGAGCGTATTAAGCACAGACTTATTGGACTTGCTGTAATTATCTCTTTAGGAGCCATTTTTGCTCCCGCGATTATGAAAAAATCAAGCCAACGCCTGGAAGGGCCCTCAAGTATTTCCATCAAGCTGCCTCCAAAGCCGGTGCTGCCTCAGGTCACTGCATCTGATGAGGAAACCATGTTTAAATCTGTTAAAGTGGCTCATGTAGACATTCCAACGGCTAATGAAGATTATCAACCTGCTACGACTATTGCCAAAGCGGAGCCCTTAAGTCCGGTTAATGGCGCAAAAACAATAGACTATGCCAGTGCTCAGATTGATAATCCTGATGCTCTGAAAGAAGCTCGAGCGCAGGAAGATAAAGCAGATGTGATGAGCAATCCACCCGTAGAGCTGGCTCAACATAATAGCGTATCCTACTCTTCACATGCGGCATCAAATGAAGATGTAAAACGAGTCGCTCTTGAACAGAAAAAGCCTTTAGCCAGCATACCCGCTGCGATTCCTGCAAAAGAACTGCCAAAAACTATTGTAGCAAGCAAGTCGCTTCCAGCAGCTAAAGCCCAGGCTAAGCCGGTGGCAAAGGCTCAGCAACTGGCCAAAGCGCCTGTGACCAAAGCTCTTCCTGGCAAAACAGCTTACTCAGTTCAGGTTGCATTATTTGTACAGCAAAAGAATGCGATTGCATTGGTTAACAAGTTAAAAAGCAAAGGATTTCAGGCTTCCTATAATAAAGTCCAAAGCAAAAACGGTATTGCTTATAAAGTGCTGGTAGGGCAAATGAATCAGAAAGATCAGGCTCTGAAGCTAAGAACACAGCTGGCTAGCGCGATGCAGATTAATGGATTTGTTGTACCTACCACAGGAATCAGCTAAAGATGCAATGGTACTGGATTGATATCGCCATCATACTCATAATAGGTCTTTCAGTTATCACCGGTTTATTCCGTGGATTTCTGAAAGAATTAATAGCCCTTTCCGTATGGATAGTGGCTATTTGGCTTGCATACAATTACGCTTCTGTCTTATACCCCTGGCTAGGAAATTATATTCAGGATCAAACAGTTATTAAAATTGCCTCCTTCGTTATTGTCTTAACTGCAACAGTAATTGTAGGTGGTATTATTAATGCGCTTCTTGGTTTTATATTAAAACGCTCCGGGTTGAGTGGCACTGATCGATTATTGGGAATGGGATTCGGTTTCATACGCGGTGTTTTTATTGTCTCATTAATTATCGTGGTTATTCGTATGACCTCTCTCCCGCAGGAAGAATATGTCAGCCAATCACGCCTTTACTCCAAGTTTACTCCCGTAGTCGACTGGATTTCCAGCAAGGTACCCGATTTAATTAATCAGGCTAAATCGCTGGATCAAACAAACAGCCTCGCTGATTTTCCATCCGACTTCGAGTTGTCTCAATCTTAAGATTCCAGATATAAGCTTTGGTAGTTTACAAAGCTTATATCTTTCTCCGGTTCACTTATTTTGCATCTGGTATACTAAATTCGATGGCATTTCTAAAGCGCCGTCTATACTTTTATTAAAGGATGTCAGGAGCCTGGAATGACTGCGAACAATGAGAATGTCTTACATCATGTCAATAAGATGCAGCAAGCATTTAAAGATCAGGTGGACCATCTTCGAAAAGACATTAAACTAATTAATGAGCCACAGTGCAAAGCCATGTTTGAAACAAGTGCTGAAGTGTTATCAGGTTTGATTAAAGCGTTTGAGGATTATAAAGAGAAAATAGAAGAAGCCTGGAAGCACTAAAGAAACTTCTAACAGCGCAACATCAGAGATAAAGCTTATTATGAGTAATGAACTCAAGCACTGATTCAGGCATATTTTCAGAGTTCAATAAAGAGTTTCTCCGAATTTCGGTTGACGAAATGGGATAGGCGCCGGCATCAAAAAAATAAATAAGCCCTTGTGCGGTATTTTTCAGATCAACCTCTCTTTTAGTCAGGTGTCTGGAAAGCGATTCCGTCAGATTGCTACTGTCGCTCGGGCTAATATCAGGCCGTTTTATCACCAGGATATTTGCTAACTCCAAAATCCGGGTCCATTGATGCCATTGCGGTAACTGATGGAAACTGTCCATCCCCATCAGCAGAGTCAAAGCGACATTTTCTCCCAGCTCCTCGCGATAACTCTCGAGTGTTGTAACCGTATATGATGGCGATGGGCGATTAATCTCACGCTCGTCAATTTCAAAATGGCAGGAAACCGGATAATCAGCCAGAGCGAGCTCTAACATCTTTAATCGTTGAGTAGGGGAAGCTGTCGCGCTCTGCTTTAACAGGGGTAATTTACAGGGTAAAAAAATAAAGCGCTGAAAATGGAAATGCTGCTGAACATTTTCTGCTATGCCCAAATGCCCCTTGTGTACAGGATCAAAGGTCCCCCCAAATATTAATACATTATCCAAGATAGCCTGCCTTTCTCCCTGTACATAATGCCATTGCTATTATCTCAAGACTACGCCAGATTTGACCGGGCTGGTTAGCGCTTTTAATTTTTTTGTCTAAAAGCTCGCATTGGTTTAATAACTGAACCAGAAAAGCAACTTCAAAACGCTTGATTGCCGTTTGATAGTTGCCTAGCTTTGTGGACCAAATCTTTAACTGTGAAGCTGCATCGCGAAATGAGCAGTGTGCTGTTTTATGCTTCAATTGAATAAGCAGTCGAATTTCCTGGCTTAATATCCATAAGATTAAGCTGGGTTCGGTCTTATTTTGGCTGGATTGCCTGAGAAGGAGGAGGGCCTTGGCCTGATTGGCTAATAAACAAGCGTCTGCCAGCTCAAAACTTAAAAACTCGCATTGATTGTGCAAGTGCTCCTCTACATCCTTCAATGTCAATCGCGTATTGGATTCTGCAATTAATTTGATTTTTTCTAATACCTGAGCACAGGCTGGAAGATTATTTTCATTATATTGATAAATAAGCGCAGGAATTGCTTCATCAAAGTCAATCGAGTGTTGCTTAAGCTGCGAGGCTATCCATTCCTTACAGCTATTGGCACTCATTGGGCTTGCAGCAATAATCATAATAGCCGGATGACTACTGATAAATTGAAGGGCTTTTAGCGTCAGATCGGGTGCCCGAAGGATAAGCAAACATTGGGGGTTTGGAGAGGATAAATAGGTTTCAAGAAACTGTTTGCCAGCAGAATCCAGTGTTTTTTTATCATAGCGTACATCGAGAATCATCATACTGCTAAACAGTGAGAAATTGTTTGCCTCTTCCCGTAGCATAGTCCAGTCGGCTGCTGCATTGATTTGCAGTATTTTTGTGTCGCAATCCTCTTTATTACGTGTTTGCCAGGCGGATATTAACACTCTCGCATAGTGGTTTACTTGAAATGGCTCCTGTCCGGTTATTAAATATACGGGAAGAAATTTGTCTGGCGCTGGTAAATTCAGGTGGTTTAATTTATTTAACATGAAATTAGTTTAGCTTGCGATTAATTCGATTCATGATTTGCATGGCTGCATCACGGCGCATTTCACTGTAAATAAGCGTTTCCTCCGCATTGGACCCTAAAATTCTGTTGTTATTGACTGTGAGTTGTCGGGTTACAGTAACCTGATTTGAAGAAAGCAAGGGTTCGCCATTTGTTTTGATCAGAGAATAGACTGCGGTATAAATGAGCTGATATTGACGGGGCGTTGTACTGGCTCCGACACTGGTGATTTGTTCCTGAATGGTATCTTTTTCGAGAATCAACATAAATGAAGACCCTTTGGCAGATGGAAGAACGCGTATGCCATAGGATTGTAGCTGATCCTTTAATTGCAAATGCAGGTCAGGTTGTGCACCCTGGTTTATTAATGCCACATTATTAAACCAGGACGGTATTTCATAAGTTCCGCGCAGCTTGAAACCACATCCTGCTAACAGGATGATGAGTACTGCGAGGAAGTAGCGTTTAAACATTAACTAAACCACCAGATTGATCAGTTGACGGTGAGCAACAACTATCGCTTTTTTAATGCTTTTGCCTTCAACAAAGGCATGAGCCTCCCTGGTTGCTGTTTCAATCAATTCCTGTTCGGAGGCATCGCTCGGAGCGGTAAATTGCGCTCTTAATTTGCCATTCACCTGAACAATAAAATCAACCTGATCGGTTTTTAATGCACTTTTGTCGACTTTGGGCCAAGAAGCGTCAATGATTGCTTTTTCATAACCCAGTTGCTGCCATAAATGATGGCAGATGTGAGGCGTAATAGGCGCGAGTAAACGCAATAAAATACTCATGCTGGCATGAATGAAATATTTGTCATGCTCGGTTTCTATTGAATAATCAGAAATCTCATTAAACAATTTCATGCAACCAGAAACTACGGTATTAAATTGTTGCTTCTCATAGTCATTAGAAGCCTGAGCCAGAACTTGATTTACAGTCAGGCGTGATTTTTTTAATCTGTTATCAGCCTGCTGCCAATCGACATGCCCATTACCATTGCAAATCGCGTTATTAACTTCAGTAAACAGTTGCTGATTTTTGTGAGCGAAAGCCCAGACCCGCTTCAAAAAGCGATGAGCTCCTTCCACTGCGGTATCAGACCATTCCAATGATTGCTCGGGAGGCGCTGCGAACATGACAAAAAGACGTGCGGTATCCGCGCCATAAGTATTAATCAAGTGATTGGGGTCGACCACGTTACCCAATGACTTTGACATTTTATGGCCATCTTTTAATACCATTCCCTGAGTCAGCAGAGCTTTAAAAGGCTCATCAGAATTAACCAGGCCTTCATCGCGCATCAGTTTATGGAAAAATCGGGCGTATAAAAGATGCATAACGGCGTGTTCAATGCCGCCAATGTACTGATCTACGGGAGTCCAGTATTTAGCGCGATCATCCAGCATGGCATTGTCCTGTCCTTTGCAGGCAAAGCGCGCGTAATACCATGAAGACTCAATAAAGGTATCGAAAGTATCGGTCTCTCGTGTTGCATCCTGACCGCATTTAGGGCAGCGTGTTTGTAAGAATTTTGCTGACTGCGCCAGGGGTGAGCCACTTCCTGTAAATTCAATATCATCCGGCAGTGTTACCGGGAGATCTTGTTCGGCGACGGGAACAATGCCGCATTCTTCACAGAAAATCATGGGAATAGGAGTTCCCCAATAACGCTGACGAGAAACGCCCCAATCGCGCAAACGGTAATTAACCGTAACTTTACCTAAATCTCTGCTTTCCAGATAATTAGCAATAGTGCTTACAGCCTGGGAAGAAGTCAGACCAGTGAATTCGCCGGAATTAATTAATTCACCTTCTTCTGTAAAGGCTGATTTATCATAATTATGAGTTACCTCGCCAAGCGGCTTTATCACTTCCTTAATCGGTAAGCTATATTTATTGGCAAACTCCCAGTCACGCTGATCATGAGCAGGAACAGCCATGACGGCACCTGAGCCGTATTGCATCAATACGAAATTGGCAATCCAGACGGGAATACTTTCTCCAGTCACAGGATGAGCTGCTGAGAAGCGAGTTGCAATCCCTTTCTTCTCCATAGTTGCCAAATCAGCCTCCGCCATGCGGATCCCCTGACAGCTGTCGATAAACTCGCGAACTGCGGGATCCTGATTGGCTGCCTCTTTAGCCAGGGGATGATCAGGGGCTACGGCGAGATAAGTGACGCCCATCAGGGTGTCAGGCCGAGTAGTGTAAATTTTGAGTCGTTTGGGATACTCATTAACCTGAAAGCCAATCTCGCAGCCCTCGGAACGGCCAATCCAGTTACGCTGCATTTGCTTGACCTGTGCTGGCCATTCTTCAAGCGTATCCAAATCTTTAAGAAGTTCATCGGCATAGGCAGTGATTTTAATGAACCATTGAGAAATTTCACGCCGTTCGACAAGCGCTCCGGAACGCCAGCCGCGCCCATCGACTACTTGCTCATTAGCCAGAACAGTCTGATCAACAGGATCCCAGTTGACCACAGCATTCTTTTTGTAAACTAAACCTTTTTCATAAAGCTTAATAAAAAACCATTGCTCCCAGCGATAGTAATCCGGATCACAGGTTGCTATTTCACGTTTCCAGTCATAGGCATTCCCCAGGCGCAGGAATTGCTCTTTCATTGCTGCAATATTTTTCTTAGTCCATTCAGCAGGGTGAATTCCGTGTTTTATTGCCGCGTTTTCTGCTGGTAGGCCAAAAGCATCCCAGCCAATGGGCTGCAGAACATTCTTGCCTAAAGCACGCTGATATCTTGCAATTACATCGCCAAGAGTGTAATTCCTCACATGGCCCATATGGAGCGTTCCGCTTGGATAAGGGAACATGGACAAGCAATAAAACTTTTCTTTGTTCAAGTCTTCAGTGACATTGAAGCATTGCTTCTTATGCCAGTATTGCTGGGCCTGTTCTTCTACTTCTTGTGGTTTATAACTAGTATCCATAGTCACTACATTAGATTACTTAAGCTGCCTAGGATAACCCCTCTTGTGCTTAGCAGCAATAGTTTACTGATGCTGTTTCTTAGGAAATCCAGATATCATGGCCCCTAGAAAAATACCAAAAGAGAGGATTAGTATCGGCCAATCACCCAAGAGCACCCAGGGTGTGCTTCCAGTCGCAGGATAGATGGACGCGCGGAGCAGACCGGCATTAAAAGCAGGAAGTGAGGTCACAATATCTCCTCGCGTATTAATGACGGACGATAATCCATCATTGTTCGAGACAACCTGGTATCTCCCGGTTTGCAGGGAACGTACCTGGGCAATCTGTTGTTGCTGATACATGGCGAGCGAGTGTCCAAACCAGCCATCATCACTGATAGAAACAATCCACTCCGCATGGGGAAACTGCTTGCGAAGCAATTCTCCATAGGCCAGTTCATAGCAAATAAGCGTCGCGACAGGATGCTTATGAACTCTGATTAGCGATTGCAAGTTTTTCCCTGGCTTTAAATTGGCATCAGGGATCTGTAACCAATTCATCAATGGCTGAAAAATACCGGGTATATATTCGCCAAATGGAACTAAATGCTGCTTTAGATAAAACCCCTGGGCTTCCCCCAGACTGATTAATGCATTGAAATAGTCGTCGGCGTCGATTTTAGTGGGTTCTGGTATCCCCAAAAGAATTCCACTGCCTGCATTCTTTGCTTTTTCCCGTAAGTCATCGAGAAAATCGCTTATATAGGAAGAGGGGAGTGGGATAGCCGATTCCGGCATCACAATAAGCTGAGTACCAAGTAAACTGATAACGTCTTTCTGATAACGATCAAGAAGTTTCCAGAACAGCGTCTCATCCCACTTGTCGCGCATGGACAAATTGGCCTGAATAACGCCAATGGATACCGGCGTGTTCGATATATGGACCCACTCTATGGGTTTTAAGGCAAGCGGAGCGAGGATAGCTGAAACAAACAACACAAGATAAGTCAGTTGTTTTCTTTTCTCAACGCTGAATGCACAAACCAGTAGCGTGGCGGCAAACACAGTCAGAAAGCTCGCTCCATAAACCCCTAAAACAGGTAAAAGGTATTTAACCGGTGCATCAAATTGACCGAATCCAAGCAGAAGCCAGGGAAAGCCGCTTAAAATGGAAGCACGCAGAAATTCGCTGATGACCCAGAGTGCACTGAAAAATAACCCTGAAGTCATTGTTGGGCGTTTAGTTGAAAAAACATTAAAGACAAGGGCAAGCAACGCAGGAAAAAATGATAAATACAGGATGAAAAGCAGGGTGATTAATCCTGAGAGCACTGGATTTAAATGGCCATATTCGTAAATGCTGACATAAATCCATGACACCCCAAACCCGAAGAAGCCCAGGCCAAAAAATAATCCACGCAGAAAACCAGAACCTTTAGAATGCGCACAGAGCCCATAATAGAAGAGAGCCAGACCTAGAATCGCCATGCCGGGTATATGAAAGGGGGCAAATCCCAGCGGTAATAACAAGCCGTATATGAAAAATTTGAAGTAATGCATCCAGGTTAATTTTTTTGTGGTTTCAATCTGCAGTGGCTCAAAGGAGACGGCGCTGGTCATGACATAGTTTCATTAAATGAAAGAACGATAGGATACTACAGCTCAAAGGTCAACTAAGATCACCAGAAAGAAGGTGATATATTTTTTGTAACTCCTCAGGTACGTCATCCAAAGCGTAGCGAAGGATCTCAAACTGCTTGGAACTGAGTCAGCTTCAGGAGATCCTTCACTGCGTTCAGGATGACGTTGAGACCATGAGAGTTACATTTAAATTTACGCATTGGCTGTCTATACTTGATTTGTTTTCAATCATTTTTTCCGAGTTGTAATCGCTACATAAAAATCGTTTTTTTTCAAGGTATGCAAACCGGTTTTATTTGTGTAGGATGACAACTGTTTTCTAACGGAAGGGAATAACTATGTATAATGTTATGATTACAGGTGCAGGTAAAATCGGAAGTCTTATCGCTTGTTTACTTGCAAGCAGCAAGGATTATCAGATTCACCTGGCAGATTTGGAATTTTCTGGTACCGATGTAACGCGCTTGCTGCAAACGATGCCGCAGGTCAAGACGGTAGCGTTGGACGTTACCGATGAAGAGTCAACCCAATCCTACATCGAAAAAAATAAAATCATTGCGGTCATTTCAAGCCTCCCTTATTTTCTCAATACCCATGTCGCCAGAGCGGCAAAACTGGCAAAAGCCCATTATTTTGATCTGACTGAAGATACCTCAGTTACCGATGCGGTCAAGCGCATTGCCGAGGGAGCAGAAACAGCGTTTGTGCCTCAGTGTGGATTGGCTCCTGGTTTTATCAGTATTGCTGCAAACAGCCTGATGCAGGAGTTCGATGAATGCTTTCATGCCAAGCTTCGAGTAGGTGCATTACCACAACGCGCTAATAATGCCTTTCATTATTCCTTAACCTGGTCTACTGATGGTGTAATCAATGAGTATGGAAATCCATGCTTTGGTATTGAAGCGGGTAAACCGGTTGTTGTGCAACCTTTGGAAGGACTTGAGTCAATACAAATCGATGGCTGTGAATACGAGGCTTTTAACACATCCGGAGGACTGGGAAGTCTGGCTGATTTGTATAAAAATAAAATTCAGACTTTGAATTACAAAACGATGCGGTATCCAGGACATTGTGAAAAAATGCGCCTGCTGATGAATGATCTGAAACTCAACGAAGATCGAGGCACATTAAAACGAATTCTCGAAAAAGCCATTCCCAAGACCTATCAGGACATTGTGATTGTGTATGTAACTGTTGAGGGGATAAAGCATGGTGAGTTAACTGAAAAGAGCTATGTTAAAAAGGTATATCCGGAAACTATTTTAGATTTGGAATGGTCTGCTATTCAAGTCAGCACTGCCGCCGGAGTATGCGCCGTAGTTGACCTGGTTTTAGGACAGGCAAATGAATATCACGGACTGGTGCTCCAGGAAAAATTCCGCCTCGCAGATGTGCTGTCCAATCGTTTTGGTAAATATTACGCTTAGGAGTAAATAATCGATGGATTTTTTGAAGCATTTAGGTATTCAGGATACGAATGCCGGCGCTTATAGCGGCCAGGGTTGGCAGAGTGAATGCAGAGCAGATAAGCTGATTTCCTATTCTCCAGCCACTGGAGAAAAAATTGCAGAGGTTGCTACCTGTTCCAGTGATGACTATCAGAAGATTATGAGTCGAGCTGAGGCTGCTGCCCTGGCATGGCGTCAGTATCCTGCACCGAAGCGAGGAGAAATTATTCGTCAGATGGGGCAGGCTTTAAGAGAGCATAAAGACTGGCTTGGAAGTCTCGTTTCTCTGGAGATGGGTAAATCCAAACAGGAAGGTGACGGTGAAGTTCAGGAAATGATTGATATCGCCGATTTTGCGGTCGGTCAATCCCGCATGCTCTATGGTAATACCATGCACTCAGAACGCCCCAATCATCGGATGTATGAGCAATGGCATCCTTACGGTATTATCGGTGTTATTTCAGCCTTCAATTTTCCTGTGGCGGTGTGGTCCTGGAATGCCTTTCTTGCAGCTATCTGCGGTAATGTGACTCTGTGGAAGCCTTCTGCAAAAACGCCTCTTTGCGCGATTGCGGTGCAGAATATTTGTAATAAGGTATTAAAGGAAAATAATTGCCCGGAAATTTTTTCGCTGATTATTCCGTCCAGTCACGATGTAGTGGACATGATGGTTGAGGATAAACGAATCCCCCTGGTTTCATTTACTGGTTCTACCGCTGTAGGTAAAACAGTGGCTGCGAAAGTCGCTGCTCGCCTTGGGAAAACCATTCTTGAACTTGGCGGCAATAATGCAATTATTCTGGATGAGTCAGCAGATCTTAGTCTTGCGATTCCCGGAATAGTATTTGGTGCTGTCGGAACGGCAGGCCAGCGATGTACAACAACCAGACGCTTATTTGTACATCAGTCTATGTACAAGGAAGTAGTTCGCAGATTGCAGCATGCGTATGAGCAAATAACAATTGGCGATCCACTTAATCCTGACAATCTGATGGGTCCTTTAATCGACGAGCAAGCGGTTTCTCAATTCGGTCAGGCTATTGCGCGTGTTAAAAAAGCCGGCGGGCAAATAGTCGCGGGTGGAGAAAGCCTGAATCGAAAAGGATATTTCGTACAGCCTACACTGGTAACAGACGTGCAGAACAGCTGGGATGTAGTTCAGGAAGAAACCTTCGCGCCTATCTTATATGTCATGCCGTTTAGCAGCATAGAAGAAGCCATTGAACTGCAAAACAGTGTTCCTCAGGGCCTTTCCTCGTCTATGTTTACACAAAATCTCAAGCATGCCGAGCGTTTCCTGAGCGCAATGGGAAGCGACTGTGGGATAGCCAATATCAATATTGGCACTTCAGGTGCTGAAATTGGCGGAGCTTTTGGCGGTGAAAAAGAAACAGGTGGCGGCAGAGAATCTGGTTCTGATTCCTGGAAAGCTTATATGCGTCGTCAGACCAATACGATTAACTGGGGAAATGAGTTACCGCTTGCCCAGGGGATAAAATTTAATTTATCCTGAAATTCTTCAATAGCCGTATCATGCTTCAGAGCCTGTCGATTTTCACCCGACAGGCTCTGATATGGCTGGCAGTTTATAGCTTTCAATCGGCCGTTAGGTCATAACTAAACCCAGATAAAAGGATATAATTATGCAGGAACCATTTTATATAAAAAAAATTGCAGTTTTGGGTGCCGGGGTCATGGGGGCGCAAATTGCTGCTCATTGCGTTAATGCCGGCATATCCTGTCTATTATATGATTTGGCAGCCAAAGACACTAACAAGAACAGTATTGTCGATAAAGCGATTGCCAATCTGGTTAAGTTAAAACCTGCTCCGTTGGGAACTGCCAAAACTGCTGCGCTTTTACAGGCGAGAAATTATGATGAGCATCTTGAAGACCTCAAATCCTGCGATTTAATTATTGAAGCGATTGCTGAAAGAATGGATTGGAAAGAGTCGCTTTATCAAAAAATCGCCCCGTTTGTGGGTGACAAAACTGTTTTGGTGAGTAATACCTCTGGTTTGAGCATTAATGCGTTGGCTGAGGTACTGCCCGCCTCATTACGAGAGCGTTTTTGCGGTGTTCATTTTTTTAACCCGCCGCGCTATATGCATCTCGCAGAATTAATTCCGGCGACTACTACTTCCAATACCTTATTGACTCATCTGGAAACCTGGTTAACCAGTTACCTGGGCAAAGGGGTTGTTCACGCGAAAGATACTCCCAATTTTATCGCAAACCGCATTGGAGTTTTCTCGTTATTGGCTACACTGCACCATGCTGAAGCAATGCAGATTGGGTTAGACGAAGTAGATGCCATTACCGGCTCATTATTGGGCCGTCCCAAATCAGCGACATTTCGGACAATGGATGTGGTGGGTTTAGACACAATGAAACATGTGGTTCATACCATGTATGAGCAATTGAAAGATGATCCCTGGCATGACAGCTTTGTGTTGCCTGCCTGGTTAGAAAAAATGATCGAGCAAGGCCATCTGGGTCAGAAAAGCGGACAAGGCATTTATCGTAAACCCGGAAAAGTGATCGAAGTGTTTGACAGACAAACAGAGGAATATCGTCCGGCCGGCGGCGAAATTAGTTCTGAGTTAAAGTCAATTATGTCTGAACGCGACCCACAAAAACGAATGAGTGGCTTACTTTCTTCAAAAGACCGACAGGCTCAGTTTTTGGCTGCCTGCTTTCTCGATTTATTCCATTATTGCGCCTATCATCTTGAATCGATTGCCAATAATGTACGCGATGTGGACCTTGCCATTCGCTGGGGATTTGGTTGGGCTCAGGGGCCTTTTGAAACCTGGCAGCAGTCTGGCCTTGAATCTATGATTACAGCGATTAAGGATGCGATATCCAAAGGATCGTCAATGAGTAAGGCTGAGTTGCCTGCATGGCTTTCCAGAGTCCATCAGTTTTATCATGAAGGGGGCGCCTTCTCACCTCAAAGCATGAGCTTTATCCCTCGCAGCTCGCTTTCTGTCTACCACAAGCAATATTTCCCGGAACTCGTATTAACTGAGCATCCAGCACAACTGGACAAATTATATGAAAATGAAGGCCTGACCTTATCCCGCTTCAAAAATGATATCGGTTTAATTTCCTTCAAAAGCAAGGCGAATACGATAGGTCAGGCAGTCCTGGATGGCATGGCTGCTGCTATGGATATTGCCGAAAGGCATTGCAGAGGCGTTATCGTATACCAGCAGGATGCATCCAATTTTAGTTCAGGAGCCGACTTAAAAGGGGTTGGTGGATTGATTCAGAAAAATGATTTTGCTGCATTGGAAACGATGCTTAAGCAATTTCAACAGACCGTGCTACGTTTAAAATACAGTCCAATTCCCGTGGTTGCCGCATTAAGAGGGCGTGCTTTGGGCGGTGGATGTGAATTGATTATGCATTGCGATGCAGTGGTCGCCGCATTTGAATCCTACCCTGGACTTGTTGAAGCAGGAGTTGGCTTGATTCCGGCAGGTGGTGGAACAAAGGAAATGGCAATGCGAGCTGCCGACAAAGCGCAGGATGCCGATCTGCTCCTTTTCCTTAGCCCTTATTTTCAGCAAATCGCAACAGCCACTGTTGGCGCAAGTGCCGCTGATGCTCAACAACTGGGCTATCTGAAAAATACGGATACCTGGGTTATGAATAGCCATGAAGTATTATATGCGGCATTGTCGCGCGTTGAATCAATATTAGCAGCCAACTATCAACCACCTATTCGGAGTGTTGTCTTTAAAGTTGCTGGAAGAGAAGGTTATGCCCGATTACAAGCCGGATTGATTAACTGGCTGGAAGGCGGCTTTATTTCCAAATATGATTATTATCTCGCAAGTCAGCTCGCATCTGCTATCTGCGGTGGGGATGTGAATAATGGTACGATGGTTAATGAAGACTGGATGCTCAAGCTGGAGCGCGAAGCATTCATGAATCTGGCCCGCAATCCGTTGACGCATGCGAGAATCAGTTCTTTGCTGGAAACAGGGAAGCCATTGCGCAATTAATAGGAGACTTGATAATGACTAATGTTTATGTTGTGGATGTATTGCGTACACCGGTTGGCAAGGCTCCTCGAGGCGTATTCAGGCATACTTTGCCTGACGATTTGCTGGCTCACACAATACGATCTTTAAGGGAACGAAATAGTACCGTGGATTGGGAAGCAGTTTGTGATGTGGTCATTGGCTGCGCCATGCCTGAAGCCGAGCAGGGGATGAATGTGGCTCGTATTGCGTCTTTACTGGCTGGAATGCCTCAGTCTGTTCCGGCGATGACTATTAATCGATTCTGTTCCTCAGGTGTACAGAGCATTGCTACGGCGGCTGCTTCACTTATTCAGGGGAACCATTTGCTGGCTCTTGCTGGCGGTGTTGAAAGTATGTCAATGGTTCCTTTAGGAGGAAACAAATATACTGCAAATCCTGCCATTTTTGAAAACGAGCAGGTAGCTATTGCTTATGGAATGGGAATAACGGCGGAGAATGTTGCTAAGCAGTGGAGTGTATCCAGAGAGGAACAGGATCAATTTGCTGCTCAAAGCCACGCCAAAGCAACTGCTGCTCAACAAAAAGGCTATTTCAATGCCGAGATTGTGCCTGTGGAGATTATCGATCGCAAAGCAGACCTCAATCACCTGGAAGTCAATTCACAAAAGAAATTGATAAGTAAGGATGAAGGCCCACGAGCGGATACTTCTTATGAAATGATCTCTCGGCTGAAACCTGTATTTGCTGCCAGAGGTTCGGTGACAGCAGGTAACAGTTCTCAAACCAGTGATGGGGCTGGAATTGCCTTGCTGGCCAGCGAGCAGGCCCTGAAGCAATTTGATTTGCAGCCTATGGGAAGATTACTTGGCTATGCTGTAGCAGGTGTTCCTCCTGAGGTGATGGGGATTGGGCCAATCAATGCAATCCCACTGGCATTAAAGCAGGCTGGTCTTTCTATTGATCAGTTGGACTGGATTGAGTTGAATGAAGCGTTTGCGGCGCAAGCTTTGGCTGTGATAAAAACCTTAGGCTTACCGCCGGAAAAAGTAAACCCGCTTGGGGGAGCTATTGCCTTAGGCCATCCTTTGGGAGCAACAGGAGCAATCAGAACGGCAACCCTTCTTCATGGCCTTCGTCGTATCAAAGGAAAATATGGCATGGTCACCATGTGTATAGGTACAGGAATGGGTGCCGCAGCAATTTTTGAAGCAATGTAAACATTATCTTATTGTTCGCAAATTATATCCAAACGTTTCACCTGCGCCGTAAGATCCTGGATAAATACAATCAGGATCTGCGGCGAAATAAATACAGACGTAAATATTTCATAATTTTCCTTCATAAAGCCTTCTCTTGGTTGAATTATAAGCTGCATGGCCTACTCTTGTAATAAGAGGCTGTATTTTCCTGGAGTATCCATGCGTTCTTTAATTTTCGCAGCGTGCCTTGCAAGCAACCTGGCATTCGCTGATGAGATCATTGGTTTTTCAGCGTTTGAAAATGGTGATTACACTACCGCCTATCCCCATTTAGTTCAATCTGCGGAACAAGGAAATGATGATTCCATGTATTTGCTTGGCCGAATGTATCAATATGGCTATGGAGTAAACAAAGACGCTGTCAAAGCAGCCGATTGGTATCGTAAAGCTGCTGCTAAAAATAATTCACTGGCTCAATTAAGTCTCGGCTTTTTATATGACACGGGGCAGGGAATGAAACAGGATTATAAAGAAGCCTTTAACTGGTATATGAAATCTGCAGAACAAGGCAATGCGATCGCCCAGCGAAATGTAGCATTAATGTATGCCACCGGTGACGGGGTAAGAAATCCCGATGACAGCAAGGCATTTGAATGGTTTAAAAAATCAGCAGAACAAGGCTATGCGAAAGCTCAGGTCAATCTCGGCTATCAGTATATGATGGGAATGGGAACAGACAAAGATGTAGAGAAAGCCTTTTACTGGTATGATAAAGCCGCATCTCAAGGCGATGCTAAAGGGGAATACAGTATTGCCCTTTTATATACTGGTAAATATGGTATCACCGAAGATCAGACAGCCGCCACCTATTGGTTTTCAAAAGCTGCCGTTCAGGGGCATCGAAATGCTCAAGCCTATCTGGCTTACCAATATTTGAATGGTTTGGGAATCGAAGCTGATCCCAGAAAAGCCGCTTACTGGTATCAGCTTGCTGCTGAAAAAGGCCATTCTCAGGCGCAATCGGAATTAGGACAGCTGTTAATGAGTGGTACTGGTATCGATAAAGATTACCAGCAAGCTGCTTATTGGTTCACAAAGGCCGCTGCCCAGGGTAATGTCACTGCACAAGGTAAATTAGGTTATTTGTATCTGGCAGGTTTGGGTGTAGGTCAGGACAACACCAAAGCCTATGCCTGGTTGAAGCTGGCATCGCTAAATAATAACGAACAGGCTAAGAAAGAATTAGCTCGATTAGAGCCTCGTTTAACCTCAGAAGAAAAGCAATCTGGCGATCAGTTATATTATGTTCTGAAGAACACAAAGCCAGTTCCGGAAGGGCAAGAGGACGAGTAAATGGAGTGTTTCACAGACTATTAATGCTTTCGCTAATCAGGTTAATCGTCAATTTTCCATCTTTAGTTTTTTGTCGTTTGAAAATGGTATAACTGACCATATTCAAATCCTCACTGCTTACATTGGCAATACTTAAGAAAAACTCGCTTTCAAGCGTGATTAGTTCAGCGCGTATATTAAATTTTCGTAATAGTTTGGTGATTTTTTTCAAATCACTAAATCCTTTTTGACCACGCGCCTCAATAATCTGATCAACCTGGCCGGGGTCTAAACTGTTTCCAAGAGCTGCAAGTACTGGCCGCGAAGCGGTATTCAGATTGATTGTCGTGATTTCAGGCAAACTTATTGTATAAGGCTCCAGAGCTTGATAAGTGTTTGCATCCACACCTTTTATCAGACGCAGCTCAGTGACACTGGTCATGAACTGCTGGCTTGGATAGTATGGCGGTTTTTGTTTTATATAATAGGATACAAACTGATCCTGACCCCGCCCCGGCTGATAAGGGCTAATCCATTGAAAAATGGCATCGGCAATAGCCAGACGCTGCGGCCTCTTAAGCTTGGGTAAGACTTGTTTGAGAAGATGAAAAAAAAGCAGGTTGTAGCGCTTATCGGCCACATTATTCAGATTGAACCGACCTTGCAGATCATAAAGGCCGCCCTGAATACGGATGTTCGGATAGAGACCCTGCATTTTCGCCGGAAAATCCATTAATTTACCATTCGGATCAGAGGACAAAAACAAACGGGATTTATTACTTAGCTCTCCCATTGCCCAAAATGATACGGCCTGAGATGCTAAATAGAGATCATCACTTTGAATGGCGATGCGGGTATGGTAGATATCCAGTTGCAGCCGGCTGCTCATGGCGGTAGCGGCAATTGCCACCAGCGTCATAATAAACAAGGCCGAAATAAGTGCACTTCCCCGATTCAGGAGAGAGGACTTCTCATGCGTCACTTGCATTGAGGAATCAGACAATTTTTGCATAGAGTCCTTCCGGCAGAATAAATAAAAAGGTGGCAGTTCCCCAATCGCCAAGTTCAATTTTAAGTTGGACTGCTTTCGGTAAGGTTGGTGTATTTCCAGGGCTGGAGACACTGGACTCCCGCCACTCTGGTAAAACCTGCAGGTTTTGATCGAGATAGGCAAATTTGCAGTTTTTTATATTTTCCAGCAAGGTTTTATCATGATAATTATTGCGATTGACAGCATCCAGAGCATCCCAGCTTCGTCTGATTAACTTATCCCCTTTACAAAGCCAGGCAATCCGTCTCAAACTGCTTTTCTTCTCAACACTGTAAGGATTGGTTAATCCTCCACGAGTAAACTCAAGATATAACGGTTGGCCAGTAAACGCGGGGAACAAACGCATTTCGTTTCCCCGGACAGGACGACTGGTTATTTGCTCAGTATCCCGTTCAATCATAATAATAGCCATTTGCAAATCAACCAGACGTTCAGCCTGTTCAGTGACGCGGCTACGAGTATTAAATGCGTAATACATTGCGGAAGAGGTCAGGGTGGCCATAATGGCAAACACAGCTAAAGCAATCAAAATTTCAATCAGCGTGAATCCCTTATTAACTCGCATGACGGTACCTGAATGCGATTACCGGATCTGTAAACGGTCCTGCCTGATTTTTACTGGTAGTAATAATTAATTGCTGCAAGGATTTAATGGGCGTCTGGACGAGTTTTACACGCCAATACCAGCGCTGGCCAAACATCGTGGTTATCTGCGTAACTTCCTGGGTCGTTGTTACTGATAATAGCCCCAGCTGTACCATTGCTGCTCCCTGAGTACTAATCCATTGTGTAATCATTTTCTCCTTAAGGCGCTGAGTATGAGCAACATCCTGAGCGGTGGCCTTCACCAGTGCAGTTAGTGCTATGGCAATAACTGCAAGAGCAAGCAGAACTTCTATTAAGGTAAAAGCCTGAACTGTTTTTCTGACCTTTAATTTCATTTTTTTCCGGATTTAATGAAAACTTCCCCATCATGCTGGCCAATAACATTCAGTTGTTCAGGATTAGTTTCTGTGCCAAAACTGAGCGTGAAAGCAGACATATTCCCCGTGGGATTAATAATAATATCAGGGAGTTTAGTATTATTTTTAATAGTGGTTTTGAGTGTGACCAGAATATTCTTAGGGAAGGTTTGCCAATGAAAAAGACCTTTCCCCGGCATAGGCTCCCAGGTTTTTGCCTCAACAAAACGATAGGTGCCATATCCTTCCTTGTTAACATTAATTCCCAGGGTATTCATTTCCAGAATGGCACGCTGCTGAACGAGTTTAATATAGTTTACAAATTGCTCTGCACTGAGTTGAACTCGTCGACTGGCTCCGAAATCACCAAAAGCAAGAAGGGTAACACTGGCGGCGATTCCAACAATTAAAATGACCACCAGTATTTCAATTAATGTAAATCCTCGTTCATTTGGCATCCCAGTTTCCAATTTCGGCATTGATTCCTGTGCCGCCGGGCTGACCTTCAGCACCCAGGGTAAAGACATCCACATCGCTGTGCTCGCCCGGATTCAGATAAAGATAGTCACGTCCCCAGGGATCTTTGGGCAGCGATTTGAGGTATTGCTTCCAGTCACGAGGTGTTGGACTGGTTGTTGGTTTTTCAACTAATGCTAAAAGTCCCTGATCCGTACTGGGATAAAACCCATTATCGAGCTTGTATAGATCGAGCGCGTTTTGTATGGCGAGAACATCCTGCTTTGCTTTAACGACACGGGCTTCATCCGGTCTGCTGATGATTTTGGGAACCACAATAGAGGCGAGAATACCCAAAATGACCACTACAACCATAATTTCAATCAAAGAAAACCCTTTTTGAAATTTCATACCTGCTCCTGGTAATGTCTGAATTTGATTATAACGTAATGAAAACGGTTCTGGCTACAGCAAGACGACTTAGCCTAACTCACTAGTTGCTCCATTGAAAATATAGGAAGTAAAGTGGCAAGAACGATGAATAAAACGACAGCTCCCATCATTAAAATTACCAGGGGTTCAAGCAAGGTGAGAGCTGTGTCAATGAGTCGACGAACCTCGGCATCCATATGGGAGGCGGCGCGCTCCATCATGGTAGCAATCTGTCCACTTTTTTCACCACTCGCAATCAGATGAATTGCCATTGGATTTAAAAAGCCGGTTTCTTTCAAGGCATGGCTGATAGATGTACCTTCACGTACGCGAGTAGCTGCCACATCAAAGGCCTGGCGCATGACCAGATTGGTAATAAGGCTTGCTGAAACACGCATGGTTTCAAGTACGCTCACTCCTGCAGCGAAAAGGATTCCAAATGTGTGGATATAGCGTGCTACGTTGACCGAGCGGCTTAGATAGGATATGACTGGTAATCGTAGCAGTAGTTTGTGCCATCCGGTTTTAATTTTGATATTTCTCAGGCTGCGCCTGAATCCAACAATTAAAAGGACGATGGAGCCAACCACATAAAGACCATAATGCTTGATGAAATCACTTAAGATGATTAGAAGTTTCGTCATTTCGGGCAGCGTTTGGCCGCTGCTGGTGAATACTTCAATAATTTTGGGAACAACGAAGGCTAAAAGGAAGCTGATGATTGCAGTAGAAACGATAATCATAAGCGAAGGGTAGATTAAAGCCTGCAGGATCTTTTGCCGGGTTTCCTGCTGGTTTTCAGTATAGTCTGCCAGTTTCTCAAGCACCATATCCAGGCGGCCGGTTTGTTCTCCAGCGCCTACGGTTGCTCTGTATAATTCAGGGAAGGCGTTAGGGAATTCGCCCAAAGCCTGCGCCAGTGAATAGCCTTCGAGGACTTTCGCCCGTACACCAATCACCAACTCTCTGGCCTTGTCCTTTTCGGTTTGCTCGCTGACCCCCTGCAAGGATTCTTCAACAGGGATTCCGGCGGCTAGCAGGGTGGCTAACTGGCGAGTTAACAAGGACAAATCCTGCGCTGAAAGTCGCCCCTTAACATGTGTTTGCTGTTTGTGTACCGCTTTGATTTGTGTGGGTATTAAACCTTTTTCGCGTAAAAGCTGTCGGGCTTGACGTTCAGAATCAGCCTCAATAACTCCTTTGGCGTTTGAGCCTGATTTATTTAATGCCAGATATTGATAGGCGGCCATAACTATTTTGCATTCAATTGCTTTTGACGAGTTTAATCTATTAGTTTTAATCTGTCACTTGGGTTACACTTTATAGCGGGTTATCTTGGAGAAAACAATGAGTAAGAAAGCAGTGTTTGATGCAATTAAGGAACATGAAGCAAAATTTGTTGATCTGCGCTTTACAGATACAATCGGGAAAGAGCAGCACATCAGTATCCCTGTTTCTTCAATTGATGATGATTTTCTGGAAAATGGCAAAATGATTGATGGCTCCTCCATTAAAGGATGGCAGAAAATACATCAGTCTGATTTGGCTTTGGTACCTGATTGCAGCAACATTCTACTTGATCCTTTTTATCAGGATAACACATTAATTATTCGCTGTAATGTGGTCGACCCCCTTACGATGATGGGATATGACCGTGATCCCCGTTCTTTGGCGCAAAGAGCCGAGGCTTATCTAAAATCCACAGGAATTGCCGATACTGCCTATTTTGGCCCCGAACCCGAATTCTTCCTTTTTGATGACGTGCGTTGGAAAACCAGTATTAATGGTGCGTTTTATTCCATTGACTCGGATGAGGCCCATTGGAACTCGGACAAAGTATTTGAAGGCGGCAATATTGGCCACAGACCTTCAGTTAAAGGCGGCTATTTCCCCGTTCCTCCTGTGGATTCTTCCCAGGATATCCGCTCGGCCATTTGTCTTACCCTTGAGTCGCTGGGTATTCCTGTTGAGGCGCATCATCATGAGGTGGCCACTGGAAACCAGTGCGAGGTCGCAACGCGTTATGACACTCTGGTCCACAAAGCGGATCAGATGCAAACTCTGAAGTATGTAATCCAGAATGTAGCACATAACTATGGCAAGACCGCAACCTTTATGCCCAAGCCGCTGGTAGGTGATAATGGCAATGGCATGCACTGCCACCAGTCTTTGGCCAAAGACGGTGTAAATCTGTTTACCGGAGATAAGTATGCAGGTTTGTCTGAAACCGCTTTATATTATATCGGCGGTATAATCAAACATGCCCGTGCGCTGAACGCGTTTACCAATCCGGCTACCAACAGTTATAAACGACTGGTTCCCGGTTTCGAAGCCCCTGTGTTATTAGCTTATTCAGCCAGAAATCGCTCGGCAGCTATTCGTATACCTCATGTCAGCAATCCAAAAGGGCGTCGTATTGAAGTACGCTTCCCTGATCCAACGGCTAACCCTTATCTTGCTTTCTCTGCAATGATGATGGCTGGTCTGGATGGTATTCAGAATAAAATACATCCAGGGCAACCAATGGATAAAGATTTGTATGATTTGCCTCCAGAAGAGCTGGTTGATGTGCCAACTGTATGCGCATCTCTTGAAGATGCAATTCGTCATCTGAGATCAGACCAGGAGTTCCTGTTGCAAGGTGATGTATTTAGCAAGGACTTTATTGAAAGCTACATCGCCCTGAGAGAAGCTGAGATAGCTCTGGTCAGAAGCCTGGTACATCCATTTGAGTTTGAGCTTTATTATAGTCTCTAAGCTTAGTTATCAGGCCTGCAGGTAAGCTCAGTTGTATAATCAATGTCTTCCCCGCGAAGGCGGGGACCCATCTCTGAGCGAGCTAAAATGCCAATTGAGGAATGGATTCCCGCCTTCGCGGGAATGACCAAATTACTTAACTTAATGGGCAGTGAGCCGAGGCCTGGTTCAAGCATATTAAAGGGAACCACTATGCGGAAATGCGGCTTGTTATTATGCTCATCTTTAATATTCTTAACGACAAGTGCGGTGCATGCTGATATTTATAAATGGACAGATAGTAATGGTAATGTTCATTTCAGTGATAAACCGCATCCTGGCGCTGAAAAAATAGAGCTTCCAGAAGCTCAGACCTTCGGGCCAGCCAACAACCAACCTGCCGATACAGAAAGTCAGCCCGTGACCGATGAAAAAGAAAACGAAGAAGAGGAAGAAAGCTACAGTTATCTGGCAGTAACTCAACCTCAGAATGAAGCAACAATCCGAAATAATCAGGGCTATATACCTATTATTGTGGATATCAAACCAGAGCTTAAAAAGGGAAATTTATTACAGATTATTTACGATGGCGAGCCATTAGGCGATCCGCAGGCCACAACTATTTTTGCATTAAATGATGTGAAACGAGGCAGTCATACTATTGCTGTTCAGGCTGTAGATGCTGAAGGCAATGTACTTTACACCAGCGAGCCGATCACCATCTTCATGCATCGTCCACGGGTTGGTATGGTTAAGCATCCAATTAAATAACTTATCTTTGAGTCTCGGCTCTTGAAATTTGAATTTCAATCCCTATATTAACCGGCAGCATAGACTATTTACCAAATTGTGTGGGTTCTGATATCAGGGCTCAGTACGGAAATTAGTCAATCTATTAATCACATCATTACTTAGCTGGAGAGTGACTTAAATGGCGAGCAAGCAGCAGACAATGGGGTTTCAAACCGAAGTGAAGCAAATGCTGAATATAGTGATTCATTCATTATATTCCAACAAGGAAATCTTTCTACGGGAATTAATTTCCAATGCCTCGGATGCACTGGATAAATTACGCTTCCTGGCATTATCTGATGCTTCTCTGTATGAAGGGGATTCAGATCTCAAGATTACTATTGATTGTAATGAAAAATTAAAAACCATTACAATTAAAGATAATGGAATTGGCATGAGCTGGGATGAAGCGGTCAGTAATCTGGGTACGATCGCCAAGTCTGGAACCAAGGAGTTCTTAAGTCAATTAACAGGTGAAAAAGCGAAGGATTCTCATCTGATTGGTCAGTTCGGGGTTGGATTTTATTCTGCATTTATTGTAGCGGACAAAGTTACTGTAAAAAGCCGTCGTGCTGGTTTATCTGCTGAAGATGGAATTGTCTGGGAATCCACCGGTGATGGTGAATTTACAATTGCCCAGGAAAACAAAGCGCATCATGGTACTGAAATTACACTTCATCTTAAAGAGGAAGATTTGGAGTTCGCGAGTGATTGGCGTATTCGCAGTATTATTACCAAATATTCAGATCATATTTGCTGGCCTATCGCAATGAAAAAAGCAGATGACGAGAATAAAGAATCATCTGACTTTGAAACGGTAAATAAAGCAACGGCTTTGTGGACCTTGCAAAAATCAGAAATCAGTGAAGACGAGTATAAAACACTCTACAAGCATATTTCTCATGATTTTCAGGAACCATTGATTTGGTCCCACAATCATGTGGAAGGCAAAAATAATTATATCAGCCTGCTCTATATTCCTTCACATGCCCCTTATGATTTGTGGCAACAGGAAACCAAGCATGGTTTGAAGTTATATGTTAAACGGGTATTTATTTTAGATGACGCAGCACAATTTTTACCCCGCTATCTGCGTTTTGTTAAAGGGATTATTGATGCCAGTGATTTACCTTTAAATATTTCCCGGGAAATTCTTCAGGATAATAAGCAGGTTGATTCGATTCGTGCCGCCTGCGCTAAACGAATATTAGGGATGCTTGAAAAACTGGCAGAACAGGAACCGGAAAAATATCAAAAGTTCTGGAATGAGTTTGGGCAGGTGTTAAAAGAAGGGCCTATTGAAGATTTCGTAAATCGGGAAGCAATTGCCAAACTTTTACGCTTTACCAGTACGCATACCAATTCTGAAAAACAAGATGTAACGCTGGCCGATTATGTTTCACGTATGAAAGAAGGACAGGATAAAATTTATTATATCACTGCATCCAGCTATAACGCTGCAAAACACAGTCCTCATCTTGAAATATTCAGAAAGAAAGGTGTTGAAGTATTACTGCTCAGTGATCGAATTGATGAATGGCTGGTTGGTTATCTTAGTGAGTTTGATGGTAAGAAACTGCAATCGATAAGCAAGGGTAAAATCGATCTGGATGTTGAAGATACTAATTCAGAAGAGGCCAAAAAAGAAGAAGAGTCTTTAAACCCCATGCTTAAGCAAATCCAGGATATTCTTGGCGATAAAGTTAAAGAGGTTGTTCTAACGCATCGTTTAACAGACTCACCGGCATGTATTGTTGCTGACGAGCAAGATATGGGATTGGAAATGCAAAGAATTCTGCAAGCTGCTGGACAGCAGGTTCCTGAATCTAAGCCAGTATTTGAAATTAATCCTCAACATGCACTGATTAAGCGTTTACATGGTATTGAGGATGACTCGCAATTTGGTGAATGGGTCACCGTTCTCTTTGAACAGGCAGTACTGGCAGAAGGTGGGCAATTGGATAATCCCGCAGATTTTGTGAGTCGTGTTAACAAATTGCTTCTGTCTGCGTAAATCAGCTAGATAGTGAACAATTCGTGATATATATATACCCCGTGTGGTTAACGGGGTATATCGTGGTTATTGAGCAACAATCAATGAAGGATATTATTCGTCAGTTAAACGAAAATATTTTGTACCGAAATAACGCTGTAATTTTTTTCTGATTGTACCACGACTTATACCCAGCATTTTTGCAGCTTGCAGCTGATTGCCTCGGCGTTTTTCCATTACTGCTTTTAAAAGAGGTGGTTCTACTTCAGAAAGAATCATGTCATAGAGATCAGTTATGGATTTGTTTTTGTTTTCAGCCAGGAAACGAGTTACAAGGCTGTAAACCAAATCCTGTAGACCTTGCTCTTGTCTTGTAGTTTGAGAAGAGTGTTGTGTATCAATGACATTCATCATAACTTCCTTATTTTAGTTAAATCTATCAATCCAATGCTTTTATACATTAAAAGCAAAATTAATTGTACATGAAGGTTAATTGATAATCTACTACCCTTTTTCATAAAAATAAGCAGTAATTTAGATCAAAAATCGGAACAAAATCAGTCAATTAACCTTGTTTTCAACCCTCAAAAGGCGGCTGGCCTGCTCTCGATTAAAATCATTTTCAAGATTGGCTATTGTAATAGTCGCAATTCCATTTCCTATTAAATTAGTAATTGAGCGAGCCTCAGACATGAAGCGATCAATACCAAGGATTAACACTAATCCTTCAACAGGCAGGGTGTGAAGAGAAGACAATGTTGCTGCTAAAACAATAAAGCCTCCGCCCGTGACTGCAGCAGCTCCTTTTGAAGTCAGCATGAGAATCAGCATCAGGAGCAGTTCGTCTTTAAGGCTCAAATCAATGTTAAAGGCTTGCGCAATAAATACGGTAGCTATGCCCAGGTAGATGGTCGTGCCATCCAGATTAAACGAATAGCCAGTGGGTAATACCAGACCCACCACTGATTTATCGCAGCCTAAGGTTTCCAATTTACTAATCATACGAGGTAGCACGGCCTCTGAAGATGAAGTGGCAAGGACAATGAGAATTTCTTCTTTAATAAAAATCAGAAAACGCCAGATACTAATGCCATTTAAACGGGCAATAATGCCCAATATAATGAAAATGAATAGAAAACAAGTCAGGTAAACA
Organism: Legionella quinlivanii; assembly: GCF_003265995.1. Taxonomy (GTDB): domain Bacteria; phylum Pseudomonadota; class Gammaproteobacteria; order Legionellales; family Legionellaceae; genus Legionella_C; species Legionella_C quinlivanii_A. Next base: position 115,531 of record NZ_MVJN01000006.1, on the reverse strand, counting down.
GTAAGCAGAAGCTTCCCGAGTGAAACCAGTGTTTCGATGCCATAACTGCCTACCGTAAACGCCATTGCCCCAAATGCGCCGATAGGAGCGAGTTTCATAATTAAATTCACCATGGCGAATAATACTGCCGACAATTCATCAAAAATATTGAGTAGATGCTGCACATCACGGCAGCGTATTATGGCGAATGCGGTTAATAAAGAGATTAAAAGCACTGGCAATATATCCCCTCTGACAAATGCTGAAATGAGAGTGTCGGGTATTATATTGAGAAAAAAATGACTGGAATCGAACTGCTCGGCCTGAGAAACATAGGATGCAATGGCTTGCTTATCAACAGTGTCTGCACTGATGTTCATACCGGAACCGGGCTGCATCCACTTGGCGGTAAAAATCGCAATAATTAAAGCTAAGGTGGTTACCAGCTCGAAATAAATAATCGCCTTGATTCCGATTCGGCCTACTTGCTTTATATCATTGGCCTGGGTTATACCCATGACAATGGTTAGAAAAATGATGGGTGCGATCATCATTCTAATCAGTTTAATAAAACCATCACCCAAAATTTGCATTTTGATGGCAAGAGGGGGGTAGAAATGCCCCAGCAGTGTTCCCAAAAAGATGCCGAGAAGCACCTTAAAATAAAGCTGGTGATAAACAGGTTTGCTCATTTATTTTTTCGTTGACTGGCGTCTTAAATAGTTTGAAAATCAGGTAATTTTCAAACAAGGATATTTCATACTAGCATGTTAAGACCATTCTTAATATGCTTCCCAATGCAAGGAATTCATATGAACGTTTTTGAGTGGCTTGATCGTTTAATCGCCTTCGATACAACCTCGAGAAATTCCAATCTTGAGTTGATTCATGATGTGCAGACTTTTTTGGAGTCTCAGGGAGTTCACTCATCGCTTATTCATGACAGCAAGCAGCCCAAAGCTAATCTATTTGCGAGTCTGCCAGCTTTTGATGGGAGTGTAGAGGGCGGCATAGTTCTGTCTGGCCATACTGATGTTGTACCAGTTGATGGTCAGCAATGGGAAACTGATCCTTTCAAAGCGACAGAAATTGCCGGGAAAATTTATGGGCGAGGTGCTTGCGATATGAAAGGTTTCATTGCGGTGGTTATGGCAATGATTCCCCAGTTTAAAGAAATGAGGCTTGCACATCCTGTCCATTTCGCTTTTTCATATGACGAAGAGGTCGGTTGTCTTGGAGCTCCTTTCATGATTGAGCATATTAAAAAGCAGGGAATTAATCCTGTAGCCTGTATTGTCGGGGAGCCAACCAGTATGCGGCCTGTGATAGCTCATAAAGGCAAGGAGTCATTCCGTTGCAGCGTGCATGGCGTAGCGGCTCATTCCTCCCTGACCCACCAGGGCTGTAATGCAATTGAATATGCAGCTGATTTGATTTGTTATATCAGAGGCATGGCCGATCGCTTCAGGCAGTCAGGTGTTCAGGACAAGCATTATGATATGCCTTGTACAACCTTAACCACCAATCTTATTAACGGGGGAAATTCATACAATACAATTCCGGCACTTTGTGAATTTATCTTTGAATTTCGTAATTTGCCAGAAGACAGCGCCAATGAAATTCGCGGCGAGATCAAGGATTATATTAATACTCGTTTATTGCCGAAGATGAAGCTGGAACATTCTGCCGCTAATATTATTCTCGATAATATCGCGGCCACCGCTGGTTTAAACACACCAGTCGATGCCGAGATTAATCAATGGGCCAGGATGGTGACGGGCGAGCAGGAAAAACTTAAAGTCGCGTATGCAACAGAAGCAGGTTTATTTCAAAAGGCGAGCATTCCCACAATAGTTTGCGGACCAGGGAGTATTGAACAGGCGCATCGTGCTAATGAATATGTGGACATTACCCAATTGCAGGAGTGTTCAAAGTTTGTAAGTCAGATGGTCAAAATGAAGTTTTCCAAAGGAGTTTAGGAATGCTAAAGCGTTTAAGTTGTCTTTCGCTGATATTTTTCTGTGCAAACACCATAAGCTTTGCCTCAGCAAATGGATTTTATATTGGCGTTAGCGGAATAAAAGATAATGCGGAATATGATTTCAAACGGGTTGAAACCGCCCCGTCAGGTCCGTTTCTGGACCAATTTCGCATTGATTGGAGCGGAGAGGGTTTTGCGGGGGAAGTGTTTGCTGGCTATCATTACCGCTTTATTGAGCGTTTTGATCTTGGCCTGGAGGCATTTTACGACAGGAGTTCAAACGATGGGGATATCGGTTTTTTGCAGTCGAATAGTCTTTATACTCGTGAATTAAGTGGTAAATATAAACAGCGATGGCAATACGGGCTTGCCCTTAAACCAGGATATTACATTACAGACGCTGTTCTTCTATATGGACGATTAGGGTGGATTAAAGACAATATTCAACTTAGTGGTCATATTATTCAGACCGGCTCTCTCGGTTTCTTTGCCGGGAGCTTTGCTTCAGACCAGGATAAGGAAGGATTACAATTAGGTATTGGAACGCAAATACAAATTATAAATCAGCTGCATCTGCGCCTGGAATGGGATTACAATTCCTTGAATAATTTTAGCAATAGTTCGCAGGTTAAATCATCGACAGGTCTGCAGTTTGTGACTTATCGAACGGCATTTAAGCCCAAACTTGAGCAATTCAAACTGGGTTTAAGCTGGGAGTTTGTTTAAAAACTCCTTGCATTTTTCCCGCTATCAGCTAAATTAAAAAGGCAGTTAAGTATCAATTTACTCCAAGTTACTCCAATCGAGGGATTGTTCCCTCACTCTGTTTTCATTACAGTGTTTTACTCTGTTTGGCTATTTAAAATTAAGATAATAAGGGAGTATTTATTATGGATAATCATTCTGAAATGGTTGTAAGAACCGACGATGTCATTGGTGTCGATGTTAAATCACCGGCCCTTGAGGATCTCGGTGAAGTAAAAGAAATCGTGCTCGATAAATTTAGTGGACAAGCAAGATATGTCGTTCTTGGCTTTGGTGGATTTATGGGGCTTGGTGAAGAGTATTATGCCTTCCCCTGGAAAAGCATCAGCTACAATAAAGACGAAGAGTGCTTCATTTTAAATGTGGATAAATCCAAATTAAAACGTGAATACGGCTTTGATAAAGACAATTGGCCTGATATGGCAACATGGCCTAATACTGTGGATCAGTATTATATCTAAGCCCGTAACTTGTGTTGTCCCCACAACCAGTGGGGACTGTATTGATATCAAGCTAGTGCGCATTCCTGGGTAGATAGTAAAATCTGTTTTCCAAGCTCGGTATGAATTCCTTCTGCATTCGCGGTAGCGAATGCCTGATGATATTTATCTGATAAATTTTTGATAGCTGCTTCAAGCGACTGATTGTCATGCAAATCTAATCTTTTTAACTTTTTAAAAATTCTGATGACACGGCTTAATACAAAGCTTGTATGATAAATACCCAGCATCGGCCTTAAATCACTGCGAATTGGAGAAGCATAGTGTTCATCCTCCTCGTTTAAAATCAGTGGATCATGAGCAAGAACGCTATTAAGGAATAGATGAGATGTTTCATGAACAAGATGCTCAATTAACAAAAGATTAGAAAATTCCGAGGTATTTCCATCAGGCAGAGACAAATAAATCGCTCCAAAAAACTTTGGGGAAGTCGCGCCGACAATTTGCACATCGCTTTTTACCAGATAAACAGCAGATACAAACGTCTCAATTTCTTCCATAAAGCAATTATCTGCTGATTTAATGAGTTGCAATGCATTTGAGACCTGGTTTTGGAATTCAAATAATTCACTTTGTGGGGGGGGATAAGCATTTAATGGATCTGAACCAAAGGCAATGTTGACTTCCTCGGCAAAGATCTTTTTTTCCCAGTCTTCCTGTAATCCCAAAGAAACCTGAGTTTCAGTAATAATCCACTGTGTGTTAAAAATAATATCGCGAATAATTCGATTTACTTCCAATACAGAATCGCTTCGCATCGCTTCCAAAAGCCAGAAATATTGGGCATAAAGCCAGGGAGAAATATAGTTTTTGCTCTCAGGCTCTAGTTGGTCGAGGCGAGCGATTAGCGCAGAATAATCTTTATCCAGAACCTGTTGGGCATAATTTATCAGTTTGATCAGACTGTGAATAAACCGATGTTTATAGGCTTCATGCAGAATGCTGGACATATTCCTTTGAGGAATGGCGTTAATCTTATCAAAGGGGAGATGATAGGCATTCATCATCTATAGCCCTGGTCTGCCATATCCATTTGAGGAACTGATTTTTTCCTCATCTTCCTTTATTTCTTCAGGGCGATTAAAAATAAGCACACTTCTCATAGTAGGAATTTTATCGTCAAGAATATTTTCAGGAATGCGGGTAAAAAACTGATTGGGATTGGAATTATTTTTTTTATTGATTGTCATAACTTACTCCTTGTTTTGAGCGAAATTCTAGCAACTGTTTTATATCAATTCAAATAATTTTTAGTCTCATCAGTACGTTCAGGCAATTATTTATCCAGATGCAGTGTATATAAATATGCCAAAATGTGATATATTGATTCTCTCAGTATCTATTGGAGCTAATATGAGCATCGAATTGACTCTTGGTGAAATTTGGGATAAAACAAATGGCAGTGAAGTAGAAAAAGCTCATGCTGTTTTGAAAGAATATTTTCAATCAAAACAGCCAAAACAAGGCATTTCGGCTTTGACAACCACCGGAGGTATCAAGGAACGCGCTATCCACTTGTTCAAACAACAAAAAGGCCTTGATGGAAAGCCGCTTAATAGTATCAGTGATTTGGTTATAGCAGCCGCGAGTATTAGTAACGGGCCTGCTTTAAGCATATATATTGGCGTTATATTAGATAGGCAGGAAAATAACAGACGCCCACAATGTGAAAACAGTCAGCCTTATCTCAGTATGTAAAAACAGTTATTTTCCCGCAGAAGACGGGATTTCTTACCATCAAAAAAGCAGGGATAAGAAGGCACCGCCTAGCAGCACTATTACCCCTGCCATCTGAATTAAATTGATTTGCTCTCCCAAAAGAAGCATTCCAAACAGTAAAACAAAAATGGGTTCAAGAACTGAGAGAATAGAGGCTTGAACAGTATTAAGATACTGTAATCCCTTCAACAAACACATTATGGGAAGGGCGGTACAAAGAATACTTAGGCCAAGCAAATTTATCCAGTTGTGAAAACCGTTGGGAACTGAGAACGATTGCTCAAGCCAGGCGGCAAAAAAACAAGTCGGTAAACAGCCTAAACACAGCATCAGACTGGCAGGTAAAGCGGGAACCGGGCTTTTTTTGCCGCAAATGATATACAGAGCATACAAAAATGCCGCAATCAGGCTAAACAAAATACCTGATAAATCCAAGTTTCCATTGATGCTGCCATGAGTTAATAAAATTAATCCGCAGCCAATCATTAACAGTACGGGATAATATAGTTTACTGATGGAAATGCGAAAAACCATTTTATTCGTGATCATTACCATCACTGGATAAGTATAGAAAATAATCATCGCTAAACCTGAACCAATATGCTTGCTGGCCTGAAAATAAAAAATCGCGCAGCTACTGTAAAAAAAACTGCCGCACAAAAAAAGCTTGAATAATTCAATTTTTGCGATACATGTTTTATTCAAAGAAGGTAATAGCATGAGCGAGAGGCAGATTGCCGATAATAAAAATCGCCAGAATTGAGTGTTATACACCGAAAGCTGAGCATTGATAAGGCTCATCCCAAAATAACCTAGTAGCCCAAATAAAAGCCCTGAAAGAAGGGTGTAAAAAATTCCTGCTTGCCTACTGGTGAAATTAAAGCTGGCAAATCGCAATATCGAGCTTCGCATTGCTATCTCTGATCTCGCGCATAGTACTCATTTCACATAAGCTTAAACTCAAACCATGATGTCCCAGCTGCATTTTGGGAACCATTCCTGAGGCTTTTTCCATACGCAGCAAAATGAGATGACAGGAAGAACGGGGCGGTAATTGCTGCTGATAAAATCCATTATTCAGGCTAATCTGAAAATAGTCGGCGCTGTTTCTCAATAAACTCAGGTAGATACTGACGGTATCATGTAAAAGACGCAGGGAGCCAAGCCATTGGCTCAACTGACTCTGTCTGAACTCTGGGTAAGATTCCATCCATAATATTAATTGAGGAGGATGCGCCTCACAGTCAAGATGCTGGCTGGATTGGGCGGTACGGATTGCATTTAGAAAAGGATCCTGATGAATATCATCACCAAAACGTCCGATGGTATTCGATAAAATCTGAATTTGTGTAAATAGGCGGGCATATAGCTCGGGAGAGAGCGCATTGCTTCTGTTAACGCTATGTTCTATGCGCATTAACTCTTTAAGAAATCGGCTTTTTAATTCAGGTTTTTGAATCAGTTGAACGGTTTCGATAAGCTTTTGCAAGGCATAGTGATGAATAACGGGATGATATTCGGCACATGCTTCTTTTATAATCTGATGCAGGCATTCAAGACGCAAGGCAATTTTGGGCAAGGAATGAGTCGCCAGTTGAAATGTAATTGTTTCTTGCTGCATTTAGAATGCTATCCTTAGCCGGCTCAATGGGGCTAAAATCGGATTAAAGATTTATGATCGCTTTAGCATGGCCAATTGTAAATACTTCTCATGCAAATTTTTGATATTATTTGTTAATTCATCCAGATTCCCATCATTTATCAGTAAATCATCTGCAATTGCTTTTCGCTCCTCGATACTGGGTTGAGACGCAATAATTTTTTTTGCCTGGGCGACATCACAGTGATCCCGGGCAATGACCCGGGCAATTTGCACCTCTTCATTGGCTATTAGTGCTAATATTCGATCCAGATAGGGATAGTTATTCCGATCCTTTAATAAGGGGATTTCAATAACGCTGTAAGTAGTTGAATTATGCCCGGCTACGCGCTCTGCGATTGTTTTTTGAATCAGAGGATGGAGTAAGGCTTCCAGCCAAAGCCTCTCTTTTGCATCGTCAAATATTATCCTTCGTAATGCGGCCCGATTTAATTCATTGCCGGCCGTGATTACCGAAGGGCCGAAATGGGCCTTGATAGTTTCTAAAACGGGAGAGCCGCTTTGGGTTAATTCACGAGCGATATCATCGGCAATAATAATATTAGCGCCCAGTGATTTAAACAGATTTATAACGGTTGATTTGCCGCTGGCAATATTCCCGGTCAAGCCAATGGTAAACATAGCGGCCCTCAATCAATATTGCTGATTAATATTTCTGCAAGTTAACAAATTAACATAACAGGTTTCCGGAACTTTACTATGATTTCGACAATACTCTTTTGCAGAAAATACGGCGTCATCACGATGTCGATAATAAATACTTAACCAGGCTTGCGCTTCATCATCGAGTGCTGTGCACTGCCACAAAGGGCTTAGTGAATGCCCATCGGCAAAACCATCGCAGTTAGCGCGTGTCGCTTTACAGGTCAGCGGGAACTGGCTTTCCTTTTTACAGGAATCGAATGCCTTGTTTAATGCGGTCAATTCATAATTGCTAACGGCCAGCCACTCTTTTTTTGTTTGATCATAAACACGGCATTTCCAGTTTTCTTCTGTATTCCCTGGCTGGCTGAAAGCAGAAGGACTCAATATAAAAAGAAGCACAAGAATTGAAGCATTGTATATTTTTATCATCATCTAGCCTTATAACGGATCAAATCAAGAAGCTCATCCCGATTCATGGCTTTGGCGAAATACCAGCCCTGCATCCAGTATACTCCTTTATCTAATAGATAATCGTATTGTTTTTTCGTTTCAACACCTTCGGCAATTATGGATAGTTTTAAGGTATTGGCCAGGTCAATAATCGCTTGGTTTAAACTCTCAGTTACGGCGCCTGTACCAATCGCCTGAATAAATAATTTGTCAATTTTAAGATAATTAAAAGGAAAATGCTGCAGATAATTGATACTCGCATGTCCCGTGCCAAAATCATCAATAGCAATAGAGAATCCCAGTTTTTTTAACTCCTGCATCTGTCTGATAATTTGTGGATTATCTTTATCTAAAAAGTCTCTTTCTGTTAATTCCAGAATAACTTGTTCCGGACGAATAGCTTTTGACTGACATAGTTCATAGAATTCTGAAAAGAAAGAAGGATGTCTGAAATGACGGGCAGAAAGATTAAATGCCAGGTGAAAATCAGGATAAGTTACTAATAGTTCGCCTGTCTCATGAAAAGTATGTTCAATTAGCTGCCAGGTCAGCGGGATAATTAAGCCCGATCGCTCGGCTTCTTCAATGAACAGGTCTGGCATGATAATTTCCTGCTCCGCAGTCTCCCAGCGAATCAGTACTTCTGCTCCTAAAAATTTATTTTCATTAGAGTTCCAGATAGGCTGGTAAACCGGATGAAAATGCTGTGAACGAATTGCATTGTTGATAGCATACTTCAATGAGAGACGATGGCTTATCAGATGAGAGAAGTATAAATAAAAAAGAAGAGATAAAAGGAGTAGACTCAGATTTAGAATGACTTCTTTCATTACAAAGTAATTGCTTATCTGAGCTTGTTTTGCAAAAAAATCAAGATGAATATTACTTGCGTTTTTTAGTTTTCTTTGTATATGAATTATAGAATGATTTTGCGTACCAATTCTGGATAATATTCGCCTGGGCTCCTTATCGAATATATTAATCCCTGAAAAATTGTGATTACGCTCCTCAATGAAATTGTTGACCACAGTTTCGAGCAGGATTAGACCAATGGTATAATCATTAAGCCGCTTCTGTACCAAAAACGATTCGGCCATCCCTTTTCCAAACTTGTAAGGACCCGAGAATGAAGGGTTATATTGACTGAATTCAGGAAGGGTAATGGGTTCCTTAATGGTTGAACACAATAACTGATTTCTATTATCAGAGATTAGCAGTGCTGATATTAAGGGGTTGTTGAAAAGTTCCTGGTGAAGTTTTGGCGATAGTTTCTGGCAAAGATCGCGCGGACTTCCCATATAGCCAAATATTTCCAGATTAATAGAGATAAAATCATCAAATTCCTGGCTTATTTTATTGGCTTCGGCCATTAATTTGTTTTGATGCTGGATATGCAGTTGCTGCCAATGATAATAAAATGTGCCAATTAAAATAATGAGCGTAAATACAAGCCACAAAATAGTGAACCGGGTAAACAGGTGATTATAGCGATGTTGAGCAGCGTTCATTGGACTCTGTTAATTACAGTTCAGCGATAGGTAGCATAGATAGAGTTTAATGTGATTTCCGCCAATTTAACAATGGTTTCGTTGCCGCTGTTTAAAGGGGGAAGCCAATAAATGGTATCACCCATTGGTCTCAATAATGCTCCCTGTTTTAATGCCTGCTGATAAAAATAAAAACCTGTTCGACTGTGTTTGGGATTGGGAACCAGTTCGGCTGCTACCATCGCACCAATTGAGCGAACATTGTGTAATTTATCAGTTTGTTCAGCGATCTCTTTAAAAAGGGAATGCATTATATGCCCCAGTCGGGTAGCCTGTTGCTCTGTATTTTCAAGCTGCATGGTTTTGATGGCAGCCAAGGCCGCGGCAACACCGATTGCATTTGCACTATGGGTATGCGAATGGAGAAAGGAGCGGCCTTTTTCATAGTCATGGTAAAATAATTGATAAATCTCATGATCAATGAGTACGCAGCTTAGGGGAATGGTTCCCCCGGTTAAGCCTTTGGAAAGGCAAATCATATCGGGTTGAATTCCGGCATGCTGAAAAGCGAACCATTCGCCTGTGCGGCACATTCCAGTCATAATTTCATCCACAATCAGGTAGATGTCATTCGCTTTTGCCCATTGCGCCAGTTTGAGCAAAAAATCAGCACTATAGCAGAGCATGCCGCCAGCCCCCTGAATAATCGGCTCTACGATTATCGCACAGGCAGTCGATTTTAATGATTCAAGAGAATCAAGAGTTTTATCCCAATAACCGCTGCAGTCAGTCCACAGGGGATCGTTGGAGCTGTTAACATAAGGTATCGACTGAATAAAGTGACAGCGCGGACCAAGGCTTTCATAGGGCTGTTTGTAAATACCAAGATCGCTAACGCTTAAAGCGCCCAATGTTTCGCCATGATAGGCATTTTTTAAAGCGATAAAATCACGCTTTTCAGGGTTCCCTTTTAATTGAGAGGCATGTAAGGCAAGCTTAAGTGCGATTTCCACAGCGGAACTACCGTCACTGGCAAAAAATGAATGCTGCTTTCCACTTAGAAATGCCAGACGTTCACCCAACTCGGCAAGGGCTGTATGTGTGGTATTGGCAGCAATTACCTGCTCAAACTGTTCTAGTTGATCTTTAATGGCAGATTGTATAGCGGGATGCCCATGCCCCAGGGATTTACACCACCAGCTGGAAATCGCATCAATCAATACGCCCTGATCAGTATAAAGATAACTTCCCCTGGCTTTATTCACCACTACAGGCCTGGATTGTTCAAAGTCTTTCATTTGCATGCATGGATGCCAAATGTGTCGTAAATCTTTATCGATACAGTCTATGTTAACCATTTTAAAATCACAGGTTGACAATAAGGGCAAACACTTTATCATGCTGGGATTGATAATAAAATTTTAATTTAATGGGGCTCACTGCCAGGGCACTGAAAAATAATAAAAGCGAGGTATTGAATGATCAGACCGGAAGCCGGCTGGAGCCTGGAAGAGGTGGCTGCTATCTACTCCCAGCCTTTTAATGATTTGATTTTTACGGCGCATCAGACTCATCGCCAGCATCATCCGGCAAATCAATTACAAGTGGCTACTTTACTGAGTATTAAAACAGGCGCCTGTCCTGAAGATTGTGGTTATTGCTCCCAAAGTGGCCATTATAAAACACATGTTGAGAAAGAAAAACTGATGGATCTGGAGCAGGTGCTTCAGGCAGCCAGAGAAGCCAGGGAAGGCGGTGCCAAACGCTTTTGTATGGGGGCTGCCTGGCGTTGTCCTCCAGAGAAAGCACTTCCTCAATTGAAAACGATGATTGAGGAAGTGAAGGCATTGGGAATGGAAACCTGTATGACGCTGGGAATGTTAACTGAACAGCAGGCGTCCTTTCTGAAAGACGCTGGACTGGATTATTACAATCATAACATTGATACGTCACCCTCTTATTATAATAAAGTGGCAACAACCCGAACCTTCGACGATCGTTTACAGACGCTCAAGCATGTGCGCGATGCCGGGATTAATGTATGTTGCGGCGGTATTCTTGGTCTGGGAGAAACCAGGGAAGACCGTATTGAATTTTTAATGACCCTGGCAAATATGGAAATTCCACCCGAGAGTGTGCCCATCAATCGCTTAATCCCGGTCGAAGGTACTCCTCTTGCCAAAGCCAATCCTGCTGAAGGTATTGAATTGGTTCGTACTATTGCAACAGCAAGACTGCTGATGCCTGCAAGTATGATTCGATTGACGGCTGGGAGAACTGCAATGAGCGACGAGCTTCAGGCTTTATGCTATTTTGCCGGAGCTAACTCGGTTTTTGCTGGCGATAAATTACTTACTGAGGAAAACCCGCAGAGAGCCAGAGATAAACAGTTGTTTGAGAAGCTGGGCCTGGAAACCAGTCTTGCATGAAGCAAAAGATCAGTCTTTATCTGGATGAGATCAAAAAGAAAGGATTATATCGCAGCCGGCATTTGTTTGAGCAAAACGGATTTTGCAATTTCAGTTCAAATGATTATTTAAATTTAACCACCGATAAGCAAGTGAGAGCGGCGTTTCTGAGGGGGTTTGAACGATACCCTGCTGGAAGCGGCGCTTCTCAGGCGGTTTGCGGCTATCATCCAACGCATAAAATGCTTGAGAATGAATTTTGCCAGTTTATGCAAGTGGATTCTGCATTGCTTTTCAGTTCAGGTTATGCGGCCAATCTGGCAGTGGTTTCAATGCTTGCAAAACTGGATACTCACTTGCTCATTGATAAGGGAGTTCATGCGTCATTTTATGATGGCATTAAGTATTCTGGTGTCAGCTATAGTCGATTTTTGCACAATTGCAGGAGAGACTTACTCAACAAGCTAAACGGAATCAGTACCGGCGGAGTCATTATTTCCGAAGGCATCTTCAGCATGAGCGGGCAACAACCTGATTTAAAACAAGTTGCTCAAGATGCTCAGGCATATAATTATGAATGTGTAATTGATGAGGCTCATTCATTTGGCGTTCTGGAAGATACAGGGCGGGGAGCCTCAGCATTTTATGGCTTGAGTCAAAAAGACATTGCCTTACGCATTATTCCCTTTGGAAAAGCGATGGGCGCTCAGGGCGCGATTGTTGTTGGACGCCATGAATGGATTGATGCTTTATTTCATTCAGGCCGCTCCACAATTTATTCTACAGCAATCAGTCCGGCGATGGCATATGGCCTTTTACATTCACTGGAAGCAGTCAGCAAATCCAGTGAAAAGCGTATTTATATTCGATTATTAGTAGATTATTTCCGAAGTCAAATCAGTAAGTCGCCTCTATGCTGGCGAGATTCAGAAACCCCAATTCAGCAATTGCAATTAGGCTGTCCCGAATTGGCAGCTTCTTTTGCTGCGCGCTTGCTTGAGCGTAAAATAATAGCCTTATCAATGCGACAGCCTACCGTATCACGCAAGGAAACTGGTTTGCGCATTGTGTTAAACGCCAGTCATCGTCAGGAAGACATTGATTATTTATTTGCCTGTTTACATGAATTCTATGAAAATCAATATTAATACAATCGGTAATCCAAAAAAACGCGCTCTGGTTTTTTTTCATGGCTGGGGTTTTGATCATCGCGTTTGGTCTTCAACGGCTGCTTTATTACAGGATAAGTACAGGATTTTTCTGGTGGACTTACCCGGTTTTGGCCATACCAGCCTCATGTCATGGGATGAGTTTCAACAAATGTTGCTTGAACATTTACCCGAGGAGTTTGCTATAGCAGGATGGTCTCTGGGAGGATTATACGCGACCCGTCTGGCGCTTGAATCAGGGCGTGTGAGTCATTTAATTAATATCGCCGCATCCCCTTGTTTTGTAAAGAAAGAAGATTGGCCCGGCGTAAATCCACAGGTTTTAGAAAAATTTCTTGCAAACCTCGAAACCCAGCCCAGAGAGACACTGGAGGATTTTGTAGTTCTACAGGCTCGGCGTAAGAGCAGCGTTTTACCAGAGACTTTGCCGGCAACGACTGCTTTGAGAGCAGGGCTTCAGATTCTGGAATCATGGGATTTACGAAAGCCGCTGGCATTGGCCAATTTTTCGATAGCGTATTGCTTTGGGCGACTTGATTCCATTACTCCCTTTGCTGTCCTCGAGGCTATGCAGGCACATTATCCGCAGTTTAATTATCATCTTTTTAAAAAATCAGCCCATATGCCATTTTTGTCGCAGCAGGAAGAATTTATTTATATATTGGAGGATTTCATTCAATGAAGTCTTATTTCATCACCGGAACGGATACTGATTGTGGTAAAACCTATGTGACCTGCCAGCTTTTAGATTATCTGCATGGCCGCGATAAATCGGCGCTGGCTTTGAAACCGGTAGTTTCAGGACGGGTGCTTGAAAATGGCTGTGAGGTATACAGCGATTTAGTAAGGCTTAAGGAGCATAACCTACAGTCTGAAATACCGATTAATGGCTGGCATTTTGCTTCGCCAGTTTCTCCTCATTTGGCGGCCGGCGCTGAAAATGTTATTCTGACCGCCGAAAAGATTGCAAACTTCTGTAAAAAAAAAGAATATACTCTTTTTGACTATCTTTTAATTGAAGGGGCTGGCGGGCTATTCGTTCCACTGAATGAACAGGAGTCCTGGATTGATCTAATCCGATTAATGAACATACCGGTTATTCTTGTGGTCGGCTTGAAATTAGGTTGTCTCAATCATGCACTGTTAACGGATTCCGTCCTGCGTTCCAATCATTGTCCTGTCGCTGGTTGGATTGCGAATATCCTGGATCCAGAGATGCTTGAAATTGAAAAAAACATCACTACCTTAAAAGAGCGTCTGCAAATGCCGTACCTGGGCCGGACTGATTATCACAAAGGTCTTTTATTGGATGGAAATAAAGATATGATCTGATTGTCTGTTCAGGCTCTAGTCCGTTATAATTGTAAAGATACGGGAGCCCATGATTACAGCTATGGGTTAAAATATATGATTAAAGGGGAGTGGTCATTTCCATTTTCCAAGGCACACCGATTTAATGGAGCGTATGATGCCAATTTATGAGTATGAATGTACAAGTTGCCATCATCATTTTGATTTGATGCAAAAAATAAGTGATACCCCAATCAGGCAATGTCCTCAATGTTTTGAGGATACCGCCGTAAGGCTTATATCCGCAGCAGGATTTCAGCTGAAAGGCAGCGGCTGGTATGTTACTGATTTCAAGAATAAAAATAAGCCAGCACAGAAAAAAGAGTCGTCCTCTGAAGGCTCCTCTGGAACCACAACAGAAAGCACTAAGGTAAAGGGTGAATCTGATTGAAATCCAAATCCCTGCGCAGCTTTATTCTTGCGGGCTTAGTTGTATGGTTACCCATTCTGGTAACCCTGGTAATACTTCGATTCCTAATCGAGCTGCTCGATAGCACCATCGCTCTGCTGCCGCAGGCCTATCAACCTGAAACCCTGATTGGGATGAGGATTCCGGGCCTCGGTGTAATTTTGTCTCTGGTGGTTCTGATTATTACCGGGATCATTGCCACGAACTTTTTTGGACAGCGTCTGGTGGGCTGGGGCGAAGCCGTTCTGGCTCGTATCCCTCTGGTTCGTTCGGTTTATACCGCCGCAAAACAAGTCATTCAGGCTATTTTTGCCAGCAACAGCCAGGCGTTCAGGAAAGTCATGTTAGTTGAGTATCCCAGGAAAGGCTTGTGGAGTCTTGCGTTTCTGACCGGCTCGACAACGGATGAGCTAACCGCCCATTGCGGACAGGACATGCTTTCTTTATTTATTCCAACCACACCGAATCCCACATCTGGTTTTCTGGTTCTGGTTCCTAAAAAAGAAGTGATTGAGCTTCAAATGAGTGTCGATGAAGCATTAAAATACATCATTTCTCTTGGCGTTATGCAGTCTTCGACTGCTGACTTTGTTAAACAATAGTTATAGATAGGCGGCTCCTATGCGTTCACATTATTGCACTGAAGTAAATGAAACAATGATTGGGGAAACTGTTGCAATTTGTGGCTGGATTCATAATCGACGCGATCATGGGGGAGTTATCTTTCTTGATGTGCGAGATCGCTCCGGTCTTGTTCAGGTGGTTTATGAGCCAGAGCTTTCTGATGTGTTTCAGGTTGCGGAAAAATTACGGCATGAATTCGTCGTGCAGCTCAAGGGCAAGCTTCGTAATCGTCCATCCGGGATGGTAAATGATAAAATGCTGACTGGCCGAATTGAAATTCTGGGAACTGAATTACAAATTCTGAATCAGTCCGAGACCCCACCTTTTCTGCCTGATGAGTTTCAGGTGGTTAATGAAGATCTGCGCTATCGTTACCGTTATATTGATTTACGCCGTCAGGATATGCAGGACAATCTGATTATCCGACATAAAATGAATCGTGCGATTCGTGATTATTTAAACGAACAGAATTTTATTGATATTGAAACGCCTATGCTGACCAAGGCAACGCCGGAAGGTGCCCGGGATTATCTGGTTCCGTCAAGAGTTCACCCCGGCCAGTTCTATGCCTTGCCTCAGTCTCCGCAATTATTTAAGCAGCTGCTGATGATGTCCGGCTTCGATCGTTATTACCAGATTGTACGCTGCTTCCGGGACGAAGATTTGCGAGCTGATCGTCAACCTGAGTTTACCCAGCTTGATATTGAAATGTCATTCATCGATGAGTCCACTATCCAGTCTCTCATTGAAGGAATGTTGAAAAAAGTATTCAAGGACTTGTTACAGGTTGAGTTACCCGAGACACTGCCCAGAATGAGTTTTGCTGAAGCCATGCGCCGTTTTGGCAGCGATAAACCTGACCTGCGCATTCCTTTAGAGTTAATCGATATCGAAGATTTGGTTAAGGGATGCGAGTTCAAGGTTTTTGCTGAGGCCGCAGAGAATCCAAAATCGCGTGTAGTTGCTATGAAATTACCGCGGGGCTGTGAACTGACCCGAAAAGAGCTGGATGGTTATGCGGATTTTGTAGGCATTTATGGTGCCAAAGGGCTTGCTTACATTAAAGTTAACGATCGTAGTCTCGGCTATGAAGGGCTTCAGTCGCCAATCCTCAAGTTTTTAAATGAGTCTATTGTCAATGCCGTTCTCGACCGTGTTCAGGCACAAACTGGTGATGTGGTCTTTTTCGGTGCCGGCTCAAATAAAGTCGTTAATGAATCAATGGGCGCCTTGAGGGTTCGTCTGGGTCATGACAGACAATTGGTGCAGCCTGGCTGGCAATTGTTATGGGTTACTGACTGGCCCATGTTTGAAATGGATGAAAAAGAAAACCGCCTGCAATCGATGCATCATCCCTTCACCTCACCACAAAAGCTGGATATTGAGATGATGAAGAATAATCCTGAGCAAGTGCTTGCCAAGGCTTATGATATTGTGATCAATGGCTACGAGATAGGCGGCGGATCCATTCGTATTCATCAGTATGATTTCCAACAGGCTGTTTTCAGATTATTGGGCATTGATGAGCAGGAGGCCCAGGAGAAGTTTGGCTTTTTACTCGATGCACTTCAATACGGCTGTCCTCCGCATGGTGGAATTGCCCTGGGGATTGACCGCCTGGCCATGCTATTGACTGATTCGACTTCCATTCGTGATGTGATTGCCTTTCCTAAAACGCAATCAGCCTCCTGTTTGCTGACTAACGCACCAACGCCGGTGAATGAAATGCAATTGAATGAATTAGGAATTCGGCTTGCTCCAACGGCGAAAGCGAAGTGAAAAAGTGAGAGCTGATTTTAGCCCCTCTTCCTAACTCCCATTGCCATTAAGTTAATGTATTTTTTCTTATTTCCTGCGCCGGCGTGGGCGTAAACCTAAGAGAAAATCCCCTCTCCCAAGTTTGGGAGAGGGCTAGGGTGAGGGTTGATTTTAACCCCTCCTTCTAACTCTCTCCCCTGAGGGGAGAGAGGATTTTAAGGGAAGAGAGATTAAAAGCAGTTATCCGAGCTTTAGCAGGTCGCGAAATCAAACTTAATTGGCAACAATAAGAGCAATGTGATACAATTTTGAATTAACTTGTCAATTTGCAGTGAGAAAATTGACTTTATTGATAAGAAGAAAGTGAAAAAAACTCTAATCTTGTTTATTACTGGTATTTTGCTAGCTTGTTCTGCCTTAAGTTTTGCGAATAGCAACGGCAGCAGTCAGCTCATTGAGTATCTAACTCAGGAAAAAAATAGCTTAACCCTTGCTATTGGCGAAGTAAAAACACTGCCGCCGCCAGGTAACCAGGATGAATATCAAAAAAGACTGCAGGAAAATAATGCAACCATCGCATTAAATAAAGCCAAAATTACCAGTCTTGAAAGTTTTCTGATAAACCAGAAAAAGCTTCAGGCTGATTTTAGCCAACGCTTGAAACAATTACAGCAATTCCCATCAAGCCAGCTTCCGCAAATCAGTTCTCAGGAAAAGATTGAAAAAATCAATACATTAAATGATATCAATAAAAAAACTATTGATCTGATTAATGAAAATTTAAAACTCGCCAGACGTTATCAGGAGATTTTGCAGGTTCAGAAAGACCAGTTGGAGCTATGGAAATCAAAAGAACAGATGAATGACCAGCTTACCAATCTCCATGCTCAGGAAGATAAGCTGAATGATTCTTTGCAAAAGCTTTTTCAAAACAGTTTAAAATTACAGCAAGATATTAAAAGCAGCAGTAATTTCAAAGCAACCTATGGCCTTGAAGCGCGATTGCTTCTGAATAATCAGGTCATTAACCTGACTCAGCACAAAATTGCGGAATTAAATCTGCAGGGGAAATTGGCAAGAGCTGATTTCCTGCTGCTGAAAAGCCCTGATATTCGCACCCTGCAAACAGTGACTGAAATATATAAAAATATGATCAGTCAGTTATCTGAAATGGAGCAGTCGCTTAAGAAAATGGTGGTCATGTTAAAAAATGAACTTCCTCATCTTAATGATTCCAACTTAAAGCAGCAGTTTAATTCATTACTGCGAGTAGTTAATGCAAGAATTGCCGGTATCTCTATTCAGGAGGAAACGCTTCAGGAGGATCTCGAAAATCATCAGCAGGAACTTAAAAAGCAATTGGCGGTCAGGCAAAGTTTGTCTGAGTACCGTATTGACAGCTGGCCTGAGATTTTTAAACAACTGGCGCATATTCCTACCCAATTTTACAACTATTGCAAGTCGCTTGCATTTAAGGCCAGGGATAACTATCTATGGCAGGATACTTTTCCTGCCGCACTGTTGTGGATGGGGGTATGTGTTATTCTCGTCAGCGCTCTGGCACTGGGCAGGGTATTGAAACGAAACAATGATAAAGAGCGCTCTCGTTTGTCAGGTCATCTCTATGACGGAGTTCTTAACCTGTTTGAGAAAAACTTACCGCATCTGACGGCGTCTGCCATTCTGTTTGTGCTTCTTTATGGCAATTATGTTCCATTTTCCAACTACCAGATGCTGTTCAATCTGTTACTGGTCTGGCTGACTTTCCGGACTCTTATTTTAATCGCCAGACGATCACTTCTGGAGCGGATCAGTGATTCTTCAGGCAAAGACGTGCGCTTGTACTATCGCTTCAAATGGCTGCTCATGGCTGGAGGATGGACTACTGCTCTGATGGTATTTAGTCATCAACTGCCACTGGCAATCTTGATTCAGGATATATTCAACCGCCTGTTCATGCTATTTTTGTTAGCAGTATCCCTCGTTATCTGGAAGAGCAAGGATTTTATTTCGCATTTACTCCATCCTTTATTAAAGTCGAAGAAGAGATATCTGAGACATGCCATTGTATTGCTTGAGGTATTAATACCATTTACCGTCTTTACCACTGCTTCCCTGGGCCTTATTGGTTATATCAATCTGGCCTGGACAATGAGTATCTACCAGGTGCAGATCCTGATGATCATCACCGGGTATGTACTTCTCCGAGGGCTGATGTTTGATGCGCTGGAGTTGTTGTCGGAATGGATGATCTCCAGTTTAAGAAATGGTTGGCTGTGGATTGAGGTCATCCTTAAGCCAATTGACAGAATATTAAGAATTATGTTGTTAATGACTTCTTTGTATGTGTTATTTCAACTGTTTGACTGGCATTCGGATTCACTAATTATCAGTAAGTTTTATCAATGGGGCGAGTATCCCATCGTTAATCTGTCCGGTATACGAATCACTGCTATCAGTGTGCTTGAGTTTCTTCTTTTGTTTTCAATTTGTGCCTGGATTTCAAAATGGACCCGGGAATTTTGCTACCGCTGGCTCTATCGAGATGCCCGTGACGCGGGGATTAGAAACAGTCTTTCCGTTTTTACTCAATACGCGGTTATTCTGGTAGGCGGTTTTATCTCACTAAGAGTGTTGGGTCTGGATTTTAGCGGCATGTCAATGGTGATCGGGGGGCTGGCTGTCGGAATGGGTTTCGGCCTCAGGGATTTCGCCAGTAATATCGTAGGCGGCCTGATGCTGTTAATTGAGAGGCCGGTCAGGGAAGGAGATTTGATTACTCTGGGCGGCTATGAAGGGAAGGTGGCTCATATCGGTATTCGTTCGATGCGTGTATCTTCCTGGGATAATATGGAAGTATTAATACCTAATGCTGAAACCTTTAATAAGCCGTTCACCAATTGGACCCATCAGGATAGTATTATCCGAACGGTAGTGCCTGTGAAAGTAAGTCGCGCCGATGATCCATGTCTGGTTCAAGCGCTTATTATGGAAGTACTGGCGACAATTCCGGAAATTGTTCCAGATCCACCTTGTCAGGTGTTTCTGAAGCAAATTGATGAAGCTTTGATTGAATTTGAAGTGCGTTATTTTATAAACGTTGAGTTCAACACGCGGGTTGAAATACGATCCAAAGTCCTTTTTGCCATTATGGCGAAATTCAAGGAAGCAGGAATTAAACCACCCATACCACCGATTACAGTCGAACTAAAAGAAAAAGCAACCGATTATGAGCCTTTCGTTATGCAAAAACGCGTTAAGCAGCGAGAGCGAGTTACTGACTCGCTGTAGTAGTATTGCTGGTTTGAGTTTTAGCCAGCTTGCCTGTTTAACAGGGTGCACAATCCCGCAAACAAAAAGCCAGAGAAAAGGCTGGACCGGTCTAGCTATTGAACTGGCTTTGGGGACAACGGCTGGCACTAAAGCGGTTCCTGATTTTGAGAATCTTGGTATTGAATTAAAGACTATTCCTCTGAATGCACTGGGAAAGCCTGCTGAATCCACTTTTGTGACCAGTATATCCTTAACCAGCATTCACCGTGAAACATGGAAAGAATCCCAATGTTTTCAGAAGCTTCAAAGGGTTTTATGGGTGCCGGTTGAGGGTGATACTATGATTCCATTTGAGCAAAGACGAATAGGCAGCGGGTTCCTATGGTCTCCTAATGAAGAGCAAGAGCGCATCCTCTCAGACGATTGGCATGAGCATTCTACAATGATTGGAATGGGGCGCCTTGAAGAAATTGATGCCTCCATGGGTGAATATCTTCAGGTTAGACCCAAGGCTGCTAATGCACGTTCCTTATGCGATGGATTTGATGCTGAAGGCAAAAAAATCCGAACCTTGCCCCGCGGCTTCTACTTAAGGGCAAGTTTTACTCGGCAATTGCTAAAATCTTTGTAGACAAACTCTTCATTTTGGTTGATAGTTCCGCTCGTGACAATTTTTTATCCATCTGTAGCGAGTTAATATGAAAAAAATACTAGCGGGGGTTCTCGGTTTATTGTTCTCTTATTCAGTAATCGCTTCGACATCAAAAACGGCTCAAAGTGATGCTGCAATTCAGCAAACTATTCTTGAATACATTAACAGTTATCGAGCGCAACACCATCGACCTCCTTTAAAGTTAGTGCCGATCATTTCGCTTGAAGCCCAGCGTCATAGTTTGGAAATGGCAAGAAAGCAAATGTCATTCGGACATCAGGGATTTAATAAGCGGATTGATGTAGTGTACAAAAAAATCAAGCTGTGTCGGGGAGGCGCTGAGAATATTGCCTATATGAAAATTCCGGCGAGAGAAGTTGCCAGACGATGGACAGAAAGCCCAGGTCATCGGGCCAATATTCTTGGGAATTACAATCTGACCGGTATTGGTATTGCAAGAATTGAAGGGGGCTGGATATATTATACGCAAATGTTTATCCGCAGCGACGATCCGTCTTACCGTGGTTGATTTAAGTGTTTTGAGGCATTTAAACGAGGCTATGCAGTCTTTTTGATCTTGATGATCAAAGTGAATAATGCACAGTACGTAGCGGGGCAAGCATTGCTCAAATACTTGCCAATTTTACATTCCTACCAAATCACACAACGTTTCTGATTCACCATTGGACTTTGTCCGCTAATACCAAAAGCGGCTTGGAATTGAGGCATGTTAGCTAAAGTGCCGTTGACGCGGTAAATCATTGGCGGATGCGGATCAGTCATAATCAGGGTGCGCATCTGTGCCATACGGATATTGGAAGCCCAGACATGAGCGGTGCCCAGGAAAAATTGCTGATCGGGGGTAAACCCATCAATGGTTTTAGCTGATGCGTACTCTTTCGAATGTTTAAAGGCTTTATAGGCGAGAGTCAACCCTCCCAGATCCGCAGTGGCTTCACCCATTACCAGTTTACCCTGGACTGACAGATCATCCACTTTATATTGTGAAAACTGCTCCATTATGCATTGAGTGGCTGCATTAAATTTTTTCAAATCCTCAGCACTCCACCAGTTCTTCAGATTCCCATAGCCGTCAAATTGAGCACCCTGGTCGTCAAAACCGTGAGTTATTTCATGTCCGATGACAAAACCAATCGCTCCATAATTGACCGCGGTTGGCGCATTGGGGTCGAAAAAGGGCGGCTGTAAAATGCCTGCGGGCAGATTAATGTTATTCATAGAAGGATCATAATAGGCATTTACCGTTTGCGGGGTCATGCTCCATTCGGTTTTATCAATGGGTTTTCCAATCTTGTTCAAATCCCTTTTGACCAGAAACTCGCTGGCTCTGACGACATTCAATACATAAGGGCCTCTGTCGATTTTGAGACTTGAATAATCCCACCACTTCTCAGGATAACCCACACGCTCTTTCATCAACTCAAGCTTCTTCAGCGCGGCTTCTCGCGTTGCAGGCGACATCCATTGAAGTGTTTTCAACTCATCCCGTAAAGCCTGCTTAATATTATTAAGGATCTCCATTACCTGAGCTTTCGACGCAGGCGGGAAATATTTTTCAACATACATTTTACCGATAGCAAAACCTAATGCCTGGCTTTCGGTATTCACTACCCGTTTCCAGCGAGGCAGGAGTTTTTCTGTACCGGTTAAAAGGGAGCTCATGCGAAAGTTTTGATCGACAAAAGGTTTTGACAGATAAGGTGCGTAGGCATCAAGAACATGCCATCGCAGATAGCTTTTCCAGGTGTTTAATGAAACGGTGGCGAGCAACTCATTCATTTTCTTAAAAAAGTTGGGCATCCCCAAATTAATATGCTCGATTTTCTCAAGACCGATCTGATTAAAATAAGCAGGCCATGAAAACTGAGGGGTTATTTTGTCCAGTTCATCTACAGCCATCATGTGATAAATGGCACGGGGATTTCGCTGCTCAATTTGAGTCATTGAAGCATTAGCTAAAGCGGTTTCAAGCTGCATAATCTCATTTGCTTCCTTCAGAGAAGTTCCAGCGTCATCGCCAGCCAGCTCAAGCATTTTGGCGATATGCCGGACATAGGCAGAGCGGATGTCCTGAAACTTTTTATCTGCTTTGGTATAGTAATCGCGATCAGGTAATCCCAGTCCTCCCTGCATCGCAGCGCCTATCATTTCATTACTATTCTTAAAATCCTGCATGCTGCCGAAATTGAATAAGGCACTTACCCCATTCAATTGAAGCTTACTAATAACCTGCTGCAAATCCTTACTATTTTTTATTGAATTAATTGAGTCAAACATATCCTGAAGGGGGGATATGCCCAGTTGATTGATCGTAGCCTCATCCATTCCACTAAAATAAAAATCACCAATCTTTTGCTCAATACTGCCTTCGGGAAGGTTTTTATTATCCGATAATGCGGTCAGCATTTGATGAATTCTATCCTGAACACTTTCCTGAAGAATATAAAAACTGCCCCAGACTGCATATTCTGGCGGGATAGGATTTTGTTTTTGCCAGGTCCCATTAGCGTAGGCAAAGAAATTATCGGCTGGGGATATCGACTTATCCAGCCATTTAAGATTTAAAGGGTCAGGCTGCTCTTGTGAAAGAGCTGTTGCATAAGCAGGGGGGAGAAGGGCAACACTTAATAAGATGCTAAATATCAAGCGCATATATGGATTCTTCTATTAAAATTGGTTTAAACAGAGTTACAAAATATTGATAGGGATGCAAGGGGATTGCTTGTCTAATTTTAGAATTTATTCTAAAATAATAAAAAGTGGTCTTGTGTATGAATAAATTATGGGCAAGACTGGAACGAGTGGAGAATTTCATGAAAGTCTCTGTTAATCCTGCCGCAATCATTTCTGACGGCGTAGCCTGGAAATCATTAAAGAATCTGATGGAGCGATTCCATTTTGATACTGATGAGGCCCGTATTTTAATGGGTGATATGGCCGCTTCAACTTATTATAAAGGGATAAACAAGTTGGAAGGACGTTTGTCCAAAGATGAAAAAGAGCGGATTTCATTACTCCTGGGGATTTATAAAGATTTGAGAATCTTGTTTATTGATAGCGAACAGGCGACGTCATGGATCGAACGGGCTAATAGTTTACCCCCATTTAATGGCAAGACACCAAGAGAATTTATGCTGGACGGCAGTTTGCTGCGTCTTGCAGACGTAAGGCGCTTTCTTGATTATTGGCGAGGATATTAATGGATTATGAGTATATTGATTACAAGGCTAAAACGCATCGACTAATTCCTTCAAGATATCCGCCCGTTAGTTTATTTGACTGGGCAGAGAGTGCAGAAGAGCTGGAGGAGATTGCTCTTCTTGAGGGACTGACTAATGATCGTCTCGCGGAGGAATACGGACGGCTCTCCTTGCTGCCTAAAGATGAGTGGGTATATGGTCCTGGGTCTACACCGTTAATGGCTGCTTTTACTCATTTCGGCGTTTCCCGGTTTAGCGATGGCTCTTCATACGGAGTATATTATGCAGCTGACTCGGTCGAAACAGCTATTGCTGAAACAAGATTTCACCGGGAAATCTTTCTCAAAGCATCCAACGAAAATGCCTGTATTATCCAAATGCGTGAATATCAGGCAAAAGTAACCAGGGCACTGGTCAGCATTTGCGATGATCGTTACGCACCGATTTGTAGCCCCGCGCTGGAGTCTTATGCTAAAAGCCAGGAGTTTGGGCGACGCATCAAACTGAAGAATGAGTGGGGCATTTTGTATCCAAGTGCCAGAAGAGCAGGGGGAAAATGTGTGGCGATTTTTCGACCACCGGCTCTTGGCATTCCGGTACAGGCTGGCCATTATGATTATATCTGGAATGGCCGCTGCATTTCGGAAATCAGGAAGTCTGTCCTGTGTATGGAATCTGCATAACATCAGTTCCCAGATTTAAAGCGCATTAATAATGCGCTTTAAATGGATAGATTATGCAAAAACAACCTTTTTATCTCCGCGACCCTCTATTTTCTGCACCAGTTCTTTAGAATATTCAATTCCTCTATTTTCGACCTTTCTATGAATCAGAGTCGCTAATAATAACACCATGCTGAATGCAAAGATCGCTGAAAACAATATGCTTTGAGTAAACATCAGGCAGATTAAATATAAACTGTAACCGGTAAATCCATGTGTAAGATAAAGAGGATAGGAAAAATTAGCGATGCCATTTAAAGTTTTACTAAAAGGTAAACGGGAATTGCTGGCATATAAAATCAGGAAGAAGGGTATAACATAGAGATGGTTTATGAAGATTTTGCTGCCACTAGCCTCAAACTGAAGACCTGTATGAAGAGCAATATAATTTAAAATTAATAATATAGTCGCGGTCAAAATGCCGGTGACATAAGTCCATTGTTTGCTGAGGGTGTAATATATTGTTGTCCCGATAAACATAAAGCTTAGGTAGGCTGAATTGATTGATACAATTTGTTGTACACGTAATACCCAGACTCGGGTGAGCGGAAATGAGCAGGTCAGTTTATAGATAATAACCAACACCGCTGCCAGGATAATAAAACTCAAAGGATTTTTTTCTTTCTTATAATAGAAAAACAAAAAGAATATTAAATAAAAGTGCATTTCAATTTCCAGCGTCCAGGTTGAATACTCAATAAACTGGACATTGATGAAGTCTCTCATTAAAAGAAAATTACTGATTACAACTTTATATTTTAAAAAATTAAAGGGTGGTGTGCCGATGCAGTAGCCAGCTAATAACATTGCCACAGCAGCCATAATCATACAGACAATTGCAGTAGGATAAATGCGAAATAGTCTCCGAACCAAATAGGAAAGAGGATTGGTTTTTTTTAGCGAAAGCGGAATGACATAGCCGCTTAGAATAAAAAAAAGACCCAGGCCAAAATGAACACTGGAAAAAGAGTTTAGTCCTAAGGCTGCAGTGAATATTCCCAAATATTCAGGAATTGAAGCTGCTGGAAAATGGGGCTGGCTATTGGGAAACAGAAATCGAACTATTGCATTGGGATTTACCAGTAGTCCATACCAATGGGTATAAACTACTAACAAACACGCGACAACGCGCGCCATCTGCAGGAACCATATCTTATTTTTAGTACTTTCCATTCTAGTCTATGCCAATAAAAACGTAACTCCCCAGGTACGCCATCCTGAGCGTGGCGAAGGATCCCAAACTGCATATAGAGCTGAGCCAGATTCAGGAGATCCTTCACTTCGTTCAGGATGACGTTGAGACGATTTGATTGAATTAAATCAAGGTTATCCACAACCTGGGGAGTTACATAAAAAACAGGGATGCTAACAGAAATTTTCTGATATTAATAGAATGGTTTAAATCCAGAAAGATTACTGGATTCTGCGGATAAACCTCAGAACCTGGGGGTCTTATACCCATAAGAACGCAGGGAGTGTTTCTTAGAGCAAGCCTGGTATTGTACTGACCTATTACTTTTTCTTAAGTTTAGCTTAATATAACAAGCGTATAATTGATCAATGACTATCATTAAATTTTGAACGACAGAGCCTGTATGCCCTATCCATTAAGTGCAAAGAAACTGCTTAAACAATATAAAGGTAAAAGAATTAAAGAGTTTTATTTAGACAGTCAGAGTAGCCAACTGTCTCTTCCTCAAGACTCTTCCATACCATCTGTCGCGGCAGCAAAGCGTAAGGACCTTTTCCAAAAGCAAATTTTTACTCGACCTGAAAGCAATGGTCAGGTAATTTTTGTAAAACAAAACGGCCATGAGCATTCCGTTTTATGGAAAAGCTCGGCCGAAAAAATTAAACAGGCAACCCGCTGGGGTATTATTAAAACCCATTCCCTGACCAGTAAAATCATTGGTTCCCTGGGGCAGTATCGCATTGTGGCCCATGAGCAGGCGGCCAAGGGTATGGCAAGCAATTCACTGGGTATGAAGCTTGCTTTACTTGATTTATATCAGGATAGATTTGAAGCGATGCAGGATCTTGAGTCGCTGGTTAATCGAGATAATTCCGCTAAAAAAATCAATAAATATTTCGAGCGATACATTGAAAAACTGCAACAAATAATTGATGAACTGGACGCCTATTTTTCCGATGTGGATTGTCCTGGATTTGATGAGAGGACTACGAGACAGTTGAAGGATGACCTTCAGGCGGATATGCAAAGAGCTCGGGATTTTTCTCTAAAAATTCAAAAAAATGCTGATAATCTTCGTCGTTTTAATCGTGGAAGAGGTCATGAGTCGATTCTTGAATTTATCAAGCAGCAGATACATCAGAATTTATATGAATTGCAGGGAATCAATCAGGATCTTAGTTTTAGTAATAAACGTTTTTTTGCATTGACCCGCGGTAATTTAAACGATTTTATTGAAGATGCACGAAAAGAACTGGATGATCATTTACCCGATCTGCGTAACCCCGTCAATCCTTCTCATCATGGTGATTTCGCGCTCGATAAAGATCAAGCGGTAACCTATGACTTTAATCTTGAGGAATTAACACCTGCTCGCGAACGACAGGTATTACTCGCAATAAGCTTCATTGAAGGTTGGGATAAATTGGAGCTTAAAAAAGGACAGTCTCCAAAAGTCAGCAATTCAAATGATGTCGAAGAACTTGATACTATTACCGCAACCCGCTGGAAAGCCCATCGCGGTATCGTTCCCCAGTTAAAAAGTCTAGGTTATTTTCTTTTAAATTTCATTAAAAGTTTCGTGTTACCCACCAGAAACTGGGAAGAAGAAAGCTGGAAAAATAAAAATTTTCATTTGGCAGCAGCAGAGCTTCGTGCCCATGCAAAACCCAATCAACCTCTTTGGGTAAATCCCTGGAATTTCATAAAGCAAGTGGGTTATGCGATAGGGGATATTTTTAGCGGAATTAAGGATTTCGGAAGCAGCCTGGTATTTCGTTTACCTGCTGCCATGCTTGAAGATTGGAAAGCCACCTCGGAAATACCTGAATTGAGCGACACCCTGGCCGCTGCTCAGGCAGAATGTGAAACAATTAAAACAATAGAGGAAGAACGATTAAACCAGCTTTTGAAACGCTGCAAAGTAGACACTGAACTTAAGTTTAGCGCAGATAGTTTGTTTGCAGAGGCGGATTATCCGCTATCTTCCGGTGAGCAGAATGATATTCTTACAGCGGTTGCCCGAGGACTTAATGGATTTAGCAGCTTCTTCACACACGGTTTTGCAAAAGATCCAGTTTCCGGTGTAATTTTCACATGCGCCTATGGGGTTGGGGCTGCAGTGATTTATTTGCCAGGTGTAAGTACTGCTATTTTTGGTGCAAATTATGTTAACTGGTTCAGTCATTTTTCCTATTCACTAGGCGCTTCAAAGCTCGCTGCCACAATCGGCGGTGGATGTACTCAGGCCCAGGTCCTCGCGGCAGGCTGGAATGCATTGACGGACGGCTATAATAGTCAGGCGGCAAATGCTGTCTATCAGTTTGGTGAAGATCCATTAACGATTGCAGCGTATTGTGCTGCTGCTTATGGTGTGGGTTATGTATTGGCGAATGGTATTGCAGGACATCCCATACCCTGGGTCAGCAAACGGGTGCTGGAAGATCTGGGAAGTAATCCGCATGCCGGATATCCCTTTGTCGGTGCAAAAATTGCTGTTTTATTTTATGAAGCATTAATCGCTGAGTATGGAGAGCGAGTAAGATCAAAGCAACTTGAACTCACTCCGGATGACATTAAAGGCTTTGTTGAACAATATTATGCAACTAACAAACCGACCATTGATCGATTTTTGCTGGCTTACTGGTTGTCGTCCAATGCGGATGATATTCCAAAGATGGGTTCAAAACATCTTTTTGCTTTATCAAGGCAAATTGACAAACACTTTTCCAGGGAAGATAGCCGTGCTTTGAAAAAAATCTTATATCCTGAAACAGCCTATCCATCCATTGCTTTTCAATTGTTTTCAATTCCTCTAAGCTATATTCCGGCCGTTAGTCGTTTTGGCTGGTCTATCATTTTAAGCCTGGCGGCCTGGTTTGTTGAAAAACCCCACCCCTGGGAACCTATGAAGAGAGCTGGGGGAGATTTATTCGATAAAACCAAAAAAGATCTCACTCGATTAATCACGTTCTCGAGCTCAATAGTTTTCCTGTTCTATAGTGGATTTAGTTCTATTATAAAATCATTTGCATACACTGCCGAGATGGGTATTGCCCGTATTGCCGGCCTCTTTGGTGCCAAACCAGGCCATGCAACCCATCGCTTTTTTGCTTCGACCCATAAGTCTATGCGCTACGCAGGAGAGGCCCTCTACCCAGTAAGGGCGGTTAAGGATGTGAGCACCGCTGATCCGCGGGCTGTTATTGAGAAGACCGAGGCTTCTTATGGCAAGCTTTTAAAGCATATTAAAAGGAAGCAGCCCAGTTCATTGGATGAGCAATCTCAGGAATCGTTCAATCCTAAACAAGATAAAGGAAGTTATAGCTTTGATCTAAGAAGAAGATATACTTCTTCACAAGAAGGATCGTCATCTACAGTTCAAAAAAACGATCTTATGAGTTAAAGTAGCAGGGATGAACATTTTTTAGGGATAATTATGACGACTTTAAAAGCTGCTGTACTACTTACTGCCTTGATTTCTGTTAACGCCTGGGCTGACAATACACCTGCCGATGTTCAATCCTTGAATACGCAAATTCAAGGACAGTTGAAACAAATGCAGGATCAGAACAATACGCAGATCACCACTTTAAACAATCAGATGCAGGCACAGCTAAAAGAAATGCAGAATAAACTGGAAGATGAAATTCAAAAAATGAATACCCAATCCCAGGATCAACTGCAGCAAGTGCAAACCGGATTACAGCAGCAAATAGCCCAGCTGCAAAAAGAAGTCGATCAGCTTAAAAAATCATAATTGGCTTCTGTTATTCCCGCCTGGCATCACTGCCAGGTTATTGAAGGTTGGGCCTTTGGCTATAGCCGTCAGGCTAAGAAGTAATGTTATCCCCTCTCCCCCGCTGCGCGCGGTGGAGAGGGGATCAGATATTCTTAGCCTGACGGCTATGGCCAAGGGCGCAACCTACATGCAATTGTAGACAGTCTAACCTTGCAGAGCCTCATTCAGGCTTTTCAAACCTGCTTAATATATGTTTACTCATGCCTTTGGCAAGCTCTTCTTCGCTCAAATAATATTCGGCGTCAATTTCCTTGGCGAGCATGTTTTTATCGTCTTCATTTTCAACTCGAATAGCAAGCTCGATCTTTGAATTCAATTTCGTGGCGATATCAGCCATTTGCCGAATATTAAAAGGATCAGAAGTAGCAACAACCAGCATGGCAGCCCGTGCCACATGAGCCTGAATCAGTGTCGACGGATCAGAGGCATTTCCGTATACCGCAGGTATATTCTGGCTTCTGATATATTCAATTAGTTCACGGTTTTGCTCTACAACCACATAGGGAATATGTCGAGCCGTCAATATTTCACCCAGACGTTTTCCAACACGACCGTATCCTATCAATACCAGATGCTCTGAAAGGTATTTTTCCTGCGTGTTGAGAGGCAGCTCAATTAAGGGATCTGCTGAGCGCTGGAAAAAACGCATTAAAAAGGGCGAAGAGCTAAGCCAGAGCTGGAGATACTCAACCGATTTAAATAAAAGCGGGTTCAGCGCTATTGAGATTAGAGCGCCTGCAAGTATTAGTGCCTGGCCATCTTCCGGAAGCAGTTTCAATTGCACACCCTGACCTGCGAGGATAAATGAAAACTCCCCAATTTGTGCCAGACTGGCTGATACAGTGAGTGCAGTGTTGAGAGGATAACGAAGTGAGAGTACAAGAATAGCAGCGGCTATTGATTTTCCCACTACGATAATCAATACAACAATAAGTACTCGAAAAGGTTGTTCAATAAAAATAGCTGGATTAAACAACATGCCTACAGAAACAAAAAATAAAACGGCAAAAGCATCTCTGAAGGGTAAGGATTCTTCCGCGGCACGGCGGCTAAATCGTGATTCTCTTAGAATCATTCCTGCAAAAAAAGCGCCGAGCGCAAATGAAATGTCAAACAACTTCGCAGCCAAAAATGCAATGCTTACTGCCACAGCAATGATACAGAGGGTAAAGAGTTCACGAGAGCCTGTTTTGGTTATCTGCCACAATAATCTGGGTAATCCCCATCTGCCAATAAGCAGCATGATTGCTACAAAAGATGAAATTTTTAAAATGGTCACTCCGAGAGTAAGCCAAAGATTTTTAT
Source organism: Legionella quinlivanii (assembly GCF_003265995.1). Classification (GTDB taxonomy): domain Bacteria; phylum Pseudomonadota; class Gammaproteobacteria; order Legionellales; family Legionellaceae; genus Legionella_C; species Legionella_C quinlivanii_A. The sequence continues at coordinate 84,463 of NZ_MVJN01000006.1, read as the reverse complement.
CGGATGATCCCAGTTCGGATGTACCTGACCAAAGGGCGATAAAGGGCAGAAAAACAAGAGCGAGCACCATGGCTATATCTTCAACTATCAGCCAGCCAACGGCAATTTGACCATTAATTGTTCCAAGTAGACTTTGAGCTTCCAGGGCTTTGATTAGGACTACGGTGCTTGCAACAGATAAGGCTAGGCCAAATACAATTGAATGACTAAAGTTCCATCCCCAAAAATAGGAAACAGTCGCACCAAGGCAGCTGGCGACCAGAATTTGCAGTAAAGCGCCAGGCAATGCGATTTTTCGAGTTTCGAGTAATTCATCCACTGAAAAATGAAGTCCAACACCAAACATTAAGAGCATCACCCCAATTTCAGCAAACTCGGCGGCTATATGAGGATTGGCGACAATACCGGGCGTAAAAGGGCCAATGATAATTCCTGCAAACAAATAACCAACCAGAGTAGGCAGGCGAAGCTTGATTGCAATAAAACCCATTATCAGTGCCAGCCCGAGGGCTGTTGCCAGTGTTGTGATTAGAGGCAAATTATGAGCCATTTTTTATACTCTCTTTTATGATGGCCTCTATTCTTAAAGCCAGAATCATTGTTTCTTCTGCTTGCCTTTACGGCTAATGTAGTTCGCTGAAGCCTGCACACTAGGCAAGATAGTAATTTCTGCGATATCAACATGGGGCGGCCTGGTCAGGCAAAACAACACGGCTTCAGCCACATCCTCAGCAAGTAGGGGGTCGAAATCGCGATAAAACTCCCTGGCTTTTTGCTCATCATTCCAGCGAACAATACTAAACTCGGTTTCTACCGCGCCGGGGGCTATTTCTGAAACACGAACTGATGTACCCAGTAAATCCAGACGCATTGATTTAGTAATAGCACGAACTGCATGTTTGCTGGCACAATAAACATTGCCATTGGGATAGCACTCCTGCCCTGCGATTGAACCGATATTTACAATATGTCCTGATTCTTTCTCGATCATGTGTGGGATTAAAAAGCGGCTGACATAGAGAAGGCCTTTTACATTGGTATCAATCATACGTTCCCAATTCTCAATCTCACCCGTCTGGATAGCGTCGCTGCCCAGAGCCAGTCCGGCATTATTAATTAGAATGTCAATATCTTTCCATTCAACAGGCAGATTTGACAATTGAGACTCTACGTCCAGTTTGCGGGTTATATCCAGAGTGATAATCAGAGACTCTGCACTAAACTCATTGTTCAAAGACTCAGCCAGTTCAGTCAGACGCTCTTTTCTGCGAGAAACAAGGATCAATCGTGCGCCTTGTCTGGCTAGTGAACGCGCACAGGCTTTACCAATACCACTTGAAGCGCCAGTGATTAGAGCAGTTTTATTTTTCATCCTACCTTCTTGTCTTTGTTATTGTTATTTGGAAATGGCAATGCAATTTCTTCCATTCAGTTTGGCTTCATAAAGCGCTTTGTCAGCCCTCGTGAATAAAGATTCATAATCATCATCAATCGCCGGGATTGTATTGGCCACGCCAATCGAAACAGTTAAACGATTTGAAATCGGTGAGTACTCATTTTTTATATTCAGACTATCAATTGACTCTTTAAGACGCATGGCGAATTGCTCACTGTCATTAAGCGAGGTATTGTATAAAATTACAACCATCTCATCCCCGCCATAGCGAGCGGCCAGATCCGTTTGACGTTTTACCACTTCAGTCAGGGCTTTCGCAATTTCTTTCAGGCATTCATCACCATAAAGATGGCCATAGTTATCATTACACTCTTTAAAATAGTCAATATCAATGATCATCAGAGTCAGGGGAAGTGAAGCGCGCTTTGCCCGAATCCAGTCCGCTATTAAACGCTCCTGAAAATACCGTCGATTGGCCAGTTGAGTTAGCTCATCAGTAATCGAAACGATACTAAGTTTCTGATTAAATTGCTCCAGCTGACTATTGAGCTCGCTCTCATGCGCTAAAAGAATAATGTTTTTGCGAAGCATTTTCTTATTTGCATTGAAAATAACGCCCAGGTAACTTAGAAAAATGATCAGAACGATGGCAACCAGACGCGAATCATCATGAGAATCCATCAAAAATCGAAAAATTATTGGCAGAAAGGTTGGTAGTACAAAGGCGGCATAGGATAGCGGTGAGGCGGCCATTGAAATAGTGCTTCCCGTTGCAAGCCCCGCAAAAAAAAGTAATAGAATCATACGCTGTGAAATAGACATGTCCCAGTAAAATGACCAGAAAAAATGCCCCAGCATGGCTCCTAAAAGAAAGCCGGTAATGACTAAACTCCAGTAGTAGAACTGTCTGCGCCGGGGGCTTTTAATGGCCAGGATAGCGATTATAAGCCGAAGGATTAATACGGCGCAGAGAATTCCAAGCCATAAGCCGGTCTGGGTTAGCGGAATGCCTTGATAACTTAAATAGAAAATGATTAGTAGTGCCAGAATCAATGTAAATGCAATGGCTTTGGCTGTGTTATCAAAAAGATGCTCCATTAATTTTTCTTTTACTTTTTTGGCCATCAAGTCCATGAAAAATGTAACTCCGTTTTAACATAGCATGAAAAGTATTAATTAAGTATAATCCAAAAAATTGTTAAAAAATAACTAAAAATGTCCGAAGACATTGGAACTGGTGAACAGAGTAAAGGATTTACAGCAGGGGCTGCTACCGTAATAATGGCAACTGTAGCCAGTTATGCTGCCTTAAAAAAAGGAAACATAAGTGTTGCTTTTCTTTGTTACAAAAGCGTTGGCGGTTTTGGGCTGAATTTCTATCGCTTACAAGCGAATGGGAATCGCCATCGTTTTTTTGCTATCGACTACCACCGCTTTAAAGATCCAAAAACTAACCAGGAGATCATGGCCTTGCATTATCATCGTGGTTCTTCCTTAAAAGAATTAAAACTGCACCGTCCTTATGAAGGAGGATGGTAGCTCCTTCAAGGAGCACGGGGTCCCTCAGCAGATTTGTTTCCTTCAAGCCGCTCAAGCTTCCTCGAGGCCCAATCAGGAAAGACGAGAGGGGTGGGTTGTTGTGATTTGAACATGCCGCAGGCGCTCATCAATGAACTGACCATACGCAAAGGCAGGGAGAGAATATACAGACAATACAAACCTGCAATAAAGTATTGCCTGATATCTTTTTCTGAAGAAGCGGGTAAAGCGGTTGCTTCTTTATTAGCTTGTTTATCAAAGTCTGTTGAAAAAAGAGCTATACCGCTGATGAGGGTAAAATAAAACATGTCCTTATATAATTGATTGGGTGAATTGTTCAGTTGTCGTTCAGCTATAATCAATCCTCCTTTCAGATGATAAACAGGGGATTGGGGATATTCATAGCAGGTTTTTAGCCAGCGCAGATCATCACGGGATAAAAAGTATTGTACATTTTTCTCCCAGGCGTGGCTTAGTGAATCAAGATCGTATCTTGACAAACTTTTCTTATTATACTCTCGCTTGGCGTGATCTATGTAAATTCGCATCAACTTGTCTTTATTGGGCAGTGTACTTTTTTTAATACCGCTCAACACGCCCTCCAATTCCAAGCTGCAATAGCTTTGAGGCAGAGAATGTTCAAAGAGTTTTTCGATACATTCATTGGTGGTTTTGCTGTTTGGAAGCGATTTATGATGTTCTATGAGGAGTTTCATAGTGAGAGTGCCGGCGGGATTATCTAGTTGCAAAACCCGCTTGAGAAGCTTATCCAGCTTATCGGATAAAGTGGTTCTGTGCACATGGTCATTCCTATGTTCTCAAATGACGATAAAATAAGAGCAAGATTATACATGGCAAGGACAAGGCTATCTTCTTCGTCGAATCGAATGGCCTTCAGGCTGTCGGGGAGCTGGTAGAATGTTTTAACTGGTAATTTCTTTTTCTGTGCTTGGCCTTGAGCAATATTCATTATTTGATTTAGCTGGCTACCATTCATTTGAATTTCTCCACGAATAAAGCATTATTACTGAATGAGTGTGTATTCTATGAAAAGACAGTCAGGTTTTCTATCATTCTTTTTCTTATGGATCTTCTCTGATGTGACTCGCCCCTCAGGGGAGAGAGTTAGAGACGGTAAAAATCGACCCTCACCCTAGCCCTCACTGCCATTAAATCAAGGACTTCTGTCATTCCCGCGAAAGGCGGGAATCTATCCTCAGTCGGCATTGTGGCTAGCTCAGAGATGGATCCCCGCCTTTCGCGGGGATGACAGTTTAATATACAATTGAGCTTAACTTAATGGCAGTGAGAGTTAGAGAGGGGATATCAACAGCAATTAAATCTCGGTGGGATGTAACTATCCTGTTGAGCCGCGGTTGTCTTGTTTTCAATAAACCACTCCCTTGACCCTGTTGTCTGCTCGAGATTTTGCACCACTTCTTCCTCTGCCTCTTCCTTTAATGCATACTCGATAAAATTCTGTACGCTTTTGCTGACTAAAGCGGTTTTCAATAAACTATGGTAGTAAGGCTCATCTTTTGGGATATCCTGAGGAGGATAGTAATTAACCTGAAATTCGGTATCAGGCAATTTTTCTTTATTTTTCTTACTCAGATTTTCACGAACATTTGAAATTATATTATCTAAACCAGGGTTATTAAAGGCGTAGGTCTTGCACTTGCTTAAAAAAGTAATCACTGCAATAAGGGTATCCGGATGGGCTTCGGCAACTGATTTACTCTGGAGTAATTTTACTGACTCCTCATCAATGGCATTGTTTTTCAGTGCAAAAAATGCCGTTGAAAGCAGGAGTTCTTTTTGACATTTTAATGTGTTCTTATCTGAGAAATATTTGGCTGCAAGTGACAGACATTCATTCGAAAATGGTTGTTTGGATTGGAATAATGCAAACATAGCCTTACATCGTACGCCAGGTTCAAAGGCCTTAGAGCGGCAGATATGAGTGATTAGAGAAAGATAATTATTATTTTCTTCAATTTTGCTCAAGGCCAGATGCAGTAAATAATACTGCTCGAATAAAGATTGGGAATGTTTATTGCCCTGTGGCGCTCTTGACAAAAAATCATTGCTAAAAAACACCTGAATTTGTGGCGTCAGAATGTCCATAAAATGGCAGGTTTCATAGATGAACTGCTCATTATATTTTCGGTGGTATTTTTCTTTTTTATCTTTGTTTATTCTCAAATTGACCTGAGGCAGTTGTGTTTCAACAAAATGTTCATTAAATCCTGCCGATGCAAAACTGACAACTATATTTTTTTTAGCCTCTTCATTGAGCGTGAGAACAGTTTCACGGTTTCTGGTGTAAGTTTTGTTGCCAAAATTAAATTGCGCAGCCATTTTTGCATGACTGGAACTTAAATTTTCAGAGGGGCTTTTATTGCATTGCAAGTAAAACAAAGCCTGCAGAATGATTGTTGCATGATAGCGGAGATCAATATCCGGATGTTCTTTCAATTTTTTTAATATAGGATAAAAGGCGGTTTCTTCAATCGATGTTAAGAAAGTAATTTGCGAATTGGAATCTATGGATAATTGCAAATATAAATGGCATTCCTGAAGAATTTTAATGATGCTGTTTGGCGAAAATGAGTTGTCTGCAAAGGAAAACATTTTATTGAAAATATTTTCAAACTGGGCCGACAATACAGCGCCTATTTCCGGATGATGGCCAAACTTTTGCTTAATTGCATTTATCCCCGCCCATAATTCATTATGAATAAGCAGCTGGGAAGTAATTGCCTTTAATAACACTTCAATAAGCCGCTTCCTGAAAAATGAATCAGAAATATCCATTAATTGAATTAAATCTTGGACACGAGCTGAATCCATTGACGTGGTAGAATTAAATTCGTCGAGCATATTTGATGCGACAAAAGACAAAATACGACGCTCAAGTCTGGAAGAAGGGCGGTTTACACGCTCAACCAGCTCTTTAATAGTTTCCGGTAATTTAAAGCGGTTTTTTCCATCTAACATTTTTTATTCCTTTTGAGGTTATTGTTCATCCTGAACGTCATAAATGATAATGGAAATTCGTTTTTTGTACTATCGCGCTATTCCAGCTCGTTCAACTCATTTTTGTTGTTTATGGGTTATCAAAAAACCAGGCAGCATAGGGAGCCAATAAGTAAAACCGCGAAATAGCAGAGTGGCCGCAAAGGAAACATCAAAGGGTAATCCTATTAAATGCAGCATACCCACGAGCCCGCCCTCAAAGACACCCAGACCACCGGGAATTAATGATACTCCGGCAAGTACGGTAGTAAGAACCTGCGCTGCAAAAACTGGAAGAAAATGGGTTTCGACATTGAAGCCATAAAGAATGACCCATAGGGTTAGAGAGTCGAATATTACGATACCAGTAAATAGCAAGACTGCCGGACTTACAATTTGTACTTTTAATAGAACACTCGGTTTAATTGTCCTGATTGAGGAAAATAAGGTTTCAATCGCGGAAAATCGTTTCAGCAGGCCCGGCAATTTCGCATCCGCAGCGAGTTTCCATAGGTACACAAACAAACCAGTGACTACAAACATCAATAAAGCGAAGAGAATTCCCAGAATCTGGTATGTCAGGCCGGGTGAGCGATATATCCATAAAATAATAACAGCGGCCATAAACGTTAGGGTAAAAGCAATCTGGCGGCCAAACACATTGAGCGCAATAGCGAGGCCTATGGCTTTTTTAGAGACTTTTCGAGCCTTTAAAAAATTGGTTACTACAACTGCGCCGCTCAAACCACTTGATGGGACTGTCTGATTCACGAATAGCTGGGAAATACTCAGTAATACCAGCGACAAATAGCTGACACGTTCATTGACCCACCAAAGAGCACACCACCATACCAGAGCCAGAAGCAAATAAGTCCCAAATTGCAGCGCTAATGCCGCTAATAACCAGCCCGGGTGCATCTCCTGCACCAGTTTAATCAGGTGTTTAATTTCGGTGAAGTAAAATAGTACGAGAGCCAGGAGCATGAAGAATAATATGAAAAAGATCCATTTACGCATAGTCATCCTGTTTTTAGATTGCTCTTTTAATTATAGGAACATTTATCAGGATATTGATCTTACTTGAAAATCCTTCAGGCTTTAACCTTTACTCCTACGTCCCTCGAAGAAGCCGAGGACGTAGGCAAGAAATAGATTATTTTACTTTATCTAAAGTGCACTCACTGGTGAACATGGGATCGCTTGGTGTAGTACCATCAAAAATGGTTCCCTCAACTTTAATAATCAACTGTTTGTTATTAAGTGCAATGCTTCCCTTGGATAGCATAGTAACGAGCGATCGAGAACTATTGTAAGGGTAATCAGGATACTCATATACTGTCATAGTCCCTGATAAGTTCAATTGAGTTCTTTCCTGATTCCAATTAATAACAGCTTGTGAAGTAAAGCTTTGCATTTTATCAGATGTAGATTCGGTTTTTATGGCTCCCATGCTATATTGTTCACCATCTATTTCAATGGAAACCTCATCATTGCGGATGATAATCGTTGTCTCATCGGATTCTCCATTATAAGAGCAACTCCCTGACCAGGTACCAGAAAAATCAGTATAATCAGTATCTTGATTCTTTACGACTTTAGTATGAAGGCTATGAGTTCTATGGGTTGATTTCAAATCAGGGAAAATATTAAAAGCGAAAGAACTGCTAGTTACACAAGTTCCTAATAATGCAATAACCAAAGCATTTTTGATCATTTTTAATCCTATAATTGCTAAAGGCCCGAAGTATACAATAATTCATCGGTAATTCAAGAAGGCTAATAGAAGCCAGCTCCATAGTTATGGGCACCAATCTACATGCAATTGCAGAATTCTTAACTTAATGACAGTGAACTTGCCCTCTCTCAACTTGGGTGAGGATTTCTTTAAAGTTATGCCAGAACATTGCACGAGAACGACAGGGTATTTAATACAAAACTGGATAAATTTTAGAGCTATTCTATTATATAAATAGCTACATAAAGGGAGTTAGCAATGAACAAAAGATACAGAGATGCACAAACGGGTCAATACGTTTCTGAGGCTTTTGCCAAAAAACATCCTAAAACCACGGTCAGTGAAAGTACAAGAAGTAATAAATCGGGTAAATCATCGAAAAGAAAGTAAAATTGACAGTATGCCTGACTCAAGGCCAGGCATACCGATCGCTATAAATTATCGGAATAATCTTTTCTGAATCGTTTGACTGCATCTTCGGCCTGTTCTTTAGTGTAGCCGTAATGTTTTTGCAGTTTTCCGAAAATTTCTTGCTGGTTACCTTCGATGACATCAAAGTCATCATCAGTCAATTTACCCCAGGCTTGTTTCATTTTACCTTTAATTTCTTCCCATTTTCCTTCAAAAATATCGCTATTCATTTGAACCTCCCTGGTATGAATAAATAATAAGCAAATGTAACAAATTAAGACTAGACGGAAAATGAGTTAATTGCAAATCGGCTGGGGCTGAAAACGGGGTTACGAAGATAATTCATTAAGTACCAGCTCATCGATAGATTCATCTGCTGCCTCGGTAGAAAGTGAGACTTTCATTTCATGTAATTGTCTGAGCATGCGTTGAGTAAAGGCCTGATCATCAAGCAAGTTCTCAATCATTTTGGCAAGCTCATGCACATTGAAATCATATTGTAATAATTCGGGAGCAACCATCTTGTTTGTGAGTAAATTACATAAACCAAAATACTTCACTCTGATTACTTTCATGGCAACAAGATACGATAAGAGATTTCCCTTATAAACAATGCACATTGGCTTTTTTAATAGTGCGGTTTCTAATGAAGCGGTTCCGGAGGCCACGACTACACAATCGCTGCAGGCCGCAGCCTCGAGGGATTGGCCATTTAAAAAGCTGATATTCCTGATTCCAGCCTGAACAAACTGTTTGACTCGCTCTGAATTTAAGGTTTTGGCAATCGGTATAACAAAATGTAAATCGCTTCTTATCGTATTCAGCTGTTGAATGGTTTGCACAAAAACAGGCATGTGGTGATTAATTTCATTAAGCCGGCTTCCCGGCAGCAAGGCTACCAGCTTGCGATTGGCTGGTAAATTCAAGGTTTGGCGCAAGGATTCGGAATTCTCGAAATGGGGGATTTTCTTTACCAGCGGATGACCTACAAAAGAAACCGGCACACCGGCTTGCTGATAAAGTGTTTTCTCAAAAGGTAAAATAACTGCCATCTTATCAACGCAAGCTTTAATCGTATGAATGCGCTGGGGTTTCCATGCCCAAATCTGGGGGCTGATATAGTAAATGATTTTAAGGTTCAGTTGCTGTTTCGCAAAGCGGGCAAGGCGTAGATTAAAACCAGGATAGTCAACCAGAATTAATAAGTCAGGGGGATTTTTTTCCAGATGTGTTTTGATCTCTTTAAATGCCTTTTTGATTACACGGATGTGTTTTAATACTTCAGTGAGGCCAGTCACGGCATAACGGGCCAGATCATTTACCAGAAAAACACCCGCTTCCTGCATATGCCGTCCACCAATACCACTGAACTGCAGGCCAGGATCCTTATTTAGCAAACGGCGAACTAATTCCGCTGCATGCACATCCCCTGATTCTTCGCCGGCAATGATCACCAGTTTTTTAGATGTGAGCATGACGGCTGGCGAGATTGTTCTGTATCAGGCTCGTAATCGTTGCCGCTGTTGATAGGACATCGCGCCCTTGCTGACCACATACCAGTGGTTTAGTGTCATTGAGGACACAGTAGACGAACGCCTTGATTTCTTCAAGTAAAGCATCGCTTTTTTCAAAAACAGACTCGTGTCGGACAATATTCGGAATACCAGGAAACATCTCGCCATCCCCTTTTTTGAAAACAGCAAATTGCTTGTTGTGGTAATCGATGGATAAATAGGAATCCTGCTGGAATATGCGGGTTTTGCGCTCAGTTTTAAAGCTGATTCGGCTTGCGGTTACATTTGCCACACATTGATTGGCAAAGGTAATACGCGCATTGGCAATATCAATAGAATTGGCTATATCCGCGGAGCGGGAAAGCACGGGAGCGCCCTGAGCATCAATATGAATAATAGGGCTGCTGACTATTGACTGAATAATATCAATATCATGGATCATTACATCAAGAATCACATTCACATCCGTGCCGCGCAGGTTAAATGGGGCCAAACGCTGTGATTCAATGAACAGTGGATTATCAAGATACTCATCAAGAGCCATACGGGCAGAATTAAAGCGCTCCAGATGGCCTACCTGTATCTTGGCTCGATGATGAGCGGCAAGCTGAATTAACTCATCGGCTTGCTCAACAGTTTCGGTAATAGGTTTTTCGATTAAAACATGAATGCCTTGTTTTAGAAATTCTTTAGCAATTTCATAATGCTGATTGGTTGTCGCAGCAATACTGACAGCCTCAACCTTGCCAAATAACTCACGATAATTATGGCAGGCGCTCACTTCGAGCTCGCTGGCTACCGCTTCACAGGTTGCTGGATTGGCATCGCAGACAGCGACTAATTCAGCATCCGGTAACAGTTTATATTTCTGAGCATGAAAGCGGCCCAGATACCCAACTCCAATAACAGCACATTTTAAGACTCGCATACAACATATAAAACCTGAAAAATTTGCACCTATGATCGCATTTCCTGGATGATAAATCAATTTTAAAAGGGTATTATCTGCCTCCTGGTCAATAATAAGAATATGATGATTATGAATATCGCCGGTGTAGACGAGGTTGGGCGCGGCCCTCTTGCGGGGCCCGTGGTGACGGCGGCTGTCATCCTCAGGCATCCCATTGATGGGATCACTGACTCAAAAAAGCTGACTCCCGCTAAACGAGAGGATTTGGCAAAAAAAATTCAGGATCATGCTATTTGCTTTGCCTTCGGGCGCGCGGAGGTTGGTGAAATTGATCGATTTAATATTCATCAGGCAACGCTGTTAGCAATGAAGCGGGCGATTGAAGCATTAAATGTCATCCCTGATAAGGTTTTGATTGATGGTAAACATCGGCCCGTGATTTCCATGCCCTGTGAAACAGTGGTAAAAGGGGATCTACTCATTTACGAAATTGGTGCCGCCTCAATTTTGGCAAAAGTTGCGCGTGATAAGGAAATGATTGAACTGGATAGCCTTTATCCTGGCTATGGATTTGCCATCCATAAAGGTTATGCAACCGAAATGCATCGAAACGCCCTGGAAAAATTGGGCCCATGCCCCATTCATCGACGCTCCTATTCACCGGTCGCCGCGGCCGAGGCCTGATAATTGAGTGGGTAACCCTGGCAGCAGAGCCTGCAGGGTTACTGAGTTGAAAACCTATCGCAAGTTATTAAATAAAATTCTATGAGTGCTAATCGACATTAAAATGCCAAAGCTGGCAAGAAAAGTGACCATCGCAGTACCGCCATAACTAACCAAAGGAAGCGGGATGCCAACAACAGGCAATATCCCCATCACCATACCAATATTCACAAAGGCTGATAAAAAGAAAGTCATCGCAAGACTTGCTGCCAGTAATCGTGTGTAACTTGTTTGAGCCTGTATGGCGATTTGCAAACCGCGAAATGACACCAGTATGAATAAAATGATTAGCGCAAGGCTGCCAAGAAATCCGAATTCTTCACCGCAAACGGCAAAAATAAAATCAGTGGCATGTTCGGGAAGGAAGTTCAGATGTGACTGACTGCCTTCAAGCCAGCCTTTTCCGAATAATCCTCCTGAACCAATAGCAATTTTTGACTGGATAATGTGATAACCCGAACCTAATGGATCATGCTCCGGGTTTAATAACGTCAAGATCCGCTGTTTCTGATAGTCATGCATAACATGCCAGAGCAGCGGGGCTGCTGAACCAATAAGAATGACAGCAAACATAATAATACGAAGCCGAATTCCTGCCAGAAAAATTGCGCTTAGTCCAGCAGAAACTACCATGATTGCTGTACCCAAGTCGGGCTGCTTGGCAATTAGCAACGCTGGAAAGAAAATCATGATGGAGGCAATAATAAGGGTTTTCATATTAATGGGAACTGGCTTTCTATCCAGATACCAGGCGGTCATCATGGGGATGGCCAATTTCATAATTTCAGAAGGTTGAAAGCGAAATACACCCAAATCAAGCCAGCGCTGAGCGCCTTTACCAATTTTTCCCATCACCATTACTGCAAGAAGCAAGGCCAGACCCACACAATAAATCCAGGGCGTCCAGATTTTGTATTTATGGGGCGGAATGGCTGCAAAAATCAGCATAATTCCAAAAGCAAAGAAAAGACGCATTCCCTGGCGCATAATCATACTCATATCCTGATTGGATGCGCTGTACAGAATCAGCATTCCAAACATGACAATGGATAAAATGAGGACTAGCAAGGGCCAGTCAACATGCAATGATTTCGAGGTAAAACGGTAAACCGGGCGCATTGGCTGTGTATTCATGAGGGGTCTTTTCCGTTTTGAAGTTGAAAATAGGCATCAAGCACCTTTCTGGCCACTCCAGATGCGGCTGTATCATTCTCAACAATCACTGCGATGGCAATCTCCGGGTTCTCTACCGGGGCAAAGGCAATAAATAGTGAATGATCGCGTAAATATTCCGGGATTTCTCCAAGCCTTTTTTTCTCATTCTGAGGGAGACTGAATACTTGAGCAGTGCCGGTTTTAGCAGCTACAGAATAGGGCGCATTGCGTCCGAATCGATAGCCGGTCCCCTCATTGTTTGTAATAACGGAATGCATGGCATCAGAAATGATGTTCCAGTAATTATCATCTTTTAGCTTGATAGGATATTCTTCAAGTGGTTTATAAGGGTGGGTTTCTTCCTGATCACTTTGGATTGACTTGGCCATTAAATGGGGGCGATAGCGAATACCTTTCTGGCTCATCGCCGCTGTCGCATTAGCTATCTGCAAAGGAGAGGCTAGCATAAAGCCCTGACCTATTGCTGTGATTAATGTGTCCCCAGGGTACCAGGGCAATCCCTTACTTCGTCTTTTCCAGCGGTTATTAGGAACAAGACCTGGCGCTTCTTCATGCAAGTCGACATGAGTTAGTTGCCCATAACCAAACTGAGTAAGCATATCTTCAATGGAGGCGATACCCATTCGATGCCCGAGCTGATAAAAGTAGGTATCGCAGGAGACGGTAATAGCGCGCTTGATATTAATGATACCATGCCCTGTTTTTTTCCAGTCGCGATAGGAATGGCTGACCCCGGGTAATTTAAACCAGCCTGGATCATAAACGCTGTAATTTGTGTCCACGACCCCTTTTTCCAAACCAGCCAGCGCGATAAAAGGTTTAATTGTCGAAGCTGGCGGATAGAGGCCCCTGACTGCACGGTTATATAAAGGTCTATCCTTGGCAGTTGAAAGCCTTTGGTAGTCTTCAGAACGAATCCCGTTTACAAATAGATTGGGATCATAGCTTGGGGAGCTTACCATAGCCAGAATATCCCCATTATGAGGATTGATAGCTACGACTGCGCCACGCTTATCCTGCAATGCTTCATAAGCCACTCGCTGAAGCCTTGTATCAATAGTGAGGTATAGCTTTTCCCCCGAAATGGGATTTTGTTTACTGACCACTCGAAGTGTTCGCCCGCTCACATCCGTTTCAACCTGCTGATAGCCCACCTGACCATGCAAAAGCGTTTCGTAGTATTTTTCAATACCGGACTTACCAATAAAATTGGTTGCGCGGTAATTAGTTGGATCCACACGCTGCAATTCCTGCACATTGATTCGTCCAACATAACCCAACAGATGAGCGGTCATTTCTCCCAATGGGTAATAACGCATTAATCGTGCTTTAATGCTAACGCCATCAAATTGATGCTGATGTGTTGCAAACAGAGCAACTTCTTCCTGGGTTAGTTTCAATTTAATTGGGACAGGTACAAACGAGCGATTCTGAGCTCGCGCTTTTTTGAAGCTTTCAATATCATCATCTGAAATGGAAGGGAGCAGGGCTTGCAATTGCCTTAGTGTCACCTGCATATTTTTTACCCGCTCGGGAATAATTTCCAGTACATAAACAGGAACATTTTCAGCGAGAACCACGCCGTTTCTATCGAGGATTATGCCGCGCGGTGGAGCAATTGGTATGATACTCATCTGATTTTTCAGTGAGAGAGTTTCATAGCGTTTAAACTGGGATAACTGCAGATAAGCCAGGCGGGAAATCAGAATAATGGTGAAGCAAATAACCAGAGCGATCAAAAGGTTAAGACGAAAAAGATGCATTCGTGATTCGATACGGTCATTTTTTACAGAGTGATTAAATCGCATCTTTGAACATGTCTGGGCCATTAAGAGCGGCTATATTACCTCAATTACTCATTTGTGATAAGGGTGATTCTGAATTATCGACCATGCACGGTAGAGACTTTCGAGTAACATAATTCTTACAAGAGGATGCGGCAGCGTTAAATATGACAGTGACCACTGCTCATTAGCACGTTCGAGAACCTCGGTGCTCAATCCCTCTGGCCCGCCAATAATAAAACAAACATGACTGTTTCCAAGCTGTAACTTTTCGACTTTGGCAGCCAGCGCTTCGCTGCTAAATTGTTTACCATTTATCGCCAGTGCAATCACGTAGGAAGAGGAGGGAATAGCTGACAGGATTAGTTCAGCTTCTTTTTCCATCAGTCTTGACAAGTCACTGGAGCTGCTTCGTTTTCCCAAAGGAATTTCCACAAGATTCAGGCTCGTAGCTTCTTTCAGGCGCTTGGCGTACTCCTTTACACCTTCATTGACCCATGAGGGCATTTTATTACCGCAGGCAATAATTGTGATTTTAAACATAGAGTTCAATAGCCAGACTTATTTTTCCCATAAGGCTTCAAGATTATAGAAGGCACGGCTATCAGGCTGCATTACATGGAGAACATAATCGCCGAAGTCTACTAAAGCCCAGTCACCGTGTTCGATACCATTCTCTGAAAGCGCGGGATAACCATCAGCCTTCATTTTTTCCATGACAAAATCTGCAATTGATTTAACATGGCGTGAAGAGCGCCCGCTTGCGATAATCATATAATCGGTAATTGTAGTCTGCTCCTTGACATCGAGTACTTTAATATCATTCGCATGAATGTCATCAAGATAGGTAAGAAGCTGGTTAAGCTGGGTAGAGTATTCAGACATAGACTATTTCATCTCAATTTTAAAGGGCCTGATTTTAACAGAAGCCGGGAACTACCGCCATTGAGGCAGGAAAATTTTTACAACAGTCCAGTTTTAATTTCGCATTAGTCTGATTTCCCAAGCAACAACTTCCTGATTATCAGATTCAAACCGATACAAAGTAATGTCGCAACCAGAAGGATGATTAACAGCTGCGTAAATGATTGGGCATAGTGCATTTTTAAAAGCGAAACAGACATAGCCGAACCGCCTTCAACAGAAGTTAAATTCGCCAGTTTACCTGAGAGGAAGCCGCCGATGCCAAGAGAAACAAAGAAAATTCCCATCATGGTGCTTACTTTACGCCTGCTGGCCAATACGGTAATAGCAGATAACCCCACAGGTGAAAGCAATAGCTCCGCTATTGAGATAAGCAGATACGCCGGGATAAATAACCAGGGTGATAACAGATGACTATGGCTATCAGCTACACAGACAAAGGTAATAAGTCCATAAGCCAGGGTCATAAAAATCATTGCCAGAACAAATTTGTTGCCGGTACTCAAGCCATTTTGGGTTGAACTCAGGCGCGGAGCGCGGCGTGATAGAAAATAGCCGAATATCAGCATACCGAAGCTTTGAATGCTGACATAATAGGGCGGTGGAAAGTTAATACCTAGCAATGTGGGCTCTACGACGCGTGAAATCAGTAAAGTCAAAGACAGAAACATCTGAAAATAAAATGCCCAGAACATTACAGAGATGATACAGAGAAGCCCAATAACCATTGTTTGTCGGGCCTGGGTACCGCTTTCACGCTGAATGGTGGTCACCAGATAGGCAAGAGAAATCACGACTACTGTTCCGAAAGCCGCATTGGCAATACTTGCAAAATTAAGAATAAGAAAAGAGACTCCCCACAATGCCAGCATAATAGCGGCTGCTTTTAAAAGCTTGGTCGCCTGATACTGGAAAGGATGATAGTCCTCAATTTTGTAAAGCTTAACACCGAACCCAAAGACAAAAAGTGAGATAATCATCCCAAGCGCGGCACTGAAAAAGGAAACGCCCCAACCGAAGTGCTCATTTAGCTGGCTCGGCAAAGTGGTTCCGAGAATAATTCCAGTAGTAATCCCCATATAAAATATCGTAAAACCGCTTTCCCGCCTGGGAGAGTCTGCAGAATATTCATTGCCGAGAAGCGAGGAAATATTGGGTTTCAAAAGACCTGTACCAACTGCTATTCCCGACAAAGCCGCAGTCAGAATGGCGGGGGATGAAAAAAGAGAAAGAAATAAATAACTGGTAAACAGGCAGAGGGCTCCCACAATAACTGTTCTTTTCTGACCCAATAAATTATCGGCTATCCACCCACCGACTAATGGGGATAAATAGGTAACTGCGGTGAAAGAGCCTACTAATGAATAGACCTGATCATCAGGCCACTCAAAGTGAAGAGCAAGATAGAGGGCTAAAAGGGATTGAACCACATAAAAGCCATATCTTTCCCACATCTCTGTGGCAAAAAAAACTTTCAAGGAAGGCGGATGGGTATAGGGTATTGTATTCACGATAGGTATCTTCACATATATTGCTGCAAGTGTAGCATGTGGATTATAAGTTTTCATCAGGATAGTGGTGGGATGATTAGAAGGGGCATCGGATTCGTCAATTCAGTTAATATTTCTTGTCTGATAGCTATATTCCAGCACACCATTCTCTGGTGTATGCTATCCCCCTCGGAATGTCTAAGGGAGCAGTACAATGAGTGTGCAATCTACTAGGGAGCGACTGGTGAAAGCCAGAACAGGCAATGAGCTCGAGGCAGAAAGCTGGTTAACAGAAGCTGCCTTGCGAATGCTGTGCAACAACCTTGATCCGGAGGTCGCAGAAAGACCCGATTCATTAATTGTCTATGGTGGGCTTGGAAAAGCAGCTCGAAACTGGGACTGCTTTGATGCAATAGTCAGAATTTTAAAAAAGCTCGAATCGAATCAGACGCTTTTAATCCAATCAGGCAAACCAGTAGGGGTTTTTACAACCCATGAGGATGCTCCCCGCGTGCTGATTGCCAACTCTAATCTGGTTCCCCATTGGGCAAACTGGGAACATTTCAATGAATTAGATAAAAAAGGTCTGATGATGTATGGCCAGATGACCGCAGGAAGCTGGATCTATATTGGCTCTCAAGGCATCGTTCAAGGTACTTATGAAACCTTTGTTGCTGCAGGGAAAAAACATTATCAGGGAAGTCTGGCAGGAAAATGGATATTAACTGCCGGGCTTGGCGGAATGGGTGGGGCCCAACCCTTAGCCGCCACAATGGCAGGTGCCAGTATGCTGGCAGTTGAATGCGATCAAACCCGTATCAATAAACGGCTGCACACTCGTTATCTGGACAAAAGTACTGATAATCTGGATGAGGCTTTGGATTGGATTAATAAAGCCCTCAGCAGTAATGAGCCGGTTTCAGTTGGTCTTCTCGGTAATGCGGCTGATATTTATCCGGAGCTGGCAAAGCGCGGGATTCGTCCCGATCTGATAACCGATCAAACCAGCGCCCATGATCCGCTCAATGGTTATTTACCAAAAGGATGGACTTTGGAAAAAGCGGCTTCAATGAGAAGAACCCATCCTGAAGAAGTAATTGCGGCAGCGAAGTCATCAATGGCGGACCAGGTCAAAGCCATGCTCTATTTCCAGACACAGGGTATTCCAGTATTTGATTATGGCAATAATATTCGCCAAATGGCATTTGAAACTGGAGTCAAAGACGCCTTTGCCATTCCAGGTTTTGTTCCAAGTTATATCAGGCCGTTGTTTTGTGAAGGCGTGGGGCCTTTCCGTTGGGTTGCATTGTCAGGAGATCCCGAAGACATCTATGCAACTGATGAAAAGGTAAAAGAATTATTGCCGGAAAATCAGCCGCTTCATCGCTGGCTGGATATGGCGAAGGAAAGAATCAGTTTCCAGGGTTTGCCAGCCAGAATTTGCTGGGTTGGACTCAAAGACCGGGCACGCCTGGGATTAGCCTTCAATCAAATGGTTAAAAATGGGGAATTAAAAGCCCCTGTGGTGATTGGCCGCGATCATCTTGATTCCGGTTCAGTGGCAAGCCCAAACCGTGAAACAGAAGGCATGATGGACGGGAGCGATGCCGTCTCCGATTGGCCTTTACTGAATGCTTTGCTCAATTGTGCCAGCGGGGCAACCTGGGTCAGTATTCATCATGGCGGCGGTGTTGGTATGGGATTTTCCCAGCATGCAGGAATGGTCATCGTTGCTGATGGAACTGATGAGGCTGCCAGACGATTGGCAAGAGTATTATATAACGATCCGGCTTCAGGTGTTATGCGTCACGCCGATGCAGGTTACTCTCTAGCCAGGCAATGTGCTCATGAAAATCATTTGTGGTTACCTATGGAAGAGGAAAAAGCCCATGTTTGAATCTGTAAGCATAGTTCCGGGCGAATTAACACTGGCCAGAATCAGAGCGCTTTTGGTTTCAAAGCAGGTTATTACGCTTGATGAAAGTTCTCATGCCGATATTGAGGCCTCTTTCAAAGAAGTGGCGTCAGTAATTCGTGATAAAAAAATTGTCTATGGAATTAATACCGGCTTTGGTTCGCTGGCGTCTCAAACAATAAGTCCTGAAAATCTGAAACAATTGCAGCGAAATATTGTTTTGTCGCATGCCTGTGGAACGGGCGAGCTTCTGGATGATGAGACGGTTGCCTTAATTCTTCTTCTGAAAATAAATAGTCTTGCTCAGGGATACTCTGGGGTAAGTCCGGCGCTGATTGAAGCTTTTCAGTCGATGTATAACCATCAGCTTTGGCCCTGCGTTCCCGCCAAGGGATCCGTTGGTGCTTCAGGGGATCTGGTTCCTCTTGCTCATCTTAGTTTACCATTAATTGGTGCCGGGAATGTACGTTATCAAGGTAAAGTAATGCCTGCTGAAGAAGGATTGGCACTTACCGGCTTAAAATCCCTCGAACTTGGCCCCAAAGAGGGGCTGGCCTTATTGAATGGCTTACAGGTCTCTGCCGCTATCTGTTTACAGGCTTATTATCAATGTGTGACTTTGTTTGAAACCGCTATAATTGTCGGCTGCCTTTCACTGGATGCGGCGCTGGGAAGTGATACGCCTTTTGATGATCGCATTCATCGAATTCGTGGACATCAGTCACAGCGTGTCGTCGCGCAGTTTTATCGCGAGCTATTGGCTAAAAGTGAAATCAGAGAGTCTCATCGTTCCTGCAATAGAGTGCAGGATCCTTATTCACTACGATGTCAGCCACAGATCATGGGTGCAGTTTTGCATCAAATGAATTTTGTCAGAGATACTCTGGCGGTTGAGGTCAATGCAATTACTGATAATCCTCTGGTTTTCACAAGAGAACATGAAATATTATCGGGGGGTAACTTTCATGGTGAAGCACTGGCTATGGCGGCCGATAATCTGGCGCTTGCTATTGCAGAAATAGGGGCTAACTCTGAAAGACGAATAGCTTTGCTTATAGACAAGAATTTCAGCGGATTGCCGGCTTATCTGGTGAAGGAGGGGGGGCTTAATTCTGGATTTATGATTGCTCATGTGACAGCGGCAGCCTGTGCCAGCGACAACAAAGCTTTGGCGCATCCGCATTCAGTCGATAGTTTGCCGACTTCTGCCAATCAGGAAGATCATGTTTCCATGGCCACAAATGCGGCCAGACGATTGCATTTGATGCTGGATAATACAAAAACCATTCTGGCTATTGAGTTGTTGGCTGCCTGCCAGGGCCTTGACTTTCATCAGCCATTGTCAACATCAACCCCTCTGAAGTTGTTCTATGAAAAGCTGAGATCCTGTGTAAGACATTATGAATCAGATCGCTATTTTTCACCGGATATCGAAGTTGCTAAACAGAAAATATCAGAAGGAGAATTCAGAATTCCAAAAATGATGTTACACTCCCCGCTTTATTGAAGATTGAATTCACTATGATTGTTGAAATTTTTACTGATGGAGCATGCAAAGGCAACCCCGGTCCTGGTGGATGGGGGGCTTTATTACGCTACAAAGGCCAGGAAAAAAAAATATATGGTGGGGAAGCGCATACTACAAACAACCGAATGGAACTGATGGCTGCCATTCAGGCACTTACTCTTTTGAATCGTTCTTGCCAGGTAGAGCTATACACCGACTCCCAATATGTCCGTCAAGGTATGACAGGATGGCTTTTTCAATGGAAGAAAAATGGGTGGAAAAATTCTAAAAAAGAAGCTGTAAAAAATGCGGATCTCTGGCAGCAGCTTGATGCTTTGGCTCAGAAACATCAGATTAACTGGCATTGGGTGAAAGGGCATTCCGGTCATGTCGAAAATGAGCTGGCAGACGAGCTGGCAAATCTTGCTATTTCAGAATTATTACAAAACTAAATCAGAGAGATAAGTTTATGCGCCAAATCGTTCTTGATACAGAAACTACGGGTATTAGTCATGATGCGGGACACCGTATTATTGAAATTGGCTGTGTAGAACTTCTGGATAGAAAATTAACCGGTAAGCACTACCATGTTTATATCAATCCTGAACGGGAAGTAGATGAAGGGGCATTTAGAGTACATGGGATTAGTACCGAATTTCTAAAAGATAAGCCACGTTTTTCTGAGATTATGGATGAGTTTCTCAATTTCATCTGCGATAGCGAATTAATCATTCATAATGCCCCCTTCGATGTGGGCTTCATCAATGCTGAACTCGGGCATCTTAAGCATCCGCATCGGCTTGATAAATATTGCATGGTCCTTGATACCCTGGTGATGGCAAAAGAAAAACATCCTGGCCAGCGAAATAGTCTCGACGCGCTTTGCAAACGCTATGAAATTGACAATTCGCATCGCCAGTTTCATGGAGCGCTCCTTGATGCTGAAATCTTGGCATTTGTTTATCTGGCAATGACTGGCGGGCAAACCAGCTTATTTGGCAGCGATCTGGAAGAAGAGCAGCAAATTATTGTTGAAACCGAAGCGGTAGTCAGTAATGTTCAGTATAATATTCCGGTGTATAGCGCCAGTGAAGAAGAGCTAGCGGGCCACAAAAATTTTATAGAATTTTTAGTAAAAAAATCGGGAGTCAATCGCTTTGAGGAGGAGGTGTAAATACACTCTTCTTTAAGCGATTAAATTTATATGATAGAATGGTGCAAAATAGACCATTCAGTGTGTTTTAATGTCAGGATTTGCTTTAAGATCATTCGCTTTATTTTGCATTCTTGCTATTTTAATTCCGGTAAACGGGCATGCGGTTGAAGTTCCAATTTATGATTTCCCGCTTGATCTGTACTCGCAAAATGTCAATGATTATCTCCCTGCTGATAGCATTGATTATGATGCACCGATATTAAGCAGTAATTATCAGGAGCTGCAGGTAGAGCAGTTCTATCAACATTATTACTCAAGTGATGCGAATGGTCTGTCTCCCTGGAGTGAAGGCCTTGTCCGTTCACTTTTTCCTAAAATAAAGCAAACTGAACTGGAAATACTGGATGAATTCAATAATAAAAACAAGGAACCTTCGGCACGTCATTATGGTGAAAACTTTAAAGAACATGATGCCAAATGGTTAAATAGAATAAAGCACAATATGAATCTTGCTGCTTTGGAAACCCTTGAGTTTTCTGAAGCAAACCGAGCTATTGCAATTAATAATAGTTACGCTCGCGCGCTGCCTGAGGCAGCTCCTGATTTTTTACCATTTCAGCCTGCCAGGACAAGGATTTCCCTTCGATAATTTACAGGAGTCGGCAATTTGGAGTGGCACACCGCTTTATGTTTTTGCTTATTCAAACGACAAAGCATGGGCGCTGGTTTTAACTCCTGATGCCTATTTTGCCTGGGTTAAGAGCAATGATATTGCTCTTGCTTCCGGTGAATTTATCAATCAATGGCAAAAGACTTCTAGAAAGAAACTTATTGCAATTACAAAAACACAAACCGAAGTATTTGATAAGACAGGTAGTTCTCAGTTTACAGGGTACATCGGTGAGGTTTTTCCTTTGGTGGAACGTAATAAGCGGACTACCTCGGTGCTCATTCCTGCGAAAGACAATCACAATAAGGCCATTATCAGAGTGGGTTTGATTAATAGTGACTCATCTGAGGTTATGCCTGTTCCCGCAACCAAAAAAACGATTTCTAACTTGCTAAGACAACTACAAAACAGACCCTATGGATGGGGTGGGGCCTATTTTTATAATGATTGCTCACAGGAATTAAAAAGCCTGTTCACTCCTTTGGGAATCTGGCTGCCTCGGAATTCTGCTCAGCAGGGGCAATTGGGTTCGGTGGTGGATTTATCACAAAAAAATGTGGATGAACGCCTGGCATTATTAAAAGAGAAAGGACATCCCTTAATGACTCTGATCTATATCGGCGGCCATGTCATGCTCTATTTGGGCAATAAGAGTACCTCCAATAATGAATCTGAGGCTATCACTTATCAGAACATATGGGGATTATCGCCCCCAACCAAAGATAAGCGCTATGTGATTGGTCAATCCCTATTTTTTCCACTATTAAAATATTATCCGGAAAATACTGACTTGAGCTCTTTAGCAGATAAAGGGTATTTCAAGCTGGTCTTCCTGGATCAATTAAATAATTCCGGATCGCCACAAGCCTTCGCTATTGGCTTTTCAACACCAGGTAGACCAGCGGATCTATGATGAAAAATTTCCTGATTGTTACTGGACTACTGGCCAGTGTATATGCCCTCCCGACGTGCTGGGCTAAAGAAGCTAATCCATGCGATGTACAATACCCGAATATGGCGTTCTGAGAATCAGGGAACACATGGTTGCATTGCAATGGAGGAAAAAAATCTGCAATTGCTGCTTCAATGGCTTGATAAAAGTAAAAATCCTTCTATTTTGATTATCAGCAAAACAGCTCTTAATTCCTGAAGACTGGAACTGCCTAATAAATGAACTATATTTAGGTTAGGATCATCTAAAGGACAGATCATGGAAGCAAGAAACCTCCGCAAATTCATCCTCGCTGCATTGGCTTTTTGTGTATTCGATAATGCGTATGCCGACAATGCAATAATTCCAGACAATGTACCCCACATTAATGTAGCCTCTAATACCTTTGTTTTTAATCCGAGGAAATTAACCTGGGTTGCGATATCCAGTAATGGGAAAGTGGTACGAAGCGGAAAAGCATCCGGTGGAAGTCATTACTGCCGTGATATCAGACGCTCTTGTAAAACCCCTTCGGGAACTTATCGGGTAATGAGTAAAAGCGGGGCAGGATGCCGTTCCAGCCGTTATCCTTTGGGAAAGGGCGGAGCTCCCATGCCTTATTGTATGTTTTTCAGTAAATATTATGCAATACACGGATCTCCTGATGTCCCCAATTACAATGCCAGTCACGGCTGTATTCGCGTAAGACCTGGCGATGCTAAATGGTTGAATCAGAATTTCGTCAAGATTGGAACAAAAGTCATTGTTAGACCTTACTAGAGTTAAGTCTACACCTGGATCCCGCGAACATGTCGCGGGACGTAGCAGGAAAGGATAGAACCAACTGCAAAAAGTTAAGCTCAATTGTATATCAAACTGTCATCCCCGTGAAGGCGGGGACCCATCTCTGAGCTAACTATAATTTCAACTGATGAATGGATTCCCGCCTTCACGGGAATGACAAAGCCCTGACTTTAACTTAATGGCAGATATGGGGAAATAGAAATAAAATACTACTCATCCTCATCCATACTGAAAGAAGAACCACAACCACAAGTTGTTTTTGCATTAGGGTTACGAATTACAAACTGTTCGCCCTGTATGCCTTTGACATAATCGATTTCAGCATCAGAAAGATATTGATAGCTCATAGAATCAATCAATAAATTCACTCGTGAACTGCCATCTGAGCATTGCTGGGAGACGATGGTATCGTCCTCATTAATGACATCGTCAAACGTAAAGCCATACTGATAACCCGAACACCCTCCACCGCTAATGAAAACCCGGAGGTTGAGTTTAGGATTATCTTCTTCAGCCAATAAAGAGGCAACCTTGTCGGCTGCACTGACGGTAAAATGAACGGAAGAGGTTTCTGTCATTGTGGCGTCCATTTGTAACTCCAAAAAAATGTATCAGTTTATCGAATATTTTGCTCAATTATAGCACCACCGAGGCATTGGTTTTTATCATAGAACACAATATATTGCCCGGGAGTAACTGCCCGCTGAGGATCTGCAAACATCACACAATGCTGCTTATTATTCAGTGGTGAAATGATGCAGGCTTGCTCTGTTTGCCTGTATCGGGTTTTAGCAAAGCAGGTGATTGGCAATTGATCTTTATAATCCGCAAGCCAGTGAATTTCACTGCACATCAACCCTTGCGAATAAAGCATTGGATGGCTCTGTCCCTGGGCAATAACTAAAGTATTATTCGCCAGATCCTTATCAACTACATACCAGGGCTCGTCACCTGAGTTAGCAAGCCCCCCAATGCCCAGGCCTTGCCTTTGCCCCAGTGTATAGAACATTAAACCATCATGTTGTCCTATCATATCACCTTTTGTAGTTTTTATTGGACCTGGTTTGGCCAGAATAAACTCATTCAGAAAGTTTTTAAATTTCTTTTCGCCAATAAAACAAATTCCTGTGGAATCCTTTTTATCATGGGTAATCAATCCCAGTTCTTTGGCCATTTCTCTGATTTCCGCCTTGTGGTAGTCACCTATTGGAAATAAAGTTTTAGCAAGAGCAGAAGGTTCTACTGCATGTAAAAAGTAAGTTTGGTCTTTCTCACGATCCTTGGCTTTCAGCAATGCAGGGAATGGGCTTTCATGTTTGATTTTAGCATAATGACCGGTTGCAATAAAATCAGCCCCCATACCTAAGGCATAATCCAGAAAAGCTTTAAATTTGATTTCTTTATTACAAAGTACATCTGGATTCGGTGTTCTTCCGGATTCATATTCATTTAAAAAATGAGTAAAAACTCTATTCCAGTATTCACCTGAAAAATTAACACAGTGCAGAGGGATATTCAGCTTGCTTGCGACTGCTTCTGCGTCTGCCAAATCTACTGCTGCAGGACAATAATTGTCTTGGTCGTCCTGCTCCCAATTCTTCATGAACAAGCCTTCGACCTGATAGCCTTGTTCCTTGAGTAACCAGGCAGCCACTGAGGAATCGACACCTCCGGACATACCCACAATCACCTTTGCTTTCATAATTCTACAAATGTTTAAAATATATCTATTTTAAGCCAAGTGGCTTCATACTAAAACCCTATTATGAAAAAATAGGAGTTAAACTGAGAAAACTCACTGGAATTGACCTTGCCTATAATCATGAAGGTCAATGAGATAGCCCCTGACTGTTAGATGCAGTCAGATTAAGTTCACTCACAACATTGTCAATAATAAATGAACATTTGTTTATTCTATTTAGAAGTTCATCCGCAATTACTCCCTGACTGACAAGTCCTGGGTCTTCCTTAATCTTCTGGATAGCTAATTGAATATCTTCCGGGCTGTTTGCACGGTCTAGTTCTTGAAGCAGCTCTTTTGCGACGTCTACTTTTCTAGCTGTTAATGCTTGATTTCTGAAAAATTTAGTCCTGAAAGATGGGCTAAACTCGCCGTCGAGATTTAAAGTGCCCCGAGAATTGATATATCGTTCAAGCTCAGCTTTACAGCTCTCTTTTAACTGATTCATTGTAACAGGTTTTTCATGCTGAAGAATCTGTGTAGCATTCGAAATTACCTCTTGCTTGGGTTGAGGTAATGATGGGTTTACTGATTCATCATAAGCTGCGGCCAACTTTTTAATCAGGGATTTGTCTGATTTTAAAAAATCAATATTATAGATGTCTGGACGATTCATTTTGATAAATAATAATGCTTTGGTCGTATTCACTGTATTAGAGGCAATGATTGTTGTGATAAAAGGAAAAGTGCTATAAATCTTGTCATAGCCACGCTTCCATTCAGAGTTGCTTATCATGCTCGTAGGTCTGGCCCCTTTTCGATATTGAGCAAAGAAGGCTTCTTCTTGCTGTTGCAACTGGAATGCCATTCCAATATCAACACAGGCAATATTACCCTTTTCGTCTTTCTTAAAATTTCCAGGTACATAGGCATCAAGGACAATGCGACCAGTACGATTGAAAATGTCTAACAGTGCGTCACTTATCTCCCGGTCAGAAGCATTTTTACCCTTGATAAAAGGACAAACCCATCCTGATTTGGGCGGAATACTGTCATTATCAGTATGTAAATAGGCTGGTGGTGGATAATTACTGTTTATCTCATTCCATAGTCTCGCTGATCGTTCAGGCCCGTCGGTAGGCGGTACATATCCATGCTGACCTATAGATTTCTGAACTTTAAAGACTTTAGTTCTGTCTTCATTAACGTAAGCAACATTAAATGTTCCTTCTCCCAGTTTTTCCCACATAGCTAATCCATTTATTTTATATATATATATGTATTAACTTAGCATTAATTGTTAATATTTGTACGAATGATGCAAAAATAAGTCTTTAGGAAATTTTAATAATTTACCTCAGCAATACGGGGCGGCTCTGCACTTTCAATCGTGATCATGGAGAATGGCGTTATTTCACAAGTAAAATATACTTAAAGTATCTTCCCCAATAATATCCGAACAATTATGCCTGAAATCGCCAGACTGACTAAATTTTTCTGTAAAATTGAAAATACCTATCGTGAAAGTTTATCTATCAGGCATTTAATCGAAAACGGCGAAATTATTCCAGCCGCTCATTCGGAGATTAATTTTATTATACTTGTGGTTAACAGATTGCGCCTTGATTTGAACCACAATAAGCGCCTGACGGCAGAAATTCTTGAAGAAATGTTAAAAGGCGCACATCTTAGATTTGAAGATGATGGTTTTTTTTATTCTGAAATATCTATGCAGTTTAAAGAGCGACTGCAGAAGCGCCGCTCATCTCATCAGTCTATTGTGCAGCAATATTCATTTTCGGGAGTCGTTCTCAAAGAGGTGCTATTTGGTGTTTCCGAGAATAAAGAAGGGAAGAAAGCAAGCTGGATCCAATTTGAACGGCATAATACCAGAACCATCGCTGCTTTGACCCTGCATCTTATTGATTACCTGAGATATCGATGTACAGGAAAAAATATTGGCCCCTTCGGCGTATCCGTTTATACTGATCGCGAGCCTTTGACCATAAATCCGGTGAAGATTTAACTGATTTACACTGTACGTCGGTTGCGCATATATGCGCTCCAGACGGAGTTACCTGGAATTGAGTTTTTATGATAATTAATCTGAAAAAATACCCCGAATATCATGACTATCAGCAGGCTTTAATCGAACTGACTGAGCGTCTGCCGCAGCATATCCAGCCACCTTGTGAGCTGGTCTGTCAGTTTAAGATTGAGTTTTGTCGAAATTATTATTTATTAAGTATGACCGTGAGCGGAAAGCTGACAATCATCTGCCAGCGATGTTTAAATGAATTTACCTGCGATTATTCCAATTCAACGGAACTCGCTCTATGTGCCTCTGAAACCATTGCTGAAAAACTGATGGCTGAATTTGAGACAGTGGTTTATGAGAAGGATGAGGTTGACTTGAAACAACTGGTTACTGATGAGCTATTTCTCTACAGTCCAATGCTTCATGAGCATGTCGAGGATTGCGATGCTGAAATGCAACAACACATGAACATTTAAAATAAATCGCGGAAATTTCCGAATAATGGGAAATTGAAGTATAATACGCAGCAATTTTTGCTAAATTCCAATATTAGTTGCACTAAGACTTGGATTATAGGGAAAAAATGGGTAATATTTCGCCCAACATTAGACTATTCGCCTAGGAGTAATACAATGGCTGTTCAACAGAATAAAAAATCACGCTCACGCCGTGATCAACGACGTTCACACGATGCTTTGACCGGACCTACTTTATCCGTAGATAGCACAACAGGTGAAACGCATCGCCGACATCACATCACCCCGGATGGTTATTATCGTGGCCGCAAAGTGCTTGACACCGATAATGTCTACGAAGACGAGAAAGAAGAGTAATTCGCTTGAAAAGCATAACAATTGCCGTTGATGCGATGGGAGGGGATCATGGCCTTAAGGTGGTGATTCCTGCTTGTGTTCGAGCTGTTCAGCAAAACCCGGAACTTAAGCTGATTCTGGTTGGCGATCAAACACAAGTTAACTCATTGCTAAAAAAACATACTGCGAATCCAGAGCAAATCACAGTAGTGCATGCTTCTGAAATTGTGGGTATGGATGAACTGCCGTCTCAGGCAATGCGAAATAAAAAAGATTCATCCATGCGCGTTGCGATTAATCTGGTGAAAGAAGGAAAGGCAGAGGCCTGTGTCAGTGCTGGAAATACCGGCGCATTGATGGCTACCGCGCGTTTTGTCCTGAAAACCTTACCCGGTATTGATCGTCCGGCAATAATAGCTACCTTGCCGACACAGCAGGGAAAAACCCGGGTCATTGATCTGGGTGCTAATGTGGATTCCTGTGCTGAGCATCTTTTTCAGTTTGCTGTAATGGGCTCGGCTCTAATCCAGGCTGTTGATAAAAAACGTCAACCCAAAATCGCATTGCTAAATATTGGTGTAGAAGAGATCAAGGGAAATGATCAGGTAAAACGTACCGCTCATATGCTGGCCGAATGTACACTCATGAATTATGTTGGCTATGTGGAAGGGGACCAGTTTTATTCTGGTGAAGTAGATTTGGTAGTCTGCGATGGTTTTGTTGGTAATGTAGCCTTAAAAGCAAGCGAAGGATTGGCCAAGTTAATGCTGTCTGTTCTCAGGGAATCCTTTTCACGCTCATTTTTAACCAAACTCGCGGGATTGATTGCGAAACCTGCCCTAAATCATCTTAAAACCCGTATGGATCCAGCCCGATATAATGGGGCCAGTATGCTAGGGCTAAATGGCATTGTTATTAAAAGCCACGGCGGTGCAAACGAACTGGCTTTTCAAAATGCCATTGAAGAAGCAATTTTACAAGTTAAGAACAATGTAGTGGACCTTGTGCGTGAGCAAATAACCGATTTTATCAATCAAGGCTTATTGTTATGAAAAATGCTGTAATTAATGGTACAGGCAGTTACTTACCAAAGCATCAGTTAAGCAATGTCGAACTTGAGTCCAGACTGGATACCACTCACGAGTGGATTCATTCCAGAACAGGTATCAGCAGCAGACATATTGCCAATGATGAGGAAACTGTTTTTTTTATGGCGTCAGAAGCTGCCAGGAAAGCACTGGAGTCTTCTACTATTGAAGCAGACGATATCGACGTCATTATTGTCGCAACCTGTACCCCTGATCATTTTTTTCCGAGCATGGCCTGTCATGTTCAAAAAGCACTGAATATAAAAAAACCAATTCCGGCATTTGATATCAGTGCTGCCTGCAGTGGTTTTGTCTATGCTATGGACAACGCATGGAATTTTATCCGTTCTGGAGCTGCAAAGCATATTCTTGTAATAGGTAGTGAGCGTATGTCTCACGCAGTAAATTGGGAAGACCGTTCTACCAGTATTCTTTTCGGCGATGGCGCAGGCGCTGTTGTCTTGTCTGCAGACTCCGAAAGAGATGGAATTATTGCCAGTAAACTGCATTCCTCTTTTGATGCGGATGCTTTACTCACTTATGAAAATTTTACGACTCAAGGCCAGCGCTCCTATATTGGCATGCGCGGAAACGAGGTGTTTAAAATTGCAGTTAACATCATGGGTGACATTGTTGATGAAATTCTTGAAGCCAGCCAGCTGAAGAAATCAGACATAAACTGGTTAGTTCCACATCAGGCCAATATTCGGATTATTAAGGGAATCGCCAGAAAACTGGACTTACCGATGTCTCAGGTCATTGTTACTATAGAGAATCAAGGTAACACGTCTGCTGCCTCTATTCCCCTGGCTCTTGATTTTGCAATCAAAAATGGCTCCATTAAACGTGATGAGTTATTACTTCTTGAATCCTTTGGTGCCGGTATGACCTGGGGTGCCCTGGTCATTCGTTACTAATCCATTCTGGAGATTTATTTTATGGCAAATCTGGCATTTGTATTCCCCGGACAGGGATCTCAATCAGTAGGTATGCTGGCTGAGCTTGCTGAAGCCTACCCTGTTATTCATAAAACATTCAATCAGGTATCTGACGCATTAGGTTATGACCTATGGCATTTGGTTCAGAATGGTCCGGAAACCCGTCTTAATCAAACTGAATACACGCAGGTCGCAATGCTGACAGCGGATGTTGCTGTTTTCAGAGCATTAAAACAACAGGATTTACCACGTCCAAGATTTATGGCAGGGCATAGTCTCGGTGAGTATGCCGCTTTGGTTTGCGCTAATGCGCTAACTCTTCAAACAGCAGCAAAACTGGTTGAAAAGCGCGGTCAGTTAATGCAACAAACAGTACCAATGGGTTTGGGCGCTATGGCTGCTATTGTTGGCTTAACTGACGAGCAGGTTGTGGAGCTATGTGAACAATCAAGTGACTCACAGTTTAAAGTGAGCCCTGCCAATTACAATGCGATAGGTCAGGTGGTTATTGCGGGTCATAGCGCTGCCGTAGAAAATGCTATTAGAAATGCGGAAGAAGCCGGCGCCAGGCTTGCAAAGCTTATTCCTGTTAGTGTCCCCTGTCATTGCGATTTATTAAAAGACGCCGCAAGCGCGTTTGAGAGTGATTTGAATGCTGCTGATTTCAGGCTGCCGGATTTTGCTGTGGTCAGTAATGTGAATCTTGCTGTTTATCAATCTATCCAGCAAATGAGAACGCTCTTGAAAGAGCAGTTATACCGTCCTGTTCGTTGGGTAGAGACTATACAATTATTCAGAGCCAATGGAGTGGAGCATATCATCGAATGCGGACCAGGCAGAGTATTGTCTGGCCTGGTCAAGCGAATTGACCGTTCATTATCTGCCGCTTGTGTTCATGACAATGATTCGATGGAAGCGGTTTTGTCGCAATGGGAAATGAGCGAAAGTTATTAATTCGGAGCTTGGAATGATAAATCTTCAGGGTAAAATTGCATTGGTTACCGGTGCGACACGTGGTATTGGCATGGCCATTTCAAAAACATTAGCCAGGCAAGGGGCTTATGTTATAGGTACCGCAACGACTGAAAGCGGCAGCCAGACTATTTCCGACTACTTCAAACAGGAAGGCCTTTCTGGCGAGGGTGCCGCTTTGGACGTTACCAATAAGGACGCCATTGAGCATTTAATGTCGCAGCTTTCTGATCAGGAAAAACTGCCTGGAATTCTGGTGAATAACGCCGGGATCACTTGCGATAATCTGTTACTTCGCATGGACGATGAGGAGTGGCTTAAAGTTATCGAAACGAATTTAACTGCTGTATTTCGCATGAGCAAGGCTTGTATCAAGCCGATGTTTCGGGCGCGTTGGGGTCGTATTATCACTATAGGCTCAGTGGTAGGGGCCAGCGGCAACTCAGGACAGACTAATTACACTGCTGCCAAAGCAGGAATTGTTGGATTCAGTAAATCACTTGCTCAGGAGATGGCAAGCCGGGGTATCACAGTAAATGTGGTGGCCCCTGGTTTTATTGATACCGATATGACCAGCATCCTGCCAGATATGGTTAAAGATGAAATGCTGAAAAGAATACCCATGAAACGTCTGGGTTCTGTTGATGATATTGCTCAAACAGTCGCTTTTCTGGCCTCTGATTGCGCCAAATATATCACTGGAGAGACTATTCACGTGAATGGTGGAATGTACATGGATTAATTTCTTGCGTTCTTGCAAGAATTGAATAAACTACCTTCATAAATTTTTTTAACAAAGAGGAAACACTAGTTATGAGTACAGTTGAAGAGCGGGTTCGTAAAATTGTTGTCGAACAATTAGGCGTTAAAGAAGAAGAGTTGAAAAACAATGCTTCTTTCGTTGATGATCTGGGTGCTGATTCATTAGACACTGTTGAACTCGTTATGGCTTTGGAAGAGGAATTTGAGACTGAGATTCCTGATGAGAAAGCAGAGAAAATTACTACTATTCAGGAAGCCATTGATTATATTGAATCAAACCTGAATAAAGAAGAAGCCTGATAATTGAGGAGTATTCATTGAGTAAGCGGCGTGTTGTAGTCACTGGGATGGGTATGGTTACCCCTGTTGGACTTAATGTCGAGGAAACCTGGCAAAATATATTGGCTGGTAAAAGCGGTGTTGGACTGGTTGAAGGTTTTGATACTGCTGAATACTCCACCAAAATATGGGCAAAGGTTAAGAATTTTAACATTGAGGATTACGTGCCGCTGAAAGATGCCCGCAAAATGGATGTATTTACCCAATACGGAATTGCGGCTGCTGATGAGGCTCTGGCTGATTCTGGATTAGTGATTGATGAGACGCTAAGCCTTCGTACCGGTGTGGCTGTAGGTGCAGGAATTGGTGGTATTGAGACAATCACTAATAATCAGGATAAGCTGGTAACCGGTGGGCCAAGAAAAGTATCCCCTTTCTTTATTCCCGCAGGCATCATTAACATGGTTGCCGGACAGATTTCAATTCGCCATAGCCTTAAAGGCCCTAATATTTCAGTCGTAACAGCCTGTACTACTGGAACGCATAATATTGGTCTGGCAGGGCGAATGATTGCTTATGGCGATGCAGATGTAATGATCTGCGGTGGTGCTGAAATGACTACGACACCGCTTTGCCTGGCTGGTTTTTCTGCTGTTCGCTCCTTATCAAAAAGAAATGAAGAGCCAGAAAAAGCCTCACGCCCCTGGGATAAGGACCGTGACGGTTTTGTTATGGGTGAAGGCGCAGGCATTCTCATTCTCGAAGAATACGAACACGCAAAAGCTCGCGGTGCAAAAATTTATGCCGAACTTGCTGGCTTTGGCATGTCTGGCGATGCCTATCATATTACAGCGCCTGATGAAGATGCGGATGGAGCCTCTCGAGCAATGGAAGCGGCTATTCATGATGCAGGGATTGAGCCTGAGCTTGTTGATTACATCAATGCACATGGAACTTCGACCTATCTCAATGATATGAATGAAACCAAGGCTGTTAAACGAGTATTTGGTACTCATGCCTATGATCTGGCTATTAGCTCTACAAAATCGATGACTGGTCATCTGTTGGGAGCAGCTGGAGCAGTTGAAGCGATATTTAGCGTGCTCGCAATTAAGGATCAAATCGTACCGCCCACTATTAACCTGGATAACCCGGATGAGGGTTGCGATTTGAATTATGTTCCACATGTGCCGCAAAAGAGAAAAGTTGATTACGTGTTAAGCAATTCTCTTGGGTTCGGCGGGACTAATGGTTCCTTACTATTCAAGCGTGTATAAATGTTTGGCCGGGTAATCAAGCTATTCGCCGTTCTGTTTTTGGTATGTAGTTTGATTTTTCTCGGCTATAAAGCTTATTTTATTCACAACGATTTACATTCAGCCATGATTGATAATGGCAAACCCTTCATTATTGAAATCAAACCTAACTCCACTGCCAGTGCCATTGTACATCAACTAAAGACCCAAGGTTTTATTGAGTCCGAGCAAACCCTGCTGAATTATATTAAATGGAAAAAGATTGCCGCTCAGTTTAAGGCAGGAGTCTATGAAATCGAACCCGGCGATTCAGCGCTTGATTTCCTTGAGAAGATAATTCAAGGGAAGGTATTGATTGAATCCCTGGCAATTATCGAAGGAACAACACTTGCTCAGGTTGAAAAGCAGTTTACACAAACTCCTTATCTGTACTTCAGCCCGGATGATTTTAAGCTAATTATTGGTAATCATGAAACAGCGGAAGGCTTATTGCTGGCAGATACCTATCGTTACAATGCCGGGAGTGATGCAAAAAAAATAATTCAACTTGCAAACAAAAATCTCCTTAAGGTACTTAATGAGGCATGGCAGCAGCGGGCTGCAGATCTCCCTTATAAAGAACCGTATGACCTCCTTATAGTAGCCTCGATTTTGGAGAAGGAAGCCTCTATTGCAGAAGAGCGCGGGATCATATCAGGAGTTATTGTCAACCGTTTAAAGAAGCATATGCCGCTGCAGATGGATCCTACAGTTATTTATGCAATGGGTTCTGATTTTAAAGGAAAATTAACCCATGCGGACCTCGCCATAAACTCTGCTTATAACACCTATCGTAACAAGGGATTGCCGCCGACACCGATTGCAATGGTTGGAAAAAATGCTATCTTCGCTGCGGCCCAGCCCGAGAAAACCAATTATTTATATTATGTGGCTAAAGGTGATGGCTCGCATTACTTTTCCACTAATTATGATGAACAACGCCGCGCTATCTTTCGCTATCTGATTAAGGGGCATGAATGACGTCAAAAGGCAAATTTATTGTCGTTGAAGGGATGGAGGGCGCAGGTAAATCAACTGTCATTCATACCATTAAAGAGTTTCTGACAAAAAGAATTGATTCAGTCATTCTTACCCGCGAGCCAGGCGGAACGCGTATTGGAGAAAAAATCCGCGAAATCATAAAGGAAAATTATCCTGGTGAGACTCTTGCAGCGCGAAGCGAATTATTACTAATGTATGCAGCCAGAGTCCAATTGCTGGAAGAGCTTATACATCCAACCCTGAAAAAGGGCGGCTGGGTGGTTGCCGATCGATTTGAGTTATCCAGTTTTGCTTATCAGGGCGGGGGGCGTGGACTCAATATGGAGTTTCTTAATCAGCTGTCCTCTTTTTGCCTTGATAATATTCAGGCTGATTTGACTTTTTTTCTTGATATTTCACCCGAGAATGGGCTGGCCCGAACCAGGGGAAGGGGAGAGGCTGATCGTATAGAGCGTGAATCTATGGACTTCTTTAACCGGGTTTATCAAGCTTATCATCATAAAATCAGCACGATGGAAAAGGTCGTTATTATTGATGCGGAACTGTCCCTAAATGAAGTTCAGGAGCAGGTTATCTCCAGTCTGGAAGCATTTTTTAATTGATAGTTTGGGAGCTGTGGTGAATTTGTCTGAACCGGCGCATTTAATACGCGCTCATTACCAACACTGGCAGCATTTTGTTGAGATGGCACGAAAAGGCAAGCTCAGTCATTCTTTGATGCTGGTAGGAGCCGCGCATTTGTCGCTGGAGCTGTTTTCACTGCAAATAGCTCGAAGTATTTTATGTTCCTCTCTGCATTCAGATATTGAGCACTGCCAATCCTGCACTCTGGCAAACAGTAAAGAGCATCCCGATCTTCAGCTGATTATGCCTGAAAAAGCGGGGGCAGGGATTAAGATTGAGCAAATCCGGGACTTACAGTCCAGTGTTTATACCAGCCCTCAATTAGGGTATACGCGTGTAGTTATAGTCTATGCTGCAGAGAAAATGAATCAATTTGCAGCCAATGCTTTATTAAAAATCCTCGAAGAGCCGCCTGCCAATGTCTATTTCATCTTATTGGCCGAGCAGATGGGTACGCTGCTCCCGACCATCATCAGCCGATGCCAATTATGGCGATTTACAGACAGGTTTGAATCTGAAGGTCATTTAAGCCTGGCTTCTTGTTATAATCCGGAGAGCGAACGCGGAAAACTTGCCGCCGATTTGCCGAAAATTATTGAGGACTTGCTGAAGTTAAGTAATAACCAATACTCAGCCTGTGAGCTTGCCGCAAAATGGGCGGTTTATCCTTTAGTAGAATTAACCTGGATCCTGTATTTAATATGCTCAGAAATGATCGAGGCTAAACTGCTGAAACAGCTTCCAGGCCATGTTAACTCTCAAGCTCTTGGCCAACTCGCCTCAGGCTTTCACTTGTTTTCATTATTCATGGTTTTGGATAAAATAAATGCTATTACCAGGAATTTGAACCATAATATGAATGTGAACCCGCTGCTGGCGTTGGAAAATCTATTAATTATGACAAAACAGGGATGCAAAAATGAGCGAGGAAGTTCCAGTAATTAACTGTGCTTATCCTTCCGAAAGTGCATTATATATGGCTTATATGCCATTTTTAAAAAATGGCGGCCTGTTTGTAAGAACCTTACAGTCTTATGCTATAGACACCAAAGTCGTGTTATTGGTTAACTTGCCTAATGAGACACAAACCTATCGTGTAACGGCACGGGTAGTCTGGATCACTCCCCGAGGTTCACAAGGCAGCAAACCGCCGGGCCTGGGGCTTCAATTTATTGATCCTGACGCCCGTAATTTTGCGAATAAAATAGAAACTCACCTTGCTGGCATGCTAAAATCATCTCAAATGACTGATACGATGTAATGTTATGCTGATTGACTCCCACTGCCATTTAAACTTTATCGATTTAACCGAATTTGACAATAATCTGGATAACGTCATCCAGCAAGCAGAGGATAATGATGTCCAGCACTTTCTCTGTGTCTGCGTCGATTTGTCTGATTATGATACTTTGTGCGCTATCTCCAGGCGATATAATCAGGTGAGTATTTCCGTTGGCCTGCATCCCAATAGCCTGATTGAGAAGGAGCCTGATGCCCCATTGCTAATACAAATGGCAAGCCATCCCGCCTGTATTGCCATCGGGGAAACCGGACTTGACTATTATCGAACCGAGACTGAAGATGGGCTTGATTTACAACGCTCCCGGTTTCGCGAGCATATTCGGGCAGCGATTCAGTCAAATAAACCTCTGATTATTCATACCCGTCAGGCAGCCGAGGATACACTTCGAGTGATGAAAGAAGAAAATGCGGACGCCATTGGCGGGGTAATGCATTGCTTTTCAGAAACCTGGGATATCGCCAAACAGGCTCTCGATATGAACTTTTATATTTCAATGTCTGGAATTGTCAGCTTTAAGAATGCAGCCGTTTTGCACGATGTTGCTCGAAAAGTGCCATTGGATCGTTTATTAATTGAAACTGATTCCCCGTATCTTGCGCCTGTTCCCTTCAGAGGAAAACAAAACCACCCCGCGCTGGTTAAATATGTAGCTCAGGCAGTTGCCGATTTAAGACAGATGGATTATGCAGAGGTTGCTAACATTACTACTGAGAACTTTAAACGCTGTTTCAAATTAATCTAAAAACAATATCCCTGGCCCCACTGCCCTTAAGTTAAGGAAATTTTGTCTTTCCCGCGAAGGCGGGAATCCATTCCTCAATTGGCATTATAGCGAGCTTAGAGATGGATCCCCGCCTTCGCGGGCTGAGGAATCCCCTCATTTTTTCATTCAAAAAGTACGTATCTTATCAGGTCAAAATGACTTAAAAGTGTCGTTTCCGCGTAGGCGGAAATCCATCTTGCAAACAAAGTTAGGAATTACCTTGAGAAATAGATTCCCGCCTACGCGGGAACGACACGATAATAGACCTGTTTGAGTAATTGTTAAGCCATCCGCTGACTATATAAAAAATGAGGGCATTCCTCAGCGGGGAGGACAGCTTATATACAACTGAGCATAACTTAATGGCAGTGACCCCTGGCCCAAGGCACTTATTTAAGATATTTACCCAGGTCCTCGGCCGAGGGACTTAGGGGTTAAAGCATTAAACATTACTCAGGTCATGCTGTGGCTGTTTTGAGTAGATAATTCTTCATCATTAGTACTGTCTGCCTCAGGACTACTATTTTCTTCGCGTATCTCCCGGGCCCTGCTTTTATAATGCTGGGTGGTAGCAATTAAAGGCTTCATCGCTTCGTCTTGCTCAGCAATTTTACTCTGCTCTGATTTTGCCGAAGTAAATCCGCTTTTTATCCAATTCCATAGCCTGCTTAAAAGCTCTGTAAAGCTGGGCAGCCGACTAACATACTGTTTCGTTTCTTCTTCGTTTTGAGGGTAATGTATGTCCTCTGAGGAGGTGTAATCATTATCTGCATCATGAGCTGCCAGGGGTTTTTCAGCTAAAGCCATCAGAATATTGAGACATCGCTTGTCATCTGCATTTCTGGCGATCTGTAGTACATCTTCTGACTTGATTAAAGCAGCCAGATTCAGGTTGGGTACTGATTGATTTAAGTAATTAACAACCGCTTTGACGCACTCAGGGTTTCGAGACGCAGCGGCACCTTTTAGCAGAAAAAGCTGATAAACTTTTCCATGTTGCTCATTCTGTACATGTTTATCAAGCGTGTCGCGTACGAAATCATCGGCAAGGAGTTTTTCAAAAGCCTCGAGTCGGCCTGCCTGCAGAGCTATTTTACTGGCAGCCAGATATGCAACACTGGGATCGCCATCGGCATCATTTAAAAAATTTCGATATTGCTCGTCTAGCAATATCGTCATCGCTTCCAGTTTATTGTCACGAGCAGCCATTTTCAGAGCCATACGTGAATCGCTTGCTCCATTTCTGAACCAGGCCTCTATTAAGTCCTTATCGTCCTGAATGGCAGCCATCGTCAATTGGTTAAAATGAACATTATCGCCAACGTCGGCAGAAGCATTAGCACGCTCAGGATTATTTTTAATAATATTCTTGATAATAAAGTTTTCTTTATCGGGAAAGCTATCAGGGGCAATGGTTGATTCAGGATGTGCCATCACATTAATAGTCAGAGGGATTGTTTCCAGAGGGCCTTGTTCTGTTGCAAACGCTTCTCGGGATAAAAAGTTAGCTAACTTGCTTGCAGCATTTACTTTGTCGCCATCTTTAAACACACGAATCTTGTTATTATTCGGATCATAGACTTCGAAATTTCCCTCTTTATTGACAGATACAGCGATTGCATGTGTTGGGGTTCTAACTGTCCAGGCAGTATCAGGAACTCTCATTCTGTTAAAGATATTTCTCCAGTCACCGCGCTCAGCGACCAGCCCGATATTATAAACGCGCTGTAGCTTCATTGGCACGTTGACAGTCGTGACATCTCCGTCAGGACCGGGTGCAGGCTGGGCAACTGGCACTTTCAGATTGAGTACCGCATCCTCCTGGCTTAGTTTTTTATTGAACTCCTGGGGCAGATAGGCATTTAATACTTCCTGTATAAACTTGTTTATCTCGCTGTCGCTAACAGTCTGATTTTGGATAGATTCAGGATCTGTCTTTTGAGCTAATAACTCCCCCTTACGATTTATAGCATCTAAAATTTTTGCAAACTGGCTGGATTTTCCTTCGAGAGCATATTGGACATAAACCGCCGCCAAGCCATTACATATCCCATTATCATTGGCACTAAGCTTAATATCTCCCTCCTGAAGAATTAAATTAATCATGGGAATAACATAAGCTTGTTCCATTCCTTTGACGCTGGTGAATCCAAAATCAGGTAAAGGGGATTTGTTAGACATGTTAAAACTCGTATAACTGATTACTGCTTACAATAATTTTAGAACATTTAGCTTAAGGTTATCTTAGGGATAAGGACTATCAATATCTGTACCTAATATCGCATGATGGTGTTCATTTAATCCATACTTTAAATATAATCCGGAAAAAAGGAGTTTTCATGGGGATTGATGCCGCTGCAGTGATTAGCTTAAAACCTGAGGGACTTTATTGTATTCCTGGCGATTTTTATATCGATCCGCTTGTCTCAGTAAAAAAAGCTTTAATCACTCATGCGCACTCCGATCATGCCCGTATGGACCATGAGGAGGTCTTGGCTACTTTTGAAACAATTGAGCTCATGCAAATCCGTTATGGTGAAAATTGCAATACCCGTTTTCAAGGGCTTACTTACCATTCCAGGATTGATATTAACGGCGTGACTGTTTATTTTCTGCCGGCAGGACATATTTTGGGAAGTGCTCAGGTTGTTGTCGTATTTAAAGGATATCGTCTGATTATTTCTGGTGATTATAAGCGCTCCAGTGACCCAACTTGTGCCGCTTTTGAAGCGGAGCCTGCAAATCTCCTGATTACAGAGGCGACCTTTGGATTACCTGTTTTTAAGCATCCGCCTGTTGAGTCAGAGTTAAACCGTTTATTGGAATCGATGAAAAACCATTCTGGCACCTGTCATATCGTTGCCGCCTATGCTTTGGGGAAAGCCCAGCGCGTTATTAGAAGTTTGAGGATTTCAGGTTTTGATGAACCGATTTATATTCATGGCGCCTTATCAGCATTCTGTGAGTTTTATCAGCAAAAAGGGATAGATCTGGGTGATTTAAGATCTGCCAGTCATCTTAGTCCACAAACTGCAGCCGGGAAACTGGTTATCTGTCCGCCGAGCGCATTACAGGATCGCTGGAACAGGCGATTCGGAGATATTCGCTTAGGCTATGCCTCAGGCTGGATGCGGATTCGAGCGCGTGCCAAACAGAAAGGTATTGATCTGCCTTTGGTCATTTCTGATCATGCGGACTGGCATGAACTGACCCAAACCATTGAAGAAATTAATCCCGAATTGCTATGGGTCACACATGGAAGCGAAGAAGCCCTTGTTTATTATGCTCGGCAAAAGGGATGCCAGGCGCAAGCCCTGCATTTGCTAGGATACGAAGAAAATATGGAGTGAATATGCATCAATTTTCGAGCTTACTGAATGATTTGTATTTCACATACAGTAATCTGGCTAAAACTGAACTGCTAAAAAATTATTTTTCGACAGCTCCCGATCCGGAAAGGGGTTATGGTCTGGCCATACTTGCTGGCACACTAGAGTTTCCAACGTTCAAATGGAGTATGATAAAAGAGTTAATGAAGGAATATGTCGATCCGGTATTATTTTCCTTATCTTATGATTACGTTGGCGATTTGTCTGACACTATCGCATTACTCTGGCCAAACCAGCAAATTTCAAAGCCGCTTCCTGCATTGAGTGAAATTATTGATACCTTTAATCATTTATCTGAAGAAAGAATTGCATCCTATCTTCGTGAGCTTTTAAACAGGGCGACGACTGATGAGCGATGGGCTTTATTGAAAACAGGCACTGGAAGTTTGCGCGTAGGTGTTTCTGCCCGGTTTATAAAAAAAGCGCTTGCCGAGTACGGGCAGGTTGATGTGAAAGATATTGAGCATCTATGGCATGCTGTTAAGCCGCCATATAAGGAGTTGTTTGCCTGGCTTGAAGGACACACTGGCTATCCACAAATTGCAGAGAATATCCATTATCATCCGGTGATGCTTTCGCATCCTTTGAATGAAAAAGATTTGGATAGCCTCGATCTCGAGCAATACGCTATAGAAAGAAAGTTTGACGGCATTCGAGTTCAGTTGATTTCAACCGACTCAGGCAAGCGATTGTTTACTCGAACAGGAGAGGATATTAGTCATTCATTCCCGGATATTCTTGCCGAAATACAGGGGAAAGTAGTACTTGATGGAGAGCTGGTTGTCCAAAGTCAGGAAACGGTTGGTAGCTTTAATGAACTGCAGCAGCGTTTGAATCGGAAAAATCCTGGTAAAGACCTGATTAACAAATACCCTGCCGCCATTATTTTTTACGATATGCTTTCTATTAACGGCAAGGATATTCGTTCGCT
Source organism: Legionella quinlivanii (assembly GCF_003265995.1). Taxonomy (GTDB): domain Bacteria; phylum Pseudomonadota; class Gammaproteobacteria; order Legionellales; family Legionellaceae; genus Legionella_C; species Legionella_C quinlivanii_A. The sequence continues at coordinate 42,983 of NZ_MVJN01000006.1, read as the reverse complement.
GACTTTTATGGAGAGAAGAGTCAGTCTTGAATCCTGGTATAAAGAAAATCCAAATTCCAGCTGGCTATTATCCGAACTTCTCGATTTGAATAAGCAGGATATTTTTGTAATCAGAGATCAGATACTTGCCGAAAAACACGTGGCTGTTGAAGGGCTTATGTTAAAACGTAAAAGCAGCCCCTATATTGCAGGCCGTCCAAAAGGCCATTGGTTTAAATGGAAACGAGATCCAATGCTGGTGGATGCTGTATTAATGTATGCTCAGCGCGGACAAGGGAAACGTTCATCGTTTTATTCCGACTATACGTTTGGTTTATGGGAAAATAGCGAGATAGTTCCTATCGGAAAGGCTTATTTTGGATTTACCGACAAGGAGCTTTATGAGCTGGATAAATGGATAAGACATCATACCATTAACCGGTTTGGTCCTGTGCGCGAAGTAGAGAAGCAACTGGTGTTTGAAGTGGCTTTTGATGAGGTACGTGAATCGAAGCGCCATAAATCAGGTCTGGCGCTTCGTTTTCCAAGAATACATCGTATACGCTGGGATAAACCGGCAAAGGAAGCTGACACCCTGGCGGTTTTGCGCGGGTTTTTAAAATATACGGGCCAAAAGCCAAATCAGAACTAATACGCTAAGCGGTACTCCTAACAGCCAGGCAATAATATATTTCCACATAATGCTCTCCTGTAGTTTATTCCGTTAAACATCAAGCTAACTATAAGTATAGTTCGTTTATTCCTTGCAAAAGAGGCTGGCAACAAGACCAATAAATGCGCAAGCTAACAGACTGACTGAAAAAAGTGAGGGATATTGCATAAGAAAAATGCCAACCAGACCTCCCAATGCTGAAGACATACACATGCGGAAGGTGTTGACAAAGCCAAGGACGGTAGCGGCTTGCTCAGTATAATCAGCGAGAATCAAAGAGACAGTCGGCGGGTTGGAAATACTTAATCCAAAACTGAGCAAGAGGACAGGAGCCAGGGAGGTCAGTGTAATTCCATAGCATATATATAAGATTATGAGTAATGTCGCGCCAACAACCATTAACAGGTTACCAAAACGAATATTCCATACGAGAGATTTATACTCTCTTAGCCAGATTCCGAAATAATTCCCCACAATAATAGTTAACCCATTGCAGGCGAATATAAGGGCAAAGGCTTGTGGCGAGTAACTTAAACTATCGATAACCAGATAAGCGGCATTTACCACAATTATCATCAGGCAGGTGTAGGAAAATGTAACCATGATGGTTCCTATCCATAATTTTCTATGCCATAAAATTTCCCGGTAATATTTAAAGTAGTGCCAGATTGTCTTGGCTGATCTCTGCCAATAGCGAGACTCTTTTAAAAAAGGAATTGAGGCCCAAAATAAAACAATAGCCAGCAAGGCCATAAATACAAAATTGGCCCTCCAGCCAAAATTGACAAAAATGAGTGAGCCTATCAATGGGGCAAAAATAGGGGAGGCCGTAACGATCATCGAAAGATGGGAGAGTAAGCGGGCTCGGTCAATATTATCCTCCACATCACGCGCCGTGGAGAAGGCGATTATATTGGAGCTGCAGGCTGCAAATCCCTGAATGATTCTTGCAATAATCAATATTTCAATACTGGTGGCGAAAGTGCAAATCAAGGTGGCAAAAAGAAAAACGTAAAGGCTTGAAAAAAGGGCTTTGCGACGCCCGAAATAATCAATGACTGGACCCCAAAAGAGTTGAGCTACCCCAAAAGAAAAGAAAAAAAGACTGAGGGTTAATTGCCCGAGAGCATGGGTAGTCTCAAAATAACTGGTTATTGCGGGCAAAGCTGGCTGAAAAGAATCAAAGGTTACGAGACAAAAGGAAGAAAGAAAACCAAGATAAACCAGCTTATTCTCGTTCACAGGTGACTGATTCCTTTTCAATTATTTCCTAGGATGCTGACAGTATATTAGCATAGCATGCGTTTGAAATTCATATTAAAATAGCTGATTCTATTTATGCCTGCTGAGAATCTGATGAAATTTTACCTGGGTCTTATGTCTGGTACCAGTATGGATGGCATTGACGCCGCCCTGATTGATGAAAATAATTATTTTATCGACGGTTTAACCCGACCCTATGATCATCAGGTCAGAGACAGTATTCTTTCGGTTTCTCAAGGTGAGAGAAAAACGATCGCCGAATTTAACCAGTTGCATACGCTCATTGGTCGAGAATTCGCCGCGGCTGCCCAGGAGCTTATTCTAAGGCATGAGGATAAGAAACCCTTGATTCAGGCCATTGGCAGTCACGGCCAGACACTATGTCATGATGCCGGTGCTCAAATCCCATATACTGTTCAGTTAGGTTGCGGCCATACTATTGCCGAGGCTACCGGAATTACGGTGGTTGCCGATTTTCGCACAAGGGATTTAATTGTTGGTGGAGAGGGAGCACCCTTTGCTCCTGCCTATCATCAGGAAATTTTCAGACATCTTGGAACCCCTTTAGCTATTGTGAATATCGGAGGGATCAGCAATATCACCTGTTTACACAATGAAACAGCGATTTCAGGCTTTGATTTGGGGCCAGGTAATTGCCTTATGGATCAGTGGATAAGCCAGCATCTTGGTAAAAGTTATGACAAAAATGGAGAATGGGCTGCTCAGGGAACAATAATCCAGGAGCTCGTCGAGCAATTATTAAATGATCCCTATTTCAAACGGCCAGCACCTAAAAGTATCGGCAAGGAATATTTCTCCCTGGACTGGCTAAGCCGCTATCTGAAAGCGGATTACCCTCCTGAGGATGTGCAGGCGAGTCTATTATTTCTGACTGCTAAAACAATAGCCATGGGCATTCAGCAAATATTTCCGGAACCGGTTACTGTATTGATTTGCGGCGGAGGTGCCCATAACAACGAGTTGCTGCAGTCGCTGCAGGCCCTTTTGAGTGCCTGTACCGTAAAATCGAGCAATGATTTCAATATTCATGCTGATTATATCGAAGCCATGATGTTTGCCTGGTTTGCAGCTAAAACGATGAACCACATTCCTTTCAATTTAAAATCGATTACGGGCGCAAAATATCCTGCGATTCTTGGAGCAATTTATCCTGCGGGGATTGACAAAAGAAATCCGAATGGGTGTAATGTGCCTTTTGATTTGACACTCGGGACATTGGTGTGACAGCGCATTATCCGCATTATCAACAGGCCAATAAAGCCAGTGCCTATATCATTTTTTTATTATCAGCCAGCTTTTATCTGTATGAGTTTGTGTTACAGGTCGCGCCTAGCGTTATGGCTGATCCTATGATGAATACTTTTCAGGTTGGTGCTGCTGGCTTTGGCATTGTTTCCGCCTTTTATTTTTATGCCTATGCGCCAATGCAATTGCCTGCTGGATTGCTTTTTGATCGTTACGGACCTCGAAAACTAATGACCTACGCACTGATTCTCTGTGCTGTGGGCTCTTTTTTCTTTGCCGCAACCGATAGTTTGCTGACCGCCGCCCTGGGTCGTTTTCTAATTGGTATCGGCTCTGCCTTTTCATTCATCGGCGTTCTGGTATTGCTTTCCAGATGGTTTCCACCTCAGCAGTTCGCTATTCTGGCAGGTGTTGCCCAGTTAATGAGCTCTGTTGGAGCGATGTTTGGCGAAGTGCCGCTAGCTGCTTTAATTGAAGCAGTGGGTTGGCGCGCATCCAGTTTTATTCTTTCTTTTATCGGGCTCATTTTGGCGGCTCTGATCTGGTTTGTGATCAGAGATTATCCACATCAGCAAACGCAATCCCCCTCCAAACGCCAGTTTAAAGAAGAATGGAGGCGTTTACTTCAGGTTTGTGGGCGTGGCTATACCTGGGTAACTGGTTTATATGCCTGCGCTATCTGGACACCAATCGCAGTTTTTGCCGCGCTTTGGGGAGTGCCTTATTTACAACAGAAATTTCAGGTCTCAGTGCTTACTGCGTCTGGCCTGTGCAGCATGATTTGGTTAGGTATTGGTATTGGAAGCCCTTTGCTCGGTTGGGTTAGTGACCGGATTCACAGCCGCAAAATTGCCTTGGGCATCAGTTCACTTTGCGGTTTGGTAGCTACGATTTTTCTGCTCTATGTTCCGCAGGTTGACATCCAGATGATGTATTTTATCTTATTTCTTTTAGGCATTGGAGCCGGCGGTCAGACGGTTAGTTTTGCAGTGGTTAAAGATAATAATCCTCCTGAGTTAGTGGGTACTGCTTCCGGCTTTAATAACTTATCAGTTCTTATTGGCGGGGCGGTATTCCAGCCCTTAGTCGGCGTATTTCTTCATCAGAGCACAGAATGGGTGAATACTCGCGGCGTACATGTGTATACTGTGGCGAGTTATAATAAAGCCTTGTTAGTCATGCCGGTTTGCTTCTTAATTAGTTTGCTGGCCGTCTTAATAATGCGTGAATCGCATCCGCAAAAATGGCATCGATAAAGTCTCACGACACTGTCGTCTTTGCGAACGAAGTGAAGCAATCCAGATCGAATCTTGAATAAAGTCAGGAGGTGGATTGCTTCGCTGACGCTCGCAAAGACTGTATTTGGACCCTGTCTTTAAATAAATCTCAAATCCTTAACATTTATTTAAGCCTGATACATTAAACTAATACTATAACCAAATAGATAGTTGTAATGACAATGCCAGCGAAGACAAAAGAAGAAAGAACTCTTACTGTTGCGATACAGTATATTGATTTGATCCTGAAAACTCTCGAAGATCCTGATCTCCTGACCAAGGCTTTGAACGGTACCGAGGGTCTTCGACTTCAGGAGGGTAATCGTAAGATCCAATTAGAAAGTCTCGATCTTAATCCTTTTTTTACGGAGAAGGGAACATTAAAAGACAAGTATGTATTAAACCGTATTGATGAGTTCCTGCAAAAAATTCCTTTATCTCCACAAATTACAGATCGTGATCGATTCCAGATTTACGGTTTAACCTTTACCTTGCCTGCGTTTATGCATGAACAGCTTCTACCCGATTGGAGAAGTCTTGGACTAACTACAGAGAGCACGGAAATCCAGGAATGGAATGCTCTGTTTGAGCTCTATAGAACTGAGGCGCCGAAGGCAGTTTACGAAGCTTTACAAGCTGTGAAGTCATTAGATGATTTCAAAAACCAATTGGTGACTGTCAAAGCGCAACTTGAACAACAACTTAACTCAATAATCTCTATTGCAGAAACTAAAAACCCGCAATTGCTGCTTAATCGTGAAAACCTAAAAATAAAAGAAGAAATCATTCCGGGTAATAAGCTGCAAATTGTGAAGGATTCTGAACGTGATCTGACCTTTAATGGCCAGACTTTTGTGCTAAATAATACCACCGCTATTTCTGATCTAGTTAAAGTGCTAGAGATTTCAGAAGCACAAGCATTAGTTTTAGTCCAGGCTCAATCCCAACATATTGCTTATGGAGTGGATTATTCTATTGTTCACTTGAAAGCCCCTCTAGACGAACGAGGAATCGGTGTGTGGTGGAATAAAGACAGCGGTAATTGGAATATTGAAAAAAAAGATGATGAATTCACACAAACTTATACTCGCCGCGGTATCCAGTTTCGCGATTTTTATGGAGTATTACTTCACGAGATTGATGCAGAATTAACGATTCGTTACAACTTCAATTCTGAAACAGGTTTATGGGATCGAAATGATGCGGTTCATTTCAGCGGCAGTGATTCAGCTAAAGAGTTCATGACTCAATTAATGAATGCAGAACACTTTGATATCAATGGACGCCCTGAGTTAAAACCACTTGTTCCTTATCAGTTTCCTAAAATTAATAAGCTATTGGATTTCTATTTATATGATCGGGAGAATTTCGCTCAACGTTTAAATCGCCATCTTCCTGAACATTCTGAAGCCATTGTCGCGTTTTTAAGAAATTTAGAGGAGAAATTGGCAACTAAATCCCTGTCACTCACTGATTTTGTAAATAACAATGAACCTAAAGCTCTTCACGAATTTTTCAAAGCGAATCCTGAGATTAAAGAGCTATTAGGAGAAGGGGAGTTTGTTGTAAGTCAATTGCAGGAAAAAGAAGCTCTGTTAATGCCTGCGCCTAAGGTTGACATCATTGTCTGGAAATATGAAGCACTAAGAGACATTCCCTATGCCAGTGAAACGAGATTTAATAAATATTTACCTCATATTGGCAAGACTTTACCAGCAAAAGAGGTGCTCGATGCACTAAATACCCATGCTGCCGATTTAGATAAACCGGAAAATGCCTGGAAACTGGATAAAATGATAGCGCTCTGGAAACTGGCGTATCCTGATCAGATGAATTTACCCGATGAAGACATCAGATTCATTATTCTAAACCATAATCAATTTAGCTCCATTGCAAACAGAAGCCCTGAGGTTTTTGATCAGCTGATGACGCATTTGATTATGTTTAAAGACGCTCAAAGCAAAGAAGTGCCTTCTCAATTATCCTACAAGGTGTTAATTACTCAATTATCAAGCATGGTAGATGCTTTGCCCGCTGATTTAGCCAGAGATTTTATTGAGCTCTATAAAGAAAATATACTCAAAGACAATATTCTTATGCAGGAAGCGCTAGTTGCTGCAAATATTCCACCCAGTAATCCTTTATCAGAACTGGCAAAAGAGTATGATGTATTTGTGAGTCACTCAGTTAGTACAGTCCATCAGTTTGAGAAGGAAGAGGCCAATCAAAAATTATTTTTTGACGCGCTTATTAAATTAAGAGGACGCGCAGAATCGTCTGAAGTTAATAGTAAAGATCGAATGATTATCAGAGAGATGGCCGATAAACTGACGATTCATGGAATGAATTACTTCTCCGGACAGGCTCATGACAAAAAAGACCTTCAGGCATTTAGAAAAACCGCGGTAACAATGATTGAAACTGCCGAAGATCAATTGTCCTCAAAAAGTAAAAACTGGTTTGGGCGTCAATTCCAGAAACTATTATCCTGGATAGGCCAATATTTTCCATCGCTTAAACCAAAAGAAACCAAAGCGGAGCAAACAGTTAGCAGCGTCAAGGATTCAATGAAATTTTTAAGTTTCAAAGAACAGATAAAAGAGACAAAAGGGGATGATTCTAAACGGGATGATTCCTCGCCTGCTAATGTAATGTGATCCCGAAGCAATCCGAAACAAGTGTTCTGGATTGCTCACTTTGTTCGTTAAGCCGTGATAATCATTGCTGTTCTGTTTTCTAAATATAAAATACTTTTCGTTTTCACACGAAACCAGATATAGTTTGTGACCTTGTAGTTTTCAGGAGATTTCTATGTCTGGCTTATTTGGCCCTTATTATTCATCCTCATCAACTCATCGGGGAGCTCAAAAAGCATCCGCTGTGGCTACAGTTGTTGAAAATGGGCTCAATGCCATTAGCGGCGGCACTCTCAATGCAATTCCGAGTAAAGTGGTGCAGATTGGTTCATCCGGTTATACCATCTTTTGCACATCAACCCACACCAGCGAAAAAATCATTAATGGATTGGAAACCGGAATCACTTTAGCTCAGCTGGCATTAATCATTGCTTTGTACGTAATGGGTGAGGAATGTGCCAACGATGAGCATGCACTATGTAAAGCGTATTTTATATTGGAGGCAGTTTATTCCGGACTGTTGGCCTTAGCATTGGGAATAGGAGAAATGTCCAAGGATCCCACTACTCCTTCCGCCCCAACAGTATAAATTAACTTGATTAAAGGGAGAGCTCTATGCGTTTTGCCGGCATACTGTTTCTATTCTGCAGCACCTCGGTTTATGCAGATCTTAATGAAAAAATTGAACAATTAATTGAACAGAAACTGCCCCAGGCGACTGTGGGGATAGTGGTGAAAGATGTTGTTACAAACGAAATAGTTTACAGTAAAAATCCGGATAAGCTATTGGCACCAGCAAGCAGCACCAAGCTGCTAACCGCAGCGGCAGCGCTCTATCAATTAACTCCGGAATATAAGTTCAAAACTCAATTAATGACAAAAGGGAATGATGTTTATGTGGTTTTCAATGGTTCCCCTTCATTAACCTCCAAAGATTTGTCCAGTTTGCTTGCAAGTCTTCCAAAGAAGATCAAAGGGAATTTGATAATCGATGTATCACATTTTAAACCACCCTATTATCCTGGAGGAACGTCCTTTGATGATCTGGGCTGGTACTATGCTGCTCCCGATACAGCGGCAATTCTTGATGCGAATGAGGTTGCATTTAAATTTACCAGCTCCAGGCTTTTAAACAAACGGGTTCAGATTGAATCGCAGAAGCCTGATAATCCACTCCATCTCATCAATGAGGTGAATACGGTATCTGCTCAAACCGAAAAAAATCATTGCAATATGAATATTGAGGTCATGCCTGACAATACCTTGAAGCTGTATGGTTGTCTTGCCCAGTCTAAAGATCCCAAGGTAATGAGGCTGGCCATTCCTCAGCCTGTAGCAAGAGCCAGGAAATTAATTGAAGACTATCTCAAAATACATCGTATTGCTTTGAACGGTCATGTGAATACAGGCAAAGCGCCTGCCGATGCCAAGCTGATCTCCAGCCTGGAATCACCTGCCACGGAAAAATTGATTACGCATATGCTGCAAGAGTCAGATAATCTTTATGCAAATAGCTTCACTAAAGAATTAGGCTTTGTTATAACGGGTGAGGGCTCCTACAAGCAGGGGGTATTCGCGATTAAACAGATATTAAGCAAGAATACCTCGGTTGATGTTAAGAAAATTGCTCTTTACGACGGCGAAGGTACACGTTACAACCTGTTAACAGCTCAGCAACTCGTTAATCTGCTGGACTCCTTGTATCAAAATCAAAAGTTGCGTGAAATCCTTTTTAAGGCATTGCCGCAATCAGGCAGCAGCGGCAGTCTGAAGGCTCGTATGACAAAGACAGATCTGAATCATTTGGTTTATGCCAAAACAGGAACACTCCATGACGCATCCTCATTATCAGGTTTTCTGATGCGTCCTGAAAGAAATCCACTGGTCTTTTCAATCATTATTAATGGAGTCGAAAAGCCGATTTATATCGCAAAAGGATTGGAAGAGGAGATTCTTCTGGCAATCTATCAGAACCCGACCTAAGCTGGACAGGGCCAGGACCACTGCCATAAAGTTAAGGAATTTAGTCCTTCCCGCGAAGGCGGGAATCCATTCCTCAATTGGCATCATAGCTCGCTCAGAGATGGATCCCCGCCTTCGCGGGGAGGACAGTTTATATACAACTAAGCTTAACTTAATGGCAGTGAGGGCCAGCACCAGGCCTTATTTCGTAGTTAGCGGCGGCAGGGAAGTTTCTGGAGACTCCTTGGGTTTCTCCGCTAATTTTAGTGGGATGTGGCGGCTGATATCACGGCTTAAGCAGGTAAAATTAGCGTTCATACTGCTTACAAGGGTTTGCTGGTTAACAACCGGTAACTTGATGTGATAGTAAGCACTGTATTTCCTGTTCTCAAACGATGGTCCATAGATCACGTAATCTGCCTGCAGGATACTGTTGCCCTGACTATCGACTTTAAATTCATTAATGTTTACCTGAAGCTGAATGGCAGGGTCAAATTTGGGGTCCCAGGGAGCTACCTCGACCACGGCATTAGGAATAAGTGTGGAGAGATTGCTGCGAAGCACTCTTTTAACATTGCTCTGCAAGCCTTCAGCCCACTGATGATCATCTTCCATTTTACTCTGATTAGCGCTTAGGAAAAACATCAGCTGTGGCTTGGCCAGATACTCCGGTATACTCACATCGTCGATGCCAATACGCATCACTGAATGACTGTATGCCTGTGAGCTTGTATTTAAAATGGGATTAATGACATATAACAATGGCTCTTTACTTCGACCACAGGCAACCAAGAGTAACGTCAGTACAATTAAGAGATATTTTTTCATCACCTTCCTCTTAGCAAGGCATCGGGATGGCGCGCCAGATAATCAGTAAGCGTGCGCACGGAATAAGCCATTTTGGATACCTCTTTCAAACTTTCATTCCAATAGATCAAGGCGCTTGGAATCTGGCCTGTCATCAGATCGGCAAATTGATTAATACTGTCCGCCATTGTCTGAATAGCTATAATCGCTTCTTTTAGTTCTTTCGATTTAACAAAATTACTAATGTCATTCAGTGTACGCCTGGCCGTTCGCATCGTATCTTTGGCGCTCATATCGTCTTCGACAGCCACCTCTGTTGGAAATAAAGGGACTCCATGAAAAGTTCTGGCTTTAACAGAAGCCTGCTTTTTTTCCGCAAGAACCAGCTCAATAGTGGAGGTACCTGTCAGCAAATTGGGTGATGAAATAGTAGCAACGATCCCATTCTGGATAAGAATTTGAATTGGATTATCCCCAGGCTCAAATGATTTCTCGACAAAGAATTCCACATATACGGGAATAGATACATTGGTCTTGGACTTGGTAGCGGTCAGCTCAACGCGTTTGACTTCACCGATCTTAACACCGCGATAGGTGATAGGCGAGGTAGCATCCAGTCCGCTGAGAGAGCCTTTAAATAACATGACATAGGTTTCAATTTTGCCATGAAGGTATTGATTATAAACGAATAGGGTACCAAATACGGCTAGAATGAGAGCAAAAAAAACAAAAATACCTGTTCCGATATAAAATCTTTCCTGTTCCATGAAATTCCTAAAGTATTAAGTAAAGTTCAGTTTGACCAACACACTAATCACAACCAGCCAAAATAAACCCCGAGTTATAATTCTTGAAACTGCTCTTCTGACCGGCATCACCTTATTGGTAACGTAGTAATAGTAATAACCTGCAGTATAACTGGCAATGCTTGCATACAGAATAGTTTTGATCAGCGAAGTGATTACATCCGCTGGATTAATAATTTCTGAAAGACGCAAAAGGTATTCGTCGGTACTCATATGCAAAAGATAGGAAAAGGTTAAAAAAACACTGAGAAAAAAAGCCGCTGATATGTAGGTGTAAAGTAACATCGCTGTAATATTGACGCCTACAATCAAAGGAATAATGGTCTCCAGCATTACCCGATCGGGCGTATGATTTAAACTGGGATGATCCGGGTTAATCAGATTAAGCCCGCATTGCACACAGAAAATAAAACCAATCGGAAGGGGCGCCATATCGCGGATTATAGTGCTTTGTGCAATAAATAATGCCTGATTCTGCAAATTGAATGGTGCAAGTATGTAGTTAATGCTATAAGCCAGAGACATCCCAATCAGGCAGCTCAGTATAAGAAGCGGAAACACCAGCACTGATCCTGAATGCAGGGTACCAAGAATGGTATGGCTCCAGCGCACATCCTGCCATTTGAATATGAAGCAATAGGATAAATGGCCCAGATAAACAAAAAAGAGAGTAATTGCCCGATGCAGGCTAAAAATTTTCTGGCCGGTGTAAAAAAAAATTTTTGACATTAAATTTGACCAGTTCCCTGTTAATAATAAGCGCGCGTCCATTGAATGGCATTATTTCAGGCACATTCGATTTAACTTAAGCTACCATTATGAATATACTAAATTATAAGGGCTTCCATCTCTTATTAAAATACTTGGAATGGATTTAATTAACAGGCACGGAACTATGACACCTTGGTATAAAGAACTCCTGACACCACTAATTAGACGGATTGCGGATGATGATGAGAAACAATTAGCGGCAAATTTTGTTAATAAGGTTTTTTATTTTGTCGAAATGGAAATTTTTAATAAAATTTTGCCCCTGGAATGGTCTCTGGGTGTCATTAATCATCTCTTCAGGGAGTTCGGAAGTGAGAATGAACCCATTCTCTTAAAAGAATTTGTTCATATGATTCTCGGGCTCTCTTTGCTGCATGCAAAATATACCAATGATTTTGTGGTATGGACCAGTGATTTTGTACCCGTTCTTCCACTCCCCAAACCGGAAATTCCAAAAAATTATGCACGACCCTTGATAATGCACCGTTTACTCACTCAGTTCAAAGAAGACCAGATTTACCTGCAAGTGGTTCAGGGGGAGATATATTATTTTTACTTGTATGGGGGAACTGCGCGTGAATCTTTCATCGATAATTTGAATAGGGAAAGCAAATCAATTATCCAAAAAAAAATTCAGGGGCGACAACCACTTACAGAATCTGAGGCGAGTCTGTTAAGAAAAGCTTTGGTACTAAAAAACCCAAAGATTGAATTCCTTAAAAAATACCCTAATGCGGCATTTTGTACCACGTCTTATCCCCGATGGGATCAAATAAAACGTTCCCAATATAGTGAGAGTGAGAAAGAGTCTCTTTTTACCGCGAGGGAGATACTAAGCGAAATTGAAAATGAACTTTGGCCAAAACTGAAATTTGAAATGGGTTTTGGCTTGCGGCCCAATTCGCGAAGGGGGAAATTATTCTATGATTTATTCATGCAGGAACACTCCGAGTTTTTTTATATCAGTTTGTGCAGTGACTACTGTAAAGTTGAAGGAGGCTCACTGCAACTTCGCCGCTTTATTCATCGTGTCATACCAAAGCCAGTCAGAGCTGCCTGGGAGCATCTCTTTAAAATAATACCTCCTGCCTATCATAATCTGTTCATTCACTCATTGTGGACGCTTGATATCCCGGTTAGAGATCGAGAGCTTCTTGAAGCGATAATGACCCTCCTTAAAAAGTTTCCCGCTAATTTTTCATCATTACTTCCTACTTTTTCCAATAACTTGCTTCATCTGTTTTTACAATTACAACAAGCCTATGAAGCGCCTGAATCCGAAGGCGCCGAGCTTGGATTTAAACTCGAGTTATTGCAATACCTTCATAAATATGACTATCAAATCCATGAGCAGGGATGGCAGAAACTGACTGAAGCGGTCGAAGATAAACTATTGAATGATTCCTCATACGTTCTGCTGTTTTCACGCATTTCCAGCCTCAATCGTATCAACTGCAATCTATCTTCTTTTCAAGTGGAATTAAGGGATCTGGCTTGCAAACTCTTCAGAGAAGAGAGCAGAGGCGATCCTGATCAGCAATATGAGAGTTATTATACAATTTTTTTCAACAGGTTATATGACAGAAGAGTAGTTTTAACATCCCCTCAGGGACATGCAATAGTTCAAAGCTTGATTGATATGGGAAAGCACAAGTTTTCCAATTCATCAGCATACGATCTGAGCGACCAATTTTCATGTATCTCAATTAATCAGTCGATAAAAAGAGTCCGATTAGAGAGTCTTGTATTAACCCTGCTGGGCCTCCGAAGTCTAATGCCCGAACTTATCAGTAGAGCCTTGGTAGAAAAATATAAATATAACATCAATAACAGGCTTAAAAAACTGGTGGCGGCCGAAGTGAACTGGAAGCTGGAAAACAATGAACGTATCGAGATTAAACGAGCCTTGGTAAAAGATATATATTCTCAGGAGTTTCTGGGTAATCAGGCTCCTGTTCAATTGATTGCGGGAAAAGAAAATGTGGCATGTGGTTTATTCTTTTTTAGTATTGATAGCCAGGGATTGTATTTTCATCTTTCCCGTCTGGAAGCATTCGCCTGGACTCTTTCAATTTATTATCCTGCTGAAGGAAAACAGATATTGGAACTTGCAAACGAGTTGAGAGTCGCTGCTGTCGATATCCTGGAAAATGATCAGAAGAGTTCTAAAGAATTAAAAATGCTTGCAGTCAGCTTTATCAGATTATTAAACAGCAGAAATGATAAATTAACCAATATAAAACCAAGATGGGAGTCTTATTTGTCAGAAATGACTGAAGCGCTTGCTAATCTTGAGGTCTTTGAATCATTTGGTGAGTCATTCAAAAAATCTATATTGAGTTCTGCGATGACTGAAAACAGTCACTTATTTTTTAAAAGAAACTTAAGTTTGCAATGCCTGGAGGATTCTACCCAATTGCGCCCCCCCTCAAGCCCTTAGTTCAATAAATTTCATAGTTTTCTGGACTTTCAATTAAACTCTTTTAAAATTGTGGGTTTGTGAGAGAGCCCAGAGAGAATATGAATCCAATTGATGCGGTTATTTCATGGGTTGACGGCCATGATCCTGTTTATCTGGAAAAGCTGCGATCGTTTTGCGAACAATTGGGAATCAAACAGCACGCGGCCGTTGAACCAACACGTATTAACCACTGTAATGAAATTCAGTATTGCCTGCTTTCGCTTGATCGTTTCGCCCCCTGGATTAGAACAATCTTTATTATCACCAATCAGCAAATTCCTTCGGTAATCGCAGATTTACAGGGTAGTAGTCTGGCAAAAAAAATCAAAATAATTGATCAGAATGAATTGCTTTTACAGTTTGGCTCAAAAGCACCGGTATTCAACAGCATCAGTGTAGAGTGGTTAATCTGGCATATTCCCGGCTTGTCGGATCAATTTCTTTATCTCAACGACGATTTTTTTATCATTCGGGAGGTCAGCCCTGAGGATTTTTTTCACAACCAGCAGTTAGTTCTTCGAGGAGAATGGAAAGTGCAGGCAGAAAAAAAATGGACTTATCGACTACAAAAACAGCTAAGCCAATGGTTTAGCATTAAGGAGCCGCTTCCGAAGACTAATCCTCATCGGACATGGCAGGAAAAATCTGCCAGAATGAGCGGTTGGGATATGCATTTTTATCTTCTCCCGCATGCCCCTTTCCCTTTATTCCGAAGTTCTTTTGAGAAGTACATGACAAACAATTCTGAATTGTTTTCCAGCAATATACGCATTCCATTTCGTCATGCGGATCAGGTATCCAGCGTTCCTTTGATAGTTCATTTTGATTTAAAAGAAAAGCGGGCCGTACATGATCTTAAAAAACAGGTGACGATGGTTAATGGAGCCAGTCATTCTTTTCCTAAAATAAAAAAACGGCTGAATCAGGCCCATAAAAACAAGAATATTGCGTTTGTATGCATGCAAAGTATCGATCAAGCGCCAGCAGAGGTTCAGGAGTATATGCTGGATTGGCTGAAACAGCATATTGCATAAGGATTCTGAATGAATATTGTTATTGATATCACCCGGCTAATGCGGCGTAAACTTAAAAAACAAACGATTACGGGTATTGACAGGGTTACTCAGGCTTTCGTCAATCACTATAGCGAAAGAGGGCTCGCGCTTGTACGCTGGAGCGGCCGGAGCTGGATTTTACCGCGGGCTCAATCTCAGGCACTATTCAATTGGCTGAACACTGAGGGTACTCGTTCCCAGTTAGCAAAATGTATTATTAGCGGCATTTTCTCGCGCAAAAAAATGAGTAAAGAGACGCCAACCTTTTTGTTAAACACTGGGCATGTCGGTTTAGGACAATCTGATTATCAACGGCTGGCAAAAGAAGAGGGTATTAAACCCGTTTTCATCATTCATGATACTATCCCGATTACGTATCCTGAATATTGCAGCCCAGGAGAAGACCGGCGATACCATGAAAAAATGGCTTCCATTTTACCGCTGGCAAGCGCAATCATCACCAATTCAGAAGCGACTCTGAATGACTTAATCCTTTATTCAAAGCACCACAATTATGATTTACCTTATACTAAGGCTATTTTGCTGGGTTCAGGAATTCCACCAGCTATTGAACCTGGTTTAAAGCCGATCCAAAAGCCCTATTTTGTGATGTTAAGTACCATTGAACCGCGAAAAAACCATTTATTAATACTGCAGATATGGCGCCAGTTAGTGGAACAGATGGGAGAAAACGCTCCTCATTTAGTCATCATTGGCAAACGCGGCTGGGAGTGTGAAAATGTGGTAGACATTCTCGAGCGCTCTCATTTTCTTAAAACGTTCGTCACTGAATTATCACATTGCCCGGATGCAGATTTAGTCACCTATCTTTCTCACTCTCAAGCTCTGCTTTTTCCATCGTTCAGTGAGGGGTTCGGCTTGCCTCTTGTGGAAGCCTTGACCCTGAAAGTACCAGTAATTGCCAGCGACCTGGCAGTGTTTAAAGAAATTGCAGGACATATTCCTGACTATATTGATCCTTTGGATGGCCGGCGCTGGAAAGAACTTATCTCAGAATACGCTGCGACGGAGAGTAGTCGCAGAAGGGCACAACTCGAGCGTATTAATAGTTTTAAATACCCCTCATGGGAAGAGTATTTTCAGCAAATGGATTCTGTTTTGGAAGAGATGGGCTGTCCTTCTCACGAAGACATTGTTGCGTAAATGAAGATGGCTGCGCAAAAAACTGTCTTTGCGAGCGTTAGCGAAGCAAGCCAGTTCCTTGCTTTGTTCAAGTTTCGATCTGGATTGCTTCACTTTGTTCGCAAAGACGACAGGTAAAGTGAGTCATGGCAGCTGAACTAAGCTACTCGTCTCTATCACGGCACAAAACTGGAGGATGAGCTGTCATCCTGCTTTGCTCTTTTATTGCGCTGCTCAGCTTCTGTATCTACTTTATCCGTTATTACCGCCTTTAAATCCAATACCGATACAGTCCTTTTCAATCCTTTTTTGGGTGAACTGTTCGACTGGAAGAAACCAGAACTGCCTGGTGCAGATAGTTTTTCTGCATCGGAAGCAGCGGAAGTTTCGCTAACAGGCTCTGGCTTTTTCAATCGGGTATTCAGATCAAATACTTTCAGATCTGTATTGTCGCGGAGAAAAGCTTTTTCCTGAGAAGAAGCGCTGTCTTCAAGTTTTTGATAGTCCTCTTCACTCATTGCGAAAAGGGTTTCCAGTTTATCCTGGATGTGAGCAGCTATGTAAGCCGAGACCTGTTGTCCACCGTGGCCATCGTACACACCGCTCATGCCCATAAAACCGGGCGCCTCATTTGGCCTTTTAACCGTTTGTACAGCGACCGTCACATTATCGGAAGATCCATTCTTAATAGCCCATAGAGCAAGATACTCAGACAGCTGCTCTTCTGAAATGGTTTCTGATTTACCAGCAGCGGCGATTGCTTCCTTCAGATAGTTTTCCTGAGCCTTTTTAACGTCGCCCAGCGTTTTTACCTGCTTGCGTGCTCCATCTGTAAAGCCGTCTGAGGAGCTAATTAATTTTACTGAATATCCTGCGGGAATATTGGACAAGTCAACAATGGAAATATCTGGATCGGCAATAACAGGTAGAAAAAAGGCATCGCCAATTGCTCTGGAAACGGCAAGTCTGCCCCAAACCCGACCATTTAAAACATAATAACCTTCGAATTCCATTATACGTGCTCTTTCGAGGTCGGGCTTGTGCTCTCTCGCATTTAATCTGTAGACATCAATCACTTCGCCAGATTCATTATAAACAGCCGCGAATGTTGCAGCATCTGCAAGAAGTGCGGTAATCAGGAAATTATTTTTTATCACCGTTGTAACTGCGGTTGAACCGACTTGCTCAAGTGTTTTATCTCTAAGTATTTCAGCGTCAATTTGCCGATAAGCAGTCCATAGACGCTGACCAATCTGAAGAGGTGTCAAATCCAAAGAAGCGGAGTCTGATTTAAACCAGGCGGCAGTATCTTCCTGGTAAGCACGCCCCCCCTGTAACTGGCTGCCACCGTATCTGTGTTTAGAAATGTTATCGTTTGGATTATCGCCAGGGACTGGCATGGTCTCAGTAGAATTGTTTGGCATTGGTATCGGAAATAAATCAAATAGGCTTTATTTTATACTTTTAGGGGCTTTGTTTCAAGGCGTCTGTATTTTATTTCAAGTTTTTCAATTACTCATTTCTATAGCTTGGCATCATGCTAGATAAATTATACAATATGTCGAAAATAGCATCATCCGATTAATTCATGTCAGTTCACTACAATTTAGTATCTCGCCGAAATTTAAAAAATTTCATGCAAAAGCCTAACAAAAACTATAACCTCCATAGCTTATACGATGAAGCACGCACACTTCATACAGATTATAAAAAAAATAAGGAGAAAAGCCTTGTTGCGCAAATTGATTTTCTAAAATCAATTCTCGAAAAAAACAATGACTTCTATGATACGCAAATTTACAGTAAAAAAAGCTGGTGGAAGAAGATTTTCTACTTCTTTGGCTGGGTCCCGAAAGATGAATCTCGACTTCTCTCACTCAATAAGTCATTAAAAAAGCAAATTCAAAGCTTGGAAAAGATGAAGTTTAGCTTTGACTTTCTGGATAAATGGGTACTATCCATTGTGGATGAGCAAATTGATTCTCTTGTGGATAGTGAAAAAGATATCGACAGGCAGTTATCGAATTTGTCGCATCGCTCTTTACTTTCCGTCACAGACGTACCCGATTACCTGGAAGGAAATGCCAGTGTTACCGCTTATCGTGATTATGTTTCAGATTTAAATGATTATATCAGAACCTTGCCCGAGCAATCTGAGATCCAGCTTCGACTCAAGCGAATAGCGGTGCAGCTCAAGAGTTGTGAGGAGCAGGAAGGACGAGTTTTGAGACATCGTACGCAAACAGAGTATCTTATCAAAAATGGACGTCATCAGGATGTACAAACGCTTAATGAACAATTGCATGATGAAATGACATTTGAAGCGATTAAAAAAATTGATAATCTATGTCCTGGGGAGTCTGCTCTTTTCAGCCATGGTTTTTCCTCTACCCAGGGAGGGCATGCGACTCTGTTTGAAGTGGAAAAACTTGAGAAGGATTCTTCAGTTTTCCTGTTTATTAATACCGGGTATGGTGTTCAGAAAAGTTATAGTTGGCTAACCTCAATTGTAGACAATGTATTTGGTCTGGATAAAAGCCCCGCTAAAAAAACAAGCCCAATTGACATCGAGGAGCTGGCAACAGGCTCGTTAATGCCAGAGTTATTAGCGCCTAGAATCACCACCGCACCGGATATTAAAACCGGTTTACAAAATATGCTGCAGCCATTATCCGAATTACAAAGACAGGGGCGATTACTGGATGATGATCATCAGATAAAACATCAGAAAATGGGATCCTGTTCCCAGTCCTGTATTGATGCCTGGTTTGAGCGGCAATGCAAGGAAGCAGAGACTATTCCATTTCAGATATTTCGATTAAAGAAAACTTTATCAAAAATCGATCTGCTTTTACGAAACAATACACTCAATCTAATACAGCGTGAGGCTTGCCGACATATGCGGGTTGCAGTGTATGTTGAACTTAGGAGTTTGCAGGCCAGAGTGAACTCTCTAAACGAAAACACGCGTAACATACTCAGCAATAGCCTTGCTGATTTGAAGAGAGTGCGGGAAGAGAATTCTGAAGCGAAAGAAAAGGCAGCAAAACCGGTAAATTTTGAAGATCCTGATGAACTCGAACGCTACTGTAAAATAAAAACAACACAGCATTTAAACTCCAAATTTTCTTCGCAAGAGCAATTAAGAATAAAAAATGCGTCTCGGGAAACCGTTTCTGTGAAAACCGCATCAAGAACCTTTCTTCTTTTTGGTAAGAAAAGAAAACTCAGCGATGAGGAGATACAGGAAAATAAATTAAACAAAGTATTGCTGGCAAAGCAAATAATGCACGCCAGTGAATTATCAAATCGTTATAGTTTTCTGCAACAAAATCTTCTACAGCAGAGCGGACTAAATGAAGAAGAAACAAAGCGAATCGATCAGCTTGTGGCTTATCAACGAGAGAAGGGCGCGGTTCCCTATTACAGTCTGGAATTTTAAGGATTCAGTCAAAGTCAGAAGTACGATTAATGATTAAGACGGTCCCGGGTGGGGACCGGTTTATTTTCTATGTTATGAAAGCATTCCATTCAAGCAAAGAATGCTTGATGCAACTGCATGGCCAAAGTCATTTTTGTCATCAGCCTCGTTATCATCCTGATTGGTTTCTGCATTCTCACATTTTTGAATATAAATTTTATGCAGATCGACTGTTGTCTGGAGGATAGCCTGACTAAGGCTGCGGATTTTGCATTTGCATTGGAGCATTCCAGAGAGCGCATTCGAGATGCTTTCATCAGCTACAGGGCGAAACTCAGACAATAATTCAGCCAGGCTTGCTTCTGAAGTTTTTAAATTAATTGCAAACAATTTTTTCGCACTTTCGGAGGATAAGTTGAGTAATGCAGGAAGCATCATGCAGTAATACTGGAAAAACTGAACTTTCAACAATCCTGCCATTGCGATGCGTTGCTGATCCTGATAAAAAACAGGTTGATTTTGTTTGAGCTCTTCTTGGGTTGCATGCTGTGCAGGTAATAATCCATTCACTGTACATTGCAGCAATTGCTGCAAATCAGCCAGTTTGGCAGCGAAAACTTGCCGATATACGCGGTCAACTCCACCAAAAAATGCCGGATCATCCGAGTTCAATGAGATTATTTGTTTTTCCAGAAACTTTATAAATTGCTTGTGTTTATCCAAACCAGGAATTTCATTAGGATATACTGTAATATCGCTGATAGGGCAGCTTTCAAGCGTTACGCCCTTATCTTTCATTATATTTAAGTACTCCTCTTCATCAGCACTATTTTGCCCATGTGCTACCCAATCAAGAAGTTCTGTCGATTCCAGTATAATCTTCGCATCCGAGGATTTTTCCATATGCGCCGTGAAATACCAGGCTGGATTTTCTGCTGATAAGCGAAGCTCTTTGCCTTCCTTGTAAAACTCTTTGAATAGTTCAAACGGAAATGGCCCTTCATTGCCTGCCAGGCCTATTGTTGTAATTAATCCATTAGGGCAATCTTTAAGATCTTTCCAAATCTCGTTAAATGGTTCTGGATAGTGGTGGCGCTCCTGATAATAACGCAGTCTTAAAACACTAATCTCGCCAAAATCCTGCATTCCTCTCACTAATGCTCTGTTGTAAGCCTGATTAAAATCAGTAAAACTCATGTATTTTTTGCACTGGACCCAGGATATGCCGGGGAGGGCGAAAATAACATTATTTTCATAACAATATCTGTAAAAATCATAGGCAATGTCTTCGATATCCTGTGGTGTTCTAATAAAATCAGAAATTTCAAAAAAATCATCGAGAAAGCCCTGAAAGTCTTCTACCCCTCGATATTTAAACAGGTTACCGCTCTCATGAACAAGATCTTCACGGAATTGAAGACCATTTCTTGCGGCAATTTCCCTTGCTCTTTTAACCGTTATGAATCCGGCTTCTCCATGAACATGGAGGTCGACTTTGGGCAATTTGTTAATCAGCTCCTCAGCCACAAACTTATTTCCCAAGTGATTCTGTAAATTCTGCAATAACTCTTCAGTTATTGAAGGCAGGGCGGGTACTGGCCTTTGTTTCGAGCTGATCTCAAATCCTTGCAAGTCAATCACAGGCTTAATCGCGGGTGAGGAAGTGGCTTGCTCCTGTTTAAACATACTATTTTTCATTTAATTTTGTCCTTACTCCATTTAAGAGACGTCATTTTTTCATAAATGAAAAATAAGTTCCATAAATAACTTGTCTGTCCTATTTAGCAGCATTATATTGAATGCTTACTTTGAACAAGAGCAATGTACTAAGCTCAGAAACTATTAAACTGTAAAACGAGCATGGATGTTTTTTAATTTTTGTTCGCCGCTCAAACGAGCATAGGCCTTCTCAAGCAAATAGTCCTTTTTCTCTTTCGGTAAATGTTCAATAATTTTATAAAAACCATCGGAAGACAGAGACAAAAACAGGCAGGTCGAACTTGTTTTGACAGTGGCATTTCGCTCACAATTATAAAGCAAGGCGACTTCTCCAAAAAAGTCGCCATCACTTAAGCTTGCGATAATTATTTCTTCGCCATCTTCAATAGAAAACACATCAACCATACCGATAGCAATAATATAAAACTTGTCCCCTTGTTCACCTTGTTTAAACACAATTTCATGTCTGTCAAATCGCTCGGTAGTCATGTTGTTCGCAATGTCGACCATGAGCTCTTTATCGAAATCCGCAAAAAGAGGTATGTGTTCAAGCCATGCAGGATTAACTCGCACAAAGCCCTGTTCCGGCATTAAGGTGAAGCCTTTTTGTTTATTCCATAGCTGATTATAAAATCCATTTTGATTAACCAGAGTGCTGTGGTTACCCGATTCCACAATTTCACCTTCCTTCATAACCAGTATCAAATCAGCATTGACAACCGAACTT
This sequence comes from Legionella quinlivanii, assembly GCF_003265995.1. Classification (GTDB taxonomy): domain Bacteria; phylum Pseudomonadota; class Gammaproteobacteria; order Legionellales; family Legionellaceae; genus Legionella_C; species Legionella_C quinlivanii_A. The sequence goes on along the minus strand of NZ_MVJN01000006.1, from coordinate 21,017 downwards.
AGCCTGTGTGTTATCGAAATAATTGTGTGCAAGCCGGTTAATTTATCGATGGTTTCGTCGATTAGTGAAGAAGAAAAAGGATCCAGGGCTGAGCTTGCTTCATCCAGACAAAGAATCGCAGGGTTGGCAACCAGTGCACGGGCTATACAGATCCTTTGTTTCTGGCCGCCAGAAAGATCTGAGTTTTTAGGGCCTATAAGCGTATCATAGGTATCAGGAAGCTGCATAATTTCATTGTGAATTCCAGCCTGTTTTGCGGCCTCAATAATTTCATTTTCTGATGCGTCCAAACGGCCCATTCTGATGTTTTCCAGGATGCTTCCCTCAAAAAGCTTGGGTTCCTGCAATACCACCGAAGTCTGCGCAAGCAATGTTTCCTGGGTGAAGTCACGATAATCTGTTGAATCAAAAAAGATAGTACCTGAAGCAGGAGTAATTTCCTTTAGAATAAGTTTTAAAAGGGTGCTTTTACCTGAGCCGCTCAGGCCAACAATCCCAAGGAATTGTCCTGCTGCAATTTTAAAACTAATCTGTTTCAGGACGGTTCTGTCATCATAACTAAAGGTAACGTCTTTTATATAAATTCCTTTCTCAAGTCGTGGAAGAAAAACTTCTTTACCGGGTGTATTTTCCATCTCCAGTAAATCTTCAATGATCTTCAAGCTTGACGCACAGCGCATAATCACAGGCAAGGTGTTGCTGATGCTATTTACTGCTGATAAGAAATTTCTAAATAACAGGATAAATGCAATAAACGAGCCCATGCTTAATAAATGAAAAAATACCAGGACTCCTCCCAGAATATAAATCAAAAGCATGGAAAAATTGATGCCTATTAGCAAAGAGGCACTGGAAAGACCTAAATTGATGTTATATCTATAATTAGCCTCTGTTGATTGTGTAAGAAAGGATTTGAATCTGTTTTTTTTGAACTCTTTTAGAAGCTCTAATCGTATTACGTCCTGCATTCTAATATTTTCTTGAATGTTATCCAGTATTTGGGCATCCATTTTTTGTTTATCGCTTATTGCCTGCGCAGTTTTTCTGAAAAAGAAACGTGGCAGCGCCAGAATTATTACCAGGCTGGGTAAAATAATCAGAGCAATAATCCAGTCAAAATAAAACAGAAGGGCTCCAGCAATAAAACAAAGTAAAACATCACTCAAAATACTCCAGGTTGAAAACAGGGTAGTACTTTCAATAAGTGCAAGATGTTCACTAAAATAGGAGATCAGAGGAGAGGATTGTTTTTTGTAATAGGAGTTCAGATTTAAATTCTGAAGAATAACAAACATTTTATATCTCAAATGGCTGATAATCTTTGCCCCCATAGTGGACAGAATTTTTGTGCGCATCAGAAAAGCAAAAATAAAAAGGATATAGTTAGCAAGTAAGAGAAACATCGTCAGCGCTAACAGAGAAATATTATTTGTTTTTAAAACATCATTAATTAACCACTCGACGATCACAGGTTGAATGCATTGAAACACTACCGAAAGGATAACGGAGATAAATAAAAGTGAAAACAATAAAGGCTGTTTTTTCTGATATCTGAATAAGCTTTGATAAAATTTAAAAAGACTCATTGTATCCCTTTCAATAACAGGTAACTCTATCCAGGCCGATGCGGTTATCTTGAGTATATATCAAAAAAAAGAAGCAGTTAGATTACTGATTTATGGGCATAAGCCTGATTGAGTTGTTCTGGCTGACTCGGATCGCATTGAGAGTCAGCCGGAAGATTTCTAAAGTCAGGCCCTTCACTGCCACTTGGAATAATGGCAAAGTCTGCTGTTCTGACTTACACCACAGCCATCGTTATTAACTGAATGTCTATAACCTGAGTTACCATTCGCACCCAGCCAAAAGCCAATTATATGCGATAAATTAACCCCGGGTACTTTGGGAGCTAAAATGGCACTGTCCATCCAAATAGCGTTTTTGAAGTTGGTGTAGACACCAAAACCAATCGCTGTATGAGTAGTCACATTGCTTCCCACTTTATAAACAGCGTAGCCATTAATATTTCCATCCATCCACTCTTGCTGGCTGGGAACATCATAGGCAGGCTCCGATTGAAACTCATACATTATTCCGCCATTTCCATTCCATACGACGTTGTATTTTTCAAAATGCTCGGACATAAGGTTGTAGGTTTTGACATTATTGCCATTGATGATAATGCCATAATCACCGGCGTTTTGAGTCCAGCCCACATTCGAGCCATGATCTGCACGCCATAACCAGGTGTTATCAATAACCACATCATTGCTGTTAATAACCATACAGCTTCCAGCAGTACTCTTGTAGTTATTGGGTCCGCCTACACGACAATACACATCATCAATGAAAACAGGATCAACATGGGTTGTATTGTTCGCTGAGGCACCTACCTGCAGCAAAACAGGGGCCGAAACTGGACCACCATCGATCATAAAGCCAGCTAGCTGAACCCCTTCAACATCACTAACATTCATGATTGGTTTGCCTGTATCGGAAACGAAGGTCGGATATCCCATCCCATATATAATTGTATTTTTTCTCGTGACATTAATGGTTTCTGTTAAATGATAGACGCCTGGGGTGATGAAAAGATTGCTTCCCTGTCGTAAAGCTGCGTTGATTGAGGCTGCACTATCCCCTGGTTTTACCATATAAAATGACGATATCGGCAGGTTTTTGCCTGCAATATGCCAGTCAGTACCGGAAACATTTTTCCGACGCGTTCTTACATTTAGTGCGAATTGATTGGTAAGTTTATCAAATACCAAATAAGGTTTTTCTTTAATCAAAGGCACTTTATCAATGATACTGTAAGGTGGATTGGGCCAATTACCCGCAGGTATCTGACTTCCCGGTGTAATACCCACAAACACCATGTTCCAGTTACTGCCATTCCAGGCTTTAAACTGGGTATTTCTTGTCAGATATTGTTGCTGTGTACCTGAATAAATGGTTCCATCCACCCTTGAGTCTGCAAGTAAGCCGCCGCTTGACCAGCTTACATCATTTAAACGCAAATCGCCCATTACGTGAATGCGTCTTGCTGGTGATGCCTGAGAGACCGCCCAGACATTCTGGTTTTTAGGAATAGAGCCATCAGTAAGAGAGCCCAGGGTAGGAATAATTGCAAGATTTTCCATTGAGCGCCAGAATACGGTGGTGACTCCACCCAGATTGGGTCTATCCTGAGTACGCACGGCACCGGTTATGACGACATCATCGGGCTTTTGTCCCGCACCGACAACAGAGGTATACACTCCAACACGCACATCAACTGGTGATGAAGCTGTGCCGTATTTTCCCGGCATGAATATAAACGCATAGCGATTATCAGAGAAATCAACAGAGTAGCTGTTCGCAGGATTATTTTGCTGATTGTAGATTTGAAGAATCCTGTTATTGATTTCACTGGCGGGCATAGAGGGATCGAAGATGATTACGTTTGAACCAAATGGATTATCTACACCAACTTGATTATCAGTATCTGCAAAAACGGTATTACACACAGGTAACAAAGACAAGCCAAGTGATAAGATAAGTTTCTTCATAAGTGATTTTCCTTAATCGATTATTAATGGGGAACCTAAAAGCCTAGCATAGAAATTTCATGTTGTCAGATCGCAAGACAGCCATTTCGATATTTGATGAGAGCTCAGAGGGTAGGGTATATCAGACGTAGAACTAATATTTCAGCTAGTCATTTGCTTAATATTTGCGCATGATTTAATGATGCATACTAAACTAAACGATAGAGATTCTCATTATTTTAGCTGAAAAAAAATGAATGACATGCCTCAGAAGCTTGCAATGTATCTGGCAAAACTAAAGGAAAAAACAACGACTCATGCGGGTTACCCTTATAATCTCAATTATAACTATGACGAGTTAATACCTTTTCTGAAATTTTCACTCAATAATCTGGGCGATCCATTTGTGCGATCCAATTATCAAATTGAAAGCAGGGAATTTGAACTGGAGGTTCTCGAGTTTTTTGCAGAATTATACAAGTGCAGCAACTGGTGGGGATATATTACCCATTGCGGCACTGAGAGTAATTTACATGCCATGTTATTAGCAAGAGAATATTATCCCAATGGAGTTCTCTATTTTTCAGAAGATACTCATTACTCTATAAAAAAAGCTGCCAAGATATTTTGCATACCCTATAAAGAAATTAAATCACAATCCAATGGAGAGTTAGACTATCAGCAACTTTATCATGAACTGGATTCTACGCGTCCTGTTATTTTAAATTTAAATATAGGTACAACGTTTAAGGGGGCGATTGATGATATCAATCAGATTTCAGCATGCTTCGAAGAAAAAGGAATCAAAGAGTACTACATTCACTGTGATGCTGCATTGGGGGGTATGTTAGTTCCATATTTAGCCCCAGACATGATTAATTTCCACGCCAACATTCATAGTATTGCCATATCAGGGCACAAGTTTATTGGTGTTCCTTTTCCATGTGGAATTATTTTGACTTATAAGTCAGTAGCGAAAAAATTTTGCAATTTCATTGAATATTTAAACTCTAATGATGCAACAATATCGGGTTCCCGAAATGGCCATGCCGCATTATTTCTTTGGTATAGTATCATGCAGAGAAAAGATGAGTTTAAAACCGAGGTAGAAACCTGTCGTCTGAACGCAGAATATTTCGCTAAAAAAATGTGTGACAATCAACAAAATTGCTTGCTGAACAATTACTCCACTACACTTGTTTTTGATCTTCCAAATCCTGGTCTGGTTGACAAATGGCAGCTTGCAGTATTAGGTAAACAAGCTCATTTTATTGTAATGCAGAATCATTCCAAAGAAACAATTGATCAGTTTATCAACGAATATCTTGCATTTAGATAGACCAAAACCATTTGGTATAAACCAGTATTTTGACTGTTTTTAATCAGATGGTGTAATATGTTAGCTTTAAAATTAAAAATATGTATTTATGAAATCAATTTTACACTCCCTTAAACGAAACGAGAAAACAAGTCTAAAGCGAAAAGATACCACTCCCGAGAGCATTGGAACCGAGAAAAAAGCAAAATTATCGCCAGTGATTCGAGCATACGAAGCTAAAGATAGGAGTTCTGTTCAACAAATCATTGCAAACGGTTTAAATACAACAGAAGAGTCTCCAATGTGCGAAAAAATTAGAAAGCATTTAGATACTTTTGATAGCCAAAGCAAAGAAAACTGGCCTCAATTTAATCAGCGGTTCTGGGTTGCTATTCTTGATGATAAAGTAGTCGGTTGTGCTGGACTTATGCGGACCACTTACCAACCTAAGGATGCAAAGAAAATGGTTACTTTACATCATTTAAGTGTAGCCGCTGAGTTTCGCAGGAATGGGATTGGTCATGCATTGATGAATCATATTGAAGAATATTGTAAAACCCAGCAAATCAGCCGCTTACGCGTTACTACCCAGGTAGATCTCGAACCAGCCATGTCATTTTATGAAAGCCGCGGTTATCACATCACCGAAAATAAATCTAAAACCGTAACAAAAAGTAATAAAGGACTGGTGCGATACGAATTACAAACGTTTAAGCCATTGATAGAAAATGCCGAAATTATGTCGCAACTTGGAGTATTTAATACACAATCTCCAGTATCCACTGTTAATTCATTTAAGGAAACACCAGAAAAAGGGCTTTATCAGCTGTAGTAATTTGTGAACTATTATTTGCAAGCGCTTGTTAATCAGCGCGCTTGCTTTAGGTCTGTATACTTACTTCTCGACTGCTTTATAGGTCTCTGTTAGTATCCACACAGACTAAACCCAAATACAGAAAAGTTATGAAACAGGGAATGTTGAATCTAATATTTAAAATAATATCTATCGGTGTATTACTTCTCGCCAGTATGAGTGACTACGCAGCCGAACAAATCTCTCTTTCAAAAAATATTTATGTTAATGGCAGTCTTCCCTTTGAATCGCATCGGGGATCAGGTCCTTTCGATACTGCGATCGCGATGAATATTCAATACCAGCCAATTAAATCAATACGAGAGGAACTCTCAAGCTATCTGCAATATTCCTTGCGATTTTTCACAGGATGGAATGAAGATGGGGAAGCGCATATCACAGTGATAACACCCCCAGAATACTCCGAAGTCATTAAAAAGTTTGTCAGCATAGAACGAATTGAAGAGATTGCCATAGAGAATAGTATTCAAAACTCGGATGTGAAAATTTTGGGGTTGGGAAGAGGTGTCGCAAGCATTAATGATAAAGCAGAGGAAACTTATTTTCTTATCGTAAAATCTAAAAATTTATTGCAAATTCGGCAATTAGTTTATGAAGAATTCGTCAAAAATGGCGGTAATAAAGATGCCTGGAATCCGAGACATTTTCATCCTCATATTACGGTCGGGTATTCTTTAAGAGATCTTCATGAAACGGATGGTGTGATTAAAGATGTAATGCATTCGCTGGATGCTCGATTTGAACTGGTATCTACTGAATAGACAGATCACCCTGGCCCTGTTAAGGGCCAGGTATTCCTGCCGGAGCCGGTTGCCTTTGAAGAACGACATTGCTCGAACATTTCATAGCTTGTATACAGATTTTAACCACTCCTTTGCTTCTTGGCTGATTTTTTCATCCTGTAGAGCAATGACTGTAATCGCAGACTTTTTATCTCCTTGCACTCCACATATTTCATCCATTAACTGATTCCAGCTTTGCAATAGCTCAGATGAAGAAATTTTTCCTACATTATTCAGAATGGCATAGGCACGTTGTTTCAAATAAGCATTCATTGCCTTATCCATCCAGCAAACGATTTCTGGCGTCAAGCCATGCTCGTCAAGTCCCTTTCCCTCAGCAAAGCCTTTTTCGAATTTTTTCGTCCGAAGATGAGCATATTTTTTGCCGTATAGGTTATTGACCCAGTCCATCAATTTTTTCCCTAGACGAATACCCGTTTCGGAATTAGGATCGTCACACAGGCTGTTTTTAAACTCTTCAACCAGATGAAACCAGTTTTTTTCAAACGTCTCCTTTTGTTCTGGAGTTGAGTTTGTTCTTAACTCAGTTTCAAATTTTGCATAATCTTTCAGTTCATTAGGTGTAAAGATTTCTTTAACCCATGCATTTTCTAGTTGTTGCGCCATTTTATATACCTCGATTAGTTCGATTACTTTTTTCCAGGGAATGGGTTTATTATTGCTGCAATCTTGCGAGATGCGGTCTAATATCGCACTTGCCTCCATTAATGAAGCTGCCTTTTCCCGTAAGCACCTTGATTGCATGGCAAGATGGTCTGGTGCATTATCATTTCTGGTAAGTAATTCCTGGATTTGAGTGAGTTCAAACCCCAAAAATTTAAGTGCAATAATTTGTTGCAGCTTTAATAAATCCTTTTCAGAGTACAAACGATAATTATTACTTTGACGCAAACTGGGTTTGAGTAAACCAATTTTGTCATAGTGATGCAGCGTACGTACGGACACTTGGACAAGATTTGCAAACTCTTTTGGCCGCCATTGTTTCATCGTTTTTTCCTCCTTGTATCCAAGGTTAGTGTATGACGCAACGTCATAGTCAAGCTTTTTAGATCCAATTTTTAATTAAATATTGGGGTTGATTTCCTGAAAAAGTTTGTATACTACCCACTGAAGGATGTGTATCTGATTTGAGTTCGATGTTAGTTATGTGCTAAATTTCAACTCTTGTATCAAGGGCCTCTATGTTAGCAACAAACATCATTATATGCGTATCGATATGATGCCATCTCTTATCAAATGTCTTGCACTGATGTTATTGCTCCCTTCAATAGGGATTGCGAGCATTCTAAGTGATCCGCAAGTTGAGAAACTGATTTCACGGCATATAGAGGCTAGTGGTGGCGAAAATGCCTTGATGGAAATGCAATCTATCTCACGATACGGGCAGATTTCTTTTTATCAGCAAGGTACTAAAGAAAACTTTTGCTACCACACCGATATTATTTACCCCAATAAATTACGTGAGCAAATAAAAGGCAGACAGATAGAATACGACAGGGGGACTGATGGGATATCTTTTTGGCAATGGACTGGTAATCAATATGAATTAACTGATGACAAAGCACTAATTCAATATATGCATCTCACAGCAGAGCGCGCTAATCGTGACTTGCTTTGGGTAAGAAACGAGTTCACTAAGTTTAAGATGATGGATTTCTCACCCGCATGGGCGCCAGAGAACAGTCAATGTATTCAAGCTAACGAAGGAAATCCGAAGCGTGCTTATTGTTTTGATTTATCAACCGGGTTAGTGAATGCTATCGGCAGTTCTGAAGAGTACCGATTAGAATCCGATTGGCGAGAAGTTGGCAATATCAAGCTTCCATTTCGCCTGGCTCATTATCAAAAAGGGGTTATGATTTACGAAATCCAGCTCGACTATGCAAAACTGAATGATTTTATTTTGGACATTCAGTTTCAAAAGCCGTTCACTCCTCAAATGGATTGTTGATTTTTTTGAAGACTACTTTTTTGGAAGTATATGATTCGGTATCAATGAAACGATGAAGTGCACTTAATAGAGAGATGAATGCGCAGGTAAAATGGGTGATACTCCAATTAGAAGCGGAGTAGCGATTACCAACGAACCTCTGTTTGTAAATAGGGCAGGGAATAGAGTCAATACTCGTAACATATACCGAATCTGTCAGCGGGTTTTACAGCAAGTTTTGGCATTTTTGCCAGAACATGAACAGTTTAAGTTTACGCCGCATAAGCTTAGGCATACGTTCTTGAAAAAGGTAACCTAATGCTCAACAAAATCACAACCCTGCTGACACCCCCGACACCCTGGCCGCATCAAAGCTCTCTTTCTTATCCGAAATCCTCCCCGCCAACTGTAACTTACCCGCCTCTTTAGCAAGCTTAATCCCCTCTATGCAAGCGGCATCAGCTTCTTCGCTTTGTTTCAATTTATTGTAACAGGACGCCAATGTAGAGTAGCAAATTGCACGCTCGTCTTTGGCCTGTCCAGGAAAATAGCTTATTAAATACAATAATTGATACACCGCGACGACATAAGCTTCCGCCTGATAATTTTTTACTGCCTTGTCATAAATAAATTTAAAATCAAATTTACCAAGATTCATAGAATCATTAAATTTATTCTGCGTACGCTTCAATAATTCAGCATGCTCTTTATTGTTGTTAAGTGGATAAAATAGCGAAAGCGCCTTTTCAAATGCATTAATACTTTCAGGAATCAGATTCTTCTTCGCATTACAAGACCCTAGCACCGAATAGCAATACCCTAATTCCAAATCGGATCCCTTGTTTTGCTCATAGCTTTCTTTTGCAGCCACACAATAGTTGAATGCCGTTTGGTAATCCTCCAGCTTATAATGAGCCACTGCTTTATCATATAACTCACGCGGTTTCAGCGAAAAAAATCCTGACTGAACTTTCTTCGCTGCCTCCTCCTGTGGAAGACTGGCTTGATACAATAGATGGCTAAGACCTGCAAAGGCGGATTCTTTATTCATTCTTGCCAGGTTCAGTTTGGCGAAATTCTCCTGAATCGTTTTTTCAGCCAGTTTAAGATCCATATCCCGGACAGTATGGTCCAGTGTGCTATAAAAAGAAGCCCATTCCTCGTTAATCGATTCAATGAAAAGCTGCTTATACTGTTCAATGAAGGAGGACCAATCGACCGCCTTGCCTTCTGAGTGATAACCAAGCAAAATCCTGGCCCTGTTGCAAAGCGAATGCCAGGCAGGAGAATGCACTAAAGGATCTCCCTGTGAAGGCGCTGCATTAATCTGACAGGATTGCTGCCACTCTTCCTGGCTCAGGGTATCAAAATCCTCACGAATTTCCTGCAGTTTGCTGAAAAACTCCTTTAATACGCTGTAGAGCATTGTTTCCAGTTTTGAACTATAGCGGCGTTCTTTCGAATGCCTTTCGGTCTGCTCGTTTCTTAGCTGACGAAGAAAATTTATTTTTTCTTCATTTGTCCCCTTGAGCCAATTCTTGACTAAAGAATCCAGTGATTGGTTGCTTAATAAAGTTAATATATTGGGATCTTTGGCTTGTAAAATCATTTCCGAGCTGCCCGGTTCTCCCTGCCTTGCAGAGCGCCCATCCCCTTGTTCCTGTACTCTGGAATCCTCAGGATGAAAGGTGAAAATAAAATGCAATCCGCCGGCAGCCTTACTTCCGGGAGACAGGATAATATCAGTTCCCCTTCCTGCAATATTGGTGGCAATCGTCACCATCCTTTCCTGTCCGGCTCGCGCAATAATGTACTCGCCCGATTCCCGCTGGGTTTCATTTAACAACTGGCTGTTAATGCCTTTTTCAACAAGATATGCATTAAATCGCTCGGTTTCAGCGATACTTTCAAAAAGCACCAGCACTGGCCTGTTAAGCGCCTGCATTTCCTGAATGCGTTGATATATAGCCAGGTACTGATTAGGAATATCATCGAGAATTCTGGGAGGCAATGTCTTTCGCTGGCAGGGAAAATGCGGCGGGACATCGAAGCTCTTTATTTTATAAATATCCTGAACTTCCTCCCGCTCAATTTTCTCTCCCATTGTTCCTGTTAAACCAAAGAGCAATTGATACTCATTAAACATGGACGGATGGGAAATGGAAGCCACCATGAGGGACTGAGGCGTTATTTTCAGTTGATGCCTGGCTTGCAGCATTTGATGGATACCATGCTGCCACTGGCATCCTTCACTAATACTTCCGGTATTGGAATAATCAACAATGCGAATGTCATCCGCCTGAATAATATAATCTCTCCCTTCTTTCTTGTAGTAATAAGCAATTTGCGCGCTTTTAATCCATCGGCTGAGGGCAGTATCCGATAGCGAGCGTAACTCCTTCATAAACGCGGGGCTGTTAAACTCCATACCCAGGTGATTTCTTAGTTTTGAAATATGTTCTGGAGTAATTCGGCCTGCTTTCACAGTTTCTATAGTGAATTTCAGGATTGGCGCGTAAATCCAGGTTAAATCGTCTTTTCCAGGATAGGAAATACGGGCAGCACCGGTTGTATTCAGCAGGAGATTATCCACCTCGTCAACCACCGCAGCGTCGTGGGTGCGAGGGACAAGCTCTCCATTTAGATTGTAAGAAAACCGTAACTTTTCCTTATTCAGACCGTCTCTTAATTGTGCAAATTCATAATCCCAATTTGTACCAAACAAAACCTGTGCATGGAAATGCGCTTGCTTCTGCTCGACACGGCTGATGTGGGAGCTGGATATTCCCAGGGCTTCAAAAAACTCTGCATACTTTCTGTAATCGCGGATTGCCAGCACTGAAGAAGACGTGATGACATCGACAAAATGCCCCTGTCCCGCCAGAAAGGCAACCAACATGGCAGAGATAGTCGACTTGCCCTCGCCCGTTCTGATTTGGGCAATCCAACCCTTGATATCCGTCTCTTCCTGACCTATTAAAGCCAATAGGGCCATGATTTGAGTATCGTAAGGGGATATTTTAAAAAAGCGGCGCAGGGTTTCGATAATTACAGCAATCATTATTTGCTTGGCTTCATTATCCTGTTGCTCACGAGATCGTTTTGCCGCTTCGAGAAATGAAGTTTTCAAAGCATTCTGGCTCAATTCCTCAAGTGTTTTTGCCTTTGCCCTGATGCCAAGATATTCCGGTTTAAAACGCTGTAGGACTGCCGCGGGCAAGGGGTTTGCCGTAAACTCATCAGCCGTTGCAAAGCGCTCCAAAACTGTATCGATATCGCTGTTGGGATAACGCTTTTCCAGATAAAGACCATATTCTGACTGCAGAGCCTTGCGCAGTGCCTGTAGATCAGGCAGGTGGCTCTTAAGCAGAGAAGAAATTCCTTTGACATCCTGGAGATTAATCAGTAATTGCATGACAGCAAGGTAATCGGCAATTCGGCGTTCGCTATCTGGTACTTCTGCCTCTAATAATCTTCGATACAGTTCAAGGCCATAAACTGATTTAAAATAGGAAGCCAGGGTGATAAGCTGCGCCAATTCCTTCACAGCCAAAGGCTGCTCAAAACATTGAAAAACAAGCTCCTGTAATAAAAATTTCTCGGCTGTCTTATCCTGGCTGGCATTTAAATGATTACAAAACTGATTCCATTGCTGCCAGGAGGGCACTGTATGGAAATTCTTGAAAAAAATTTCTGCTTTCTTTTGATGCGAAAAATAATCCACTTCATCCAGGACTGCCTCTTTTTGACTTTGAAAAGTTGCCGATTGATACGATTCAGGGGTTCTCATTAGTATTTTCTCTTAAAACATTAGCTTGGGACGTTTGTTTTTAACTGCTCAGCTGATGGCTGCATCGGCTTATGAAGGCTTTTATAGAAACTGTGCATCATTAAACCTTCATTCACTTTAGACACTGAATGGTATTGGCTAAGCGCGCGATTTAACTCGTCATTTCGCTCCTTGGGTAAATGGGCAAAACTTGCAGGGCTTATACTTTTATCTCCCGCTTGCACCAGTGCCCTGACAATTCTAAAATGCCCTTTACCCAGAGCCGTTTGTGCAGGCGTTAAACCATCAGCATTGATGGGGTTTAAATCAGCTCCATGCTTTATCAATTCCAGCACTGCAGGCATCTTGCCATTCTGGCAAGCGAGGTGTAATGCAGTGCCATTGCCGCTTGCTGGTTGATTCAGATTTGCACCCGCTTTAGCCAGCAATTCAATCAAACCCACATGATTAAGTTGGGCAGCATAGTGAATCGGCGCATACCCAAGCCGATCAGTATCATTGAGAACAAGATCCCCACCTTTGAGCAACAGCGCAGCAGCGTCCCTGGCATCGTTAATACAGGCCAAGTGCAAAGCAGATCGCCCATTCTTATCCAGGACATTGAGATCTACATCGTCCAGAATCAGCTCTGCCAATGCATATTTGTTATTTTTTGTTACAGCTGCATGCAAAAGCGATCGATTGCGTTCTTTGCTATGATAAAGCGGGATTAATTTAACAAAATCCAGCATTTCCTGATTCTTCGAATAAATGGCATACTCGCATACCCCAAAGCCATGCTTATCCTCTTTTTCAAGGTCAGCTTTTAACTCGAGCAGACAAAGTACGGCTTTAACATGTCCATTCAAAGCAGCCAGATGCAAAGCGGTTCGTCTCGCACTTTTTTCAAGTTTTTTAGTCCCCTCAGGTGTCTCGGGTTGATTTAAATCAAAGCCCTGCCTCGCCAGATACACAATACTTTTTACTTTTCCAAGCATCGCCGCATAATGAAGGGCGTTGTTTCCGGATTGATCAACAGAGGAAATGCTATGTCCCGACTCGCAAAGGTATCGCAAGACAGGCAGCGATTCCTTGGCAGCAGCTAACATCATTGGCGTTATGCCCAGACGGTTGCTCTGATTGGGTGTTTTCATCAGAGGAAGAAGCGTTAATGCGGCGGCCTCAGACGGCTTCTCAAGGGCATAATGCAAGGCACTATTACCTTTTAAATCAACCTGATCAACTCGTGCCCCTTCTTTTAGCAGCAGGTTCATTAAGGCGACATTGCCGGTGGCTGCTGCAAACATCAGGGCAGTCTGCCCTTTATGATTGGGGCGGTTAACCGCATAATAGGGCAGCAACTGTTTCACCAGTTCATACTTGTTGGCCTTTATGGCTTCATGCAAACCATTATGATCCGATGTTTCAGCACTACGGCAGACCGCATCCATTTTGGTAAAGAGCAAGCTATGTGACTTTGCTGAAGCTAACTGCAGCATACTCAGGCCGCGGATTTTGTCGGAAATTAAATCGGCAATGCAGTCAGGAAAATACTTGACCACGACATCAAAGCGGTAGCATGCCGTTGCGTCATCATTTGCATTGATAATCGCCCGTAATACATTTTTATCTCCTTTAAACAAACCAGGAGAGACTCCATCCTTATTTAAGGCGGCCAACAATTTTTCCAAAGAGGAATCAAGATTACCCAGGGCCAAGCCTTCTTCACCTGCCTGAAGTGAAGTCAGATGATAGGTATTTGCGATAAGATGTTGCAGTAAAGAAGCCCCTTTTGTGGACTTGAAAGCCGTCAACAGAATTTTTTCTTTGTTAAATAATGACAATGCTTTATCAAATTGCAGTTTTTGTAGATGCAGTTTGAATTTTTTTATAACCTTCCTCCCCTTTTTATCAAGAACAGGGGTAGGAAGCGGCTTGCTGGGAGCAGGGGAGGGCTGAACTGGAGCGCCTTTTGATTTAGCAGCCTCTCGAGAGGGGGATTGACGCTTTTCATATTTACTGAGCAGCTTACGAATATCAGCAGACACTTCTTCCAATAGAAACAAGTCTCTCGGCCATTCACTCGGCAGGCTTAATTTAAACAAACGTTTAAGGAGCGCAGCATCGTCCTGTTTTACAGCCAAATGAAAAGCCGTTTGCTGCCTGCTGTTAACACTTGCAAATTGACAAGCCCTTTCCTTTAACAAGGGTAAAATACGATGGGCGCCAGTCTTTATCGCGATGTGGACTGGATAGTTTCTCTCAGTATCCAGCGGCTGATCGATATCTTTGCAGTATCTGAAAACCAAAGAAGCTATTTTTTCATCATTACTTTCAATTGCCGCAGCTATTAAAAGAGACGTCTGAATAGAGTTCTTTTGACCTTTTTTGAATAAATATTCCAGGCAGGAAAATGCTCTATTTTGAATTGCCTTCAAACTCAAAGCGGTCAGATCATTGTCTTCTTGCAGATTATCCCGCAAATAACCAATTTCATCAGCCATTACTGCACAATCAAGCAGAGTCAGCGATGAAGAGGTTTTATAGGCAACACCTTTTTCAAGCAAAGCATAAACAATGAGAAAATGGCCAAACTGCGCCGCTATCGCTGTTAAGCTATTGCCTTCATACATCTCCCTGAAATTTACATTCTTTCGAAGCAACTGCCTGACGCGTGCATAATCCCCATTGCGCACCAGAAAATACAGACTTGAAAAGCCATTTCTGTCTTTGGCGTGATAGTCTTCACCGCGCCTGAACAAGATATCGCTAACGGCAGGCAGCGCATACTGAATAGCTAATTGTGAAGCAGTCTGTTTTTTATGATTAGGCTGGTTAACAGCTGCCCGCTCAGCAAGCCATTGGGCTGTTTCAAGCTGTCCCGCCTTAATAGCGAGGACTAATGGGGTTTCTCCTTCCAGGTTTTGGGCATCGATTAAAGCGCCTTTTCCAATGAGAAACTGAACTGCAGCTAACTGTCCTGCCTGTGCCGCAAGATGCAAGGCTGTTTTTTTAGACTCCAAAGGCATATCCACGGCTAAATCCGGGTTAGCCGCTAACATGATTTGAAGCAGTTCAACTTCACCCTGAGACGCCGCACAATGAAACGCGGTGTAGCCATCGGATTTTCTGCGGATGTCCGGCCGGGCTTTTCGGCGAACCAGCTCTTTGGCTGCTTCTATTTCACCGCCTTGAATGGCCAGGTGTAAACTGGTCATACGGCTGTCAATCATTTGATTGAGATCCAGTCCAGGGACATGCTCCATCATCCATAATGCAAGCGATCTGAAATTTTTCTGGAACGCCATGAACAAGGGAAATAGACCATTGGGAAGCGCATAGTTAAAATCGGCTCCTGCGAGCTGCAATGCTTCCATTACCTCTTGTTTACCATGCTGCACAGCCAGCATGAGCGGTGTCAGTCCACGTTTGTTTTTGGCGTTCACCAGATCAGGGGCAATGCCAAGCATTAACCGCAGCGCTTCTACATGACCCGATTGTGCTGCCATGTGCACCGGCAAATTACCTGCTTTATCCGCCAGTCGAAGCACTTCTACACCGTTTGCCTGGAATATAGTTTTTAAAATAGCAGGATTTAATGATGCTGACGCATAGTGCATCAGGGTGGCGCCATTGCTGTCAACAATTGTTTTTAAGCTTTCCTGACTTAAATGCACAGCCTGGGCGGCATCATTATTTATGCGATTAATCGCCTCCACGGCCAGAGTATCCAGTGCCTTATGTTCCTCTGAATCAGCGAGCACCAGTTCAGAATCTTTGGCTCTTAATCGATAAGCAATATAGCTTTGCCCTTGGAACTGAAAGCTGACTTTGTCTTGTCTGCCCGCTTTAAAAGCGGCAGACAGTGACTCTTCAAATAATTCCCCATGCGGCAGCGGGGCAGCTTTTATATTGGGAAGCTCGGGAGCACAGCCGCCGACATATTTTCGTGTTAAATCCGAGCTGGTGAAAGAGACGAAGCTGTGGGTGTATTGCTTACTGACTGGATTTTCTGCGATTTCCTTGTGAGAAAGCAGGCAATCAATGAGATGCTGTATATTCTGCAGATAACTGGTAAGTCGTTTTATTTCATGGGCGAAATAATACCCCAACTGTCCTAATGCCTCCTGATAACACGCACTGATAATGTCTTCGGCTACCGCCGCTTCGATATTTTTAGCCTGTTCCTGGCTAAGGGTTGTATAATGCTGTTTGCATTTTATTATTTCCTCATCATACTTTTCTTTTAATTTTTCGCTGTCTTCTTTAATGAATTTTTCAACTTGTGGGTTAATTAGTGCTGTCAGCTCGGTTTTTCTGGTGCGCAATAATTGTATAGCCTCTTCAGGATTTGGGCTTGTCCCGGGAGTTATTTCGCTCGCTTCAAGTTTAACCAGCTCAATCGACTGTCGAATCCCTTCAATCCGGTCGTTCTCCCCTTTAATGAACGCCGTAATTTGAACCTCATTAGCTGCACGGAGATGCACCGGTACAGCGTCGACCTGAGCCTTTTTGTTGACTTCGATTTTTTTTATTGCTTCCTCAAGCTGCTTGATAATAAGATCTTTAAGCGCTGTGATTTGTTGGGAAAAAGCTTCTGCAGCCTGTTTTTCATGACGCTCTTTATTTGCCAGCAATCCAGCCTCATAGGCTTTTGACAGCTCTGCGAAATCATCGGCTAAATTCGAGTCGCTTTTCTGTTTAATTTCAGAAATAGCAGCTTGTTTCGTAGTGTCCAGATTTTGTTGGATAGCCTTGAAATTATCGCGTATGCTCGCCCGCAATGAGATTAATTTTCCCTCTTTGTCTTTTACCAGAGTGTCTTCCGGAATTACCGCAAGAATTCCGTCCTGTGCTTTCCGAGGATCTTTTTTCCATTCAGCCTCTAATATTGCCTGCTTTTGAGTAATGGCGCCTATGACATATTCAATCCGCGAGGCCAATGCTTTTTCTTTGGCCATCGCTTGCTGTTCCCTGGTCAAGCCGGCGGCCATTTTGTTAGCGGCTTTCTCAATGATGCTGTGCAATTGGCGAATATTATTCAGTAAGTAATCACTCGCGGCTTTTGTGATTCGCTCACTCTCATCTTCATTAATCTCAACTGCTTCACCCTGCGGAAGCTTAGGGCTTAGTTTTTCCTTAATGAGCGAAATAACACTTGCCTGCATTTTCTCGGCAATGCCCTTGGGAAGCGCCTCTGCTTTTTTAAATTTAAAAAGCTCGGAAAATAATTGATCGCTTTGCTCACGCCCCTCTGTCTGCCTGAAGCGCTCAAGTATCTCATTAAACTGAATGCTCAAAGGATAGGTCTGAAAATGACGAACTGGAATTGGCGGTAAAGATTTTGGGAAATGGGGATGAATAGCTGCCTCTTTTAAAGGCGGAAGCTGAGGAAGCTTGCCCATCTTCTCGAAGGTTACATAAAGATATGACAGTACAGTGATTATCCCTAAACGCTTGAATAGCTCTTTACAGAACTGCAGTTGCGGCATTTTTTCAGCCACTTCCTGGGCAAACAATTCATAGCAGCGTAAATTGCTCTCATATTCCGGGGGATATTTTCCATGTTCCAATAAATAGGAATCGACATATTGCTTATAGTCCGGCATTAAATCAACACTGTACTCAATCCTTATATCGGGATGGGGAAGCAGCATATTGTCAATCGTTTCGATTTTTGGAAGTATGGAAATAATGCGAAATGAGGTCATGAAAGGCTGCTGATAAGCTGAATCGCTTGATTTATATTGTACTCCATAACGGCTTTCCAACTCGCGCAATGAAATATAAGCAAGGCCCGGCATCTTCTCTTTGCAGTATTTCTTAAGGTCAATCATGTTGGCTCTTAAAAAAGCATCATCACAATTTTCCTGCTCATGCCATCGCTCTAAAAACGCCTCATCAAAAATGCCACCATTTAAATAGCCTTTCAGCCAGAAATCCAGGAAGCCAATGAGCCTGCCGACCGATGTGTCTTGTAATGCCTTAGGCAAAACGGAATAGTTAAAACCCTGTTGATTAATGTGCAAACTAAAAATCGGCAGGGTCTTTTCTTTGTGATAGGCATTGTAAAGTTCATGCTGAACCTGACTAAACCACTCATCAGAAACAGACATTTTGTTCTCGGGAAAGCACAGATAGAAATGATCGGTAACTGCATGCGCCTCACTGTTGAGGAGGTTCTCAATAAGGGATACTTCAGAAGCAACACCGCCAATTTCCCCGGATGCCTCCATTTGGGAGTAGACTCTGTTGGCTATATTATACGCGTTAAAGCTACTGACCAGATTAGTTGCCATAAGCACATGCGAAAAATCTGCCAAGCCCAATGTTTGGAAATAAGCGCTATTCCAGGAAGACGTTGATAACGAAACTTCACGGTAAATCGCCGACTCAATCGATGGCGACATGAAGCCGTAGCGCAGCTGAAATTCCCTGACCGCCTGTTGTTGCGCACTCCAGGTCATCATTGAAAGATTATTAAATGCGAAATAACGCGGCTGATAAGATAAATTAAACTGGTTACTTGTGCAGATGAATTGCTGGAAAGAGGTATTTTTAGAATGCAGATTAGTCGCCTGATAACGGGCGGTGTTCGTTGACGCCTGTTGCTGTGCTGCCTGCTTTTGCTCTGCTTTTGGCGATGCAGGCATATTTCGGCCGTTTAACCAGCCAAATGTGGCATGGCAAACATTCCGGGTAACTTCGCCAAGCGGCTTAACGATTGGAGCAACCGCGTCAGACGCTAATTTTGCCCCGGTTAATCCCCCAATTATGGCGCCGGCTCCTTTAACATAGGGATTGGGTACAGGCCCGCCAGCGGCAAGACCACCAACAGCTGCTCCGCGCACTAACCCCCATGTCACGACCCCCGCACCAGCCCCCACTTCGACAACATTCTTGAGTCCATTGCACACCAGGCTTTCACCAAAACCGTATTCGGTATCTTTGGCAGCGTCCGATACAACCGTTGCCGCTCTTGAAATTTTTCCTACATAAGGAATACTTTCTCCAACAGCTTTGGCACTTCGGTTAACCTGCCTTGCAGAATCTGCAATGACATCAGCGGCTTTTCCAAGATTTTCACGTAAAGGGGTTTGGCTATCGTTTTTTTCTTTCTTTTCATTCATGGTGGGCTGACTTTTTTAAAGTGCTGAGGTGTGAATTTACTTTGCAAACGGATCTTTAGGGAAGGATTATTTTAAACCAGGGTGCGATAAAAAAATACCGTAGAACTACGGGATTGACTATCCTTCAGACCTGCAAAATTATGGCTACTGCGAAAGCTTCCGGAATCATGGTGTCAACGAGCATGGTAAGTATAGCCCCTGCGGCAACCGCGATGGTGGCAGCAATGACTAACTCGCCTGAAGTGTATCTTTCTATGGGGATCATAGGGAATTGCCCATTTATATTGGCAAGAGTGTGACCCTTCGCCAACGGATTGCCTCTCATTTTTAGCAAGACTATTGCTCAGAGAAAGAATTTAAGCTATTGCCAGCTACGCCATAATTCAAAAATCAAGGTATCGCCATCAACAAGCACAGCAGCGATTAAAAAAGGCGGGGAAGGGGGGCTCATATTGATATACAGCTCGATAAACTCAGCCAGCAGTTCAATAAAAGGTTGAATCAGTACAAATTAAACAATAATTAATTGAAACAGTTATTTAAACTCATTGAAGCAAAATCAACTTGAGACTTAAAAATTGAAGAGTTTACAAAAACGGTGGTTTAATTAAATTACCCGAGGCATCTATTTGAGAAATAATGTTACGGCGGAATATTTCATAGTAAATTGCTCACTATACTAAAATTTGCTATAGTAATGTTTACTATAGTGAACTCATATTATGCGAATTATAAAAACAAAAACTTTTTGTAAATGGGCTGTCAAGAATGAAATTAGCGATAAACGCCTTCTCATTGCTGCTCAGGAAATATCTAATGATATTTATGAAGCTAATTATGGTGGTGGGATCATCAAAAAAAGGGTCGCTAATAAAGGAAGAGGGAAGAGTGGTAGCACTAGAACGATTGTTGCCTTCAAAAAGGGCAAAAATTGTTATTTCATTTTTGGCTTTGAAAAAATGCGAAAGATAATATTTCCTCTAATGAGGAGCGGGCTCTTAAAATTTTTGCCAAATCTTTATTCGCTTATTCTGAGAAGGAAATTGCTGAATTGTTAGATAGCGGTTCGTTATTGGAGGTACATGATGAGTAAAATTATTGAGGCTGTACTAGAAGCAGCCAGAGATATCCGTTTAGATCCGATTACAATTAGAGAAATTGAGCTTCTGAATGTTAGTGAAGTTAAGGAACTTCAGGCAAATGAAATCAAGAAAATGCGAATAAAAGAGAATCTGAGCCAAACAGTTATGGCTAAAATATTGAATGTTACCCCCTCAACTTATCAAAAATGGGAAAGGGGAGAAGTGCATCCTAGAGGTGCAAATTTAAAACTATTGAGGCTAGCTTATACTCATGGGATCCATTATATACTTTAATGGGGTTATAGATTTCGCAAGTTTCTTTTGTATGGAGTGTCAGCAAAATCCTTCCACTATCTCCGGAATCAACTTGGTATTTTAGTCGAAACAAGAGCGCCAAAGCAAAAGGGAATTCAAATGGGTAAAACTATCTTTCAGCGATTACAAGATTATTATTGGGTTTTCCCGCATATCCAGCCCAAACTGGCAATGACTATGCACGTGGCGTGACCGAGTAGTAGCTACGAGCGTTAATAGAATTAAATTTGATGTCCTGGATGTACCTTAATGGCAAAGCTTGAAAT
>NZ_MVJN01000005.1 GCF_003265995.1 Legionella quinlivanii | reverse complement strand
AAAAAACCATAACAATATAGAATTTTCCTTTTACAAAGCCTGTAAACTCCTAATCATCAACGTCTCAGAACTAGCTTCTGCTCTAGTCTCTGTCTATCGCCTAAAATCGTTTATCCATTCCTTTTATGAAAGTCTCGCTTGCTTTGCTATAAAAAATGTAAAAAAGAAACCCGATTGGGAGCCAGCTCCCTCCCCGGGGGAGGGATTTTAGTTCCTTAGCCTGACGGCTATGGGCGCTTCGCCCGACATTCATTTTCATCAAATTTAGCAAAAGAGCATTAGGTTGATAGGTTTATGAATGCTTAAACAAGCCAGTTCAATTTTAGAAAGCAAAAAAAAGGAAATTGTCGGGCGAAGCGCCCGACCTACTGAATAATTGTAAAGTTATAAATAATTTAGTCGCAATTCTCGCTATTTAAACTTCAGTAAGTTATAATGTAATCACTTGTATCAAGTGTTCAAGATTGAATGAGCGTTATTCGTGAAAAATCCCTCCTTTTGTGTTTCCAAAGTAGTGAAAATATCGCGTTCTGTCAACGGCAATTCAGGCTCGTTTGCTTGTACAGGTTTATGTTTAATTTTTTTTGGAAAGTATAATGTCTGCTATAGTAGAAACTGGTTCCGTTAAATGGTTTAACGATGACAAGGGTTATGGTTTTATCAGCCGTGACAATGGCCAAGATGATGTGTTCGTACATTTTCGTTCAATCGTAGGAACATCTGGTCGTAAAACACTGCATGAAGGCCAACGTGTAAAATTCCTGGTAACTAAAGGCCCAAAAGGCTTGCAAGCTGAGGAAGTTACTGCGGTCTAATGTTTTAGGCCTTAAGTATTCTGAGTTTTTTCTGAAATCGTCCCCTCTTATTCTTTACTCAAAAATAAGGGGGGAATGATTATCCCCTGTTTATTAATTTTAAGCTCAACATATTGAGCCTGCGAATTCCTGCAGGTATGATAGAGTGCTTTTATCGCTCTTAAGCTCCGGGCTGTAGTCAAAAATCTAATCCCATCTGGAATCCTATTGAAATGGAAGTCATTTTGAAAATTCTATGGCTTGTTATTATTTGTCTTTTATCTGGCTGTCAGACCGGGTTTTATAAAGGGCCTCCTTCGGACCATTTTGATGGTAAAACCTTTTATAATCCGGACGAGAAAGGTAAAAAACGCAACGGAAATTATGACCTGGTCAATCTATGGATTTCCGTGCTGCAAAATCAATGGCCTGCAAGCTTACCCGAAATTTCTTATCCGCTATTACCGGCAAACTATCCCGATGGTGCAATGGTTACCTTTATTAATCATTCCACAGTACTTATTCAAAGCAAAAAAATTAATATCCTGATTGATCCGATCTATTCTTATCGTGCGAGCCCCTTTCAGTGGATTGGACCTGCAAGGCATCGCGAGCCTGGCCTTTCATTTGACAGGCTGCCAACTGTTGATCTGGTGCTCATAAGCCACAATCACTACGATCATATGGATTTGGGAACCATTAAGAAATTGCAACAGAAATACCATCCTCAATTTATTGTCCCTTTGGGTAATAAGGTATTTTTGGAGCGAAATGGAGTTAAACAGGTCACTGAATTGGACTGGTGGCAATCTGTGAATGTAAAAGAGACGAAAATCAGCCTTTTACCCGCTCATCATGATTCGCAGCGCTGGCTTTATGATCTCAATAAAACACTTTGGGGATCCTTTGGTGTGGAAATTAGCGGCAGAAAAATTTATTTTGCCGGGGACACGGGCTATTTCGGGCATTTTAAAGAAATCAGAAAGAAATGGGGAACGCCACAGCTCGCATTTTTACCAATTGGAGCCTATGAACCGCGTTCACTGGCCAAACCTTATCATTTGAATCCGTCGGATGCTGTTCGAGCGCACCTGGACTTAGGCAGCCATAGATCAATTGGCATTCATTGGGGAACCTTTCAATTAGGTGCAGAAGATTTTAATCAGCCCGTCAATGATCTGGCTTTAGCCCGCAAAAAATATGGGCTGACAGAGAAACAGTTTTTTGTCATTCGTGAAGGCCTTCCTTTTTATATTGATAAATAAGAGTTTTTGCCAAATCGGTAAATCAGTTTATACTCAAACACCAATAGAAAATGGATGGATTTATGCGTACATGGATTTTTGTATTTTTTTTCGGACTTTTCCCTTCAATTGCTCTGGCAGCGCCGGCATCCGGCAGTTTCACCATAGAAAAAACCTGTCCTGCGTATATTTCAAAAAACAAAAAAACCAATCCTGACAACGTGTATTTACAGCCGGGACAGGTTTTCGAAATCAGGGAAATTAATCGTGAGCATAATCCGGACTGGTTTCGCCTGTATCTACCTGATAACGCAACGCCGCTTCGCTGGGTAAGTAGTGACTGCGGCGATTCTTCCTATCATCCAAGCCCTGCTCCACGTTGTCAGCAAAGTCCCGGGCTTGCGGATTCCTATGTGCTTGCATTTAGCTGGCAGCCTGCATTCTGTCAGACCTATGGTTATGAAGCCGGGAAACCGGAATGCCTTCATTTGCCCTCTCGCTCATACCAGGCCAGTCATCTGGTTTTACATGGCTTATGGCCAAATCAGGAACAATGCGGCGAGCATTATGGCTTCTGCGGTACGAGTCCTCGCACGAATCATTGCGATTACCCGCCCCTGAGTTTGAAAGAACCAGTATCTGCTTCACTCAAATATTTTATGCCCAGTTACTCTCATGGCAGCTGTCTGGAGCGCCACGAATGGTATAAGCACGGAAGCTGTCAATTGTTATCCGCAGACGAATATTTTGCTTTGGCAATTCGCCTGACTGAAGACATGGAAGAAACGGCTTTAGGAAAGTTTTTACACGAGCATGTCGGCGAAACGGTGGATCGATTGCAATTGCAGGAGCTGGTGCGCCTCTCTTTTGGAAACGCCAGCACCAGAAAGGTATATCTGGGCTGTAAAAATGGGATGTTGGTTGATATTTTTGTACAATTACCCGCCTTAATTCCCGAACAGGATTCTTTGGCAGAGTTGGTTGAACGAGCGCCTGACGCCAAGCGTTATGAAGGATGTCCGGCTAAAGTGGGTATCTCTGATTTTAACAGCGAGTCCTGGTATTAAATATAAATGCTTGCCCCTGCGCGGGGCAGGTTGCCTTATATCAAAGTAAACGATAATTGCTTGCGCAATTTTCCAAGTTATTCTAATGTAGGAGCTTAACCTGGTATGGAATGTCGGCTTATGTTAACCCGTGTTATCTCCCTGATTTGCATTTTATTTCTCCTGTCAGCCTGCAGGCACTCTACTGTGAACTCTACAGAACAGCCGCCTGTACCGGTGAATAAAACCCAGCAGACGCGAGCTATGCCTTCCTTTAATAAGGTATCAGCTAGCGGCCGCCTGAATGTGGTGCTGCATACCGGCTATTCAAAGCCTCAGGTTATTTTACATGGTGATCCCCGGGATTTGGTGCAGGTAAGTACCCAAGTCCAGAACTATACGCTGGTGGTGAATTTAGGCAGTGGATATCCACGCTATGGCAGCGTGACCGTGGATATTCGCGGGCGCTTTCTAAATACCTTCCGCTATGAAGGCGCAGGAATTGTGACCGGGCCGCGATTAAATTCAGGGCTTCTTGATCTTTATCTGGAAAATGAAGGCAGGACAGTACTGGGGGGGCACATTAATGTCGGCGTGCTGGAGGTGAAGGGAGGCGGATATACCGAAATTAACGGGGTGCAATCGCGCAATCTGCACCTGCGTATGTCTGGTAAACCACGGGTTAAGCTAGCTGGCGTTGAGAGGATAAATACGCTTGATTTGGAGGGTGATGGCGCTTTAAGCATGTACTGGATAAAAAGTGATACTCTGACCATCAGAGCTGGCGGACAAACCTTTATTCAGCTGGGCGGTGTGGCTAATAAAATTGATGTCTGCCTGAAAGATTCTGCCCGGTTTAATGGCCGCTACTTACGTGCCAAGAGAGCATTTGTGAAAACCTACGGGAATTCTGTCGCTGAATTAAGTACGATTAAACGCCAGCATACGCTCGCCAGCGATTCGAGTAATATTTACTTTTATAATATTCCTGACATGAAGACTGATTTTATGGCCTATAACGGTTCGGTTTTGGATATGCGTGATCTCAATGATTTCTTTGTTCAGGAGTATGACCGTTATAACAAGCAGATCCAGTAATTGAGAGAATGTTCATTAAACTGTGTCACTCGCAAGCACGCCGTCATCTCGAACGCAGTGAGAGATCTCCGAAGGCTGGCACAAACCAGGATTCAGAAGATCTCTCGCTTCGTTCGAGATGACGTGGCCAGCCGGTTGCAGGCAACCGGTTCCCTTGTTGCAGGCTCAGATTGCTAAGGATTTAATGCAGGCTTTAGGTGCCGCGCAAATCGGGGAGGGGGCAGGCATCAGGCGATGATTACTGCTTGCCTGCGTCTCCTGGGCTCGCATAAAGGCAGCAAATCTTGGATCCCAGACGTTACGAATGCTCTTCTGACTGGCTCTTTCACAACAGTTAGCAAGCAATTTCATTTCAGCCGTGGTGCAGCCTGTTAAATAGTCGATATCAAAAAAATTCTTTTTGTAAGCCTTCACAAATTGCGGGCTAGAGAATAGCCCCCGCTCTTTCTCATCGGAGGGCCGTTTAACATTTAATAAGAACTGTTGATAAAAAGACAAAATTTCGGGACAGACTTCAAGCTGAGTTAAAAAATCACAATAAGCCTGACGATGACACTCGACTCCCTGAGCGCTCAGAATAATAGGTATGCGAGCAGCCGCCTCTTCTTTGGGGAGCCAAAAAAGAGGTTTTAATTGCTCTGCAGGCAGCTTGCTATTCAAAAGAATGTCTAATTCAGGCGAATTGCTAAAGGATTCTTTACTAAGTATGTAATGACTATTAAACAGGAGCTCGAGACGCTCACTATCGATAAAGCGCCTTTGAGCAATAGATTGTATCGAATGAAATAAATCCCCATTGGCTGTCTGAGAAAAGAGGACAGTTTTTGCCGAAGCGGAAAGCCTGCACAAAAGGTTCAAAGTTTTTAAGTTTACAGTGTTATCCTTTAATACCAGTGGATAGAAGTCACAGGGGAGTGAGTGCAGAAATGCAAGTTGGGCAGGACGTAAGGATTTAACCATTACCAATGCCTCAGCAAATGCCAGTTGCATACTGCCTTGCCTATGCGGAGACTGGAGGACAAAATTTAATAGAAACCCTAGCCCGTCTTTTGATAAGGAAGCGAGATCACTAAAATTGCAAAACCCTGACCAGGGGGTTCGTAATTGCTGAATCTTGCTGAAATGGTAGAGCATTGTCACATTGAATCGACGTAAAATCTCTTTGTTGGTGAATATATCCTGTAAGAAGTTCTCCAGAGCCACTAGCTCTTCGTCTGGTAATGAAAGAATCTCATCCAGTTTGAAATGTTGATATTTGCCAAGCTGCTTATTGATTGCCAGACAAGTCTGTTCTCTCTTTTTTGCGTCCAGTGCTTTATTTACTTGGGGTTTGAAAGTTTTCACAACGTATCCTTTTCGTTAAAGAAAAATTAGTAACATGACTCCGCTTGCAAAATTATACAGCATGTTCAAACGATGCCAATCGCTCTGGTCTGCGCTCATCCGCTCCTGGCCTGTTGAACTATGCATGGTATTTACGGGTTAAATGGTCTAAAATTTAATTGATTGGGTTGTTTTATAGTCAATTGGCAAGGAGGTTCAAAATATACTGCAACCATATGGATAACTGAAAAAGCTTTATTTCTTTCGCTTTTGCTCATCATATTCTTTGTATCTTCACTTAAAAACCCACTTCGGAAAGCAAAAGCAACGGTTGATTGATTTGAGGCTTTTTTATTTGCTAAAGGGAGATTAGTTATGAGCAGACAAATTGTAAACGCCGACAATGTGATCGGTGTGGATGTAAAGAATCGTGAAGGAGACAGTCTGGGGAAAATCGAGGCTTTAATGCTCGATAAATATCAGGGACAAGTGGCCTATGTAGTATTGTCTTTTGGTGGTTTCCTCGGGATGGGTGATAAGCTTTTTGCGATGCCCTGGAGTATTTTCTCCTATGATCCGGCCCAGGATTGCTTTGTTATCAGTGTCGATAAAGAAACCTTGAAGAAGTCCCCGGGATTCGATAAAGATCACTGGCCAGATATGTCTAATCCAAGCTGGATGACTGCGATTCATAAACACTATGGTACCATGCCGAGCAGATCTCAGCATTAGAAGCCTGCTGTATGAGCTGCCCGGTTGACCGGTTATTGCGGGCTTTGTTGCGTAAATAGCTCCAAGCCGCTAACCTACCGTCCGTGCGAACGAAGTGAAGCAATCCAGAATGAAACTTGAACAAACCAAGGCACTGGATTGCTTCGCTAACGCTCGCAAAGACTATCACTAAATGGTCATCTGCGCTTGAGCAGACAAGCTAGCAGGTTTTATTTCATCTAAAACAGACTTATATTTTTCATACAACTGAGGAGCATTGCTCGCGTCTCTGGCACGTAATAGCAACGTGAAAGCTTTGTTAAGCTTCAATTCCATTGCATCTCTAACTTCCTGAATGGCTTCGCCTTTGGTCAGCCGCTCCTGCAGATGTCTTCCAAGTTGCCTGCAAACCAGGGTTTGAATCGTTTCTGCATCAAAAAAATCGAGCGGTCGGCCCCGCAACTGCCTTTTTAGGTCAATGATTGAAACCTTACTCTCATCATCTATTAATCTCATAAACATTAGCATGTAAAATGTTTTAGCAAGGCTTTGCACATCCATGCTGTTCAAATCCTCAATTTCTGCCGAAAGCCCTTGTTCCTGAATTTTTAAGGTGGATTTGGAAGTATTGCTAATCAATTGTTTATATGAAGGGCAGCATAGATAAAGTAAATACTTGGCAAATGCATGATGACCTGCGTAATCCAGACTTAAACCGAGTGGTGCCAGGATATCACTTCCCTCCTGACAATGCCTGGAATGACCATATACAGGATCATTTATGGATGGACGGGCTATGTCATGAAATAGCAGGGCCAGGGCATACTCTAATCGGTTCAGTAATATCAGGCTCAGCTTACCCGCTTCAAGCGCATGCTCCTGCTCGGTGACATTCTCCTGAGCGCCCGGATTTTCATAGGGCTTTTGGGCCAGTTTATTTTGCAGAACATCAGTAATTAATTCCACATAACAATTCAATGCCTGATGAAGATCGCTCAATTCGGCAGGGAAAGTATATTCTTTTGCTTCATCAAGAATGGGCGAGGAAGAGGCAAGCAGCTCGACCGGTGTGGCCTGCAATTGTTGCACGCTTAAATTTAAGGATTTGATAAAGTCTGCGGCTGTATAAGAAATTGCTTCCTTCTCCTTAAAAAAGCCTTTTTTCTTTAGCAATTCAAGAAGTTCAGGAAAATCGGGAAACTCATTTAAATACACCGCAAGATTGGTCTTTAAAAGGTTACGATAGTTTTTGGAAATTTGTACAAAGAGATCATCAAACACTTTGTCTTCTGAAGCGGCCATAATTTTCCTTATTAATCCAACAATTGAACCAACTGACCAGGCCAGCAATGATGCAGACTCGCTGTTCTGTCAGAGATGCATTACTATAAGTTTCAGTTTATTAAAACAAACAGGAAAGTATTAACAAACTTATCCACAGAGCTGTTGCTCACGGACTAATTATAAAAAATGTATTTTATCAATTAGTTGTCTATTATTTCATACATAATTAGAATGCTTTACTAATTTTATGAACAAACTTATCCACAGGATGCGATTTAATGCACTGGCATCTATTCACTCTCGGGATAAATTACCGAATTTTTATAAGCGCTTCCACCCCAAATTTCTTCTTCAGACAGACTGGTCTCAATAAATTCGATAGGCCAGCCATTTTCTTCAATCGCCGCTACTTTAAAACCCTCAAAAGGAAAATAAGGCCCCAGAATGACATTTTTTCCCCGGATCGCCTCATCAATGCTATCGACTTTGAATGCGACATGAGGTTTGGTCTGTAGCAGTGGATGCAAAGGGCAGCCTTCTTCAAAGCGATGGTACTGGATACGAGTTGGAGCCTCTCCGCCCGAGGTATACATTTTAAACGGGGCACTATATCGCTCGCCAGGGCGGACTTCAGTAGTTGGAATACCCACATGATGGAATTGATAGCTCATTTGTTTAACTCCTTCGTTTATCTATGGACATTATAGATTGATGGTATACGCTTTATAAAACGATTTGTTTTTCATAATTTATGAACCATAGGTTCATATTAATCGGAGCCCATTATGAGAATTAATCAGTCGCTACAGTGCTTTATTAAAGCGGCAGAAACACTGCATTTTGCCAGTGCAGCAGCCAGTTTGCACATTACTCCTACCGCGCTAAGCAAGCAAATTAAAGGATTGGAGCAGCAAATTGGGATTCAGCTCTTCAAGCGCAGTACTCGTCGCGTCATCCTGACGGAAATGGGAGAAAGGCTATACCAGCGATGCCGGCTTATTGAAAATGAAATCAACAAACTGGATCAGTTTATTGAGAACAGACGCGCAGAGCCTCAGGGAAGTTTGCGGGTTTTAGTTTCAACAATCCTGGCCAGGAAATGGCTATTCGCTCATTTGAAGGATTTCAGAGAGCGTTTTCCAAAAATTGAATTGGAACTCATTTTGACTGAAGAAGATGACGATTTGGCAGACGCCAAGGCAGATATTATGATGGGTTTTCCTGAAATTCCTCCTTACACTAATAATTTAAAAGCACGCTATGTATCTACCGTTAAGAATATTCTTTGCGCCGCTCCCAGTTATGTGCAGCGTTATGGTTTGCCTGCCAGTAAAGGAGATCTTGCCAATGCTCATTTTATTTCTCATACGTTGAGGCAGCCACACCATCAGCTTCCCCTGGCTGATGGAAGCACTATTTCAATCAACCGGCCGGTCTTATTAATTAACGAATTCGACGCACTTAATCAAGCCTGTAAAGATGGACATGGCCTGTTTCTGACGGGTGATTTATTAGTGAAAAATGAACTGAATAGTGGCGAGTTAATTCAAATATTACCCAAGCTAGAATTTAAAAACTATAAAATTTATCTGTTTTACCAGGCCTATGATTATGAGTTGCCAAAAGTACGTGCCTTTCTGGAGTTTTATGGAAAGAAACCCCTTATTTAAGCAGAGGATGTTATACTGAAGACTATGAGAGAAATAACTGCAAGCCTTCGCTTGACGGCTGCGATTCTCTTTAATGAAACGAGGTATGACATGGCTCTTTTTAAAAAGCTCAGAAAGTTCTATCGCGCAAGTGCTGAAAACCGTATACAAACCCATGTGTTTCTTGCTTTTTTAATAATTCCCGTAATTGGCATGATTGCTTTGTATGTCTGGGTTAATCTTTTCTGGTTACATTAATATTCGCTTAGGCAAAAGTGCGGCAAAAGGAGCTTACTATTTTTTCGCACTACTCTACTCATTATTCCGGCGCGTGCGGAAACATGCCACAGCTGGCATTATAGCGAGCTTGAAGATGAATCTCCGTCTGCGCGGGGAGGCATTGTTGCATAAATGAAGATTGGAGCACAAAAAACTGTCTTTGCGAGCGTTAGCGAAGCAAACCAGCTCCTTACTTTGTTCGAGTTCCGATCTGGATTGCTTCACTTTGTTCGCAGTTCGCAAAGACGACAAATTAGTTGCGTGGTTCTATTTACGCAACAATGCTGTGAGGGGGGTAACGGTTTAATGTACGGTGTTATCGAATAATTAAACCAGTCTGTTCTGAAGTCTGATTGGTTTCAGATACCACCGCTGCCTTGGAACGGCAATCAAACAAGGTTTTTACCAGAGGGAGCTGTGATAATTTGCTTGTTTGTACATAATCGTGCTGTAACAATGCCATAACCATTTTAACCACTGCAGGCTTCTTGCCTTCGGAAACAGGCTTTTCCAGTAGTTTGATACAAGCTTCGGCGCTTTCGCCACTTGCTATACCATCATCCAGAAAAATAACCGTTTTGCCTGCCAGAGATTTAATCTTATCAGTAGGAAGCTCGAGGACATCCGGATCACCATAGCCTTTTTGTATATTTTCGCGTTGCACTGCTTCATCAGGCATCTTATATCCGCCTTTTTTGCGAATAGTGTAAAGAGGCAGTTGCAATTGACCGGCAACCTGAGAGGCAATGGGAATCCCGCGCACCTCAGCGGTAGCAATAACCACATCTTTCCAGGCCAGATTGTTTTTCTCTATATGCCGCTGAATTTTTAATGTCATCTGTCTGACCATATGGGTATTCAAACCGGCATTTTCATGTAACTTTAATACATCAAAGAAGCGATTTCCCTTATAAGCGTGATGAGACATATTGCGCATGGCTTCATCTCGCTTTAACTTCCAGCTCACCAGATATCGCTCTGGTGAAACGGGTACATTTTCATTACCTATCTGCCTGTCTGCAGGCTCAGTGACTGCCTTTATCTTAAAGTCAACGGCTTCAATGCGGTTGAAAAAATGTTCTTTAAAATAATGCGTATAAGCCTGCCCCACACAGCGTCTTGCGCCCGCCGAATGATAAATGCCCGCTTGCTTTAGGTTCAGACAGGCCATTGTGCCTGCGGCTAGGCTGGTACCGTCCGCCAATTGGATATCTTCATCCAGAATGCGGGTGCGTATAGGGAAGAGATAGCCTTTATCCAGTCCTTGTTCATAGATGCGGGCGCGCACTAGTGGATCGCGAAGATCAGCATGTTCTTTGACGGCTATGGCAAGCGCTTCATACATGACATTCTCAAGAAAGTCAGGTTCAAAAATCAGATCAAACACACAATCAGAAACAATCGCAGCGATTGTTTTCGCATCCAGACCCAATTGCTCTTTTTCATTAAAATAATTTAAATCCGCCTCAAAGCGTTTGACCATCGACTGACTTGTGGCTTTGCCGATATATTCCTGAATCGCTTTTTTAGCGGTCTGCAGTTCTTTATTGACGGGCAGTTCATAGAGCCAGGACGTTAAGCCGCTTGGATCCAGGCTTTTGTAATAATTGCTATAAAAGCATTGCTTCATTGCTGACAGTATCTGATGACGTGTATGCTGATAAGCTTCCAAAGATACATTGTTTCCAAAAAGATATTCTGACCAGAAGCTGCTGAAAAATGTATCGAATGCTGTATCCAGTTCAAAGGTTTTTGTGGCGAAAAAATGGCGATCCAGGTGCTCATCAATTAAACGTTCAATGCGTTGCCGATCACTCTTAATCGTTTGCCCAAATGCACTATGGATTAATTTCCATACATTCACCTGCTGTTGCTGATTGACAAAATGACGGTCATCGCCAGAATCAGTGGCGACAAACTCGTATTTCAAGCCGGCAGCCTGTGAGAAATGACGATACACATGACCTAAATGGCTTTTAGATTCCAGTACTTTTCTTACTTCAGCTGCGGTTTCAAGATACACCATTTTTTTATTAAACAGAGAAAAGGATAAATTCTGTGTCTTGTAATTTTCCTGCAAGGACTTG
This sequence comes from Legionella quinlivanii, assembly GCF_003265995.1. Classification (GTDB taxonomy): domain Bacteria; phylum Pseudomonadota; class Gammaproteobacteria; order Legionellales; family Legionellaceae; genus Legionella_C; species Legionella_C quinlivanii_A. The sequence continues at coordinate 328,548 of NZ_MVJN01000005.1, read as the reverse complement.
ATTGATTTGTACTCGATGCCGGTTTTCCACAGTTGCGATAAAACAGAACTTAAGCCGACAGGTCTTATTTCGCTGTCAATAACGGGTTGTTGTGCTGGAACTTCATTGGTCTTTTGCAAGACAGTATGGACTTCATCGATTCGCTGCAAATTAGCATAAATAAAAAGGCTGGTGGGTCGAATGGCCTCTGCACTGTGGATACTGATTGCTTTTTTGCCGAGATTTTCCTTGATTTGACTGATCAAGGGCAGAGTAGTTTGCTGGTAAAAATTCAAACGTCTTTGAATTGCATCCTGATTATCATCACAGCGAGAATCCTCACGAGCTGTCAGACGCTCTTTAAGTGTTTCCTGGTCGATATCCAGATGAATTAAAGCTGCAGGTTCCCCCCCATCCTTCAACGAAGTCCTGGTATTGTGCCTCGGTGCGTGGATAGCCATCGAGCAAAATAACGCTATCCTGGTCAGTAATTGCGGCTAATTCTTCAGCCAGGATCTGTTTAATAACCTGATCTGGCAATAAATTTCCAGCACTTATCAGTGATTTGTATTCTTTAGTGATCGGATGTTCGGGATTTTCGAGATAACGACGAACCACTTCGCCCAGAGACAAATGCTTGAACTTGCTGTTCAATGCCATTAAGGCGTTGCCCTGAGTACTTTTACCGCTGCCGGGTGCGCCAGTTAATAAAACGATTTTCATGATTGACCTCATCGCAAATAAATGATGAGTTAATAATATTCACTTTCGATTGTTTTTTGTTCCCGTATTGACTACGCCCCGTAATGTTTACGGGGTGGGAAATCGCAACGCGAGTGGGAAAGAGCAAGGCGACTGTCCTAAGTTAAGGAAATTTGTCATTCCCGCGAATGCGGGAATCCATTTCTCACTTGGCATTATAGCTAGCTCAGAGATAGATCCCCGCCTTCGCGGGGAGGACAGTTTAATATACAATTGAGCTTCACTTAATGGCAGTGACAGCAGGGGGAAGGTGGGATAACTATGAGGTTACCAAAAAGGAAACCTATAATTGATATGAGAATAATAGCAAAGAGCCGTCTTAATAATTATTGGGAATTGCCTGGCAATGAGCACATGACTACCGCATTATTTGCGCTATGGATTATTCCAGGTTAGCCATGTTTATTAAATTTGTTGGTACTCACAAAGAGTATGATCGGGTGAATGCCTCGGAGGTTGAAAATGATTAAGCCAATTCATAATGAGAATGATTATAAGATTGCTCTCGAGCGAGTTGAGGCTCTTTGGGGCGCGAAACAAGATACTCCTGCAGGAGATGAGCTTGATGTGCTACTGGTTCTTATTGAAGGCTATGAAAATAAAAATCATCAAATGCCTCCATCTGATCCCGTTGATGCCATCCATTTTTTAATGGATCAAATGAATTTAACTCGCAAAGATTTGGAGGCCTTTCTTGGTCCGAAAAGTCGCGTTAGTGATGTTTTGAATAGAAAACGTCATTTAACCCTACCGCAAATTGTCAAACTACATAAAGAACTACACATACCCTATGAGAGTTTAATTGAAGAGCGCTACTATCTTTAAGTGACAATCCCCGATATTTAAGCAGTGCTGTGTTTTATTCTTTGTTCAAATGCGTGCGGCGTTCGTTCATTGTTTCGATACTGTTGTAGATTGTCTGGCGGACAATTTCCTGCATTACCGGAATATCTTTGAGCGGAGTGCCATTGAAGATGGCGTGTGCAATGAAAAAACTGTCTTGCCAAAGTTTTTCATTGGCTCGGCTGGAGGCTTTTAACCAGAGGGCAATCCATAAAAAATGGAAGAGCCACTTCTCACGGCGGGCTTCAAACTCCTCGGAAAACACTTCCTCGGTAGCTTCATCGATAGAACATACTTTGATTCCTTCGACAAAACTGCTGCAGCGGTTGACCAGCTTATCGACATGGGCGTTCTCGATATACCAGGATTCGGTGAATGATTTATTTTTCAACCAGCTTTTTGAACGCTTGAATGACATTTCAACAATTTCAGGAGTAAAGGGATGGATTTGAACCGACAGGTCCTCTATCAAGGCTGGAATATCGATTGCCTGCGGCGTGAAATGCACCCCAAGCAGTTCCTGCATTTCAAGAAAATGCAGGTCAGGAACCTCATTTTTGGCTAGCGTCATCGCCAGAAAATGCTCACAAATTACACGGTGGTAATCAAGATCGACCACACGCAAGGTCACACTATCGTCAAAGGCCTCTTCATAATAACGATTTATTTCTGCAGTGGTCATTATTGGGGTGACCCAGACATCCTTTATTCCTATTTCATCTTTGAATAGCAGGCCGCAAAGCCGGTTGTTTCGCCCCAGTTTTACATGAATAAATAGCCCCTGAGCGCCGCTTCCATCCACTTCACTGGCCTTGATTCGCTTAATTTCCCCGTGAGGAGGAGGCTGTAGAATGACTCCCTTTTTCCGCTGGATTTTAATCCAGCGATTAAACTGCTCATGATATTCTGCAGGATACCAATTCTTGATAGCCTGCAAGCGGGTCAGCGACGCAGAGCTGAAAGTCACGCCGTTAACAATTTCCTCATGGGCTGCGATTACTATTTCCCGAACGAAGTGTTTGGGATGAAGCAACATGAGTAAGGCAATATCCTGACCTTCCGGAATGCTGTAGAGATCAAATACCAGATCGGCAAAGAACTCCACCGGCATGGCATAGCTCTGAGCAAAAAAGTTTTCGGCGATATCGAAAATACTGAGCTCTGATAATTCATTAATCATATCCTGGATGGCTTTAAGATGATTAACTTCTTCTTCAGGACTAATTTCTTCTTCCTGCCCCGCCAGCTCAAGATAGGCATCGCGCAACTCGTCTGACAGTTCGGCATGCACATCGTAAAAGGCGTTTAAAATAGGCAGCCAGAAACTCAGCGTGTGCGAGGCGGTTCTGATAGTACGAGCAAGATGCGACATCAGTTGATCAAGAATTTTAATCGCCGATTTACTGCCGCTTTCCAGTGCAGACTGGAGTTGAGCGACACAAATATCCAATGCATAGATACAGGCTGAATAATAGGAGCGTGTTTCCTCCAGTTTCTCTTCAGACATATGATCAAGCAGATCAACCAGCTGAGAAGCCAGATGAGGCTCCTGGAGAAAAGAATTCACATAATGGGGCTCTGGATCGGCGTTATTTTCAATTAACGCCGCCATCTGCTCAATCCATTGTTTTAGTTTCGTAAAGTCTTCAGTCATGGGGTCTGAGGTACCTGTCTTGGCGCTCCATGTTCGTCAATGGCTACAAAAACAAATATACCTTCGGTTACTTTATATTTTCCAGATACAGCGGCGCCAGGCTCGGCCCAAACCTCAACAGCGATGGTCATTGAGGTTTTACCCGTTTTGACTAACTCAACATGACAGCTGACCACATCACCTACGTGTACGGGCTTTAGAAATGTCATTGAGTTAATCGCCACGGTAACTGCGCGGCCATGAGATATCTTCTTTGCCAATACTCCGGCTGCCAGGTCCATTTGCGAAACAATCCAGCCGCCAAAAATATCGCCGTTGGCGTTCGTTGAGGCAGGCATGGCCAATGTTTGAATGGTAATTTCGCCGCGCGGAGTATCAGTCATATCAGGAACCACGTTTCAATTTGGACAGGGCATCAGCCATTGCTGTATTAAACACCCCTTTCTTAACTGGTTTTTCGGGCTGTTTCTTATCATGAGCTGGCTTAGAGCCTTTTAATATTTTTTTCGGCCCAGGGTTTTTGGCTGATTCGGTCGGCTTGCCGGGCTTTCTCGCCGGAACGTTTGACTTTTCCTCATCCAGAATCATGCTTAAGCCAATTCGTCGTCTTTCCTTGTCGACTTCGACCACCTTCACTTTGACGATATCGCCGGCTTTTACAATAGTGTGCGGGTCACTGATAAAGCGATTAGTCATTGCTGAAATATGAACTAAACCATCCTGATGAACACCGACGTCGACAAAGGCACCAAAATTAGTCACATTGCTGACGACGCCTTCGAGAATCATACCTGTTTCCAGCTGGCTAATATCTTCCACACCCTCTTTAAAGGAGGCGGTTTTGAACTCAGGACGTGGATCGCGTCCAGGTTTTTCCAGCTCACGAAGCACATCCCGAATGGTGGGTAAACCAAATTGATCATCGGCAAACTCTGCGGCGTTAACGCTGTTCAGAAGCTTATGGTTTCCAATTATTTGTCGGATTTCAATATTATGTCTGGCCAGTATTTTCTCAACCAGAGGATAGGCTTCCGGATGTACTGAAGAGGCGTCAAGGGGATTTGCGCCATTCATAATCCGCAGGAAACCGGCAGCCTGCTGGAAGGTTTTCTCTCCCATGCGCGGAACTTTTTTCAGTTCTTCACGGCTGCTGAATACACCATTTTCATCGCGATACTGCACCAGGTTTTTCGCTAAGGTTTCATTTAAGCCTGAAACGCGAGTCAGCAGAGAAACCGAGGCCGTATTGACATCGACCCCAACACTATTCACGCAGTCTTCTACCACGGCGTCAAGGCTACGCGCCAGACGTGTCTGATTTACATCGTGCTGATATTGCCCTACACCAATCGACTTAGGCTCGATTTTAACCAACTCTGCCAGAGGATCCTGAAGGCGTCTGGCAATGGAAACAGCGCCACGTAATGTCACGTCCAAATCAGGAAACTCATTGGCCGCCAATTCAGAAGCGGAATAGACGGAGGCCCCTGCTTCATTTACCACGATTTTAGTCAATTTCAAATCTGGATACATTTTCATCAGATCAGCAACCAGGCGCTCAGTGTCTCTGGAGCCGGTTCCATTGCCAATACTGAGTAGATTGACATTATGACGGGCAGCCAGTTTGGCCAGCTCAGCGATAGACTGATGCCATTCATTGTGGGGTGCAAAAGGAAAAATGGTAGTGTAGTCCAGCAGCTTTCCGGTAATATCAACGACTACCACCTTCACGCCGGTGCGGATGCCGGGATCAAGGCCTATGGTAATTTTTTGTCCAGCTGGGGCACCGAGTAATAAGCCGCGTAAATTTCTGGCGAACACCTGGATTGCTTCTTCATCCGCTGCCTCTCGTAAACGGGCCAGTAATTCAAGCTCAAGTTTGGTGAATAATTTAATTTTCCAGGTCATGCGGACTGTTTCCTGGAGCCAGGCGTCAGCGGCACGTTTTTGATCAACAATACCGAAATAGCGGCCAACATGCTCTTCACCGTAATTCTCATTGTCATTGAGCTGAAGCGATAATTGTAAAACGCTTTCCCGACGCCCGCGGAATAATGCCAGGGCACGGTGAGAGGGGATTTTTTTTAATGGTTCTTCATAGGCAAAATAATCCGAGAATTTGCTGGCATTATTTTTCTTGTCGCTACTGGCGGCACTGCCTGTTGATTTTAAAACAGCATGCTGCCATAAATACTCGCGCAGCTCGTTAATCAATTCAGCATTTTCTGCAAATTGCTCCATGAGGATTTGTCGTGCACCTTCCAGTGCTGCTTTTTCATCTTCAATGCCTGCCTCAGCATTAATGAATTTGAGCGCTTCCTGTTCGGGGGATAAGTTGGGATCTGCCAGGAGCGATGTGGCCAGCGGCTCGAGTCCTGCTTCACGGGCAATCTGTGCCTTGGTGCGGCGTTTGGGGCGGTAGGGCAGATATAAGTCCTCAAGCCTTGTTTTGGTGTCAGCGGCAAGAATACTGGCTTCAAGCTCGGGTGTTAATTTTTCCTGCTCTTTAATCGACTGAAGAATGACATTACGACGTTCATCCATTTCGCGCAAATAATAGAGGCGCGATTCCAGGTGCCGTAATTGGTTGTCATCAAGTCCGCCCGTTACTTCTTTACGATAGCGGGAAATAAAAGGAACAGTGGCGCCCTCATCCAATAAGCGAATGCTGGTTTCTACCTGAGAAACATTCACTTTCAATTCCTGTGCAATGATGGTTGCAGCCGACAGCATTTTTTGTGACATTCACATCCCCGTAAGACAAAACTGTTAAATCGCCAGCATTATATACTTATCAGTATTTAATTTGCGAGATTTTCAGCGGTGATTATATACAATAAGCAGGTATTTGGGAGTACTCATTGATTTATCTTTTTACATGGCCCAATCGTAAGCGGTCGGGCCAGATGAATTTCAATCAATAAATTAAGAACGAATACCGCTTTTCAATTTATTAATAACAGGATTACTCTACCGTTACTGACTTGGCCAGATTGCGCGGCTGATCCACATCCGTGCCTTTGGCTACGGCTACAAAGTAGGCAAGTAACTGCAAGGGGATGGTATAAACAATGGGGGCTATCCATGAGCCGCAGGCGGGAACCGGAATGAGTCTGGCCCCGTTAGGCTGCCATTTGTGAGAGTCGTCCGCAAAAACAATCAGCTGGCCGCCACGTGCACTGACTTCATGAAGATTGGACTTCAGTTTATCAAGTAATTCATCATTGGGAGCGACGGCAATGACCGGCATATTTTTGTCAACCAGCGCCAGAGGGCCATGTTTAAGCTCACCGGCGGGATAGGCTTCCGCATGAATGTAGGAGATCTCTTTCAATTTGAGTGCGCCTTCCAGAGCGACGGGATATTGCGTTCCCCTTCCCAGAAACAGGGTGTGGGATTTTGAAACGAATAATGCCGATAAGCTCTCAATTTCATTACTCATTTGCAAAGCGCGCTCACAGCATGAGGGCAATTCCTGCAACTGCTGCAATACCGTATTCGCTCTTTCGTCTTTACATAATGCAGCAGCCAGCATTAAAAAGGCGGCCAATTGCGTAGTAAACGCCTTGGTTGATGCCACGCCGATCTCTAATCCAGCGCGGGTCAGGAAAACACAATCTGATTCTCTGACCAGAGTGCTGGTGGCAATATTGCAAATGGACAATGTGGCCAGATAGTTTGAATTTTTTGCCTTGTAAAGAGCGGCCAGCGTATCGGCTGTTTCACCGGACTGAGAAACAGTGATAAAAAGAGTGTTTTTTTCAACAACAACATCGCGGTATCGATATTCGCTGGCAATTTCTACCTGAGTGGGAATGCCTGTCAGAGACTCCAGCCAATAGCGCGCGACTAATCCGGCATGGTAGCTGGTGCCGCAGGCGACAATATGAATTTGCCTGACTTGCGGAAAAATGTGATTCGCACGGTCTCCAAAACTGGCTTTGAGTATATCGATGCTTTGAATACGGCCCTCAAGCGTATCGGTCAAAACCTTGGTTTGTTCGTAAATTTCTTTCAGCATAAAATGGCGATAGGGGCCTTTGCTGGCAGACTGGCCATCATCTTCCAGCGGATGATGGGGGCGTTTAACTGGTTTTAGCTGTGCATTGAACAGTTCTACCTGTCCTTTATGCAGGCGGGCGCTATCGCCTTCTTCCAGATAAATCACCGATTGCGCGAACGACCGCAAAGCCAGCGGATCTGAGGCAATAAACAGCTCATCTATACCTATGCCAATCACAAGCGGGCTTCCCTTGCGTAGTGCAATGAGCTCATGAGGACGTTGCTGATGGATGACGCCAATGGCAAAAGCCCCATGCATGGCAGAGCTTGCTTCCTGGACAGCACGCAAAAGGTTTTCATGCTGCTGATAAAAGTGATGGACTAAATGAGCGGCGACTTCTGTATCGGTCTCTGAAGTAAATTGATAGCCTTTGGTCTTTAGATCTTCCCGGAGTGCTTCATGGTTTTCAATAATACCGTTGTGGACTATGGCGATTTCATTATGTGATAAATGAGGGTGCGCATTAAGTTCGCAGGGTTTTCCGTGAGTTGCCCAGCGAGTGTGTGCAATTCCTATCGTACCGGCAATGGCGGTTTCCTGCATGGCGTCTGCCAATGCCTGGACCTTGCCTTGCATGCGAACACGTTTCAGACGGCTATGCGAATCGATAACTGCAATACCTGCTGAATCATATCCACGATATTCCAGACGGCGCAAACCCTCCAGCAAAATACGACTCACATCTCGTTGGGAGATTGCTCCGATGATTCCACACATAATAATGGCTCCTTCATATTTTAATTATTGCCTATATAACAAGACCGGGCTTTTTATTCATTGTAAAGAACCTGAAATTATGCCACAAAAACCCCCACAATCTAAAGATTTGTGGGTGTCTGGCATTGAGTTCGATAACCATGCTCTTTCATTGCCTCACAAATTTCATAGGCGAGATAGCGGTGAACACGGGTTGTAGGATGTAATTCGTCCCAGAATAAATAGGCGTCGGGATTATCGCAGACATGATAATTTTTATCACTTGCCGCAAAATTACTGTCGCGATAGTGAAGAACCTGCAAATACTCAAGGACGTAGTTTCCTGCGAAGGGTGATCCGGCAAGCGTATGGAACATTGGTAGTTTAATATCGATGCAGGCATCCATGGTATTGTTTATGCCAAACTGTTCCGGATTGTTTAAGGCTTTTTCAAAATAGGACTGAACGGGGATGAAGAGAAAGTCGACCTGAGGCATGATCAGCCGCCATTCTTCAACTCGAAGAGCCAGGCGTTCATTATGCTGCTGAATGGCGTTATTAAGAACCGGACGGTCATAGGTACGGTTGAATTTGGGAATATGACCAATTTCGGGCAACCCTATGACCACGATATGTGTGGCTCCTGCGCTGACCAGTTTTTTTACCCCGGAACCCAGGCCATCCAGCACATTGTCAATATAGCTGTTCATTACCGCCGGATTATAGTTGTCCTCAAATTTTAAGACGTTAACATAGTCATTAGCGCCGCTGAACACAAAATAAATGGTCTGGCTGTCCAGGTGTTCATGGACCAGTAAATAGGATTGAATCGTCAATCCAAGACTCGGGGGAATTAATTTTCCGACCACCAGTGTTTTCAGAGTATTGATTGGGTGGCGGATTAAATTCCACACAGTCAGCTGATAATCATAGCTCACCGCCCAACTGCCTCCAAATGCCTGATCATCGAAAACGCGCAAATCCTCGCGATCGACATTAAGCATTGGCGCCAGGTATTCGCTCCAGATACGGCCATTTGAGAAATGATGCTGCCAGTAGGGATCACCCGGCAATACAGGAACCTGTCTGACTTTACCGATTAAATTGGCTAGTAATGGGGCCAAATCCTCATCAAAAAAATGGGTGACCAAATCAATACCTGAATCCAGTACCACCTGCGGCACATAGTAATCATTGGCAAATTCAGTCATTTTGTTAATTACAAACACTTTAAGAGGTTTAACCAGAAAGGCAGGATGTTCATCTTGCCGCAATGCTTTAAGCAGGTGGGTTGTATTGCCTGTGTCAGACAAACTGTCGCCAAAAATTACCATCGCTTTAACTGCTGGTGCAGCAGAAAGGCCAAAGGGCAGCCACAGCATAATAACAAACAAAAACCGGCACATCCTGGTGCAGTTTGGCATAGCTCTCTCCTTAGAGTCTGTAAAACCTGATCTTGCCTGAAGAACAGGGTGTAACATGGGCTGTTGATCACGTCCATAAATTAAATTTAACTGTTATTCCCGCCTGCGCGGGAATGACAATAGCACCAGCCCTCATCCATTTAGATTAGAACTCTCAATGATTTATTGTCAAATATAACCTGGAAAGACATGTGGGTAATGATGAGAATGGCTGTGGGTAAGGGATTAAGTTTTAGTCTGCAATAACCTGCCTCATCAACGCTTCTTCATCAGCCTTGCCCGCTCACGCTGCCAGTCACGTTCTTTGATACTATCCCGCTTATCATGCGTTTTTTTACCTTTTGCCAAAGCCAGCTTCATCTTGACGCGGTTTTTTTTCCAATACAGAGACAAGGGGATTAAGGTATATCCCTGGCGCTCGACGCTGCCGATGAGTTGATTAAGCTCCTGGCGGTTTAACAGTAATTTACGGGTGCGAGTGGGGTCTGGCTGTAAATGAGCGGCAGCAGTGGGCAAGGGTTGAATCTGGGCGCCCAGTAAAAATGCCTCGCCATATTTTACAATCACGTGCGCATCGGACAAATTAATTTTTCCTGCCCGCAGGCTTTTGACTTCCCATCCTTGCAGAACGATGCCCGCCTCGTATTCGTTTTCGATGAAATAATCAAACCGTGCTTTTTTATTAAGCGCAATGCTTGAGTTTTTAGAGTTGTCGTTCGACATAATAAATTCTTCGGATTACTAAATGTTGGAATTATACTCTGAGTAAGCGATTTATAGTATGCCGATTAATAAAAAGAGAGGTTATTTCTTGCGAATTGTACTAGGATATTAACTTTAAATCAGGGAATTACTATGAAAACAGGTGAGCTGGTTAAGGATTTTCAATTTGTTGCCACAAATGATCTTGAGCAGAAACTTAGTGATTATCGCGGCAAATGGCTTGTGCTTTATTTTTATCCAAAGGACGCGACACCCGGCTGTACCCTGGAGAGTCAGAATTTCCGTGATGCCCATTCCAGATTTAAACATCTCAATGCTGAAATTCTTGGAATTTCCCGCGACAGTCTTAGCTCGCATGATAAATTTAAATGCAAGCAGGAACTGCCATTTGAATTAATAAGTGATCAGGATGAAGCCATTTGTAATTTGTTTGATGTCATCAAAATGAAAATGATGTACGGCAAGCAGGTCAGGGGAATTGAACGCAGCACCTTCCTGATTGATCCTGAAGGGGTATTGCGCAAGGAATGGCGCAAGGTCAGCGTGGACAATCACGTGAAGGAAGTTCTGGATGAGTTGAAAGCACTTCAGGCATGATCTATGCAGGGAGTGAGTTGTGTTGATGACTACTATAATAAGGCGGTCTTATGGATACTAAAAAGTTATTTGTACTCGACACCAATATCCTGATGCATGATCCCACTGCTATTTATCGTTTTGACGAACACGATATTTACTTACCTATGGTCGTTCTCGAAGAGCTCGACAGTCACAAAACCGGTTTGTCGGAAGTGGCGCGAAACGTACGCCAGGTGAACCGTATGCTGGTGGAGTTAATGGCGCATGCTACTCATCAGGAGGTTGTGGCTGGTTTGCCGCTAAATGGCGTTCTCAGTAATCATGATCACAAGGGCAGCGGCCGCCTGTTTTTTCAAACCCATGAATTTGAAGGGGTGAGGCCAATTTCTCTCCCCGGACACAAAGCGGATAACACCATTCTCGCGACCGCTCTTGGCCTGCAGAAACAGTTCGCCCCGCGTCAGGTCATTATCATTTCCAAAGACATCAATCTGCGTATAAAAGCCGGTATTCTCGGGATTTTAGCGGAAGATTATTACAATGATCTGGTAGTTGATGATGTTAATCTTTTACACAGTGGCCTCCATATTCTGGAAAATGACTTCTGGGATGCGCATGGCAAGGATATGAATGCCTGGCAGGAAGGGGGGCGGTCGTATTATAAAATCAGCGGTCCGCTGATTAAGCACTGGTATTATAATGACTGCATCAGTACGCGCGATAATCAATTCCAGGGTATTGTTAAACAACTCACACCCGAGCATGCCGTGGTTCAGGTTGCCAGAGACTATACGCAGCCTAAACATGGCGTCTGGGGAATTAATGCGCGTAATCGCGAGCAGAATTTCGCCTTAAATCTCTTGCTGGATCAGGATATTGATTTTGTTACTCTGCAAGGTTCGGCAGGTACCGGTAAGACGCTGCTGACTATCGCGGCGGGTCTGACCCAGGTACTGGATCAGAATCGTTATAATGAAATTCTGATGACTCGCATCACCATTCCAGTAGGTGAAGATATTGGATTCTTGCCTGGAACAGAAGAAGAAAAAATGACTCCCTGGATGGGTGCTCTGATGGATAATCTTGAGGTGCTTCACAGTTCGCAGGAAGGGGGGAGTTTCGGGCGGGGTGCCACCCAGGATTTACTGCAGAATAAAATCAAAATCCGCTCGTTGAATTTCATGCGCGGCCGCACTTTCCTAAACCGCTATATCATTATCGATGAAGCGCAGAACCTGACGGCCAAACAGATCAAAACCCTGGTGACGCGTGCAGGCCCCGGAAGCAAAATCATTTGTCTTGGAGATATCAAGCAGATTGATACACCTTATTTAACAGAAAGGACCTCGGGACTGACCTTTGCCGTGGACCGATTTAAGCATTGGCAACACAGTGCGCATATGACTTTAACGCGTGGAGAGCGATCAAGGCTTGCACATTATGCGGCAGACCATTTATAGTACGCGTTTTACAAAGGATAAACAATGCACACTCAAGCCATTACATTTGACGACGTCTTATTGGTGCCTGCTTATAATCACCATGAATCGCGACGTGTCGTTGATATCAGCATGCAAGACAGACTGGGTAAGCTCAAGCTGCAATTGCCGGTGATCAGTTCCAATATGGACACGATCACCGAAAGCAAAATGGCCAATTTCATGCACAGCAAAGGCGGCATGGGCGCTTTGCATCGCTTTTTAAGTATCGAAGAGAATATCAGCGAGTTCAGGCAATGCCTTGGGCCCGTGTTCGTTTCGGTGGGATGTTCTGATGCGGAGTTACAAAGAGCGGAGGCGCTGCGCGACGCGGGTGCTGATTATTTTTGCGTGGATGTGGCGCATGGTCATGCCAAGTATGTAGGCAAGATGCTGAAGGAGCTTCGTAAAATCGTCGACGATCGCTGTATTATGGCGGGAAATGTTGCTACTTATGCCGGTGCTGATTATCTGGCTTCTTGCGGCGCTGATATTATTAAGGCAGGAGTCGGCGGCGGCTCCGTATGCAGCACGCGTATTAAAACCGGCTTCGGTATCCCCATGTTAACCTGCATACAGGAGTGCGCACGGACTGATCGTTCCATTGTCGCGGACGGCGGGATTAGAACCTCCGGAGATATCGTGAAAGCGCTCGCTTTTGGCGCTGATTTCGTAATGATTGGCGGTATGCTGGCGGGTTCTGAGCCAACGCCCGGGGAAGTTATTACCAAAGAAGATGGGCGCAAGGTCAAGCGCTATCGCGGCATGGCTTCGCGTGAAGCTCAGGAAGATTTCCACGGACAAATGAATGAATGGAAAACAGCCGAAGGCGTGGCCACCGAAGTGCAATATCGTGACACTCAGGATGGCACCATTGCCGATATTATTGGCGGTTTACGTTCCGGTTTAACCTATGCCGGTGCTGATAGCATCAGTGAGTTGCAACGCAAACTCGACTATGTTGTGGTCACTCAGGCCGGTCGTTTGGAAAGTTTGCCGCATAAGCTGATGGAAGGTTGATTTTTAAGCCCTTCTTTTCTAGCTCTCACTGCCATTAAGTTAATAAATTTTTTGTTATTCCCGAGCCGGCGCGGGTGTAAACATAAGAGAAAATCCCCTCTCCCAAGTTTGGGAGAGGGCTAGGGTCACTGTCATTAAGTTAAGGAATCATCGTAGGTTGGGCCCTTGGCCCAGCAAAGGGGTTGAACCACACCAGAACTCAATGTTGTGCCAAGGGCACAACCTACATGCAATTGCAGAATTTCCTTAACTTAATGGCAGTGAGGGCTAGGGTGAGGGTTGATTTTAACCCTGGAGCTGTTCTGCTCAGGATGGACCATTCCATCTGCTTTTTAACTCACCCTGATTTAAGGCTTTCTCCTGCTTTTTATCAAGAACAGCAGTAATGCCGAGCAACTGCTCCTCTCCTCCTTTAACAGCCGCCAGCTTTTCGGTTTTCGAGTAACCGAAAAAGTACCCGTGATAATGTTTATATTCTGCTTGTCCCTTCCGCTGCTGCTTGTAGTCATCCAGCTGCTGCAATTTACTGAGCATACGATACTGGGAGGAGTCTTTTGGAATGTTGCTTTGTTGCGCCTGTTCGTATAATTGCTTGAGAATGACACTGTACTGCTCATAATCATTCTGATGATATTGAGTTAAATACTTTTTCAATAAATCCGGGTCATCTGCAAAGGTGTCAATGGTATAGGAGGTTGCCTTGATTGCCCTGAAATCATTGGATTCCAGTTGATGGCCCAGCAAATTTTTTTTGATTAGAACAGACTGGTGGCTATCGCCTGTAAAATCAGGTGCCTGAGTTTCCCGGTACAGTTCACCGAGGACTCGTTTACACTGACTGGCTTCGCCCTGCCGTATTTTTGGCAGATAGCTTTCCAGTGTTTTGGTATCATTAAAATCACTGAGTGCGTAATGGTCCTTACCCAGTCGATGCAATGCGGCTGGTATATTTTCAAGTGAATGAGTAGCGGCCAGCAGTCTCATATTTTTCAGGAGTTTTTCCTGAGCTTCTTCACTTCTGGGAGTTTCTACATAGCGTTTCAGCAATGTCGGGTTCTTATCAAGGGATAGAAGTTTAACGCTGATAAAGCGATCCTCAATAGCTGTCAATAATCTGTCTGCTTCGCTCGCATTTAATTTAAATTCAAATTTAAAAAACTGTCTAAGCTCAGGTTCGAGTTGCTGAAAATCGGTATTGATGAGGTATTCAGCAAGGGCTTTAGAGCCCAGAAGTTTATCCACGGGGTCCAGTTGCTCAGACATGAAGACTTTTAAGCCCTCTCGTAATAAGGGCAGCTCGGTGTGTCGAGCGCTAACAGTATCCAGGACATCTGGAGTGAGCAGAAGGCTTTTTAGCAAGATGGGAAAGAGTTTTTTCCGGGTTTCTATCTTTGCTGGTTCTGATTGTAAATCCTTTTCATTCCTTTCAATCAGGGGGAGCAACGCGTTTAACAAATCACTGGGTTTAGTATCCATAGAATCATGAATACTACCTATTGTAGCGCCATACATCCGGGCTTTTAATCGTTCCAGGCTTAAATCAAAATCAATATGGGCCGTTTCGTTGTTGTCATTGACGCCAAAATTAGCAGGATTCAAATCGCCTTCGTTGAGAACCGACAGAGCCCACACCATTCCGGGATCGTTCATGATGTTGTCCTCGAACTCTTTCTGGCTTGCCGTTTTGTATCCCGCTGGATTGTGTTGAGATGCGACAGCCATGACAGACTCAGATTTCACTACGCGTGTTTTGGCCGCCCGTGAGAGACCGAGAATAAAACGGAACAAGTCACTGGCAATGGCCTCCAGCTCATAGGCATGCTGGTTCGGAAGGGTATTCTCCCGAGCTTGGACATTATTGGGATGTTTGTAATACCACTGGGAACCTGGTTTTGCAGTTTTTTCTGCTCTAACTGTGGTCTTATTAAGCGCATTACTCTTAAGAGTAAATTTTTGGGGATCGATATGTTTTCTTGGCATGGGTGCATCACAATAAGCATTGGTGTTCATATTATATCATATTTGTACTTTTTATGCTCTGCGTCTGCTTTCGATTTTAGGATTAAATTCGCGAGCTATACTAAAAATAGTCGCGATGCCTGGTGAGCTTCAATGAACTGCTACAAGCACATGAAAATGTATACCTCCTACCTCAAGGGTTGTTATCAGCACATTTTTGACAAAACAGTAATCTGCAATTGGGGGTATTTGTATTTTGATTTACAGGGACGCTATTTACAGATTATTTCAGACAATACCTTAATTGACTTGTTTCTGGAAAATGAATTATATGCTGAACAAATTATCGATAATCTTTCCAATAATTACGGCAATTATTATTCCTGCGATGTTTTGCAGGACTCACTTCTTCCCAATGTGATTAAAGAAGTGCTGGTGGATAATAAGTATCGGTATTTTTTTGATATCGCGAATAAGCAGCCTGATTACACTGAAATATATACCTTCGCTGCACATTGCGACCCGCTCCAGGGCGGCAATTTCGCGCTAAATAACCTGGATATGTTAAAGCTAATCAGCCAGGATTTAGGTAAGCGTTGCCGTAAATTGTTAACTAATGAGAACACATTAGTATTGCCCGCAGATTTTATTGTGCAGATGAATGAAGTCTTTGAGCTGCATAAAAGAGCCCATACAAACTGTTTACAGAACGCTGTTTTAGAAGTGAAACAATCGGATAAACCATTGCAGTCAATGGTTAATGATGAAGCTTTTGATTTTAATTTATTACCATTTAATTTTATCGCCAATAAGGAATTAACTTATAAAGAAAGAGAGTTAATCTATCTTTATTATTTTGGTTTCAATTTTCAGAGAATGGCCGATATTCTCGACATTTCAAAACGCACGGTTGACAAGCATTTTGAAAACATCAAAAGAAAGCTTAATTGCGAAAGCACGGGTCATATTATTCCCCATTTGCTGAGAACCAATATGGCTATCAATGATTTTATACAAAAAGGGTATCCTTAACCGATCTTGATTGAATGTATATTTGCGATGGTCGCTTCGATTAATAAAACACATTTCTGTATAAAATATTAACACAAACGAGTCGGTTTATGAGATAATAGTCCCATTCGATTGTCTTCAAAAATGTGGAGTTTTTTATGCCTTGGGTAATGCCTGAAGATATGAACCAGGAAGAGCAAATTTGTGTTCAGTTAATCACTGATGCTATTACTAGCTATAAAATCGGTGAGAATTTGGTCATTCCCTTGTTTGCAGAACATGAAGCAAGGGAAAATATGGACTCCTTTGAAAGAGGGAAACTGATAACAAAGGTAATTAGAAGAATTATTGCTCATGATCAACTTACAATCCCCAGGATTAATTGTGAGGTAAATGGGGAAAATGGAACTTTTTCAATGGAGGGACAGACTGTAATCGCTTTGCTGCTGAGAGATGCTTTATTGGAGAGGCAGAAATTAATCGTTACTGCTGATAATTTCCTTTTGCATTTAGCGGCGACACTTAATCAACATCGCCAGCAAGGACTGCTGGGAGATTTGGAAGTCAGCGCTATTTCTGATGAGCAAACGGCAGAACTGATCTCTATGTTTTCAGAAAACAAAGAGAAAAAAACCAGAATTGCTGAGGCCTTGGTCAGTATTGGCTACACGAATGCCTTGATCTTCACTAAGCTGCTAGATTTGACGATAACTTTGATGCGTCACGAAGAGGATATGCGATTCTGTGAACCATTGGTTGTTGTGCCTTCCCGTTATAAGTTAAAAATCAGTGAGGAGAATATTCCGGCGCTCGAAAAGATTTTACAAGATAATGGTATTGATTATGTAAGGGCTGTAAGGACTGGCAAATCCTCCCGGGAAGGGACACAAAATCTATCGCCGCTTGCTCAGATTAAACAGCTGATTGCTGATTTGTCAGAGAATATTAAAGACAAAAAGAATGGCCGAAAGCAATGGTTTAACAGCGGTTCTGATGCCAAGGCAGCAGCCTTAAATCGAATCAATGAGTGGTTAGAAAGCAGAGATCATTTAAATGATTCTGAAACTAACGTCATTTTGTCCCTGGTTAAATCCGTATGCGAAACAAAAAGAAATTCCATGGGTTTGTATTCACCTCATAGCCTCAATGAATTCAATCAGTTTATAAGCGCGCGTGGCTGGAAAATGCCGGAAACCAGCTTCAATGCGAAAGAATTGGCAGGAATAACCAGTTCTGAAAAAGTCGGTGAGTTTGTACAAAGTACTATCGCTCGTGATGAGAACCTGGCTACCAGGGGTTACTAAGATATCAAATTGACTCTCGCTGACCACGACCTGTTCCTTAGGGATCTACAACTCCCCATTACGCCCACTGCCATTAAGTTAAGGAATCATTGTAGGCTGGGCCCTTGGCCCACGCAAAGGGGTGAACCACTCCAGAACTCAAGATTGTGCCAAGGGCACAACCTACATGCAATTGCAGAATTTCCTTAACTTAATGGCAATGCCCACTACGCCCTGCGGTATGTCCGCAGGGTCCAGTGCACAAGCCGAGGGAGGTATAGGCTAAGAGCTGACTGTGTTGTCAGAAATGTCAACCTGATAACCCGGAAGGGACATAGTTTGCATTAGGAACAGGATTGTCGACATGAGGACTAGTACGCGCATCTGCCTCTTTTTGCGCAAAAATAGACAATGTCGGGAGAATGGCATTGGACATCTGCTGATTTTGCGAGCTTATTTCCTTTGC
This sequence comes from Legionella quinlivanii, assembly GCF_003265995.1. Lineage (GTDB taxonomy): Bacteria > Pseudomonadota > Gammaproteobacteria > Legionellales > Legionellaceae > Legionella_C > Legionella_C quinlivanii_A. The sequence continues at coordinate 310,608 of NZ_MVJN01000005.1, read as the reverse complement.
TGATTCATCAGGCGTTTCTATTTTCAGAGCTGCTTTTTCTGCTGACGCAATTACTTTTATCAGCTCTTCTGAAGGAGCATAGGCATTAGGGTTCATTGCCGAACCATTATATGAATAAACTGCAGCAAATTTCTTGGTACTAATCACAGTGTCAATCACCTTAACCATAGAGTCGACACTGTCCGCTACTGTAAGACGGGCATTTGAGCCGCCCATATCTGTTTTCACCCAACCAGGATAAATTGCGAAGGCGCCAGGTGCTTGCGCCAGTTGTTCAGGCTCTTTACAGGCATCGGCCCATTTTTTAACCATCGCTTTGCAGCGGCTATAAATCATACTCTGACCCCCAGCTTTTGACATAGCATGCGCGTCAATACCTACAGTTTTTGAACCAAGGCCATGAGGCGTGGTTAAATAGACGATGCAGGCATTTTCATTTTGCAATTTATCTTCCAAGCCCAGGATCAGCCGCAATGGTCCATCCTCATGCACCTTCCTGGAAAGTTCCAATTCTGGCCAGAATGTGGCTGGATCCAGAGGTTTTGGCTCTAACTTGAGGACATCATTATTTCCGGTTGTTCCGGCATTCAATATCAATAAATCTATTTTTTCTTCGGACTCATGAACCTTTTTGGTAAATGCGTCAATTTGCGTTGTATCAGCCAAATCGAGTGGCAACAAAATTAGCTTTTCGCCATAGCGCTCCTGTTGTTTTCTTAAATTAAGCAGGTTACTAGTCGCTCGATGTGTGGCAATTACTTTGCAATCTAAAGCTAAATACTTTTCCACAAAACCTAAACCAATACCGCGGGTTGCACCCACAACCACCACTGTTTCCGGTTTATTTTTCATTTTAACCCCCTACATTATTGTTATTTATCATTAAATGGTTTAACCAGTCTTTTGTTTCATCAGGGACATTGTCATCCTTTAAAAACTGTTCATAGACCCTTTGTTTATGCTCAAAATTATTCCCGCAGCGCTCATCGATTAACTCATTCCAGCGCGATAAAAAATCCTTTTCAGGAATTTCCCCAAAGGTTTTAATCAGTTCATAAAAAGTGGCCTGCCAGTAAGCGCTGATACTTTTTTGCATCCAGTTCACAATTTCAGATGTCAGGCCTCTTTCTTTTAGTCCTAATCCATTGGCGAATCCTTTTTCAAACTGTTTAGTTCGCAAATGAGCATATTTCTTTCCATATAACTGGTTGATATTCATCATGCATTCTTCGCCCAAACGAATACCAATTTCAGAAGAGGGATCGCGATGTAAATTTCTGCCCACTTCATGGATTAAATAAGATAGTTTTTTTTCAAAAAAAGCGCGTTGCTTTGATTCATCCGTTTCTTTTTTAAAAGCCGCATATTCTCTTAATTCCTCAGGGGTAAAAATGTCTTTAACCCATGAATGCTCGAGTTTGACTGTCATCTGATATACCTCAATAAGCGCAATCAGTGATTTCCAGGGAATTGGTTGGCTCTTATTCATGGCTGAGGTAATATTTTTCAAGGCTTTAGCACCTTCCAGCAAAGCATAAGCCTTTTTTTCTAATACCTGTGCCTGGGTAGCAAAATGGTCCAGGGCATCACCCTCATTCTCGAGTAACTCTTTAATATGTGACAGCTCAAATCCGAAAAATTTCAAAGCAATGATTTGCTGAAGTTTTAATAAATCTTTTTCTGTATAAACACGATAACCATTAACAAGACGTAGAGAAGGTTTTAACAAATCAATGCGATCATAATGATGCAGTGTCTGTACAGAAACGCCCGTTAATTGACTTAAACTTTTAACCAGCCATTCAGCCATTGTTCTTATCTCCTGCCTGTTGATGAACAAGATAAAGCCTATAGTTACTATAGGGTCAAGCTTTTTCATTGAGAAAGAGTTTAATAGAAATGCAGATTTTTTCTTCATGCATAAAACCTTGCAGGGTTAAAGCCGTGGCATAATGCGGAAGATCAGAAGGGATATTTGTTAAAAGCTGCCTGGTAACAACGATATCATTTTCGGTGAATTGAGGATCAGATAATTTTACTGGAGGCATTGCCATCTTTAAAACAATTCTCCAATAAGCCGATAAAAGCCATTAATAATTGACCATGTACTGCGGTGAGGTGGCTATATTTTAATGCGGGAATTCAAGTTTTGCACAGAAGATTGTTTGTAATCGGATCGTTACGACTTGTAATTAATCAATAAGGACGATTTTATCACTCTGCTATAATAGTACTAAATATATAGAAAGATGGAAATGGTATGCCTCTAGCACCAGAGTTAAAAGAAGAACTTTCAACAGCTGCTTTTGTTGAATTGGGTGATTCATTAACTATAAATCGTGATGAGATTATTGAATTAATACAATGCATAAGAGCAAACCCTGATTGGGAAAGTAAATTTCACTTCAAATCTCCTGGTTCTATTAGTGATTATGCATTATCAAGTTTAATTCGATTAAAACCTTTAAACCATGTTATAAATGATCTTTATATAAGCCATCGTAATTTAGGAAATGCATCTATTAGTACCTTATGCAAACAATTAAGAGAAGGAAAAGAATATGAGCAATTAGTTATTATAGGGAATATTAACGGTGAGGCATTAAAAAAATTTTCTCAGGCAGTAGCTGATACTAATTCCATCAAGAAACTGACTATTCGCACTCTTGATAAAAACGTTTCCTCAGAAGATATAATGGAATTTACTCTTGGACTTCTCAAAAATACTTCTATAGTTGGCAATCCGCTTGGATCTCATTTTACTGCATCCACTTTTGATTCCAAAAGAGAGAACCTTGAAAGGCTTTGCTCAACAGTGATTACCATCGCTGAAAAAAGAAACCTGGCTTTGAGTAATATTAGAAACCCAATTGAATATTTAAATATGTATAATAAATATACTAATGAAATAATCGATGATTTTAATAAATTTGATAATAAATCGTTAAATTTAGACCCCTCCTATGACCTGAAAACTAAATTAAAAGCATTAATTAAACCTTTACCATCACTTCAAAAACTGAGTATCTTTAAGGGCAGTATATCCTCCAGCATTGATACCGATAAGAATATACTACCTACAGAACTAATCGAACAAATAGATCAAAGCAAAAAGCCAAATTAATTTATTTGTGAACAAAGGCAGACCCTGAGCCATCAAAAACAAAAAAGCAATTCCTAGGCTTCTAAATAATCAAGATATTGCTATTATTTTCTGGTGAGCATTTGTGAGCTGCTGCTGAATGGTTAGCGATGCAAAATCAAGCTAATTACTTGATTTTAAATGGTGGGCCGTATAGGGATCGAACCTATGACACAGAGGTTAAGAGCCTCCTGCTCTACCAGCTGAGCTAACGGCCCCACAATTACAAAGCATACCTTTTTAAATAAAAAATTCAAGCGCTTTATGAATAAGCTCTGAGTGCGGGTGGAGTTAGAACGCTTATTTATAAAATTGCTCAAAAGGCTTACAATAGCCTATTTGTTCGATTAATTTTGCGAGTCGGTGAAGGCGCAGATATGTTAAATATGAATCTTTTTTTTAAGACTTTTTTGAGTGAAGACTCCTATGATCGCTCCAAAGGGTATCGAAACAATCGGAAAAATATCTGGCTGATGCTGGAAGACTCACTTGAAAAAGATCCTGAGGGTTTGCAATTGTTCACTCTGATGAACCACTGCGATGAGGCAATTTTAGACCTGCTGACTAATTATCCCGAATGGCTGAGATTTTTCAAGCCTTGGCAGTTAGAGTATTTATATCATGGTTTGCAACGCTTTATCCTCAAGGCAAAAGAGTCTGACGACTACTCTCAAAAAATCCCTGGCGCGATAATGGCGCTTATTGAGTATGATGAAACCAGTGTTTTGCTGATTTTTGAAAAATATTTTCATTGGCTGCATCGATTGGAAATTAAAGCACTTGAATCCCTTCATTCTTTAATGGATAAAAACAATTTTTCAGATCCGTCGAAAAGAAAGCTTCAGCGTTATTTTCAAGATCGAAAAGATATTCAGCAGGCGGTAAGCGAGCTGCTGGATGGGAATCCGCAGTCTCTGCCACTTTTGAAAAGAAAATGGCAGGTGAGTTATTTATACCGCTCCCTGGAACAGATAGCCAATAGTGAGGAGCCTGACTGCGACTCAAAAATGACTAAAGCAATTAATGGACTGGTACGCTATGATCGAACAGTGATGCTTACTATTCTGACTAAATATCCGCTGTGGCTTAATTTTTTAAACACCAATGCTCTTAGTGATGTACATCAATATCTGCTCGAGAATGATTTTCCAAAAGAAAGCGGTCGACAGTTTTGCCGCTATTTACTGGATAGGTGGAAAATGCATGAGCTGGTTCAAAAGCCTGAGTTAGCGGATGTGAAAGAATTTGAGGAACCAGACACATCGCCAGGTATGAGTCCATGTTAGAAAACATAGGGATAATGCTGCAAGGTCTTAAATCCAGACTACCTGAGCTAGCCTGGAATCTGAGTAAGCCGGGTGTGCAGATATCCTGGCAAAGTTTGCCGCCGGGCATTTTTCACTATCAGTTTGAGCCCAAAGCCGACAATTTTATTGCCGAAATTAAAAGGGATATTGAGCGGCTGGCCATACAAGCCAATTCGCAGGCTGCCAATTACCTTGCCGAGCGTATTCATCAGAAAATTAATATTCTGGTCAGATTATGTCAGTGTAAGGCGTCTATTAAAAAAACAGCGGACACGGCGAGCTTTATGCTGCAGGCTCTAAGCACTCGCCAGCAATGGCTGGCGTCTCTTGAAGAGCAAATTCAATCATTCACTGAACAGCGAGATGCGCTGGCGGCAAGATTGTCTGCGCTTGGTGACAGGAAAGAGCAGCAACTGGTGCTGATGGCCGAATTGGGTGCAGCAGAAAAGCGATTAACCGAGGCGCAGGAAACCTACGCCAAGGCAATTAATCAGCATTTTTAATGTTAGCTCAGATTGAGGCGATTGCTTCAGACATCATGGTTTGCGTATCCACTGATTCCTGGCAGGCCTGAAGCGTGTTTGGAAGGCAGGTTTTCAGTATGCAGGCCGCCCTTAGCTGCTGCTGGAAACGACAATAGATATTGCATTTTTGAGCGTCATAGTTCTGATCAATTTTCTCTTTAATGATTACTCTTGCTTGATCATTGCTAAACACTAGTTGCATTAAGGTTCTAAAAGCTCCTTCATAGGCAGCCAATGTTCTCGGATACGTTTGGAGATTTTTAAATAAATCATCAATGAAGCGCGATAATTCATTTTCGTTCGTTGGTGTAGCAATGTCGGCTCTTTTCTCTTGATGAGGTTGCTCTATAAGAGTATTCATAAAATTATGCAGATCATAGATCCTGTAATATTTCTCATTAATGGACCCTTGATGCTCAGGAGAGTTTCTTTTCACAAAGTCATCTGTGACTTGGTTTTTTATTTGAGCGATCAAATTATCGCTGGCTTGTGCCAGAAATCGGTTAAGGATTTCTTTTATAAAGGATAAGGGTTCTATTTGTACGCATTTTACAATCTGATTAAATGCTTTAAGGCGTTGTTCATCACTCATGCATTCAAGAAAAGCCAGGAGTGGAAAAAGCTGATCGTTAAGATCTAAAGTGGGTTGATTTTTTCTAAAATCTCCCAGGTACATGGGTAAAATTTCCTCTATATCTTCGACTTTAAGATGGGCTGTAGACACGAAATAGTAATTCGTAATCAACCCTGATGGATTCTCAGCCCTCACTCGCATAGCCTGTAAGAACTCTAACACTTTTCTGGTGGGGTAGAAATCTGCGAAACCTGGAATAAAAGAGTCCTGATCAATAGACGCGACCGTGTTTTTGAACTCTTCGGGAAGTGTATTGGATAAAATAGCCATTAACCATCCAGCACGCATTTTATAGCGAGGACTGGTGGACGAATTGCTTAGTGAGTTCTTCAAAATTTCATAGAATTTACTGTAATTTGCATTGGTTAATCTTGAAGGATTTTGAATCCAGAGAAACAGTAATTTTTCCTGCAATGAGCGAGCCATGTTATTATTACGTGTAAATAAAGAATAAATGGCTTGTTCCTGGGGTGATTCGCTTTGTAATAATGTTGTATAAAGGCTCGCTGAATCTACATTGTCAAATGGATTTGAAGAAGTGAATTTAAGAAGCCGAATGGCTTTTTTTACGAGTAACATTAGCAACCTTAGTTGTTTAAAAAGGATTCATTCTAGCTTAATTATTTTTAGTTGTAAAAAAAATAGATTTTATGATATGGAATCAGGCAATTAATTTTGCTATTTCGTCCGCTGAAAGTGCCTGATTAAAATAAAAACCCTGGCCTTCATCACAGCCTAAGTCTTTGAGAAATTGTAACTGCTCTGCATTTTGAATGCCCTCTGCTAAAACGCGCATTTTTAATCCGTGGCTCATAGCGATAATGGCTTCCACAATGGAATTATTGTTAGGGTCAAAAGGGCATTTTTCAACAAAGGATTGGTCAATTTTAATTTTTGCAACAGGAAAATCACGCAAATAGCTTAAGCTTGAATAACCGGTTCCAAAATCGTCAATGCAAAGTTGAACGCCTCGGTTTTTAAGCACATTCAACAAATTAATATGTTGCTGCTGTTTGTCCATAATCACGCTTTCTGTTAATTCAATTTCAATATAATGGGGTGGAAGCGCGCTTTCTGCGAGGCAGCGATCAATGCAGGCGGCAAAGTCATCCCTTAGTAATTGAATTCCGGAAACGTTAATAGCCATGCGAATAGGGTTTAATCCCTGGTCTTGCCAGGTCTTATTCTGGGTGCAGGCCGTTTTAAAAATCCATTCCCCAAGCGGTATGATGATACCGGAGTCTTCAGCTATGGTAATGAATTCATGAGGTAAAATAATCCCTTTCGTGGGGTGTTGCCAGCGCAGCAAGGCCTCAACTCCAACAATCTGCCCGCTGCTTAACTGAATTATCGGCTGGTAGAGAAGGAAAAACTCTTTTTTCACCAGGGCAGTTCGCAATTCCATCTGTAATTGAAGGCTTTGACGGGCCTGATTGCGAATGGATTCGTCATATAACTGGTAGTTATTACGGCCCATGTTTTTAGCCTGATACATGGCCATTTCGGCATTGGTCAGTAAAGTGACAACCTCGGTACCGTCCTTGGGATACATGCTTACACCAAGGCTCGCCGTGACGACAATTTCATGAGGATGAATATAAACGGATTTAGTCATTACTGACAAAATCCGTTTACAGAGCATTACAGCATGTCTGTAGTTTTTGATCGCATATAAAACAACAAATTTATCGCCGCCAAAACGTGCCAGGGTATCGCTTTCTCGAGTAGCGAGCTTAAGACGCTGGGTAATCTGCTGGAGCAATTCATCGCCAATTTCATGGCCAAGATTGTCATTGATAAGTTTAAAATTATCGATATCTAAAAAAATAAGCAGTAGTTTATTATGATTTCGCTTGGCAAAATGAATGCCGTGAATAATACGATCATAGAGCAGTTTTCGGTTGGGAAGGCCAGTCAACTGATCATGATTAGCCTGAAAAGCAAGCTGCAATTCCATTTGCTTGCGCTGGCTGATGTCGCGAAAACTCCATACGCGCCCGGCAACTGCGTTCCCCAGACGGTGTGGCTTTGAGTTCCATTCAAGTATATGGCCATTGCGCAAAGCAAATTCGTCAGCATATTCTCTTTCCGGATCAATGCTCAGTTTTTCTAATATTTTTCGAAATGCTTCCGGATTTTTAAGCTCGTGCAAAAGCGTTGGGAAAAATTCCTGAATGCTGATTCGAGGTTGAGTGGTGAAGGCTGCCTGCCACAGGTCGAGAAACCTCTGATTGTAATAATCGAGTTTTCCTGCACGATTTACTACAATAATGCCGTCAGCAGTGGACTCCAGTGTGGAGCGGGTGAGGGCAAGGTTCTGCTCCAGCTCGCGGGTTCGCAGGGCTACTTTTTTTTCAAGTAACTGATTGATGCTGTCAAGATTGATATTTTTATAAGCCAGAGAAAGTGCATTAGTTAAATATTGATTGGCATAGAGACTACTCGCTAAAGCAACCAGTGCGTATATGATGGCGCAATAGGCAATCAGAACATGAATTTCGCTTTGCATAAAAAGCCATATTATTAAAGGAAGCGCAGTGGGTAATAGAAATAAAGCATAAATACTAATCAATGGAGAAAGAAATGGAACAGCTCCGGCAAGCAGGCCGAAAATAAGGATGATCGCAAATGCCTGGTGCAGAATACTGTCTGCAGGGATCAGCAACACGCTGGCCAGGCCCCATCCTGAGCCTGACAGAAAACAAAACAAAGCGAATTGTAATAACCATATCCGATAGGAGAGTGCCTGTGGTTTAAATCGAAAGGTAAGGTATAAGGTTAACCCTGACAGGGTTACGATAATCATATAAACCAGCCAGATTTTCATACTGAACAGATGTTGGCCATAGGATGAGATGCCTGAGGCAAACACAATATACGCGAAGGCTTCTGCTAAAATAGCAACAGGAAGCTGCTTGTATAAAAGATGGATCTTATCCTTCAATATCGATTGGCTGACTCCCTGTTGATCGCTGAAGTTGAACTCTTTCAGGTGGGAGAGATCATTAATCATGGGAGTCATTTCCCCGAGACAGAAGATAATGATGAGCCTGTTTTCTCTGAAGTATTAATAATCCATGAGGTTTCAACATTTCCATATCCTTCCAGGGGAACCCTAAAGCGAAAGTAGTGACTCTTCTATTAAATTTAGGGTGTATTCACGCATAGATCAATCTTTTCTCTTGTTTCGCGGATACTGTTTATGATTTAGCTTTCCAGGTTGCTAACATTAAACCTGAAGCGGTAATCAACACGCTGCACAGCTTTCAGTTGTGCAGCGAAACTTAGTGATAAAAAACAGTTGCTTGTATTACCTGAACCAGGCAATTCAACTATACTTTTAACATTGACAATCAGGGAACGTAATCTATGAATAGGGAAATTGCGATAATCGGTCTGGGATATGTAGGCTTAAGTCTCGCGACGGCTTTAAGTAAAACATACAAGGTCTATGGTTATGATATTTCCGAAAGCCGAGTTCAGGAACTAAAAAAAGGCTTTGACAAAAACAATCTGGTAAATAAGACAGAGTTACAGGACAGTCCGGTTTTTTTTACCAGCAATACGCATGAGATTCGTACGGCTAATTTCTTTATTGTTACTGTTCCAACCCCTGCCTTTTTTTACGAGCTGCCTAATCTCGAACCGGTGATTAATGCGACCAAAGCGGTAGGCAGTATTTTGAAGAAAGGCGATATTGTTGTTTATGAATCGACTGTCTATCCCGGCACCACCGAGGAAGTATGCCAGCCTTTACTGGAAGAGATGAGCGGTCTTCGTTGTGGAATTGATTTTAATATTGGTTACTCACCTGAACGGATTAGCCCTCACGATCCGCATTATAATTTAAAAAACATTATTAAGGTGATCTCTGCGCAGAATAAGGAAACATTAAAACAGATAGAGGACGTTTATAAAAACTGCTGTGATACCTTATATCCGGTTTCAAACATTAAAACTGGCGAAGCGGTGAAGATTCTCGAAAATACCCAGCGCGATATTAATATCGCCTGCATGAATGAATTTGCACAAATCATGCACGGACTTGATTTAAATGTGCATGAAATTTTACAGGCGGCTAAAACCAAATGGAGTTTCGTGCCTTTCAAACCAGGATTTGTCGGTGGTCATTGTATTGCTGTTGATCCCCTGTATCTGGCATTCAAGGCAAAGCGGATTGGCGTTCCGCACGACCTGATTTTAACGGCGCGAAAAGTGAATGACGGAATGCCTTATTTTGTTATCAGTCAATTAGTCCAGGCTTTGATCAAGTATGATATTCCGGTAAAACATTGCCCGGTGGGTGTTTTTGGGATTACCTATAAAGAAAATGCGGCAGATATCAGAAGCAGCCTGGCATTGAAATTTATCAAGGAATTAAAACTGGCAGGTTTCCAGTGTCAGGTGCACGATCCTTTTGCCGACAGGGACTATGTTAAGAAAAAATATGATATCCATCTGGTGGATTATGACGAAGTTAATACCCTCTCTGCGGCGATTGTGGTCGTAGGGCATGACTATTATCGGCAGAAAGGTTTGCAGTCCTTAGTGACGAAATGTGAGCGCCCGGCGGTTATCATGGATATTCCCAATTTGTTTGCTGAGGAAAAACTGGATGAACCCGGAGTGTTTTACTGGGGGCTTTAATTCGCTACACTGGTTGTGCAATCCTGATGCAGGTGATTGCTGCAATCAAGTGTATTAACGCTATTCTTAATAACAAGGACTAGTATGGCGATTCTAATTACTGGCGGCGCTGGATTCATCGGTTCAAATCTGGCTGAGTTATATTTGAATTTAAATGAGGAAGTGATTGTAGTAGACGATTTGAGTACCGGTAAACTACGCAATATAGAGCCCTTTCTTTCCAATAAAAACTTCAAATTTTATCATTCCAACCTGCTGGAAATACCCCTGGATCCTATCGTGCAGAAGTGCGAAGTTATTTTTCATCTGGCTGCCATTGTGGGTATGTTTAATGTTCTGCAAAGACCGATTGCGACCCTTGAGGTGAATATGCAGTCCACTGAACGTTTACTTATAGCGGTTTCACGTCTGCAGGAAAAACCAACCGTACTATTAGCCTCAAGTTCTGAGGTTTATGGTTCTAAACCCATTGCCATGAAAGAGACAGATCCTTTGCATGTTGAGGCCAGTGGGAAAGCCCATGCCAGTTATCCCGTTTCCAAGCTCTGTAATGAGGTGGCAGGAATGGCTTATTATCATGAAATGCAGGTGCCGGTCACTGTTATGCGGATTTTTAATACCGTAGGCCGTCGGCAATCATCCCGCTATGGGATGGTATTACCCCGTTTTATTAAGCAGGCGACCCATGGTGAGCCAATCACAGTTTTTGGGGATGGCAGTCAGACACGCTCTTTCTGCGATGTCAGGGATACTTGCCAGATCATGCGCGAATTAAGCCTCAGTAATAAAGCAGTGGGTGAAGTGGTCAATGTCGGCAGCGATCACGATATCAGCATTATTGAGCTTGCCAATCTGGTGAAGCATCTGGCCGAATCAAACTCTGAAATCCAGTTTCAAAGCCTGGAAGAAACCTACGGCGACGGTTACATCAACATCCAAAATCGCAAGCCTGAATTAAGCAAATTACGTTCTTTAATTAGCTATCGACATCATTGGTCATTGGAAAAGACAATCACTGAAATGCTTGAACATGTGGTTTGCTAAATTTGAGTATAAATTTGGCGGCGGGGAGTTAAAAGAAGATCCCCCTCTCCCTGCCATTAAGTTAAGGAATTTGGTCCTTCCCGCGAAGGCGGGAATCCATTCCTCAATTGGCATTATAGCTAGCTCAGAGATGGATCCCCGCCTTCGCGGGGACAGTTTAATATACATTTGAGCTTAACTTAATGGCAGTATCTCTAAGTCTCATCCCTGAGGGGAGAGAGGATTTTTCCTTAAGTTATCGCCTGTCAGAGCGGTTTTCCCAGAAGGCGGTTAACAAAATACCTTAAGGTTCCTCTTGCACAACAGGCGGCACGAAATTCCCTGAACCAGAGCATTTCTGCGAGAATCAGCCAGATGCTGCGAAATACATCTTTCATGCGATGGTATTTATTAAAAGTAATCAGGTTTAGAAAAATCATCGCCACGGTAATATAGGCAAGATATCCCCAGGCCATCACCAGAAACCAGAAAATAACCTGATAGTCGATATCTCCAATAAAGTAGGCAATGATAAAGGTGCAGTATGAGCAGAACTCGACAACTGGCCCTAAAATTTCAAAAAGTACAAAGGCTGGAAAGCTTATTAAACCTACAATTCCATAGCGAGGGTTGCCGAACATCGTGATAAATTTCATGGCACTTCGCCACATGCCGCGCTGCCATTTATCACGCTGATTCCAGAAGCTTTTGGCAGTTGATGGAACTTCGGTCCAGCAAAAGGCGTTGGGTGAATGATTCAGAGAATGAGGGAATCTGTTTTTGATCATATAACGATGCAGTTTGAGTGTAATCTCCGCATCATAGGAAAAGTTTTGCGAATCATAGCCGCCGACCTCGCGAAGGCTCTGTGTTTCAAACAAGGTAAATGCACCAGGATAGCACATGGCTCCGCCCAGCACATTGAGCCCGGCTCTTCCATAAAGAAAGGAGCGCAAGTATTCCAAACCCTGCACGGCAGGCACGAAGCGTTTGGGTAAATCGGTGGTTAGTAAACGTCCATTCTGGACTTTATTTTCATTCAGTACATACACAGACCCGCTGACCACAATACAATGGCCTTTTGACAAAAAACTGAACATCATGCGAGTCAAAGCCTCTGGCTCGAGAACCGTATCGGCATCCACTGTGAGCATAATGGGGGTTTGACAGGCATTTAAGCCAACATTGACGGAGTCCGCCGCGCAATGATAGGGCGAATGCTCTTTATCAATGACCATCAGATTAGGAAAGCGAGCTGATTGAAAGCAGTGCCTGACTTTACAGGTAGGTATGGTCTGCTTGATTACCGTAGGAATTTCATACAATTGGAATTCATCAATCAATATTTCCATCGTTTTATCGGTTGAACCATCATTAACTACAATAAAACGAACATTTTTATAATTGCTGTTTAAGCCGCTGTAAAGCATGGAAAGAATGCGATGCTGCTCATTAAAAGCGGGGGTGACAATGGTAATTGGTATCTGAGTCAGTTGATCAATAAACAGGCTGATATCACCCAGTGTCACTTCGCGAAACTTCTTGATTACCTCAGGAAAGGAAAGTATCAGCAGGAAGGAATACCAGAGCCCAAGGAATGTAAAATAGACCAGAATACAAATCGAGATAAAGAATAATAGTCCCGTCATTTTCTATTTCCCGAAAGAAGTATTCGTTGAGCGGTCTCGTAAGCAAATTTATCATTCTCTGGCGATTGTGCTTTTAATATGTCTATGCCGGCTTCTCCCTGTGCATATAACGAGGTGGCAGAATTCACCCGCACCCACCACTGCGGATCGGTTAATAAAATACTTAATATATCCATACTCCTGGGATTGTGAATCCTGGCCAGAGATTTTGCAACTGCTGCACGTACCTCCCATTGAGGAACAAAGGCTAAATCATAAAGAATCTGGTTTTTGCGCTCATCCTGTACTTCTGTCAGGTATTCAATGATGCCAATACGTAAATCGACCAGTTCAAACAGTAAATCGTCAATGGCACAATCAAGAAGTCTGGTGTAAGGGATTTGTTTCAAGAGTCGATAGCAGAATAACTTGGTATAAGGCTCTCTTTCAATTTGCAGCCTGGCAATGATAATGTCTGCCACATCATAATTGGACACTTCCGATATTTGGGCGAAGAAGGACTGCTGCAGATGGCGGCCTTTGGCAAAACTGGTAATCAATTGATTGATAACGACTGGATTTTGATATCGGATACCAGTGCTCGCGGCATTTATCGATATCAATAAAGTATTGTCACGAACTAATTGGCTTAGCCTGTCTTCATCACTTTTTTCAAAGCCATAACTGAGGCAAATCGTTGCATAATAGCGTTTAAGCCAGTGACGGGAATTGTAAAGATTTCTGGCTGCAGGCTGTAATAAGTTATCTGAGAGATAAATGATAAACCGCTGAAAAGCAGCCTCATGCTGATGATGAGTTTCCATCGTCTTTAGTACCATGAGAACCACATCAATCGCTTTGATGTATTGGCGTAATTTTTTAGCAGGCAATTCCTGCTCTTCACTGAGACAAGCACTCAGGCGTAGGGCAATTTCATCGGCCAGTTTTTTGGTTTTGCCCGCGCGGTAGTGAAAATAGCCACGGGTAAAATACATGGCTAAAACAAAAATAAATATGAGTGCAAACTGAAAAAGAACCAGAAGCTTGATGATTCCTAAAAATTGAGCCATAGCAAGCCTAAAAACGGTATCGTAAACCCAGGCTGCCGTCGTATAAACGGCGGACCAGGTCAGAAGGGTATTGCCAGCGCTGATATCCGGCACTTAAATCAACTACCAGATGATGATTGAAAATTGGGAAAGTATAATTCACATTAATAAAACTGTTTTTGATAACCAGGAAATTAACAGTTAATAAATCGGCCAAATCCGGGCTGTGGCCGCTGCCCCCACCCAAACCGATATAATGATCATCAGTAGAAAAATATTTCCTCACCCTTCCTGTATATAAATAGGACTTGCTGTTTGAATCCCGCGGAACAAAATAAAAAGGGCGAAAGCTAAGCCACAAACTGCCGGGATATAGATTAAACGAACCAGTGTAAGTGCTTAGATAGGTGCTGGCTATTTGCGCGTATTTGGCTCCTGCAGATAATTCAAAGAATTTGGGTATATTGACATAGCCCTCTGCAGCACCGGTAAAATCCGGAAACAAGGCGGGTTGATCGGAGCAGGCTGCCATTAGATCGGCATAAATATTTCGGTTGAATCGGGGAGAGATGTCTATTTCATATTGGTTGGCATTGAGACTCTGTCGTGAAGCATAGTTAATCCTCCCGCCCAGTCGGCCCCAGTCTGTATCCCGGCTATAGTAAAGAGTTGACCAATCCCATATCGAGTGAAGATCATCGACATAGGCGTTATCGGAAGCGATACCAATTTCATTCACACCATAGGTATATCTTGGGCTGATACTGCTAATCTCATTCAACATTCCCCTTGCGCCTCGATTGTCGGGAGAGAGCATCAGAACTTTCTGATAGATTCGGGCTGCCACCGCGTATTCGCGCAGAATAGTGTTAATTTCGCCCTTTTTCAGCAATAGATCAATATTTTGCGGCTGGGTACGCAGGCCTTTATTGATGAGAAGTAAAGCCTGCATATCATTATGCTGGCTGAGGTAAAGATCAGCCAGTGCAATGCGGTATCTGGTATTTTCAGGATGAATTTCCAGTAATTGAATCAGGTAGACCTTTGCCTTTTCATATTTTTTCTGACTAATCAGCTGATTTACTTTGACTAACTCCGGATCAATGGGCTCGACAGTCGCCGGTCCAGGGGAAACTGGTTTTTTATTTTTGATCGCAGTTAAAGAGGCCAGATTTTTTGCGAGCTCTTTCAGATCGTGATTGCCAGGATTGAGTCTTAATCCAGCTTGCAGCAAATCCCTGGCATCCTCATATTTTTTATTGATAAGCTGAATGCGAATAAGAGCTGCCCGCGCATCCACATAGGCGGGTGTTTTTTCCAGTACCATTTTAAAATAGGCGGAGGCTTTGGCAAATTGCTGCTGTTGATAATAGATAAGTCCTAATACCAAGGTAACATCGCCATCATCAGGGTTTTTGCTTAAGTAACTCATTGCTTTGGCTTTAGCCAGTTCCAGTTTTCCCTGTTGTCTTAGTTGTTGCAGCTCGGCCAGCAGTTTTTTTGAATCATCCGTTCTGGCAGCGCTGGGCGCTTGTATTTTGAGTGCTATCCTGGAGGCAGAGGAGGGTGTGGGCATACTCGCTACTTTTTGTGGTGAGGGAACAGGCGTTTCTGCTTTCACCAGCTGATTCTGCAGTTTCAATAATTCAGCCTGTCCAGGTTGAAGTTTAAGCCCCTCTATCAACAGTTTATTCGCTTCAGCAAAACGACTCTGCCGCAATTTAAGTCGGATTAAAGCGACTCGGGCATCGGTATAAGTTGGGGTATTGGACAAGACCTGTCGAAGGTAGAATTCTGCCTCAGCAAGATTATTCTGCTGCATTTCAATCAATCCAAGCAGCAGCTGTACATCGCCATCCTTTGGAAATTGATGCAGATAAATTTTAGCCGCCTCCTTGGCTTCCTTTAACCTGCCTTGCTGACGAAGGGTCTGAAGCGTTCTTAAAATATCAGCTTCTGCCGGGCTTTCCTTATTTTGAGTGGATGTGCCGGCTGGCAGTGACGGGATGACCGACTCCGCTCCTTGAGCAATAACAGGCAAGCTGAAAAAAATAAGGATCATCCATTTCAAATTATATTTCATCAGCTTATTTCAATTTAATGAGTTTGGGTTGGCGTTATAATCACCATAGGTTGACATAGAAAAAGCCGGCAATCAAGCTTGCACACAGGCGTAATCGCCTCATGTTCTGGCAAAATTATCAATTAAGCGAATGTCGCCAATCAGGACCGCGGCATAACGACGGTTCTGATAATCAAGCAAATATTCCACCTGTATACCCCTGGATTCCAGCTCGGTAATAATCTCGGCACAGGATTTGTTCTGATGAAAAATTTGCGCAAACTGGTTCGCTAACTGTTTTTGTTCTGCGGTCAGGCGGTTGTTTCTCGAGCTATAGGCCAATCCACTTTCTTCCCTGATTGTGGGACAGCCAATGACCTCGATGTCCATAAAAAAGGCGGAAACCATTCCTTTGATCAATTGATATTGCTGATAGTCCTTTTCCCCAAAGTAGGCGCGGTCCGGTTTAATCAGATTAAATAATTTCATTACGATGGTCAGCACGCCATTAAAATGCCCGGGACGGTATTGCCCCTCCATCAATTTGCAAAACTCGTTTTCCTGAATCTGGTAGGTGTAACCATCATGATAAATAGCCTCCTTTTCTGGCAGCAGGCAAAAATCAACGCCGGCATTTTCCATTAACTGTAAATCGGCTTCGAGGCTGCGGGGATAATGATTAAAATCATCCTGACGGTTAAATTGAGTTGGATTGACAAAGAGGCTGGTTGCAGTGAGTGCATTCTCTCGCTTGCTTCTTTCAAAAAGCGACAAATGACCGATGTGCAGATTACCCATCGTGGGGGCAAAACCAATATCTGCTTTTTCTGGCAATGAACGGCGAAAGTTAATCCAGTCCTCAAGTCGATTAAAAATTTGCATAATTTTGTAGCCTTCACTATTAAGGTAAAATACTTTCTCCCCTCAGGGGAGAGAGTTAGAGACAATGCCATTAACTTAAGGAGTTATTGTAGGTTGGGCCCTTGGCCCAACAAAAGGGTCGAACCACTCCATAACTCAATGTTGGGCCAAGGGCCCAACCTACATGTAATTGCAGAACTCCCTTAACCTAATCTCCACTTAAAAAGCATGTTCCTTCGCTGGAAATTGTGCATGCCTGACTTCATTAATATAGTCATTGATCGCCTGTCGAAAATAGGCTTTACCTTCACAATATTGTTTGAGGAAATGCGGTTTGAAATCATTTAAGCCCAGCATATCATGCCAAACCAATACCTGCCCGTCTGTTCCCACACCGGCTCCTATACCAATTGTCGGGATAGAAAGATGGCTGGTTATGTGTTCCGCCACATTCTGAGGAACGCATTCCAGAACCAGAGCGCAGCAGCCGGCGGCCTCCAGATCTTTGGCCTGGTTAAGTAATTGCTCTGCCTGCTCCAGGGTTTTACCCTGCACCTTATACCCGCCCAGCTGATGAACTGACTGGGGAGTAAGGCCAATATGACCCACAACCGGTACGCCAGCGGCGACCAAATGGGTTATGGTTTTGCAGGTGTCCAAATCCCCGCCTTCAATTTTTACGGCCTGCGCTCCAGCCTGCAGCAGACGCCGTACATTGGCAACGGTTTCCTGCTGTGAACCTTTATGCGCCAGGAAAGGCAGATCGCTGACCAGGAATTGTTTTTTTATACCACGCGCAACTGCACGAGTATGAAATTCCATCATTTCAATGGTAGCCATTACCGTTGTCTCATAGCCGTGAACAGCCATGGCCACTGAATCACCCACCAGAACACAATCCAGTTCAGTTTCTGCAATAATGCAGGCGGATGGGTAGTCGTAGCAGGTCAGAAAGGATATTTTTTCACCTAATGCTTTTTTACGCTTGAAATCGGTGATTTTCATGATGTTCTCCCTGTCTGAGTTATAACAGGGAATAATTCAGGTACCTGTCTCATGGATCAAGTCCTCCATTTCATATAAGTGTTTGTCAAAGTCACTGCCCATCGGGTCAGTGCTGGGGGAGTTTGTTTAGTAAAAATAAACTCCTTACTTAGATCATAAAGCACGTGCATCAAATTGCAAGATGAGTTATATACTCACGTCGCCCAAAACCTGGCATTTTGAAGCTGCTGGGGTATAATTTACCATTAATTTAAACTGGCTGGACCGTAATGATACCTGTTGACAAATTGAATATACCTGGCGAACATCCTTTCAGTTTTGAAGGCGATGCAGGCGCTCTGGAAGCGGTGCTTAGCGTTCCCGCGCAATCAATGACACCTGCGATTGCCTTCCTTGGACATCCTCATTCTCTGCAAGGCGGCTCCATGAATAATAAAGTGGTGACCACGATGGCACGTGCTTTCAGGGAGCGGGGTATTCCCAGTATCCGCTTCAATTTTCGCGGTGTGGGTGAGTCAAAGGGCCAATATGATGAAGGCATTGGCGAAAGCGAGGATATGCTGAAGCTGATTCAATTATATCGGGAAGCTGTACCCAATGCTGAAGTGATTCTGGCGGGGTTTTCCTTCGGCTCATTTGTTACTTACCGCAGTGCGGCGTATTGCCCGCATCGTTTATTAATCAGCATTGCGCCGCCCGTGCATCACTACGATTATTCCCTGTTCAAGCCTCATGACTGGACTATTTTCCAGGGCGACGAGGACGATGTGGTCCCATTATCCCTCGTTTTGGATTTTGCCGCCAGGGAGCCGCAGATTGAATTAATACGGTTTGCGGATACCGGGCATTTTTTTCATGGAAAACTGCTGGAACTAAAGGCTGCCTTAAAGCAGCTGTTAATTGCAAGAGAAATAGGTTATGAGCCTGCTTGAACAGTATGACCGAGCTATTCAGACCGGTGATATTGAAAACGATCCGCTGCAGCGTGATGTTTTACTTCTGCTTGAGAAATTAAGTACCGAGCTAAGCGCCCCGAAAAAATTTTCACTATTTTCGCGCTGGAAAGCGCCTCTTACGGGGTTGTATATGTATGGCTCAGTAGGAGTCGGTAAAACCTTTTTAATGGATATGTTTTACGAAAATCTTTCTATTAAAGAGAAACTCCGTTTTCATTTTCATCATTTTATGCAGCAGGTCGATAAACGCCTGCGAGCCCTGCAGGGCATAAAAAATCCTTTGCAGCGGATAGCCAGCGATATTGCCCGCTCCACAAGAGTATTATGCTTCGATGAATTTATGGTGGACGATATCGCTTATGCGATGATCCTCGGCGAGTTATTGCAAGCCCTGTTTGAGCAGGGAATTATCCTGGTGGCAACTTCCAATAGCCCGCCGGACAAGCTTTATTGGAAGGGAGTGCACAGAGCCCGCTTTTTACCGGCCATTGCGGCAATTAAAACCCATTGCCAGATTATTGAGCTCAGAGAACGCCGTGACTATCGCCTGGGCCGGCAAAAGCATGTAGAAACCTATCTCTACCCATTAACACCGGCCACTCAGTCATTAATGGAGAAGCAATTCATTGAATTGGACCCGCATTTTCAAGGAGCGGGCGCTTTGCAGGTTCAGAATCGTGACATTCCCTATCTCATGAAAGCAGAGGTGCAAATCTGGTTTGACTTCAGAGTAATCTGCAATTTACCGCGAAGCCAGCTGGATTATCTGGAAATTGCCGAACAGTTCGACACGGTTTTTGTAAGTTCAATACCTAAGTTCAGTGAACGGGATACTATTTATGCCATTTTATTCATCCATTTCATTGATGTGATGTATGACCGCGGTATCCGCCTGATCCTGTCGGCTGAAGTTCCTCTAAGCGAACTTTACCGCAGCGGTGAAATGACCCAGCCATTCAAGCGCACCTTGAGCCGGCTTGAAGAAATGCAGTCGGAAGATTATTTGCAACGGCGTACCAATAGGTCAGGCAGGCTTTTATCCAGCCTGGATTAATGCCGCTTGTTCAATTCTCTGGATGGGGCCTTAGTTTAAAGTCAACGGTATTGATATATACTTTACAAAGTGTATTTATATACTTAAAATTAAGTATGTAGCTGGAGATGAATATGTTAACACCAGATAATTTAATGCAAGCATTAAAAGATCCATTCAAAGAAATTGAAATCATAAGGAATGGTGCTCTCCCTGATACCTTTGAAAAATTTTTAAAATCAAAAAGCTTTGTAATGCAGGATGTATTAAACAGACTGGATATAACAGCATCAACATATAAAACTAAGAAAAGAGAAAAAAGGGCTCTTGATTCTCCATCGACTGAAAAGTTGTTGCGTTTAATTTCAATAATTCAACTGGCAAGCCAGATTATAGGCTTCCCTGAAGCTAAGAATTGGTTATATAGAGAAATTGATTCTCTGGGGGGAAGAGCGCCTATTGATCTGTTAGACACAGAAGCAGGACATCGCTTGGTTGAACAGGTTCTTCAACAAATAAATTATGGTATCTATAGTTAATGACAATTTGGTATAGAGCAAGTTTTTCAACCAAACCTGAGATAGTATTTTCAGGAGATGGAGGAGTCCATGAGCAAGGCAGATGGAATCATAAAGGAAGAAAAGTAATTTATTGTTCGCAATCAATAGCCCTATGCACTCTTGAATGGTTATCGCATAATGGCTTGTCAGTATCTGGTTTTTCTTATTCAAAGTATTCAATTGATGTTCCTCAAAGATTCATTAAAAAATATCAGGTTGAGGATTTTCCAGCGGGATGGAATACCTCTCCAGCAGCGGATATAACCAGAGATTTTTCTGAAGAGACTTTATTTAATCAACAAAAATATATGGCTATCGCTGTTCCTTCCGTAGTGATTCCAGAGGAATTTAATTTAGTTATAAATCCACTTCATAAAAATTTTTCTATCCTCCTAAACACTATAAAATGTCTGGGAACATTTACTGCACCCAGAAGATGAATCAGGTTGTTGTTCGCAGGTAAATAAAATTCAAATGAGAATGATTATCGATATCATTTATGTTAGAATTAATTTTATTGCTGTCAATTTGTAAACTTAGATGCGAATAGATGATTTAAAAAAAGGTGATTGTGTGCGTTTGCTTGATTTTGGCATCACTGAGCCCTCCTATCGGCGCAGGCTGCTTTCTTTAGGTATCACGCGCGGCGCGGAATTAAAAATTATTCGTGTGGCTCCCCTGGGCTGTCCTGTACAAGTTGAGGTTCGTGGCACATCCATTAGTTTGCGTCGGGAAGAAGCGCGTTATCTGCTTCTGGAGAAGGCATAATGCATATTTTATTGGTGGGTAATCCCAATTGCGGTAAAACAACATTGTTCAATGGCTTGACCGGTGAAAATCAGCGCATTGGCAACTGGCCTGGTGTTACGGTTGAAAAGAAAACCGGCTCATTTAAAGTGCGGGATGAGTCCATTGCCATCACCGACTTACCAGGCATTTACAGTCTGTCAGCCGCAGCAGGGGAAGCCAGCCAGGATGAGCAAATTGCCTCGCGGGCGGTTATGGAATTACCTGCCGATTTAATTGTGAACGTGATCGATGCCAGCCATCTTGAGCGCCATTTATATTTAACCAGCCAATTACTTGAGTTGGGCAAGCCGCTCATAGTCGCTTTGAATATGACTGATATTGCAGAACAACAAGGCGTAAGCATCCAGATAGAACAGTTGTCAAAACGTCTGGGTTGTCCAGTCGTTCCCTTGCAATCCCATAAAAAAGTCGGCTTCAGGGCGCTCGAAGCGCAAATTATGGATCACAAAGGATCCTGTAAGCCGTTAACCTTGTCTCTGCCTGCGGACGCAGAAAAGGAATTACAGGATTTCACCCGGCACCTTATTGATGATAAGCAGCTGATGCCGCATTTGGCTCATTACCACGCCTTGAGGAGTCTTGAGGGTGGCGTCTGTTTTTCAGAGGCTGGCTCCCTGGCGGACTATGATATCAGCCTGGCGGATGCCCGCTATCAGCTTATTCATGAGATTGTGAACAGCGTTCAGCAGAAAAAAAGTGATGCCAGCGAGCATTTCACCGCCCGGCTGGATCGTTTTGTATTAAACCGATTTCTGGGTTTTCCTGTATTTCTCGCCGTCATGTATCTGATGTTTTTATTTGCTATCAATGTCGGCGGGGCATTTCAGGACTTCTTTGACATTACTACCGATACTCTTTTTGTGCAGGGCAGTGCCTGGCTATTGGCGCAAATACATACACCACAATGGTTAATAGCCTTGATTGCCAACGGCATTGGAGTGGGAATTAATACCACACTGACCTTTATTCCGGTGATTGCCTCGATGTTCTTTTTTCTCTCGCTGCTGGAAGCATCCGGTTATATGGCGAGAGCGGCATTTGTGGTCGATAAACTGATGCGCCTTTTGGGCTTGCCGGGTAAATCCTTTGTACCGATGATTGTCGGATTCGGCTGCAACGTGCCTGCTATTATGGCGGCAAGAACCCTCGATTCCGAACGAGATCGCTTACTAACAGTATTAATGAGCCCTTTTATGTCCTGCAGCGCCCGTCTGGCGATTTACGCAGTGTTTGTCGCCGCGTTTTTTCCCAGCGGGGGACAAAACGTCGTTTTTGCCTTATATCTTATTGGTATTTTAATGGCGGTATTAACCGGGTTACTGCTGCGTAAAACCACTTTGCAGGGACAGGCGTCGCCTTTGGTTCTGGAACTGCCCGTTTATCATAAGCCTTCATTACGCCGCCTGCTCAGAGAGACCGGCTTTCGCTTGAAACATTTTATTGTGCGCGCCGGGCGGGTCATTATTCCTGTTTGCATTTTATTGGGCGGTTTAAATGCCCTGACAGTCAGTGGCGGCATTAGCAGTAATGAGGCCGATACGCATTCCGTTTTGTCCTTGCTGGGTCAATGGCTGACGCCGCTGTTTGCGCCCATGGGGCTAACCCAGGAAAACTGGCCGGCCACGGTGGGACTCCTGACTGGCATGCTGGCAAAAGAGGTGGTGGTCGGCTCTTTAAACTCTCTTTATGCACAACTGGGTCATGTAGGACAATCTGCGCTTGACGGCTTTGATTTCCTGGGCTCACTGCAATCGGCCTTCTGGTCAATTCCTGAAAATCTGGCCAATCTCGGGCAGGCTTTGATTAATCCCATTCTGGCAAGCGCGCCTGATAACGAGCTTTCTCATTCAATGTATGGCATGATGGCCGAGCGTTTTGATGGAAAAGCCGGTGCATTTGCCTATTTATTGTTTATCCTTTTATATATACCCTGTGTTTCCACAATGGCAGCTATTCGCCAGGAAGCCAATCGCCAGTTAATGTGGTTTTCAGTGATCTGGTCTTTTGTAGTGGCTTACACAGCAGCGGTTTTATTTTATCAATTGGCGCGATTCGGTCAGCATCCGTATCAGACAATTAGCTGGATTACAGGTTTGGCACTGTTCATGACTGGATTTATCAGTTACCTTCGCTGGCAGGGGGTTAGGAAAAATAAACATGCTTATGCAAATTCTTGAGTATTTTAAAAAAGAGAAAGTAGCCAGTAATCAGCAATTGGCAAGATTATTAGGCGTCGATATTGGCGCACTGCAGCCTATGCTTGATCTGTGGCTGCGCAAAGGAATGATTGCCTGCTGTCAGGAAAAGTCAGCCTGTCAGAGCAGTTGTTTCAAGTGTAAAGCCACACCACCCGTTTACTATCAGTATGTCGCTCCAAACTAATAGCTTGCGATGCACCACTTTTTGTTGACTGCTGCCTGGATTTACAAATTTTTTTCTATTTATCAGGGATACACCTATCCTTAAATTGAGCTAAGATAGTCTATAGATAGTGAACCGGTGTAAATTATGGCTGAAGCAAATAATTCTGATGGCTTTTTGATTGGGGATGACATTCGCCAGGAAATTAAAAATGCCCAGGATATGGACCCTATAGCATTGGTAGAACAGGTCTATCAACTCTGGTGGCATTGGGCTAATTTTGAATTGTATATTATTAGTCCTATTATTGATCCGGTAATACCCCCTTTAGTTATCGAGCCTGAATTACTGCCCAACTCGCAAGAGCGTGAATTCGTTTACAATATCCATGATTTCGGCCATAAAATGACCACGTCAAAGGCAGAGGATATGTATGAGGCGGGCATGTCGATGTGCAAACTGTATTACACCATAGAAAAAATGATCTTCCTGCTAATTGAACGATTAAAGTCGGGTGGTATTGATCAGGAAACAGAAGTACAAATTGCTTTTGGTGGTCATGAGCTGGGCCAGCGAAAGGCTTTCGAGTCTGTAATCAATCTCAGTTACAATGTGGTTGTAACCAATTTCGACCCCGGTGCCTGGGGCGAACGCTATTTGCAAAATGTCAAAGTATTGGCCGCCAAGGGCTATGGTTATCCTGAAGGTACCCCGCGTGATGTTTATCGAAAACACCCGCAGGCGGGCACTCCAGGTATGAAGAGATAAATCCTTTTAACGCCAAATGCCTACGTTCCGCGCTTTATGCGCGGAATCCAGTTTCTTTACGAGTCTCTGGATCCCTCAGACAAGCCGAGGGACGTAGAAGCCAGGAGCAGACAGTAACTCAAAGTTTAATCAGCCTCCATTGCGTTTTCCCTTTATTAACCAGGCGTAATTTCCAGCTTCGCATTCCGATAGTCTGTCCTCCGGAACGCAGAGAAACGAAGTAATAAAAAAAGAAAAGCAACGATAAGGCGAGTTGTAGATAGTGATTGCCTGGCATGATCGCCTGGCCATGATTCAGAAATACAGCAATCCCTGTCAAAATAAAACCGAGGGCGCTGAGAATCAGGCAGTCATAAAGGCAGGCGGCAAGGCATCGAATCCACATATATAATGATATTAAATGAAATTCCCTGTTTTAGCAGGAGAATCCCTGCCAAAGCAAGCAGTTTACTGTGAAAATTATCATTCTTTCACAAAGAGTGGAATTGCTTCAAAAAAACAGAGTGGTATACTTTGCGAGGTTTTGGCTTGAGTTTTGATAATTCAGCGTTGATTATTGTCTCTAATTTTAAGGATGGCTAATAAGTGAAACAAAAACGACCGATAAATCTTGATTTGGGGTCTTTAAAATATCCACCGATGGCAATCGCATCGATTTTACACCGCATTTCCGGAATACTATTATTTGTGTTGATGCCAGTCGCATTCTATTTTATAGATTTATCCCTCCAGAGCGAAGAGTCATTTCGCAAAGTGGGAGAGATGATGGCCCATCCATTTTCAAAACTGGTGTTCTGGGGTCTGGGCGCAGCATTAATTTATCATTTTCTTGCAGGCATACGACATATGCTGATGGATTTAGGTTATGGAGAACACCTTGAATCCGGGCGGCGCGGGGCGATTTTAGTCATTAGTGCGTCGGTCATCTTTTCACTTCTTCTGGGGATATGTATATGGTAACAAATGTCACCAGTTTGACCGGAAATGGTCTACGGGATTGGTTAATTCAAAGAGTCAGTGCGGTTTATTTTGCTGCCTATATGGTTTTTATTCTGGCATTTCTGCTCATCCATTCGCCGTTTAGTTACACCGAATGGCATGCCTGGGCTCAAAGCAGCTGGTTCAAAGTAGCCAGTTTACTGGCATTGGTTGCATTCTCTCTGCATGCCTGGATAGGAATATGGACTGTTACTACTGACTACATAAAATGTACGGTTCTGCGGCTCAGTGTCCAATTATTGGTTGCAGGTTGGTTATCCGCCCAGTTTATCTGGGGCTTCATGATTTTCTGGGGACTATAAATGGCCTTAGCTCGTAATAAATTTGATGCGGTAATTATTGGCGCTGGCGGTGCAGGTATGCGCGCCGCCCTTCAGCTCGCCAATTCAGGATTGAAAGTGGCTTTATTATCAAAGGTCTTTCCAACCCGATCACATACAGTATCGGCGCAGGGAGGAATTACCGCGGCACTCGGCAATGCGGATGAAGACGATTGGCGCTGGCATATGTATGATACCGTCAAGGGAGCAGACTATATCGGCGATCAGGACTGTATCGAATACCTGTGCAAGACCGGGCCTGAAGCAGTGTACGAATTAGAACATATGGGGCTGCCATTCTCCCGTATGGACAATGGCCGTATTTACCAGCGTCAGTTTGGCGGGCAATCAAAAAACTTCGGCGGTGAACAGGCCGCTCGAACTTGCGCTGCCGCTGACCGGACAGGTCATGCGCTTTTACATACGCTGTATCAGCAAAACCTGCGTGCCAAAACACATGTATTCAGCGAATGGTATGCCCTTGATCTGGTAAAAGATGCGCAGGGCAGGATAGCTGGTGTAACCGCAATCTGCATCGAGACTGGTGAAGTTGTATTCTACCAGACCCGTATCTGTATTCTGGCAACCGGCGGTGCTGGACGTATCTATCAATCAACCACAAATGCCTATATCAATACTGGCGATGGATTTGGAATGGCGCTGCGCGCTGGAATCCCCCTGCAGGATATGGAAATGTGGCAATTTCATCCAACCGGTATTGCTGGCGCAGGAACACTGGTTACTGAAGGTTGCCGCGGTGAAGGCGGTTATCTGATCAATAAAGATGGCGAGCGCTTCATGGAGCGCTATGCGCCACGCGTCAAGGATCTGGCTTCCCGTGATGTGGTCGCCCGGGCGATGGCACTGGAAATTCGTGCCGGCAAGGGCTTTGATCCACAGGGTGTAGATTATGTAAAATTAAAGCTTGACCACCTTGGTGCCGATTTAATTAAAGCCCGCCTGCCAGGCATTCGCGAGCTGTCAATCAAGTTTGCAGGTGTGGATCCGATTGTCGAGCCAATTCCTGTTGTACCCACCTGCCATTACAGCATGGGCGGAATTCCAACCAACATTCATGGGCAGGTTCTGACACATCGCAACGGTATGGATCAAATCGTTGAAGGCTTGTACGCTGTGGGTGAATGTGCCTGTGTCTCCGTGCATGGCGCAAATCGTCTTGGCGGTAACTCACTGCTTGACCTGGTTGTTTTTGGCCGGGCTGCTGGATTGCATGTAGAAGAATTATGGCAATCGAATCAATTGCCGGATATGCCTTATGTAACCGATGATGATGTCGCCATGTCGCTGGCTCGCTATCAGCGCTGGCAAGATGCAAAAGAGGGTGATTCACCGGCGGTACTGCGCGCAGAAATGCAGCGGGTGATGCAGGAAGATTTTGGTGTGTTCAGAACAGGCCAGGTGATGGCAGAAGGGCTGCATCGTCTCGATGCATTGAAAGCACGTCTGGAAAATGCCTGTATCAAAGACAAGAGCAAAGTATTTAATACAGAATTAATTTCAGCTCTTGAGCTGGACAATTTAATGGCTACGGCCTATGCGACAGCGCAATCAGCACTCGCACGCACAGAAAGCCGCGGAGCGCATAGCCGTGAAGACTTTCCAAAGCGTGATGATGCGAACTGGATTAAACATACGCTATATTTTGGTGAAGAGAACCTCATTGATTATCGGCCGGTTAATGTGAAGCCGAAATATGTAGAGCCGTTTCAACCCAAAGAACGTGTTTATTAAGAGGATATATTATGTCGGCAAGCAGAACATTGAGCCTGCATCTCTATCGTTACAATCCTGAGGTTGATAGCAAGCCTTATGTGCAGGAATTTAAAATGGAGATCCCTGCCAAGAGTGATCCCATGCTGTTAACATTACTGGAAAGGCTTAAAGCGGAGCAGGACGAGACGATTACTTATCGTCGTTCCTGCCGTGAGGGCGTTTGCGGATCAGACGGAATGAATATTAATGGCACGAATGGATTAGCCTGCATCACTTCTTTGTCACAATTAAAAACCGATAAAATTGTGGTTCGACCTCTGCCTGGCTTCCCTGTTATCCGTGACCTGGTTGTTGATATGTCGCAATTTTATCAGCAATATGAGCGTATTGAACCTTATCTGCAAAATGATGAGGTGGCGCCTGCTCGTGAGCGGCTGCAGACTCCGGAAGAGCGTTCCAAGCTGGATGGTTTGTATGAGTGCATTTTATGCGCTTGCTGCACCAGTTCCTGTCCGTCATTCTGGTGGAATCCAGATAAGTTTGTTGGTCCAGCCGGATTACTACAGGCGCGGCGCTTTCTTGCAGACAGTAGAGATACAGCTACTATTAAACGGTTGGATAAATTACAGGATCCATTTAGCGTTTTTCGTTGTCGTTCGATTATGAATTGCGCCAATGTGTGTCCGAAGGGACTCAATCCGACGCAAGCGATTTCTGATATTCGCAAGCAAATGTTAACAGAGGAAACTTGATAAGATTCTGATAGCTCTGATTAATCAGAAAGGCGGCGCATGCAGCGAACGATGTGATTGAGCAGAGCATTTCCCTTTGGAGAGTGAAAAATGAGTGCTAGTGATTTGCAAAATGAATGGGCTTTAGGCTATCTTTCAGGCGGCAGTATGGCCTATGTGGATGGGCTTTATGAAGATTATCTTCAGGATCCTGATTCCGTTCCTGCTGATTGGCAAGCTGTTTTTAGCAAAATGGCTGCGGAAAATAGAGGTAATGGTCAGGATGTAGCGCACCGTGAAGTTCGAGATTACTTTTTGCAAAACGCAAGCCGAAAGAAAACAGCAGTTGTCAGCTCTGAAGACAGCAAGCAATATCAGATAGCTCATCTCGTCAATGCGTATCGTGCCTACGGCCACCATGCGGCCAGGCTTGATCCTCTTGATATGGCCGAGCGTATCTCTGTACCGAGCCTTGAACTAGGTTATCACCATCTTACCGAGAGCGATCTGAACCGCAGCTTTTATGTCGGTAATAATTTCAATGGCTCTGAAATGCCTCTGAAAGATCTCTTCAAGGCATTACGTGATACCTACAGCGGCAGTATCGGTATTGAGTACATGCATATTTCGGATAATGAAGAAACCGAGTGGCTGCAGAAAAAAATGGAGTTCAGCCGCGGTCGTCCTCAATTTAATAATGAACAAAAGAAAAAAATCCTCAACGATTTGATTGCTGCAGATGGTCTGGAGCGTTACCTGGGTACGCGCTATGTCGGACAAAAGCGTTTTTCGCTTGAAGGCGGGGATTCATTAATACCGATGATGAAAGAAATCATCCACCAGGCCGGTGAGTTTAAAACCAATGAAGTCATCATCGGTATGGCACATCGCGGCCGTCTCAACGTGCTGGTGAATGTGCTCGGAAAAGCCCCTGATGCCTTATTTCAGGAGTTTGAAGGCAAGGTTAAATCAGAGCTGACTGGTGATGTGAAATATCACATGGGCTTTTCTTCTGATATTCGTACCGAAAGCGGGGCAATTGTTCATTTGGCTCTTGCATTTAATCCCTCGCATCTTGAAATCATTGGGCCCGTGGTAGAAGGTTCAGTTCGCGCCCGCTTAAGACGGCGTAATGATTTGGAAAAAAAGGACAAAGTGGTTCCAGTGGTCATACATGGCGACGCAGCCTTTGCCGGCCAGGGTGTCGTAATGGAAACCTTCAACTTCTCCCAGGCACGCGGTTATTCGACTGGCGGTACAGTCCATATCGTCATTAATAATCAGATTGGGTTTACAACCAGCAATCCTCTCGATGCCCGTTCCACGCTTTATTGTACGGATGTGGCTAAAATGGTTCAGGCGCCGATCATTCATGTGAATGGCGATGATCCGGAAGCCGTGGTTTTTGCGACCCAGATAGCCTTTGACTTTCGTATGAAGTTTAAACGCGACGTGGTAATTGATTTAGTCTGTTATCGCCGTCATGGACATAATGAAGCCGATGAGCCGTCTGTTACGCAGCCGACGATGTATCAAAAAATAAAAAGCATGCGTCCTTTGAGAGAAATTTACGCCGACCAACTCATAAATGAGCAAATTATTTCCAGGGAGCAAGTAGACGAAGCCATGGAAAATTATCGCAACCGTCTCGATCAGGGCCAGCCGGTTGTTGAACTGGTACACGGTGATTACGAAGGAAACATATCGATTGACTGGTCGCCTTATGTGAATGCCAAATGGACTGATAAAGCCGATACAACAATAAGTCCTGCCGATATTAAAATGCTTTCCGATAAAATACAGCAATTACCGGAAGGGTTTGAACTGCATCCGGTCGTCAGTAAACTGATGGCTGAACGTCAGAAGATGACTGATAATGAAATCCCCATGAACTGGGGTTATGCGGAAACAATGGCCTATGCCAGTCTGCTTAATGATGGCTATAAGGTACGTCTGTCCGGTCAGGATTGCGGTCGTGGTACTTTTGCTCATCGCCATGCGGTTTTGCATGATGTGAAAACAGGGGATTCTTATGTTCCACTGGAAACCCTGTCGACCGATGCTGAACGAAACTTCGTGGTAATCGATTCGGTGCTGTCAGAAGAAGCCGTCCTCGCATTTGAGTATGGTTATGCCTCTTCCGAGCCAACCTCACTGGTATTGTGGGAAGCGCAGTTTGGTGATTTTGCCAATGGTGCGCAGGTTGTAATTGATCAGTTCATCAGTTCTGGTGAGCAGAAATGGGGACGCTTATGCGGTCTGGTGATGCTGTTACCGCATGGTTACGAAGGCCAGGGACCGGAACATTCATCAGCTCGTCTTGAACGGTATATGCAGCTTTGCGCCCAGCATAATATACAGGTCTGCACACCTACCACACCGGCACAAATGTTCCATTTACTGCGCCGGCAAATGATTCGAAACTTCCGTAAGCCCTTAATCGTAATGACGCCCAAAAGTTTATTACGTCATAAGCTCGCAGTATCCCCGCTTTCTGATCTCTCGGAAGGAAAGTTCCACACTGTAATCCCTGAAGTGGATACAATGGATCCGGCCAAAGTTACAAAAATAGTATTATGTTGCGGAAAAGTTTATTATGATCTGTTGCAAAAACGCCGTGACGAGAAAATTGAGAGTGTTGCAATCATTCGAGTTGAACAACTCTATCCTTTCCCTAAAAAAGCGCTAGGAAACGAGCTTGCCAAATTCCCGAATGCAAAAGCAATTGTCTGGTGTCAGGAAGAACCTCAAAATCAAGGGGTCTGGTTCTCTTCCCAGCACAACATCAAAGACTGTCTGAGCCCGGAGCAAACATTGAGCTACGCCGGCAGAAGCTTTGCAGCTTCTCCAGCAGTAGGCAGCCCCTTGCTTCATGCCAAGCAACAACAAGAACTGGTACAAGCGGCATTAAGTAATTAAAAATGATAGGTCCAGCGGTATAGCCGCTGGAGAAAATAACAATTAGTTAAGAAGGACACACCATGTCTATTGAAGTGAAAGTACCGACGCTGCCAGAATCGGTTGCTGATGCCACCATTGCAGCCTGGCATAAAAAAGCAGGCGACAGGGTCAGCCGCGATGAAAATCTTGTAGATTTGGAGACTGATAAGGTTGTTCTTGAAGTTCCGGCTCCAATGGATGGCGTACTCACAGAAATCCTGTTTAAAGAAGGAGATACGGTTACAGCCAGCCAAATCCTGGCTAAAATTGAAGCAGGGGAAGCCGCAGCACCAGCCCCTGCTGCACCAGCCAAAGCAGAGCCTGCAGCTCAGGCCGAGCCGCAGGAAGACAAAGCCACAGGTCCCGCAGTGAGACGCATGCTGTCTGAGCATGACTTACAGGCGCAGCAAGTGACCGGCAGCGGTAAAGACGGTCGTCTGACCAAAGAAGATGTGGTTTCATTTATTGAATCCAATCGAGCCAAATCTGCTCAACCTGCAAGCGCTGCTTCAAGCCAGCAACCAGCTGCTGCAATGGGGGCAAGAGAAGAACGCCGTGTGCCCATGACTCGCCTGCGCGCTAAAATTGCTGAACGTCTGGTCCAGGCACAGCATAATGCGGCCATGTTAACGACCTTCAACGAAGTTAATTTGAAAGGCGTCATGGATCTACGCAACCAATACAAAGATCAGTTTGAGAAAAAACACGGTGTTAAATTGGGATTCATGTCCTTTTTCACCAAGGCAGTTGTAGAAGCATTAAAATTGTTCCCGGCAGTTAATGCATCTATCGATGGTCAGGACATTGTTTATCATGGCTTTTATGATGTTGGTATTGCAGTTTCCACTGATAGAGGATTAGTTGTTCCTGTAGTGCGCGATGCTGATCAAATGAGCATGGCCGAAATTGAAAAGGCAATTAACGACTCTGCTGGCAGAGCCAGACAGGGCAAGCTCAGCATGGAAGAAATGCAGGGCGGAACCTTTACCATAACAAACGGCGGTGTTTTCGGCTCGCTGCTGGCCACACCCATTATTAATCCACCGCAAACTGCCATTCTGGGTATGCACAAGATTGAAGAGCGCCCCATTGCCGAAAAGGGCCAGGTTGTCATCCGCCCAATGATGTATGTGGCCTTATCCTATGATCATCGCTTAATTGATGGTAAGGAGTCGGTACAGTTTTTAGTGACCGTGAAAGAGTTACTTGAAGATCCTGCACGCTTGCTGCTGAATGTATAGAGTCTACTCACAATCCATTAACCAGGCTGACCTGCGGTATGCAGGTCTGTTTTTTTTATAAGGTGTTGCAATGAATTTACATGAATATCAGGCAAAGGAGCTATTTAATAATTACGGTTTGCCAGTTCCTAGGGGACATGTGGTCTACACAGTTGAAGAAGCGGTTCAGGCTCTGGATATGTTATCCACTCCCAAAGCAGTAGTGAAAGCGCAGGTTCATGCCGGCGGGCGTGGAAAAGCAGGTGGTGTCAAGCTGGTTTCCAGCCGTGATGAATTGGCCAATGCGGCGAAAGCCTTGTTAGGCACGCGTTTAGTAACCTATCAGACTGATGCCAAAGGTCAGCCGGTTAATGCCCTGCTAATTGAAGAAACCTGTGACATCGGACGCGAACTCTACCTGGGCGCAGTAATTGATCGTTCCACACAGCGAGTTGTCTTCATGGCTTCTACAGAAGGCGGCGTGGAAATTGAAAAAGTAGCGCATGAGACACCTGAGAAAATTTTCAAGGTCATCATGGATCCGCTGGTCGGTATTATGCCATTCCAGGGCCGTGAAATCGGTTTTAAACTGGGACTGGATGATAATCAGATTAAGCAGTTCACCCAGTTAATGATTGGACTTGGGAAAATGTTTGTTGATTGTGATTTAAGCCTGCTGGAAATCAATCCGCTGGTTGTGACCAAATCAGGCAATTTGTTATGTCTGGATGGCAAAATTAATCTTGATGGTAATGCGCTGTATCGTCAGCCAAGGCTAAAGGCAATGCGCGACACTTCACAGGAAGACGAAAGAGAAAATCATGCGACCAACTGGGAGCTTAATTATATCCCGCTGGATGGCTCGATTGGCTGTATGGTTAACGGGGCGGGTCTTGCGATGGCCACCATGGACGTTATCAAACTGCATGGCGGTGAACCAGCAAACTTCCTCGATGTCGGCGGTGGCGCCACCAAGGAAAGAGTGAGCGAAGCATTTAAAATTATTCTTTCTGATGAACAGGTCAAAGGTATTCTGGTCAACATTTTCGGCGGTATTGTTCGCTGTGATTTGATTGCTGAGGGGATTATTGCCGCAGTAAAAGAAGTTGACGTTAAAGTGCCCGTTGTTGTGCGCCTTGAAGGTAATAATGCGCAGTTAGGTGCAGAAATCCTGAACAAAAGTGATCTGAATGTGATTGCAGCGGACAGTTTAACCGATGCTGCTAAAAAAATCGTAGCCGCAGTGGCATGATTTACGAATATCTGTAACCTTGATACGCAGAACGCATCAGGGTTTTCAGTTCAATGGATTCAGAAGAAAATTATTAGAACCAGTTTGAGGTTAGCATGAGCGTATTAGTTAATAAAGAAACCAAAGTAATTTGCCAGGGTTTCACCGGCAAGCAGGGAACCTTTCACTCCGAGCAGGCAATTGCCTATGGAACTAAAATGGTGGGTGGGGTAACCCCTGGAAAAGGCGGTCAGAGCCATTTAGGTTTACCGGTATTTAATACCGTCAGGGAAGCGATGGAGGCAACACAGGCTGATGCGAGTGTGATCTATGTTCCGGCTCCATTCTGCAAAGACTCCATTCTCGAAGCAGCCGATGCGGGCGTAAAGCTTATCGTCTGTATCACTGAAGGGGTCCCCGTACTGGACATGCTGGATGTGAAAGTGTATCTGGAAAACAATACCCAATCCCGTTTAATCGGGCCTAACTGTCCAGGAATTATTACCCCTGGCCAATGTAAAATCGGTATTATGCCTGGTTCAATTCATTTACCAGGAAGAGTCGGTATCGTTTCTCGCTCTGGTACACTGACTTATGAAGCAGTGAAACAAACAACAGATAAGGGATTCGGTCAAAGCACCTGTATCGGTATTGGCGGCGATCCAATTCCTGGAACCAGTTTTATTGATGCCTTGAATCTGTTTGAGCACGACGAGCAAACCGAAGCAATTATCATGGTGGGCGAGATTGGTGGTTCTGCTGAAGAAGAAGCGGCAGAGTTTATTAAATCGAATGTCAGCAAACCGGTTGTTTCCTATATTGCCGGGGTCACTGCACCTGCTGGAAAGCGTATGGGACATGCCGGCGCTATCATTTCTGGTGGAAAAGGCACTGCAGCTGAGAAATTTGCAGCGCTGGAAGCTGCAGGAGTGAAAACCGTCCGCTCACCCGCTGAACTTGGTGATGCGATTGCGGAAGTGACTGGCTGGTAATAGGCAGTTATGCTGGTTCGAAGTGTCGGTGGATAAATAGGAAATATGTCGTCTTTGCGAACGAAGTGAAGCAATCCAGAGTAAGTCTTGAACACACAGTTAGGAGCATTGGATTGCTTCGCTGACGCTCGCAAAGACGGTTTTTTGTGCACCTATCTTCATTAGCCTACGTACCGCGACTTGTTCGCGGTATCCAAGGATGCTTGAAAAAGGAATTAAAATGCTCAACTGGATGATTTATGGGGCGAATGGATATAGCGGGAAGCTGATAGCAAGAGAAGCCAAATCAAGAGGTTTAAATCCCATTCTGGCTGGGCGCGACTCACATTCCATCACGGAACTTGCGAAAGACCTGGGGCTTCACAGCCGGGTTTTCGATTTAAGCGATCAACAGAATCTCTGTACACAACTCGCTGACGTAAAACTGGTTTTAAATTGTGCGGGTCCCTTTTCTTCCACTAGTCAGGCAATGATCAACGCCTGTATTCAATCAAGAGTCCACTATTTAGACATTACCGGTGAAATTTCTGTTTTTGAATATGCGCAGAAACAGGATAGTTCAGCAAAGGCCGCGAATATCATACTTTGTCCAGGCGTTGGTTTTGATGTAATACCGACAGACTGTCTCGCCGCCCAGTTAAAGCAACAGCTTGCTGATGCCAACTATTTGGCCCTCGGGTTTGACTCAAAATCAGGCCTGTCTCCGGGAACGGCAAAAACTGCGGTAGAAGGATTAGCATTAGGGGGTAGAGCTCGGGTGAATGGGTTAATACAAACCGTTCCTCTCGCCTGGAAAACGCGGACGATTGATTTTGGGCGAGGGGAGAAACTGGCAACGACCATTCCCTGGGGAGATGTAAGCACTGCCTTTCATACCACCAGAATACCCAATATTGAAGTCTATATCCCAATGAGTCCAAAGCGAGTATCGATGTTAAAGAGGCTCAATTATCTGCGATGGTTATTAGGCTTCAAGTGGGTGCAGAATTTTCTGAAATCGAGGGCCGCCGGGCAAAAAGGGCCTGATAATGAGCAGTTACAAAAGCAACTCACCTATGTCTGGGGAGAGGTAAAGAATGCCAGGGGCGATATTAAAACATTAAGATTTGCTACAGCGAATGGATACGCACTCACCGTCACGGGCAGTCTGGCTATTGTTGAGCACTTACTGGAAACAGAGATAAGCGCAGGCTACAAAACGCCATCGCAAATAATGGGAGCAGATTTTATCACTAAATTGCCTGGGTATAGCGAAAGGATAAATGATGAGGCCGCATGAACGTATTGATGGCAATGGTAAGCTAAACTTTGTTTTGATTCATAATGCCGGTGGCAATCATCATTTTTTTAGCCACCAGGTAGAGTTACTGAAGCAGTTTGGTAATATCGTCTGGCTTGATCTGCCTGGCCATAGCGGTAGTGAGGGAATCGCAAGCTACGAGATGGCTGATTTATCCGCTTTAATAAACAAGGTTTGCCGAGAACTATCGCTCGATAATATCTGCTTAATTGGCCTTAACAATGGTGCAGATATAGTGTTTGATACTGTGCTTAGTCATAATCTGCCCATCAAACACATTATCCTTATCGATCCGCCGATTTTTATGGATGAAAAATTTATCGAGGAAATTGAGGAGTTTATCACTGCCCTGGACACGGCAAATTATGAAGAATTTGTTGATGATCTGGTCAATGCCCTGTTTATTGATGCGAATGAATCAACTAGGAAAATAGCGGCAGATGCCTTTAATCAGGTTGAAAAAAAGGCACTGCAGAAAATGTTTAAAGGCTTAATTGAATGGGATAGGCATTCTACAGGTAAATTAAGCCAGATTTCTTGTCCCGCATTATGTATTATTACCGATGAGCATCACTGCAGATATCAAAAATTACGGCAGGAAGCGCCTCAATTTGAGATTGGTAAAGTGATAGGATCCAAATGCTGGGCAACCCTTGAAGTACCAGAGCAGGTTAATGCAATGATTGCGCGATTTCTACAACTTAACAAAGGGTAAAAGCCAATATAACTTTTATCCCCTCCTGATAAAATCCCAAGCCGCTCCTTCAATCCTTAAGCTTCCGTTAAGTTTTCGATCGTATACTTTAAAGGAATGGAGAAAGGGAGTTATCATGCAAGTGATAATTGTTGAAGATCACGCCTTTAACGCATATTGCTTAACGCGCTTACTGCAGGAAGTTAATCCGCAGGTTAGCATAACCGTCTGTGCAAGCAGTTCTGATCTTAATCATTATTTGTCTCAATCAAGCCCTGATTTAATTATTCTGGATGGTGATTTGGGAGCTGGGGATGGTCTGGCTTGTAACGGCCCGGCCGTGGCCGATAGTCTGCTGCAGGCCAATAAAGCCGTGCCTCTCGTTGTATGGACTAATTCACCTGCGATGCGCGCTGCGTTTTCAGGGGTATTTGCCCAGTACCGATTAAAACTATCTGAGGTGAATTGCTGGCCTAAAATGGTTTCAACAGAGCGGATTAGTCACACCTTAAAAACCTATTCTGCCAGCTGCCAATCCAAGGCGGCAATGTCCCTGCCGATACCAGCCCGTCTAAGGGGAAAGGTCTCAAGGAATAACTTGCCTCGCGCCCAGTAAGCGAGCGTGGCGGCTTAGAAACTCATGCCATACTTTGGTAAGAGACAGTTTATCAATGGCAATTCACTAAGAGCTGCCTGATCTTTTCCAAGAATGAGCTGCTGCAATCGAGTTATTTTCTCTTTTGCTAAATATTCCGGGTCATTACCACCTCTAGCACTTGCCCTAACGGCTTCTTCGCATTCTTGTAAAGCCTGTATCACATACTTCTCTTTCTCTGCAGAAAGATCTTTAGAAGAAAGCTGGCGAATCAGGAAATCCTGTTTGGGAGCTACCTCGAGTTTTTTTGCAAAGTACTGAGCTGTTTGGTATCGAAGCTGATTAAGAGGGTCGCTATTACAGGGAACATTCAATAATTGTAATTGTGCAGACTGCAATTTGTCATAAAATTTCTCTATTAATGATCTGGCTGCATCCATATTTTGTTCAAAACTACCGCGATGACGATTACCATCGCCATCATATGCTTGTGACATTGCCTCATATTTTGTCAGCAGGTTTTGTAGTATCTTCAGATGCACTTTATCATCACCCGTACTAGTCAAATGTTTAAGCTCGCGTATTAAATCGACAGCCAATTCCAGTTTAGTTGATGATAGCTTATGATCAGGCGTTAAAAAGAATGTATTAGACATACTGACATTCGCCGCCTGATGTTTTTTTGTATACTGCTTTATATGATTTATGAGCAACTGCTTCGCTATTACGAAAAATGGAGTTCTTGAGTTATAAATCTTCTCAAAATCAGCTGCTGCAGTAGGTAGGTCTAATGAATGTTTATAACCTCTTCTAGCTAATGTCTGGACTAATTGCAGAAAGTGTTGCCGATCCCTGATATACTCTGCACCATCTCCTTCCTTTATCCAGGTTAATAAATAATCTGCACTTGTCATTAGCGGTTGATTATTCTTCGCAAGCCAGCGCTCAAAAGAATCAGCAATTTTCCTGTTTGCAAAATCTTCTTCGGAAATTGGCACATCCATAGCCGTTGAATAGCCTAATGCCGCTACTTCCTGTGCCAAGGCTAAAAAATCGCGGTGTCTTTTTACTAATTTGGTATGTTCATGGCTATCCAGCCATTTGAACAATAAATCGATATGCGATTGGTTGGAGTGACGGTTACCATCCATCCAGGCATCGAATGCCTTCGCAAAGGCTGCTATTTTCAAATGGGATAATTTGTTTTTAGTAGAAAATAAACTCATTTGGCAACTCAAAAGGCAGGTAATTGCAAAAATTATACGCCTGCGCTTTTAAATTGTCATTACAGGCGATTAATGCGCCTCTCCCCAATTTTTCCCGACACCGGCTGAAACTTTTAGAGGAACAGATAAAGACACAACATTTTCCATTAACCTACAGATAGTGTCCTTAGCGGATTCGACGCATTCCTGCTTTACCTCAAAGACCAGTTCGTCATGAACTTGCATGATCATCTGAAAATCAGTATTGGCGGTGTCATTTTGCCATTGGATAATAGCCAGCATTGCTTTTTTAATAATATCAGCGGCAGTTCCCTGCATCGGTGCATTAATGGCGATACGTTCTGCTGCCCGCTGGCGGGTGAGGTTTCTGGAGTTGATTTCCTGAAGATGAAGCCGTCGGCCAAAGAGGGTTTCAACATAGCCTTGCTGATGCGCGAGACGACGCGTCCTTTCCATGTATTCGAGAACACCGGGATACCGTTTGAAATAGCAATCCATATAATATTGCGCATCCTGCCGATCAATACCTAATTGTTTGGCGAGACCGAAAGACGACATGCCATAAATCAAGCCAAAATTGACCGCCTTGGTACGACGGCGCTGTTCCTGGGTTACTTCATCCAGCGGCACCTGGAAAATTTCACTGGCAGTGGCATTATGAATGTCCCAATTATT
Organism: Legionella quinlivanii; assembly: GCF_003265995.1. Lineage (GTDB taxonomy): Bacteria > Pseudomonadota > Gammaproteobacteria > Legionellales > Legionellaceae > Legionella_C > Legionella_C quinlivanii_A. Next base: position 271,581 of record NZ_MVJN01000005.1, on the reverse strand, counting down.
GGCAAAGGCGGTTAACAGACTATCATCATGGGACAAATGCGCCATGATTCTTAATTCAATTTGCGAATAATCGGCAGCGAGGATCACATGTTCAGGAGGCGCAATGAAGGCAGTTCGGATAAGCCGGCCTTCTTCATTACGGATAGGAATATTCTGTAAATTAGGATCACTTGACGATAGGCGACCGGTTGCAGCCACGGCCTGATTATAAGAAGTATGCACACGTCCGCTGTCTGCATTAATCCATTTAGGCAGGGCATCAATATAAGTGGACACCAGTTTACTTAAACTGCGGTATTCAAGAATTATGGCTGGCAGGCGATAATCGTAAGCCAATTCCTGTAAAACGGCCTCCGCTGTTGAGGGTTGACCGGTTGGAGTTTTACTGATGGCAGGCAGTTTCAACTGATCAAATAATATTTCCTGCAATTGCTTGGGCGAGTTAAGATTAAAAGGGCTTCCTGCAATGGCAATAGCCTCGGTCTCCAATTCAAGAATACGTGCCTTTAAACGTAAGCCATGCTCAGCCAAGGCATGGGTGTCAATTAAAACGCCTTTTCTCTCGATATCTGCCAGCACGGTGAGCAAGGGGATTTCAATTTCGTTGAAAACGCTTCTAAGCGGCTGATCCATCATTCCGTAAAGGATTTCATGGAGCTTCAAATTCAAGCTGGCATTTTCCGCGGCATAGTAAGCTGCCTTTTCAATTGGAATTAAATCAAAACTCAATTGCCGGGCGCCTTTTCCAGCAATCGCTTCAAGACCAAGCGGCTTGTGACCAAGAAATTTAAGAGACAGCGAATCCAGATCATGAGTTCCGGCTGAGCTGTTTAAAATGTAGGATTCGAGCATGGTATCAAAGGCAATGCCTTGCAGTGTAATACCATAGTGCTTAAAAATCGTATAATCCTCTTTCAGATTATGTCCAAGTTTCGCAATCAGCGGGTTTTCCAAAATGGGCTTCAAACCTGCAAGAACGCTTTGCAGTGATAATTGTGCACTGCTTTCCTGGTGGGCAATCGGTATATAAACCGCATCCGAGGTCTCGATAGCAATGGAAATGCCCGTAATTTCTGCATTAATGAATTGATTGTTTTTTGTTTCGGTATTAATACAAAATCGTTTGCAATTAGCCAGCTGGCCTAACAAGGCTTTGAGTTTTTCTTCGGAGGTAATAATCTCAAAATTGGGTTTAGGGCTTTCCTCACCACTCTCCATTGCATTGGCTTCGCTTTGTTGAAGCAGTTCTTTCAGCCAGCCTTTGAATTCCAGTTCCCGTATTAATTCGATTAAACGGCTATCATTTGCTTTGACAATGCGCAAATCGCTTAACAGCACCGGTAATTCAACATCTGTTTTGATGGTTACCAGGCGCCTGGACAAAGGCAGATGAGCCAGGCTCTCTCTTAAATTTTCGCCAATTTTGCCGCTTATGCTGTCAGCCTGAGCAATGAGGTTATCCAGGGTCTTAAATTGCTCAAGCCATTTTACCGCTGTCTTTGGTCCGCATTTATTCACCCCTGGAACATTATCAATGCTATCGCCGATCAGGGTAAGATAATCAATGATTTGCTCAGGAGTCACTCCGAATTTGGCCTTAACTCCCTCGATATCCAGGATCTGTCCAGTCATGGTGTTCACCAGGGTCACGTTGGCATTGACTAATTGCGCCATGTCTTTATCGCTGGTCGAAACAATAACGGAAATATTCTGCTCGGTGGCCAATCGGGCCAGAGTGCCAATCACATCATCCGCTTCAACCCCCTCAATGGTCAGCATCGGGATGCCCATCGCTTCAAGAAGGCTGCACAGCGGATCAAACTGGCAATACAGATCATTAGGCATCGGGGCTCGGTGCGCCTTATATTCCGGATACCAGTCATCGCGAAATGTTTTGCCTTTGGCGTCAAAGACTACCGCAAACTGCGAACTGGGATAGTCTTTCAATAAACGCTTAATCATATTGGCCACACCGTAAACCGCGCCGGTGGGCAGGCCTTTGGAATTTGTCAAAGGTGGAAGAGCATGGAATGCTCGAAAAAAATAGGAAGATCCATCGACAAGAATTAAAGGATCATTCATCGTTGTTCTCATATTGGTTAAGCCGCTCATCTAATGCATTTACTTTTTCACTAAGCGCCTTAAGATTTTTACGCATGATTGGTATTCGAGTGACCGACAGTTCCTGCTCAATGGCTTTATCCTTGGGACGGGCAGGATTACCAAGATATATATTCCCCTGCTTTAAATGTTTTCGCGGTGGAACGCCTGCTCTGGCGGCAAGGATTACCCCATCGTCAATGCGCACGTGATCGCTAACGCCGACGTTAGCAGCAAAGATGACGTTGTTTCCACTGGTAGTGCTGCCGGCGATGCCTGTAAACGCACAAAGGATATTGTTTTTTCCAAGTTTGACTGAATGGGCAACCTGTACCAGATTATCAATTTTGCTTCCTTTGCCCACGACTGTCGAGCCAAGTGTCGCTCTGTCAACTACCGAGTTGGCGCCAATTTCCACATCGTCTTCAATGATCGCATTGCCGACATGCGGGATCTTAAGGTGCGCTCCATCTGTAAAAGTATAGCCGAAACCATCAGACCCAATCACTGTTGAAGCATGGATGCTTACTCGATTGCCCACTACGGAGTGATCGTAAATAGTGACTTGAGGATGAATTACGGTATCAGTACCTATTTTTACTGATTGCCCTACATGAACATGGCTTTTAAGGATAGAGCGATCGCCAATCACTGAGCCCGCGCCTACTACTACAAACGGCCCAATCACCACATCTTTCCCGATAATCGCTGTTTTATCAATGACAGCGCTTGAGTGGATACTGGCTTGTAACCTGGGCGCAGGATAAAACAAATGGATTAGCTCAATAAAGGCTTTTAACGGATTATCGACCTGCAGCAATGTCTTGGACGCACTGCTGGTCTGCCGATTAACTAAAACGGCAGCAGCTTCCGATTGCTCGGCAAGATAGAGGTTGTCTTTTCCTTCAGCAAAAACCAGAGCGCCAGGGATGATATTATCAATAGGTGATAGCTGAGATATTGGAATAGTCATATCACCCAAAACAGTACCATTCAGCTTTTGAGCTAACTCTGACAACGTAACATTCATTGATTATTCTACCAATCACGCAAAATGTTTGGAATTATAACGCTATTGCAGAGTTTTGTCGTGGTTTAGATTTTAAGTTCTGCTGACTTCTCATTTTTTGGCTGTAGAACTGGCTAGTCTGCACAAATTTTAATTAGTTGAACGGGAGATATGGAGCAAGAAAAAAGGCTGCACCAAAGAAAGCCGTTGACTCAATTGTTTTATCAGGGAGAATGGGAGTAAGGTTTTGAGTGATTTATCGAAACAATATTTGCTAATCGAAACAGAGCGGGTTGATTTAAACCCTGCATCTTAAAACACATGCAACACAGGGAGATTTTTTTATGAAGAACACCGTGTCCTTATTTGCCGGATTGACTTTAATGGCAGGCATACTATCCGCACATGCAGAAACTGCGATTATTAAAACCTCTCAGGGAACCATTACCTGCGAATTATTTTCAGACCAGGCACCCAACACCGTCGCTAATTTTGTAGGATTGGCAACCGGTACAAAAGAATTTAAAGATCCCAAAACCGGTGAAATGGTCAAACGACCTTTTTATGATGGATTAACTTTCCATCGCGTGATTGCCGGTTTTATGATCCAGGGTGGTGATCCCCTTGGCAACGGCACCGGTGGGCCGGGCTATCAGTTTGATAATGAAAACACCAATGCCAGTTTTGACAAGCCAGGTGTACTGGCAATGGCTAATGCCGGCCCAAATACGAATGGCAGTCAATTTTTTATTACCGTTGCACCAACTCCCACTCTGCAAGGCGGTTACAATGTATTCGGCCAGGTCACAGCAGGACAAGACGTCGCTGACAAGATCAGTCAGACGGCGACCGATTCACAGGATAAACCGGTCACTCCTGTGGTAATTGAAAGCATTACTATTCAAAAATAGCCAGGCAGAAAGGGGTTTATAATCAACCCTCACCCTGGCCCTCTCTCACAACTTGGGAGAGGGGATTTTCTCTTAAAAGGAATCTTCCTTAAAGTCCTCTCTCCCCCTGGGAGAGAGTTAGAGAGAGGGCTTTAAAATCTACCATCTAAAGGAATCTTCCTTAAAGTCCTCTCTCCCTCTGGGAGAGAGTTAGAGAGAGGGTTTTTTACTGAACAAGTCGGAAATTCGAAGATCCTGCCTAAATATCTTATAAGCTCTATATCTTGGGAAAAAAAATGTTTAGGATCCAGGGCTTAGATTCTTCTCTGTATTCCAGGAATTCTTATGAGATGTGCTGTGATTCAATGGGTTAGTTTATTGTTGCTATTACACGGGAGTAGTGCGATTAGTCAGGAATACCCATTCTCGATGTTATATTCTTTTGACTATTATCTGGGCAGCGCCCCGCAAAATGCCTTAATCATCAGCAAGGATCAAACCTTGTATGGTCATACAGATTCCTTTATCTATCAATTCAAACTGAAATCTGCGAAGGATGAACTGGGGATATTGCAGGAAGCCGGTAAACAGCGCGACGGGGCGCGTTTAAACTTCACTGGGGAATTAACCCTGGATAAGCAACAGCAATTTCTTTATGGAGTGCGTAATGGCTTTTTACAGGGCGATGTTTTTAAAATGAGCATTGATGGGCGTTTCTTTCAAGTTCTCCATGAGGCCGACATCGAAACACGCTATCCAGAAGGCTATGATTTGAAAGGCGGGTTGGTCTTAAGCCCTGATGAGCACTTTCTTTACGGTGCCGCTGAATCCGGAGGGCTTGGAAATGAGCCGCGCTCTACTTCCGGTGTTATTTACCGAATCATTCTTGATAATTCCTTGCAGCCTGCCTATGAAGTCATTCATGCTTTCAAAGGTCAGGAGGATGAAAACGGTTCGGCACCGGCTGCAAGCCTGGCATTAAGCCAGGATGGGCATAACTTATATGGAATTACCAGTTTGGGCGGCAGTAAAAAATGCGGCAGTCTGTTTAAGATAGAGAATGCTGATTCAAGTGAGCCCCATTTTAAGCATTTACATTCGTTTGATTGCAACAATGAGGCAGGCTCTCGAAATGGCGGTATTCCTGAAAAAATTATTTTGAATGAAAAGACGCAGGCTATTTATGGGATTGCTTATAAAACCAGCCATTGGAATAATTCAGGAATCATTTTCAAAATTGATCTATCTGATGAATCCTTTTCATCCAGCGTATTGCATGAGTTTAGCGTTCATGACGGGATCCATCCGCAAGCCCTAACTCTTAGCCCGGATGGTAAAACACTTTTTGGTGCGACCAATTATTTTGGTTCGACCAAATCCAATTATGGAACCATCTTTAAATTAGACCTCGAAGAGCCCAAATCAGGGTTTGAAGTACTGCATGTTTTTACAGGCGCTAATGGACAGCCCATGAATCCTGGCTCGGGATTATGCCTGGCTGCCGACAAGCTTTACGGTGTGACCGAATTTGGCGGCAGGCATGGCTCTGGTGGATTGTTTGAGATTAGTCTCTGAGCTGTAGAGGCTAAGGGCATTAATAGGCTCTTCTTAACAAGAGAGCGGCATTGGCTCCACCAAACGCAAAATGGTTCGAGAGGGCGATATCGATGCGTTTGGGGCGTGCCTGGTTTGCCACATAATCCAAATCACAGGCTGGGTCCGGATTGTGAAGGTTAATAGTTGGCAAAAGAATGTCCTGCTGCAGGCTCAGGGTGGTTGCTATTATTTCCATTGCTCCGGCTGCTCCGATGGCGTGTCCTGTCATCGCCTTTTGGGCAGTGATAGGGATTTCATAGGCTCGTTCACCAAAAACTGCTTTGATAGTTTCGGTTTCGGTCAGATCATTTAACTGGGTTCCTGTGCCATGTGCATTAATATATTGCACATCACCTACAGATAATCTGGCATCGGCAAGTGCTGTTTCAATCGCCCGGGTTTGTCCTTTCGTATGCGGAGCAGTCACATGGTAGGCATCGCAACTGGCGCCAAAACCAATAATTTCCGCATAGATGGTGGCGCCTCGTGCTTTGGCGTGTTGCAATTCTTCGAGAACCAGAATGCCGGCGCCATCGGCCATCACCATGCCATCCCGGTCTTTATCAAAAGGACGGCAGGATAAATGAGGTTGTTCGTTTTGGGTTGACATGACTCGCAGCTTGCACCAGGCTGCCATAATCGATTCCCATAACAGCGATTCGGTTCCACCGCACAAAGCAAGCGCAAGCCTGCCATGTGCAATGTGCTGATAAGCAGTGCCAATGGCTTCCGCCGAGGACACACAGGCATTGGAAATAGTGGAATTTGGGCCGCCAAGACCAAAAGCGATTGCCACAAAATTGGCAATGGAATTGGGCATGCCGCGAATAACGCTTAAGGCTGGGATTTTTCTCCAGCTTTCTTTATAAAAGAATTCATAGGCTGTCTCCAACTCCGGTGTGCCGCCTACACTGGTGCCTATAAATGTACCGGCAAGAGATAATTCCTGAGGCGTGAGTCCTGCGCGCTCAATCGCATGATGCGCGCAGTAAAGGGCATACTGCGCTGCACGTGGATAACGTTTGCTTTTGTCAAACTCGGGCAGATGATCCAGTGACAAATCAGTCACTTCTCCCCCAATCTGGGTGGGGTATGGGCTGGGATCGTAATGCTGAATCCGCCGAATACCACAGCGGCCTGCCACTGCAGCCTCCCAAAAAGCGTCTAAACCACAACCTATAGAGGAGACAAGATCCATCCCCGTAATGACCACACGTTTTTTCATGCCACACCCTTAGGCGCTATCCATAAGCGTAAAAGGCAATACTAAAGTGGCCGCTGAAAATCTGTCAAGCTGAATTCTCGAAATCAGCAGGAATCGTCGCTGAAATGACCTCTTTCCAGTAAAGTCTGTATCTTTTCTATATTAATGACCCAATAATCAAAAACGCTGGCGATTTTAAAATCATGCCGCAGATAGAGATTTAATGCATTTTGATTCGTGGTTTCAACGTCGAGCGTTAGTTTGTATACTTCCTGCATCAACGCCTTGTTAATGCAATAAGCCAGAAGAGTACTTCCGAAGCCCTGTCCCTGGAATTCCGGTAAAATGGCAATGTCTGAAAAAGTGGCTTTATCATTTTGCCAGTGAATATGTGCCTTGCCGATTGGCTGCTCGCCCTTTATTGCCAGATAGATGCTGTAGTTCGGATCATTCATTATCTGAGTGAAGCGCTCAATATTACTGGGAACATCCATCTTAAAGGCGGAGTTGTCAATTTCGCACAATAATCCGGCATCATCAAAAACCGCTTTTCTAAAAGAAAGCGTGGAATGGTTGACAAGAATGGGCTCATAACTTTGCCGTTGCATGTGATAATCGCTCTGCTGATAGTTAAATCCCAGAGGACCAAGCCATGACTCGTTGAATTTATGGCCCATTGAAAAAATAAGACGCTTCATTTTTTTTGACTGGAGAAGCGGCAAGATATTAAAAAGCAGTTTACTGGCCAAGCCCTGACGGCGAGAATCGGGGTCTACCAGTACACTCACTTCGCAAGCGTCCTCATAAAAAAAGTAGGCGCTTAAAAAAGCAATCAGTCGGTTATCGACATAATACAGGATATTATTGGCTGTTTCTCGTTTCTGTCTCAGGATATGCGGGTAGAAACTGGGCAGTCCGCCATCAATGGCCTTGCATCTGTTTTTGAGGTCAGTCAATGCATCCATTTGCATTTCGGTTAACTGATAGGTTCTGAGAAGCATACGGTACTCCGTGTTCAGATTCTAATTAGTAAATTATAAACATTGCCGCTGAAAAGTGTGTATCTAAAGCGACAATTTTCCTGGTAATTGTTTAAAGTATTATTTGGTTTTTACCAAGGATATCATTCATCGAGGGGTGACCAGCAGGATGAGTAAAACCCGCAAACTGTCGAAAATACTGTTAGCAGGGAGCTTGCTACTTCCCTTTGACCTATCAATAAAATCAATAGGATACTCCATGATTTTGGCCTGCGTTTTATGCAGGGACCAAAATAATTCCAGTTTATAGGCAAAATTATTGGAGATAAATTGTCTGGGCAGAGCCTTGTTTAATACATGCGAGTGGCTGGCCCGAAAGCCACTGGTAAAGTCTTTGTATTTACTGGTCAATACAGTCTGACATAACCAGTTTCCTGCTTTGGATAAGAGTCGTCTGTACCAGCTCCAGCCAGACGGAATACTGCCGCCGGCAACATAGCGGCTTCCTACAACTACATCATAAACCGCTAACTGCTCAATCATTGGCAGCAAATAATGAGGCTGATGAGAAAGATCGGCATCAAACTCAATTATTATGTCCGCCCCTATGTCGCTCAGTGCATAACGCATTGCTTGCATATACGCTGAGCCCAGTCCTGTTTTGCAGGGTTCTGTCTTCAAATAAAGACGAGGATAAATGCTTTGCAGTCGCAGCACGATTTCCCTGGTCTGGTCTATCGAGCCACTGTCAAAAACCAGAACATAAAAAATCAGCGCAGAGCTTGATACTGACTGGAAAACCTGATGGAGTGTTTTTTCAATGGTAGCCGATTCATTGAACGTCGGAATGATGATTACGGCCGATTGAATGCTCATAATTATATTGTGTAGCTTTAATAGTTTCTGCAAAACAGTATTTATACTATATTAGCCGCGTCTTTCTCCATACCTGACCATCAAAATGCCTAAAGGTCTGCTTTTGCTCGAATATGCTATTCAAGTGCTGATTATCGGCGGTCTGAGCACGCTTTTTTTTGATTTTATCCATGTAGTCTTTCATTTATGCCTGAAATCCACTAACAGCGTATTGAGGCGAATAGGGCGATGGCATCTTGTACATCATCAGTTTTTAAATTCGCGACTGGAAATTAATGCCAATTTATGGCCTGACAATTTAATTTATCATGCAATACCTGAGTTTCTCATTCAGATTATCGCTTGCTTATTTTGCCTCTTCTTTTTTTCAGCCTCGGCTGTTTTTAGCACCATAGTTATTGAAGCATGGTTTTTTCTTTTGTCTGTATACAGGAGAGGAGTGGATAGAAATCATTCGCCGGTAAAGCGTCTGCCTGCCTGTTCAAACGGTTTATTGGTAACACCTGAGTATCATGCCTTGCACCATGTTTTTCCTGAGAAATATTTCGGTTCAGTAAGCCGGTTAATCGATTATTTTCTGGGAAGCGGCTGTCAGATTGCCAGAAAAAAAATTATGTTAACCGGGGCCAGTGGTGCTTTGGGGAGCGCACTTAAACTGCAGCTCGAGAAAGCCGGGGCATTAGTGACTACACCGCGTTTTGGAGTCGACTACCACTATGAAGATTATGAAAAAATAATTCCTCTGCTAAAGAGTGCTGATATCCTGGTGCTTTGTCATGGCTCAAAATATCAATTTGCCCAGCAAGCAAACTGTGATTCATTTATTGCAATAATTGAACTGTATAAACAGGTAAAAGTGCCTGCACTTTACCCTGCGGAAGTATGGGCGGTTGGTTCAGAGATTGAAATACAGCCTTGCTTCGGGAGAAAAAAGATAAAAGACTATGCGAGCTCCAAACGAAATTTTGCCAGGGCGGCTCGCGTTTATTTCCATGAACAGGATATTTTGTATCGGCATATGATTTATTCCCGCTTTACTTCGTCTATGGGAAGAGGTTTTATGAGTGCTGATTTTGCCGCCAGGGTTACCCTCTTTTTGATAAAAAGGGGATTCAAATATATTCCGGTAACGTATACGGGTTTAGCCTTTCTTAATTATTTTCGCTATTTATTCAAAACCTCCCATTCTATTCTGAACATAAAACAGAATTAAGATGATTTTTCTTCAATATTGAAGATTGCTTTGCTATATTGCTGCTTCGCTGAGGATAGGGAGATCATTAATGGCTGTAAAAAATATTTTTCATTGCTTGTTAAGCATTTGCCTGATGAGTACCTTTCATACCGCAATTGCCGGCAATATGGGCAGTTCAGTACCTCCTTCTTCCTCTTACCATCCTAAGGTAATAATTCAGGCTGGCGGTTTCTGGCCCTCATTCGGGCGCGCACAGGATATTAACATTGTCGATTTGGTGGGGGATCATTTTTCGGTAAGCGATCATTCCCGCTTTAAAGGGCTTGCCGGTCTTGGTATCTACTTCAACGCGCTTGAGCGCGAACGGTTCAATGTTTCTGTGGGTGTGAATACAGTTTACTTTTCGCGTACTTCAGTGAGCGGGATTGTCACTCAGGAGCAATTATTTACGAATCTGGCCTATCGTTATTCAGTCAGTAATTGGCCTGTCTATCTGGCTGCCAAAACGGATATTACCAGTTTTAGCGACAACTATGCACTCACCCTTGATGCCGGAGTAGGGCCCAATTTCAACAAAACCAGCCGTTTTAACGAGACCTCTCTTGATGGCGGTATCACCTTGCCTGATTATGCTTTCTCAGGACGAACCAGTACAGTGTTGAGTGCAATGGCGGGAGTTGGTATCAAATGGAATAACGTGTTTGGTCACTTGCCTCTGGAATGCGGATATCGGTATTTTTATCTCGGGCAGGGACGATTCAACCGACTAACTGATCAATTATTAAATACCTTAAATACGGGTCATGGCCATGCCAATGCGATCGTTTGTGCAGTGACTCTTTAATCTCATCAGGACTATGAAATGAAGAAAGTATTAACGCTGATTGGTTTTCTAATAGCAGGTTTGTGTAGCCAGAGCTGCCTGGCAATTCCCGGATTATTTTTTAATATAGCGGCCAGTGGCGAAACTGCCACTGTTAATATTACTCTTTGTCTAAATGGCGTCGCTCCTTTGTCTTGCCAGAATTATAATGTTTCGGCTTTGAGTCTGAGTATCGCCACGACCGTTCCTAATCATCTGTATCCTTCTGCCGGTATTAAAATTAATACCCCCGGATTTAGCCTTGCCAATCTGGGTCTGGAGTGTCGCCTCATAGCGAATGGATATTGTATTTTTTCCGTGAGTAACCTGAATCCGGTAAGAATTACCCTGAAAAATAATAATACACCGCCTCCTCCGCCACCTCCAGTTCCCCCGCAAGCACTGACTGTGGGCGGGAACGTGAATGGTTTGGCTAGCGGCAGCTCGCTGGTATTGCAAAACAATGGCAGCGACCCATTGTTGATTAATGCCAATGGCCTGTTTACCTTCCCGGCGGTATTGTCGGCAGGAACTCCCTATGCGGTTACAGTGCGAGCGCAGCCTGCGACACAGATTTGTACAGTCAGCAATGGCACAGGTACAATTAGCAACACGGCGGTCACTAATGTAGTGGTAAGCTGCAGCAGTTTTGTAAAGACCTTCAGAGCTGTTGGACGACGGCTTGTGGGAGGTATAGCTGCACCCGTTGCCTACAGTTCCTCCGACAATGGAAATACCTGGACAGGGGGAGGGTTGATTCCGGTGAATGATTCTATTTTACTGCTCACCTCTCTGGAGGATGTCGCCTGTGATCTGCCTGGTCAGACTTGTGTTGCCGTAGGTCAGATAGGTAATGCGATAAATACTAGCAGTACCTCGATGGGTTACTATGTTTCTCCAGCCACTGCCGATATATGGCAACCATCGGCATTTAATACTACGCCGCCAGGCACCGGGTATATTCTTTCAAGCCCGGCCTGCGATGGCCAGATCATTGATTGTCTGGCAGTGGGTAAATACGCTCCTCAGATTAATCCCCTGACCACAGCGCCTTTGAGCTTAAGCTCAATCGATGGGGGGGCTAACTGGAATCAAACGGCCACTCAGGCGATTGCAAGCAATAATCTCGATGGCTTAAACGGCGTGGCTTGCGACACGGCCACCGGGTTGCATTGTATTGCGGTGGGTAGTTCGCAGGCGGTGACTCCAAGCACCACGATAAGTCCTGTGAGTTATGTTACCCTGGATGGCGGTGCCACATGGAGTAGCGCCAATATATTTCCCTCTAACGGGCAGCTTAACAGCATTGCCTGTGATATCAGTGCCATGCGTTGCATAGCAGTGGGTTCTCGCGTTCAAGCCACCGGTAATTTGCCAATGGCATTCCTGACTGTTGACGGTGGAACTTCCTGGAACAGTTTGACGCTGCCTCTAATAGCAGGCATTGTATTAAATGGGGTTTCCTGTGATGTTACAGGTCAATTATGTAGTACGGTGGGCACACAAACAATATCCGGATCATCCTCCATTCCTGTGGGCTTTACCACCTCCAATGGCGGTGCTAGCTGGACAGCTTCAAGCTTTTTTGGAGGAAATGTCGTCTTGCTATCAGTACTGAATGATGTAGCTTGTTATGCCGACGGAATACATTGCGTTGCCCTGGGAACCAATGGCAACAATACTGCTCTGGCTTATCATACAGTTGATGGAGGAATTAACTGGATTGCTGCGGCCATTCCTCCGCAAATACCGGCTGGCAGTATTGGAGTCAATATTCTGGGTGCGGCTTAACGCGTTTCGGCTGATCTATACTCCTGCGTCCCGCGATGTGTGTTCACGGGATGCAGGAATCTAGCGGGATCACCGGATTATGCGGATAAACTGCAGAATGCAGGATGTCAAATTTTTTTACACTAGTTTGGGGTAAACGCTATTCTGTGCAGGAAAGTAAATGAGTTGTTCACCGGAGTTGACAGCAGAACCATTGAAGGCGTTTGATAAGAAGCGCTTATCTGGTGCATGGTTGCATGAATCAGGCATTACAGGATTTCGTGTTTTGTATTTTTTTATTGTCCTGCTTTACTTTCTGCCTTTTTCCTATCATCCCAATATGCGCTCCCCTAATGAATTATGCCGGCTATGGCAGACGATTGCGATTGTGGATAATCACAAGCTTAGCGTTAATGAAGTCCTTAAAACGCACGGGATGCTTGGCGATCTGTCGTTTTATGAGGGGTTTTATTATCCCAGCAAGGCGCCATTTTTATCCTTTGCTGCAGTTCCTGTTTATGGAGCACTCAAACTCATCAGCTCCAGTGACGATGAAGTGGCACTGGTGTACTGGGCGCGTGTTTTTGTAACGCTTTTACCCACTTTAGGATTGATATTACTATTGAGGCGTTTCCTGCTGCATTATGTATCCGCTGCTATTGCAGACAGTGTGGTCACAACTTATGCCTTGGGCTCTCTCGCCTACAGCTATTCCCTGCTGTTTATGAGCCATCAATTGGCTGCCACTTTTCTTTTTTTCGCTTTCTACAGTATCTGGTATCACTTGCGCTCGGGTTCAATGAAGGCTTTGCTGCTGGGTGGGCTTGCTTGCGGTGCTGCGCTGATGACAGAATATACAAGTATGTTAGGTATTCTGGGAATAGCGGGTTATTTAATGTTCGCCCGCCTGAAGGCAACTAATTTTTGCTGGAAGGATGAATTAAAAAGGTTTGGCTTTATGGGGATCGGTTCATTACCCTTCCTTGTGGGACTGATGTTCTATCATGCCACTTGTTTCGCGGGCCCGTTTGACTCTGGATATCAGCATCTTATCGATATCGCATCCCGAGAATTTCATAGGGGCGGGTTTCTGGGAATCAGATTGCCTGACTTGACAGCCTTTGCAGGCTCGTTTTTCTCACCCCTTTGTGGATTGTTCACCCTGTCGCCATTTCTTGTGTTAGCACTTCCGGGAATCCTGGTGTTAAGACAACAAGTGAACGGTACAAAAGATCAGGCACTGCTATGGTTTACTGTCCTGTTATTATTTTTGTATACCTATTTCACCTCTTCTTTTTCTTATGAATCCTGGCAAATGGCTACAGGACCGCGTCATCTGACGCCGCTGGTTGTATTTCTTATGTTACCGGTTGCTCTCTATTTAGAGCATTTACGGCAGTCAGGCTCCCAAGGGTTCGCAATAGCAATTGCTTTATGTGCCCTGTCGATTCTGAACGTCGGAATGCTAAGTTTTGTCAACTACATCCCTTTAATTGGGGATAATGCTTTATTTGGTTTAGTTATTCCCTTGTTTACTAGCGGCTATCTGCCACCCAATGTGCTCCACTGGACCGGGATTTTATCCAATCCCCTATCGGGGGGGTTATTGTTTTGTTTACTGGTTCTCGCTACTTATTGGGTTATCCGCCGCTCTTTGAGCGGATCTTGCGTAACTTTTAAAAAGGCGATGATAATTATTTGCCTGCTGAGTTTAATCTATTTTACAGGACTCTGGTTATTACAATTTAATGAGCAGGAAAACCAAAAAATGCTATATTATATCAGCACGTTGTGGGCTAAATAATTAGCAGAACCTAACCCTTATCAGGAAGAATGAATGTCGTTACAAATCCGGATGTTGTTTGTGTTGGTTTGCGGGCTGTATCTTTTTACCTTTCCTTATTTACCCAAATGGGCTCCCCCTAACGAGATTTCCCGCCTCGCCGAAACCATTGCTATTGTTGATCATCATAAGTTGAGCATCAATGAAGTGATAAAGCAGTATGGTACTGTAGGTGATTTGTCTTTTCATGAGGGTCATTATTATTCAACCAAAGCCCCTTTACTGGGATTCGCCGCGGTTCCTGTCTATGAAGTGTTGAAAAAAACCTGTTTCGCAGAGCAGGAGATGGATTTCTCGGTGCTGGTTTATTGGGCCCGGTTGTTTGTTACTATTTTGCCAACGCTTGGCCTATTGATTTTACTTAACCGTTTTCTACTATGTTATGTGTCGGCGCCTGTGGCCAGCGCAGTAGTGGCCACTTACGCTTTGGGAACACTGGCCTTTAGCTACTCCTTGCAATTTATGAGCCACCAAACGGCAGCCAATCTGCTTTTCCTGGCTTTTTACGCTTTATGGCGTTATTTGCGCAATGATTGGGCACGTAAAAGGCTTCTGATTGCAGGGATGGCTGGCGGGGCAGCGCTGATGGCGGAGTATCCCGCAGGGTTTGGCTTGGTGGCGATTTTGTTTTATACAGCACTCAGTTGCCTGACCAGTATGAATACAGTAAAGGAAGGTTTCTCTAAATTGTTTCGAATCGCGGTGCTGGTAAGTCTCGGAGCTGCTCCATTTTTGGCGCTGTTAATGGCTTATCACTGGTTGTGCTTTGGCAGCCCATTCGAGAGCGGCTATAGCCACATTGTCGAACCTGCTTATCGCTCGGTACATGGCAGTGGTGTAGGGGGCGTTTTCCTCCCGAATGGTGAGGCCCTTCTGAATTCATTCTTTTCGCCATTGCGTGGCTTATTTGTTTTAGCGCCGTTTCTTCTTCTGGCATTCCCGGGACTTTATCTTCAGTGGAAACAAATCAAACTGATGTCCGCTAATGACCGTGCTGTGTTTTGGTTCACTATTATTACATTTCTTAGTTATAGCTATTTTACGGCATCTTTTTCTTACGATGGCTGGGGATGGTCTACGGGGCCGCGTCATATTACGCCGCTGGTGATCTTTATGCTATTGCCGATAGCCCAGTTGCTGCAATATTTAAGAGATAAGCAGAGACTCTTCTATCTGGGAGTTGCCGGCGGCTTGTGTATCATCTCCATGTTCGTTACTGGTTTGCTGACTTTTATTGATTACATTCCTGATTTTATCAATAACGCTCTGTTTGAGCTGGTATTTCCGATGTTCAGGGATGGGTATTTTCCTCTGTCAGTATTCTCATTTTTTCATTGGCTGCCTCAAAGTGTTTCAGGAATTATATTACTGACTGCATTATTATTGGCTATGATGCTGGTTTTAGCTCTTTTACTGGGCCCTGAAAAAAAAACGGAAAGTCACCACCATCCTGCTCTTCTTTCAGTGGCTGTAGCAAGCCTTGTTTGCTTCGTCTATCTTGGAGTATTATGGCAAACACAAGGCGATGAAGCGCAATCTCAAATTGCGCTGACCATTATAAAGTCACTCTGGGTTGATTTGGCATAGAGTCAGCGGCTGTTAGTACTATGATTTTTGATGACAAAATTTCTGTGATTGCTCCCATGTATAATGAGGAGGCAATCATTGAGAGTTTCCTTATAAAAACGCTGGCTGTGTTACAATGCCATTTTACCGATTATGAAGTCATTCTGGTTGACGATGGCTCTACGGATCGCAGTTTAGCCTGTTGCGCCCCCTTTATTAAAAGCAATAAAAATATACGTCTGCTTGCTTTTTCGCGCAATTATGGGCACGAAATTGCCTCTACAGCCGGTCTTGATCATGCCACTGGCGACTATGTGATTTTAATGGATGCTGATCTCCAGCATCCACCCGAGTTGATTCCGGAGATGATGGCGAAAACAGCGGAAGGGTATGATGTAGTCTGTGCCCGACGCGTCAATCGAGCGCATGAGCCTCGGCTAAAGCGTTTTCTGGCGAAAATATTTTATCGGCTGACCAGTAAAATGACCGGTTTTGATATGCAGGAGGATACTGGAAATTTTCGTCTGCTAAGCCGTAAAGTGGTCGACTCCCTGAAAAAAATGAAGGAAAGTAATCGTCACTTACTCATGCTTTTTGCCTATGTCGGGTTTAAAACGGCAACGATTCCTTTCCACTGTCCGCCGCGGCAGGGAGGAAGCAGTAAATACAACTTAAAGAAGTTAATCAATTTATCTTTAGACTCTATTATTTCTTTCTCTGCACGTCCCCTGCGTGCCATGTCGGTTTTGTCTTTTCTGATTAGTCTTGCCATGATGGTTTATGCAGGATTTACATTAATAGGCAAATTATTCAATCCTTCCGGCAGCGAAGGGCTTGTTTCCATCCTTTTCTTTATATCGATTTTGTTTTCCGTATTGTTCCTGTTTCTGGCGATAATTTCCGAATATATCAGCCGCATTTTGGTGGAAACTAAAAATCGGCCGCTTTATTACATCAAAGAGGAAATAACCCAGGAGACAATCGAGCATGGGTTTTAGGGAAATACTCTTATGTGCAGATGATTATGGGCAAAATGAGGCTATTTCCGAAGGGATTAGACGGTTGGCTACCAGCGGGAGAATCAATGTCATCAGTTGTCTGGTCAATTCCGGGCACTGGACGCATTCTGCGGCTTCTTTAAAGAACTGCAATGAAGTGTATCTGGGTTTGCATCTGAATCTTAGCTTTGGTGATGCCTTAAGTCAGACATGGCGCCATCAATATGGCCATAATTTTAGAGGCCTGGGCTGGCTTTTTCTTCAGAGCTATATGCGAAAGCTTGATATTAACCGGGTGCAGGCGGAAATCAATGCGCAGCTGGATTGTTTTATTGAAACGATAGGGAGGCAGCCCGATTTTATTGATGGACATCAGCATTGTCAGCAATTTCCCCTGGTGAGAGACGCCTTGCTTGCAGTGTATAGTCAACGAAAGCTATTCAGTTATTGCCGGCACAGCAATGTGAATTGGCAGGCTATGTTTACCGCACCTTACTTCGTTAAACAGCAAATAATTACTTTATTTGGGGGGCGGTATTTTTACAAGCAGTTGCAAATTCAACAAATTGCGACTCATACCAGTTTTTCTGGCAGTTATAACTTTTCAAAAGCAAAACATTATCGGTCTTATTTCCAACAATTTTTACGACAAAGCACTTGTCAGGGGCTAATTATGTGTCATCCGGGAATGGTTTCCACTGATGCAGAGGATCCTCTGCATCTATCACGTATTCATGAATTCAATTATTTGATGAGTAATGAGTTTCTAAACGATTTGCAGATGGCGCAGTGCTGTTTGAAAAAAAGACAGCCCGTTTAAAAGATCTGGCTTGAGCGAATCATAAAAGAGAAGTGCTATCAGTCGAGCTTCAGGCTTTCATTATGCTCTTTTCTTTCATCATTTGTTCAGAAAATATAACTGAATATTTTTTTGCCAGCTGCTCCATATCATCGGCAATCGTTAATGCGTTGTTGGCAGCGTCTGGCATTAAGAGAGTATTTTTTCTAATGGCTTTTTTCCACAAAGGGATTTCTTCCAAAAGGAAATCAGCAAACTCGCTGGCATCTTCCAGATTGCTTACTTCCTTATTGAATGAGCGGGCCGAGCCTAATTGCGGAAAGCATCGCTCTGCATCTTGTTGGAAGTAAACTGCCGATTCCATTGAGATTGCTCTTGAGAGAGTAAAGACCAGATTATCTGCCTGCAGGCAGCAATACGCGACCACAAAGGTCTTGATTTCATCGAAAAGCACACAGTCTTTTTCTAGCTGATGGCTTAATGAAAAGTCATAAAACGCCTTGATATGAGAATTAAACTGTTCAAAATGATTACCATAATCCAGTTCTGCGCTAAGTCCACTGTCCAATGCTTCTATGGTCAATCGGATTAATTCCGGATAGTGCTGACTGTTCAGTGCTTTATTGATTAAATTGCTGGAGAGATTAAGACTAAAAGTGAATTTGCCAGTTGAATTTGCGGCCTCTTTGACAATTTTCTTTTTTGCCAGTTCAACTCTGTCATTAGCGCGTGCTAATTTTTTAACTAATGAAGTACAATTCTCTCTTGTGCAAGGTACATTATTGACAATAAATAACTCCACATCAGCTTTCTCCCCGAACCGACTTTTCCAAAAAGAGTGCATTTTGACCTCCTGTCAATTGCAGTGTTTTTCTGTTGCTATGATGTGGGATTAATCCTTCGCTCGTCAAGTTATGAAAGGAAATGAGCCCGCGTCAAAAGAACAGTTTTTCATTTTTTGAAAAAAATTGTTTCCTTCCTGGTGTATTCTAAAAATAAGCCAGCTTGCTAACAATGCAGCTTTTGCATCAGTGAGTGGCCATGACATTAACTATTGAAGCGATCCCGGCACATCTGTCTGCAGACCGAAGCACGTTAGTGCTTAAAAAACTCCAATTGGAGGATAATGATATCCGGCTTGTCTGCGACTATCTGCAGGAACATCCCTCCATTGTGCGTTTAGACATTAGCCAAAACGGCTTAGGCGATACTGCGGCTGCCTTATTGGCCGAAAATAATACGCTTGTGTATCTTGATATCGGTTGTAATCGTCTTAGTGCTGCGGGAGCGAAACTATTGGCTGGGCATAAGATGCTGCGCAGTCTAAACATCGGCAGCAATCAGATTGGTGCAGAAGGCGCGCATTTTCTGGCCGCTAATGAGCGGCTGATTGAGCTTAATATTAGCTGGAACGCTATTTTTTCAAAGGGTCTCATAGCCTTTGCAGACCATGAGTCGCTGGAGAAGCTGACTGCTATTGGTAATGAAATCGACAACGAAGGAGCTATCAGTATAGCGGCCAATAAAAAACTGAGCATATTGGATCTTGGATGGAATTTTATTGAGGATCGTGGCGTTGCCGCCTTTGTGAATAATAGACAGTTGAAATTTTTAAATCTGTCCTGGAACCGTATCGGGGATGAAGGGGCCACTGCTTTATCCAAAAATACAAGTCTGACTGGTTTGGATCTGAGTTTTAATCTGATTTATAAAAAAGGCATTGCGGCTTTGTCCTCTAATTTCAGGCTCAAGCAGTTAAAACTAGGGGGGCTGACTTGTCTTGGTGAAGAAGAAATGGAAGTCATTTCGGAAAAAAATCCACTGCGAAAGGCTAATTTCCGAGCAGGTGAGAAAGAAGTGCCTCCCTTGGTTTCACTCAGTTTGTTCAGCCTTCAAAAGGGAATCAGAGAAGGAAAAATCAGCAGTGAAAAAATTAAATCCTTGCCGCAGGAACTGATGGAAACACTTCGATATTAAATTATGCTGTTGTATCGTATTTATAC
Source organism: Legionella quinlivanii (assembly GCF_003265995.1). GTDB lineage: Bacteria > Pseudomonadota > Gammaproteobacteria > Legionellales > Legionellaceae > Legionella_C > Legionella_C quinlivanii_A. The sequence goes on along the minus strand of NZ_MVJN01000005.1, from coordinate 251,890 downwards.
CTACCTGCTTTAGTGTGCACTGATTAAAGCAGATTCAGCCTACGCGAGCATCATTTCGCGATATCTGGCAGTAAATAATCCTGTTAATAGAATTTTGACAACCTGTTTCTTGTATAAGACAATTGATACATTGGAATTTCTCAGTCTGAGGAATTTCTATAGATGAGCGTTGCAGTCAATGACTATCTATTGCCTAGGAAAATGAATGAAAGCGAAATTGGAAACCACTGCGGTAACAGCATTTAAAAAAGCAGTTGCAGAAGGCGATTTAAAACAATGCCAGGACATATTGGCGAATTATGCCAGTTATGAAAAAGAATTAATTACCGCCCTTAAATCCTCAGAACTATTGAAATTAAAAGAATTAACTCGGTATACAAGTCAATTTGATGGCGTGACCTCTGTGCCTTTCCCCCCAGAAACTGCAGCCGATTATTTCAAAGAAACCGAAGAGTATTACTATGTTGTCGACGAAAAATATGCTGAACGCTTTAAAAAAATTCCTCCTGAAGCGTCTTTTGTGGAGTGTTTTAATTTAATTAATAGCTTACGAGTTAAGTATGGATTTCCCTCTTATGCAAACAAATCTGAAGACAGAATAATACCTGAGAGATGGCCCTGGAATCATCCGGAAATAGATTGGGATATGGCAAATTATTCTTATACCTGTATCATAAAAGGAACCCGCAGTGCAGCACCCGCCAGGACACCACCCGCCAGCCCCATTCTTGAAAACGACATTGAAAGACAATTCCTTAATTCCACAACGCATTGGCCTGTACAAAGGTCCGAGCAAGAAACCCGCGCTCGGGCTTTTTTTGAAGAATTTGTCCGCAAAGCGCTAAGCGGTCGCAAAATCGAGGACAAAAAAGAGCCTGATGATTTATCTCCAGCTCAAAATGCCAATCAGTTAAAGTAGTGTGGGAAAAAAACAGCGAGCATCCAAAACTTGCCCTTTGGGCAGTAGTTAATTGTTGTCGCTTTGGTTATGCAATCTTTTAGATGCCTGCACTGTACATTTGGCGCGCCATGAGTTTAAATGACTGCCATCTGGATAGTTAATTTTGCATTCTATGTTTTTTGATGATACTTATTTGAATTATAAGGCAAGAGTTAATTACTCTGTGTCTCGCATTGAAGATTTTAATGAAATAGCTGCGTTTATCAAGGCTAATCGAATTTTAATAACACCTGTCGACTTAGCCGCGTATATCCTTAAGCCGGAAAATTATAAATATGCGATTATTGCCAGAATAAAAAATATCATTGCAGGCATTGTCTTATTTACGGATTTTGAATCGGAAGTATTTATTAATTGTCTGTTTGTAAATCCTGTACATCGATTTAAAGGGATTGGCTCAAATTTATTGAAAGAATTAAAAGCGTTTATGGGGCAAAGAACTGTTACTTATTTCGATACAAGTAACAATTACATGCCCTGGATGGATGCTTTGGATGTTTCTAATAAAGCAGCAATGATAAATCAATTGGGCTCTTTTTATAAACCCGGGAAGTGATAGCCAGAGTATTTTTTAAAAAATAATTCTAGCCTCCTGGTCCACACCGTGTTGATAAGGAATTCTCTTGCTGATGCCTGACAACCTCTTCACGGCATTCTCTGATTCTATCCTCTTTCCTGTAATCGCCGAAGCCTTGCAGTTCTGCAGCAGTTTTGCCCTGATGGTTCTCGATGCTGCTATCAACTCTGGGGTCTTGCAGCAGGCGTTTAACACACTCGAGATGGCCGCGTTCTACTGCATCATGGAGAGCGGTGTATCCAATATTGTCCTGTTGATTGGGGTTAAGTTTCTTGTCTTCCAGGAAGAGTTCAAGAAGCTTCACATCATTGATGGAGGTCGCCCAAAACAAATGGGGCTCAGTAGAGGAAGTGGTGCTATTCATATCAATGCCTGGCGTATTCAACAGGAATTGGATCAGTTCAAATCCCTTCCTGTATTTCTGGCCTTCTGTTCCAGCCAGATTGCGTATAGCTTCCATTAAGGGACTTGTACAATAAAGATTGCTCGATTGAAATACGTTTATTTCTGGGAAAGTAAGCAAGGCGCCGCGAATAGCAGGCAAATCATGGTTACGAATTGCAATAATCAAATAGTCTATATTTTCTTCAGCAATCCCGGGATTTACGCTTTGAAAATGTTTGAAATACTTGAGATCACTTTTACGTTGTTTTTTCTCAGCCTTAATTTTCTCTCTTAACGGCTCATCCTCTTTCACCATTTTAGTCAGTGAATCGCCGCGGTATGGTTTGAACAGGGTGCCTGGATAACTCAATAACAATTCGGCGGTGTCCTTACGGGCTTTTTTAAGCGCCAGATACAAAGGGGTTATACCATTAACATCCCTTGCAGCAGGATGTGCACCACCGTAATAGATCAGGGAACGCAGGTTTTCGTTATGACCCCCATTTGCAGCCGCATGAACAGCCGAGCGACGGCTGTGGGTGCATTTTTTTATTGCCTCTGGATGATGCTCCATTATCGCTTCCAGAATCTTTGGATCCTTTGTGGCGGCATAATATGCCGTATGTTTACTGGACTTTGCCCCTTGTTTAAGCAAGGCGAGAACCAGATCCAGTCGATTCTTTCTTACTGCATTGTCCAGGGCATTATCAGGCTTTGTTTCGTCCACACGTGCTCCAGCACTGACCAGAAGATTAACCATCTCCACAGACTTCACCAGACACAGTGGTTCATCATCAAACCAGTTTTTTAAATTCACCGCTTTCGGGAATAGCGCCAGCAAAGAGGAGGCAAGGGATATATTGTCATTCAGTACAGCAATATGTAACAGATGATAGCCCTGAAAGGTTTGTTCCTCAGAAGACCATGATTTAATTTCATCCAAATCATCTGCAGTGATCTGATTTTTAAGAAAGCGATCCAGAATTTGTCGGCGCCGGTTCGAGCCAGGGTCAAGAACAATGGAAAGGCGCTGCAGTTGCTCGTCGAATTGTTCGGTGGATTCGCCATTGATAATCAATAGCCATCGTTTAATCATGAATTCAGTTTGCAGGATATCCTGGCTGGTTGCAGAGGTAAAATGATCTCTTATCAATGTTTCTATCAGTTCCAGCTTATTCTCAGCTAACAGTTTTTGATTGATTAAACGCATCAAAATATGCGGCAGAACTGCATTTTTAGCATGATATGAAAGATATTCTTTCAGAAAAAACTGTTCAAAAAACTCGATACTGTCTTCATAAATCCGATCGGCAATCTCCTTGGGTAAAAACAGGCGATATTTGGTTTTTAAAGCAATTAACTGGCTGTAGAGTCCACAATTGCCAACCGTTTGAAAATGATCACCATGGCTTTGAGTGAACTCCAAACCGAGAATTTCATGTAAATCCTGTTGAATATAGGTTTTATTTTCTTTTCTGCTATTATACTGATAAAGCCTTTTGAATAATGTGTCAGTTAATTGATCGGGCCTGGTTATTTTATATTCTTCTGTGGTGGCATCAGTACTGCAGCCGCCAGCGTTATTGCGATACAGGTCATCTTGCTTAATGATGAGGTCTATTGCATGCCCTTTCCATCCGGTGACTATTTCGACCCCTCCACTCTGAATATCTGATAAAATCGAGTCTGTAAAAGGGTCTGCTTTTGGCGAATAGCCAAAAAAGGGGTTAGCGGCAAAAAAATATCGCATCGCTTTGACGGTCATGTTTCTTACTTGCCTAATCGCTTCTAACTGCTCATGATGTTCCCCACTGCTCTCACAATGTGACACATAGGCATTCATTAAATGAACCATGAAGGGGGCCGTCTCTGACGTGAACGAGCCAGTTAATTTTTTAAGTTTATTATTAACTGGGATATAACCATTCAGTGAAAATAAATGACCAAACATTGCTGAGTCGGTTTCGAGTTTATCTGCTTTTTTACTGCGAAGAAATCGCTCTTCCCAGGCTAGAACGTTCGAGTCAAAACAATCAAGTGATATGCCGAGTAGTTCAAAGACCTGTAATCCTCGTTGCCGTTTTATCGAGTCTTCTTCAGTCAGGCTTTCTATATAGCGGAAAATTTGATTAAAATCGAAATCAGGTTTTATTTTTTTAAGATAATTTGCGATATCCTGCTTGCGGAAATCTGAAGAACCAGTCGCTGTCATTACGAGAATATATTCAATGTCAATATCAATTTTTGCGCGCAGAATTCCCTCAAATAAGATATCCATTTCCTCAGTAGATATCCGAAACTTCTGGAAGTCATCAATGCAGTCTATGATTAGTTTGTTAATAAATTCACTACTGCCTGGCTGACTCTTGCATAGCTCAAGTAAACCAGGGAATTCGTCTCTGACGGCATTATCCCGCTTTCTAAGCAGCCTTCCCAATACTGATTCACCGTTAAGATATCTGGCAAGCAGTGCAGAAGGCTTAAGCTTAAGAATTTCAATTATGAATTCTGCACGTCTGACTTTAAGTTTAATCAAATCAAATACTGTTTTGCCCTCATCATTTTTATGCTCTGGATTAACCCCTTTTTGAATCAATTGTCTTGCACCATCACCGGGATTATTATTGTAACGAACCAGCAGTTGCAGATAATTATTCCCCTCATTATCCAGGGTGTTTATATTAAATGCCGGCAGGTTAATGCAGAGATCTAATAAAGTATTCAACTGCGATTCAATGCTGTAGTCGCGGCTTTTGATTAGCTCCGCTAATATTGTTTTACCGTTTCTATAGCTTTCGAGTATGGATGAGGGATGAAGTTTAAGGATTTCAAGCAGCAACTGATTATTGGCATACTCTGAACGCCTGGCTTTGTTTTCAATAATCAGGTCAAATACTGATTTGCCCTCGTTATTTTTATGTGTGACATCAATTCCGCTCTGAACCAGTAGTTTTGCAATGCCATCAGCCTGTACATTGCAATGAAGAACGACGAGCTGCAGATAGTTATTTCCTTGATTATCCAGCATGTTGATATTGAATGCGGGGTGCTTAATGAATTGGTTTATCAGCTCTATATCTTTGAACGACCCATCCGTCAAAATGCTGGCGAGGGCGGTTTTCCCATCTGGATTTTGAACATTAATATCAGTTTTTGCGTTAGTCACGATAGCTTCCAACTGCTGCACATTCGATAATTTCAGTTCACAAATCAGATGGAGCAATACAGAGTTATGCTTAGAGGTTCTTTGGTTAGGATCAAACTTTGGATGTCTTAATAAAACCTTATATAAATCGCGTACTGAGTAAGAGCCTGAATTACAAACAAGCTCAAAAAGACTATAGCCGTCACTGCCCACTTTTTGCTGAATATCAAGGCTTTCAGATTCAAGCAAATGTTTCAAGGTATCATCAGAAAAAGTCGAGCCAATTTCCAAATAACAAGTTAGAAAAGATCGCCCTTGCTGATCAACAATATTTGGATTTCCACCTGCTGAAATCAGTTGCTCAAGAAATTGGTAAAAATTATATTGTTTTACATGTCTTGAGAGCAGCAATAGATGAAAAATAGAATCGCCTTCCTCAGTACGTTCATTAACAGAGAAATTTTCCTGAGAAAGAACAGTTAAAATTTCAACAGGGTTTTGTACTTTATTGAGAATCTCCAGGAGCTTTTCTGATTTCATGTTGCTTTCCATTCAGCTTCAATTTTCGACTGAATGATACCAGAGCAATATTAAGCTAATGTTAAGGCAATATCTCGCATGTCATTGGTGGACTCAAGCAATTAATAGTTCCTATAAACGAGGCTTGATTTCTGCTTCTTCCAATGCGCTAAATTTCAAACCGAATTCTATATTTACCAGGCCCGTTTTGCCGCAAGAGGGCATATATCGTTTCATCTCAATCGCAGGATAATAAGGACGCTTTTTATTCCAGGGGTCGATAACGATTACTGTAGCTGGAAGGCTTGCACAATAGGGTATTAATTCTTCTGCGGTTTTTGGAAATAACCCTGTATGTTCAAGATTCATTAACAGGAGGGTATGTCCGCCGCGCTCATTTTTAATGTCAATACGATAAAGGCTATGCACTGGCGAAGCGACATGACTACTGGCTGCTTCCCGCGCCAGACTATACAGGAAAACAAAAGCGCAGTTTGCCTGTTCAGAACAATTCCCAAAGACAGGGCTTCGGCTATGAGCATGGTAATACCACATGCTCATGTTATAGCCAGTTCCCTTTCTAAATGCCGTTTGCTCAAACTCAGGATATTCTATTTGTTCGCGTCGTTCTTTAAAGCGGTTAAATACTTGCCTTAACTGCGTATCATTCATTTTTGTACGAAAGTCCTCAAGGATACGCATGCCAGCAGGAGACAAGGGCTTGTTTGCAGCCCTCATTCTGCGGTTTACATAGTCACATGCTTCTTTAGCGATGCATAGATTATTTGTTAACTGTTCAATTTCCTGCAAACGTTGTTCCAGGCCCTCATTGTGAAACTCAGGACTGGCAAGTTGATTCTGAAAAATAGATATCTGTGCTAATAGTGAGGGTTCATCAAGCTTTAGACGATTAATGCGCTCGAGAAGAACCCCCAGGCGTTGTAGATAAATTTCACGCATGATTTTTTCAATACAAAATGACAATGAATAATACATCATTGCATACTAAAGATCACATAGTAATCTCTTAGTGGTGTGATGGCTAATCAAATAATAACTTGTTGCGCCCAGAAATGATTTATATAATTGCCCGCCATAAAGTCTAAGCGTGTTTTCAGGATCAACAAGTTAAGGAAAGTTATGGTTGTTATCTTTCTCCACGGCTGGAGTGTTACGCATACCAATACCTATGGAGAGCTTCCTCAATGGCTTGAAAGTCAGAGTAAAGACGGAAAACTAGGCCTTCAGGTCGGGAATATTTATCTGGGACAGTATATTAGTTTTGATGATACGGTGACCGTTGACGATATTGCGCGCGCCTTTGATCAGGCAGTGCGTGATGAAGTTGCTGAGAAGCTCAGCAATGGAGGACGTTTTGCCTGTATCACCCACTCCACGGGCGGTCCTGTGGTTCGTAAATGGATGGACTTATACTATAAAAACAATCTTTCCAAATGCCCGCTAAGTCATCTTATCATGCTGGCGCCGGCGAATCATGGTTCGGCACTGGCGCAACTTGGTAAATCCCGTCTGGGCCGTATAAAAAGCTTTTTTGAGGGAATTGAACCGGGACGGCATATACTGGATTGGCTTGAACTTGGAAGCGAGATGAGCTGGCAGCTTAATGAAAGCTGGCTTGACTATGATTGCACTGCAAACGGCATTTATTCCTTTGTGCTTACAGGACAAAGCATTGACCGCCAGCTCTATGATGCGGTTAATTCTTATACCGGAGAAGCCGGATCGGATGGCATTATTCGCGTCGCTGCTGCAAACATGAATTATAGCCTGCTAAAAGTGCATCAGGAGGGAAATAATGGTGAAAATCTTGTCGTCGTCAAAATGAGACGCACACAGTCAATGGCCATGGGAATACTCCCAGGATGTTCGCATTCGGGTAAAAAAATGGGCATCATCCGCAGTATTACGATGGCCAATGCTGCCACGCATCCCACGGCTGTTTGGGTGTTAAAATGTCTTCAGGTGAAAAGTCGTGAATCCTATAATGCATTGGCAAAAGAGCTTGATAAATTAACTAAAGAAACTCAGGAAAGTGAACACAGAGAGGTGGTGAGTACGCCCCTTTATAAGCGTGAGTATATTACCAATCGCTATTCTATGATTATATTTCGATTGATTGACGACCGGGGCAATCATCTTGAGGATTATGATCTTTATCTGACTGCCGGCCCCCAGTATTGCGAAAATGCACTTCCTGCGGGTTTTTTCGCAGATCGCCAGCGAAACCAGTATAGCCGGGGAAAATTAACCTATTTTCTCGATTACGATATCATGGAAGGCGGTATTAATACGCCAAAAATGCAAGGTAATCTCGGCTTTCGCATCAAGGCTCATCCTGAGGCCAGTAATCAGGCGCTTGCCTATTACAGGCTGCTGGATTTTCATTCCTCGCTTGCCGACATTCACAAAATCCTTCACCCGAATGAAACTGTAATGGTTGAAATTATGCTGCAACGGCGCGTCGATAGAATTGTCTCTCGAATTACCAATAACCTTAACCCCGCTAGAATTAGCAGAAAACCAACTGGGAATAAGGCAGACTGAAGATATTTATTTATTCTAAACTCTGCTATACTACAAATGTAGCAAAACATTACGATTGTAGGTGATTTATGGGAATTCCGATAAGAATTGATGAAAGCATTTATTATGAGGCTAAGAAAGTTGCAGCTGCAGAATTTCGTTCAATTCCGAATCAAATAGAATATTGGGCTAAGTTAGGAAAATGTGCATTGGATAATCCTGATTTACCCATTGAGTTTATAAAAGATATTTTGCTTTCTAAACTCCAGGATAAGTCTTTAGCCGAACCTTTCCAATTCGAGGGTGAAGGTGAGTGATATTGAAATAAGACAAATGCCAGCGTTTAAAAGGGTCTATAAAAAATTGCCCGACTCGCATCAATGTATTGTGAATGAGGCTGTGCGTGCAATTATCAATAATCCCAGGATTGGAGAAGAGAAGAAAGGAGATTTAGCAGGAGTATACGTTTACAAATTTAAAATTAATCATCAACAGTTCCTGTTAGCCTATGAATGGGATCCCGAATTAAGGGTATTATTAGCACTGGGAGTCCATGAAAATTTCTATCGCGATCTGAAGGGAAAGTAATTAAATTATGAACTAAACAACTCCAGATAAAGCAATAATAAAGCGGCTGCCGACATCAGTAAAAACGCCAAAATACCAATCAGATTGGATAACCAGCCATTGGTAAATTCTCCCATTATCTTCTTGTTATTAGCGATATGCAGAATAATCAGTATGAGTACTGGTGCCGTTAGACCATAGAGAATGGCGGTCATTAATAAGGCTTCGATGGGGTTAAAGCCTGTAAAATTGATAAGCAATGCGATGATTAGAGAAACAATAATAATCAGATAAAATTCTTTTGCCGAGGAAAAGGAGTTATCCAGTCCGCTTTTCAAATCAAAAAGGGTAGTCAGCATATAGGACAAACAGCCGCTTAATACCGGAATTGCTAAAAGCCCCGTTCCAATGATGCCGAGCGCAAACAGGAAGTAGGATAATTCACCGGCTAAGGGTTCCAGTGCTTTGGCTGCCTGCTCCACGGTTTGTATGTCATTAATACCGGCTTTGTACAGTACAGTACCCGTGGTTAGAATTATAAAATACATCACCAGATTGGAGCTGAACATCCCAAAACTGACATCCCCGGTCATCGCAGTAAGCGATGAGCGTGTTATGAATGAAGACTGTTTTTTACTGCTTTCCTCCGCTTCCATCGTGGCTTGCCAAAAAAATAAATAAGGTGAAATAGTGGTTCCTAATATCGCAACCAGAATGCCCAGATATTGCTTGTTAAACTGGATATGAGGAATCAGAGTATTTTTTATTACCTGCCAGGCATTGGTATTTACCAGAAAAGGAATAATTAAATAAAGGAAAAGCGATAAGCACAAGTATTTTAAAACTGCGACAATCTTCTGGTAGGAACAAAAAACCATTCCTATGGCCAGAAGAATAGTAAACAATATTGAAAAAATGGCAGCGGGGATTTGAGGTATAACCAGATGGCTGACTGCCCCCATACCAGCAATATCAGCACTTATATTTAAAATAATTGCCGGCACAGTAAGCAGAGCAATAAAATATAGAAGTGGGCGGGGATACTGCTCTTTAATGTTACTGGCCAAGCCCTTGCAAGTGACTTTGCCAATGCGGGCGCACATTTCCTGAATGACGGTCATCAGTGGGAAGGTGAATAAGGCCGTCCATAAAGTGCTTAAACCAAATTGGGCTCCCGCCTGAGAATAGGTCGCGATGCCGGAGGGGTCATCGTCGCTGGCGCCAGTAATCAGTCCTGGCCCGAGCTTTTTAAAAAAATTACGTATTTTGGAACTGGTCTTGTGTGTTGTCATACATCTCCATTGCATAGATTCTCTGTGCGCTTAATCGTTAAGCTCTAATAAAAATTAGCGGTTACCCCAAACTTCTTCCAGCCGGCTGTCGCGGCCGCAGCGGTAGCGATAGTAGCGGTATCGCAGCGGGTTTTTCTGAGAATAATTCTGATGATAATCCTCTGCGGCATAGAAGGTTGTTGAAGGCAGTATCTCAGTGTAAATTTTTGGAAATTTTTTTTCCAACTCTTTTTTACTTTGCAGGGCTATTCGTTTTTGATTGTCATTCAGGTAAAAAATAGCTGCACGGTATTGACGTCCGCGTTCACAGAATTGCGCGTCTTTGGTTGTTGGATCAATATGGCGCCAGAAATAATCCAGCAGCTGCTTATAGGTTATCTGATCGGGATTATAAATGATACGCACAGCCTCCGTATAATTAGTACGTCCAGCGGTGACATCGTCATATGTCGGCTCTGGTGTTGTGCCGCCATCAAAACCAGTGACAGTGGCAAGGACTCCTTTCTGTTGATAAAAATCCGCCTCCATAAACCAAAAACAGCCGCCAGCAAAAATTGCTTCAGCGGGTTTTGCAAAAACAGACATACTGCTACCTATCAGGAAAATAAAGCAAATTAATTTGTTCATTGTATTCCCTTGAGCCAGCACTGATGTGTAGATACTATTTATTCCAAGGACCAAAATGTTATTTTGTATAGGCCAGGCAGAAAAATAATGCTATTAAAAACATCACTATTACAAAGCGTAGGGCAATACAGTTAAAATATCCAGCAATAATGAACAAGGAAAATTATGACAACTGCTATCATGTGGTTTCGTGCCGATTTACGCTGCGAAGACAATCCTGCCTTTGCCGCCGCCTGTGAAAATGCCCGCTTGATTCCGCTATATATTCGGGATGAGGAAACGTCTGTCGTCTTGGGTAGTGCGCAAAACTGGTGGCTGCATCATAGCTTGCTGGCGCATCAGAAAGAGCTGGAAAAAAGAAATTTGAAATTATGTCTCAAAAGCGGCAGGTCATTAGATATTTTGTTGCAGTTGATTGAGAAACATCAGGTGGAGGCTGTTTACTGGAACCGTTGCTATGAGCCTGCCACTATTGAGCGCGATCGGAAAATAAAATCTATTCTGAAAGACAGAGGCATTAAGGTTCATTCCTGTAACGGCAGTTTATTAGCTGAACCCTGGACTTTGCAGACTACGCAAGGAGGGTATTTCAAGGTATTCACCGCGTATTGGAAGCATGCTCAAAAGCAGCTGGATTTACCCGATAATATTGCCATTACTCAATTTCCATCTTGCCCCGAAACCGCTTCTGAAATTATTGAGGATTGGGATTTACTTCCTGACAAACCCAATTGGGCTGCCGGGTTTTCCGATTACTGGCAACCTGGAGAGATGGGTGCACAGGCGCGTTTGAACGACTTTCTTGATGAGGGGCTTTCAACTTATAAAGAGCAAAGAGATTGCCCGGCGCGTATTGGAACCTCGCGCTTGTCACCGCACTTGCATTTTGGCGAAATTAGTCCGACGATGATTTACAGACAAGTGCTGCAGATGCAGGAATCTCAAGCGTTGCCCTCTGCTTCAGTAAATCAGTTTTTAGCCGAGATAGGCTGGCGGGAATTTTCCTATTACCTGCTTTATCATTTCCCAAAGCTTCCGGAGCAAAACTTTCAGCCGGCATTTGATGGATTTCCCTGGCAGGATGATCTCTCTTTACTGCATGCCTGGCAGAAAGGCCAAACTGGATATCCTTTAGTGGATGCCGGCATGCGAGAGCTCTGGCACACAGGCTACATGCATAACCGCGTACGAATGGTAGTGGCTTCCTTTCTGGTTAAAGATTTGCTGGTTGACTGGCGAAAGGGGGCTGACTGGTTTCAGGATACTTTGTTAGATGCTGATTTAGCCAGTAATTCAGCAAGCTGGCAATGGGTGGCTGGCAGCGGGGCGGATGCTGCTCCCTATTTTCGTATTTTTAATCCAGTATTGCAGAGTGAAAAATTCGATCCCCAGGGCGAGTATATCAAAACCTGGGTGCCGGAATTGAAGAAGCTGCCAGCGGCATTAATCCACAAACCCTGGCAGGCAACGAAGGAAAAAGGATTTCGTATTGGTGAGGATTATCCGTGTCCGATAGTCGATCACAGTGAGGCACGAACTTTGAGTCTGCATTTCTATGAGTTGATTAAAAAGAAAAAATAAAATCTGTACGTCTTTGCGAGCGTCAGCGACGCAATCCAGATCAACTAAAATAAAGTCAGGAAGTAGATTGCTTCGCTGACGCTCGCAAAGACAGTTGTATGTGCCCTTTACTGTTCGCTTACTCCTGCCCTTAAGCGCCCTGGCAATGGGATAAACTGCTGTCCGCGTCTTTATTAAAGGTGGTTGAACCAAAATCCTTTTTTAAGTCAGTAATAAAAATCTGGGTACTGGTTTCCGTATTTTTTCGATCAGTCGAGAAAAAAAAGTTTCTATGTTGCGCCATAATCTCTGAGGCCGTTAAATTTTTAAATTGGTTCCCGGCGATCGGTGGCGAGTGTTCCCAATTTTCGATAAGGTCTCCCACTATGGCTTCGGTATTCCCATTGAAAGCGCTTACTAATTCACTACGAAGATTTTGGAACGCTTTTATCTTCAATTCCGGGTTTCTTAAGAAAATACTGGATTGCTCAAGCGTGTCTATTTGCGCGGCAATCCTTGTGAGAAGCGCAATTGCCGCTAATGCATTATCGTATTCTTCCGCGGATTGATCCGGATATAAATCGCGGTTGTTTAATTTGTTGGTTACAAGTAAGGTGGCAATTGCCAAATCAGGTGATTGCTGCTCCCTGTACTCCTTAATGGATTCAATCACTGCGGTTAAATCATCGGCAATTAAAATGTCGCTTACCCAGTCAGGTTTGTATTTTAAAAATAAGTCCAGCATTAAAGCTTTGGTGTGCTTATAATTCATTCGGTTAGCAAGACGGTCGGCAAATCCCTTGGCAAATGTACTTCTTTCCAAGAGGCCGTTAGGCATAGGAACTGAACCATCTTTGGCAGTTAATTTTTCAAAATCTTTTCTTGCTGCCTGAAACGCCGCCCCTGGAATATTTTTATCTGGCTGGTAATCCAATAAGTTGTCAAGAAAAGGATTATCTTCTCGCAGCTTGCTGATAAAATCATCAAATTCATTATCAGTATAAAGATATTCTTTTTCACCAGTCTCCCTGGCTTTAACTAGCAGCTGATCAAACCGATGAGCATTTTCCCTGGTCATTTGATTCCAGACCAGATCACAGGGCGTAATAATGCCATGTACGGTAAATCCTTTGGCTTCCAGTTTTTTTATTAATTCGATTCGCTCCTCGGTTTCCAGGACACGAAACCTCATATCCGAGAATAAATAAATGTCCTTAATGCCGTTTCGATGCAAAGCGTTCAACAGGTTTTCGTTTAAATCATTTGCATTAAAAAGAAGTGTTTTATCGATATCGAGAAGAGCGACAGGTCTGTTCATGATAATCCGTTACGAGGTGTGTCCTTGTATATAACTATATAGCAGAATTATTAAGGTACTCTTAATACCTTATACTCTTACGTCCCCCGCTTTATGCGGGGGACCCAGACTAACTCAACAGAAAAAACACCATAAAGGTTAAACTTAAAACGATCAAAAAAGGTTTTACAGCTTGTCTAGACAACAATTTTAACAGGGTGTATAAAATAATCCCCGCCCCAATCCCGTCTGCAATAGACGAAGTCAGAGGAATCATAATGATAGTGAGCATGCAGGGAGCAATTTCCGTCATATCGGTCAGTTTCAGGTCCACCATATGCTTCATCATGCAGCAGGCAACATAAAGTAAAGCCGGACCTACCGCATAAACCGGGATCATCCTGGCCAGTGGAAAGAAAAAAAGCATTAATAAAAAACCGGCGGCAATGACGGCAGCTGTCCATCCTGTACGCCCGCCTGCTTCAATACCAGCGGCGGATTCGATAAAAGGAGAGGTACTGGCTGAGCCCAATAATCCAGCCAGCATCGAGCCTGCAGCATCCGCTGACAAACTATTGGCGATTCGTTGCTGATGATCCTTCTGATCTTTAAACAGGGATTGATTCAAAAGACCAATTAAGGTTCCCGTTGCATCAAACAAAGCGATTAGGAAAAACGTAAAGGTTGCCTTTAAAGTAGTTGTCGAGCTGAAGGAAGAAAAATCAAGTTTCATAAAAGTAGGTGCTAAAGAAGGAGGGAGCGCAAAGAGCCCTTGCCAGGCCACCATCCCTGTAAGTAATGAAATGAGGCTAATCGAGAGGATACTCAAAATAATGGCACCAGATATTTTAAAATAGTCAAAGATTAAAATAAGAATAAAACCGAGAAAGAAGAGTCCGGCTTCAGGTCTTGCCAGATTTCCCATCTGTAAAAGAGTATGCGCATTACTGATGATAATCTGATTGGATTGCAGCGCAATAAGTGCTATCAGAAAGCTAATCCCAATAAGAATAGCTAGCTGCAGATTATCTGGAATTGAATCAACCAGTATTTTTCGTAATGGAGTAAGACTTAGTAACAAAAACAAAAGTCCGGATACAAAAACCATGGCCAGTGCCTGTTGCCAGGGGATCCCCATGCCCAGAACGACACTGTAGGAAAAATAAATATTCAGTGCCATACCGGGTGCGACCCCGATAGGCGCATTGGCTAGTATTCCGGTTAGCAAAGTGGTTATTGCAGTCACCAGGCAGGTGGCTGTAAATACCGCGCCCTGATCCATTCCAGCATCATGTAAAACAACGGGGTTTACAAATACGATATACACCATTGTTAAAAAGCTGGTAATCCCCGCGAGGACTTCAGTGGAAAATCGGACCGGATTGTTTTGAGCGGTTTGAACAGTATTCATAATGCTGGAATTAAGGGAGGGCATTGGAATCACAATGCTATCCAATCCAAAAAAATTTGCAATGAGTAAATTTAGAAATGAATATTTAAAACGCCGAAGATAATTTCTATCGCGATTAGGAAAATAATAATAATCTCCAGACTGTGCGAATGACGGTTTTCGAGATAACCATTAAACATATCAAAGATTTCATTGATTGTATCGAGACGATGATTTAAGGCATTCACCCGGCGTGGGATGTGTAAATACCGCTCCAGCATCGTGTAATACTCCTCCAGTGTCGGGTGTTGCCAGAAATATTTAGGGTGATAAAGAAAATTACTGATTAAATTCATTTCGCTTTTTGCGCCCAGGATTTCACCTATGACCTGGCGGATCTGATTACGGCTGATTGGCATTTGCCCTTTATGCGACAGGCTTTGAATCAGGGGGTTGTACTTTTCAATGAGTGCATCAATTTTAGTTTCAAAATATTGCAGCTTAACCGATTGTGAAAAGCCGTAGGACAAGCTTAATTTCAAGTCATCACTGTTGTCATCAATGCTGATGCAGTCAACATCAAAATAATCATGCGGTTCGATGGCGATTTTGTCGCTGATCCGATAGCTGAACTCGTCGCGGACCAAAAACGAGACAGGTTTATCGGCGTATAATTTAAACAATTCAATATAATTGTCAATCTGATGCCGTTTGATCCCCCAGGAAACTACGGTTCCATTTTTAAATATGAAAATCACATACTGCTCACCTGTGAAGGGCGTCAGTTTGAGCACATCACGTGATTTAATCGCAGAAAAGCCTTTCACGCTTGCTTTAAAATAGTGATCAAGACGTGTTAAATCAATACTATTGGCTACACAATAACTAAGGCATTCCATCGATGAAACCTGTTTTAAAACCCGTTGCTAACGGCATCAGTCAACTAATAATTGAATTATATACGATTTGCTTTTTTTATGCAGTCTCAGTTTCTTTCCTGACTGGATAAGGTTTCTTTCTATCGGTTGCCCCGCTTAACCACTGAGGACAAATTTCAAGAATCTGCGCAATTTTATCCAACTGCTCACTGGAAGGAAGCAGATGACCGAAAATCATCGCATTTGCTAAATGGCGGGTAACGCCAAACACTTTTGACACTGCTTTTATTTTTTCAGCGAGTTCTTCGGGGAAACCTAAAACAGCTAACTCCGAATTAAAACGCTGTGAAAATACCTTACTATTCATTTTTCACTCCATGAAATTTCTAATTACTCAGGGCTATTTTTATTAGTTAATAGTTCCCCATATACAAACATGTCCTGCCAATCCCTGTTACAGAACATAAGGTAGTCTAAATCCATTGTTCGCTTCCATTAAGAAGATGAGCTTTGGAGATTCTATCCGGGAATATCCAGCCTTTGGAATTAATACCACCCATTCTGTTATAACTCATTTTTCTCAAGTCGAAAAGTATTTTCTTTTGTTTTTAAAAACAGAGAGTTAAGCGGGAAATGTTTTAAGACTAATCTCAATGCAGAGTGGGCATCAAGCCCGGTAAGGAAGCATTATATGGCTGCCCAATCTTCATCGGGCAGTCATTGCGCCATAGCTGTTCTGATTATTCATTGTCCTGATGATATTTGAAATAATTTAAATCAAGTTCGCGGGCGGCCCGCACATCATCCAAACGTTTGACTGGTAAATTATGAGGTGCTCCTTTCAGTAATTCCGGATTTTTCTGGGCTTCGTCGCGTATGGCATGCATGGCAGCTGCCAGGCTGTCCAAATCTTCCTTGGATTCTGTTTCGGTGGGCTCAATCAATAAACATTCAGGAATCAACAAGGGAAAATAGGTTGTCGGTGCATGGAAACCATAGTCGAGCAGGCGTTTTGCCAAATCCATTGCCGTGACGCCGAAGTTTTTCTTTTCCTGACTAAGCGTCAGAATAAACTCATGGCTGGCCCGACGTTCTGGATAAGCGGCGGTAAACCCGGCTTTACTTAACACGCTCAACAGGTAGTTGGCATTAAGACTTGCAAACTCTGAAACACGCAAAAGTCCTTCTTTACCCAGGACACAAATATAGAAATACGCTCGCAAAAGAATGCCGGCATTGCCCATGAAACAGGACAGGCGGCCAATGCTCTGAGGATAGTCTTCCCGGGTTGCCCAGCGATACTTATCATCGGATTTTACAACCACCGGAATAGGCATATAGGGCAGAAGTCGTTTGTTGACGGCAATAGGACCAGAGCCAGGGCCGCCGCCACCATGCGGTGTGGCAAAGGTTTTATGCAGGTTTAAATGCATAACGTCAAATCCCATATCGCCCGGTCTGACTCGACCCAGAATGGCATTTAAATTCGCGCCATCATAATAGAGTAAACCACCGGCCTGGTGAACAATGGCTGCAATTTCCTTAATCTGCTTCATGAACAGCCCGAGGGTGGAGGGATTCGTCAGCATAATACCCGCTGTTTTTGGCCCCACTTTGCTGCGCAGTTCCTCCAGATCAATATCTCCATCTTTAGCCGTGCTTATCTCGATGACTTTAAACCCGCACATCACTGCAGAGGCGGGATTAGTGCCGTGCGCCGCATCCGGAATAAGCATCTCGGTTCGCGCACTGTCTCCTCTGGACTGGTGATAGGCTTTAATCATGGCAACACCGGCAAATTCGCCTTGTGAGCCGGCCATTGGGGTCAGGGAAACCCCTGCCATTCCGGTAATTTCTGCCAGATAGGATTGCAGCTCATACATCGTCTGGAGATAACCCTGGCTATGCTCTGCACCAGATAGAGGGTGTCTGCTCAGAAAGCCATTAATAGACGCCGCCTTGTGAACTCCTCTTGGATTATATTTCATCGTGCAGGAGCCGAGAGGGTATACATTGGTGTCAATCGAAAAATTCTTTTGCGAGAGACGAGTATAGTGCCGAATGACCTGCAGCTCAGAACATGCCGGCAAGCGGGCTGGTTTCTGGCGCAGAAATTTTTCCGGTATTCCAGAACTTTTCGTGCAGGATGAGGGGATCTGGGCTGCTGCACGACGTTTGGCTTGTGAGCGTTCAAAAATCAACATAATTTGCCCTCCGTATCCTGAATTAAATTTTTGAGTGCAGCACAGTGTTTCACTGGTGTAAATTCGATGTAGTTATAATCTGCAATTTCCGCCATGTAATAAGGATCCTTTTCCATTACTGACTCGAGATACTTACGATCAGTTGTCGCGGCAATAATGATCCCGCCGGTACGCGGTTTCATAGGTCCTGAAGCAACCAAAAGGCCCTGTTTATAGTAATAATCGAGAAATTCCCGATGAGCCTGAAGGTATTTATCTACCTCACTCAGCGGCGTTTTATAGGTTAATTGAATGATGATCATTACTTCCTCACTTAGCCATAATGCATTTCATCGTATTAATGAAGTGATCAATTTCTTCTGCCGAGCGCATTTCTGTGGCACAAACCAGCAGGCTGTTTTTCAAGGCCGGATAATGCGATTCCACAGCATAACCGCCCGCTATCCCTGCCTGGTGCAGCCGTTTAAGAACTTCTTCCACCGGGCTATCCAGTTGCAGCAGACACTCATGGAAAACCGCCGCTTTGAAAGCAATGCGGACGCCGTCTATTGCGCTTAAACCCTGAACAAGAGCCTGCGTATTGGCATGGCAATGTGCCGCTACCTGCTCTAGCCCCTCGGCGCCCAGTAAACTCAAATGAATGGTTGCGGCGGTGACCAGCAAGCCCTGATTCGTACAAATGTTGGACGTAGCCTTTTCCCGGCGAATATGCTGCTCTCTGGCCTGCAAAGTCAGCGTGAATCCGGTTTTACCTTCTTTGTCCAGCGTTCGCCCGATAATGCGGCCAGGCATTTGGCGAACATGTTCCATCCGCGTGCTGAAAAATCCAAAATAGGGACCGCCGGAAGCCATTGGACAGCCTAAGGGCTGGCCTTCGCCGCAAGCGATATCCACACCGCTTTCTCCCCATTGTCCTGGTGGTTTCAGTAAGCCCAGAGAGATGGGATTTACACAGGCAATGCTAATAACCTGATTAGCTTTCGCCCAATCCGTCATGGCATCCACTTCCTCGAGGCAGCCAAAAAAGTTAGGCTGGGATACAACCAGGGCTGTGATATCCTGGCCACTGTATTGTTCAAGAACGGAAAGGGCGGTAATACCCTGTTCCATATCCACAGGCAGCGTGATCACTTCTATGTGCTGATTACAAACAATGGTTTCCAGTGTCTGTCGATAAAATGGATGGACGCTTCCAGCGATCAATACCCGGCTGGTTTGCTTGTGCTTTTTGATGCGAACGGCCATCAGCACGGCTTCTGCCAGGGCGGTGGCCCCATCGTACATTGAGGCATTGGCCACTTCCATGCCGGTGAGCTCGGCAATCATTGTCTGAAACTCATAGAGCAGCTGCAGGGTGCCCTGACTGGCTTCTGCCTGATAAGGCGTATACGCTGTTAAAAACTCACCACGTGAGGCAATATCCCATACTGCGGCTGGAATATGATGTTCATAGCTGCCAGCCCCGATGAAACAAATGCCATTATCATTCAAATTGGCAATATGCTGTGCTTTTTTAAGCATCGCCATTTCACTGATGCCTGATGGCATATTTTTAAGTTCGTTATACAGCAACTCCTTGGGAATTTCGTCGAATAACTGCTGCGTGTGGCTTACGCCAATCTCGGCGAGCATAGCTTGTATATCATCTTCTGTATGGGGAATGTAAGGCATAATTAATGGTCCTCAGCAATCTCTTGCTCATATTCGGCTTGATTCAGGAGCCCGTTTAATTCGTCTGGATTACTGGCTTTAATCCGCACCAGCCAACCAGCTCCAAAGGGATCGGCATTCACAATCGCGGGATTTTCACTGACCTGATGGTTGACGGCTACAATAACACCACTGATCGGAGCGTAGAAATCAGAAGCGGCTTTCACTGATTCAACTACACCGATTTCATCTCCTGCTGAGACTTCATCTCCCTCTTCAGGCAACTCAACAAAAACCATATCACCCAATAGCTGCTGTGCGTGATCGGTAATTCCAACAACGCATTCATCTTCTTCTAATTGTAGCCATTCATGGGTGGGAGTAAATTTCATAACCATCATGATATCCTTTTATTAATGTTGAAAGACTTCAGTTAAACTTTTCTGACTAAACAGATGCGTATTAAAGAGGTGCTCCATTTTTAACAAATCGGGGCTTAACCACTTTTGCATTTAACAACTTACCCCTGATCTCTACCTGCACCTCGTCCCCAGTACCTGCAGGTACTCTGGCCAGAGCGACTGACTTTTCAAGTGTGGGGGAATAGGTTCCGCTGGTGATGATACCGTCATTCTCTGCTTGTACAGCAACCCGTTGTCCGGTACGCATGATGCCTTTGTCTTCGAGAATCAAGCCGACCAGTTTGCGTTTAACACCATGTTGTTTTTGAGATATTAAGGCCCCCATACCAATAAAATCGCGATCCTCGGGTTGCCATTTAACGGTCCAGCCGAGTCCCGATTCAAGAGGTGTGGTGGTCTCATCCATATCCTGCCCATAAAGCAACATGCCTGCTTCCAGTCTTAAAGTATCCCGGGCTGCAAGGCCGCAAGGTTTAACCCCTGCCTGTATTAATGATGTCCATAACGCTCTGGCGTTGTCGGGCGGAAGAATGATCTCCAGACCTTCTTCACCGGTGTAGCCGGTGCGGGCAAAAAAGTATTCATTGACATCGACACATTCAAAATAGGTGAGTGTGGAAACAGCATCTGCCTGTGCTGGTGTGAGAACCGACAGAGTTTTGGCCAGGGCTTGTGGACCCTGCACTGCCAGCATGGATAACTCGGTTCTTTCCTGCAGCCCAATGGAAAAGCCTGCACTTTTTTCGCGTATCCAGGCCAGATCCCTGTCGCGGGTAGCGGAATTTAGAACGATGCGGTAATTATCTGAAGCGCGCTGGTAAACAATCAAATCATCGATGATACCGCCATGCTCATTGCACATACAGCTATATAAGGCCCGGCCGGTGTGAGCTAACTGATCCACATCATTGGTCAGCAATTTGCGCAGGAACTGGCGACCTCCTGCTCCCAGGATGTCGACTACCGTCATATGCGAAACATCAAAAATCCCCGCGGCCTTACGCACGATGTGGTGTTCTTCCAACTGTGAACCATAATGCAAAGGCATATCCCAGTCATGAAAGTTAACCATTTTTGCACCCAGTTCCAGATGCAAGGAGTGCAGGGGTGTTTTAGCTACCATTTCTAATCCTTTAATTCGCAGGTGTGGGTCTGATTATACTCGGTTAAGTCATGAGGACAAGTCTAATTAACTCTTTCTATCTGCTGCTTGTTTGTACACAAGAAGCTGTCTTATAAAGAATATAGCACCGATACTTGCTGTGGTTTCAATCACATGCCAACATTAAAGGAAGAAATAAAAAGGAGCTTTAAGAATGGTTCAGGATTTGCCCCCTCACTCCTGGAGAAGCCGGCTGAAAGACACGTTGGTAGGGCTCATTTGCGGATTGCTGTGTATTGGATTGGCAAGCTACCTGATTTTCTGGAACGAAAGAACAGGTTATCGTTACGACTACTCGCTCGACCAGACACAATCACTGGTTACTTCAATCCCTGATCGTCCGGTGAACAATGATAACAATCAAAACGTCGTCTATGTTCAGGGAGATGCGACAACCAATCGATCACTTAGCGATTTGCAATTGAACATTACAGTGGATGGTCTGGCTTTAAAACGGCAGGTGCTGATTTATCAATGGCAGGAAGAAATTGATACAGATCATGAACAACCCCGCTACCGATATTTTACCGGCTGGGCTGAAAAATTGATTCTAAGCAGCAGTTTTCAGGAGGCGAATTCACATCCTAACCCGGCCACCTTGCCAATCGAGTCCTTGTATCAATATGCTGAAGATGCGGCCTTGGGAGATTTTGTGCTGCCGAGCACTGTTATTGACGCCATCCCCGATGTATCGAATGTGGATTTATCCAAAGTGGATCTGCTGTCGCTGCAGCAAAAAGTCAATAAGCCTGCGCATCTTGTTAATAATGAGATCTATCTCGGAGCTAATCCTAAAGAACCGCAGGTAGGGGATATGCGGATACAAGTGACCGCAGTTTTTCCACAGAAAATAAGCGTGATTGCCCAACAGAATGGAAATACCTTGCAGGCTTACCAGACTGCCACCGGTGATTCAATTCTGCTGGTTGCTCCTGGTGATGTATCAAAAGAGCGAATGTTTGAAAAGGCACGGGAAAGAAGCCCTGGCGTTGTTTGGTTTTTGCGCTTTTTCTGCTTATTGCTTTGTGTGACCAGTGTTTCCCTGCTATTGAAAATCATGATGGTTTTTGCAGATAAAGCAAGTTTTGCCCGAAAAGTAATTCACCCGGGCACCACGCTAGTCTCGGCTATCGCTGGCGGAAGTTTATGGAGCTTTATTACTGCTATTGCTATTGCTCCATTACAAATAGAAATAACCCTCGTACTCCTGGCCATCACAGTGGCCGGTGTTTATCTGCTAACCCGCATTCACCCCAAAGGATAGTAGTGTGAGTAATCCGACTAATGAGGAGTTTATACAGTGACCTTGCAGGGTACTATTGCGGTTATCTGGATGCTCATCCTGTTATTTATGCTGGGTTATTTCTGGCGGTACCGCTCTAAATTTAAAGCCTCGCAGGTCTGGCCCTTTGCAAAAGGTCAGATTACCAGGCTGAACTGGATTAGAAAAGATCATTTTCTCTGGGCGGATATTCAATACAGCTATGTCGTTGATGGGGTGAGTTATACAAATAACAGTCTGTTTATTGAGCAGCGATTTCGCTCTCCAAAATCAGCTTATGCGCGCCGCATTGCCTATCAGGCGGCATTGGCTTATGAAAAAGGAGAGGAAATTACGGTTTTTTATAATCCGGTGAACCCTCAGGAAGCTGCTTTGGATACCCGGGTGCCTTTAAAGCTGACGATTATTCTCATTTTACTGGGTGTATTCCTGGTCATCCATGTCTCAAGCATTCTAGTTGGCAATGTTCTGTGATCGGGTGCCTTCCAAAACCAGCTGAGAAGAATGCGACACTTTCGTCCTGAATCATATCATTCACTTATCTGCCTACTGTGTCATTCCCAGCAGGCCTTGTGCATAAATAGAACCACACAAGCAATCTGTTGTCTTTGCGAGCGTCAGCGAAGCAATCTAGATCGAATCCTAAACAAAGTTAGGAAGTGGATTGCTTCGCTGACGCTCGCAAAGACAGTGTTTTAGTGCACCCATCGTCTTCCATGCAACTATGCCGCGCGGAAATGACAAAGAGGTCTAAGTGCTACTTATCAGGGTTTTCCTGCCTCATGATGTTCAGCTTTACTTTGGCACTCACAGGGCGGTTCGATGGTTTTAGACGTCAGACTGGTGATCGCAAGTCCTCTTACTCCTTGCCCTGATGGAGCCTGTTCAAAGGTAATGGTGACGCTTAAATTCTGTTTCTGCTGGTATTGCGGGTTTTTATAAAGCACCAGGACAGGCATGGTGGCCTGCCAGTGACCATTTCCTGAAGCGCTGACGGTCGGGGGGAGCGTTGCCACTGCGCTAACATAATAGGCATTGGTTTTTACCGCATCGGGCAGCTTCGATTCATTAAGCGCTGTGCTGTAGGCTATCCATCCATTGGAACTGAAATATTTGGCAATCTGTTTCTGACGATCGATAAAATTCTGATAATTGAAGGTATAGGTTGCAATAATTGCTTCATTCGCCCAGACCGCCTGCTCTGTGAAATCCTCATCTGCTGCAAGACAGGAGGCAGAACAGAATAGTGAAACTGAAAGGAAACAGACTTTAGCTCTCATGATAATCCCTTAAATTAGTACCGCTTGGCCGCTTATAACCGGGAAACTAATAGTTTAACTCAATGTCTGCTGGCATCAAGTAATTTCCATTACCCCATAAATGGCATAAAAAAACCCGGCCTTAGGCCGGGCTAAATAGCATCACGTAACTGCCTGTATCAGGAGTTACCAGGATGCACGCCCCATCCAAGAGGGAAGATGAAGCGAAGCAATTACATTGCTTATTTGGTTAGACGTGACAAATTTGAAAAAGTTCATTTCTTTTTTTAAAATTCAGATTTTTTTCCGGTATCGAATGATGTGTATTTATGATACTCTAGGCCCTTACGCTCATTTGCGGCTTTAGTGCATAGAGCCTGGCGTTGAATTTAACCTGATTCATTCAATAAATTAAATCTTTATTCAGATTTGAACACGTATAGTTTGAAAAATTCAAGCTTGTACAAAATTGCATTTTCAATGCGGACAGGATAAAAAAATCCTGACTCGTCATTCTTATGATGGCTTGAACCATCAAATGGATTTGCCTGTGCGGAACATAGGTTGAAGTGGAGTTCGCTAAGACCATGAACGAGATCCGTATAAGTAATAAAAACTGATGAGAGGGGTGGCTTGGTGCGCAATAACCGATTCTACTTTGCCAACCGCGAAAATGTTGGTCGCTTTGTTAATCGCTGGGATTTATTGTTATTAATCCTGACCTTTTCGCTGTTATTTTTCCTGGGCTGGGCAGGCCAGCAAATGGCGGTTCCCTATCAATTGGGTGATCCCTTACCGATCTCCCTGGCCCCTTCTCATTTGCCTTTTTATGCGCTGCGTACCGTATTGCGTATGTTTATCGCGCTGGCCTTATCCATCCTGTTTACTTTTGTGGTAGGTGCCGCCGCTGCAAAAAACAGAAGAGCGGAGCAGGTGATTGTGCCGGCGATTGATATTTTGCAATCAGTCCCGGTCTTGAGCTTTCTTTCCATTACGGTAACCGGATTTATCCATTTATTTCCCAATAGTTTACTGGGACCTGAATGTGCGTCGATTTTTGTAATTTTTACCGCTCAGGTCTGGAATATCACCTTTGGATTTTATCAATCATTGAAAACAGTGCCGCATGACTTGAAGGAAGCGGCGGCCATGTTTCAATTGTCGTCCTGGCAAAGATTCTGGAAAGTCGAAGTGCCATTTTCCATGTCCGGTCTGCTCTGGAATATGATGATATCGATGTCGGCCAGCTGGTTTTTTGTGGTGCTATCGGAAGCTATTTCAGTTGCGCACCAGGATATCCTTTTACCCGGGGTCGGATCCTATATTGCCCTCGCCATCGAACAGCAGAATTTAGCCGCCGTAGGCTATGCGATATTAACAATGGTGATTGTGATCTTTCTTTACGATCAGATTTTATTCAGACCATTAATTGCCTGGTCGGAAAAATTTAAAGTTGAGCAATCGCCGGATGAAGAGGAATATCAGTCCTGGCTGATTGATTTGATTCGCAGCAGCCAGCTTATCAAACGCATGGCCAAGCCGCTTTCTGCTTTAAAGGAGCGTTTTGTCAATGCACGAAGGTTAACGAATCGCGGGCCTTCAGTGGTTAGAGAAATTGATTCGCGGCGGCAAAAAAAACTGGACTGGTTATGGAATGGGTCTGTGCTGCTGATTATTGTTGCCTGCAGCTGGATGCTGCTTGAATTTATCCTGACTAAACTGCGGATGCATGATATTGCCCATGCCTTTCTGTTGGGGGCAGCGACCGGCGCGCGGGTGATCATTCTTATTCTTCTAAGCTCTGTGATTTGGATTCCAGTCGGTGTATGGGTCGGTCTGAGGCCGCGTATTGCACAGAAAATTCAGCCCATTATTCAGTTTGCAGCAGCTTTTCCGGCCAATTTGTTTTATCCCTTATTCGTGATAGCCATTGTCCGCTTTCAGCTGAATGTTGAAGTCTGGGTCACGCCGCTCATGATTTTAGGTACCCAGTGGTATATTTTGTTTAATGTGATTGCGGGTGCGTCAACCATACCTCGGGATTTGTATCTTGCTGCCGACAATTTCGGTTTAAAAGGCTGGATTTGGTGGAAGCGTCTGGCCTTGCCAGGTATTTTCCCTTTTTATATCACCGGGGCGATTACCGCCGCCGGCGGCGCATGGAATGCCAGCATTGTGGCCGAATGGGTTAGCTGGGGCAGTACTACTCTAAAGGCGACGGGTCTGGGTGAATATATTCACGCCAGTACTATTGCAGGGGATTTTCCTCGAATTGCCCTCGGAACTTCGATGATGTGCCTTTATGTACTGGCCTTTAATCATTTGATATGGCGTCCTCTGTATCGGCTTGCAGAGAATCGTTTTAATTTTAACTGAGACTGTTTAATGTCAAAAACTATAATTAGTCTGGAAAATTGTCGTAAATCGTTTAAAAAAGCTTCAGATCAGGACTTACTGGTTCTGGAGGATGTCAATTTTGAATTGCATGAAGGTGAAATTGTCGCCTTGCTGGGAAAATCAGGCTCTGGTAAATCAACCCTGTTGCGAATTATCGCCGGTCTGGTCCCACCCAGTGCGGGCAAGGTCAGTTACCGTGGTCAGCCCGTGACCAAACCCGTAGCAGGTATTGCGATGGTATTCCAGTCTTTCGCCTTGATGCCCTGGTTAACCGTTCTCGAAAATGTGGAACTGGGATTGGAAGCGCAGGGTGTTGGCCGAGAGGAACGTCGCCGCCGCGCAATTGAAGCGATTGACATTATTGGTCTGGACGGATTTGAATCGGCTTTCCCGAAAGAATTGTCAGGGGGAATGCGGCAGCGGGTGGGATTTGCACGTGCACTGGTGATCAATCCCGATGTATTACTGATGGATGAGCCGTTTTCTGCTCTGGATGTACTCACCGCGGAAAACCTGAAGTCTGACTTGCTTGAGCTATGGCAGGAAAAGAAAACCAATACCAATGGGATTTTGCTGGTCACTCATAATATTGAAGAAGCGGCCATGCTTGCTGATCGCATCATTATTTTTGGCAGCGATCCGGGTTATATTCGTGCTGAATTACAGGTTGAACTGCAGCAGCCTCGCGATCCGGAAACGCCTGAGTTTAGCGCGCTGGTGGATAAAATCTATCGTCTGATGACTTCAGGACCGAAAGAGCGAGCCAAGCGGGCGCAGCGTGAACGCCAGATTGGCCTGGGTTATCGTTTGCCTGATGTGGAGCCCTCTGAGCTTTCAGGTCTGATCGACACTCTGCAAACCTACGAAGAGCGTATTGATCTTCCTGAGCTGGCCGATGAGCTCATGATGAACATTGATGATTTGTTCCCCCTGCTGGAAACATTGGAAATCCTCGGCTTTGCCAAGGTATCGGATGGTGATATCCAATTGACTGAGCTTGGCAATCAATATTCGGAAGCGGATTTACAGGAAAGGAAGAAGATATTTGCCCGCCGTCTTCTGGATAAAGTGCCTCTGGCGCGTTATATCCGGCGCATACTTGACGAAAAATTCGGACATCGGGTTTCTGAAGAACGCTTTCTTAGCAAACTGGAAGATTATCTGAGTGAGAAAGAGGCCGAGCGTGTCTTAAAAACAATGATTGACTGGGGACGCTACGCCGAGATTTTTGCCTATGATTTCAATACCGGTATTTTAAGTCTGGAGAATCCGGGAACCTCTGACCATATGGATGAGGAATAGGTTTAGTGGTCTAGGGATCCCCTCTCCCAAGTTTGGGAGAGGGCTAGGGTGAGGGTTGATTAACCCCCCCCTCTCTCTAACTCTCTCCCCGAGGGAGAGAGGATTTTTAAGGCAAACTCTTTTTCGAGGCGGCCTTTATCCTCAGCATGTAGGTTGTGCCCTTGGCACAACATTGAGTTCTGGATTAGTTCAACCCCTTTGTTGGGCCAAGGGCCCAACTACAATGATTTCTTTCAAGCCATACTCTTAGTCACCAGCTCCTTCAAATCATTCGACAATTTATGCCTGGCAAGTTCATGCAGCTGATTTTGCATCATTGATTGCCGCGGCAGATTATATTGCTGCCAGCGGGTAAATGGTGTAGCCAGTCGGGCTGCGATTTGCGGATTGATTTGATCCATTTGCAGCAGCATTTCAGTAAGAAACTCATAACCGCGGCCATCCATCGCATGGAAATTCCTCGGATTCGCCTGGCAGAAGCTGCCGATTAATGCTCTTACCTTGTTTGGATTTTTGATAGAAAATGCTGGATGCTGCAGTAATTTGCGGACATGCTGCAAGGTATCTCTGGCTTCACAACTGGCCTGGATAGCAAACCATTTATCAAGAACCAGCTCATTGTTTGCCCATTGCTCATAAAAGCGTGAAATGGCCTGCTGCTTCGCTTCATGATTATGCGAGTTAACCAATAAGGCGAAACTTGAAATCTGATCGCTCATTGTTCTGGCGCCGGCATATTGCTGCTGGCAAAGCGTGAGGCTGGTTTCTTCTTCTGCTTTCATCATAAACCAGAGCACGGTATTACGGAGCCTGCGGCGACTGTAAGAACTGGCATTCATCGTATGATTTTCTTTTTGCCATAGGCTTAAGTATTCAGATACCAGTGATTCATACAAGGCTTTACCCAGCTGACTGCGATAGGCATCGCGTGCGGCCTCCAGCAAATCAACGTCAACATCATGAAAATTAGTGATAATTTCCTCGAAACCTGGAGGGGTAAGCAGCTCGGCTTTAAGCGCTCGGTCAAGCGATTTATCGTGCAGGACATGCTGGCAGGCATTGATCAAATCATTGGGTATTTGCCATTGCGAGGAGTCCTGTTTCAGAAACTGGCCGATACAATCTGTAGTAAGACATTGTGCCGCATCCCATTTCGCGACACCGTCGGTTTCAAAGCGAAGTAATGATAACAGTTCACGACGGTTGATTTCTCGCTTTAATTTCACCGGTGCTGAGAAATCCCGCAATAAAGAGACCACAGGTTTCTCTGGAAGATTGGGGATACGGAAAGTTTGTTCCTCTTCTTTTAATTCCAAAACGTCCTGTTCAATCTCCAGTTCTTTTCCATGGGTATCAAACAGGGCAATACGAATGGGAATATGAAAGGCTTGCTTTTGCTCACATTCAGGCGTTGGCGGGCAGTGCTGTTTCATATGCAGGCTAAGCTCACCATCCTTATAAACGCTTTTGATTTCAATCTCGGGTGTTCCCGCCTGACTGTACCACAGTTTGAATTGGGTCAAATCAACCCCATTGGCATCTTCCATTGCGGCCACAAAATCATCAATTGTTACCGCCTGACCGTCATGGCGCTCGAAATACAAATCCATACCGCGGCGAAAACCTTCTTTACCAAGAATGGTGTGCTGCATACGGATGACTTCCGCCCCTTTATTGTAAATAGTTGCGGTATAGAAATTATTGATTTCCTGATAGGAGTCGGGACGAACCGGATGCGCCATACTGCCGGCATCCTCCGGGAACTGAGTGGTTCGCAGCATCTTCACATCAAGGATGCGGTTAACGTCTCTTGAGTTCATATCGCGGGAAAATTCCTGATCGCGAAAAACAGTTAGTCCTTCTTTTAAACTCAGTTGAAACCAGTCGCGGCAGGTGACGCGATTACCAGTCCAGTTATGGAAATACTCATGACCAACAACCCCTTCCACATCGGCAAAATCCTGATCAGTCGCAGTTTCCGGACGGGCTAGAATGTATTTGGAATTAAAAATATTTAATCCTTTATTTTCCATAGCCCCCATGTTGAAATCACTGACGGCCACAATCATGAAGATCGATAAATCATATTCCCGTCCATAGACTTCTTCATCCCAGGTCATGGCGTTTTTCAATGAATTCATCGCGTGCTGGCATTTGTCTTCGTTTCCAGGTTCAACATAAATGCGGCAGTCCACTTTATTACCAGAGCGCGTAATAAATTCATCCTGAATATGCACCAGACGTCCGGCAACCAGTGCAAAGAGGTATGAAGGTTTCTTAAAAGGATCCTGCCATACCGCCCAGTGACGCCCGCCAGGTAATTCGCCAGAATCAACGAGATTTCCATTGGATAATAAAACCGGATATTTTTCCTTGTCCGCTTTTATGCGTGTGGTGAAGACGGTTAACACATCAGGCCTGTCAGGGAAAAAGGTAATGCGGCGAAAGCCTTCTGCCTCACACTGTGTACAAAAGAGATGATTGGAGCGATAAAGGCCGGATAACTGAGTGTTATCCTGGGGGCGAATGCGGGTGACTATCGTAAGCTCAAATTCATCAGGACAATCCGGTAAAACAAGATCATTGTCTTTACGATAATAAGCCCCTTCATTCAAGGGAATATTATTGAGTTTTATACTGACTAGCTCAAGTTCATCGCCGTTTAAATGCAGTGCTCCGAGCCCCTGGCGCTTCAGCTGCATGTGATTTTCAACCATTGCATGATCATCGTATAAATCAAAATCCAGATCGATTTTCTCGATAGAAAATACGGGAGGCTGATAGTTTTTACGGTAAATAGTAGTGTTGGACATAAACTTTTCTCCCTTTAAGAAATAATTTTCATTTCAATAACAAGTCAGTAAGGTCAGTCGCTTGATTCTTTGGGAATTTTTTATCGAAAGCACCTAGTCGGCAAGCCTTATTTGATCCTATACTAAATTTAGGAAGATAGTGTCTCGCTTTTACCAGCGAAATGCAAAATTAGAATGAGAAAGACTCGCGGATTTCCCGGTAGGGATCTGTAAAAGGGGATAAGTGATGAATACGCACGATTTTTTAGCTGGTTACACCAAACGCTATGTGGATAACAAAGAAGAGGAATTCACACTCGACGAATATCTTGAGATATGCAGCCAGGATCCCTCTGCCTATGCGAACCCGGCAGAGCGTCTGTTAATGGCTATCGGGGAACCCGAAGTGATTGACACCCGCCATGATCCGGTACTGTCACGCATATTCTCTAACAAAATTATTCACCAGTATCCTGTGTTCAAAGAATTTTTTGGCATGGAAGACT
This sequence comes from Legionella quinlivanii, assembly GCF_003265995.1. Taxonomy (GTDB): domain Bacteria; phylum Pseudomonadota; class Gammaproteobacteria; order Legionellales; family Legionellaceae; genus Legionella_C; species Legionella_C quinlivanii_A. The sequence goes on along the minus strand of NZ_MVJN01000005.1, from coordinate 221,173 downwards.
CAATTGAGCTTATCGTTGGATTTTTAAAGCATGCCGCTCAAGGTCTGGAAGAAACCAAACAGGTACTGTATCTACTGGGTCCTGTAGGGGGCGGTAAGTCCTCACTGGCTGAAAAACTGAAAGATTTAATGCAGAAGGTGCCGATATACGCCATCAAAGGTTCGCCAGTGTATGAGTCACCACTTTCCTTATTTGATCCCCAGGAAGATGCGGAACTGCTCTATGAGAAATTTGGCATTCCTTCACGTTATCTGCGCTATGTGATGTCTCCCTGGGCTGTCAAACGCCTCCATGAGTTCAATGGCGACATCAGCAAATTCAAAGTTATTAAGGTCAAGCCATCGCGTCTAAAGCAGATTGCGGTCGCCAAAACCGAGCCGGGTGATGAAAATAATCAGGATATTTCTTCTCTGGTCGGTAAGGTCGATATTCGTAAGCTCGAAGAGTTTTCTCAGGATGACCCGGATGCTTACAGTTTCTCTGGCGGTCTGTGCCGAGCTCACCGTGGTTTGCTCGAGTTTGTGGAAATGTTCAAAGCACCCATTAAAGTGCTGCACCCCTTGCTGACAGCTACTCAGGAAGGTAACTATAATGCGACTGAAGGCCTTTCCGCGATTCCTTTTGAAGGTATAATTCTCGCTCACTCCAATGAATCAGAGTGGCAGACCTTCCGTAACAACAAAAACAATGAAGCCTTCATCGACCGGATTAACATTGTCAAAGTACCTTATTGCTTGAGGGTCTCCGAGGAAAAACGCATTTACCAGAAACTGCTTGATCATAGTTCTTTAACCGATGCGCCTTGCGCACCAGGAACCCTGGATATGCTGGCCCAATTTTCCGTACTGACTCGCCTGAAGGAGCCGCAAAACTCCAGCATCTACTCCAAAATGCGCGTGTATAATGGTGAAAGTCTCAAAGATACCGATCCGAAAGCCAAGTCCTATCAGGAATATCGGGATTTTGCCGGAGTTGATGAGGGTATGAGTGGTATTTCAACCCGGTTTGCATTCAAGATCCTGTCCAAAGTATTTAATTTTGATCACAGCGAAGTGGCAGCCAACCCGGTTCACCTCTTGTACATTCTGGAGAGACAAATTGAGCAGGAGCAATTTCCCCAGGAGCAGCATGAGAAGTATCTGACTTTTATCAAAGAGCATTTAACCCCGAAATATGTTGAGTTTATTGGCAAGGAAATTCAAACGGCCTATCTTGAATCCTATTCAGAATACGGACAAAACATCTTCGATCGTTATATCACCTACGCTGATTTCTGGATCCAGGATCAGGATTATCGTGATCCTGATACGGGTGAAATCTTTGATCGCAGTTCTTTAAATATGGAACTGGAGAAAATTGAGAAGCCAGCAGGCATTTCCAATCCCAAAGATTTCCGTAACGAAGTCGTTAATTTCGTATTAAGAGCCAGAGCGAATAATCATGGAAAAAATCCAATCTGGAACAGCTATGAGAAACTGAAAACAGTAATCGAAAAGAAAATGTTCACCAATACGGAAGATTTACTCCCGGTTATTTCCTTCAATGCCAAGGCATCGGAAGATGACAAGAAGAAGCATGAAGAGTTTATCGCGCGTATGGTTGATAAAGGATACACCCGAAAACAGGTTCGCTTGCTGTGCGAATGGTATTTAAGAGTGAGGAAGTCGCAATAATAGAAAATCCCCTCTCCAAAGTTGGGAGAGGGCTGGGGTCACTGCCATTAAGTTAAGGAAATTTGTCTTTCCCGCGAAGGCGGGAATCCATTCCTCAATTGGCATTATAGCGAGCTCAGAGATGGATCCCCGCCTTCGCGGGGAGGACAGTTTATATACAACTGAGCTTAACTAATGGCAGTGAGGGCTAGGGTGAGGGTTGTTTTTAAATCCCTCTCTCTAACTCTCTCCCTGAGGGAGAGAGGATTTTTGCTTAGCTAATGCTTGGAAACTGGTATTTTGAATAGGATGAGCGTATGTCGCAATTAATTGATCGACGACAGAATGCCGGCAAAAAGAGCACAGTCAATCGCCAGCGCTTTCTGAGACGTTATAAAAACCAAATAAAACGTGCCGTTTCTGATGCTGTAGGAAAACGCAGCATCACCGAGATTGATCAGGGCGAAATGATAAGCATCCCGGCAAAAGATATTTCTGAGCCGCAATTTCACCGTGGCAGAGGCGGGCGAGTTGAACGAGTCTTGCCTGGCAATGATCAGTTTATTGCCGGTGATCGAATTCGAAGACCCGATGGCGGCGGCAGCGGTGGCAGCGGGAGTCAGGCCAGTAACAGCGGTGAAGGCGAAGATGAGTTTGTATTTCAGTTATCTCGTGAAGAGTTCCTGGATCTCTATTTTGAAGATCTGGAGCTTCCTGATTTAATTAAAAAAGAACTGGCGCAGTTAACAACCTATAAAACTATTCGAGCCGGTGTAACCAGCAGCGGTATTCCGACCAATATCAATGTTGTCCGCTCAATGCGGCAGGCTACCGGGCGGCGTATGGCCCTGGGCGGCTCTTATAAAAAACGTCTGCGGCAGGCGGAAGAAGAGATGGAGCACCTGCAGGCAAATCCTGATGCCGAAAAGTTTCAGATATTAGAATTGCAGCATGAAATTGAATTTCTTAAGAAAAAACTGAAAGCGGTTCCATTTATCGATACCATTGATTTGCGCTATAACAATCGGGTAAAGGTTCCGGCCCCTTCAACGCAGGCGGTTATGTTTTGTGTAATGGACGTTTCCGGATCAATGGATGAAGCAAAAAAAGATATTGCCAAACGATTCTTCATTCTACTGTATCTGTTTCTGACCAAGAATTATGAAAAAATTGAACTGGTGTTTATACGCCATCATACTTCCGCCAAGGAAGTCAATGAAGAGGAGTTCTTTTACTCGCGAGAGACGGGAGGCACAGTAGTCTCCAGTGCACTGGAGTTACTCAGTACTATTATTGAGGCGCGTTATCCGGTCTCTGCCTGGAATATTTATGTGGCCCAGGCCTCTGACGGTGATAACTGGAATGCCGATTCACCATACTGTCAGGAATTGTTGCAGGAAAAAATTATGCCGCTACTGCAATATTTCGCCTATATTGAAATTATGCCGCGTCATCATCAGAGTCTCTGGGAGGTTTATCAGAAAGTGCATGAGCTATATCCTAATTTCGCTATGGAAAATATCGATAATGTAGCTGATATTTATCCAGTATTTCGTGAACTGTTTAAAAGGAAGACCGCATGAAAAAAGAGCCGCTGTCAAAAGGGGCCGAGTGGACCTTCGACTTAATCCAGAGCTATGATCGCGAAATAGGCCGGCTGGCCAAAGATTTCAAACTGGAAACTTATCCCAACCAGATTGAGGTCATTACCGCCGAGCAAATGATGGATGCCTACGCTTCGGTGGGCATGCCGATTGGTTATCACCACTGGTCGTTTGGAAAACATTTTGTCGGGGTTGAAAAAAGTTACAAGCGGGGTCAGATGGGATTGGCCTATGAGCTAGTTATCAATTCCAATCCCTGTATTGCTTATCTGATGGAAGAAAATACAATGGCGATGCAGGCGCTGGTTATCGCCCATGCCTGCTATGGCCATAATTCCTTTTTTAAAAGCAATTACCTTTTCAAAATGTGGACTTCCGCCGACGCGATTATTGATTATCTGGTATTTGCCCGTAATTATATCAGTGAATGCGAAGAGCGTTATGGAATTGATGAGGTCGAATCGATTCTTGATGCCTGCCATTCATTAATGAATTATGGTGTTGACCGTTACAAGCATCCCGCTATCCTCTCGGTACAGGAAGAAAAAATTCGTCAGCAGAATCGCGAAGTATACTTGCAATCACAGGTCAATGAATTATGGCGAACCATCCCGCAAAGCAAGCGGGTAGACAGTAATGGTCAAAAGAAACGCTTCCCAGAAGATCCACAGGAAAATATTCTTTATTTTATTGAGAAAAATGCGCCCCTTTTGAAGTCCTGGCAGCGGGAAATTGTTCGGATTGTACGAAAAATAGCTCAGTATTTTTATCCGCAGGGACAAACCAAGGTAATGAATGAAGGTTGGGCCTGTTTTTGGCATTACACCCTGATTAATGCACTTTATGATGAAAACCTGGTCACTGATGAGTTTATGCTGGAAATTTTGCAAAGCCATACCAATGTGATTATGCAGCCCTCCTTTAACAGCCCTTATTTTAGCGGTATTAACCCCTATACTCTGGGTTATAACATGATGCAGGACATCAAACGGATTTGTGAGAATCCTACCGCGGAAGACAAGCAATGGTTTCCATATCTCGCAAATACCGATTGGCTAAGCAGTCTCGATACCGCCATGCGTAACTATAAGGATGAAAGTTTTATTGCCCAATACCTTTCACCGCAGCTAATTCGGGATCTCAAACTGTTTCATATCGTGGACGATGACCGCCAGCCTGATTTAATGGTTGGGGCAATCCATGATGAGCAGGGTTATCAGTTAATTCGTGAAGCTTTGTCCCGCCAGTATAATCTCGGTTTTCTGGAGCCTGATATTCAGGTCTACTCTGTGGATGTCGAAGGGAATCGAAGCCTTACATTGCGCTATATTCAGCAAAACCGCTCGCCCTTGGGGGATAATACCCAGGAAGTATTGAAGCATCTGTACACGCTTTGGAAATTTCCAGTTCTTTTGCAAACTGTGGATGCTCAGGGAGAAGTTATCGCAGAATATCATTGTCCGCCTGTAAATAAAGGAAATAAACCTCCTCATTGATAGTTCAAAACAGTTCCTTTGCGAAAAAATAAACTGGCAATGCGTTATTTAAAAATAGGTATTGTCAGTAGGAGGGTGGGCTCATTTTGATCGATCAAAAAAAGGCTCTTCTGTACATTAATCGAATTTCATGTTTAAATGTTGATCTTTTGCAGGGCTTTAACCTGCAGATGATATCGTTGTATGTCGTTTCATCTGTACGCAAATAAAACAGGAAACTATTATGCAATTCATTTTATATTTAGGTTTAATGCTGCTTACAGTGGCTTATGTTTATCGAAGAATAGTCCAGTCTACCTTAACTTTCCCTCATCCTGTCTCTTACTTAAAATTAACGGCCACACTGTTTAGTGAAAAATTACAATCCACTGAAAAGCCTGAATTAAGTAAAGAAAAAATACAGGAAACCTTTATGCAATTCGTGGTTGATGTAGGTAAAAAATCATTACAGCCCAATCATAAAGGCATCAGTCTTTTTCTTTTACCCAATCTCTCTCGGGTGTATGTCATTGCAAAACCTGCTCTGATTCACCAGATTTACAACACTAAAGCCTTGCAGGGCAAATTTGGCCAGACCCCTTTGTTTAACCGCCTTGATCATATTCTAGGCCCGCATAATCTGATGTCTTCAAAAAATGGTACACCTGGTCATGATAATCTGCGAGGAGCTATCTTGCGGCGTAATGAAGACCTGCTTCATCGGAAAAATAAGGAAAATCGCTATGAGCTGGAGACTTTGATAGAAGAGTTTTTTGAATTGCAAAGTGCGGATGTGAATCCACATAAAAAAACACTCGGCCAGGTTATGGATACGCTGTCCAGGCGTGTGCTGCTGTATAATTATTTTAGTAAAAAAAGTATTGAGGTATTTGAAAAACTCTATCATCCCAGTTTAACTCAGGAACTGATGGGCTGTTTGTTTGATATTGAGCCCATATCCGATGCCGAGAAAATGCAATTATGGAGCCTGCGAGAAAAGATTTTTAATTTTGGCTGCTTACTTCTGCAGCATGAGGACCTGAAACGAGAACTCTGCGCGACGGATAGCTGGCTTAATCGTTTAATGACCGCGCATGTTCTGGATAAGAAAGCTTTGGAGAAGGACCTGCTAAGCCAAGGGATTGATCCGAAACGCCCTTTAGCAGGGGGTGATTGCTCAAACTTAATCGAATTTGCAAAATGCCATGGGGATACTTGTGCGTTATCCTCCGCGGTCATTGATGCGCTTAATGAAAGTCTGTTTATCCCGCTGCTGGGTTTTGATGCGACTGCGACCCTGCTAATCACAACGCTTAGAATTATGCTGCAGGATCCAAGGATTTTAAAAATGGTCCGCCAGGAATTAGCCACCGCTGATTTTGACCACTCCAGACTTTCCACCTGGGGAGGCGAGGAAAAACTGTCTTATACCGAGGCAGTCATATTGGAGGCATTGCGCATACTTCCTCCTGCTCCAGCGATCCCTGAAGTGGTACAAGAGCCTTTCGAGCTTAAGCAGGATGGTCAGTCAATCACGTTTCCACGCGGTGCTCTTTTGTTAATGCCGCTTGAAGCAATCCATCAGGATAGCAGCAATTTTCCCGATATTTATTTGTCCGCAGAAGGGGAGGCATCATTGGGGAAAAAACTAGTAACCGCCAAAGATATTTTTCCTGAGCGCTGGCTGCCAGTAGACTCTCAGGGAAATCACTACAATGCCTGCTTGTTCGCTGATACACCACAAGCTATCCATCCTGCTCAGAAGGAGAAAGAGGGCAGCTTTCTATCATTTAAAACAGGCCGACGGCGTTGCCCGGGACTTCGACTTGCTCTTGGTGAGGCGCTTTCGGTGGTCAAGATGTTGACTAAATATGATTTTGAAATCGAGGGTGAAGACGCGCTGAATTTTCCCTTTGTCTATAAAACTCCGTTACAAAGGCAGGGGGGAAAGGGACATTTGACGATAAGGAAACACCAGGAATCCAAAAAAGCGCATGAAAATACCTCTGTTCAAAAGCCTTCTCCAAGCATAGAGCATTTCAATAATGTCTCTGATAAATACATTAATCTTCCGGAGGAAGATTTATCACAGCATTTCATTAAGGGCTAGGAGGAGCGTCCCTGGCCTTCTTTCTATTTTTTCATGGCTAGAATATTTTTTGTATTTAAGCGTTTATCATGAGTTTCTTAAATCTATGCATGCTTATCGAAATGTCAAATAGTTCCTGTCAGTCCGTGGGATTAGAGAATTGCACAGAATCTTGTTGATGAAACAGATTCTATGGTCTCGGTGGTATCAGGAACTGTTGGTATTTCAAGAAGATCAAGAACCTCACTGTCACTACTCGCCGAGCCACTCGCACTTCTCATGCTTGATAAAATGCAGGAATAAGAGGAAGCTTCCGGAACGAGCGCTTGAATGCTCGCATTGTACTGAGCATTCTGAATATCATTATGTAAAGCGGGTTTCATTTATCTGACTCAAGTTAAATTTTTGCTCATATTATATATGGTAAAAAACGCCATGCATCTAGGTTCTGTGAACCAATTTTAATTGTGGCTGCAAATGCGGCTAACTGGTGCCAATATGCCTTTGAATTCGTTAAATAGGACTCGCTATTCGCCTCATTCAAAAACATATTGGCACTCAATTATCCGCATTTTCGCTCACAATAAAATTGGTTCACAGAACCTAGTGATTATGGTTATATTTGTAAGTCATTACCAATGACAGCCTGTGATTAAGATTGTCTATTGTGATCTGAATGAAGTCAGTGTCCCACCGCATCAATCGCGCCCCGCTTAGAATCAGGTGTGATTGATGCGGCGAAGTGAGGAGGTTTTAATTAATCACTTGCCAGTTCGATGGCAAAAGCCAAGCCTAATTTGGCAAAATTAACCATATGTTCAGGAGTCAGACGATCCATTGTATCGCCAGAGGTATGAATTTTCTGGTTATGGTGTTCAAAATCAGTCTCGCAGGGGAATGCTGCAGGAACCCCAGCTGCTGTCCATGAAGCATGATCGCTACAGCCATAACCACATTCTGATTCAGCCACAGGAACACCAATATAAGTCTTGATTAACTCAGACAGATAATCCGTTAACATATCATTGGTGTAATCGCGGAAAACCCACATGGTAGGATCATTGCGATCATTACGGAAACCGGTCATATCAAATTGAACTGCGGCAAGCACAGGAATATGTTCCTGCTCAAAATGCTCGACTACATACTGAGAACCGACCAGACCGCGCTCTTCCGCAGCATACCAGATGATATAGATTGGACGGTTAAACTCCTGATGTGAGTTCAGTAACACCCTTGCAATTTCCATGACGCTTGACGATCCGCTGCCGTCATCCCCGGCTCCGGGCATACGGCCATCAAGAGTGTCCATATGCGCGCCAATCACTATTCCGGGAGATCGGCTGTCTTTATTTATTACCGTAACCAGAGAGGGCTGCTTATACCACACGCCCGTTTTGACAAAATAGGCATCCACATCGGTACGTCCTGCTTCTTTTGCCATTTGTAGAAACTCTGACTTAAGCCATTTAGCGGCCTGAACTCCGGTATTTTTGGTAGCGGAACGATTCTCATAATCAGTCAGGTGCTTAAGAGTTTTTAAAATATTCTCGGATTTAACTTGCTCGAGCGCTTCAATAACCGCCGAACGATGCTTGAGTTTAAACTCGTTCTTTAAGAGCGTGTTCTGCTTTAAGGCAGGTTTTGTCAGCAGGTGATGAGCAGCATCTGCTTTTTGATTGCCAGTTTTGTTACTTAACTGTCCGCTCACATTAACAAATCGACCACAATTCAATTGGTCAGCCAGCAAGCTGATACTTTGAAGCTCGTCAGAAGGCAGATTGATAATCTTAAACTCGTTGTTCTCCGCAAGGACTTCAAATTGCGAAGGCATTTTAGCTGCAAGACATTGCGGGACCTGTATTTGTTCCATATGAGCCTGGCTTTGTGCTGCCAGAGGATTGGTTATCAGCATTAACCCAGTGGAAAGAAAAGTCATCCATTGATTCAAACGCATCATTACTCCTTAATTGATAAATGGCTTAATTCGTCATAAAACATGTCTGCTGCAAGCGCTGATAGGAGGGTACTCAACAGGCTGTTTGAGAAAATGTTTTACGATGCCTACAGATAGTACATGATGACTTCAAGATTGTAATCCTAAATTTTTCCTAAGAATTCATCCAGGCGGTCAAAATCGACTCTATGCTAGATTAATCAACAGCTTGCCTTATAAATCTCACCAATAAAAGTCGCTTATTAAGAACAATATGTGTCATAATTGCCCGTTTCCTTATTGATAATCATTTTCATTTGTTATAAAGTTGCAAATTCTTTTGGATGGTAAACACGGGCTAAAAATGAAATCAAAAAAAATACCCTATTATCTGCTTCTCCTTCTGTTAACTGTTGGAGCCAGCCTTATTCTCGGCTTCCTGAGTTTTGGCGGTATGTTTGTTCTTTGGCCCGTTCTCCCTCTGGCTTTCGGCGCCTTCTTTCTCTCTGTTGCTTACGAATACGAAATATACATGCAGAATATCACCGGCGCGCTCGGTAAGCTGGGTTTTAAACGTGATTATCTGGAACGCCATCTGGCCAAGGAGTTTTTGCTTAATAACTTTCCTAAAGAAGGAGAAGAGCTTGCAAACGGGCCGGAGTTTTTCAGAGATTATAAAAAAATGCTGGAGCGTCTTCATGCCTTTGGTGAGGATCCTTTAGACGAAGCAGGTCGTCTCAAAAAGAAAAAGATTGAGAAAAAACTCAGCGATATGGAAAAATGGTTTGCTGAACAACTCTTTGCCAAGAATGATGAGGAAGAGGACCTCACTCCCTATCAGCAGGAGCTTCGCCAATGGTTGAAGGCCAGAGGTCAGGATGAAGTGCAGGAGTTGTTTACAAGACGTCGTCTATACTACCGTCTAGCCGGTGCATTCAGTATTCTTGCGGGTCTTTTCATGGGGGCGGGAACCACTTACCTCCTGGTTGGAGAATTTGCTGCTATTCCTTTACTGGCGGCGATACCGTTTTCCGTGTTACCGGCCTTCATTCTTCCAATGGCTATCATTGCCGGGGCTGCATACGGCTTTCTAACCTATAATGCCATTACGGACATGATCAATAATGATACTTTGCGACAATGGTATTACAAGATTCGTGATAATTTAGTCAAAGAAGTCAATTGGCGAAGTATTTTCCTGGCAGCGACTTCCGTACTCCTGGTGGGGCTGGCCATTGCTTTAACGATTTGTACGGCTGGTACCTGGTGGACAGTGGTTAAGAACTCGCGTCCTTTGTTTGCCTGGATGGGTAAAATCCCCGTATTCGTAATGGGGATCATAAATCCCATTATCACAGGCCTTTCTGCAGTGTTTTTTAATCTGGAAAATACCAGCAATACCTTTGAAATTATCGAAGGCGCTCTGAAAAGTAAGAAATCCTGGTTTAGAGAATTGGTAAACGATATCAGGCAAGGTTGGGCTGAACTGCGTCAGAAGGAAAACTGGCTACAGATCATCAATCCATTCCGTCTGGTCATTAATATTTTATTGGCCCCTCTACGTCTGATTTTATTTTTAGGGCATTTGATTAGCATTGGCGTCACTTCCGATCGCGTGCCCGGGATTCCGGAAACTGTGTCTGCAGGTTTGGGAACCATAAGTGAACTGGGTGAGGACTGGCATTATTTCTTCCCCGGCAGCCATGAGCATAAGCATGATGATTTCAAATTAAAACATGCTTTAAAAGATCGTCTGAGTGCAAAAGGAGGGCATAGCCATGATAATGACGATGCGCCTACCCTCATATTGAAATTTGTACTTTCTCCTGTATTTTTGCTGGCAACGCTTTATGCCTGGGGAGCAAGCCAGTTTAATAACCCGAATGATCCAGCGAATCCCCGCGAGGTCTTAAGTTTCAAACAGGCCTGGTATCAGCAAACAGGGCGAAAAGCAGAAACCTCTATCGAATTGAAAGAGCCGGTTGAAGCTGTCTCTGAGGACTGGGAAATTGAGCATACCCTCTATAAAGTGGATAATTTCCAGAAAAAACATTTCAGTTCTGCCTTTAATTCCAAAATAGTCAAGGAAAAAACTGAGGGTCTGAACAGCTTCCAGAAGGAGCTGCGTCAACTGGCGAAACAAAAGACGGCTCTAAGCGAAGAGGATTCTCCAAAGCTGAATCTGAAGGCCAAAATTGAAGAAGAAGCCGAAAAGGCTCTCTACAATAAGCATCGTTTCTTTGAGAAAGGCGACGCTACGACCAAAACCTTCCTGCAGGAGTTGCCACAGTCGGTTTGTGCCGCTTGATCCTGCTTGCTTCCATCCTGCGAGAATGGTAGAAGGTAGTTTTAGAATTTAGAATCGAGGCAGTTATGTCAATTAAATCGGATCAGTGGATTACCAGAATGGCACTGGAACACGGGATGATTTCCCCGTTCCAGTCGGAACAAGTACGAGACACCGGCAACGGTCGTATTATTTCCTTTGGTGTGTCCAGTTATGGTTATGACGTGCGTTGTGCGGATGAGTTTAAAATTTTTACAAACATTAACTCAGCAATCGTTGATCCCAAATCATTTGACGCCAACAGCTTTGTTGATGTCAAATCGGATGTTTGCATTATCCCCCCCAATTCCTTTGCTTTAGCCAGGACTGTGGAATATTTCCGTATTCCACGCAATGTTCTGACGATTTGTCTTGGTAAATCGACTTATGCGCGCTGCGGCATTATCGTGAACGTCACACCGCTTGAGCCGGAATGGGAAGGGCATGTCACTCTGGAGTTTTCTAACACGACCCCTCTACCCGCTAAAATTTATGCTAATGAAGGGGTGGCGCAAATGATATTCCTCGAGTCTGATGAGGTCTGTTCTGTTTCCTATCGCGACCGTCACGGCAAGTATCAGGGGCAAACCGGGGTTACTTTGCCGCGAACCTGACGTTGTCCTGGTAAGCGAAGCTTACCCAGGTTCTCAAGCGGTTAATGCCCAATAGCCGTTCCCTGGGTGCGCTTTGCTTACCGAGGCTACGGCTGCATTAATCCCTATTCGTCGTCTTCCTCATCCTGCAACGGGATGGTTTCCCTGGAACTGTCTACCCGCTCACGTAGCTCTTTTCCTGGCTTAAAGTGGGGACTATATTTAGCCTCAGTGATAACTTTTTCACCTGTTTTAGGATTATGGGCATTTCTGGGTGGACGATAATGCAATGAAAAACTGCCAAAGCCACGAATTTCAATCCGTTGACCGCTAATAAGTGCTTCACTCATTAATTCCAGAATACGATTGATACCATCACTGACTTGCTTTTCGGGCAAGTGAGTCATTTTTGCAGCTAGGTTTGCTATGAGTTGCGATTTAATCATACCTACCTCGGTTGGCCGCGTTTCAGAAGGCTCTTGCCCAAAAGGCTTCAGCTAAGAGCTTAAAGTACTACTCTATTAATCAGTATAGACTCGCAAAAAAATTATTCAATCTTATCAATTAACTGTAACAAGATTTTATGAGTCTGCAAATAGTAAATAGCCTGAACTTTTTATTACTGTCTTTGCTGGATAAAAACATCGACTTCGCCCCAGTTCATTTGCACTCTGACAATGCGTATCAGAGTAAACAAAGAGGATTGCAGTGCTTTGCTGGTGCTGAGCACCAGGCTGCCGGCGGCAATGCCTTCCAGTACATGACTTAAGTGCTGCCAGCGCTCGCCAAAAAAGGCGGTGGCATTAATATAGACTATGTTTGCATCGGAAAAGTCAGCAGAAAAGATATCATTATTTTCAAAATGAATATGATGATAACTTTCTTCATAAGCAAGCATTGCTTTTAGTTTTTCCTGCTGCCGCAGGGCGCTGCAATGGAGATTTTCAAACAGCTCTATTCCCGCGCTTTTTTTAACTGGAAACACCATCGCACAGGCAAGTACTGTTTTGCCGGTTCCGCTGCCTAAATCATAGAAAATGGTAGCAGGCCCTGGCTTGCATAAAGACAGCAAGGCAATAAATGATTGAAACTCAATTTCTCCGTATACATATTCCGGCGAATCATTGTGAGCACGGGCCTCCTTGGAAAGATGAAATCCGCTAACCGATTGATATAATTGATTGAATACCTTTTCATGTGCATCAAGGTTTAGGCCATTACGCCATTGCTTCAGCCGCCATCCTTTGCGCCATTTTTTGATATGAATCATCAACAAAGGGATGGCCGCTATACCAAGAAAAGTCCACATATCAGCTCTTATTCATTGAGGCAGTATTCAGAATCTTGTTTTTTTCCTGATGGGACAGGTTAGGCCAGGCCTTTAGCAAGACTTTACCCGCCTCACGCTCGTTTCGGGCATGCTGATGCATTTCCCAAGGCATTTCATTGCTGATGTAAAGCCCGATAAACAAGCTGGTAATAAAGGTGACAATCAAGGCGAGGCTCACTGAACGCCATTGAAATGAGCGTAGAAGGCCTGTGCTTTTCTGAATGGCGCGAGTCGCTACTTTTTCAACCTGGACACAGCTCTCATTGGCAATCCGTTTGAAATAGTGTGCATCATAATCCGCCAATTGCTGATCAATTTTTGCGATAGCCTGCTGGGTGTGTTGTTCAATTAAATTAAGTTGTTTGTGAAAATTTTTATTAAATTCCCGCAGCTGGCTGGCAATTTCCACGAGCATTTGCTGACTGGCTTTTTCCAGCATAGCAAGATGTTTTTCTCCCTGTACTAACGTTTGCTCAGCACTGAGCCTGAAGCGCGCCAGACCGGCCTGGGTGAGGACTTCATGCAGGGATTCCAGTTCCTGATGCAGATTTTGTAATTTCTGCTCTATCTTCAGATGCTGATTATGCGCCTGTTCTTCAATATCTTGCCGCCAGGCAATCATTTTCGTCTCTGCCAGTTCAAAATAAGCAATAAATTCACCAGTATGCCGTAACAGCTCTTTCAGTTTAGCTATTTCCTGGTCTCGCATTAGTTCCATAGGCCCTCCTGGTTGTCAGAACTGGCACGCCTGTTAATATTAGAGTTCCGCTGCAATTTTTCATTGTAAAAGGTTCTTCATGTTAAAAAATTTTGCCCTCTTTAGCATTTTATTTATTCTGCTGGGAACGCTTTTTATCTTTTTTTATCAAAGAAAACTAATCTATTTTCCAGCAAAACTGATGCCAAGTCCTGCGAGTTTCCAAGCGAAGGATATGCAGGTAGTACCATTGCGGACAAGCGATGGACTGACATTGCAATCCTGGTACAAAGCGGCTAAATCCGGACAAGCCACCGTTCTTTTTCTGCATGGCAATGGTGGCCATATTGGGATGCGCATGCCGATGGCAAGGCAATTGATTAATCATGGATTTGGCGTCTTTCTTTTGGAGTACCGTGGCTACTCGGGTAATCCTGGCTTTCCTTCAGAGAAAGGTTTTTATCAGGATGCTGAAGCGGCAAGAGCGTTTTTAAGACAGCAGGGTGTAACCGATAAACATCTGGTGATTTACGGTGAATCGCTCGGCACTGGAGTGGCTACCTATTTGTCAGTAAATCATGGCGCATGTGCTGTAATTCTGCAAAGTCCATTTACTTCGTTAAGCGCTGTCGCCAGATACCATTATCCGCTGATACTGATTTCTCCCTGGGATAAGTATGATTCCCTTTCGCGTATTCAGGACGTCAAAAGCCCCCTGCTGATACTTCACGGAGACCAGGACATAATAGTGCCCTATGCTCAGGGGGTTGAGCTCTTTGATGCCGCCAATCAGCCCAAGGAATTTATTCGGGTTCAACACAGAGGGCATAATGATTTATGGGGGCAGGCCTTTTATCAGAAAGTCGTTCAGTTTATTCAGCAAAATTGCAGCCAATAGTCCGGTGTGCACACAAAAACTGTCTTTGGGAGCGTCAGCGAAGCAACTCCTGACTTTGTTCAATGTCAGGATTGCTTCACTTTGTTCGCAAAGACAACAGGCTTTTCTATACAAATTAATATTTCCTTAATCTATATTGATTAGAATGGAATCATACAGGTAAGAGGAGAGGTGTCATGGCCATAGCGACGACATCGACATTTTTTAGACAAGCCCCAGGTATCACTTCACTTGTCCGGCCTGTCATCCAATCCGCTGACAAGCAGCAGGCAGGATATATTTATGTTGGTGAAGAGAACGATTGTTTCTTTCGTTCTGCAGCGGCCGCAATTATCAGCAAAGCTTTGGATAATCCAGCAAAGCATGAGGGACTGATTCAGCAGATCCTCGAATACCATAAACCTCTTTTTCCGAAGCCCCAGCAGCTTGAACGAGCTGATTCTTATGTGAAACGTTTAAGACAGCTAATGGCACAACAGCCCATCACTCAGTTTGTGAGAGATTTGGGCTTTACCCTTCGCCAGATCACTGTCGATGAGTTGGTTTCTGACCCGGTTGCTTATCAGGATGCGTTTTCTGAACCGCTTTCATCGGTGGCAGAAATGAGGCAGTCTGACACCCGAATCAATGATAATGTGGTAAGGGATGCCTTGGCAAAACGTTTAAGTTTATCCATTAAGATACTTGAAGTGGAGCCAGGTAAAGAATTTCATGCTACTCATCATTCTTCACCACCGGAAGGCGTGACGCCTGCTGCGAAACTTAAACTGCAAGTCGAGGACAAGCTTTATCGACCACATGTAGCCAATATTGCCGTTTTTGAAAAGTATAATGCTGCTATGGCCTTGCCAGAGTTGCCTGAAGTAAGCCGAGCCAATGAGCCCAGTATGGACGAACTGAAGGCTCAAATTAAAGAAAGCCGACAATTATTGCGGCAAGATTATTTACGCCGCGCTAAAAATCTGGAAGTGCAATATAACGCAAAAGGCTTTGATAAGACGGGACTCAGGGAAACATTGCTTGAGGAATGGAAATATAGCTTTAATTATCATTTGCGTGTTCCCTATGCGGGTATTGAACATGGTGTTCAGAAATTTTTTCGCAGGAACATTGGGCTTGCCAACAAGCATGAAGCAATCAATAGTAAGCCGCAGAGAGATTACCAGGAGCATACAGCTCTGGATTTCATCCATGCTATCGCTCAGGGATTATCCCTTGGAATTTTTAATGAAGACAGGGTATTTGCTAATTTGGAGAAGTACTCTTCAAAAAATAAGAAGCAAGAGCCATCTCCTGGAATGAGAATGCGTTAATTTTTAAGAGATCCTCTCTCCCCTCGGGGGAGAGAGTTAGAGAGAGGGTTTAAAATCAACCCTCACCCTAGCCCTCTCCCAAACTTGGGAAAGGGGATTTTCTCTTATGTTTACACCCACGCCGGCTCAGGAATAACAAAAAAATTTATTAACTTAATGGCAGTGTCTCTAACTCTCTCCCCTGAGGGGCGAGAGGATCGCTATGGATTCAAATATCCCTGTTGCCGCATCCAATCGTCACTGACAAATTTACTCATGTAGTTGCGAATTGAATCAGGGAGGATGACCAGGCATTTGTCCCCATTTTTTAAGGATTTAGCTGCCTGCAGCGCTGCCCAGGCGGCGCCTCCGCTGGAGCCTCCTACCAATAAGCCTTCTTCGCGAATTAAACGTCTTGCTGTATTAAAAGAGTCTGCATCATTGATTTTGACATAACGGTCGATGAGCTGGTTATTCAGAACATCGGGGAAGAAATCATAGCCAATGCCTTCCACGTCATAGGGTTTAATTTCATCTCCGCCGCCCAGAATAGAGCCAATCGGGTCAACGCCGATTATCTGGATTTCAGGATTATATTCTTTCAGACGTCTGGCAATTCCGCTAATCGTCCCACCGGTGCCAACGCCTGCCACGACCATTGTCAGGCTTTTGCCGAAATCCTCAATGATTTCTTCCGCTGTTCCATGGTAATGGGCATTGGGGTTATTGGGATTGGCGTATTGGTCGAGAATATGCGAATTGGGTATCTCTTTCTGCAGCCGGCTGGCCAGCGAAATATGGCTTTCAGGCGCATTCCAGGCGGCTTCAGTCGGGGTTCTGTAGATTACAGCCCCTAAACGCTCCAGAGCCACTTGTTTTTCCTGGCTCATTTTATCCGGCATGGTAATAATGACTTTATAACCCAGCACAGCTCCTGCCAGCGCAATGCCAATTCCGGTATTGCCTGAGGTGGGTTCGATCAGCGTATCACCCGGTTTGATACGGCCTTCCTCCTCTGCTTTTTTCACCATTTCATAGCCAATACGGTCCTTAACTGAACCCCCTGGATTGAAAAATTCACATTTGGCATACAGCTCACAATCGAGTTCTTTTCCCAGTTTATTTAACCGCACAACCGGAGTATGGCCTATCGTTTCCAGAATATTTGAATAAATCATGAATAACTCAAGATTAAAGAAGGAGGGTGCTCTACTTTAACAAGTAATTTTATCAGGAACAATTGCTAAAATGATTAGCCCAATTCCAGGGCCACAACCTAAATTCAAGCATATTGATTTTACAAGTTAAAATACAAGAGCTAGAATTTCAACTTGTATGGAATTAACTAACCGCAAGGAAGAATAACCATGAAAAGAAAAATCGCTTGGGTTATATTGGCCGCCCCTTTGGTATTAACTGGCTGTGAGCAAATGGACTCCTTATTTGGAGGATCTGATCACAATGAGCCTTACTATCATGGTAAACGCTCTTCTTCTGCCAGCACAGAAAAGAAAAATACCAGCTCTCACCAATCGAACTCATCCAACAACAGTTCCTATAGCAGCTCCTCCTCCAGCTCTTCGTCATCCTCTGGACAATCAGGGAATGCTGCACAAAGCGTCACTTCAGTAAGCGATAGCCCTGCTGATATCAGTAATGCGGCAACCACTCCCAAACCTGTGCCAAGCGGAGCTGTACCGAATACCAGTCCGATGGTAGGTCAATAATCTGTTAACAAGGAAAATGGCATGACGACTGTTGCTGATGTGTTTATCGATACCCTGGAAGAAGCCGGTGTTAAGCGTATTTATGGGATTGTAGGCGATTCCCTCAATGGTTTGACCAATGCTTTGCAAAAAAGGAAAACCATTTCCTGGGTTCATACAAGGCATGAAGAGGTCGCTGCTTTCGCAGCAGGTGCCGAGGCTCAGCTCACCGGCGAGTTAAGCGTTTGCGCGGGAAGCTGCGGCCCTGGTAACGTTCACCTCATCAATGGACTGTATGACTGTCAGCGCAGTAACGCGCCGGTATTGGCAATCGCGGCGCATATTCCCTCACCTGAAATTGGAGGGGATTATTTTCAGGAAACGCATCCCGCGATCCTGTTTAAGGAATGCAGTGTGTATTGCGAGATCATCTCTTCTCTGGAGCAGATGCCGCGCATTTTGAAAATTGCCATGCAAACAGCAATTGCAAAGCGTGGGGTTGCGGTGATCGTCATTTCCGGGGATTTCGCTATGCAGGAAATTCGTACCCGGCACTCACCTGCCTGGATTCCAGCACCAAAACCCGTGGTTTTACCGGATAATGCGCTGCTTAAGCAATTGGCTAAAGAATTAAATGATGCCCAGCGAGTCACCATTTTTTGCGGGATTGGCGCAGCAGGCGCGCATCAGCCATTGATGACTCTATGCGACAAGTTAAAATCCCCGGTGGTCCATACGCTGCGCGGCAAAACCTTCATTGAATATGATAATCCCTATGACGTCGGCATGACCGGTTTAATAGGATTTTCCTCAGGCTATTATGCAATGGAGTCCTGCGATGTCTTGTTATTATTGGGAACCAGCTTCCCATACCGTCAGTTCTATCCTGAAAATGCCAGAATTATTCAGATTGATATTGAAGGCAGCCAGTTAGGAAAACGAGCCGACATTGATTTAGGCGTGGTGGGTGATGTGAATGCTACACTGGAAGCATTGCTGCCATTAATAAAGCCTAAGACAGATAGCAGCCATCTTGACAAAGCGGTGGAGCATTATCGTCATGCTCGCAGAGAGCTCGATGATCTGGCGAGCGCTAAGCCTGGTAAGAAACTGATTCATCCCCAATATCTGGCAAAACTAATCAATGAAGAAAGCAGCGATGATGCGATCTTCACCTGTGATGTAGGAACTCCAACGGTATGGGCTGCCCGTTATCTGATGATGAATGGCAAACGGCGTCTGCTGGGCTCTTTCAATCATGGCTCAATGGCAAACGCCCTGGCGCAGGCTATTGGCGCGCAGGCCTGTTATCCCGAGCGCCAAGTCGTTGCTCTGTGTGGCGATGGCGGGTTCAGTATGCTGATGGGCGACATTCTGACTCTTGTTCAGCAGCAATTACCGGTTAAAATGGTGATTTTTAATAATGGTACTCTGGGCTTTGTCGAAATGGAAATGCATGTCGGTGGAATGCTTGAGTATGGCACTGAGCTGCATAATCCCAATTTTGCCCAAATGGTTGAAGGGGCCGGGATTCATAGCCTGCGAGTCGAAGACCCTGCTGATTTGCGGGATGCCTTGCGGGCTGCATTCAAACATCAGGGGCCGGCACTGGTTGATGTGCGAGTGAATCGCAATGAGCTGGTTATGCCGCCTGCAATCAATATTGCCCAGGTTAAAGGATTTAGCCTCTATATGATGAAGGCCATTATTAATGGTCAGGGCACAGAGATTTTAAATCTGGTTAAAAATAATTTATGGCGGTAGGATTTTTATGGAATCATTAAAGCAACAGGCTGCGAAAGCTGCCCTGGATTTCATCGACGATGATATGATTGTCGGTGTCGGAACGGGTTCAACGGTTAATTTTTTTATTGAGCAGCTTGCTGTCATTAAACATCGTATTGATGCCTGTGTGGCCAGCTCTTTGGGCACACAACAACGTCTTCGGGCATTGGGAATTCCTGTAGTCGATCTCAATGTGGCCGGCGAGGTGGCTATCTACATTGATGGCGCTGATGAGGTCACGGTCGCTCACCAGATGATCAAAGGTGGAGGGGGAGCCTTAACCCGGGAAAAAATTCTGGCGGCTGCATCCAGACAGTTTATCTGTATTGTGGATGAGTCTAAACTGGTAAATCGTCTGGGTGCGTTTCCTGTGGCGGTAGAAGTGATTCCAATGGCCCGAAGCATGGTAGCACGAGAATTAGTCAAGTTAGGCGGTGACCCTGAGTATCGGGAAGGTTTTGTGACTGATAACGGAAATATTATTCTCGATGTCTATAACTTTGAGATTGAAGATGCGATGGCACTGGAACAAGCGATCAAATTGTTACCTGGGGTAGTTGAAAATGGGCTTTTCGCAAGAGAGCTGGCTGACAAGGTCATTGTGGCTGGAAAGCAGGGGATCCGTGTGGTGTAATGAATGAGTCCTGGTATCAATTGGAAGAGGGAAAGCTGACTCTTTTTCTTTATATTCAACCCGGCGCTAAAAAAAGTGAAGTCTGCGGTTTACATGGCCAAAGTCTGAAAATTAAACTCGCCGCACCCCCTGTTGAGGGCAAGGCCAATAAAGTCTTGATAAAATTTTTGGGCAAATCCCTGAATATCCCGCTCGCGGCGATTTCAATTCGTCATGGGGAGAAATCCAGGATGAAGACGGTGATAATTCAGGGTGGCAGGAAAGAGCATTTGTCATCCCTTGTTGATCAGAAAATTTAAAAAGTCCTCCTCTATAGAAACAACTTGAAAATCTGCTACACTGAAAACTTCCTCGGTTGATAATGGATTATCATGAGACTATTTAATTTTCTGTGTTGTTTATTAATTTCTTCAAGCTGTATTGCAGAAACCAAAGAGGTGGCAATCACCATTGATGATTTGCCTCTGGTCGGTTCCAGTATGAATACCCCGGGCAATCAGCAGCGCTCAACCGAGCGATTCCATCGAATTGTTCAGGCTTTAGTGGATAATAAGGTACCGGCAACCGGATTTATTATCGCGGGTGCTATCGCCAAGGGGCAATGGGAGTTTCTGGAAGAGTTTCGCAATGCCGGTTTTATGTTGGGAAATCACACCTATTCCCATTACAACCTAAATAGCATGAACGCGGACAAGTATATTGCCGATCTGGATAAAGCGGATAAAAAGCTTGAGCCGATTATGACCGAACCCAAATATTTCCGCTATCCTTATCTGGCAATGGGAAATAAGAACTCAAAGCCAAAAGTATTAGCCTATCTTCAGGAACATCATTACACCATTGCCCCGGTCACCATCGATAGCAAAGATTTTCAGTTTAATGAGCAGCTTTACAGAGTGCCTTATCGTATGCGTGAAAGTTATGTGAATAAACTAAAACCGCGCTATCTTGCCTATATCTGGAAACAAACCCTGAGAGCAGAAAAGCAGGCAGAGGGTAAACCGGTTAAACAGATTCTGTTGATTCATGCCAATTTGCTTAACAGTTATGCCTTGCCCGATATCATTAAGATGTACCGTGATAATGGGTATCAGTTTATCAGTTTGACAGACGCACTTAAAAACCCGGCGAACCAGTTAAATTATGGCACCGAAGAGAAAGATAACAGCGATGATGAATTGGAAAAAGAGCTGATGCCCTTTTCTTTGGATTGATTGAATGAATACAGATTCGGATTGCTCAATCCGGATCTGTTTCCTGAGAATTGTTTGGCTGCTTTTTCTGCTCCAGCAACTCATCAAAGAGTTTCTGCTTTTCAGGCGATAAGGATGCCCGTCTTAGCTGCATCATCTCGGCGTAAGTTCCCTGCACGCAATCAGGCGTCAGACGATCAATAATTAAAATGCCATTTAAATGATCAATTTCATGCTGAAGCACTCTGGCATAAAAGCCTTCAGCCATTTGCTCATGTGGCCTGCCCTGTTCATCATAATAAGTGACCCGAATTTTATTAAAACGAGGAACCTTGCCTGCCTTGCTGTTCACTGAATAACAGGCTTCGAAATCAGCGGTCTTCTCATCACCCACTGCCTGATAATCAGGATTAATCATAATATGCATGGGATAAGTGACGACATTGTCACGCAATAGAGCAGCACTTTCCGGAATATACAGAGCAATAATCTGTCGCGCATGATTGACCTGCGGTGCCGCCAAACCAACCCCTCCAAGGCTGTATAGCTTCGATTTCATCGCAGCAATCAGATTAATATCCTCATCAGATAAGGGAAAACTAACCGCCTTGGCGCGAGTGCCAAGCACAGGCTTATAAGCCTCGTCTTCAATATGAACAATAGTTAAGGCCTGGGTGGAAATGCTGGTCATAAGGGCTCCAAAGAAAAAGATGGCTTTAATCAATAAGGACATGACTGGGCTTTGATTCCATTTTAGACTGACTATCATAGCATTATTTTCTCAATGAGCTACTTTCTTTACTGTATTCTTAATCCGGAGGTGTGCATCCCAAAGCACTTGTCTCTGGAATGCATTTTGAAAAAGCTAACGGCAGCGTGTTATGTTAGCGGGTTGATGAGTGGCGGTGCATTTACTGGATCATCAACTACGGGGGCCTGCTGCTGCTTTTTGTTGAATAAGCCATGAGGATTCTGACCATAACCATTGGGGTTGTCCATTTTGGAAAATGGGGTATGGGCTGCGGAATGCAGTTGATCATACTTTCTAAGATGCGCCGGTTTATAAAGGTGCAGGGCTTCAAGCAGATCGAAAAAGCATCGTTTCACCCAAGCCAGGCTAAACATATCCAAATGTTGTCTGGCTGTAATGATGGTTTTAAAAACAGGACTTTCCACGTCTGATTTTAAATTCTCCAGGCGTTCGGAGATGGGTATTGAGGTGTCATCGGCAATGGTTTCCAGCTTTTTAATTTCAATCTGCTTGGCAGTCAGGGTTTTCTGGCTTTCATATAAAGATTTCTGTTTTTGCAATGCGTCACTGGCATGATCAAAATAGAGTTTAAATGCATTAATTGCAGCTTTCACCTTGTCCAGTTGCTGGTATTCAGCAAAATGTTCGGTTTGAAACTGACGGGCTTTATTCATTAGCTCTTTACGGATTTTCCTTTTAATATCCTGTTCATTCAAAGCCCGCTCAACAAAATCATTTTTGAACGACATCAAGTGCTCTTTCAGCTTCGCCTTATATTCCTGATCAACCATATGCAGGCCCACTTGCCTGTTAATGATCAGTTCCACCCGCTTATCAAAGGTGTTTTCCGTATATTGTCGTCTGAAATTGCTGTTTTCCTGAACCTGTGAGGTTTGCAGCTGTTCAAGATAAGCTATTTTCTCTTCTGCAGACTTGATTGCCAATTCAGCTGTGGAGAGATTTCCAAGGTAATAACTGTAGGTGCTGCGTACTCGCTCCCTGATATTCGCGAGTTTTACTGCGGTTTTAAGTTCAGAGTTATGAATTAACTGATCAATCAGTTTGTTTTCAGCACTGATTTCTTTAGGTAAGGGCAACTGCTTATGATGTTCTTCCAATAAAGGATAAGCCTCTGCATACGACTGCAAGACACTGGTTTTTGCTTTCTCAATTCCTTTGTTAATTTTATCCAGTGCCGGATTTTCTTCAGTCTCATCCTTAGCGTCTTTATTCTGAGATTGAATAAAGTTCAATTGATTGACCAGATTCAGATAATGATCCATAGCGCCCATCAGCGTCGTGAGCGGCTTCATTTTGCTTTTGATTGGCTCTATCTGGTTTTCCGCTTCATCCAGTCTTAGGTACGCCGCGTCTTTTCGTTGGACAATGGGCGAAAAATTATGAACCAGACGCATGTGTTTTTCTGACACAAGCTCCAATGGCTCAAGCATTCCCTTGTAAAGCTCATCGAGAATTACTTTCATCGGGCCTGTCAGCGTGCCCGGAGCCAGGTTGAGTTTGTCTTCCCATTTATCGGTTTCCAGAAGAATTTTGGCGAAGATGACCGTATTGATTTCTTCAAGATGATCAATAGTAAAGTTATTGGTGGTCTGAGTAAATTCGGCAAGCCTGACACGCAGTTCCTGAAAGAGCCGGTACATAACCGGTGTTTCCAGCAATAGCCTGAAATAAGAGTCGGAGTTGGCAATAATTCGCTCAATATGGACAACAACTTTCTTAGTGTTGGTTTGTATGCTTAAAAGCTGGGCCTCAGAAAGATTCGGTTGACCTTCCAGTGCCGACTTAATTTGCGCAGGGACCATGAAAAAGGCCTGCAGTGTGTACCAAATCGCGTTGTAACGTACTTCTCCGGGGACTTCTTCTGGGTCGACGTTACTAGCATCTGACAGATAAGGTTCGCTTTGCTCCATCACCACGCGTTTCATATCCTGGGCTTTGGCGAGCAATTCATTGGCCAGCATGGAAAGATGAGGATCTGCTGCCAAGGCTTTGCACAACTCTAAAAGCTCGGAGACATGCCCATAAGCCTGTAAAAGATAGAAAACATACAATAACTTTGTGCTGCTGTTATCCAGTCTCTGTAATTGCTTAATAATTTGTTCTACATGATATAAGGCATTAAACAATTGTTTGATATGAAGAACCTGATGGCTTTGCGCCAGTACTTTGTGTGGATCTTCCAACTCCGGGAAGGGCAGCTTATTGCGTTCCTGAGTACCAAGATGCAATTCTGTTTTCACAGAAATATTTAAAAATTGCGTCAACTTCATTAGAGATTCGCGGAAATCACCAATTTTTTGCGCATAGTAATCATGTTTAAACACGTAGCTTGACCGGTTGCCATAAACCAGATTAGGCAGCACTTTAGCGGGCGCATGACCACGGCTGGCGATAACCGCCATGATTTTTGAAGAAAGGGTTCTTAACTCGTCATGGAGGAAAGGACTGGCTAACGCTTCTGCAAAATCGGAACGAACTTCAGTCTGAATGTCTGTTCTCAGCTTTAATTCAGCAATCGGAGCGCCCGCCGGATAACTGATTTTGTCGTCCAGCCTTTCCTCAAGCTTGTTATTGCTTAATTGCTGATATTGCCGCGATTTGCCATCGCAGATTTCATCCAGGCTGGCGAGTACCTTTTTGAACCAGGCTGCGTTGTTTGAAAAGTCGTTTGTCCTTACTTTTATGCTGAACTCATGCTCCGATTCAGGATTCAGATTCTCAATAATGGCCGCATCCAGTTTTTTCATATTTTCCACGCTGGATTTTGCTGCCGTGGCTGCTAGAAAGTAAGGGCGGAATTGATAATAATAGCGGCGAGCATTAAGTTTTTCTTCTGCGGACATATCGCAGACAAACTCCGT
Organism: Legionella quinlivanii; assembly: GCF_003265995.1. Lineage (GTDB taxonomy): Bacteria > Pseudomonadota > Gammaproteobacteria > Legionellales > Legionellaceae > Legionella_C > Legionella_C quinlivanii_A. Next base: position 196,330 of record NZ_MVJN01000005.1, on the reverse strand, counting down.
TTTTGCTCCTTGCAGGATATTGGTGAACTGTTCAAAATACAGTTCGGCTTTCTGCAGATCGTTTTTTCGGAGTGAGTAGTAAGCGTGCAGGGCCTCTGCTTGCTCGAAGGATAAATTCTCCAGTTTGCCAATCTGTTTACCATAATCCATCGCCTGGATATCTGCCTCGCTGCTTGCCTGAGGGGATAAATGAATCGCCTTCGCTTCATTAAACAGAACCAAATCCTGTTCAATGCTGACAGGATGCAGGAAAATTTCAGCTTTACCGACGAGCTCTTCCTCCAGGGCCCGGTTTTGATCCATCATATGCTGCTGTGAGGCATTGTCTCTGGCGATACCTTTACCAATGATCTCTTTGTTACTCCGTACATTGGCAATCCAATCCATATTCTGATAATTGTGAACATAGCGGTCATAAAGGGCTTTGAAACCATACAAGGCGGCGCGGCCTTCACCATTAAGTCCATTAACGATCGCATCTTCCAGTTCGGGAGCGGCTTCGAGCACATAGCTTCGGAAGTATACGAAATGCTGTTTTAATATGAGTTTGGTCGGGGAGGGCAGGTCAATTAAGCGTTTACCCTGCAACTCCTCGTCTTCGATAATCTGATAAAAGGCTTCAAATGCGGCTTGTGCACGCTCTATTTTGTTTAAGTTTTGCTGAGCTATTTGCTGACGTTCTCTCGGGCCCTGACTTCGCTTATTAAAGGCAGCTGCGGACCCCTCGAGTAATTCAGGACTGTCAGCAACCACTGGCAAGAACTTCTCAGTTTCTTTAACAAGCCCAAGGTACAGGGATTCTAAACTTTCCTCCAGTCGATTGCCTAATTTGCCATGAACCAATTGGGCTTTAAGCTCAATCTGATCGGCAATACCCAGCAACTGAGGAATAATCTCCTCTTTCATTACCAACAGTTTATGACGGATAAACTGAGGGTTTGAAGCCCCATTTTGCAATAACTCTCGAAGGGTATAAAAAGACTGGCGAGTTAACTTATAAGCCAGTTTAGATGCCGCATCTTTTAGTTCTCTGGGAACCGCGTAGCTGTCCCATTCCTGTTTAGCTTTTTGAAGTATTGAAAAAGCCTGTTCCAATTGGCTGAGTGTGGATGGGGTTACTGCCAGGGTTTTGATGTTTTCAAAATCCAGGAAAGGAATATGCTCAGAAACCGGGCTGCTTAAATCAGGTAAATCATTTTCGCTGAGAATATCGCTAATCGATTCACCCGCAGCAGTAACAACCGAATAAGCAAGACCTTTATCAGTCACTTCGTAATAGATAGCCTGGTTTCCTGCATGACCATAATTTAAAGGCTCAGCTGGAATAGCGGCCAAAGCATTGGATAGCGGTTGATCAAGTGGTTTAAGCGTTAACTCGGGAGCAGAAAGACCTGCGCCTAAGTCAAGGTTTGCCGCTAAAGCGTCTGCCAGTTTATCAAAGCCGAGATTACGGTAAGTCAGTTGCTGCTGCAGGCAAAGGGTCTCGGTTTTTCGTAAAGTCTGCTGAAATGCGGCGCTTGAGTCTTTGAAAAAGTCTGTACTAATGCTGTTTGGATCAGGTTTGTGATTCAATAAGCCCGTATTTAAATTATCTACAATATCCTGGTCCAGACGTTCAAACAATTGTCTTGGCAAGGCCTCTGCCATGAACACCATAAAATAGGGCTGGAATTGGTTATAGTATTGTCTGGCGAGCTGTTTATCTGCTTCAGACAGCTCAAGCAGTGAGGCGGCGGGAGAGGCTTCCAGAAGCTGGATAAAATTTTCAAAGGCCGTAGCCGCCCGTTCTACACGGGTGTGTTCGCTTAAATAATAGGCATATAGTTGCTGAGCCTGGGTTGCCTTAAGCCTGCGAGGGGTCGTAATTTGTCGACAGTAGGCCTCTTTTTTAGGTTTGTAAGCCTGGTATTTTTCTTCTGGAATTCCCAATACTTCCAATTCATTAAAGAGGATAAGATCATTGTTAACTTTTGCCGCAGGATTTAATAAAGTTGTTGTTTGTTTCTCAATGCTCTCAATGAGGTTCAAACCTGCATTGTAATGCTCTGTCTGCCTGTTGGACGCGTCTTGTAATGCCTTGGCAAGATTTTCTTTATTGGCTAATACATGAACAATCCAATCATTGGTCTGATTACCATGCACATGATAATCCCAGTGCTTCATCACGCCATAAAAAACAGAGCGGCCTTGTGAGTTAAGTCCATTGACAATGCTGGCTTCCAGAGCGGGATTCATCGCTAAAAGAAACGGGCGGAAATAAGCAAATTGTTTTTTCAATAACTCTTTGGTTTCGGCAGACAAATCGATAATTCGTTTGTCTTTAAATTCTTCATCCTCCAGGATTGAGTAAAACTCTTCAAGTGCATCCTGTGCCTGGCCAATCATGTTAGAGTTATAATGGCAGGCCTCGATTCGCTGATAAACAGGCGCAATACGGGCTTTCAACGCTGAAGCCGAAACCACATGCAATGGAGGGTTATTGTCCAGAGCAGGATATCGACCGCTAACAACCGGCATGATTTCATTATGGAAGGCATTCAGATTATCAAGCAGGGGTTTTGTGAAGGTTCGCAGTTCTGCTTTTGCATGAATCTCCAGTTCATCGGTCAAGCTCAATAACTGAGGAATGAGTTCTTCTTGCAGCTGCTGCAATTTTTCTTTAACAGATAAATAGTTTTTATGATAGTCGGCGGCAAGACTTGCTTCGAGTAGCTGTATGTACTGATTACAGATTTTGGCCAATAACTGATTGCATGCCGCTTTTTGCTCTGCGCTGAGCGGGTAAGATTTCAGCTGCTCATCCAGATTAAATAAATGGGTAATCTGCTGTTCAACTCGGCCCTTAACCAGAGGGCCTAATGGAAGTGAGGACAGGGTTTTAAGCTTCAGTCGCTCAAGAATTGCCTTTACTGGCTCAGGCATAGTCAAATTATGGGTGTAACCATGGCGCTGGTTATCAAAATACAGTTTGAGTGCCTCAGTTAAACTGTTTGCCTGGATCGTTATAACAAGAGAATATTGCGCTTCATCGACTATTTCTTTATTTCGTTTTGCATGAGTCAGTCCGGCATATGACTGCGCCCGTTTTCTGCAAACGGATGCTGCGTCAGCAAAGCAGATATGCATATCCGATTCATGTTGCTGCAAAAACTCAAAACCTGAGTCGGGAATTGTCAGCTCATCGGAGTTCAGCCAGTCAATGTTTTCCTTGTCTATAAATTGAATTCTTGGATCTGAGAAAGCGACGCAGAAATAAGGCTGAAAAATGTTGTACCAGTTCCTCAGTTCAGTTTTGGCTTCTACTAAAGCGGACTTCTCTTCCTCATTATTGCCTGGCAGGGTGCTATAGCGGACCAGTGAAAGCATAAAGTTTTTATAGGCGGCATTCGCACTCAGCAATCTGTCTTCTATCCCCGCGTAGTATGTCATCAGCGAAAGACACTGTTTTGCATTCAGATTCTCAGGCTTTGATATGACCGTGCCCCATTTATCATCCGTCTTTATCCCATACGCAGGGGCTGCTTCCTTGCTGATATCCAGCGCTTTTTGTTCATCGAAACTCAATACCTGGCGGCTCGGGTCAAAGGGGTAGAGTCTCAAATCAGCTTTAGTATAAATGGACTCGATCAGAGCGATATTGGAGTGGAGGTGGAAATTCTGTGTATTTAATTCTCGCTCAATTAAACTGCCAATGTTGCCTGCATGGTTGAACAGATTCGCAATCCAGTCGACGCCTTCATATTTTTTCCACCAGCCATCGTAGTATTCTTTAATTGTCTGAAATGTGCTGGTGTCGCCCCCATTCAGTCCATAGACAATCGCGTTAGCCAAATTGACATCGTATTGCTCGACAGAATGCCTGAAACGCATAAAATAGCTGGTCAGAAGCTCTCTCACGGGCAGAGGCAGGTCCATTATGCGTATGCCTCGATATTGAGGAGACTGAATGATCCCGTAAAATTTCAGAAACGCTTCCTTCGCATCCTGAGCGGCATACAGTTTTTGTCGGCTATGATCTATTCGTGCTCTCGTTCCCTGAATTCGTAATTCGAGAAGCTTGCTGTCTTCTACAGTAGATAGTTCCGGCGCCTGTTCTGAAAATTTAACGAGCTTGCCAGTGTGTTCAATAATAGCGCTGTAAAGTGCCTTGATTTGCGTGTTTATGGGATCAGATAAAGAGCCTGGCTGTAACAGGAACTGATCTTCTATTTTATCGGCAAGCGCAAAAAGCTGCGGGAGCAGATCATATTTGAGCTTGGATAACTGGGCACAGACTGCTCGCTGAGTGGCCTCATTCATATTCATCGATTGCGCAAGAATACTGGATGTCAAGGTCACGACATTGCGCAGGATTTTAATATAATGAATCACCTGCAAGGGTAAAAAGAGTCGATTATCCTGCAGCAGAGTAATTGAATTAAGCATTGCCAGGGCACTGGCCTGTAACGATTCAATTGCTTTCTTATCAAGGCTTTGCATCTCTTGTAAGGTTTCAATGGCCTTGGGATCCAGAGGAACGCCTTTCTCGATAAGCGCTTGCATCAGTTCCTGAGAATGCGATTTAATCTGTTTGGTAAATTCCTGCAGATATTCAGGCAACTTGGCAGATAAATGGGTCAAAAAGTTGTAGTCGGTTTTTCCGCCTTTGGGTTGCAGCTGATCAACAGCTACTCCGGCAACATAACCGGCAGTATAGGCATGATTTCGGGCAAATTGGCTGGCCTGTTCAAGCAGCTTTACCCCTCTTTCCGGTGAGTCGGCATAGTTTTGAATACCCGAAAGCAGTTGTTCTCCCACTGCGAATTCGCGGGAAAACATTTCTACCAAATCAGAGTCAAGGTGAGTTGCCAGATAGCAGGCCGTATAGGCATGATCAATTGTACTATTCAGCAGTTTTTGAATGTCTAACTGGCGTTGCTCCTGTGCTTCAACTATCTGTTGTCTTTCTTTGGCTATTGAAACGATGCCATCTTTTAGCAGTTGCAGGTTTTCAATTTCATGTTCTTCAAGAGCAAAACAAAGGCGATTAATCTCTTCCTCACTGAAAATTTTACTTAATTCTTCAAGAGGAATTTTATCGACAATTAATCGTTGATTACGGGTGTTGATTACATAGTAAATCAGAGGTAATTCACCGGCTTTGAGTAAATTGCTGCCCAGTTTCTTCTTGAATAGCTCAAGCCTGGAGAAGTCCCCAGCTCGCAATACACTCAGAAATTGGGGAGTTTCTTCTTCGCCGAGCATGGCTTTCAATTCATCAGCGCTGAAATTGCCCTCAAACAGTTGTTTACTAATCGGATGAATAAAGGAATAACGAAGGGTTTTGTTTTCTTCGCCTTCCTCTTTTAAATAAAGCGTATTGGCGCTGAGATCGCCTTCCTGAGGAAATGCTGCAATAGAGAAGCTGTCTAAAGGGTTTCGCAAATAAATTTTGCCTGTGACCGGTTTTTTATTTACGTCTACGATGTCAAGGTGATATACCCCTCTGATATTCAAACTTTCCAAATCAAGGAAAGCCTGTTCTCCGTGGTATAGGGCATTAATCAAATCTTTTATCTGTACCACTTCCCGCGGTTCACTGCTGTAATTCAGAACAGTATGCCCTGCCTTGTGGGTGGCCTGCATAATCAGCGGTAAGTTCGCTTGCAGATTTTCTATAGTCAGAGGATCACTCAGAGTGATTCCCAGGTTCAGTGGATCTAGTCTTGCGCTAACTTTCTGTGCCGGAGGGGCAATTACAGTATACTCAATCTTGCCATCCTGGATGGAGAAATAAATTTTTCCAGGTTCAATTAGCATTTGATTGATATCGGCATCCTGCTCAAGCAAAATCGGTAAATAGGATTTAGGGAAAGGAACGCCCACTGTGTACATGTTCGATAAGTAATGGCTGTTTAAACTCTCATTAAATCGAATGGAAACTTTAGGATTATCACCGGCAGGGAAGTCATAGCCTTCAGCCAGCGTCTTGCAGATGAGTTCTCGCTGGGCACGAAGAAACGCCGCCACTTGCTTCTCTTTAAAAGACTCGAGGGTTTTTAGCTGTTTGTCAGTAAATTCCAAGACAGGATTAGAGAATATATCTAAAATGGCTTTTAGCTTATCGAGCACGGCTTCATCTCTATGCAGTATTTATATCCTACATAATATATGTTGAACATTAAGTAAACCTTAAAATGCTTTTTTATTTATATAGGTCAATATAAAGGCTCGATAGAATTTCAAAGAAAGTAGTTTATAATTCCTAAACGGTTTTAGAGTGAATACGAAAATGAATCCTGACAAGTTGGCCGAAATTCGCCGTGAATACGGCAATTTGACCTTAGACGAGCAGCTGGAGACAGATCCTTTTGAGCTTTTCCAGCGCTGGTTTGAAGAAGTTTTACAGATTGAAATCAGTGATCCGACTGCGATGGTGTTGTCCACTACGGATGAACGCGGATTACCTGACTCAAGAGTGGTTCTGCTAAAAGGGCTGGAACAGGATTCTTTTTTATTTTATACCAACTATGACAGCGCGAAAGCGATGCAATTAAATCGTACCCCTTATGCAGCCTTGAATTTTTTCTGGCCGCAGCTAGTGCGCCAGGTCCGTATTCGCGGACGGGTTAAAAGAAATTCCCCCGAACAGTCTGATGAGTATTTTAACAGCCGTCCTCTTGCCAGCCGGATAAGCGCCGTGGTTTCACCACAAAGCGCGGAAATCACTGAACGCATGCAGCTTGAAAAAGCGTTCAATGATTTGCTGGCAAAGCATAGTCAGGAGCCTGTTATCCGTCCTCGCAATTGGGGTGGTTATCTGGTGCTTCCTGATGAGTTTGAGTTCTGGCAGGGGAGAGATAACCGATTACATGATCGTCTGCACTTCAGACTGCAGGGAGGACAGTGGGTTTGCCGACGCTTAGCTCCTTAGAACGATTTTCAGGAACCTTTGTATATTAATTTTCAGGAACCTTTGTATATTAAACTGTCCTCCCCGCGCAGGCGGGGATTCATCTCTGAGCTCGCTATAATGCCGATTGAAGAATGAATTCCGCCTTCCCGGGAATAACAAAATTCCTTAGGGATTCCTCTCAATCTGTCCGCCTATACATCAATCCCGCACAAATGTTTAATAAAAAAAATATTGTCAAGATTTTGTAAATTGTGTCTTCCCTCAGGCACACCCAATTTCCCAGGCGTACAATGGAACCATAACTTAAGATTAATTGCTTCACAAACTGGTGCGATAAATGCTTAAGGATTAATGAATACATTTTAGTATGCAAAGGGGTATTGAAATGAAAGATAAAACAACGCTTACACCTTATTTACGATTACGTTTTAATATTGACCATCCAAGTCTTGAAGAGTGTTATGTTTTTGGTTACGAATGTGCCGCTGCCGAGCTTTCTGAAGAGGAAAACCCTTATGCTGCCGGAACTGAAGAGCATGACCAATGGAGCGAAGGCTGGTGGGCAGGATTTTACGGAGAAGAGCCTTTATTTTCACTGTCTGAGCAGATTGAAGAAGAGGAACTGGAAGCACCGCAGGCTGCTGCCAATGATCAATGGTATCATCATCCTTTTCAGTCAGCGTTTCTGTCAACGTTCTTAAAAATTACCGGGGCCCTGGCAGCGACTGCTGTAGTTGGCTATCAGGTTTTGGATTTGGTGGCTTAATGATTACAAAGAAATAAACCGCCTCTTGTCGACAAAAACAAGAGGCTGTGATGTTATTTAAACAGTTTCAGAACCATGCTACGCATTCTCTCCAGTTCCGATGGATTAAATTCCTTATAAATAGAACTGCCAATGTTCAGACATACCGTAACTTGCTCGCCCACTCCCTTAAGCAGATCAACACCTGACAGGCGAAGAATTTGAATTTCATCTTTAATATCCTGTGCCCAGGGGTGGAAATAACTCATATCTGAAAATACCGGCAGAAAATAATTTCCGTTTTCAACCATATAAAGCACTTCCGGATTATCCGCTGCTGATTTTTTATCAATTGGAATGATAAAATTGGCTTTAATAAATTCAAGATAGGCCTTATTGGCTTCCTGACTGCTTCCAGACAAAGCCAGGGCTTGCTTCACCGCTGTTTCTAATGCGTTCATGATGACATCATTCTCATATTGAAATGCGCAGAGTATACCAATTTTTTTGCCGTCAGCGGCAAAAGATGGAATTTATTTCCAGTTCAATCGGATTCCTCGAATTTAGTTGCCGATCTATTTTTGCATGTAGATCTCAACCATTTCCGCGCAGGCGTTGTTGCATAATGAAAATAGGTGCACAAAAAGCCGTCTTTGCGAGCGTTAGCGAAGCAATCTCCTGATGTTGTTCAAGTTTTCGATCTGAATTGCTTCACTAACGTTCGCAAAGACAACAGGCTTATTGTGCAACAACATCCGGATAAGTAACCCCCTCAACAATCAAGGGGTTTTCTGTAGGTCGTTAGCACGTTCTTCCAGAATAGCAACGGCCGGCAAGGTTTTTCCTTCCAGACATTCAAGGAATGCTCCGCCACCTGTAGAAATGTAGGAAATCTGCTGATTTAAATCATAGAGGTCAATAGCTGCCAGCGTATCGCCGCCGCCTGCAACTGAAAAAGCGTCGCTGTCTGCGACAGCAATAGCCAGTGCCCGAGTTCCATAGGAAAATTGAGGAAACTCAAAGACACCTACTGGTCCATTCCATATAATGGTCTGAGCCTTATCAATAATATCCACATAAGCACGAACGGTGTCCGGGCCAATATCCATAATCATATCATCACTTGCAATGTGATGAAGTGATTTATTGAACGCAGGACAGTTTTCAGTAAAGCTTTTACCAACCACTACATCAGTAGGCAGGGGCATTTTGCATCCCTTGTCTTTGGCCAGCTGCAGAATTTCCCGCGCCTCGTCCAAAAGCTCATCTTCACAGAGTGATACCCCAATTTCATGGCCCTGAGCTTTTAAAAAGGTATTGGCTATTCCGCCGCCTGGAATCAGGTAATCTACCATCGTCACCATTTGTTTGAGCAGACTAAGCTTGGTAGATACCTTCGCTCCGCCTACAATGGCCACGATCGGATGTTTTGGTGCTTTCAAAACCTGCTGCAAAGCTTCTAACTCACTCACTAATAAAGGACCGGCAGCGGCAAGAGGGGCAAATGCGGCTACACCTACTGTCGATGCCTGAGCGCGATGTGCCGTTCCAAAGGCGTCCATAATGAAGATGTCGCATAATGAAGCCAGTTTCTGCGATAAAAACCGGTCATTCTTTTTTTCGCCCACATTGAACCGAACATTCTCGCAAATCACTAATTCGCCGGGTCTGGTATCAATTCCATCGAGATAGTCGCTGACAAAACGGACTGGATAATCAAGATATCCGGCAAAATAATCGGCTATCGGCTCAAGAGAAAATCGCTTCTCGAAACGCCCTTCTTCCGGGCGGCCCAGATGGGAAAGCACAATAACGGCAGCGCCTGCGTCCAAAGCCTGCTTGATAGTAGGCAGAGAGGCCTGCAGACGTTGGTCGCTGGTAATCATGCCATCCTTAATCGGGACGTTCAAATCCTCACGAATAAGAACCCGTTTATTCCTGAGATTCAGGTCGCTCATTTTTAAAACATTCATGTTTTTTTGATCTCTTAACGATTCATCATGCACTTGGCAGTATCAAGCATGCGGTTAGAAAAACCCCACTCATTATCATACCAGGCGACTACCTTAACCAGATTACCCATGACTTTGGTCTGTGTCACGTCAAATATTGCAGACGCTGGATGGTGATTGAAGTCGCAGGAGACCAGAGGCTCTTCGTTGATGTGAAGAATATCATTTTTTGCCTGACGCATAATGTCGTTAACTTCACTGACCGATGTTTCCCGGGCAGCAATAAACGTCAGATCGACTACGGAAACATTCAAAGTCGGGACGCGCATTGCAAAGCCGTCCAGTTTGCCGGCCAGCTCAGGTAATACCAGACCTACCGCAGAGGCCGCACCTGTTTTAGTGGGAATGATGGATTGAGTTGCTGAGCGGGCGCGTCTTAAATCAGGATGGCTGCCATCCAGTAACATTTGATCTTTGGTATAGGCATGCACCGTGTTAACCAGACCCTGGGTAATGCCAATACGCTGATGCAGGGGATTGACGACCGGTGCAAGGCAGTTCGTAGTGCAGGAGGCATTTGAAACAATGATATCGGTGGCACGCAGGCTGTGGTGATTTACTCCATAGACAATGGTGGCATCTGCATCTTTACCTGGCGCTGAAATCAGCACCTTTTTGGCGCCAGATGCGATATGCTGCATGGCTTTTTCCCGGGATGTGAATGCACCGGTACATTCCAGCACCACATCGACATCCAGATCGCCCCAGGGTAAAAGGGCAGGATCTCGCTGCGCCAGCACTTTAATCGGCTGGCCATCAACGACCAGTTTATCCCCATCAATAGCAACAGTACTGGCAAAACGGCCATGGGTGGAATCATATCGGGTCAGATGAGCAGTAGTTTCAATGCCTGAGAGGTCATTGATTGCTACTATTTGCAACTCATCCTGACGGCCGTTTTCAAAAAAAGCACGCAGAATGCAGCGTCCAATACGGCCATAGCCATTAATTGCGACTCGTATAGTCATAAAACTTCTCCGAAATATACTGACTCAATCAAAGAGCCATTATTACAATCTATTGATTACTTTAATAATATTTTCTACGGTTAGTCCCAGATACTCATAGGCTTTTGCCGCCGGTGCGGAAACTCCAAAACGCTCAAGACCTACCACCTCGCCATCAAGTCCTATAAAGCGATACCAGTAACCACTGGCCGCAGCCTCAATCGCAATGCGCTTGCGTACATGTCTGGGCAAGACCTGTTCCTGATAGGCTTCATCCTGCTGCAAGAAACGTTCGCAGCAGGGCATGGAAACCACACGAATTCGCTTACCGTTCGCACGAGCCTGTTCTGCAGCATCCAGGGCGAGCTGAACTTCCGAGCCGGTAGCCAGCAGAATAATTTCCGGTTCTTCACAGTCACTCAGAATATAACCACCTTTGCTGATTAAGGCTGACGCGTCGGTCGCGTGAGAAAGCGCCGGCAAATTCTGGCGCGATAACAAGAGAGCGGATGGGCCGGATTGGTGTTGTAAGGCTTCTGCCCAGGCGACTGCCGTTTCCACCAGATCAGCAGGGCGCCAAACCTGCATGCCAGGCGTTAGACGAAGCATGGCGGCATGTTCTATAGGTTGGTGGGTAGGACCGTCTTCGCCAAGACCAATCGAGTCATGGGTTAACACAAAAATAACCCGCTGGTTCATCAATGCACTTAAACGGATTGCATTTCGAGCATAATCCGTAAACACCAGGAAGGTACCGCCATAGGGAATAAAGCCGCCATGTAAAGCGATGCCGTTCATTACCGCGGCCATCGCAAATTCACGCACACCATAATATAAATAGTTTCCTGAAAAGTCCTCTGCAGAAATAGCCTTGCTGCCGGACCAGTCGGTATTATTTGAGCCGGTTAAATCGGCTGAACCGCCCAGCATTTCAGGTAATTCTTTGGCAAAATGCTCAATGCAATACTGGGAACTTTTACGAGAAGCCATTGTTTTGTTTTCGGCAATACACTGCTGAATAAAATGCTCTGCATCAGCTGGCCAGTTATCAGGTAAGTCGCCATTAATACGTCTTAAAAACTCCTGATAGTCATCTTTATATTGTTTCTGATAGTTGTTGCAGGCCAGGAGCCATTGTTTTTCATCATGCTGACCCTGCTCAACATGATTCCATTCTGCATAAATCTGATTTGGAATTTCAAATGCCGGGTGAGCCCAGTTCAGTGTGTTACGAACCTGCTCAATTCCAGCCGCACCAAGAGGAGCGCCATGCGACTTTTCACTGCCAGCCACGTGAGACGCAAAGCCGATGGTGGTTTTGCAGATAATAAGGCTGGGTTTTGCCGTTTCTGCCTGGGCTTGTTTAATGGCTGTTTCAATCTCAATAGGATTATGGCCGTCAATTGGGCCGATTACTTGCCAATGATAGGCCTTGAAACGCATCGCCGTGTCATCGCGAAACCAGTTGTCGACCTTTCCATCAATGGAGATGCCATTGTCATCATAAAAAACAATCAGTTTGCCTAATTTGAGAGTACCGGCAAGAGAAGAAGCCTCATGGGATATCCCCTCCATCAGACAGCCGTCGCCAACAAATGCATAGGTGAAATGATTAACCAGCTCCATATTGGGGCGATTAAACTGGCGGGCCATTAATTTTTCAGCAATGGCCATTCCTACCGCATTCGCTAAACCCTGGCCTAAAGGGCCGGTCGTTGTTTCCACACCAGGGGTTTCACCAAATTCCGGATGGCCGGGGGTTTTGGAATGTAACTGGCGAAAATTTTTAAGCTCTTCAATCGGCAGATTGTAGCCGCTTAAATGCAGTAAGGAGTACAAGAGCATCGAGCCATGTCCATTGGACAAGACAAAACGGTCGCGGTCATACCAATGAGGATTCTTGGGATTATGTTTCAGAAATTTCTGCCAGAGCACAGTGGCAATATCAGCCATTCCCAGGGGCATTCCAGGATGTCCGGACTGCGCTTGTTCTACCGCATCAATACTCAAAATTCTTACAGCATTGGCCAAATCACTTGATGAATGCATGTGTTACTTCCCCTATTATCAGGTTGCCTATTGTCGCTCAGAAGCTTTTAATCAGCAAGGTTGCCGAGATTGTTTTATTAGTATTGTATAAAACTTGTTCATTACCAGACTTTTTCTATATTTATTTTACTTTTTGTTTAAAATTTGAGATCATGCTTGTCTCGAATTTAAACCTAAAGGGCATTATGTACGTTGTAATGCGACGATTGCCGCAAGTTGTTCAACTGGAACCGTCAATTACACTGGAAGGCACAAAAATTTGGCAAACCGCGGACTTTTCTAGCAGGCCGCAGGCGTTCTACGAGTCTCTTGTCGAAGAACATCTGGCATTGACACTCGAATACAGCATACTCTGTACGCATCTCGCGCGCGAATTTATGCTGCAGCCAGACTCGCCCGAATTTACAAAACAGCTTGAGGCAGCACTCTTATTTGCCGAATTATTGGAATATCTGTTCCGTAATTACATCAATGTGCCACGCGAGGTGCTCCGCTTAAGAAAAGAGCAGGCTGTTTACCGTTACTACCTGGAAAAACGTGGCTATTATTTCGAGCCTCAGCCTGCCGATCTGGAGTTAAAGGCTGACGCCTTCACGCAGAAAATGCGCAATGATACGGCCTGGGTTAATCCTTTTCGATTGATTTTTATCCGCAGCAAGCGTTTGCTCAATGCCCTGGTGCCAGTTCTTAGCCAGATCGATCAATATGCGAAAGCGATGGCCACGGTTGATAAAGTGCTCAATCCGGCATTGGCTTATCTGGGCTGGATATTCTTTGCCCCTCGTCTGTTCTCCAATTTATTCCTTCTTTTCAAGCATTCTGTACCCGCATTCATGACTGAGCAGGAGAAAAATCTCGGTTTCTGGTTTCGTTTTTTAGCGCAATTAAAACGGCGCTATTTCGAGATTGGAAATGATGTGATCTGGTTTACCGCCGGGGTATTGAATTGCTTCGTTTTTGTTGGACCATTGGCACCCATTGGCGTTTATTTCAGCCTGGCCTGCTTTATTTACGACATAATTTGGGCAAGCATCAGAGCCGGCATTGAGATCCACCGCTTTAATCAGTTGAAAGCCAAATATGCTGAAATGGCTGAGGAGATTAAGGATGATGATTCACGATACGAAGAATACCAGGCATTGCTTCGCCATCAGAAAATTCTGGACTTTCGTATTGAAATAGAGACCAGGCGCGTACTCACTACAATTGCAACGACTGCAGGCGTTTGTCTTGGCTTCATCCTGATGCTGCCATTTTTCATGGCCAACCCTATTATTCCCCTCATTGGCGCAATGATTTTTTTAAGCGCGACCGTAGCCGGCTTTTTGGCTACCCGTTATTTTGAAGAGTTAAGACCTCAGGACCAGCTGCAATTACCAGCAAAAGAAAAGCCGAGTATTACCTCTTCGCCACTCCTGTTTTTTAGTTCGGTTAATAAGAGCGAACAGGATGAGAACTATAACGATACACTTCTTACTCAGCCTGCATTCCAGCTCACATAGCCTGGGCATTGGAGCATTCTTTCGGAAAGTGCTATGCTCTTCTTTTTATTCCTAGAGATCTTGTAATGTCGAAAGTTAAATTACCGTCTTTCAAATCGATTGATCCAGAACATTTTGCAAACGATCTGGGCGACATGCTTCAAAATAATCTGGAGCGCATCAATACGTTATTGCAACAGGAAACCGCTTTTACCTGGGAAAATCTGATTGATCCGCTGGATGAAATGGAAGACGAACTGGAGCGTTTCTGGTCTCCGCTATCCCATCTGCATGCTGTGGTAAATTCCCCCGAATTACGGGCTTGCTACAAAGATTGTCTGCCCAAACTGTCAGCTTACCAGTCAGCGATTGGCCAAAATCAGGCTTTATATGAGGCAGTCCGTTCCCTGGATGTCACCCGCATGAATGATGTCCAGAAAAAATTACATGAGGATATGCTGCAGGGCTTTGAATTATCCGGTGTGGCTTTGTCTCCTGAGGATAAGCAGGAATTTGAAAACATCCAGGCGCGAGTTTCGGAATTATCCAATCAGTTTGAAAACAATGTGCTCGATGCCGGGCAGGCATATACAATGCATGTTACCGATGAGGCCAAACTGAAAGGCCTGCCAGAGCATGCCATACTGACGGCAAAAGAGTTGGCCGAGGAAAAGCAATTGCCAGGATGGGTGTTAAATCTTGAATTTCCCTGTTATCTGGCGGTAATTACCTATGCCGACGATAGAGAGTTACGCGAAACCTTTTATCATGCGTTTGTAACCCGTGCGTCCGATCAGGGTCCGACAGCGGGTAAATTTGACAATTCAGCCATTATGCAGGAAATCCTGGCATTGCGTCATAGAGAAGCGCAGTTGTTGGGATTTAAAAATTATGCAGAATTATCAATTGCTACCAAAATGGTGGACTCAACCACTCAGGTCACTGACTTTCTGCTAGATTTAAGCGAACGCGCTCTGGATCAGGCCAGGGCAGAGTTCCAGAATTTGCAAAAATACGCAAGAGAAGAATGGAAAATCGATCCCGTCTCACCCTGGGATATTCCTTACCTGTCTGAAAAACTGAGTCATCGTGATTACAATTTCTCACAGGAGGAATTGCGTCCATTTTTCCCGCAGAATCAGGTGATGAACGGGCTATTTAACATCATCGAACGCTTGTACGGTATTCGCCTGCAAGAGGTCAAAAACGCTGAAACCTGGCATCCTGACGTCATTTGCTATGAGTTGCTGGATGAGAAAAATGACTCCCGCGGGTTCATGTATGTGGATCTCTATGCCAGACAAAATAAACGCGGGGGTGCCTGGATGGATTCTCTGCAAACAAGACGACGCCTGCCCAACGGTGAAATTCAGTTACCTATCGCCACACTGACCTGCAATTTTGCCAAACCCGCTGGAGACAACCCAGGCACGTTATCCCATGACGAAGTGTCTACTTTATTCCATGAGTGCGGTCATTGCCTGCACCATCTACTGACCCAGGTTGATTACTTAAGCGCATCCGGCATTCACGGTGTTGAATGGGATGCCGTTGAATTACCAAGCCAGATTTTTGAGAATTGGTGCTGGGAGAAAGAAGCGCTGGATGAGTTGAGCTGCCATGTTGAGACTGGAGAAAAGCTCTCTGATCAATGGTATGAAAAAATGCTGGCTGCAAAAAATTTCCAGTCCGCAATGGGAATGATGCGGCAACTGGAGTTTTCATTGTTTGATTTCAGAATCCATCAGCATTTTGCGAATGAAGCCGATTTTATTGCCCGAATGCTGAAGGAAGTCCGAAGCATTACCGCGGTAACACCATCAACTCCATACAATCGCTTCCCGCATAGCTTCACCCATATTTTTGCAGGCGGATATGCCGCTGGTTATTACAGCTACAAATGGGCGGAAGTGCTTTCCAGCGATGCCTACTCCCGTTTTGAAGAAGAGGGCATCTTCAACCCAAAAACCGGGCGCGATTTCCTGCGAAGCATATTGGAAGTAGGAGGATCTAAAAAAGCCGCCGACGCCTTTATTTCTTTCCGCGGCCGCCCTGCCACAGTAGACGCCTTACTGCGTCACAACGGCATCAAAAGCTAAGAAAAAGCGTCCCGCCCCTGACTTCTACGTCCCTCGGTTTATCCGAGGGATCCAGAAAAACTCATAGAGAAACACTGGACCCTGCGGACAGCCGCAAGGCGTAGGAGTGATGATGTGTAGATACCTATGCCCTGAAGCGGGAAGCTTTTCATCAATAAAACAGACATTTTTCCCTCCACAGGATCAAAATTCCCAGACTTATGTTATAATAAAAGTTGGGGGGCGACCTGGCTTCGACGCGGGTTGCGAAACCGGAGGTGCATGCCGAGAAGGAGATCTCTCGTAAATAAGACTCAGTAAATATAAATGCAAACGATGAAAACTTTGCTGGTGAAGCTATCGCTGCGTAAGCTTTGATAGTGTAACCCACCGTGTGCTGCCAAAAAACCAGCACCCCGTTCGACCGAGCCCGCTTATCGGTATCGAATCAACGGTCATAAGAGATAAGCTAGCAATCCCGCCCGTCTCGAGCGAGCTTGCGAAATTCAGAGAATCGCTGTGTCTAATCCTGCCTGTCGGAGGAGCCACAGCTAAAACCAATCGACAAGGCTAAGCATGTAGAACTAAAGGCAGAGGATTTGCGGACGCGGGTTCGATTCCCGCCGCCTCCACCATATAACTTCTTGATTTATAAGTAAATTATTACTGGTTTTCAATTCGCGGGGTTTCAGAGGGTTTTTATGTCAAATTATCCTCAATAAAGGTCAACAGCTTTTCATAATGTTCTGTACATTCTAGTTGTTTTAAAATAGTTTCTTTCAATTCATAAATTGCTCTTGATGCAAAATCTATTGTTTCATTAGTTACATTACTATTATTTTTAACAAGGTATTCAGCAATCTTTTGAAACTCAGCTTCTTTATCGATTACCCTTTGGCGAATTTGTAAGATGCAACCGCTGAAAGTAGTGCGCCGGAACTTTTGATAATGGATATTGCAATACTCCACTGCTCCTTCGATACTATGTGGATATAATTTTTTTTTATTTATGCCGAAAGAGTCTAATTGATTGAGACAAGCTCTCTGATCTTCCCTTTTGACATAAATTTTTCTGAAGTAAGTGAATAAATCTTCGTCATGGCAAATATAACTTTCAAAATTTTTACATGGTTCTGTTATGGTAAATATACCATTCTGATTTAAAACTCGCACATTAGCGTCGGAATCACTGTTAATGATTCTGATATGCCCATTGGATTTTTCCTTTATTAATTCTTTATTAAAACAGTAAATCGAACAATACGGGTTGTCTGAAGAATTATTATCATTGTCTTCAAACGCAAAATACAATGCAACATTGTGGTCATTGCTCCAATCTAAAAGCGGAGTAAGTAAGCCGTGATGTCTTCCTAACCCCCATAAATCATCGTCATTTAACTCAAAGCAGGATAGCTCCATCTCTATGACAGTATTGCGAAAGAAATCTAATATATCTTGAAGTTCTTGAGGTTTAGGATTATTACAAAGTCGCTGAAAAGATGAAACTAAATCCCATTTCCCAATTTTATGCCCCCTAAAAGCAAAGTCAGAAAATTGGGGAGCAGCGAAGTATTCATGAAAACTTTGCCAAGAATCTATTTTTGAAACAGGTATAAATCCTGTGTCGAATGGCTCCAAAGCAAAGTCAGTTTCAAACTCGTGCAGTATGGGTATATTTCCTAAATCATATTTTTTGATTTTTATAGGCATGATCTTATGCTCTAGCTTGTTTATAAATTAAAGCATAGGCAAAAAAGCATTTTTCAGCTAAGTGGTTGCGAAAATGAACAGAACCACTAGATAGATATTCTCCATATTAATTGATGCAGTCGGAAACTGAAGTAATCGTTTTTTTAGAAAAAGCTGTCCCAATTATTCACCGGTTGGTATCCTTTCTTTGAAGAGTCATCAGGTATCCACTTACCATATGTCTTCATAACCATTTCAGTATCTACATGCCCCATTTGACTGGCAACCCACATGATGTTTTCACCGCTTGAAAGCATCATAGATGCATAAGTATGTCTTGTTTGATAGGGATTGCGGTAGCGGACACCGGCTTTTTTTATAGTATGAATCCAAGCTGTTCTGCGAATCTGGTGATCTGTTTCCCAGGGTAAGTTGGTACGTGGATTATGGAATACACGTTTATTATTAGAAAATGTGTATTTCATTTGTTTGCTAATAGCCTCAAGTGCTGGTGGTAGTAACATAACTGTTCTTGTGCCAGAGCTGGTTTTGGTTCCTTTAACTTGTTTTTTTACTACTGCCCTAACAACGTGAATTATTTCATTTTGTAAATCTACATCTTCCCATTCTAAAGCAATTAATTCAGAGGTACGTAATCCTGTGAAAAAAGCAAATTGAAAGAGATTTCTAATTTGTTCATGATGCGAAGCATTTAAAATCGCTTTGATTTCATTCCTTTCAAATGGATCGACCTTAAAGCTACTCTTACTAGTCTGTTTACATAATAGCTTAGAGATAATAATTTTATCCAAAGGATTACTTTTAATTAGTTCATCATTCAATGCTTGCTCTATTACAGCACGCAAAGGGATTAGCACATTGCTAACTGTTTTAGAAGTAATATCAAGACCCCTAATCCATTCTCGAATAAACGCCGGCTTGAGATCTTGTATTGAGACAGTGCCGAAATAGGGAATAAGTCGAGCGTCACATACTTTCTTATATCCAATGTACGTACTGAATTCCCGAGAGGCTTTTGTCTGCTCTAAGAAATCATTAAGTAATTCACCAATAGTAATATCTGTTTTAACGTGCCCGAACCGCCTTGCCAATTTTGATTGGGGGAAATAATCAGCATATGAAAATGTACCTTTTTCAATCGCATTTATTATTTCACCACGTAGCCGATCGGCGTATTTGATATTGCTTGAAGTTACGTCCAACTTTAAAGTTTCCCTACACTGCACCCCTTTATAATAGAAACTAATGCGGAGGGTATTTTTTCCTGATTTCCACTGCCTAATCTCTACCCCAGTTGGAGTCTTTGGAGTGTTCCAAGATTGCCGTTTTCCACCCATTTTTCCACCTCAATCAAGTTTACCCATAAATTTCCGTCTGGCCCCACTTTGCAATGCAATCCATCAATCCAGACTCCCCTTTTACGTTTGGAGTGAACTGCATTAGCCGTGTC
Organism: Legionella quinlivanii; assembly: GCF_003265995.1. Lineage (GTDB taxonomy): Bacteria > Pseudomonadota > Gammaproteobacteria > Legionellales > Legionellaceae > Legionella_C > Legionella_C quinlivanii_A. Next base: position 176,963 of record NZ_MVJN01000005.1, on the reverse strand, counting down.
GCCTGATTCAACACAATATTTTTTGAGTTTTACCCATTTCATATAATCCTGCTCCTTGGATGATTTTGCTTTTCAGAGATATAGGGTTGAGCTGTATGAACATTAAATTGTAAAACCGCTTGGTATAGCTTTAACAGTTTAAGTTCTGAGGAGTATTTTATTGAGAATGCTTGTTCAGAGTACGCTAAGTTTATGCTACGCATAGACGTATCTATTAGATCGGCAATGTTCTTGAGAGAGTAATTTGTTGTTTTGAGCAGATATTCAATTATCCCTTTATAGATTCTTATTTTTATATCCATCATAACTCCAGTCCTTAACAAAAATGATTTTATCATAACTAATTTAAGAATAATATTAACAATATTGTTTTGCAAGTCAACTTTTGTGTGCTGTTTTGCAGTGTTCAAGCTATGAGTCCACCTTCCGTGTTAACACTTAATGTTGATTCAAAATTCAATTGCGGTACAATTTCGAGACTGATGGGTAATAAAAGATAAGAATGGAAATAGAACAGTTAAATCTTGACCGGGAGCAGCGAGATTACATTGCTCAGAATCTCAGCCAGTTAATGCAGTTAAGAAAAATCACCGATAATAAGCTTGCCCAGGATTTGGGTATACCGGTCATGACCGTTAGACGTTTATTATCCGGCGAAACAACTGATCCGAGAGTTTTCACTCTCAAGACTATCGCAGACTATTTTCAGGTGACTGTTGACTCATTAATTGGCACATCAAAAATTAGCGATTACGAATTGAGTAATTCATCTAAGCCAGTCTTCGTTCCACTATTTGATTGGGAAGAAGCCAAAACAAGGCAATCCTATGATTTAAAAAGTTGGAAAGAATGGGTTCCTGTTCCAATGGATGGTACAACTCAATTAAGCAAGAATGCGTTTGCTTTAGAAAGCCGACCCTCTATGATTCCGAGATTCCAGCAAGGAACTCTCTTTATACTTGACCCCGATTTGACTCCGACAGATGGCGATTTAGTGTTAATCAATTTAGTTGAGAATAATGATCTAACCCTTAAAGAATTATTTATCGATCCGCCAGAATGGCAATTACATCCCATAAATCACGGTCATTCTGTGATACATTTTTCAAAAGATGAGCACCAAATAGTAGCAGTTGTATTCGTAACGCTTTTTTACAATAGGAAAATGCGTTCTTTAGGATGAAGTGAATGAAGTTGTTTGGAAGTATATTGGCTCGTCTTAATGCAGCCAAAGGTAGCAAGAATCAAATAGGAAATTATGTATTGTATAGAATTGCTGACTACGAGAACGGCTTTTATATAATTCAATTAATTAATACAAAGGTTGCTTTTCAGAAAACCTTCCCGGATCTAATATCCGATCTTGAGACTTTATATGGACTTCATCCCGTTCAAGCTTGCTTTCTTGGGATCGAATTTTCAAGATTGCTGAAAACCAATCGATGCTCAGAAAAAATACAAATCAAAAATATAAATATCACTGGCCAATCATTCTTAAGCCGTTATGGGGCTTATGAGTTGTTATACCATAAAAGAGGTGGTCTTATAGGTTTCCAGTGTAAAGAATCCAAAAAAACCTTAGAAAAGAGCGCCAAAGAAATCGCTCTTGATGAGGAGATTATTCAAGAGTTTGATGCTGCTCATGCCTTTTATATAGGTATTGCTGCTGGAGCACAATTTGCCAAGGACGCTAGAGATGAAACACCAAAATTGAATCATTTAAAATTAGTAGTAGGATAATAGATGTACCACTTAAAAAAGAAAACCATTGTTGACTCTAGCGGTTATATGGTACTTGTCATCCTAGGTATGCTTTACGTAAGCATTATGATTTGCAATGCGGTTTTAACAAACAGATATATAGGTAACGATGCTGTATTCGTTTTAGGGGGTAGTTTCACTTCACCATTAATTTTTATTCTGGATAATATTATTGCAGAAATTTACGGGTATAACCTAACTCGTTCAATGATTTATACGGCATTCGTGGCTCAAACCTTCTTTGTTGTAATTTGCCAAATAGTCCTTATGACTCCTCACCCAGAATTTTTCAAAGAGCAAAATTATTATGCGCACGTCCTAGGTTATTCCCTAGTCAGGATAAATTTCAGCGGATTATTAGCTTACATCATCGCAAATCTGGTTAATTCCCGTATATTGTCTCGTTGGAAAGTATTGTTAAAAGGTAAATATTTCTGGTTAAGAAGTTTAGGTGCCTCAATTGTTGCAGAAGTCCTCTACTCGTTTATTGCTATTTTAATGATGGAGCTAGCCTCTATCCCATTTAAACACATTCTTAAAGTAGTTTTATTAAGCTTCTCGATAAAAGCATTCTATAGCGTGGTGCTAGCTGCTCCTGCCAATATTCTTGTCAAATATCTGAAAGATTATACCGGTATTGATGTTTATGATTTTCCAAACAGGTTTACACCTTTTGTCTATTCACGAAATGTTAAGGATTTTTTAAATGATTGAGAAAATAGTTTCAGGTGGTCAAACCGGGGTCGATCAAGCTGCTCTTCTTACAGCCTCGGAAGTTGGACTCGAAGTTGGAGGATGGTGTCCTAAAGGAGGGCTTGACGCGGATGGGATCTGCATCCTAGACAAATACCCTCAAATGAAACAAGCAACGACAGAAAACCCTGACGAACGCACCAAACTTAATATTCGAGATTCTGATGCAACTTTGATTATTGTTCCCAGCTGGCCTCTGCCAGCAAACATTAAAGATGGAACTAATCTAACTGTGGAAGATGCGAAGCGTCAGGAAAAACCCTATTTCATTTTTGATTTAAGTAACAAAGAAGAAGACACGGAACTTTTTCAAGAATGGTTGAAGACGCACTCGATTACCATCTTGAATGTTGGGGGACCTCGCGAATCCAATAGTCCCGGAATTTTTGAAGAGTCCTGCAAGTTATTGGAAGAGTTACTTTCAATTGCAAATCGGCCGTCCTTAACGCTTTGAGTAAATACGCGATTAGAAAACTTGATCCTCTTTAATTTAAAATTGAGGTAACACATGAAAAGATTTTTTTTTACAGCTCCAACTGCTGACAACCCAGAAGATGCTAAGAAAAATGCCGAGGAATTTCTTGAGAAATCTAATGAAACTAATAAACAAGCACTGGAGTTCTTAGAAAAGAATCCGGGAGCTTCAGTACAAACCTCAGCTAGATTCACCGGGATGTCTGTCAAATTATTTAAAACACCAGAAGAACTTAAGAAGTTCATCGAGGAAGCATCCAAATCTTCTTCGACGCCTACAAATAGTTAAACCACTACCGCCTGGCGCAAACTCAGTACAGCTGACGCGCCAGATACCTTCGCGCTATGTATTTTAGGTAAGTAATGCACTAGTTGGTCTGAGAACTCCGAAAAAAATAAGAGCAGACTAGGTAGCGTTTTTAATAAATAGTAGATTACCTCTTTCTTCAAGTAATTTAACTAAATCACTATCTAAAATCTGCTTTTGAATATAATCCAAAGCGCCGAGAATAATAGCTTTGTTATAAGCATCCATGCCTGATTTTACAACAAGCCCACCTAATTCTATTTTACGACGCGTCTCATCACGCCGTTTTTTTAGCTTCTCAACCATCAACAATTTTTCTTCACGGCAAACAATTTGTTTCTGTTTGGCAATCTGTTTAGTTATGTCCATGAATCACCTCACGGGCTAACTTGGCAAAGAGAGAATCAAGGCGGTTGAAATCGATTTGATGCAGGCCGTGTTTGTAGGCCAACTGACCAATTTTGAGCTGGTGCTTCTCTTGTAGGAGATCCAACTTTTCTTTTGCTTTTTGAATTTTATCCATAAGTACAGCTTCCATTTGCGATACTGTCTTCTTTGACATAATTACTCCGCAAATTTGAACGAGATCAAAAATATCATATACCCACAGATCTTCGAGTTCAATAGCTTTTATCCATGAGCGCCAGCGAATTCCACCTGTCCCGAAGAAAAGAATTTTCTAAGGGCGCAATATACAAACTATCGTTTGTTTGCTAAATTCACGCATATGGCGATTTCCTATGCGAATATTTCCGTGCATAGCAGGAGCAAAGGGCACAGTGCTGTGGCTGCCGCCGCGTACCGTGCTGGAATGAAGCTCTATGATGAGCGCCTTGGCTTAACCTATGATTTCAGTCACCGACATGATGTGAAATATTCTGAACTCCTGTTGCCTGAAGGAGCAGAGCAAGATTTCACTGACCGGCAATTCATCTGGAATGAAGTCGAACGGGCAGAAACAAGAAAAAACGCCCAAGTCTGCAAAGATGTCATGCTCGCCTTGCCTAAAGAGCTGGATTTGATTCAGCAAATCGAATTAGCCAAGCGTTTTGCTCAAACTCATTTTGTTGATAAGGGAATTCCTGCGGACGTTTCCATTCACGACCACGGTGATGGCAATCCGCATGCGCACATCCTAATCACCACCAGACGTTTAGAACAAACCCAATTTTCAAAACACAAAGCCCGTGATTTAAACCCGCAGTTCGCCAAAGGGTTTATTACCGAAAAAGAACAATGGCATCATCAATGGCGAGACTTTCAGAATGCATATTTTGAAGAAAAGGGAATTGATTTAATCGTTGACCTTAACCATATCATTCCCGAACGGCACCACGGCGGTTTCAGAGATAAAGCCCATCATTACCTCCTTGAAGAAAATGAGCTCATCAAGCAAGCGCGCGAAGAAATTGCTTTAAACGATATCGAGAACTTCATCAATATTCTGTCGATTGAACACAGCGTCTTCACCCGAAAAGACATTGAAACCCTGTTATTCAAAACCATCACTCAGGAAAATTACAACGAGTTTTTTCAAGTAACGGTCGAGCGTGTACTGTCCAATAAGAACGTCATTTGCCTGGGCGAAAATGAACAAGGACAGAAGGCCTTTACCACCCGGCACCAGTATTTGCAAGAAAGCAAACTGTTAAATGCTGTTGAACATCTTCAAGAAAGAACCAATCATGTATTTAAAACCGATGTTGCTCGGTTTTTACAAGCTACAACTCTCAGCGAAGAGCAACAACAAGCCTTTGAATTTATCGTAAACGGCGGTGACATCAGTTGTATTATTGGCCGCCCGGGTGTGGGTAAAAGTTACATGTTAACGCCTGTTAAAGACTTCTATCAGCAGCAAGGTTGCCGCGTATTAGGGGCAACCCTCTCCGGAAAAGTCGCCAAGCAATTACAGATTGAATCCGGTATCGAATCATCGACTATTGCTTCATTAACTGCGCAAATGTCATCAGGCAAACTGACCTTAAATGCCAATGATATTTTAATCATTGATGAAGCCGGCATGGTGGATTTTGCCAATATGTCTTTTCTCATTGACCGAGTGAAAGAAGCCGAGGCCAAACTAATTTTAGTCGGTGACCCTGACCAGCTAAAACCCATCAAGAAAGGTGCTATTTTCAAAGGGATTGCATCCCTTGTGGGATGCTTTACAATGGTGGACATCAAACGGCAACGGCATGCCGGTGACCGTCAGGCAAGCATTGAACTGGCAAAAGGCAATATTGAGGCAGGGCTTACGCATTACCTCAAACAAAATGCGATAGTGATTGCCGATAATGAACGTTCAAAAAATGCAAGTGACCTACTGATTAACGCTTGGCAGGCAAATATCCATCAGCATGAGGACTTAAAAAATAGCATCATCCTAGCGCATGCCAATGTGACTGTCGATAGCCTCAACTTAAATGCTCGCGTACTCCTAATGCAAAAAGGGGTTCTGGATACTGAGCAAGTCAACTTCATCAAAGAAATAAAAAGCAAAAACCGACAATATCAACCCGGCCAGTACATCATGGTCACTCATAGTGATAACGAATTAGGGCTTATCGGTGGCGAACAAGGCCGTATAGTCGCAGTCGATGAAGAACAAAACATAACACTGCAAATGAATGACGACCGGGAAATCAAGGTACCTTCGCACTTAAGGCGTTATGTCGAGCAAACCGGCCTGCAAGACTTCTACCTGGCTAAAGGCGAGCGAATATTCTTCAAGAAAGGCGATAAAGACATTGGCGTGAAGAACGGCGATTTAGCCACCATTACTCACGTTAATGAGGAAGGCTTCACCGCCGTTTTAGATTCAGGGGCGACTGTAACCGTACTTAAGCGTTACAAGCAAATTGATTATGCCTATGCCATGACCGTTCATAAATCGCAAGGTATGTCCGTTGAAAACACCTATGTTTGCATTGATACCAAATGGTGGGATAGGGCATTAAGTTTTGTTGCCTTTACCCGCCACAAAGAAAAACTTAAAATATTTGCAAATAGTAAAAATTACCCTGATTTCAAAGCAATGGTTGAACAGCTATCGCGCAAAACCCTACAAGATAACGTCATTGATTACCCGATGAATCTAGGGATCCGACACGGGTTTGAGTTTGATAATCTGGTGGAGCGAGCCGTTAGGCGCATAACTACAGCATCTCGCATTATTAAAGATAAAGTCACTTACCTCTATCATTATGCACAAGCAGTAAAATCACAGCAGGGCTGTGCTCATTTTAAAAATCAAAAAGCCATCAGAGAGGCGGGTAAGTATGTAGCTCAATATATTGATCTGAAAACTAGAATTGCTAACCAATATCAGCAATTGGAAACTAAATCTAAAAAGCTGGGCATCGAAATGTCTAATCTCAAAGGATATGATGATTTTTATAAGCTGGCCTGTGCACGAGATAAAAAGGCTTCAGATATTAAGCCACATATTGTGCCAGGGCAATTAGCTAAAATAAACCTTAAACAGATTGATGTTAGCAAGCTTTCAAAAGAAGTCTCCCGTTATGAAACTGTAAAAGCTATCCGGGCTGTCATCCGCTCACCGTCCAATCTGATGAGTGACCATGAACTCTGTAAATACGCCCAAACAGTATCATTAGCAAATGACAGGCTTTGCATTTCTCAGGAGCTTAGGAAAGCTCACATGAGTGAATCAACTTTCAAGGAACGCTTACAATCATTGCAACAAAGTTACAGACAGACCGTATACAAAGCACTAAAAACAGAATATCCCTTATTACAGCAATATGATGAACTTGTTTCTGCTCGCAAAAAACTGACAGGTTCTCAGATGGAACAATCAGATAAAGGTATTTTGCTTATAGTCCAAAGAATCTTTTCTAATAGGCTGCTTATAAAAAAAATAGAGCAAGAATTACCTAATTTTTTTAATACCATTCAAGGAAAATTGAGTTTAAACAAAATTAAAATACATGAGCTTTAAATTGTTCATAGTTAAAATTTTCGGACTTTATTTTTAAGTTTTTAGTTCACGTTTGAGCAGTCCAGTGTGAAATGAATTTATTGAGAGGATTGATAGGTTATTTAATGAAGTTGCAATATATGAGGCAAAAATACTACACTTCATAGAAACATAATTATATTTAATTCTAGCGTATACAACTGAACCCAGCACATTAGAAACTATATTTAAATGCTTGGAGCTCCTGTAAATGGATGATTATCAACAAATAAAAAAAGCATTGGAAGAATATAAAAAGCAAGTAATGGAAGCCCCATTTACTAATTTGAGCAAGTTAATCGAAAAGTTTGGTTCAGATATCCATAATGACTGGGTTTTTATGTATCTCACAGCAGCCTTTATTAGAGAAAATGAAAATTTATGGGAAAGAGGCCTATATAAAGAGTTATCTTTACTCAACGATATGGAAGATGCCATTCTAAAAGAATATGGACTTACGTATATTGAAGAATTTAATTCGCATGAAGAAATACCTGAAATTAAAAAATTTTTAAAAGACTCTGATGATCTGTTCGATAATAAACTAGCAGAACTTTTTAAAAAATTTGGGCTAGATGAGTTTGCCGAACTTTATCTGAGCAACAAGGCCGTATATTTTAAGCGTTATGAGGATATTAGAACTAAATATAAGGATTGCAGATTAGCTCTAAGTGAAATAGTGACGTGGTTTAATAGATTTGACCACCCCAGTTAAGAGATAATGCACTTAACTGGAGAAAGTAATGACGATAAGAAAGAAATACCCCAAAGAATTTAAACTGGATGCAATTAGTCTTGTTTTAGAGCAAGGTTACGGGGTAACAGAAGCAGCAAATAATTTATGCATTGGTCAAGCGCTACTAAGTCGCTGGATAAAAGAACACAAAGAACAAGATGGGCAAGCATTTCGAGGAAATGGGAAGTTAACAGCAGAACAATTAGAGATACGTCGCCTGCAGGAAGAAAATAAACGCCTGAAAATGGAAAAGGAAATCTTAAAAAAGGCGGCGGTCTTCTTTGCTCAAGAAACGAAATAAAATATTCGTTTGTCGCCCAAAATAAGAAGACCTGGCCAGTTGGCTTAATGTGCCAACTCCTGGGCATTACACGGCATGGATATTACAGTTATCAGCAACGCCAGAGAAATAAACCAGATGATCCTGAGCATGAGGAGGTTATTGAGTGGGTGAAGAAAATAGCTGAAGCGAGCCAGTATTGTTATGGAAGCCGCAGGATGAAGAATGCTTTAAATATATTAGGCTATCCAGTAGGTCGAAGGCGAGCTCAAAGTTTAATGAAAGAAGCCAAAGTTTTTGTTCGTTATCGAAAAAAATATAAAGTGACTACCAATAGCAACCATAAACAGCCGGTTTATGAAAATGTTTTGAATAGGCGCTTTAACACAAGCGAGCCCAATAAAGCCTACGTATCAGATATTACCTATATCTGGACACAGGAAGGCTGGCTTTATTTAGCAGTCGTTCTGGATTTATTTTCAAGGAAAGTGGTTGGTTGGAGCATGGGATCCAGAATGAAAGCAACATTGGTTTGTGATGCTCTGAATATGGCAATTTGGCAGCGAAAACCTCCAGCAGGGCTTATTGTTCATTCAGATAGAGGAGCTCAATATGCTAGTTACCAATACCGCAATTTATTAAAGAGCAAAGGATACATTGGGAGCATGAGCAGAAAAGGTGATTGCTGGGATAACAGCGTTGTTGAAAGTTTCTTTGGCAGCTTAAAACAAGAGCGAGTTCAATGGCGAAATTATCAAACCCGATGGGAAGCTCAACAGGACATTTTGAATTACATCACCATGTTCTATAACAGCCACAGATTACATTCATATTTGGGATATTTAAGCCCAAATCAATTTGAAAAACAGAGCGATTTATTAATGAAAGTTGCTTAACTGGGGTGTAACATTTTGGTTGACCACGTCATAGTTTATGAATTGGAATATGAATCAAAAAAATGTGCTGATATTAAAGCATTCAATGCTGCGACTATATTGATTGGATCTGCATTAGAGGGGATAATGCTTGATATTGCTACACAAAATGAAAAAATTATTAAAGTATTAGTCAAAAGAAATAAAACTCGCAAAAAAGAACTAGCGCTGCACTCCTTATCATTAACAGACTTACTATCCTTATTTAAGGAAGCCGCAATTTTTCCCTTTGACAAGAGAGATGATATTCATGAATTATATGAGAGTATGTATGACATCGCTTGCAATATTAGAAATCTAATACATCCAGGAAGAAAGATTAAGGCCAAGTTTCCTAAAACGAGCGAAAATGAGTATCTTATTTTAGAAAGTATTTATTTGAATTTAAAATCCTTTTATTATCGATAAAAGATATATTTTAAACTAATTTGAAAATTAACAACCGGTTGTTAGAGCGACGAATTTATCGTTACTTGCTTTTCTTGTTAGTTTTTTTATAATGAATGAGAAATCTACAGAAAATATTTTCCTGCTCTCACTTCACTTATCAGTTTCTATAAATGGGGGAACTGTAGGATTATTTTTTTGTATGTACTTTGCCAGTTTTTGCAACTCACAATAATATTTATCACTCTTATATTTGTTTCTTCTATCATCTATGAACTTAGTGAATACAGAGTAATAAAATTTAATTGAATATCCCGTTAGCTCATTGAGATCTTTCACTGAAATATATCCGCGATTTGCAAAATAGGAGATTGTTTCAAGGAAATCCAAAAAATTTAGTAATGCAATAAAGTCACTAGCTTTATAGGGGTTAAATTTTATTCTGTAGATCATTTCGCCAATTATTTGAGTATGCTTCGTGCAGTCGATATTTTTGTGATAAGTTAGGCAATAAAATTTGTGTATGATCACTCTAGCTTTTATAATTTCCGGCTGACCGTAACGCTCATCAATTCTAAATAAAAAGTCACCTCTTGATGTTTTATTTAAATCTCTAAATTGTAGCCATCCAGCACATAGAATAAAAATTGTGAGAATAACAATAGCAGCTGCATTAAAGTGCTCTGCAGCGTTTTTTAAATTCTCATTGTGTCCTTTGCTGTCGTTAGCTATAACATTAATATAGTGGTCTTCAAAAATGAAAATCAGCACTCCCATTAAAATTATAATAATCGCGAATGAAGTTAACAGCTGAAGAGTAAGGGACAATTTCTCATTCTTTGTTTTCATGATGGGCTTATAATGTTTTTTCTGGTTTATATATCGGCAAGCTTTGCTAAAAGTTAATTTTATGAATACGCTTTCGCTGACCTGACTCTCAACGTTATTTAATGAATGTGGAATGGCAGAAATTAGTCTACTTCATCAGAAGCTACCATGTGGACCCGAGATCTCCCCTGATTACAAGTAAGCTATTTAGTGTTATTTCGATTTTGACAAATTCCGGTTTCGATATGGGCCTTGAGAAGTACAAAGTAAGAATTTAGTTCTGTCATTGTTTGTTTTAGCTTCTTAACATCAATGTACATTTCAGGAATTTTTTTCTTTATCTCATCTGCATATCTAAACAAAGTAGATTTATCATCAATAGAATTAATGAACTTAATCAAGCTTTCTACATTTTCTGATAAATTTAAATCATAGCTGGTTTTTAAAAACTCTCTAAGTTTGTTGAATAAATCTGTAAGATTATGTCCTCTTGCGCTAGGAATAATCCCTTTTATACATAATTCAATAGAATGCCTATAGAGGTACAATATAGGGTGAATAGTACCTTTTATATCGTAATAACTGTACTCATTCAAAGATGATTCGAGTAGAGCCTGTGCAGCATCATAATAAACACTGGCCAAACTCATCTGTGAATCAAGGGGTATAGATCCAATTGGAAGAACGCTATCTCCTTGAGTGAAGGTTGAGGTGATAAAGTCGATATCTATATTTTTAAAGTAATTAAAATTCAAATTATCTTCTCCTTATCTGAAAAGAGATGACTATTGTAAGAATATGAATTTAAAGAATAGAATGCAAAACATTACCAAAATCACCCAGAGGGGGAAACCTAAAACTGCTTCAATACGCTCAAACCGAGGTAACAAATTTTCTAGATCTTGCTGAGTTTCTATGACCTCTTCTTTTTCCACCTCATGTTGCTCCTCTTCATCTGGTTCAATCCAGTAATGGCGCTGAATAATTTTAATATTGAAGTCATTAACATAACCTAGGCAGGGAGGATTTATTTCACTGTCCTGTCCAAATTTATGTTCTTTTGAATCCATTAAGATTTTAATGTAATTTTCACCTGATGATGCTCGCTCGGAGTAAAATCCCGGCGGATTATGTAAAGTTAATTCTAATAAATCTATATGCTTGGATTTGATTAGGTCAGCCATGCTATCAAACTGTTGCGGTGTTAGTGAAAGATAAACACTTATATGGGCATTTCCGGTTTCTTCTGTAAAACTCATCCATCCACGAAGTTGACATTTTGCTTTATCATTGGAATTTTTATTTTTTTTAATATTAAGGCCAAAATGCTCTATAGGACGTTTTGAGCCAAACATTGAATACACGAAATCTTCATTTTCTGAGTTAGATTTTTCAGCATAACAACCAATAGGTTGTAGTCGCCCTAAAATTGATCCACCTTGTCTAACTAACTCTGTGTTGCAGTCAGTTTCTTCAGAATTAATAATTGTATTATTAATATCTGTCGAATAACTATAGAGAAGATCGTTCACCTTAAAAGTTAAAAACCCATCCCAAGGAATAAAATCCCTGTAATCTTTTCTGTCGTTTTTATCAAACTCTTGTAGCAACCAAGGAGAATCACTATTTACTCCTGATTTTTTACAAAGAACTCTGTATTCTAAGTTATCGTCCAACATCTTCCTCGAGTTATCCATTTTGAAGATCTCCTAGATAGATATTAGTTTATTTAATCCAATTTGCTACTATTCACGGTTTAATTTGACATTATTATTATGTCTTTACCGAATCCAGAAGATATGTACGACGAATCCTAGAATTCGTTTTATCAAAGGTAGTGAAGTCGAAATGATTTATATGGTTAACATAAGCGTCTATACCTTTCGCAAGCAATTCACTCAATCTGGATATAGACCCATACAAATGATAAAAAAAATCTAGCTGTAGAGGAATTGTATTCAATTGCGATTAAAGTAATTCTGATAGGTTAACACTCCCAACCACCTTTCGTTTGAAATCAATTCGATCTATCTTGTTAATGGGGAGATTTAATGCGGGTTGCTCTAGGTTCTGCATTGTTTCCTTATACCAAATAAATTGTGAAGCTTTTACCGAAGGGAACCCAGAACGCATGATTAAGGTATTCTCTGCCGGGATCTTCATAATCGCTTCAGGACGCATTAACGGTACGGCCTGATAATTTTTGCCATGACTGTTGCAAATTCCTTGTGCCTGTAATGAAGTGGATTCATTCGCTACCCGTTGCGTTTTAGTGCCTAACATTTTGCTGATGAATTCGGCATCCCCTAAATCTTCCGTTGTAAAAGCTACTTTCGTTTTGATGTTTGTAAAGGCTTTGGCTTCATCCTGAGAGTATTTTTCATAGGTTTGGGCAATGTATTGAAACATCAGGATACATCGCACTCGGTATTCGCGAAGCAGCTTTAACGAGCGCCTTAAACGCTCAATACGGCCTAAGGAGGAAAATTCATCAATGAGACACAACAAGGGATACGGTTCTTTTTTAGGATCAGGAATTTCTCGAATCATGGCCGAAATTAATTGCTGCCAGAATAAAGTGAGTAAGGGGGCAAGGCGTTCCATGTCATCATCGGTAAACCCGACATAAATGGTCATTTTCTTACGCCGTAAATCTTTGAAATCAAAATCACTGGCGCTGGTGGCAGCATCAATAAAGGGATCGTCAAAGAGTTCTAAATAGCCGGAGAAGGATTCTAAAATCGAGCTTCGGGTTTTCTCATGGTTATTGATGTAGGAATAGCCGTTGCGATAGAACTCTGGGTCTAGGTGGTCGGTATTGTCGAGCAAGTCTTGCAGCCACACATCGAATTGCTGTTGCTTAATCAAGCGGTTCATTTCGCCCAGGGTCGTTGGACGTTCGGGTGTATCCAGTAAATAGAGCGTTAAGCATTTAAAGAGCTTCCGGCTCGCTTGTGTCCAAATGACATCTCCTTTTGGGTTATCCGGTATTAAAATATGTGCGGTTCGTTGAATGTCGGTCATGCGGTGATTAACGTCTTTGCTGATACTGGATAAGGGATTAAAGCGGTGTGTTCGGCCTTCTGGGTGAGTCGGTGCAAAACAAAAGCATTCATGGCCTAATACCTTTTGCCGGTAGCCTGATGTCGTTTCAAAGAGAGTAAGTTTCACATCATTACAAACCACCGAATAGGGATAATTGAATAAGTTGGGAATGGCAATACTTCGTGTTTTACCACTCCCGGACGGTGCAAAGACTAAGACATGTTCAAAGCCGTTAGAATACAGAGGAACCCCGTATTTTTTACCGATGATTAGACTTTCCTCTTTTTTTTTAAAAAAATCGGCTTTCTGAATTTCATAGCCATTGGCAAAATGGGCATTGCCTAATACTTTGTTGCCAGGGCGAAATCGTTCAAACAGGGCATGCATAGGAATTGCAAAGACTAAAAAGAACCCCGCGAGCTCACAGCCAATAAAACGGCGTAGTGGTTCGGGGTCTTCAGAAAGTGCCTGCAAAAAAGCGATAAACTCCGAGGCATTGTTAAAGGGTTCTTGCGACCACCATTGATAGAGAAATACGCCAACTAGCAAAGCAGTTACCGAAAGCACCAAACAAAAGAGCACAATACCACTTAACCACCGGATAAAGCCGCCTTTGAGATAACAGGCAGCCAAAATGAAAGGAAGGGAAGCGAACAGCAATGCCCCTGCACACAAGCCGTAATACCTAAAGCGAAGTAAAACAAAGAGCGACCAAGGATAAGGCGTATTGGATAGCCCCAAGCCCCACAGAGAAATAAAGCTGGCTAGTTCCAAGGCCATCAGCAAGCACACCATAGTGATTATTATTTTTTTAGCCATAACTTATCCTTAAAACTGACGCACAGCGCGCACATGACCTAGAGTGCTTGCTTTATCACTGGCAATGACTTCGCCGGTGCTAAAGTTTTGAAGCCATGCCTGAGAGACGCTAGATTCAGTTGAGCTCCAATAATAATCGGGTGCAAAACTCGTTAAGCCCTGCGGTTGTAAATTGGCTTTTAAAAGGCTTAATTCATAAATGGATGGCAGATACCATCCTCCATAACAAAGGCTTTGCGGGTTGGCTGGCGTTATACAAGGCGTTTCCCCATCCTCAGACACACTGTATTGATTCGCCAGAAGGGCTGCAAATTGGCCGGTTTGATTATCAATGGTCTGTTCGCTAATGATTAATCGGGTGTTGGATTCGCCAGCGCCAATGCCATCCGCTCGTGCATTGGTAATCTTATTGCCGCTTTCCCCATTTCGCCATTGAATGCCTTGAGCATTCACGTCACGGGTACTGGCAATTAAGCCATGCTGGCCGGTGTTATCGACCCAGAAGACAATCCCGCCTTGATACAGCTCACCAATTTGATGGGTGATGATATTGGCACTAATGACCTCGCCTTCAATGCGAATGCCACTACCGGCTTGATAATGCCCTGCTGGACCTCGTTCCCCTTTTTGTCCAGGCATTCCCTGTGGGCCTTGAGGACCAGCAGGAATCGAAGCAATTCGATTCGCCAAAGCGATAATTTGATTGGACACCAAAACCATTTGGTCTTGCAGCTTGCCAATGTGCTCCCACATATCCACATCACCTGCTTGAGCACTGTTGAAACACAGACAAGACAAGGCCGTAATCGCTAACTTTTTCATGAATCACCTCATTAATAATTCCTAAGTTGCTCCTTTGAAATAAATCCATGAAATACCGCGTCCATTGGGTGTTTTTTGCAGTTGAATGATGACATCCACCACTTGATTGATTTCGCGCAAGATGTCTTCATCGCGCATCGAAGGGACATTATTGAGCTTATAGAGTTGCACCATGCGCATGAGGGCAATTTGCGGGTTATTGGCGTGAATGCTGGTCATTGACCCCTCGTGACCTGTGGAACACGCGGCAATAAAATCCAATATCTCTCGCCCTCTGATTTCGCCCATCATTAGCCGGTCAGGGCGAAGCCTTAACGAACACTGCACCAAGTCTTGCATGCAAAGAGCTGATTCACTTTTGGTTTTAGGGGCAAGCAAATTCACTTGATTGCTATGGGGCAAGCGCAGCTCGTAGGTGTCCTCTAGTGTGATAATGCGCTCATGCTTAGGAATCCGCTGGCAACAGGCATTTAAGAAGGTGGTTTTACCGGATGACGTACCGCCTGAAATGACAATATTCTTTTTAGCCAGGATGGCGGATTCGATAAATTCCGGCCAACATTGTTTGCGATAGAGGGCTAGCAATTGCTTATCGGTATCGCTTTCCAGTGATTTTTTATCGTCTATTAAAAAGGGCTTGGCATTTCGATAAAAATCTTGCTCATAATCGCTTAAATTGCGACTGGCTACCGTTTGACGGCGAATCGACAAGGTATAATGCTTGGCTGCTGGCGGGATGACTAACTGCACCCGTGAGCCATCCATTAAATTGCCCGATAACAAGGGATTTACTTCATTGAGTAGCTGTTTATTCTCATTGGCTATCAACCCAAAGAGACGCTTCAAATGAAGGCTATCTAATGCAGGCACTGAATGCAGCTGCATTGCGCCTTGTTGCTCGACAAACACTTCTCGCGGTCTATTGATTAAGATTTCCGAGACACTGGCATCGTTTAGCCAGGGCGATAAGGGTTGCAATAACCCTTCTGAACCCGGCGCATAAAAGGCTTTCGCTTCCATTAGCCCCTGCCTCCCTTCACGCCATAGAAATCCAAATCGTGGGCTACAAAGACATTGATTAAAGTGCCTTGATTGACTTGCAAGGTCGGCCGAATCGCCATGCCCGCATTCACCGCTTGCCCTGCGGTTTGCTGGAAGCTTGACGCAATCGCCATGCGGTACTGCGCTTCAGAGTTATAGCGGTCTTGGCCGTTTACGCCACTGGTGGCGGTGTAAGCGCCCAAGATGGATAACAAAGCACTGGTGCCAAAGCGCTCAAAGAAATGGCGATTGATATAATCAGCTCCTTGCCCTGAGCGGCCGATGGCGTCTGTGCTTGGGCTGTTCAAGCTCACAATGACGCCATTAGCGAGCTGTATTCGATTCCAGACCACAAGTATTCGGCTTTGCCCATCGACCACTTGTGAATCAAACTGACCGACTAACACCGAGCCTTTAGGAATTAAACAATGCTGGCCTTCCAGTGAAAAAATATCGCGTAGGGTAATGGCGCGCACCATCCCCGGCAGTTCCGAGTTAATCGCCGTTTCCAAAGTCGCTGCCAGCATTTCCCCTGCGGGTACGGTTGAACCCGGATGCGGTAATTTGGTCGCAGTGACTGAGGTAATTTCATTTTGCTGGTTTAAAAACTGGGTATTGGGATTATTTCCTGCAAACGCATTGGGTGGACTGGCATTGCCGGTTCCTGCCACAGCACTGACGGCTTGCCGATTCACCAGAAAGGTAGTCGGTGCATTCATGCGCGCCAGCATTTCTTTGCTCATGTGTTCTTTATGGCGAAGCTTGGGCGGTCTAATGGGCTGTTGATTAGTCAGCTTCGTTTGAGTACCCATAACCGGCTTGGCAGCTTCAGCCTTCATCTTTTCAATGAGCTCAAGGTTTTGTGAGAGTGTGTAATCGTTTTGCGAATGGGCTACAGGCTCCTCTGCCTTCACCGTTCTGGCATGCTTCGGCATAAAGGCATAGCCTAAGAGAGTAATTGAAACTCCTATCACTACCGCCATTTTAGGGTTAATCCCAAAATAAGATTTCTTAGGCGGTGTCACTTGAGATAGTTCGCTTAATGATGCATCGTTATCTTTTTCAGTTGCTTGCATGCTTACCTCCTGCCTTGTCGAAGACGTTCAATTTCATTACTGTTAAAGATAGAGGCCACTAAACCACCGCTTCGCAAGGTGAACTGAGGGGCTAAGCGTTGAATGATTAAGAGATGGCCTTGGCGCCGGGTATTTACAATCGACTCTTTGCCTTGCTTGTTATCGACCGCAAACACTGCCGGCACCGCTTGCGTTGGACTGAATTCAAAATAAGTGAATTGGCCATCGTCATAGACATGCTGCGGAGTTAATTCGGCACTGCCACTAAAGCGATAGTTCCAGTTCATTGTTTTAGGGTCTTTATGCTGTTTGTTCAAAGCAGCATTGCGAAGCACTGCGGCTTTGCGTGCCGCGTCAAGCTTGGCTTTTTCTTCTTCAGGGTAGGTAAACTGCAAGGCATAAATGGGTTTTACCGAGCCATTGCCCATTGAGGAATTACTGGTCACTTGAAAATAATAGTTATGTTTGTCGGTGACCACCGTCATATTGGTATTGCTATTGAGCAGGGTTGGCTTTACAAACATCATATAAGGCAAGTGTTCATGGTAGGTCACCATCCAGCCGGCGGTGTCGCCTCCTTCAACGGCCAGAATGGTTTCTTTAGGATTAAAGAGAATTTGCGTGGTAGTAAAGGTGCGAGCTTTAAGCTTGACCACATTATGCGCTTGAAAAGGCACCAGCGTGACCCGCGCATCTTGCTTTGTGGATTGGGGAAGCTGCTGCCCAAACGCCAGCGTATGGGCAAGGAGTAGTCCTGTCATTATTAATTGCTTCATCATTACCTCACACATTCCGGAGTTGTTTGCTATAGCGGGTCACCTGAAAGCCATCCCAGTTTTTCCAGCGGATATCGGGCGCATTGGAGGGCTGGTTATACACCCATGAAATTAAGGCGTTGTATTGGGTTTCTGTTTGATGGCCGGTGGCTTTGTCAGTATCAATTAAGGTAAAGACCACTTCGGCCACGTTGTGATGGTTCTTTGGAAAATCCTTGTCGTTAAACAGGACATTGTCGAGAAAGTTAATGCTGTAGACGTGAACGCTACGCGTTAGTTTCGTGCCGAGCTGCATCACAGGAGATTGCGGATTGTTTCTGGATTGCTCGCGAAGGTATTCATCATTCACCGACTCACTAGACAAAAGACCTACCAAATCGTATTGCGCACGATAAGCGCTGACCTCATAGCTTTCCCGATGGGTAATGTAACGAACGATGTCACTTTCCACCTGCGTTTGATTGATGGGCCCATTCGTTTGCGTCACTGGCTCAATGGTGGTGACCCCATTGTCATAATGATGCACCAGCATCGGCACCAGAGTTTGCATGGGCGCAAGCACGACAACCGCCAATACAGCGCAAAGGTTTAATCCCATCGAAGTCAAAAACGCCACTTGATACCGATTCCTTGAGACTTCCACCCGGGTGAACTGGTCATCTGCCCAGTGCTTTGCTTGTTTAAAATAGTCATTTAAAGGCTGCTTGCTTGTTTTCATGATTAACCTCGGAAGGATTGAAGATTTAAGGGGGAATTAGCCGCTTGATAGACTTGAACCGGTGATTTGGCACTAGCCGGCACCAGTTGTTTTAAAGCCTCTTGGGATTGGCTGCCGGCTTCTTTTGCCTTTTGGCTAGCACCCATAGCACCACCAATAAACCCGCCCAGCATGGCAGCGCCATTACTGGTCGAACAAGATGCGCCAATGCTTTTGGCAATGGCGGTGACTTCAAGCAAGGCCATGACGCAAAAGGCGGCGACCAAGAGAATTGGGATCCAATCCGATAGGCCGATTTCAAGGGCATGGTTGGCATAATGCCCATAGACTGCCCAATGAATCAGGCGCATGCAAAAGCTGGCTACAGACGACACGAACACCAGCACTAGTGAGAACCCCACCAGCGTTCCTATCCAGCGCTCAAAAAAAGATTTGGTAAAATCAAACAAGGTGAGCAGGATAAAAATGGGCGCCGTACTTAAACACACCGCGAGCATTAATTTAGCGATTATGAGTTCAAACAAGGCCAGGCCAATCACCGCAAGGCCAGAGAGATAAATCATTAAGGCCACAAAAATCGGGCTCCAGTGCTTAAAGCTTGCCTTATCCCACGTCCAAGCCCCTACGCGAACCACTTCATTCAAGACCGATTGCAAACCGCTGTTGACCCCATCCACAGAGAGGCCTGAAAGATTGGCTTTCATCAGCACGCCACCGAGCTCGCTTGCACCATCGACAAACAACCCGACAAAGTATTCAGAGAAAAAGCCCCAGTTCATGGCGAATAGATAAATACCACCCATTCGCAAGGCCAATTTCATTAAGTCCTTTGAAGGCATACGAATAAAGCCCATCATGATACCAAACCCCATTAAGACTAAGGCAAGCACACAGGCGCCTGCCAGAGGCTTTTCAAGATGCGTAGCCAGTGCCTGATAGCCATTGACCACAAAGGTTTTGCTTATTTCATCGATTTGGCTAGTTAACTGGCCAATGATATTGGCATAGGTTGGACTTACCATTGGTTAATCCTCGATGCTGTTAAACACACGTTGCTGATAGGCAAGCGCAATCGGGTTATAGAAGGATTTATCGGTAATCTGTTTAACCTCGATAGACGCAAAGGCCCGATGCGTTCGCAGTTCATCGACCATGAGCTTAAACAGCAAGTCACAATCGATATGGGCGTCATTTAAGCCCATACAGCTTGGATAATAGCCCCCGCCAGTGCCTGAATTGAGGTGCATGGCTTTTTCAGCGGTGCGCGAGGCTTGCATCAGGGCGTTAACTTGTTCGGCTTGGGGCTGAGACTGTAAAGGGTTTTTATCGCAGGCGGTCAACGTCACGGTGCAGGCGAGGGTCAGGGTAAGAGTTAATCGGTTCATAGTTTGTTCTTCCTTTTATTGTTGTTATTCATTCACAGGGTATTGCGAACAGGCTCTGCCATAGTTCGGGCATGGGGGGTCCAAGTCCGGCGGTTGGCTGCAAGCGCACAAATTCAGTAATACAAGCCCCACAAGAATTAATCGCATACCCATCTCCTACTTATCGTCCGGCAAGCGGTTAAAGCGTGCCATATCGGTTTCACTGCTGATGTCATTAAAGCCAGTCATAGCCGACTGCTGGCCGATTAAGGTTTGCAGCTTGAGTTGCTCAGTCTGAATAAAGGCAAGCTCTGCAATCAGGCGCGAATTTAAATCGATGGCTGCCTTGGTGTTTGGGGTTTTCTCGATGTGATTGCTAAGCTCATGGATGGCTTTTAAATGCTGGTTGATTTCGTTATAGGCGTAAGTGGCTTGCACACTAACGGCTTCATTAACCGCTTTGTTTTGCTGGTATTGGCTGAGGCGCTCAGCCGTTGCCCCTTTTAGGAAACTGGCATCATCCAGGGTGATATGGCTTTTTTCATACGCCTTAACCAGCTCTTGATAACGGCTTGGATTGCCGCCTGAGATATTCTTTAACGCCTCATCCCAGCTATTGGCTGACCATTGGCGGTTTTTTAAATCCGCGACACTGTTGTTTAGATTGCCAAAGCCATAGTTACCACTGTTTGAGTCTTTGAGCTGCTGCAAGCGCTCAAGTTGTGATTCAGCATTCTGGTAGGTTTTTTCCAGCATCTCGTATTGAGCTTTCAAGTGGTTTAACTGCTCAATGGCTTTTTCAAGCATGGCGGCATCGGACACGCCCAAGACATCGGCATGCACATTGGCACTTAAACAAAGTCCAGCGATAAGTAAGCGAATCTTCATGCGCCACTCCTTTCGATAAAGACTGGCAACCAGTCTTCGGCGTTAGCACTGACCTCATCGATGATACTATCGAGTAAGCGCACCGTGGCTTCATTACCGGAAAAGACGCGAATTTCATCTGGCAAGTCGCCTAAATCAAGCTTACAGAGGATGCTCTTTCGGTCTTGCTTATAGAGAAATAGCCTTGATTCAGGCGTTAAGGATTTAATGGTCTGGTACTCACTACGGCTTAAGCCTAACGCGCCGATATAAGTCGCTTCATTGGCTGCCGGATTGGGGAAGTAAATACTGGTTGCCACATTGGTAATAATTTCGGCTGCAATCGGTGAATGGACAATTGATTCGGGCGTTTGGGTCATGAAAATGAAATGGCCGTTTTTCTTGCGAATGGTGGCTGCCCATGCTTTTAAGTGCTTAAGCCAGAAGGGTGAATTGAATACTTGCCATGCTTCATCAATGACAATCGAAGTGAGTCGGCCATCAAGGCAGAGGCGTACCCGATGCAATAGATACATGTAGACAGGTGTTGAAATCAGAGGGGATACTTCATCCATCAGATAAGTGATGTCAAAGCCCACCTTATCAAAATTCACATTCAGCGCGTCATGGTCATGGTCAAACAGCCAGGCGAATTCGCCTGCCTCGCGGGTTTCATCTGCACGAAGCCAGCGTTTAAGTTCCGGCCAGCGCGGGAAGTCTTTCGGAAGACAACGCGCAATATTGCTTAAATTGCGGTAACGGCGCTCTAAATGGTCAAAGGCGTAATTCACACATTCGTTAATGGTTTCGCGAATACTACTTGGTAAATCATTTTCATTGGGTTGTTTAATCAGTTCAGCGAACCAGTCTTTGACAAAGCTTCGATTGTGGGGCGTATCGGTGAGCATGAAGGGATTCATGGCGATACGTTCGGCATGCTTGGGCGAAATGACTGTATAGCTGCTATTGGGTGCGCTAAGCACATAAATTTTGGACGCTTCATCACGGTCAAAGAAGAAGCTTCGATTGTCATAGCGCCCCATTTGCGCATCAAGGAAAGACACCAGTGTGTTCTTTCCGGCATTAGTCGCGCCAAAAATGGCGGTATGACCTTTGGCAGGGTTCGTTTTGGATGATTGGCTGTGGTAGTTAAAAAAGACCGGTGTTTTTGAGGGCGTTTCTAAGAGCGTGACGGCTTCGCCTAAGTGATTGCCATTGCGAAAGCCCGTATCAAAGTTATGAAGCGAGCAGAAATCGACAAAATTATGCGAGGTTATCAAACTTGCCCTTGCAATAAAGGCGTGATTGCCGGGGATTTGTGACCAATAGGCTAACTCTTGGCCTAGGTTCTCTCGCACTAAGACAATACCCGCTGAGGCATAGGCCTTCACTGCTTCGCGTATGGCATCCTCTAGTTGGGCTTTATCAGGCGATAACAGCATTAAGCTATTGTGATGAAAGCCTAAACGGGCTACTTCGCTGGAAAGCCCATCTTCCAAGGCACTTAATTGCTGGATTTGGCTAGCGCCTAAATCCTTGGCATTCAGTAAATTACCGCGTTTCTTGTCGACTAAATTCAGTGCCACATCGCGAGGCACCGGCGCAAAGCTATGGGTTAGGATGTATTCGCAATCGAGCTCTAATAACTTATCGAGAATAACTGAGCTGGTTTCCAAGCCATATTTTTTAATAGAAAGCATGGCAGCAAAGGAGCTGCCACTAGCGCCTTGAAACTGAATAGATTGGCCAAAGAAGAGTTGCTTGTTGGTCACATATTGGCTGAGATTGCCCTCTGGATATTTGGCATTGGCTTTTAAGGTATCCAGCAAGCCTTTGCCGGTCATGGCATTAAACTGTGGCTCGGTAAAGGGTAGGCGCTCGCCTGCATTGGGAATGAGGGAAAGGAAGGCTAGCAATTCGCTATAACCTTTCTGGCGGTCATGTTCGCCCAGCAGATGCGGTTTAAAGGGCGATAAAGAGGTTTTTAACTGCTCCATTTTGCCCAGCAGCAAGGCAATTTCAGCTTCCCGCTGCTGTTGTCTTGCGTCAATTTGTTTAGACGCACTGACTTTGCTCCACCAGCTTAAGGTGCGGGCTGCTTTGCTGGAATTATCGCCCTTAAGCACCACGGTGAGATAAATCGCATTGCGGTACAGGCTCTTGCCCTGAAACCGGGCATGGTATTTCTCATTCACTCGTTTGGCAAAGGGGGATTTAAACTCACCCTTTAAGCGAATATCTTCCTTATGGCGGTGAATGGTTACATAGGCCATGAAGCGCTCATCGAGGTGTAAGAGCGCTTGGTGTAGGCGAAAAGACATCTCGTTGAGGTAGTCAGGTTCGGCCATGACAAAGGAAATGCCTTCAACCTGCAAGGTCGCACCAATTGCGCCTTGCTTGGTTTCAAAAATACTCGCTGAATTTAAATGCGTAATCGGGAACAAGTGGCTGATGCCCGTTTCCTGTTGTAGACGCTGTTTAATCTTAGTAAGGCTCATAAGCGCGAACTCCCCAAAAAGCGGTATTAGGCACATTAGGCAACAGGAAAAGGCGTTTGCTTAAGATGGTGAATAAGGCCGTATCCTGTTTACAAGCTAACCAGCCAAAGGCATGAAGGGGCAGGAAAATGAGTCCATACAACATGCTGCCCAAGCCAATGAATGCCCCCATCGATAGGATTAGATTCATGACGTGGAATTCAAGCGTGACCCCGCCGGTCATGGCCGGACGGGTTAAGGCGCCAAAGATGGGATTGCAATGCAATTGATTAGTCGACATTATCCCCTCTCCACGACGCCATAAATCTCACCGGCACCAAACACGAGACCTAGCCCGACTAATAAGTACACAAAATACTCTTTGGGGAATTTCTGCAATTTAAAACACATGTAGCCCAAGGTGACGATTCCCGCCACAGCGACCGAGCGCACCAAGCCACCTTGCAGGTATTTAACTGCCCCATTAATCACCGTCTCAATCGATTTGGCAGAACAGGGAACAGGTAACAAGGCGCAGCCCAGGGCTAAGTATTTCGCTTTGGTGAGCTGTTTAAGGCAATGAAGTTTGCGCATCATGCTCTCCTTAGTAAGCCTTGGGCAGTTTGAAATACACGTCATTGCAGGCTTTCTCGCTTGTATTGGCAGTCGCCTGCTTGCGTGCAAAAATCTCCTGCCGGTCAACATCGATATTCAAGGGCGCTTGTATGCCCAAATACAACATGCCGTGATGAGCTGCCAAACACTTCACCTGAATTTCACCCTCGTTCAGAAACAGTTTGTCGCCCAGATGGCATTGCAACACCATCATGCAATTGGCACTAAGGTACTGAATGCCTTCAGCAGGTGTGTCGATATCGATGCGCGCTGAGGATTTAAACCCCAAGTGAATCAAGTCGCTATCCAGATGCAGCACCTTCACTTGAATTTGACCCTTGTCAATCAGAATCAATTCGCCTTCGCGTCTTCCCAAAATCAGCATGGTGTTCTCCCTTAGTTGCTGTGTAACATTTGTTTGATTAGTTTTAAGTACCTGCGCCCGACTTCTAGTGAGGCAGGAGTGGCTCGCTCATTCGGTGCCCTGTTCTTTAATGCTTCCTGTTCTTTTTCTCGAATGTGCAAGGTTCGGCACAGGTCATAAAATTGCGGCAAGGTGGGCGGAAGTTGCTTTCGCTTCAGGCAATGGTCGGTTGCCTCACGAATAATTGCCGGTGTAAATTCCTTCAAGCTGATTTGCCACTCGTTTTTCATAAACACGATAAACCCCTCTTCCTTCATGTGTGCACGCCATACCGCGCCGTAATAAGACGCAAATTTCAAAAACAAATCGTCAATGTGTTCCGCTGGAGGTTCTTGGGAAGGAGATGACGTTGGAGGGCTCTTCGGCTTTGGTTTCATGCCGTGTTCTACAGGTTGCCCAAAGCGGATCGTAGCCGCTGGTTGTTGAAGAAGGCTTTTGATGTGTTGCATGGTGCTCGTCCTTTTGGTGTTGAGTCGGTAATTCATCGTTCCAGCATTGCTGGGTTATCCAGTTACTGGCGTTCTTCCAGTTAGGCATCCAGCGCTTGAGGGCTATTTGTTGGTCGTGGTAAGCGATTTGCTGCTGCAAGGCATTCATCATGCGCTGAAAGAGTTCGGCAGAGGGATTTAATTCCACGAAGGCCTGCTGTGCTTGAGGCATTGAGCGCTTGACCGGATACACCGACCAAAATTGCTCGAATTGTTTATATAAAAAAAATAAATAATTATTATTACTATTATGAGGTATGGCGGGTTGTGTCTTTTCGCCTATGGTGGCTTGCTGATTAATTGCTTCAGAAATCCTTGCTCCATCTGGGTTGTTTGAGTTATCCACAGTGGCGGGATGGTATGGCGCCTTGATGGCGGGTTTATTTTGGGCAGAAAAACGCTCAGTCGCTAATAAGCACTTTAAAATAAGCGCATGCTCAGTACTTTGATTTTCAATTAAACCAGCTTTTTGCAATCCTTTAATGGCTCGGCGGATCTGATCTTTGCTTGGGCTTCCACTTTGTATTCCGGGGTGCGGTTCAACATATAGCGCTTCAGATATCGATTGATAACTGATCCCGCGTTTTATTCCGGCCATGCGTGTGTTTATGTCCATATAAGGCCTAATTCCTCGTAGATAAGTTAATTGCTGTAGAAACTGCAACCCACAAAGTGCATCCAATTCCCTAGTACTGATTACGATATCCATTGCACTAAATAATTCCTTGGTTCTTAATTCTGGCTTTATATGTTATTGTAAATATTGCTCAGATTAATTTGCACGAATAGTGCAAATCAGGAGTTAATTTATCACCAAAAGAATAATTGTCAATACTATTTTTTTCTTTTTGATTAAATTGGGTTGCTTATGAATATAAAAGACAAAATTGGCCAAAGAATTATGCAGGAGCGAAAGGCGAAAAAGCTGACAAGAAAGGCTTTAGCTGAACTAACAGATGATCTTAAAGAGTCAAGAATTAATAACTG
Source organism: Legionella quinlivanii (assembly GCF_003265995.1). Lineage (GTDB taxonomy): Bacteria > Pseudomonadota > Gammaproteobacteria > Legionellales > Legionellaceae > Legionella_C > Legionella_C quinlivanii_A. Next base: position 151,004 of record NZ_MVJN01000005.1, on the reverse strand, counting down.
GGAGAGGGGAACTCGAACACCGGGGCCTGAAGAAATAAAACAGTTAGCAACCGCGCTGGAAGTCTCGCCTGCCTATTTAATGTGCTTAACTGATGTGAGACATCCGCAAATTGCCAAAACTCACATTCAAGGTTTAGTTCCACTCCTAAATGCTCAAGAAGCTTGTATAGCAAAGGATAATCTAACTGTAATTATAAAATTAGAGGATGAATCTAGCCGGTGCTTTATTCCTATAAGCTCCTCTTTTAATTTTTCTATAACGGAGAATACTTTTGCTTTAAAAATGTTTGATGACAGCATGGATCCAGAAGTAAGGGTTAATGATATTCTTATCATTGATCCTGACATTTCTCCTCTGCCGGGTTCTCTTGTTCTTGCGAAAATTGACAATTCTGAGAAAGCTATTGTTAGGAAATATAAACAGCTCACAATATCTAAAAATAATAAATTTGAATTAATTGCTCTAAATCCTAACTGGGGTAACATTCAAAGCGGAGAAGAGATCGAATGCGAGCTATTAGGTACTGTTATTGGGTTAAATAGAGTATTTCAGTAAGGATAATTCATCTCGCTAAAAATTCAAACTATACACTAAATGTACGATTAATTTAGGAGGGAGAAAAGATTAATATGAACATTGCACTTTTATTATTAACAAATGGAATAACAGTTGGTTTAGCAGTAAGTTTAGTGAGTTGGTTACTGAAAATATGGATAGATAAGAAACTATCCTACTCATTAAGTGCAGAGCTTGAGAAATTTAAAGCTAAACTAGCAAAAGAGGTTTCGCTGCACACTATACAAAATACATGGAACCATACTAAGAAAGTTGAGCTATTATCTCAATTATATGAGTACATGCTGAATGCTGATTTTCAACTTAAGGTATTTCTTGTAAATATAAAATTAAAAAAGAAAGACCTAATTTATTCTAGAGCAAATAAATTTATGGAAAATTATTTAGAGCTTAATTCCTGCCTTCATAAGAATGAATTATTCTTGGAACAACCACTAGTTGATGATATACAGGGCACCTATAAACCATTTTTTGAACTAGCGCTAATGGCTATTGATGAAGTGTCGGATTCGGTTATTGAAGAAATTGAAAAAAAACTGCCAAATTCCATAGATGAAATAATGGATATGGGCGGTAAACCAAGAAGTAGATTAGTTAAAAGATTCAAAACAGAAATTGGTATAGATTAGGGTTGATTATATCCTGCTTCACTCAACCATATTTACTGAATAATGATGAATGATAGAGACTTAAGGCTATGACTAGTAAAAATATAAAAAAAGAGTCATCCTTTGATGAGGATGATTTTGATAGAAAGAAAGTTTCAATAAAACTAATAGAATTACTAATTAGAGATATAGATATATCGCCGATTGTTATCAATGGAGAATGGGGAACTGGTAAAACAATATTTTGCAAAAAGACAACGGATTTGATTGAAAAAAATTATAAAGACGTAATTGAGTGTACTTATATCGACGCATTTTCTGCTGATCATGCTAATGAGCCATTACTTACAATAATTGCCGCTATAGCAAAACTGATAAATAAAAGTCCTAGAAAGCAAGAGTTTTTAAAGGCAGCCAAAGCTGTCGCTTGCTATTCGATAAAGGCATTCGGAAAAGCAGGAATTTCTTGGATGTTAAGAACAGATACGAATAACTTGACAGGAGAAATCCTAGATGTTGTTAAAACTGCTACAGCCGATAGCATTGACTATCTTTTAGATAAACTTATCATAGAACATGAAAAAGTTGAAGAGAATATTGATTCCTTAAAAAAAATATTGTTAGGAATAACAGAAACAAAACCATTGATCATATTTGTGGATGAGCTAGATAGATGTAAACCTACCTTCGCCGTCTCTATGTTGGAGATTATTAAACATGTATTTGATATCCCAGGAATAAAATTTGTATTAATTTCTAATTTCAAACAACTTATGGCATCTATAAAAAACTGTTATGGAAACGAGGTTAATGCACATCAATATCTTGAAAAATTTATTAAATATAGTTTTGAACTTCCTGCTGTAGTTAAAGTTGGCCCGAATAGTACTTATGTCTCATGCCTACATGCAAATAATCTAATATCCAACAATGAGTTATTCAACAGCGGTATATGGAAACATTCATTAGAATTTATTAAACAATTAATCGAGCAAAATGGTTTATCTTTACGAGAAGTTGAGACATTTATCCGATACTGTTCTATATATATAATTATGAGTGAGGGCTCGCCTAATCGGTTTAGTATAATGTTTGTCCTCACGATTTTTTTAATATTTATTTATGCTTATGTTCCTTCTATCAAAGAAAAAATTCAGAAGCGAAAAATTACTGCCGCCGATTTATGCCAATTATTGGGGATAACCGAATATTTAAAAAGTGAGAACATTCCGGGGGTTTCTCACAGCCAGGCATTATCAGCCTACATCATTATCACTTTTAATGATGGAAGCATCGAAAATTTTGATTTTGAAGATACAGATGCGTTAGATAATTGGAATAGGCATCTTAATCAAAGAATAACCTCTGGAGAACATGCGCTGAGTAATTTTTTTAAATATGCTGACCAAGAATTTAATAAACTGATGTTTAAAATCTAAAGCCAATTGAATTAATTTGCTTTTTCTTACAAATCTAACAGAAATTACTCTATATTTCTGATTTCCAAATTGGAAATCGGAATATAACTTGCTAAGCTATATTAAAAAATACTGAGGTTTTCTCATGTTGAAAGGACAAGACATAGCTATTCTTATCAAATTGCTTCTGAAACTTAAGGCTAAAGAGAAAATAGAATTCAAAAGCATAGCGTATGAGCTTTATATCAGCCAATCTGAAGTTACTAAAAGCATTAAAAGGTTAGAGATGGCGAAGCTTTTAATGCGCTATTCTGATGATAGAATTGAATTACATAAACATGAATTTATGGAGTTTCTAGTTCATAGTGTTAAGTATCATTTTCCGGCAGAAATTAACATTGCGACTCGTGGCATGCCAGCTGCTTATAGCTCACCTCATATTAAGAAATTAATTCTTAGTGAGGAGCTTTATGTCTGGCCATATATTAATGGTAAAGCGAAAGGGTTGGCATTAACTCCTCTTTACAAAACTTTACCCCATGCTTTAGACAGAAGCCCGGATGATAATTTTTATAACCTTATTAGTGCACTTGATTTGATCAGATTAGGTGGAAAAAGAGAGAATATAATTGCGAAAGAACTATTGGAAAGCTATGTATGGAATCAATAAGAGCTAGGCAAAATAATGAGGCGCTTTATGAGGCAGCAACTCTTTTGAAAGATCTGAATGAACAAGTTGTTTACGTCGGTGGCCGAATTGTTGGGTTATTGATAACTGACGTGATAGAGGATGACGTCCGTCCAACTTATGATATTGATGTTGCACTGGATTTAGGTACTACAGACATTGTTGCTCATTACTCTTTACAGAGGAAACTGGAAAGTTTAGGTCTAAAGCCAGAGGGCAACATTAATTGTAGGTACTTGTTTGAACACATTATTATTGATGTGATTTATACCAAGGGAACTTTACAAGGAATTAATTCAAATTGGTACCAGGCTGGTTTTGACAATGCCATCGAAATTTCAATTAAAGATAAAAAAATAAAAATACTCAATGCGGTCTATTTCATTGCTACAAAGCTTGAAGCGTTCACGGATAGAGCCTTTAGAGATAATGATTATTGGGATTGTAAAGATCTAGAAGATGTGGTTAATGTTATCAATGGTAGACCTGAATTATTGATAGAATTGAAGAACTCACCCCACGATGTAGTAGATTTTATTTCAGGATACTTTAAAAAGTTAATGGAAGATCCTAGATGGTTAGATGCAATAAAATCAATTGCTCGCTTTGAACGATCAAGAAATATTGTTCTAGACGCACTTGGGAAAATTATCGCGCTTAAATCTTAAGAACCTACGGGTTTTTTGCGGGTTTATTTACTGACAATAATAGACAATCAAAGAATATGAGTAAGTTAGCTATAAAATAAGACTGTTACTTTATCCATATGGTATTTGGTGAGTTTTGATGGTCTTTTATAGTTATGAGTGATTGCTTAAGTGGCGGGTTCGATTCCCGCCGCCTCCACCATTACCAAACACCATAAAAGACCACAAATACTATTTAAAGCTACTGAAAATCAATAGGTTATGTTATAAGTTTCGTTGTCTTCACGGTTTTTTATTGGCTCCTGAAGATCCCAAAAAGTACCCAATCATCTAATAAAAGTACCCAATTTGTGCCCATAACTTTTTGTACTGTAATGTCTATAATTACAGAAATTAAATTATTAAATGGACTTTGAAGATGTATTTCCCAGCTTTCTATTTGGAAAAAATCAGTAACCTAACAAACCAAAGTGGTTTTCTATATCATTGGACTAAAGTTGAGCGTGTTAGACAAATCATAAACGATAAGTTCTTATATTCAAAAGCTACTCTTTTCGGGATGCACCCAACTTTATGTACAATGCTCTCGCAGCATCCTGACTTATTGGCAGATACAGAAAACGGGTTTATAGATTATGTATTTTTAGGAAATACAAATTGGGTTGAGTCAGGACTTAAGCCTTATTATGGACAAATTTGTTTCGAGCTTAAGCCATTCCCTTTATTAAAAGAAAAAGAATTCTATGTGTTCCCTTTTAATACTGGTAGGGCTTTTAAATCAGCTTTAGAGGAGGATAAATATTCGGATTTAACAACGTTAAAGGATGCACTAAATAAAAAATCTAAATCTTACGAGGTTTTGGTTAGAGGCAAAATTGAAATATGCGCCGATAACGTTAACCGGATAATCTCTGACTGTTCAAATATTCGTGAAATAGGTATTATACTAAACAATAACCAGTTATCGCATATTCCAGTTGAGGAATATTAAAATGAAAATTTCAGTCCAAGATCCCAAAGATCCTAATCACAAATCTCAGGTATATACTGAAGAGAATGGAGAGTTTATAAGAGAAAATGATATTCTTTACCTAAAAATCCCTTACTCTCATTGTATAATGGCACTCAAGATTGAAAGGTTTGCTCTTGTAGATAACTTTACTCATAGAGAAGTTGGTTATATTTTAGAACCTTAGATTTCGGAGCAGGCGTTAAAATTCTCTGTTTAGTCCAATCACAGTACCTATTATTTCACAAGTAAACTCATCTCCATTTCGAATGTTGCCCCAGTTGGGGTTGATTGCGATTAGTTCAAAAGTATTATTGTTCTTTGATAGAGTAGGTCCTATTAAATTGACTTAGTGAATTAAATTTACATTTGGTTCAGATTATTGAATTCATATATGAGATTAACGCGTAGTTATTCTATCGGTCTGTGCTGCTGATAATAAAAGACTGGCACTTGGTTTTTGCACTATATATATTAGTTGAACAAACTAAGTAATCTATGTATCTGCCCCACAAGATAAAAGGGAATGGATATAAAAGCATAGTTTACGGATTTCCCTAAATTATCTTTTACATCTACATTAGTTTTACTTGGATAATCAGAATTAATTCGCATGGCCAGAGGTAATTTTTTTAATCCCATGAAAACATGTAGTGACTTTAGGCTTCCTGTGGCACCAGCTTTTACTTCAATAGGTATAATTTTATTACCATGTTGGATTACATAATCAATTTCAGCATTTGAACCAGCCTCTTCTCTATGCCAATAATACAAAACTGGTTCAATATAGGGTGGTTCAATTGTTCTTAGCAATTGGCCAACTACCTGTTCAGCGATGCCGCCATTATTAATCAAAAGAATTTCATTTGTTGAATTAATTTGGTTTAAACTCAGTCCTAGTGCCGTACTACATAAGCCTATATCAAGGAAAATTTCTTTAAAAAATTTTTCTTTAATTTCAGCTGCGAGGGGAACACCATTTGCCGAGCAACTTTGTACTCGGTGGCTAATTCGGGCTTGTTCTAACAGATTTAATACATGCTTTATTGTCGATGCTTGAATCGTTTTATTAACTTTACTAAATACAAATTTTTGTCCAAGCATTTTTGGAATAGAATTAAGTACTTCGTCTAATCTTTCTGTCGCTAAACGGCCTTTATATTTTGAAAAGTCATCGCGATAGGTGGCCAATAAGTCATTTTGTATTTGATTAACTCTATTCAGAGAGCGTTCAGCAGCCCAATTAGAGACTACAGCGGGCATACCGCCGATAATCAAATATTCTTTAAATAAAGAAGTTAATTGCTCGTGAATCGCAGAGGGGACCTCGACACTTAGGTCATATTGATTTAAATAGTCATAAAGTGATTCTTTGTCATTTGCTAATAAAAATTCATCAAATGACAATGGTTCCAAATGCATATAGCTAACTCGCCCAACCGGCATACTAAATGAGTGCTCCCCTAGAATAAATTCTAATAGAGAGCCAGCGGAGATTACTGCCAGTTGGGGTAAATCTTCTGCAAACCAACGGAGTTTGCTAAGCAGTTGAGGTGCTGCCTGTATTTCATCCAGGAATAATAAGCACTTTGGGGGATCTATTTTCTGATTTGATACCGTACTTAAATTTAATAAAATTTGATTTACATCATTAGAAGCCAAAAGACTGGCATAGGAAGGTTGCTTCTCGAAGTTGAGTTCAATTAATTGCATCCCTGTCTTTTCAGCTAAGTGCCTTACTAGCCATGTTTTACCAACTTGTCTTGCCCCACGAATGACTAATGGTTTCCGGTCAGGTGAAACTAGCCAGTTATCCATATAATTTAACAGAGTTCGTTTCATTTAATATACTTATCACGAGTAATGTACTAAATTATAAGCAATAATATTTTTAAGTCAATAAAAAAGACGGTTGTTTTGATTTATAAACCCACAAAACAGCATCCTGTTTTAATTAATAGCCATGTAAAACAGAGGGTTGTTATTTAAGTTTTAAAGTATTGAGGGCTAGTAACGCCACATGATATTTACTTTAATCTCCATTAAATACTAATACTTACCTATTACTGGAGATTAAAGTAAATGACGGTAGAGCAATTTTTTAATGACCACTCAACCATAAATTGGGTTATCAAGCAATGCCAAAGGTTAATTAAAAATATAGCGTTTGTAAGGAAACAAATTCAATTCCCATATACGAATCACATTCGTTTAAGACCTGATTCCAACATGTATGTATGAGCTTTTAATGATTCAATTTTATTGAAATCATCACTGCTTAAAATCTGTCGAATTCTAGAGGGAATCCTGGCTCACGAAAAATAGAATCTGCTGAAGCTTGAGTAATTGCTCTCCTGGTAATAGCGATATTGATTCTCGCCATAGTAAGCAGGTGCTAGCAAACCAATTTCCCTAAAAAGCCATTGAGAAAATTACCATGTGTATTATAATCCTCTCCGGAAGCAGGGCCTCGCAGGTTCAGTTAATGTCAGTTTGCCATCCAAGTGGTACGGGATTTCTGCAACTATGGAATTTGCAAAAATTTTTAAAAGTCGTATTGGCCATGCAGCACTTTAACAATCATAAGAAATGGAATTATGAACAATCAATCTAATCTCAAAGTAAAAAACGGTACAGTCCCTTTGGTCGCCTATTCTTTATGGCTCTTTATTGTCCTAAGCGCTTTAACACCTCTAATTGGCGCTTATAGTGTTTTTAAGTACAATACTGCCCTGTATGAGCAAACCGAAGAAGCAAGCAATGCGTTTATGTTTATTGCGCAACAATACGATAATATTGGTACTTTAATCGGTCTTAGTTTCTTTTTATCCGCAATTATTTATTCTTTCTGGATTTTCAGAGTTAGCAGCAATTCGCGCTGTTTAAATCCAGATGTAAAAATTAAATTTACTCCCGGATGGAGTGTCCTTAGTTATTTTATACCATTCCTTAGCGTGTACTGGCCTTACAAATCAATGAAAGAGCTATGGCAATTGAATGTTAAAACCACCGATAACGGCATTATACTGGGCTGGTGGATAAGCTTCCTTTTCTTAAACTCTTCCACTATGGCGTGTTCAAAAATAAACGATCCAAGTGTGATAGGTTATCAATGGTATGTCGGACTAATTACGGTTTCAAATATTTTAGGAATCGTTTCAGCATTCCTGGCTCTCAAAATAATCAAACAAATAAATGACGCTCAGTCGGCTGGGTTAAGGTTGTCACCAGCAATGCCGTGTCCTAACTAATTTATTAAGGCGAGCTACATTTGGTTCTAATTGTCAGCTCGCCCTTATGAAAAAATATAGATCATTGTAGAAATAAACATAGCCGTAGCAGTTTCATTATCCAGTATCCGAACTCCTGCCTGACCCCTCTGGTGATAATCTTTATGAAATTTATAATCTTATCCCTATGGATAGTCCCTATTATCACGCAGCGCAAATGAGAAAGCTGGAAATATTGGACACACAAGGCAATAGCCGTGAACTGTCTAGAGAAAGATTTACAGTGGCGCTCGGTTATAAACCGCAAGCAGTGGTTGATAAGAGGAGGGTCGATATGATTTTTCATGAACTCTCAGGCAAAAAAGGAGCCCCTGACATTACTAATATTCCCTCCATTTCAGCCTTATTGTCCCTGGCTGAGGAAATGAATCAGATAAGGCAGGAGCTTACAGAGTTACGTGCTTATAAAGCAGAAAACGAAGCGCATAAGCGAAAGGCAGAAACACAAGAGCAAAGTGAGACCTACATAGGTACCACAGGAATATTTGGCCCGAAGCCTGGCAAGCGAAGGAAAGTTGCTGAATTGGATGTAACCGCTTCTCCCGACAACCACTGTGGATAATACGTTCGATTGCAAGCCACTGAAGCAGGTCATTGAAGAGAAGGATTGCACTATCAATGACCTACTATTCTAATCTAATCAAAACTGACTGATGCTGACTTTCCTGCCGCATTGGAAATATCCTGCAATAAGCTCTCTGTAGTGCTATGGCTTTTAAAACCTGACATAAAGAAATAAAATCCTGTCCCCCTGTTTAACATAAGGCTGTGTTCTCTGCTGGCAAGAATGTCATCCACTCTCGACTTTACCTCATCAGCAGGCAAGGAATTTAATTCATGAATAAGATATCGGAGTTCATTGGCTTTGATTTTTCCCTTGGTTGAGCCATCTGCCTGTAAATTGTTAATATAATTTTGCAATCTCTCAATGGCTTCCTTCAGTTCCTGAGGATGCTCGACTGGGTTTTCTGACCTGGATTCTTTTTCTATTTTAGCAACAGGCAAGTTAACAAATATATCCTGGGTTGGGTCATTAGAGTAAGGGAGTTTATAGACTGTAATGAAACTCACTTCACCACCATCCACCTTGCTCGCTTCATGGAGCAAATGGTTTGCCAGAAAATTAACAGCATCCTCTCGCGTGTTGAACCTCACCACTCCATAATTGTTTTCATAATACTCCATTCCCTCACCGACCATTCTTAAACTGGTTGAATGGAAACCGCGGTTCTTAATAAGAAAATTGAAATTGAAAGTACTTTTTTCATCCATATCTTTTAATGCATTCCAAATAGCCTCCCGCATTTGTTTTTCCAGACTAACTTTAAAATACCAGCCAATCCGCCTAAAAAGAATGTCTGAAAAAGTCCAATTTTGTTTAAAAGTTCTATATAATTTTTTGTTGGAGGCTTGAGACAGATTATCGAGTAAACCTTCTGATATAAGTTTTCCATATTGATGAGTATGTCCCCAACAGTAACCCGCAAAATCTGACCCCTTAAACGGATCATTTGATTGATTAAATGGTACATAATGGGTTCCAAACTTTTGAGCAAGTTTATAGAAGTGCTGATAATTATTCCAAACGGTATAATGTAGCGCTTGACGGTTAGCTGTTTTCTTAATGTCGTTTAGAATTCTTTGAATAGCATTAATCGCAAGGGTGTCACTGGCATGCATTTTATTTTTTTTAGCCTCAAGGATATTGGCTTCAATAGCCTCAATGCCAATAACAACTTTATTCAATTGTATGAGGTCATACTCTTTGCGCAAAGCAAAAATATCTTTTTCCTTTCCGCTTTGGTTTTCCCTCAAGTAATTAATAAAACTCGGATTATTAGCGCTCAATTCTAATTTCTTTAATTCTTGTTTTAACTGAGCGGCAAACTCTTTATTTTTTATTTGTTTGATAAAAGAATAGGTATCCGAATAATGCATTCAATGACCTTTATATAACTTTGTTTTATCAATTTTATCATAAGAAACTTAAGTACCCCTTAATTTTGCTCAGGAGTCTATGAGCAGGGTAATTTCATTTTCAATCCCCAATCATTGCATACCCGCAATTATGTTCAGAACATAATATAGCGATTTAGCTGGTTACATAAGATGGAGTATGAATCGACATTACTAGTCGTCGTAAAATGATTTATTGCAGGATAATTGAAATTCAAAGAACTTTCTGATTAGATGTCATGAATAAAATTGGTTTTAATATCACACTCTTTTATCCCTGCGCCTATTGTGTTTGAGGCGGCAGAAATTCCCAATTTTTATCACACATAAGAACAACTTCATATGGTCGTCAGAAAGTGTTTAATGAACGCGATGGCAGGGTGGGTATTGGGAAGGTATTTTACTCAATCTCTCAGCTTTCTTGCATAAGGACATGGGCATGAAACATTTACGTCTGACTCTCCAGAGTTTAAGTTTAAGTATTTTTATCACTACAGTGGTTCATGCAGGCATTCCTTTATGGAGTTTCAGTCCTAATGGAAGTCCTGTCGTGTTCGTGAGCGCTACGGGAACAGCTACGGTAAGTTACACCGTCAGCAATAACTCACAAAAACCACATCGCTTAGTGCTTTCTTCTGATACTCCCACTGGTATCAGTCAGGCAGGGGGACCCTGTGTTCTTGCCGCTCGAAGCCCTGTAAACCCCAATCCAACCTGCATCCTCACTTTAAGTATTAATGGTAGTGCCTTACCTGCCAACAATGTCTCAGGCGGCCCAGTCCTGTGCCAGGCAAATTTCAACGGAACTCCCAATCCCAATCAATGCTATCAGCCAAGCTCCGGTGATACTTTAGTTATTACACGAATAGCAGCGCCAGACACGACAACATTGAATGCGGCGCCATCGGTTTTGGGATTATCGGTTAAAAATACCGCGCTAAATCCAGCCTTAACTGGAAATTCAAGGCAGATTACTATTAAAAACACTGGAACAAATGAGGCTAGGGGCTTAAGCATTGTCTATCCAGTCTGGCCGGGTGGAACGACCGCGTCATCCACTTGCGGAGCTGTTTTAGCTGCAGGCGCTGCCTGCACGATTACAATCCATCCTGGCAGCAATGCCACATCGAACTGCAACACAGGGCTTTTGCCAACACCAGGAACGATTACAGTGAGTGCTACCAATGTTGCCACAGCAGTAACCAGCAATGTTGTATTATTGAGTTATGGTTGTCAATATCAAGGCGGCTTTCTTTACTCGGTAGATGATACAACACCCAATACAGGCAGTATCGGCGGCAAAGTGGCATCATTGAAAGACCAGGCAGCACCTTACACCACTGGCTCTCAGGCGACGAGTATTATTTGGAGTTCCAATGGGAATGGTGCAGCAATGAGTGATGTGGATTTCACCGTCATTCTTGGAATTGATGATGCTTCGACCACGTCAAGCCCATCTCCAACGTCTCCGTCCTATCCGCCTGGAACGCCTGCTTATGTAGCATGTAACGGCAGCTCAGATGGGTCCTGTGATTCGAGCAATATTGTGTCCTACTACAATTTTAATCGAAGCAGCGGAGGAAGTGCGCCTACTCCTGTCGCTTATTACGCAGCAGGGTTATGCACGGCAACCATTAATAACTATTCGGATTGGTATTTGTCAGCAATTTGCGAAATGGATGCGGTGGACAACGCTGTCTCTTGTCCCGCAGAATCACAAAGCATGGTGGCCAATCTTGTATTCTTGCTTGGAGACCCAAACACTGGAACACCAAGGACTTCCTGCTCTCCTCCCAGTGGCACAGATTGCCTTGCAGGTTTCTACTGGAGCTCCACCGAGGTTGCTATCCTTCCATTGAACAACGCCTGGGTTGAGTACTTTAACAGTAGTGGCAGTGGTCAAAGCAACGGCTTTACGAAGAATGGGCGGCTTGGCGTCAGGTGTTCCCGGGGTTTGACTCTTTAGCCCTTTTCTTTTGACGTTGCCTGGCGGTTAAGCGGGTTCATTTATTTTGTGAATTGCATTAAGTAAGAGTGTAGACATGTATAAATTTCTTGATTTTTTTAGAGACAAGCAAAATCGGATTGTAATATTTCAGTTCCCTAATTGGCCGTTAATCCTGTGGTTTGTATTCGCAGTATTGGATTACCTTTGGAGCAGCAATCAACCAGAAGTTCATCATCTTTGGAGCATGCTGCGATTTGGTTTTATTTTTACATGGGCCTGGCTGGAAATAACCGGTGGAGTGAATTATTTTCGCCGCACACTGGGGTTGCTGGTGTTAATTATCGCAGTGGTTTCCAGTCTATAGTCTCCCTCGCCACGCTAAAAGATTACTCTGCCCATGCTGCATTTTGATGTAGTCTGGGCGCCAAGATTTTAATTAATTTAATCCCCAGGCCTGATACTGGCGAAGTAGCGGCTCGTACTTGCTGATTAATTGCCAGGCTCTTCTATTTCTTACTTCTTCTGTGCAGACCGCTTGGAGTATGGGTTTTACTTCTACTGCCAGAGGCGCCGCCCGATAATTTTTCCAGTTGCTTATCTGCCAGCTTTTTAGATTCTTTTGAATGGTGTTTTTTGGACATGGATCTCTCCAAACGAGAAGGCTTACTTCATTAGCATAGATGGTGTTTAATTGCTGATCAATTGTGGCGGGATAAAATTTACCTGTTTTCAAATGTTCCATGTTTGACAATAATTGGCCTTCTTTGTACAATCGAGCATCAATTAAACACTTGGATAAATTCCAAACCAAATGAGGGCAGAAAATTGTTTTTAAAAAGCGTACTTTTAATTTCAAGTTTAACTTTTTCAGTGGCCGGCACAGTGTATGCCGCAGCTATTGAAAAAGCTCCGAAGCAAACGCCAGTTCAGCTTGGATATGCACTGAGTGGAGTGCAGTATAAAGCGGTATGTCAGATCCGGGCAGAATCTGAAAATATTTTGGTGGCTCGTGATGATGGATATGCTAAATATTCTTACCTTTTTACTCAAATCAATGATAGCAAATCAAACACCGGACTGGTCAAAGAAGGCGATAATACACTGGTGATTCGGTTTAGATTAAACCCGGCATTTGATGGCAATGTTACCTCGTATTTAACAAAATTCAGAGACGGGGAACTTAGTGTAGAAAATTGCACTCTGGACATTGATTTATAAAGTTTCTCTTTTTTGCAGGTAGTTCGCTAAAACGAATGTAAATTCCTGCAAAAAACTTTAAATTAATATCATCTTGCTCCAATTTCAAGACAAAATCCTTTCCGCTCAACTCTACGAACGGCTGCGTATTCGGCTGAAAGTCTTTTACATGAATACTCGGCATATCTGATAGAGTAGTACCTTTTTCTACCAGTTTTGTATAAAATATGCGCATCGTGTATTGGTGAGGCGATATTCTATGCAATTCACTTTTGATTCTTGTTCCAGTTTAGGCAATTCATTTCAGATTCAGCTCGACATAGAGCCGAATTTTCAATCGTATTGGTTAGATCAGAATCATAAGTTCGCATTTTATCAAATGCTTGTTAAACAGGTAATTAACCAGCCTTATGCTGATATCCCGGACGACAAGATTCGCAGTAATAACACTATTATTTATCATCCCAATCATGATAGCGCCCATGCGGCCAGACAATACACAAACCTGGGTTTTTTTCTTGAGCTGGTTAAAAGTCAAGGGATGGAGCACTACCAGCAAGCGGTAGCCGAGTTGACCCTTGAAGAGGGAGAACTATTGCACTTGGCGGCTTTTCTATTAAGGGCAGGGCGAACCAATGAGCGAAGCGGTGCTGAAGATTCCAGTAATCAGTCCCGTTCAGCAGAGTTATTTAAAGCGATTGCCTTAGCGGTTGGCTTTAACGAACGCCTCGTTCAAACCATCGCCTATTGTGTTGAGTTTACTTACCAGTCTTTTGAAGGAAGAGAGCAGCAACTGGCGCTTGCCTTTGCTGGTGAACAGCAAGTGGAAAAGTTACAGCTGGCAAAAAATTGCCTGCATTTGAGCCATCATACTGATCTTGTACGTTGTTTTCCTGATAAAGGGAGAATTGCTGAAGCCAATAAAACCAACTTAAAGTCAATGCTTGAAAATGGCAGCATTGATGCGATAAGCGATATTATTTTAGAGTACGCCAGAGCAAGCTGTGAAGTGACCGGAACCCCTTATTTTTTACATAATAATAGCCCTGAACGGGTTATCCCCCGGCGTGATTTAAAAGCGCAGGCGGTAGAGGATATCGCAAAGACCATCCGCTTATTGGAAAGTGCAGTCAAAATGCCTTTTCTTGTTATTGCCAAACAACAGCAAGCTGATGCCGCCAGCGAACAGCTGGCAACAATCAGGGAGGCCGTTCGCATCAAGGCTTCCCCCGAATTAACGCACGCGGTAACTGTTTTGCAGCGCAGTTTTTTTGCGAAACGATCACATTCCCTCACTAGAAAAATAACCCGCATTTCACCTTTAGAAAGTTCAAAGAACAGTTTGGAAAAACTGAAAGACGAATTAAGAGCCGGCCATGGTTTGACGCCGCAGGAGCAGGAATACACTAAAGTGCATTTACTTCTAAATGAGGAAAAAGGACTTTATGATTATCTACTGAATCAGTTTGAATGGACTATCAAACATGTAACCAGATCGTATCCCCTTATTCAGGCTGATGGGAATGTTTTGAAATCGGTTGATAAGCGAAATGTTGATTCACATAATAACACAACCTCTCATACGGACACACTTTCTGGAAAAACAGATAATGTGTTTGGCACCCTGACTGGGCCAAATGGCCCTGCGGCTGATTTTTTAAATCAAACTGAAGGGCATGAAATTCGCATTCCTCTGCGCCCCTTTCTGAAAAAAAGCCAGGCAAGTGATAAATTAACTGGATTATGGATCAGTTCGCACTGGTCTAATTACCTTTTATCTACTCAAACAGAGGGTATACGCTCCCAAATTTATGATACAGAGCGAACAATTCACTATGTGAGCAATCACCCTGGCGTTGTTAGTGATGATAATAAAAAGCGCTACCATTATTTAAGAAAAGATGGCAGGCAGTTTATGCGCGAGGTGGCCATCGCTGATGAAGTAATAACGGGTGCTGAATTAATGCCATTTCTGGCATTCAATATCATTCTGGAATTAAGGCTGGTGGGGGGCACTTACCGTCAGGTTTGCCTGAATGATCAAACATTTAAATCGATTGAGCCATTTATTCATGTCATCTATAGTTCATCGAACTTTGAAGCTTTGCTGCCCTCGCGTATTGATTTAAATGATAAACGTATTGAGGTTAAACCCTTTGCACCAATCAAAGAACTTGAGGATCCCAAAGTAAAACTGCTTTCTGAAGCGATTTTTAAAGATCGGGATGTCAATGCGGCTAAGAAATTGATTGAAGAAGGTGTGCCCTTTGATCTTAATTTGGGTGAAGGGCTGACCTTCCTTGCTGCTCTTCTCTTAAAAGGCTATGCACACTTGATACCTCTTTGCAATTTGTTAATAGAGCAGGGTGCAAATACCCAATTGGTTTATGGAGGCAATACCCTGTTACAGCATGCGGTACTAAAAAAACTCCATGCCGTTGTAGAGTGTATGTTAAAGACCGGTTTAATTGAGAAAAATGACAGGCAGATAAAGCGTTTATATCGTCCAGAACAACTGAAACAGGCGATAATTATCGCTGTCAGCCAAGCGGATAAATACATGCTGGATTTATTTATTCAGTATGGCTATGAAGTGAATAATTTTGCTGCAGATTTTTTGCAGTTTATTGTTGATAAGCCTGAGCTGATTGCCAAAGATATGATTGATTATTTAAATGCGAAAGGCTTTAATCCTCATCATATTGAGCAGGCAACAGCTGAACAGAAGTATGGTTGGTTAAAAACGGCGATTGAGAAAAATAATGCCCAGGTTTTAACATGGCTGCTTGATCTGGGTTGTTATTCTTCAGTGGAGGTAATTAATAGACAGCCTTCACTGTTAGCTGTTGCCCGGCAAGTCTACAATAATCGTGCTGTTGAGCTGCTTAAGCCATTGAGTGAAAATAGCTTACAGCCTGGTGAAGGATCGCAATTAACAAACCCCGCTATAAACGATAAAAAACGCAGCGCTTATCTTTTGGTTGAAAGCGATAAAAACATTCTGATTTCAAAAAAAAGACGAACCACCAGTACAAGCACCAGTTATTATCAGACGATTACAGCCCCGGTTGAGGCATTGGATAAAGACTATTTAAATACGGTATTACTTCGCACGCTAGGTGTCCGTCTTGAATCCATGGAAATTTGTCCTGTCGTTACCGTTGAATCGGAGCAGATTAGTGAAACAGTCATCAGGATAAAAACGAAAGATGATCATTTAAAACCTGTTCCAACAGTGTATCAGACTGCCTCTCAATGGATAGATAAAAAAGAAATCAGCCGCTTTAAATCAGATGCATTAATTCAAACCCTTTGCCAAAACCCTGCTCAGTTAGGACTGGTTCTTGAGCGTCAAAAGGACTTAATTCAGGCCATTAAAACTAAGAATGTAAATCAGGTAAAAGCCCTGTTACAAAAGGGCGTTGTTGATGATAACGGCAAGGCTTTGTTTATAGCCTGTGATACCAATCAACCTGATTTGCCTATTATCAAATTGCTGATTGATCATGGCTATGATATTAATCAAACCTGGCCTTTTAATAGGGAAAGTTTTACCCCCCTTATTCTTGCAATTATTCATCATCAGCTCGCTTTGATTGAGCGATTGGTTCGAGAGGGTGCTGATATTAATCAGGTCGATGAAGCTGCTGTCAGTCCTCTAATGGTTGCAGCAGCACTCGAGCAATTCGATACAGTAGCATTACTGGAAAAAAACGGGGCCTCATTAAACCATCCAGCCAATGCCGCCGTTTTAGCCTACCTGTCGATGAAAGCATGCTCGGATAAAGCGTTTAATTATTTTATTGATCGTGCTGACAGGAATGCGACCTACCAGGGGTATACCGCATTAATGATTGAAACGGTCTATCATAATATGCATCGCGTGGAAGCTCTGCTTCGAAAAGGGGTAAATACCGAGATCAGAGATCCAGTCAGAAAGCAGAAGGCAAGAGATTTCGCTAATCAATCCGAGCAAGTTATTTTTCAAAAATATGAGAAAACAGATCACAGTAATTCAACCGCCCAGTATCAGGATCATACGAAGGAATATCTACGTATTACAGGCGCATTAAATGCGCCTGATCTGCAGGATAGAATTGCCAGAGAATATGATCTGACAATCATTGATGACCATTCAGTATTACTGCCCTTTGCCCAGCAATTACTAGACAATGCAGGGGCTGAACGGTATTCAAGAAAGGTCTGTTTAGCCATTGCTCACTCAGGCAATGCCCCGGTGTTTACTTGTCACGGGTTTAAGCAACCCATTATTGCTATTCATAAACAGTACTTGCTTCAGCTGGATTTTGATTATAATCAACTTGTTTTTGCTGTCGCGCATGAGCTTATCTATATTGAACAAACGAATTATCAATTCAGGTTCTGTACCGCTGGTGAACTGGCCAGTTTTGATCAGAAAGCCAGTGTTGTCTGCGCTAATCCTGATGTGCTTATTGAGTATATGCAGAAGGCTCCTCAATTTTGTAAAAGATATCAGTCAGCGGACAATTTCAATTGGCATCCAGGCTGCTATGGCTACAAAGAATACTCCAGGCCAGATAGATTTATGTTTCAGGAGCGTCTTAAACTCTTCCGTACCTCACTCGCCCAGTCTTCAAAGAAAAGTAATGATAGTGCTGACTTGGTTCGTAGTGGGCTCAGTGATGAGACCGCTGGATTCATTAAGTCTCTTAAACAAGATGTTTATTATTCTGAATTTCCCGACACAGGAACAATTAAAGATAAATATGATTATTTAATTGCGCAATTACCTTCTTTAGCATACGAGTTAATTCCTTTTGAAAAAACAGGAGTGCCGAGTTCTCGGTTAAAGGAGTTTTGCCAGCTATTAAACACTCTACCGGAAAGTGAAGAAAAGCTTCACCGTTTATTAAAACAAGCCCATGATCTTGAGATATCGAGCTTTTCCTATCTTTATAAATCTGCATGCGGCGCTCATCAATCGGTTAAGAAACCAATACTTTTTCCTTATGGCTATTTTTATACCATGTATAAAGCCATGTTAGCTTTTAAACAAGCGACAACATTTGAGCAAGCTCAATCTGCTCATCAGGTTATTTTGGAAACTTATCCTAAAATCGTGAGTCATGGCCATTGTAATTTTTATAATGACAGACATTATCAACCAAATGCTAATTTTCACAATTTAGACCCTTTTTATTCAGATATAGGTCAATTAATTGCGTGGCCTGCGTTTAATGATGCGAAAGAGTATGAAAGACATCTAAACTGGATTTTATGCAATGAGCAAGCGCAAGCTATTCAGCTCTGGAAAAGTTTATGGATTATGGGGGTTACTAAGGAGATTTTACTGTATCAATTCATCCCCCGGGATAAGCTGATTCAAATCCCTGAACTTTGGGCTGGTACTTACCAGGCGAGTTTCGACGAGGTTATCCCTCGTCCAGTGGGCAAGTCAAATTATTTTAGCGGAGCAGTATTTAGTATTTATCCTTATTTTGTGGATGAAAAATATAGCGATATTAATCCATTACAACTGGATTGCAGCATGTTGCAAAATGGTGAAATTCAGGATCTCGCGCTTTTTATTCAAATTAACCTGCCTCATTTTAAAAATTTTGGATACCATGACTCAGGAAATACGCCAGGTGCTCTGGTTTTACTCACTTATTTATCCAAACTCGCCACGGGAAATAAGCAACAGCAGGCCATTGTGCGACAGTTTTTTTTAAGTCAGGATGAGTTCTGTTTTCAGAAACTAGTTAACTTTAGCGAATTTGATGAGGATTCAATATATACTCAATTTATCATAGCGTACCACTACCTGTTTTCATCGATTGAAATGGAAGGGCTATTGGATTTCTTTGATATCACTCAACAGGAATTATTGTTTAAGATGCTTGGGTTTAACAATGATTCCTATAAAATTAACCTGTTTAATTTAATCAATGTATTCATTTCTAAAAGAAGTTATGTCAAGGCGGGTCCTTTATTTGAAAGCCACTTCAACAATTCAGGGGTACGCTCTATTTTTTCTGATGATACTTATCAGGATCTCATCTTTTTTTTCAGCTCCTTGGATTCAGCGGTTTTCTTCTATTCCAAAAAAAGTAGTTTCTTTTCTGGGATAAGATGGGCTTCTATTGATGAGTGCCAATTAACGATTGAACAGTGTATTAATTTGTATCGCATTCTTGATCAATTGTTGGCTTTTCCAAATCTGCAATTCAGAGCCGACTTCGGTCATTTGATTTTAACCAGAATTCAGCAGATAACTTCATTTGAAGATGCTTTTTTCTATCTGGCTTCTTTTTTAGATAAGCACAAACAATTGACTCCACTGCAAGATCGCGGCTTATTTAAAAAGCTAATCGATGAGCTCGTGAAAAGACTGGTTCAACACTATGGCAAAGACCAGGGTTCTGTTACCTATGCTTATGCTATCACAAATCTATTGACTCAGTTTCATGCCAGTTTTCATCGGACCGATGTCGTTTATTTTTTTGATAGATTGGCTGATAAGATTGAAGCGCAGCATGACATTTGTGTGCATATTGAAAACCTGCTTGAGCCAACAGTGAATCAGCATCAGCTGAAAGAACACAGCACTCACTATAGTTACGTGTTAGATGCGTTCAAGACATTTATTTCCAATAGCCAGGACAAATTGGAAGTGCTTGAATTTATCTCCTCGCCTTTTAGCGAGGATTCTACCCAGCGATTTATGAGTTATGTCGCCAACCACCCCCGAAAAGCTACGTTTTTGGAAAATTTTGGTTTCAAGGACAACGATTCCCTTGAGGATTTATATTTTCCCCTGACTTATATTTATAATCTGTTTTGGGATTTACGAATACAGGAACGGGCAGTGGTGCTTGATGGAGTAATAATTACCATCGAGGATGAGATGGATGAGGATTCCCGTAAAAACGCTTATCAGGAGGGTTTGAACTATATATCGAGCAAACTATTTCCTGATGCCGATACAGACCCAGAAGCCGGAATCGCCTTGAACTTATTAAGCGCCTATTTACATGTGGCTAATAAATATGAGCGTCAATATCTGCTTGCTGGTTTACTCGTTACCAGCAATGAATGCCATGAGGCTTATTCGATCGGCCGTAAAATTGCGACCCTGTGCGAACATTTGGGACCAGCGTATATTAAACTGGCTCAGGCGATTCACTCCCATCCTGATACCCCGTTAGGCATGAAACAGGATCTTTCCCATGTGAAAGGGCGAGCCAATCCGCCCTACCGCTGGCATCTCTGGCGCCTGATTAAAACGGTATTAACCCCTGAACAAAGACAATCCATTGCCAGTATCGGCAGATTGTTAGGCTCTGCTTCCTATAATCTGGCTTTGGAGCTGACTACACAGACAGGGGAGCAGCAGGTATTGTTATTATTGAGAGACAATGCCAGAGAAGAGGCGGAAAAAGGCTTTCAACAATTAGCAAAAACCATTCTTCATTGCCAACATCCAAAGGTAATTGAAGCAAAACAGTCTTTTTTGAATATTATCCAGGAAGCGGAAGCAATGTCGCATTGTGAGCTTGATCACCTCACGGGCGATGTGCAGCATAAGAGAGCTCATGAGTTATATAATAATGTCTCCCTGGATAAAAAAGTGGGTAACACAGTATATAAAGTGGTTTTCAAAACCGCCGAGAGTTTATCCAGTGGTCCAGGTTACCGCGTACTAAGCCGCATGCCGGGTGTGGAATACAATGATTTACCAGCTAATACCGCTGAAGAGAAAGCGATTCGCAAAGCCATTGCTTTAGCGGTTATGGAAAAGGAGTTAACTTTAATCTTAAGCGGCGGGCAATATGATTGTGACCGGCATGGCAATCAATTGCGTATTATCATTGAGGGAAATCGTATAGAACTTGGCTTATATGATTTTGGTGAAATGAGTTTACAAACATTGAGCCCACTTGAAATTGAATCACTCGCCGCTTTAGTCAAAGAACTCCCGCTCTTTGTAAAAACGGGTCAATCTGTAAATATCTTGTTTGAAAAACATATTAATATGGCGCTCCAGACCGGTCATCCAACTCGACATTTTGTTCGCATGAATAAAGCTTTGCTAGCTCTGCAGGATTTTCAGAAAGAGTTAAGTGTTGACGAGTTAAAAACAATATTTTACCGGATTATACCCAGTATTAACCGCACGTTTGCCAAAAGCCTGCTTGAAGGTGCTTATCAGCACATGAGCTTCCGTGAGATGGCTGGAACATTCTTCCGGGGCATGCAAGAGACTGTGGATGATGCGCGTAGAGTGTTTACCAATTTTTGGATGAGCTGATTGTAGGTCGGGCGCTTCGCCCATGGCCGTCAGGCTAAGAATATCTGATCCCCTCTCCACCGCGCGCAGCGGGGGAGAGGGTTAGGGAGAGGGGGCTATAAACAAGGTCGCGTAGCGATTCATTAATCATATTTCTGTGATTAGGGTTTATTGCCACAACAAAATGGAATCACTAACGTGATAAATTTTTTAATCCCCTCACCCTACCCTCTCCCCCACGCTGCGCGCGGTGGAGAGGGGATAACATTACTTCTTAGCCTGACGGCTATGGGCGCTTCGCCCGACATTTCGCTTTTTACCTATCATTGATTTTCATAACCTTTGATTTCCAAAGATGAAAATGCCATCATTTGCCTTTTTTCTAAAAGGATTAGCAATGTCACCAAGGCAGTGGGCAAAAAGGATGTTGGGTGTAATTCTCTGTATCTTGAGCTTCCATGGCAACGCCAGTATCCAGGATACGGAAAAAGGTCAGCTTGTGGATCATCTGTATCTGGGAATGTTTCCTCAGAGTGCAGCCCGTTTAGTGCTGCAGAAAACAGTACCTCTTGATACACTTGAGGCTGATTACGATCTGAATCTGTACTCAATCCATTATAAAACCCTCGACCCGGATGGCAGGATAACGATCGCCTCTGGTCTGGTGGCAATGCCCATAGTTACCGATAAAGCGGTGAGTGTCGTCAGCTATCAGCATGGTACACGTTTTAATCGTGATGATGTTCCTTCGCGAAGCATGGAAAAAAGCTATATGATTCTCGCGGCTTTCGGCAGTCATGGCGGCTACATGACCGTAATGCCGGATTATCTTGGACTGGGGGATAATGAGCTGCCGCTTCATCCCTACGTACAGCCCGAAACGCTGGCAGGGAGCAGTGTAGATATGTTGTTAGCTGCGAAGCAATTAGCGGCTAAGCTGAATTATTCTCTCAATGACAAGCTCTACCTGACCGGCTATTCTGAAGGCGGGTTTTCAACGCTGGTGATGTTTGAGCTTTTGGCAAAAGAGTATAGCCATTTGCCAATTACCGCGGTTGCCTTGGGCTCAGCACCTTATGACTGGGAAGAAACAATACGCTTTATTCTTTTAGAGCCAGGCCCGCGAGCCAGTGCGTATATGGCTTATTTCTTTTATTCCCTACATTACTATAAACATTACTGGGCGAGTCTGGACGACATTTTTATCCCTCCTTACAATACCCTCGTTCCTGAATTATTTGATGGTAAACACGGCAACGAGGAAATTCTGGATGCCCTGCCCAAGGATCCGGCAAAGCTTCTTCAGCCGGCATTTTTTGATGCAATTCTTAATCAACGGGATACGAACTCCGAAAACCTTAAACAGCTGTTTAATCATTATGATTTCACGCCAACTGCACCCTTACTGCTCATAGGTACAAAAGGGGATAAGGATGTTCCTTATCATGGGTCGGAAATTGCCTATGAAGCGTTTCGCAAATTAAGTGATTCTGTATTCATTAAATCGGTCAGTGATACCCAGGATCATACCGAAGCAGCGTCTTTTGTCTTGAAGGAGCAATTGGAATTTTTCAAGCAATATTAATTGGGAAATCAGCTCAGGATGGCCCCGAAATGGGGCTCCTGTCTGTGCGCTACAAATATCAGAGTAACTGTCTATAATTAGAAAATCGCTTGCTAAATTGCGAAAAGGATTTAAGCAATTAACATTCGATTTTAATTCAATCAAATCGTCTAACGTCAGTTTGAGATCCTTCGCCAGGCTCGGATGACGTACCTGGGGAGTTACGATTTTAAAATGAATCTTATCCAAACCACACTCGCATTTTTTGAAGGGGTAGGACTTGCTTTTTCTCCCTGCATTTTGCCGATCCTGCCCTTCATGTTTGCTGCCTCTCTTACAGGTGGAAAATTTCGTCCCCTGCAAATTGTTTCCGGTTTCATTTTAAGCTTCAGTTTCTTCTCTCTGCTTTCAAGGCAATTGTTGTTTGCAACAGGCGTTCATCTGGATCAAATCCAGTGGTTTGCATATTTACTGCTGCTTATACTGGGATTTATCATGCTTGTACCCATCCTGGAAAAGCAATTCGCCCGTTACACTAACCGATTAGCGAATCAGGCGCAGCAGCTCAGCAAAGCACGGTTCTTGGAGCAGCCTGGCGGCGCCTTTGTGATTGGTAGTTTATTGGGATTAATATGGACGCCCTGTGCGGGTCCTATTTTAGCGATCGCCCTGGTTCAGATCATCCAGGCACAAACAAACTGGCAAGCTGTTTTGACGATTGTGGCATTTAGTATTGGCACCGCAATTCCTTTACTATTGGTCGGCTATTTTGGCCGATATTTCAGTCATCATCTTAAGGCAATTAATCGTCATAGTCTTCTAATCAAGCGCAGCATGGGCGTACTGGTTATCAGCTTCGCTTTATTGGGTTTATTCGGAATTAATATCGGTCAATGGACTTCTGTCAATGGAGAAAGCGCTTCTGGACAGATAACAAAAAATGAATTAATAAATGGCTTGCCAGTGTCGTATCCGACACCACAGATAGTGGGGATAAGTCATTGGATAAATTCTCCCGCATTGACTTTCGAATCGCTGAAAGGAAAGGTCGTTTTAGTGGATTTCTGGACCTATTCCTGTATCAATTGCATACGGACCTTACCCTATATAGAAAACTGGTATCAAAAGTATAACAAAGAGGGATTGGTTGTTATCGGTATTCATGCGCCGGAGTTTGGGTTTGAACAGCAGTTTAATAACGTCAAAGAGGCGGTCAGAAAATTTGGATTAACGTATCCAGTCGCTTTAGACAATCAGTTATTGACCTGGCAAAATTTCAATAATCATTATTGGCCTGCTCATTACCTGATTAATCAGCAAGGGGAAGTGGTATATATTAACTTCGGTGAAGGTGAATATGATGTAATTGAAAATAATATCCGTTATCTTTTAGGTCTTAATAAAAAAGAAGCATCACAATTTAACGTACCCATCGCTGCAAATCAGACACCGGAAACCTATCTCGGTTCTGCCAGAGCCGACCGAAAAAGCAGCGCAGGAGTCCTCCCTCTGCATTTCTGGCAGTTGACTGGTTATTGGCAAATGACTCCGCAATATATTGAAAATAATGATGCAACCAGCCAACTGACCTTGCACTATCAAGCAAAAAAAGTATTCCTGGTGGTTGAGAATTCTTCAAAGCAAAGGGGAAAGATTGAAGTCATTGATAATCAGCAGCAGAAATCGGAAATTGTTATCTCCGAAGCCAGGCTTTATCAGCTGCTTAATCATCAGAAATCTCAGGAAGGTATTGTGACCATTAAGGCGCTTACTCCTCATCTGCGCTTTTATGCATTCACGTTTGAAAGCTAAACAACGAAATCTTATTGTATTTTTTACGAATTTTCGTGTTAAAGTACAGCGCCTTTAAGTTTTTATTCAGTACAGGGATGATCACAATGCTGTCTGCACTAAAGAAATTTGCAGGATTTTTTCTGCTTTATTCCGCTTCAAGCCACGCGGCTTATAATTTTAATCATCTGGTAGGGGTTGATTATCAGCCTAATCATTATGCCGGTAATGTGGCTCAGAATAATCATGACGTATTTATTGTCGGTAACGATGCAACGGGTGCTCCGGTCAGTAATGTCTATGCTGAACTGCTGCAATTACGAGAAGCAGGATTTTATACGGTTCGTTCTTATCAGACTACGGTGTACTCCTGGGCTGAAATTATCAAGCAGGCAAATGCTCTGGGGATGAAAGTTATTTATGAAGCGGTGATTCCGCAACAGCCTGCTGATTCACCGGTAAATGGATGTCCAATTCCCTCAGCAGGTCAGGGATACATTCCCTGTGCGCAGGCAACCCTGAATGCGGTGATTGCGCGAGTAGGGCAGGCGGTTTTCAATGATACAGTGATTCTGGTATTCGCAGGCCACGAGAATTATTGTGAGGCAGGAAATGTTATCCCCCCTTGTAACAATCCAGTGACATCCAATGTCACTTATCTGACGTCTGCGGTAGCGGCGCTGCAGTCTACTCTGGCCGCGGCAGGCCTGAGCACTCCGGTCAGCTCGGCTTTGATAAGCGGCAATCTCGTTACTCCCAGTGTGCAAATTACAAATGATATGATAGCCCTGGTCAATAGCTATTCGCCAGCAGCCCCGCTGGCCTTTGATCCCTATCCCTTTCAATGGGGAGTTCCTCCGGCGAATGCTGTGTGGACACCGCCATTGAGCACTCAGAACCAACTACAGAACTCATTAGCATGGGATTATCTGCGGGTAGTAGGTTCCGCCAATCCTCCGGCTTTACCGGCAGCCGCACAGCAGCCCTTTTACACGCCGGGAAGAGTACTGATGTCTGCTGAAACAGGCTGGGCAACGGCTGGTTCTACTGGCGAATACGCCTGTAACTCTCCTGGACCTTGTCTTCCCAGCGTGGCCAATGCAGTAACTTATTATCAGGCTCTTTATCAGGCGAGTGCTGCAAATTTTGTCGCCTTTTCCGGTTATCCAATTGCCGTTCTGGCATTTGAAGCCTATGACGAGCCTAATAAAGGCAGTACTTCAGCCGAAGGGCATTACGGGCTTTTTGATTCAAACTGTTTCCAGAAAGCGGCTGGTCTGGTGCCGGTCAACAGCATGGTAGCGAACAAGGGCTGTCAGGGCTTTTCCAGCGGCAGCCTTTTAACTATCGTAGGGTTTGCCCACCCCTATACGCTTATCATCCGTGGAACCAATCCTTCCACAGGAGCGGTTTCGACCATTACGGCAAGCAGTACCGGACAACCAGGACCCACGGATTCGACCTGGCCTCAATATCTGGTATTTCCCGGTTCGACAATCACCATCAGAGGAACCCCCTCCTGTACCAGTACGGTGCAATCGATTGTAAATGGGCATATAACCTTCTCTGGAACCTGTAATTGTCCCAATGACAACTTGAATAACTGTTACTACTAAGGCGGCGATTGATATGAAGTACAATGGTATTAGCCTGTTGGCATTAACTCTTTTTATTCCGACAGCGATTGCAGGCAGCATGGGTGATGTTGCAGCGCCGGGTCCAGGCGGATTGTTCATCGGCATCGGCGGAGCTTATGATGCCTTGCGAGTCAAATCCAGTGACTCGGCTCTATTAAATGTAGATAGTGGTTTTCCGCCACTGGGAATCTATTCAGGAGCAAGGAACAGCTATTCTGAATCAGAGGATAAACTGATTCCTATGACTCAGGTGGGTTATTTCGGAGCATTAAATAACAGCGGCTGGTTGTGGGGGCTTGAGCTGGTCTATCAGCATTCAAGGTTAGATGTGACTCATAACGCGGCATCAATTCATTTTTTTAATCCTGTCGAAGCGGTGAGCAATGAGCTTCGGGTGGAAGGTTTTAAAACCAAAATGGATAATCAATGGATGCTGCCGGCTTTGATAGGCCATTCATTTAAAAATAGCGTACTTTATTTAGGCGCGGGGCCTTCCTTGCAGAAAGTTGAGCATAGCGTATACAGGAGCTCAGATACGCAGTCAGGTTATTATATTGGTAATTTAAACGGCTTTTCTGATGAGAAATGGCTCTGGGGTGGAGCTGTTCAGGCGGGAATTGCGTATTTTCTGAATCCCTCCTGGTTTTTAATGCTCAATTACACCTACTCAAAAACAGAGACGTATAAACAAAACCATGTGATATCGTTCACTCCGGAAATAAACGAGGGCTTCAATGGCGGGCTTCTATCGTTTAATACAAGCCAGCGTTTGAGTACACAAGCGGTGAGCCTTTCGATCAACAAGGTATTTGCCTAAAGTATTCATTAGGCTTTAACCCCCACTCTCTACGTCGCTCGGCTTGTCCGAGAGATCCAGGAGTCTCATAGATCAACTGGATTCCCCGCATAAAGCGGGGAACGTAGCGGTGTGAGGGAAAACCCAGTCTGCCCCTGGCTGCTACGTCCCTCGGCTTGTCCGAGGGATCCAGGAATCTCATAGAGAAGCACTGGACCCTGCGGACAAGCCGCAGGGAATAGGGGTGATGGGATATACCTATGGGCTTGCTCGCGGTATCCATGACTTGCTCCATAGATATATAGAATGATACAGCTTATTGCGTTTTACATGGAACTCGTAGGGGCCGTACCTGAGTCTTCAGGTAAAATGGCTGGCAAGGTCTTGAAAATCGATTGGGCTTTGCGCCTGCCTTCTGAACGAGGTTCAATATGGCCATTCTCTTTAAGTTTTAAACCAAAAAAATCATCGACTAATTTACCCAATAGCTCAAGACTATGATTCTCTGTTCCAGCTTGCTCGGCGGGATTTGTTAAAAGCTCCTGAGTCTGAGCGGCTGTTTCCAGTTGAAGAGCTGTGAAGATCTGCTGATATATCATTTGTCTATAATTTTCATCACGAGTAACCGGATCAAACACTTCAATTTGCACATTGCGCTCCCCTTGAATGGGCTCTTTATCCGAACTTGGTGAGGAAATTGACTGGATCGCATTATAAAGAATACTCAGATACATTTTCAGAGATGAATTATCCGTACTCATCTTTTCCCTAAAGATAACCGGATTAATAAAACGCAATAAAATGAAGGCCAGAAAAATTCGCTGGCTGTTTGCCAGATCAGAATCCTTCTGGCGGAGATCGAAATAAGCCAATTTTAAAAATTTCTGAATTACTGGTGGGAATCGAGAGGGAGAAAGTATGTTTTCCATCACTATTTTAAATTGCTGCTGCAGAGACTCAATGGCACCTGGGGTTGCCTGAAAATCTGCTCTTCCGACAGAATAAGTCTTTTCATTGATGTTTAAGTTTCTGAAAAACGAGGTCAAAGTAGAAGTCTGCTCCAGAATAAATTGTTTAAATCCTGCGTGCTCTTCTTTGCCTAATCGCAGCTGAAGCAATTGGATAAGTAAGTTATTCCCGCGGCACCATGTCATTAATTCTTCATATCTCAATAAGTGCTTATATACAATCAACATTTCATCATCTGACAGTTGATCAGCCAGAATTTCTGAAATTTGGCGAGTTTGTCCCTCAGCATGTTGAAATATTTCAAAGGCCTGTGTAAATACTTTATCTTTTCTGCGCGCTAAATTTAAAATAAACTCGGCAGTTTTTTTCTTATCGATGGAAAATAAACCCTCAAAAAAGTCTTCGATGGTGGTGAATCCCTTCCTGGAAAGCAATTCAATACTATTTTTCTCTTGGTTTGCCCCTGTTCTATGCGACAAAGGAGGCGATTTGGGGCATGAATTATAAAGCGTGAACGGTGTTGTAAACTGTCCTCTTGGAGAGCCTGGTTCGCTCGTTTGGCTATGGGTTAGGCCAGTGGCTTCTCCCAGTCTGGTATTTACATATTTCTGGATTAGGTCAGTACTTTCTTTAGTAGATTCTTTTGTCGATTTTCCCTTAAGCACTTTTTGCAGGTTTTTATCCGTGAAAAAAGTTCCGAAATCGAGAATCTCCGGTGAGATTTGAAAAATCTGATAAAGCAGGGCGAATAAAATACGCTTAGTGCGCACCGTTTGACTTTTGAAAAGCTCATTATGTTTCTCAGAATTTTGCATGAGCAGCAACATGTTTTTTATTTCTGATTTGTCGATAAGGCTTGTTATTTCTTCTGGAGAACAGCATTGTTTAGCAAATTCAATCATAGCCATTAAAATATGATACTCGTGTAACGGCGTAAGGCGCATACAGACAACCTCTTAATTATCATTCATTCAAAGGGGGTAATATTAAGCTAAAATTAACAAAATTTAAACAAATATATTATTTTTGATTCTAAAATAATTTGAGTTCGATGTAATATACTTGAATAAAAACAGTAAAGTTAAGTTAATGCTTGCCATAAACAAATGGACTGAAAGATGGGGCTTAAAAATGAAAACCTATAGAATGTATATCAATGGGGAGTTTACCCAGGCAAAAAAGGGAGCAACCCGCGATATTATTGATCCCGGTAATGGTGATTTAATTGCAAAAGTGCCGGAAAGCACGAAAGAAGATGCTCAGCTGGCCATTGAGGCTGCGCGCGAAGCCTTTGATAACAGTGAATGGCGAAAAGTATCCGCTCTGGATCGCGGTAAACTTTTATTTAAGCTAGCTGATTTAATTCGAGATAATGCCGGGAGACTGGCTGAGCTTGAAACCCAGAATTGCGGAAAACCACTGGCGGAAGCGGAATACGATGTAGCCGATGCGGCTAACTGTTTTGAGTTCTATGCCGGGCTCACCACCAAAATTCATGGCGAAACCATGTCGGTTCCTGCCAATTCATTCAGCTATGTAGTGCGCGAACCAATTGGCGTATGCGGACAAATTATCCCCTGGAATTTTCCTTTGCTAATGGCCGCATGGAAACTGGCTCCCGCTTTAGCGGCGGGGAACACCGTGATACTGAAACCCTCGGAATTAACTCCAATAACCGCTCTGGAATTATTTGAACTAATTGATCAATGTGGGTTTCCCCCTGGCGTTGTCAATCTGATAACCGGACCCGGAGCGGGGGTAGGTGAAGAGCTAAGCAGCAATCCCCTGGTCGATAAAATCGCATTTACTGGTGGAACTGCAACCGGCAGGAAAATTATGCAGGCGGCAACCGGAAACCTGAAGAAAATCTCTCTGGAGCTGGGAGGAAAAAATCCCAATATCGTGTTTGCGGACTGTGATCTTGAAATGGCTATTGACGGTGCTCTGTTTGGTGCTTTTGCCAATCAGGGAGAAGTGTGCTCCGCCGGTTCCCGTTTGATAGTAGAGCGTTCTATTCACAAGGCATTGCTTGAAGGAATGCTGAAAAAAATTCCCAATATTAAACTCGGACATGGTCTAAGTGCTGGCGTTAAAATGGGGCCTCTGGTATCCAGCGCACACCGGCAGAAAGTGGAAAACTATATTCAGATCGGTATAGAGGAAGGTGCAAAACTTCTTTGTGGCGGGAAAAGACCGCAGGCTCAGGAGTTTGCAAAAGGGAATTTTCTCGAGCCTACCATTTTTGATGACGTAAAACCCAATATGCGTATCGCCAAAGAGGAGATTTTTGGCCCGGTTCTCGTGGTGATTCCCTTTGATACAGAAGAAGAGGCCATTCAGATTGCTAACGATACAAATTATGGCCTGGCTGCCGCTGTCTGGACCAACAATCTGACGAGAGCGCATCGAGTCACATCGCAATTGCGGGCCGGGATCTTATGGGTTAATCATTACCACCCGACCTATAATGAAATGCCCTGGGGTGGTTATAAGCAAAGCGGCTCCGGACGCGAGCTGGGATTGTATGGCATTGAAAGTTATCTTGAAGTGAAGCAAGTCAATATTAATCTCGATGAAACCCCCATTGGATGGTATGAATGAAAGAAATTCGAATTAAAACGGCAATTCCTGGTCCGAGATCGCTGCAATTAATGGAAGAGCGCCGTGAGCATGTCGCACGTGGACCCTTTCACGCAACGCCTGTTTTTGTGGAAAGGGCAAAAGGCTCTTTTGTTGAAGATGTTGATGGCAATGTGTTTCTGGACTTCTCTTCTGGAATTGGAGTAGTCAACACTGGCCATTGCCCTGATTCCCTTGTGAATGCCGTCAAAGGGCAAGCAGAAAAATTCATGCATACCAGTTTTAATATCCTTCCTTATGAGGGATATATCAGGGTTTGTGAGAAACTGAATCACCATGTACCGGGTGAGTTTAAGAAAAAGTCCTTACTTTTGAATTCTGGCGCGGAAGCCGTTGAAAATGCGGTCAAAATTGCCCGCGCTTATAGCGGAAAGCAAGCCATCATTTGTTTTGATCATGCCTATCATGGACGCACCTATATGGCGATGGCGCTGACGTCAAAAAATAAACCTTACAAGCATGGATTTGGCCCCTTCCTCTCTGAGGTTCATCGTGCTCCTTTTCCCTATGAATATCGCTGGTGTGGGCAGGATTGCGCAAAAGAAGCCTTTGAGGACTTTGTGGAATTGGTCAATTTTCGTGTAGGCCTGGAGAATGTGGCAGCGGTTATTCTTGAGCCTGTCCTTGGCGAGGGAGGCTTTCTTCGGTTTCCTGCATCCTATCTTAAAAAACTTCGCGAATTCTGCACAGCAAACCAGATCATTTTAATTGCAGATGAAATTCAGTCAGGATTTGGACGAACTGGTAATCTGTTCGCGATGGACACCTTGGGCGTGGCGGCTGCTGATCTCACGATCACCGCCAAGGGCTTGGGCGGCGGAACCGTTATTGCCGCGGTAACCGGGCGGGCTGAAATAATGGATGCCGCCATGGAGGGAAGTTTAGGGGGAACCTTTGGAGGAAATCCCTTAAGCTGCGCTGCAGCGCTTGAGGTGTTTAAGTTGTTCGAAGAGGGTAATATCCTGTCTAATGTGGCCGCTCTCGCTGCGGTACTTGAACAAAGACTCGAAGAGTTTAAAGAAAAATACCCTATTGTCGGGGATGTTCGCGGCCTGGGTGTTATGCGGGCCATTGAACTGGTAAAGGATAGAGAGGGCAAATTGCCTGACAAGGAGGCGACTGCCCGTTTGGCACGCTTTTGCCTGGAACGTGGATTGGTGGTGCTTGGCTGCGGAACCTATGGGAATGTAATTCGCCTGTTGATGCCATTGACTACTCAATTGAGCGATTTGGAAATCGGACTTTCGATCATTGAAGAAGGGCTGAAAGAGCAAACTAATATCAAGTAATGGCTATACGTAAATCCAGAGACGCCGTCGGCACTCTGGATTAATTTCGTTCATGAATGACTTTACAATTGTAAATCATTTGCCTCGATGTCAAGATCGGCCGTACTCGTACTAGCTTGAGCAGGTGCCTGTTCATTGAATAATGTACCGCTGTAGCTTGTTGTAACCATGCCCCTCTGACTGCGGGTTATCGGTAGGTTCGCATTGAATAATGTACTGCTGCAGCTTGTCGAAATCATGCCTCTCTGATTGCGGGTTATCGGTAGGTTTGTATTGAATAACGTACCGCTGTAGCTTGTCGTAATCATACCTCTCTGCTTACGGGTTATCGGGAGTTCTGTACTGAAAACGTCTTTATTCTGGCTTGCTGAAAGCGCTGTGAGCGTTTGAGCGCAAATCTCGATTGCGTCTTCCATTTCAGGATCGGAGCATTCGGAATTCGTTGACATCTCCAGTATTTCCGACTCGGGTTCTTTGTCTTTACGGCGACGTTTTGCGGCTCTGAATACGCTTTGAGATTCTTCATCCTCATTGTCACAAACCGTGCTCATCACGGTAGAGCGTTCTTCGTCTGAGGGAGCCAGATCTTCTGCCTTTTCAAAAAGCGATGAAAGCAATTTTGCAGATTCAATCGTTCTCTCGTTGTTTTCATTTGTTTTTTTTGCTCGCCTTCGTTTGTACCATGTTGTTTTGCTAATGCTTTTGGTTTTTTCATCCTTGTGTTCAGGATTCTCGGAATCATAGGGAATGGTATAATCTCGAGCCAGTACTGTGATTCGCTCTCCTTGAGGATCATTCTTCATAATGGTTTCTTTGGGAATGGGATAATGCTCGGCATCCGAATCATAGCCATAAAAGACTCTGGATCTTTTCAGGCCATTATGGGTATAGAAAACCAAAGAAGCCCGGTCAGTGGTAAAATCCGCTTTTTTAGCGCCTGCAGAGGAGCCATAAACACAATGGAGATAATCGGTATCAGCAATCAAGGCATCGCAGTCGTCCAGGTTAAAGCGAAGAATTTGGCTGGTTACGGGGTCGTTCCATTCAAAAAAACAGGTTCCCGCGCCCATCGCCGCTTTGGGGTTTAAGGATACGCCTAATATCACACTGTAATTTGCAGGATCGGTGTCTCGATGCAAATCCTGCTTTGCTCCCCGATTGTATTGTACCGTGGTATAAATATTATCTGGAGTCAGCATTAATCCCGCTTTTTTGAAAGGGATCATTGCCTTTGCAGTCTGCCTGAAAGTTGCTGGTAATAACATTTTAAACTGCAGATTCAACTTGTCGCTCAGCAGTCCTAATTTCTTGAGTAAAGGCTGTGTATTAAACGTATGATAAGCCAGGTGATTCTCCTGTCCGGCATAATGACGGATATAACCGAAGCTGGCACTGCCTATTGGCTTTCCCGGATTTTGTTGTCTGATTTTTCGATTGAGATCAGAACCGCCAGCAAATACTGTGAGCGGTAATTCCTGTAAAGAAGTGGAAACGGACTCTTTTTCTTCTTTATTGATTGCATTTTTTAATAAAACAGCGAGAACTTTATTGGTCTGAGCATCAATGACAATTGTTGAATTCCGGTCAATATTCTTTGCATTTTGGATCATTTGTTCCTTTTGCGCATCGATTTTTATGATCTTTGGGGTAAATTTCTCAGGCACCACATTCACTTTCTGAATGACAAAACCTGCTTCTTCATATTCCCTGATTTTGTCTTCAGTCAGATAATCCCCAATGGTATCTCGTCTTTCCATCAGTAATTTTTCCGAGACTGTGGAGTAATCGATCGCTATCTTGGCAAAAGATAGCTCTTCAAAGGTGTTCCAAAGGATTTTATTAAATTGATTTTTAAGTATTGTGGTTTGCTCCTCACCCTTTTTAGCACCTTTCAAAAGACAGATTTTCCAGAAAATGAAGGACAAAAAATCCCGTTCACTTCCATTGTGGCTATCATTCAGAAAAGCGAGTAAATGGTGTTGATTGGCAATAAGGACGGCACGGGAAATATTCCTGATATCCTCATCTTCAAGAGGATTTTTGGCCAGTAGTTGTCTGGCAAGGTTGTTACAGAAGTCATAAAGCTTCTGATCACGCGGGAAAGGGTTAGGTGTTGTTTTATCCACAGCAATAGGCAAGGCCTTGGAAACTGATTCAGGATTTAAAGAAGCAATCGTTTTTTCGCAGGCGATACTTTCTGGCGACTTCGCTTGTGAACAGTATTGTTTACGGATATAAAGAGCTTGTAATTCTTGCCAGGGTTTTTTGAGATTATCCATAACGATAATGTTTTTTTTGTTGCGAAGAAGTGGTTTTTGATTTTGACCCGCCATGATTTTCCTCATAACTTACTAATAAGACCAACCCAAGAATTCAGTATTGTTCTTATGGTTGGCATGCTGGACATATTATACACAAAACAATCAATCATGGTAATATCTGGCTTACATGTTTAAAAATTGATTAGATTTATAAAAACGCCCCCGCTTTATTTTTACCAGACAAGCCTGCTACACTCATTTATTTACATTGCTTATATGAATAATATGGAACCAACTAAACCACCTTATCGAAAGTTGTGGCGCTCGCGCAGGGATAAGAAAATAGCGGGTGTCTGTGGAGGGCTGGCGGTCTACTTTGGCGTCGATCCCTTTTGGGTCCGTTTTGCCTTTGTGTTGTTCTTTCTATTAGGTGGGGCTGCATTTCTTTTGTATCTCATCATGTGGTTTCTTATTCCACTGGAACCACGCGACTGGCATTAGCCACCGCGCTTCAAATGAGGGCATTAACAATTTAAACTTGAATTTGTGCTCGCTTTTGAGCACTATGTAGAATTGTTGAAAAATGACCGGTTCTCAGTATAATGTAAACTCAAGTCTGCTGATGTTTTAATCATAGTGACGAGTTTTTGTGATTGAAATCGCGTGATAGATTCTAATGGACTAACTTAGCAACCACAGTGAATATATGAATAAAATCGCCCTCTCTCAAAATGAAAAAATAGGTTATAAAAAGCAATTGGCCTTTGCCTGGCTGGTCTGGGGATTGGCTGCCGCTTTTTACTTTTCAGATTACATGGCCCGTGTTGCTCCTGGAGTAATGCATCGCAGCCTGCAAATTGATTTTGGCATTAACGAAGCGGGATTTGGTATTCTGACCGCCTCTTTTTACATTCCCTATATCATCATGCAGATTCCTGTGGGATTAACGGTTGATCGCCTGAGTATCCGCGGCATATTAACTGTAATGTCTTTAATTACCGCCCTGGGCTGCTGCGTTTTTGGTTTGGCTGATGGGCTGCTGGTGGCTTCTTTGGGGCGTATGCTGATTGGTTTTAGCGCCGCTTTTGCCTTTGTGAGTTCTTTAAGACTGGCCACTTCCTGGTTTCCGCCCGCGATGCTCGGTTTATTATCCGGTTTAACGCAGGCTCTGGGCATGCTGGGGGCCGCTGCAGGTGAAGCGCCTGTGTCCTTCCTGGTCGCTAATGTCGGCTGGCGTCATAGTATGCTGATCATTGCCTTTCTATTCATTGCGCTCGCTGGATTACTCTATCAGTTTGTCCAGGATCAACCTGGAATTCCCCGCCGGGAAATCAAAAAGCAGGCTTCTCAACTTAGTATTTTTCAAAGCCTGATGATAGTGCTCAAGCATCGTCAAACCTGGCTGAATGCGCTTTATGGCGGATTTTTATTCGGGCCTACTGCGGTGATTGGTGAGGCAATCGGGCCGGCTTATTTACAATATGGAAGAGGCTTATCCGCCCATTCAGCCGCTTTTGCAACTGGATTAATCTTCATTGGCTGGGGGATTAGCGGACCTCTCTCTGGCTGGATTTCAGATCGCATTGGGCGTCGTAAACCCTTGATGATTGCATCAGCAATTTTTGGTGTAATTCTGAGTTCACTATTTGTTTTCATTCCTGATATGAACACTTCCACAGCCTATTTTCTGTTTTTCGCTTTTGGAGTAACTAACACTGGAGTAGCCATTGCCTATGCGGTTTCCACTGAAATTCAGAATGGTAAAGTGCTGGGCACTGCGATAGCGTTCACCAATATGGCGTCAATTTTTGTTGGAGCCTGCATGCAGCCATTGGTTGGATGGCTGGTTGATAAAGCCGCAGGTGCGCGAGCCTATAATCTCGAAAATCTATTATTAACAGATTTCCAGGCAGGATTAAAAATATTACCGCTTTGCTCCCTTGTTGCTCTTATACTGGCTTTCCTGGTTAAAGAAACTTACTGTCATCCAGTTCGTGAAGCGCATTAGTCTGATATAAGCCTGCGCACTCGGGTGTGCAGGCGCCACATAGCAGGTACTCTTATTAATCAACATCTCTCCTTCAGCTTTTAAATTCTCACAGACTGTTCAAATTAAAGGGTTTTTATCGTATTTCTTTTGCTAGTTAGGCAATCTCGTGTTTTAATTATCCCTAGCTTATATTCGGTTTTGTAACTGATGAGTTGGACTAACACACGGAGATAATAATGAAAAAACTTTTGGGAGTGGTGGTGATATTGGCCGCTCTAATCCTTGGTGGGTATTATGGTATGGGTGTAATGACCGAACGTACCATCAAAAAAGACGCTGCAATTGTTAACAAATCCGCTAACGTATTTATAGATATTCCCGAATATCATCGAGGATGGTTCCGATCAGATGCTAAATTAAATTGGAAGTTTCATGCACCTGAGCGTGTGGAAACAGGCGATGACGGACAAACAGTCACAATTCCTGCTCAAGACTTCCAGGGACAAATGCCCCTGACTGTGTATCATGGTCCGATTATTTTCCACAAGGGAGTTCGTTTTGGGTTGGGTTATGCGCAAACTGCTATCCCATTGCCCGATGAAGCCCAGGCCCAGTTCAAGCAATTCTTTACAGCGGATTCCACAGCCCCGGAACTTAAATTAAGCCTGTTTGTAAATTATTTAAATAATAGCCGGGTAAAAATGGAAGTGCCGGCCTTTAAAATGGTGGCTCAGCAAGGCGGCGGAGAGTTTGAATGGCTGGGTATGAACAGTGCAATGACCATCACCTCAAACGTTGACAAGGTTAAAGGGGATATCACGATTGATGGAATGCGCTTTGCTAAAAAAGACGCTAAAGTAACCGGAACCGTGGGTGAAATCAGTTCAGAATACAATCTGTACAAGGCGGATAACGGTTTATACTTTGGTGACGCCAGCATTTCCTTTCCTTCAGTATCTGTAAAAGCCGATACAGCCAATGTATTTCAGCTTGATGGTCTGGATATGTATTCCAGCAGCGATATTGATGGTGATTTATTCAATTCACATTTCAAAGTCTCTCTGAACAAAATGCTAATCGAAGATCAGACCTATGGTCCTGGTAATTTGGAAGTGGCGTTAAGAAATCTGGATGCCAATGTACTTGCCAAACTTAACCAGCAGGTTCAGCAGGCACAGCAGGGAACTGAACAGGAAAAGCAACAGGCTATCATGGCGATGCTGCCTGATCTGCCCAAGTTATTTTCCCGTGGTGCAGAGTTTGAAATTTCTGAACTTAGTTTCGCTATGCCGGAAGGAACGGTTGAAGGTAACTTACTGGTAAGCCTGCCCAAGGGCGAAATGGGCAACCCCTTTGAGGTGATGCAAAAGGTTCAGGGTAATGGCAAATTGAAAGTACCTGCTCCCATCCTTAAGAAGCTGATGACTCAAACTAACAAGCAACGATTGGGATCTCAAGCTGCTCAACAGGAAATTGTTCAGCAGATACAAAATGCCCAGGCACAGAGTGGAACCGCTACCAGTGCGGCAACAACCGCGCCAGACGTAACCCAGCAGGCTGCCTCCATGACAGAGCAACAAATTGCATCTATGCTGCAATCCGGATTGTTAGTACAGCAAGGCAATGACTATGTTATTGAGTTGAGTCTTAATCAGGGACAATTTGTGGTGAATACCAAGCCATTTACTCCGGCTATGCTGAAGTTTTAATCTTTTTAAAGAGTGATCCAGGAGTGGATCACTCTTTTCACAATTAAATCAATAACTTGATTCAAAATTATGCTAGAAAAGTGCTTTTTCATGCGTTAAAAGCGCAAATTACTAAACCTATACTTGTCAGGAATTGCCCAATTGGGTAAGATGCTGTTTTTCTAAGGAGGAGTTAATAATAATGACAACAATCAGTAGTGAAGCCGGCGATACAACTTCGTCACTGGCGGCATGTGTGACTCAATCTGTACAGAAATATTTCTCCGAGCTGAAGGGCACTGATCCTGTTGATCTATATCAATTTGTTCTGGAAGAAATTGAAACACCATTGTTCAAAGCAGTTATGGAACATTGCAAATATAATCAATCACGTGCTGCTGTAATGCTTGGAATCAGCCGAGGTACTTTAAGAACCAAGCTGCGCCGTTATTTCGACGACAAATATGTAGGTACACGGGACTAATCAGTAAGAACCCCATCCGCCTCTATTCAGAATCGGATCCGGATGTTCCCTGATTATGCAGGTGCTTCATCAAGACACAGATTTGAAATGAAGCTAGTCTTTATGAAGCACAAGCACCTAATCAAATAGCTCTTGCCATTCTTCGCCTGATTAAAACTCCAGTTCCTTTGGTGGCTCAGCATCGGTGGCTTTTGTATGATTGTTAAAATCAAAGTTCACTTTAATCATCTGATTAAACAATTGGTAAAAATTCCTGGTCAAATCATGTCTTCCCTTATAGGCTGTCCACCTGCTGTTATTTTCAAGACTGGCCATATAGCCGATAAAGCAGATTTCATTGAGTATGTTAATATAGTCGACATTTCCTTTCATCAGATGCTTTTGATAAATGGAAATCATTCTCGCCATATTTCTGGGAACAGTCTTTTGGATTGCATCCCCGCCTTCAGCAGGAACGATATTGACCACCGTACCACCCCATAATTTTAAGGGCCAGCTGTTTGAAATTATTTTTTCTATCAGGCTGCGAACCACTGCCTTTGCAGTGTACATATCGAGCTGATCCATTTTTTGTATAATTCTCTCTCTTTTAGAAAGGGAACCTTCTGGCGCAGAATCAGATTTTTCAATTTCCTTATGAACTGCTTCTAATTTGCTTTTCAATCGAGCTTTCTGCAAGGGCTTTTGCCATACATAAAGATTACCTAAATGGCTAATCATTTGTTCGAGCAGCTCTCCTCTTTGCTGAGGATTAATGGTCCACTCCTGAATAGGCCTGGACTTAAACATTTGCAGATTGGAATCTGGCTCATGGAACTGCACATAGTCTGGCGGTGTCCATTGACTTAGATCCAGAGGGGAGAAATCAATCATTGCCTGCTGCAGAACACGATGGTTGGGCACGCAGAGCCCTTCAATCTCTTTCAGAGAAGCGCCTCCTGCCAAAAGCACTTGTTTGCAAAAATGAAAACAGTTATGTAAAGGGCCACCCCAGAGCCAGGTTGTCTGGCATAGCTGAACTAATTTGCTCATAGCGGCATCGGGATTGGGAACATGAACCTTTTGAATAGCGACGACCCGCTTTTGCCACTTATCCAGATAAAAATCACGAAAATGCGCATCGCTGATGTAAATCGGATAATTGTAAAGCCCATTAATATGTACGTAACCCTTATCCTCGCCTAAATGCAGCAAAGTATGCCCTAATCCTGGCCCTGATCCAAAGCCTGTGGAGACGTAGACAATAGAAAAGCTGACGGCTTGTAACAAGCGATGCAGAGGAGGGCGAACGTTTCGCGCATTGAATGGGCTTTCAAGATCGTTAGGATCGGGGTGTAATTCCTCGAAAGGCCATAAATAGCGCCTCTCCTGAAAAAAACGCCGATTTTTACATATTTGTGCCAGATTCAGGATCACATGCTGTTCTTCATAGCTAAAGGTATGTCTTGATTTCAAGCAATCGACCATGTAGTTGCCAAAGGAAAGCAGATTCTTTGTCAGTTCTTGATTTTCCAATACCGTATATTTTTCCAGTGTTTTAAAAAATTCAGCGAAGACAGGATTTTTGCTGATAAAAGGTTGAAGCTGCAGAAGCATGTAATGAACTAAATCCAAGTCACTATAAATTCCCAGATTGTGGTTAATTTGAATTTGTAACTTTTGCTTAAGCTTTTGTGGATCATTATCGATTTCATCAATACTAAAGTTGGAAGGGAGGGGTAGTTTACGAATTTGAGAAATTGAAGTAGAGGGGTTGATGTAAAGATACAGGCAGAGCATGGAGCGAGTATCATATAAAGTGGCAAGCCGCGTTTGTGTAATAGGCAGTACACCAATTTCAGCATCTTTGATAAGTTGATTTAGCTTTTTTAATTCCAACTGATAATCAATCATGTCAATCCAGAAACGCTCTGATTCCCACAGACTCTGAGTGTTCAAGAATTATCTGTTAAATTAATATTAAAGTGAATAATTATTTTATAAGTTGTTTAAGCGATGAGAGTGGATGTGTAAAGAGCTGATAAGCGCCAGCATCTGCCTCGATAAGTTTCTCATTATGGCAGATGCTGATACGCAATCAAAACTAAGGCTTAGTCTGCAAACATTGAGCTGACAGACTCTTCAACATTGACGCGCTTGATTGCCTGGGCAAGCATATCGGCGAGACTGACGATGCGGATTTTTGGACATTGTTTGGCTTTTTCAGACAGCGGGATAGTGTCAGTAACAACAACTTCATCGAGGGATGAATTGACAATATTATCCACTGCGGGACCGGAAAGCACAGCATGAGTAATATAGGCTCTTACACTGATTGCGCCATTACGTTTGAGCTGAAGGGCTGCAGAACAAAGAGTTCCCGCGGTATCGACAATATCATCAATAATGAGGCAGTTCTTTCCATTCGGTTCACCGATAATGTGCATCACTTCCGATTTGTTAGGACCGCTTCGTCGTTTATCAATAATTGACAGTTCCGCATCATTGAGCCGCTTGGCCATCGCTCTGGCACGAACTACACCCCCAACATCGGGAGAAACAACCATCAGTTTGCTTAAATTCTGCTGTTTGATGTCGTCAAGAAGTATGGGGGTAGAATAAACGTTATCCACTGGCATGTAGAAAAAACCCTGGATTTGATCAGCATGCAGGTCAACCGTCAATACGCGGCAGATACCTACGGAAGCCATCATATCCGCAACCACTTTGGCTGTTATGGGAACCCTGGCAGAGCGAACTCGTCTATCCTGCCTGGCATAGCCGAAATAGGGAACTACCGCTGTGATACGCCCAGCGGA
This sequence comes from Legionella quinlivanii, assembly GCF_003265995.1. Taxonomy (GTDB): domain Bacteria; phylum Pseudomonadota; class Gammaproteobacteria; order Legionellales; family Legionellaceae; genus Legionella_C; species Legionella_C quinlivanii_A. The sequence continues at coordinate 109,487 of NZ_MVJN01000005.1, read as the reverse complement.
TGAGCGCCGTAAGGCATCCGCCATTGTTAGCAACTCCATCAGATTATCATTTGCTGGAGCGCAGGTTGATTGTATAACAAAAATATCCTTGCCTCGGACATTTTCGAGAATTTCAACCATAGTTTCACCATCGCTGAAAGTTCCGACTGTGGCCTGGCCAATAGGTATTTGCAGGTGTGTAGCAATATTGAGAGCTAATTCTGGATTAGCATTGCCGGTAAAGAGCATCATAGTCGACATGTGTAACAAGCCTTCGATTAGTTAAATCAGTTAACTTAAACACATAGCAGAAGACAGCCAGAAAGATATAATTATTATTTTAGCGATCCGGTGAACGCATCCTTCCCGGTTATCTTCTGCCGTCTGTTTACTTGAATCAACAAGAAAATGGCTGGGGTGCTAGGATTCGAACCTAGGTATGCAGGGATCAAAACCCTGTGCCTTACCACTTGGCGACACCCCAATAAACTTTAAGATCCTTCATTGAGACATTGAGCGCTTCGCTACAATGTGCTGCGTATTTTGCAGATAAAACGCATCGATGTCAATGATACCTTAAAAAATTTTCTTGTTGTCAGAAAACTATAGAAGACCAAGGAAGAAAAAGCGAATACTCTCGCAGAGCAGAGTTAAGGAATCAATTGTAGCAACTGTCTTGAATTTTTAATTCAAGACAGTTGCTACATGAAAAACATAATCCGGCAGTGGGGGCTAGACTCTCCAGCGTTTAATCACAAACTTGATAAAGACCCCATTACCCTGAAGTTTTATCTGGCTGGGCAAATAGGCATTGCCTGATTTGGTATAGCCGAGATATTGAATGGTATAGCCTCCCTGGCGCAGCAGCGTTAAATAACCGGAAGGATCCTTCACTGCTGTTTGTACTTTACCGGGAGCAGGAACACCGCGTACCCAATAATAAAGGCTGGTCACCGGTAAGCGAACACCAGTTTGCTGCAGTAATAGCTGCTCGGCATTACTGGATGTAGCTGATTTCGGGCCATCGCGAAAACTGACCTGACCACCCTGTTTTTGAATGAGCACTGTTCCGCTGCCCAGTGGGCCAAAAAGCCTGATTTGATAATTGCTCATGCCGCGTTGAACCCAGTTAACTGAAGCACTCCATGCCTTATTTTTGCTTCGCGCAGCCATTGCTCCGGAAATTTCCCATGAAGAGATTCCATTCGCTGCTGTTTTTGCGACGCTGGTGTCCGTTTTCGCCGCCTTGGCATTTTGGTCTGATATTGCTGCTCTTGTGTTCTGGGCTTTTTGCCCAGTGGCGTTGAGAGTTGTTACTGATTCTGAAGGCGCAACGGGTGTACTCGTTGGCGGAGGTTCAGCAGCGGCTAACTGATCGGATGCTATTTCTGTGGCTGGCGGTTTTGGCGCGCAGGCAGTAAGACAAACGAGTGATAGTAATCCCAGATACTTAAATGCATTCATTGCATGTTCCTTAGAAGAATTGGCGGTGTCCAATGACCAGGAAGATATGGATAGTCTTTTTAAATACAATACGCTAGACTGAAACAACTTGCAATCAAGACAATCATTATGAAACAACGAGCAGTTTATCCCGGTACTTTTGACCCTGTAACCTGTGGCCATGTCGATATCATCAGTAGAGCAGCGACTATTTTTCCGGAATTAATCGTTGCTGTGGCTGGTAATGAAGCTAAAAAACCGTATTTTCCGCTGGAGGTGCGTATTGAGTTATTGAAAGAGTCTCTGAAAGACATTCCTGGTGTCTCTGTGGTAGGTTTCAATAGCTTATTGATTGATTTCGTACAGGAGCAAAAAGCAGGCATTATTTTGCGCGGTCTTCGGGCAGTAAATGATTTTGAATATGAGTTCCAGTTAGCGGGTATGAACAGAAAACTTTGCCGGGATATTGAAACCCTGTTTTTGACACCATCAGAAAATCTCTTATTTATTTCATCCACTTTAGTAAGAGAAATTGCTAACTTAAAAGGCGAGATTTCTCAATTCGTGCCCCCTTGCGTTGTGAAGGCCTTTGCTGAGAGGATGAGTGCCTGACAATGAAGAAACTGATTGCTTCTTTACTTGTGCTGGCATGTGGTTTTCCTCATGCTAAAACAGTTCAGGAGAAGCCGGGTGGCTATGCTGTCGCTTCAGCTCATCCCCTGGCCACTAATGCCGGCCTTGCGGTCCTGGCAAAGGGCGGCAATGCCTTTGACGCAGTTATCGCTGTAAGTGCTGTACTGGCGGTAGTCGCTCCCTATCACAGTGGTCTGGGAGGCGGTGGATTCTGGCTATTGCACCGGGCAGAAGATAAAAAAAATACATTAATCGATGGGCGCGAAGTGGCGCCGTTGGCGGCACACAAAACCATGTTCTGGGATAAAAATGGCAAGGTAATTCCTGAACTATCACTCAACGGGGGACTGGCGGCGGCTATCCCCGGCGAACCGGCCGCCCTGGCTTATATCGCTTCGCATTATGGAAAATTGCCCTTGTCAGAAAGTCTTGCGCCAGCAATCCAACTGGCCGAGAACGGTTTTCCTGTTGATCAGCAGTTTTATAATTTCTCAACAATGAGTGATCGCCTCGAACAAATGCGAAAATACCCGGCAACCGCCAGAGTTTATTTACACGATGGTCAACCCTATTCCGTAGGCGAATGCCTGAAACAACCGGAGCTGGCAAAAACCCTTCGCCTGTTAGCCAGTAAAGGCCATGCCGGGTTTTATCAGGGCGAAGTGGCAGAAAAACTGGTCGCAGGAGCGAGGGCCGCGGGTGGAATCTGGACACTGGAGGATCTCGGTAATTATCAGGTTAAGGAACGTGAGCCCTTGCAGGGTGCGTATCATAATATGCTGATTATCACCGCACCTCCTCCTTCTGCGGGCGGGATAGAATTATTAACCATGCTTAATATATTAAGCGCTTTCCCTCTGGAGTCGCTGGATCGTGCGCAATGGATCCATTATCTCGTTGAGGCGATGCGCCTGTCATTCTGGCAGGGTAACCAAATGCTTGCCGATCCTGATTTTGTTAAAATACCGGTAGAGCGTCTCATTTCTGCCGCAGAAGCTAAAAAGTTGCGTGAATTTATTTCTCCTGATAAGGCAACGCCCAGCAGCACCCTCGCCGAAAGCCGGTTTTTTCATGGTGGTAAAAATACAACGCATATTGCCATATTGGACAAAGAGGGTAATCGGGTGTCAGCGACTTTAACGGTTAATTTTATCTTTGGTTCGAGTGTGGTGGCTGAAGGAACGGGTGTACTACTGAATGATGAGATGGACGATTTTTCGTCCAAGCCTGGGCAGAAAAATGTGTATGGGCTGGTGGGCAGTGAACTCAATGTGATTGAGCCTGGTAAGCGGCCTTTATCCAGTATGACGCCCAGCTTTCTGGAAACGCCAGGGCGCTTGGCAATTGTCGGAACGCCAGGCGGGAGCCGTATCCCGACAATGGTTCTTATAGCTGCTCTCGCATTCTATGATTATGGCGGGGCAATCAGCATGGTTTCGGCAATGCGCTTCCATCATCAGTATTTACCGGACTGGCTGCAGTTTGAACCGGATGCTTTTTCCCTGCAAGTTCAGGACAAATTAAAGAAGATGGGTTATCAACTGATGCCTCTGGATCAACCCTATGGCGATATGCAGGCAATCACCTGGGACAGGGAAAGAAATATCATTTCTGCGGCATCTGATCCCAGAAGGATAGGCCGGGCTTCCGTTATTTCTCAGATTCCGACAGGTTATGGTTTAACTCATTAGCTGGTTCAGGGATGGAGCTGCTGCTCTCGCCGACTAATTGTTCCATCACCTTGTGCACCCGCTCTACCAGCTCATCTCTTGTTTCCATAGTATATTGTGAAGCATCAATGGCTTCGCCAATATGGATTTCAGCCGTCTGGTTTATATTGAACTGCATGGTATGGGCGGGAAGAATATCATATGCTCCTCGAATCCCGATGGGGATAATCATTGCCTGTGATTGAATGGCGGTAATAAATGCCCCTTTTTTGAAAGCAGCAAGACGGCCATTTTTGGAACGTGTCCCCTCTGGTGCAATCCAAATGACAATCCCGCTTTCCATTAATTGCCGAGCTTCAGCCAGGTCTTTTATTGCCTGATGCCGATTATGCCGATCAATAAACGGAAATTCCGCTGCAGCCATTCCTTTACCCATAATAGGGATTCTGGATAATTCTCTCTTGGCCAACATCCGAATTGAATGATTGGGAAAGGCTTTGAAGCCTAAAGGGATATCATAAAGGCTGGTATGATTACACATAAGAATAGTAGGCTGGCCTGCCACGGGCGCCACATTACCTGGATTGATGATTTTACATTGGACACCAATCAATTTAAGCAGTTTATCAGACCAGTTACGAATGACCTGATCAACCCAGGGGCGAGTAATAGTTCCCCGCCAACTCTTAAAAATAGCTCTGGAGCAGGCATTCGCGGTATAACCCACAGAAACCAGGGAAATCCATAATGTACGCAGCTTGCTGATCTTCATAAAAGCTCAAAAGGAAAAAAGTTATCCTGATAATACTTCAAGTTATTTGAATTGCCCATAGAGAAAGTATAAAACAATCAGCCTCTAAGCTTCGCTTTTAATGGGTTGACATGAGGGGCAATAAGCCGAACTTCTACCGGCGAGTCGAATACTTTGAAGTGGCTGGGAGCAAATCACGCAGGGCAGTTTCTCCCGCCCATAGACCTGTAAATCAAAGGCGAAATAGCCGGGTTTACCATGAGGTGAAATAAAGTCTTTAAGGGTGGTTCCTCCTGCGGCCAGTGCCTGCGTTAAAACCTTTCTGATGGCGGCCGCTAATCGCTCATAATCCTTTTCGTCCAGTGCTTTTGCAGCGTTGGCGGGATGAATTCCAGCCATAAACAGGCTCTCACTGGCGTAAATATTACCAACGCCGACCACAATATCATTATTCATAATAAAGGATTTAATCGTCTGTTTACGATTACGGCTTTGCTGATACAGATAGCTTGCGCTAAATGCCTCTGACAAAGGTTCTGGGCCAAGGCGGGCCAGTAATGGATGTGATTCCGGCTTGATTTCAGAATAAAGGCATAATCCAAAGCGGCGGGTGTCGTTATAGCGCAGTATTTGCCCGTCATCCAGTTCAATGTCGATATGATCATGTTTTCCAGGAGCTAATCCGTTCTGCACTATACGAAAATGGCCTGACATGCCCAGATGAATAAGGATGTATCCCTGATTAGATAAATGCAGCAGTAAATACTTACCGCGTCGGGAAACCGTATCAATTCGCTGACCCACACAGCTCTCGGCAAATTGCGGATTAACGGGCACACGCAATTGCTGGCAGCGGACAATACAATTCCGAATCAGTTTATTCTTAACACAGGAAAGAAGTCCTTGTCGTGTGGTTTCTACTTCGGGTAATTCAGGCATTAATCATGATCTTTGTGTTCAATAATGCGCCCCGATGTCTTTGCTACATTTTTGGAGGGGAAAATGAGTCGCTTAATCGTTGCAAAAATCCATAAAGTTCCACCAATCAGGATTCCCCAAACCAGAACATAGGAAAACATGATAAAGAGACCAACTAACAGGGAAATGGCTATTCCGAGTAACAGGAATGGAATTAAAGTCTGAAATAACTGTTGAATTTTATCATTCATTAGTAGAGCCCATGCGAATTCGGATTATAAGAGTGAGTTTTCATTCGGAACATTTACAAATCAGCTTTTAAATTATCGTTCACATTCTGCAAGGATGCAATGCGCATTTGTGCAAATTATGTTATGATCTTAATAAGTACTCATAAAAAATGGATAATTATCTCAGTTTTTCTTAATAGATTATCCGCTGTTTCTATTCATTACTGTAAGTATTACAGGAGAGCTTCATGGTTCATGGCCTTTTAAATCTTTCATTCTGGGGGTATGTCGTTGCTACTCTCATCTTAACTCAGATAACTATCGCAGGCGTTACTTTATACTTGCACCGCTATCAAACGCATCGTGCTTTAACCCTTCATCCTGTCGTTAGTCATATTTTTCGCTTCTGGTTATGGCTCACAACTGGGATGGTTACGGCCCAATGGGTAGCTATTCATCGCAAGCATCATGCCTCGACCGATGTCGAAGGGGATCCGCATAGCCCCAAGGTATTAGGATTGAAGAAAGTACTCTGGGAAGGCGCCGAGTTGTACAAGGAAGCGTCTCAGGATAAAGAAATGGTTGCCAAATACTCACATGGCACACCCAACGACTGGGTCGAAAGAAACATCTACAGCCGTTTTTCATCCAAAGGCATTTTGTTAATGTTTCTGGTTGACTTGCTGCTATTTGGAGTTCCTGGAATTACAATCTGGGCAATTCAAATGGTATGGATTCCCTTTCACGCCGCTGGAGTGATCAATGGTGTCGGGCACCACTTTGGTTATCGCAATTTTGAATGCCATGATGCCGCAACTAATATTTTTCCCTGGGGTTTTTGGATCGGCGGTGAGGAATTGCACAACAATCATCACACCTTCGCTTCTTCTGCCAAATTTTCTGTGAAATGGTGGGAATTTGATATTGGCTGGTTGTACATTCGATGTCTTTCCGCTCTAGGCTTGGCCAAGGTTAAAAAACTGCCGCCTAAACTCGGCAAAGATGCTGCTAAACTACATGTTGACCTTGATACGGTAAAAGCAGTTATCAGCAATCGCTTTCAGGTCATGTCACATTATTACAAACATGTAGTCCGTCCTATTCTGAAGACAGAAAAGAAAACAGTAATTGCCGGCGACAAATCCCAGAAGAAAATGTTTCAGCGAGCCGGCCGTTTACTCCGTCTCCAGGACAGTTTGCTGTCTCCAAAAGCCAAGTCCAAACTGCACACACTGTTGGCCAGCCGCGAGAAGTTAAGATTGGTCTATACTTATCGCCAGTCATTGCAAAATATTTGGCTTAAAACCGCCTCTTCCCAGAAGGAGTTGGTTGAAGCTTTACAGCAATGGTGCAAGCAGGCAGAGGAGTCTGGTTTAGAAGTTTTACACCAGTTTGCTCAACAGATTAAGGCCTATGTGCCCAAGCCTGTTCGAGTATGAGGTCAGAATCAAGCAAGAACAATAATCAGGATGGCAGGATGTTCTCCTGATTGATGGATCATCAAATAACGGAATAAAAGAGTTTAGGCAAGCCTGTGCATAACAGTCTTGCTTATTTTCATTGACATTAAACGGATTTTCCTTTGAAGTAAAAGGGTATTCGTTTAAAAACAGAAGGGAGTTTCATTTATGGACAAAATGATAGCCTTGGTTACTGGAGGTACCGGTGGGATTGGCTCCGCCATTTGCCAACGTCTGGCAACTGATTATCACGTAATCGCCTGCTACTATAAAGGCGGCAAACACGAAGAAGCAAAACGCTGGCAGCAGGAACAAAAAGAAGCCGGCCATGATATTGATATTGTTTATGGTGATATCGCCAATTATGCCGACTGCGAAAAATTAGTTGCTCTGGTTACCGAGCGCTATGGTCATATCGATGTACTGGTTAATAATGCCGGTATTACAGTCGATACCAGTTTTAAAAAAATGACTCCTCAACAATGGCAGCAGGTAATTGATGCCAATCTCACCAGCGTCTTTAATATGACGCGTAATGTGCTTCCGGGTATGCTGGAAAAAAATTATGGGCGCATCATCAGCATTTCTTCAATCAATGGACGAAAAGGGCAGTTTGGCCAGTGTAACTATGCTGCCAGTAAGGCTGCATTATTTGGATTTACCAAGAGTCTGGCTATGGAAGTGGCTAATAAAGGTATTACTGTTAATACTATTGCACCAGGATATATCGAGACCCCCATGCTTGCTGCTATGAAGGAAGAGGTTTTGAAAAGCATTGTTGCAAATATTCCGGTAGGGCGTCTGGGGACTCCTGAAGAAGTCGCTGAAGCAGTTGCTTTCCTGGCTGCAAAAACATCTGGATTTATTACTGGCTCCAATCTGGATATCAATGGCGGACAGTACATGTCATAACAATGGATGGCAGCTGTTTTGCCATTCACTATAATGGGTTTTTCTAGCAATGACTGCTTTTAATCCATTGAGAATTTTAGCTTTGTCAGCTATCAAGAGTGAGGAAGTATGGATAAAAAGAATATGGCATTGATTACAGGGGGTACTGGTGACATTGGTACTGCTGTTGCAAAAGCACTCAATGCAAAATATAAAACAGTTGTTGCTTTGGATATTATGGCTGCCGATGAGGGGCCATTATGGCAGGCTGCTTTAAATGAAGAAGACTTTGAAGCCATTGTTTTTCGGCGTATGAATGTTTGTGATTTCGATGAGTGCCAGCATGTCATCAATGCGCTTGTAGATGAGTTTGGTCCTGTAAGTGCATTAATCAATAATGCCGGGATTACTCGTGACGCCGTATTTCATAAAATGACCAAGCTGCAGTGGGACGAAGTTTTAAGGGTTAACCTGGATGGAATGTTTAATGTGACACGCCAGGTCGTTGATTCCATGCGTGAGCAAGCCTATGGGCGCATTGTTAATATTTCCTCGGTTAACGCGCAGAAGGGACAGTTTTCTCAAGCCAATTATGCCGCCTCAAAAGCAGGGGTTTACGGATTTACAAAAAGCCTCGCCCAGGAGATGATGCTGAAAAATGTGACGGTTAACAGTATTTCGCCAGGCTATGTGAATACTCGCTTAATGAAAGGAATACGTCCTGATATCCTGCAATCAATTATTGAACTCATCCCCGCCAAGCGTTTAGCGGAGCCAGAAGAAGTTGCCTGGGTTGTGGAGTTTTTACTGGATGATAGAAGCCGTTACCTCACAGGAGCTAACCTGAGTGTTAATGGCGGTTTGCATATGTATTAACCTTCATCCATTTTGCAAGAGAGACTTTATGAGCCGGCTGATAAAAAAATATAAGAATCGTCGTCTGTACGATATGGAAAAAAGCAAATACATTACTGTCGAAGAATTGCAGCAGTATGTGATTGAGGGAATTGATTTTCGCGTAGAAGACTCTACAAGCAATCAGGACATTACCAATAGCACTCTCCTGCAGATTTTCATGGAGATGGAAAGCGGAACCACCCAATTTCTTTCTCCAGAGGTTTTAAGGCAGCTAATTATACTGGCGAAACATCCCATGCATCAGCTGTTTGCTAATATGCTGGAGCAATTTTTCACAAATATGCAAGCGTCATTGAATTCAAATCCCTATCTGAACAATGCCCAGCAAACGAATCTGGTATGGCAACAGCAAATGCAGCAGTTCGTTTCACAATGGCAGAAAATATTCAAAACCAGTTAAATGGTGCACTGCAAAAAAAATTACTCCAATCTCTTGACATCGTCATAAGACGGATCTAATCTATTATTGTGCAATGCAACATATTAGGAGACTGTTATGAATCAAGAATATTTTGAGAAATGGACTGAAATGGCTAAAAAGGTTCAAGCTCCTTGGCAAGAAATTGTAGAGTTAAATGTCAAAACTTTGCAAAATTTGAACTATATCAAGCCTGAAGAATTAGCTAATTTAAAAAAACCTGAAGAGTTGTTTGAAAAACAAATCAGATTACTGATTGAGAATGGCCATAAAACGCTGGATCACATGCAACGTTCGTTTGAAATTGTGGAAAAAGCGATGCTGTCAATGGTTCAGGAAGCCCGCGAAAAGGGTGGAGTACATTAATCTCTTAGGGTCGATCGCAGTCAGCCATAAGGATTCTCCTCCCCTCTAAGTTAAGCTCAAATGTATATTCAACTGTCATCCCCGCGAAGGCGGGGATCCATCTCTGATCTAGGTATAATGCCGACTGAGGAATGGATTCCCGCCTTCGCGGGAAAGACTAACTCTTAACTTAATTGAAGTGCAGCCTAGCGGAGGGAATTCTCCAGCGAATCACTCCATCTTCTTAAAAACTTCAGTTCCATCAATAATCCTCTTCACTGTATCCAAGCCCAGTTTTCTTAACAAGCGGATATTATTTACAGGAATTGATTCAGTATCACCATAACGATCAATCGCCTCTTCCAGGCTTTCCTCTCGTAAAATATGCAGCATGGGGTAGGGTGAGCGATTGGTATAATTAGTAACATCATCGCTTGATGTGTCTGAAAAATAATAATCTGGATGGAAGCTTGCTAACTGAAAAATACCCTCAAGTTCTTCTTGCTGGATTAATAACTCGCCACGCTCAAGCAATTCCAGATAATGAAAAAAGTCCGCAAATTGCTGCGGGAAAATTAAAAAACTGGTCTCAATCGCTGGATTGGATTCCAAAATATGAAGTTCATCGAGTAAGCACTGCAGAGCTTCAGCCATAGTGTCCACTTCAGCGACCTGAAATCTGACGGTTTGTTTTTTCATTTCGCGTTTTGCAAAAGGACAAAGATTAAGAGGGATAATAAAAGTTTCTATCCAGCGCTTGGTATTTTCTATAATCAGGTCAGGAGATGAGGACATACTATTCGGATTAAAATATAAAACTTATTATTCATTGATTCTGCATAATATAATAAATATATAGCATTGATAAAGGAATGGATCATGAATCAGGACAAATTACTGCCATCGATTCTATACGGCACTGCCTGGAAGGAAGAGCAGACCGAAGTGCTTTGTTACCAGGCTTTGAAAGCCGGTTTTACTGGTATTGATACGGCTAATCAGCGCAGACACTATTATGAAGAAGGGGTTGGCCTGGGAATTAGTCAGTTTTTGATTGAGTCTGGACAAAGTCGCGAAAGCCTGTTTTTACAGAGCAAATACACCTATGCAGAGGGACAGGATCACCGAAAACCCTATGATGAAAGTGACTCCTATGCCAATCAGGTCAGGCAATCACTTGAAAGCTCACTCTTACATTTAAAGACTGATTATCTGGACTCCTATATTCTGCATGGCCCTTATTCCGGGCAGGGCTTAACTGAGCAGGATTGGGAGGTCTGGACTACAATGGAGGAACTGCTTCGCGAAGGAAAAGTCCGCATGCTGGGAGTTTCCAATGTCAATCTTGCTCAATTGAAGGCGCTATACCAGCGAGCTGCAATAAAACCTCGCTTTGTGCAGAATCGCTGTTTCGCTGTTAAATTGTGGGACAAGCAAATTCGACAGTTCTGTAATGAAAAAGCCTGCGTTTATCAGGGATTCTCATTGCTGACTGCCAATTATCAATATCTTGCAAATCATAAGCTCCATCTCTTATGTGAAAAGTACAATAAAACACCGGCACAGATGATTTTTAGGTTTGCCCTGGACATAGGCATTCTTGCGCTCACCGGCACAACCAGGCTGCAACATATGAAAGAGGACCTGGATATTGGCAATTTTTCACTTATACCTTCCGAGGTAGCGCAAATTGAAGAAATAGCCTTGAGTTAGACCCCTCTCTCAAGCTCTCTCCCCAGAGGGGCGAGAGGACTTAGAATCCCCTCTCCCTCTGGGAGAGGGTTAGGGAGAGGGTTGATTTAACCTCTCTTTGCTTCTTAAGACTATATTCCAGCGGCGGTTTTCAATTGATCTGCCCGGGATGTTTTATAAGCCAATACAACGACTAAAATTACACCAAGCAAGGCACAAAGCGGGATTACACTCAGAGAGGTTTGAAAAGTTGACAGGTTATACACGGTCTCTCCCGCTTGGATAACGGACTCTTTTTCCATCAACTGACCAATGATAGTATGGAAAAAAGATCCCCCCAGCATATTAATGCAATTTAAAAATGCGACACTAACACCCAGTAACTCCGGCTTGACCAGATCTGCTCCGGCTGAAAAAATAATCACCTGGTAACAGCAAAGAACACCGACCACGAAGAGTAAAAGTTTCAATTCAAAATGAGTCAAAGAGGTCGAATTAAGGATCCAGAACAAAGCCGTGGCCATGCCCACTCCGCAGAAAGCGATGATGGAAAAATTTCCTGCTTTACGCGCAAGCAAGGCCAGCAGTGGGCCGCCGACCAGCATGCCGATGAAAATAAACGACATGAGCTGGGCCGCCTGACTCTTCTCAAAATGATAGGCGCTCATCAAATAAGAAACGCCCCACACATCCGCGAATCCCTCAAGTGCTCCAACCATCATGAAGTTGGCTAATGCCAGAAACCAGATGAGAGGTGATTTCAGTAAGGATTTGAATTGACGGCGATTAAAACAGCCTGACGTTTTGCTGATGCCTGCTGCAGTGTTTGAGCGCAGAAGTAAAAAGATGCCGCAGCCTAAAACGATTGCGAATAATGACAAGCCTAAAGCCACCGGTTGCCAGCCCTGGGATTCAATTAACTGGTTAACTGGCTTACCTCCATAGATGGCTCCTGTTAATCCTAGTGTAAAGGAGAAACTAATCATTCTGGAATATTGAGACGCAGGGAACCATTCTGAAATGATCTTGGAAACACCCAGAAAACCTACCGCGGAGCCTGCTCCAATCAGGAAGCGGCTTAAGCAGGCCAGATACCAGTTCGAGGTAAAACTAAACAGCAGCGTTGCGAAGCCACAAAGTATGGCGAATCCGGAAATCACATAGCGGGCACTCCATTTCTCCAGCATCATCGCCACAGGTATTTGCATGCCGGCATAGCCATAGTAATAGAGGGCAGCAAGAACTCCAAATTCACTGGCATCTATGGAAAAACGGGTCATGATGGGTTGCATCATCAAGCCCGGCCATAGGCGAAGGATGAATTGATAAGTAAAAAATGCTAAAGGAAAAAGCCACATTAAAAAAGGCCGTAATTTAAAAAAGCTCATCTTCTCGCTCACTTTCGGAGGTTTTCAGGAATTAGATAAAATTTTAAGGCGTAGGTAGATAGTCGGCTTTTCAGCCGATAATAATGAAAGAAATGATGTATGTGGAGAAGTTTCCAAATAGCATTTGTTCTGCGCTAATAGTGTATTAGTCTGTCGATTATACCGGTTTTTTTTTGGCTATGGAAGCCCTTAAATGAACAATTGTCCGGTCGGTCCAGTACAAGGTTTTAGCAGGCTTAATTCGTCAACATGTTTTTCAAGGCCGTCAAATGTGATTTGGCAACTGCCTTGGCTCGCTCTTCATTTTTTTCACCTGATTTGCCAAACCATTCAATGCTGTCGACAGGTAATTCCTCAAGAAAGCGGCTGGGCTGGCAATCCTGTACTTCGCCGCCGCGCCGTCTTTGTTTGGCGAGACTAAGGCAGAGCTCGCGCTGGGCTCTGGTAATTCCAACATAAGCCAGGCGGCGCTCTTCTTCGATCTGATCTTCGTCAATACTCACCCGGTGAGGTAATAAATCCTCCTCCATGCCGACCAGATAGACAAAGGGAAATTCAAGACCTTTTGATGCATGCAAAGTCATTAACTGAACTGCTTCCTTGTCTTGTTCATCACCCTGCTCGAGGATATCGATAAGGATTAATTTATTAATGATATCTACCAGATTTTTTTCGGGATCTTTATTTAGTAACCGGTCTATCCAATCCAGCAACTCCCAGATATTTTCCATTCGCTTCTGCGCCTTCGCAGGCGTATCACATTGTTCATAAATATAAGCTTCATAACCGGATTCCTCAACCATCTCCCGGAGCGTTTCCGCGACCGCCTGGCTTTCGAGACGTTTGTTAATTCCCAGCATCCATTGCTTAAACTGTTGCAAAGCCTGGCGCGGTTTGTCCGCCAGCAGTTCAGACAGAGCCAAATGGTCCGAACAATAAAACAGGCTTTCACCACGGTTTTGGGCATAATTCCCAAGGTGGTCCAGGCTTGATTCCCCAATTCCTCTTTTAGGAGTATTGATGACACGAAGAAATGCAGCATCATCCTGGGGATTACAGAGTAATTTCAAATAGGCGAAAATGTCCTTCACTTCGCTTCGCGCGAACCAGGATTGGCCGCCGCTTATGCGATAGGCGATGCCATGATGGCGGAGTAATTTTTCAAAAACACGTGACTGATGGTTTCCACGATACAATATGGCGTAATCGCCATACTGTTTACCATGACGTAATTTATGGCTTATCAAATCAGCAATAACCTGTTCAGCCTCATCTTGCTCATCCTTACAGCAAAGCACGCGCAGCATCTCCCCATAACCCAGTTCGCTCCACAGGGTTTTGTCGAATAAGTGGGAATTATTGGCAATCAGAGTATTGGCGACATGCAGAATTCTGCCCGTAGAACGATAATTTTGTTCCAGTTTAATAATTTTAAGTTGCGGATAGTCACGTTGTAACTGAGCAAGATTTTCAGGCCGTGCACCTCGCCAGGCATAGATAGACTGATCATCATCGCCGACTACCGTAAATTGTGCGCGAAGACCAGTAAGCAGTTTGACCAGCAGATATTGGCTGAGATTGGAGTCCTGGTATTCGTCAATCAGTAAATGACGAACACGATTTTGCCAGTAATCTTTTACTTCTTCATGTTCAAGCAAGAGGTTAACAGCCAGTAAAATCAAATCATCAAAATCGACGGCGTTATAGGCCCGCAATGAAATTTGATAGCGTTCGTAAATGGGAAGTGCCTCAAGAAAAATGGGGGTGTCTGGCGTTTTACTGCTCAGGTGCTCTGGCTTTAGCAACTCATTTTTCCAGCGCGAAATCTGCTGTTGTATTTGTGCCAGATACTCTCGGTCATTACTTTTACCCGGGGGCAGAAAATTACGAAATAATTGCAGACAATCCTCGCTGTCGAGAATAGAGAAGCCTGATTTTAAACCGCAAAGCTTTACATGCTTTTTAATCATGGTCAGGCCCAGGGTATGGAAGGTGGCCACCTTAAGACCCCGTCGGTGCTGGGCAGATAAAACCGAGTTGACCCGGGAGCGCATCTCATTGGCTGCCTTGTTAGTGAATGTCACTGCAAAGACAGAGCGGGCCTGATAGCCGCATTCTTCAATTAAGTAGGCAATCTTTTGCGTAATAACCCGGGTCTTGCCGCTACCTGCGCCAGCCAATACAAGTAATGGTCCGTCTATATAGCGCACAGCAGCCATTTGCTGAGGATTTAACATACCACAATCCGAAACTCAAAAGAGGAATTATCACCTGACAAGCCTGAGCAAACAATCATAAATGTGTTAGAATTAACAACATTTAATGCCTGAGCGGAAAAAAAGCGTTTTTTTCGCGAAATATGAATAATTAATGAGTGAGAAAAAAATTGGATAGTTTGCAGAGTTTTATATTTGAGCATGCCAGTATTCGAGGGCAAATTGCTCATCTCCATGAAACCTATCGGACCATTATGAACCAACATGCTTATCCGGAAATGGTTAAATATTTGTTGGGTGAGGCATTAGTATCCTGTTTACTGCTATCAGGCAGTATTAAATTTGAGGGTGATTTAAGCCTGCAGTTCCAGGGTGATAAACGTCTGCCTCTGTTATTGGTACAATGCGATCATCAACTTAATTTAAGAGGATTTGCCAAGTTTCAGGAAAATCTTGAAATAGCGGATTATGCCGAGGCTTTTTTGAAAGGCCAAATGGTGCTCACTATCAATCAGTATCATAACACTCAGGCCTATCAAAGCGTAGTTCCCATTCTTGCTACTTCCATGAGTGAAAATCTGACCCATTACTTTGCCCAGTCAGAGCAGGTTGCCACACGGGTGTGGCTGGCAGTGAATGAAGAACGGGCAGCGGGCATGCTGCTACAGCTGATGCCAGGTCAAGATAGCCTGCAACGCGAGCAGTTCTGGGAATATGCTGTTCATCTAGGGCAGACAGTAAGTGAGAATGAACTTTTAACTCTGGATAACCAGACATTGCTTTACAGGCTCTATCATGAGACCGAACTGCGTTTATTTGATGAAAAAGAGACTCAATTTAAATGCCGCTGCAGTCAGGAAAAAATGAAACAGGTGATCGTAGTTCTTGGCGAAGAAGAGGCCAATAAACTGTTAGCCGAGCAGGGCCAGATTAATATCAGCTGCGATTTCTGCAATAGCCATTTTTCATTTGATTCAATTGATATCGCCTTGTTGTTTCGGAAGAAATAAATGAGATAAAGGGAGTATCTGGCATGAAGCCTCTTTTGTTATCCAAACAGGCTGGTAGTATTTTTCCTGTAATTCAGGCACCGATGGCGGGTGGAATCACCACACCAGAGTTGGTAGCCGCTATTTCTAATTGCGGCGGGCTTGGTTCCATAGGTGCTGGATATCTTGAGCCAGAGGCGCTTAAAAAGCATATCCAGGCCACAAAACGTTTAACCGCGAAACCTTTTGCGGTTAATTTGTTTATTCCGGAAAAGATAATATACACTGATAAGGAGATGCTTGAAGCGGTTCGCGATATTAACCGGGCTGCGAACGATCTGGGGTATCCCATCTCAGCAGTTTCGCCTCCTTTTTCCCCTGATTTTGACAGACAGCTGCAAGTGGTAGTGGAAGAAAAAGTTCCTGTGTTTAGCTTTACCTTTGGGGTTTTAAAGGAAGCGCAGCTAAGACTTTTAAAAGCGAATAATATCTTTGTTTATGGAACTGCGACCAGTCTGCCAGAGGCAAAAGTCCTGGCTGAAACAGGGGTTGACGCAGTCTGCCTGCAAGGACTTGAGGCAGGCGGACATCGGGGGAGTTTTATTGGAAAAGAAGAAGATAATCTGATTCCAATTGACTCCTTGTTAGAGACCTGTCTGGACTCAGGACTTAAACTGCCTTGTTTAGTCGCCGGGGGCATAGCCAGTCATGCTGATGTCGAGAAGCACCTCAGGAATGGCGCCCATGCTGTTCAGGTGGGTAGTCTGTTTTTAACCGTTCACGAATCGGGCACGTCACATGCCTATAAGCAAGCCGTGTTGAATCAGTTCGCCGATAAGACCAGCCTGACCCGCGCATTTTCTGGCAAGTTGGCCCGGGGGGTAGATAACCGCTTCATGAATAAGATGCAAAATGCTTACACGCTTCCCTATCCTGCGCAAAACAAGCTGACCAGCCAATTGCGAAATTATGCGAAACAGCTTGAGAATGCCGAGTATATGTCTCTGTGGGCTGGAACGAGTTCCTGGAAGGCAAAGGCTTCACCGGCAGCGCAATGCTTTAATGAACTTATCGGACGCTGATACTTGCGTTTCTACCTGGAATCAGCTTTATGCGCCGTATTTTAACGGCGCATATCGGTTCTGCTTAGTCCTCTACTCTTACCTCGATACGTTTTTCCTTAGGCGTGGTTCGCTTGGGAATGATTACTTCGAGCACGCCATGTTTGCATTTGGCGCTGATGTTCGATTCATCAGCAGATTGAGGCAAGCTAAATCGGCGATAAAACTGTCCTTGCGAACGTTCTATTCTCGAGTAACCTTCTTTACCCTCTGTTTTTTCAAAATACCGCTCTCCTTGAATCGTCAATAAATTATTTTCAAGGGAAATATGAATATCTTCGGATTTGACACCTGGAATATCCGCGACGACCAGGAAGCGATCTTTTTCTTCCTTGATGTCCACTGCTGGAGCCCAGGTGCCGGTATCCACAAAGGAAGCATCGGTCTGACCTTTAAAGAAATGCTCCAGCAGGCTATTGATATCTTTACTGATGGGAAAATAATCACGTTTTAAACCATTCATAACTCTCTCCTTACTGTAATTGATCTGTGTAAGAAATAAGTAGGGATTAATCTGGTTTTTTCAAGTTGACGTGACTGCTGAATTTGCCGTCTATTGAAGCTTAATTTCAGGGGGCATTTGGTAATTCATTGGGATCAATTGACAACTGTTGCTCCGAATCAAGCGGCTTGGCCTGGTATGTTTGGCAATTATTAATTTCCAGGGTTTGATTGGCAGTAACTGCACAAACAATACGAAAGCCTTTCGGATTATAAAGATAAAGCGTCATGTGGTGAGGATCTTTACCTTCAAGATTAACGATGTAGTTCTCAGGGTTTGGCATCGTTTCTAATTGTCCACTTATACATTGAGCCAATTCGATGCCATCTTCTTTATTGCTTTGCTTGGTATAACATTGTTTGATAGTTGTCGTTACATTCTCAATAAAATCATCCGCGGCATGGGTCACCGAAAAGGGGAAAAGAAAGGCAGTCAGCAAAATTAATAAGCGTCCATTCATAATTTATCTACAAGTAAAGGTTTATTAAATTATACAATATCCAGCGGAAAATGATAATTTTTACGAAATGGTTATTCTTTTATGAGCAAGATAACTTAGTGGGCAGCCACGAACTCAGCATCCTTGTGAATCAGGCTCGAATTCAACAATTGATTGATGACTGCCCAATCAAAATGCAGCGTTTCTCCCGATAGAGGCGTTTTTACACTATTTTCAATAATTAAATCAGCCCTTTTTCTATAAGGTTTAACATATTGTTCATACATTGGCTTCACATAGCGCGTATACTGGGCAATAACTTGCTCTGTTGTTAGGCCTCGCTCCTTCGTGTCTCGTGCAATCCGTCTGAGTAGACAGACATCGGCTCTGGTTTTAACGAATATTTTCAGGTTTAATAAATCCGCAATATAGTCAGGGTAAAAAATTAAAATGCCTTCAACAATAATGACGGATTTGGGGGTTATCCTCCTGGTTTCTTTTTTACGCGTGGAGGTTGAAAAATCATATAATGGAATATCGACTGCTTGTTCCCGTTTTAGTTGTTGTAAGTGTTGAGCCAATAATTCAAATTCAATACTGTCAGGATGATCAAAATTCACTTCCAGAAATTGTTCCAAGGGTATGTTTCCCAGGCCTTTGTAGTAATTGTCAGAGGAAATAATAGTGCAATGCTCTGAACCCAGATATCGCTGAAGTTCTGCGGCAACCGTGGTTTTACCGGAGCCGGATGCCCCCGCTATACCGATGAGAATGCTATCCACTATTCACTCCCCAACTGATTAATTTATGAAGAGTTAAGGCCTGGCATAGAAGAGAATGCCTGTTGTCTTATCCAAGTATAAGCAAGATTAAAGAAAAATGCTGAATACAGCGGGGATTTAACTGCTGACACGCACTGTAATATCTCTGGCGTCCGAATACCCGTGATCATCAATTACCCGAACCACAAATTTTCCGGGCCTGGCTGCCCATAACAAGGGTTGATCATTGGCGGTTTTGCCCAGGTAATTATCATTGATAAACCAATAGAGATTGCGCACATCCGCATCAGTAACAGCTGAAAGAGGAATAATGCTCGGCTGATCTGCATTGGCTTTGACAATATAATTCAGCTCAGATTGAGGGGAGGATATTTGCAAAGCCAGTGATTTCCCTGCTGACAGATTACAGTCGGCTTCATAGGCGGGGGGAATGCGACGCTGTATACCTGCTTGTTTGAAAATCCGGGCAAGATCGGAGGGCCAGAATTCGTAAATTTCAAAGCGGGTGTTTTCATCGAAATGGCAGGTGCGAAGACCCGTCAATCGATTGATTGCTACTTCGCGATAGATATTATCAGTTTTAATGGGGGATTTTCCGGGGATAAACCAGCTCATTTCAGTATCTTTGCAGTAGCGGGTGGGCAATAAACCGGAAGCTTTACAAACTGGAATACGTGTTAAATTCATTCGCTCCGGGTGTTTGTCAATTGGCTTTAGCGGCCCATTTTCATGCTGGATGGCCTCCACCAGCTCGAAGAATAAGGGCGCTGCGATATTCTTCCCGACGAAAGCCGGGTTCCCCTTGTTATTGAAATTGCCTATCCAGACGATCAACACATAAGGACCAAAATTCCCAACCGTCCAGGCATCACGATAACCTGATGAGGTTCCGGTTTTCCAGGCGATGGGCAGGTTGCGTGATTTAAACAACAGATCGCTATGAGGTGTGTCTTTCAGCATTTCCAGTATAAGAAAACTCGCTTCCCGGCTTAATAAACGTTTACCGGTAACTGAAGGATCCTCCTTAAGCATGCGCAAAGGTCGCCATAATCCCTCATTTGCCAGCATGGCATAGAGCGTGGCCAGCTCTTTCATTGTGACCTCTGCCCCACCCAGGGTTAGGGCAAGCCCATAGTAGGATTCTGATTTCAGCTGGCTGACTTGCGCCTGTTCAAGAAGACCAAATAATCCAGGCTTTGCCAGCTGGCTGGCCAGATAAATTGCCGGAATATTTCGGCTTAAAATGAGTGCTTCCTTTGCCCGGATAGGTCCCATGAAGTCATTATCAAAATTCTCAGGATTATAGGCACCGAAACTATGCGGCACATCCTTTAGTACGGTATAGGGATGAATTAAACCCTGATCAAGAGCCAGCGCATAAATAAACGGTTTAAGTGTTGAACCCGGCGAGCGTTTGATATCCATTCCGTTAATCTGCCCGCCTATTGCCGCGTCATAGAAATTAGCCGACCCCATTGCAGTTTTAACACTCATGTCGCGGGTATCAATCAACAAGACGGCCGCATTAAATGCGCCCACCCCTTTTTTTCGCAGCAAATAGCGCCGGGTGATGCGTTCAGTCAGAGACTGTAGTTTCAGATTCAGAGTCGTATGAATTTCCTGCTGATTTCTGTGTGTACTTAACAGGCTATTCACAAAATGAGGCGCGGCAAAAGGGAGATCGCGAATTGTTTTCATCGCCAGCGGAAGTGTCATTGCATTCTGATAGCGTCGATCCTGGGGGTGAATTTGCAGCCAGCGGGCAAAGAGTTTATTGCGAATTGTTTTGAGTTGTTGATTATGTGGTGTGCGTTTGCCAGGATTTTGCGGAATAACACTTAAAGTCAGGGCCTGCGGCAAGCTCAACTGCATGGCCGACTCATTAAAATAAATCTGACTGGCTGCTCCAACCCCCTCGATGTTGCCGCCATAGGGGGCCAGGTTTAAATAAGCTTCCAATATTTGCTGTTTACTATAATGCCTTTCCAATTGAATGGCGCGAAAGATTTGCTGAAGCTTTCCCGGCCACTTTTTCGAATTAATATTAAAACGGATTCTCGCCAATTGCATGGTAATCGTTGACGCGCCCTGACGCCGCGATTGCACAACATAGGTTTCCCAGACTGCTTTCAGCATTGAAACCGGATTAAGACCTGGGTGTTTATAGAAATACTGATCTTCCTGCAGAAGAGTCGCTTCAATCAATTGCGGTGAAATTTTTGAAAGGGGTACATAAAGACGATATTTTTCATCACGGCTTAAGCTAAGACGAAGAAGACGTCCATTGCTATCCCAGACGGCTGTGGAGAAAGGGAGCCCCTGCAGTAAAGGCGGTTTGGGTAAGCAGTAATAGCCCAGCGAAACTGCGGCACAAATGACCAGGAAAATTATGCTTAAACGATATTTCATAATTAGAAAACTAGTGATAAACTAAAGCCGCGCAGCGCATAGATGCAATGTAGAGCAAATTTAAATCAATTTGAATGAAATAGCCAGTAATATTTCTATTGAGACTAATTTTTTGATTTTGGCTTCTATGCGAAAAATAAACAGGCTTTTTTCCAGACTCAGCTGGAATGAGTTTTAGAAAAAAGACTGAAAGTTCAACCCCTCCATACCCTGGTCACATCCCATGAACAAAAAATCTATTTTGAAACCATTCCTAGCTATCGGTGCGTTTTTTTCCCTGTTATTCGGTCGAATCCATTGGAGCAGCCCACCCTGGATAAAAGGTGTCAGGCAGCAGGCAATTTCCAGACCGGGCCTTTTCTGGGGAAGCACACTCGTTGTTCTTCTGCTGGCAGCCAGCAGCATCTATGGCTATATCTGGTATAAAAATTTACCTCAGCCAGAATTGGTCACGGCGGTAATTACCTCGCCTGATATCACGCCTTTGGAAGAGGATTTAGTTCCCAATGATTTGATCATTAATTTTGGTATTCAGAGAGATGAACTGGTATCTCAATCGGTGGCACCGCTGAAACTTATTGGTAAAGAAGTGACCGAAGGAATTGAATTGGTTCCAGACATGCCGGGTGAATGGGCATGGGATAACGACAGCCGTTTGATATTCACCCCTGAAAAAGATTGGCCTGCAGGGCAAACCTATGAAGTTCGTTTCAATAAAGAGGTTTTTGCCCCCAATGTCCAAATGGAAAAGCTGCGCTATCAGTTTTCCACCAAACCTTTCGAGGCAAAAATTGCTGAACTTGGTTTTTATCAGGATCCTCTTGATGCCAAAAACAGGCAGATTGTCGCCACTGTCAATTTCAATTTTCCAGTGGACAGCAACAGTTTTGAAGAGAAAACCACACTCATTTTGCAAAAAATTAAGAATAATCAATTAGATCTTGATGCAAAACATTTCAAATTTACAGTGAGCTATGACAAGTACAAACGAATTGCCTACCTCCGTTCGGAACCATTGTCACTGCCCAAGGTGTCTCGTTATGTGGACTTGGTTATCCCCAAGGGTGTTGAGGCAGAAAGCGGCTCTGGCAAAACGGGAGAAAGTATCAGCAAGAACCTGTTGATTCCCGATGCCAGCAATTATTTTAAGGTAAGTTTTGCAGACGCATCCATTATTCGTAATGAAAGAGACAGACCCGAGCAGATTTTAAATGTGGAAACCAGCCTGGGAGTGACTGAGGCCGCTATCAATAAGGCGCTTCATGTGTATTTATTACCAAAAAACTACCCGGCAACTGCTTCTGAACCTGAAAAGTCTGACTATGACTGGCAAAATCCCGGGGAAGTAAACGCGGCTATTCTTGCACTATCCAAACCTCTTTCATTACAGGCTTTACCAGCGGACAGGAATTATTCGAGCTTGCACAGCTATCGCTTTAGCAGCAATACCCCGCAATATCTCTACTTAAAACTTGATAAAGGCCTGAAAGGTTTTGGCGATTTTGATTTATCGACGGACTATACTGCCATTATTAAAGTCCCTGAGCTCCCGAAGGAAATTAGTTTTCTCCATAAAGGGGCTTTACTGGCCTTAGCGGGCGAGAAAATGCTTTCGGTCGCGGTCCGCGGCGTGCCAGCGGTTAAATTTGAAATTGCCAGAGTCTTGCCTGACAATGTGAATCAGCTGGTCACTCAGACACAGGGCGATTTTAATAATCCCTATTTTATTAATCAAAGTTTTAATCAGCAAAATATCAGTGAAATCTTTTCAGAGATTCAGCAGTTTGATACCTCCGATCTGACTAAGCAAAATTACACCGCGCTCGACCTTGGGAAGTATTTGTCCGCACAAGCCAATACAGGCGGACCCCAGGGCTTGTTTCTATTGCAGGCGACCGGTTGGGATGTTCAGCAGAAACAGCCCCTTGATGTTAAAACCAGCCGTCTCGTATTGATGACTGATCTTGGATTATTGGCAAAAGATAATAATGACGGCAGTCATGAGGTATTTGTTCAATCGATTGCACAAGGCGCTCCAGTTGCCAATGCGAGTGTTTCCATTCTTGGAAAAAATGGTCTGCCTTTGCTGACCCGCATGACCAATGAGCAGGGGCAAGCCAGTTTTCCTGTTCTAAGTGATTATGTGGATGAACGCGAACCTACCGTTTATCTGGCAAGCCTTGGCAGTGATGTGTCGTTTATTCCTTATAATAATGCCAGCCGTCAGCTCAATTTCTCGCGCTTTGATGTGGGTGGCCTCTACGTAAATAATCAGGATCTGCACAGTTTAAGTGCTTATCTGTTTTCGGACCGCGGAATTTATCGGCCTGGTGATGAGGCTCATTTTGGCATGATTATCAAACAGGCTTACGCCTTTTCACAACCAGCCGGCCTGCCATTGGAAGTACTTATAACCGATCCGCGCGGTACTACGGTTTTAGATAAAAAACTAACGCTTGATAACACCGGTTATCTGACACTGGATTTTCCGACTACGGCAACGTCTCCAACCGGACAATATCAGGTAAACTTATATGTTATTAAAGACAATAATCCACAAAGCCTGTTAGGCAGCACCAGCATTCGAGTAGCTGAGTTTCAACCGGATCGGATGCGAATCACCTCTACTTTCTCGCAGAAACCAACAGAAGGCTGGGTTTCTCCGGATAATTTAACTGCTCAGGTTAGCCTGTGGAATCTCTATGGCGCGCCGGCAGCGGATCGCAAAATCAGTGCCCGAATACTGCTATCGCCTCAGCGTGTGCAATTCACGAAATACCCTGAGTATATCTTTATTGACCCCTTGCTTGATCCATCGAAACCGGCAAAGGTGTTTACCGAGGATTTACCGGAAACCCGGACTAATGATAAAGGTGAAGCCGAGCTGGCTCTTAATCTGAATCGCTTTGATAAAGCCACCTACCAGCTCACCTTTTTTGCGGAAGGATTCGAGGCACAGGGCGGCCGTAGTGTAAATACTCAAAGTTCGGTGCTGGTGAGTCCTCTGAGCTATTTCATTGGTTATAAACCGGATGGGGATCTCTCATACATTAAACAGAATGATAAACGCAGTGTTAATTTTATTGCGGTGGACTCGCAGTTAAAGCAGCTGGCGATTGATGAGCTGAAACTCCAGTGGATTTCCTTGCGACCGGTAGTCACACTGGTAAAAAATCCCAATGGCAGCTATCAGTACCAGTCTATTATTCAGTCAACAGTACTTGAAACCAAGCCGTTTAAAGTGGACGAGCAAGGCAGTGCTTACGATTTGCCCACCCAGCAAATCGGTGATTTTGCAATCAAGGTGCTCGACAAAAACAATACTGAATTAAGCCAATTGAAATACAGTGTAGTGGGTAATAGTCAGCTTCCTCTGGCTAAAAATGCGGAATTGTCGGTCAAGTTGAATAAAGAAGAATATAATGTCGGTGAAGATATCGAGCTGCAGATTACAGCGCCCTACACGGGTTCTGGCTTAATTACTATTGAACGGGATAAGGTCTATGCCAGCCAATGGTTTAAAACAGACAGCACCAGCTCGATTCAGAAAATTCGGATTCCGGCGGATTTCCAGGGCAATGGCTATGTAAATGTGGCTTTTGTGCGCAATTGGGATTCTCCTGAAATATTTATCAGTCCTTTAAGCTACAGCGTGATGCCTTTTAGTGTAAATCATGATAACCGCGCAATTCATATTGCGTTGAAAGCGGAGGAAGAAGCAAAGCCGGGGATGCCTTTAAACATTGAATATCAAAGCGATAAACCCGGAAAGATCATTGTCTTTGCTGTTGATGAAGGTATTCTGCAGGTTAGCCGTTATGTGACGCCTGATCCTCTGGCATTCTTCTTCCAGAAATATGCACTGCAGGTATTCACCCAGCAGACTGTCGACCAGATTCTGCCAAAATATATTCGCGAACGCGAATTGTCTGCGGTAGGGGGCGACGACGGGGAAGAACTATTGGCCAGTCATTTAAATCCTTTCAAACGTAAAACGGATTTACCAGTGGTTTTCTGGTCTGGTCTTTTGCCAACTGACACCACCGCACGGCAAGTGACTTACGAGGTTCCAGATTATTTTAATGGCAGCTTGCGCATCATGGCTGTAGCCGTTGGCGACAATGATTTGGGGTCTGCTGAAAAGCAGATTAAGGTGAAAGGTAATTTTATCATTAACCCGAATGTTCCCAATTTTGTAGCCCCGGGAGATGAGTTTGATGTGACGGCCAGTGTTGCCAATAATGTGAAAAATTCGGGAGCTGCTGCGAAAGTTAATGTACAGATGTCAGCTTCTTTTGCATTGGAAATTATAGGCAATGACAAGGAAACGATTGAGATTGATGAAGGAAAGGAAAAAACGCTGCGTTTCCATGTGAAAGCCAAAGCCGAACTCGGTAATGCGGATTTGAGCTTTACCGCCAGCCTCGGTGATAAATTGAGTAAGATGAATGCCAGTTTAAGTGTTCGTCCTGCCAGTAGTTATATGACGACAGTAAAAAGCGGACGGGAGACATCAAAGTCGATGCGCCTGCCGCTCGACCGAGCGCTTTATCCAGAGTATCGCCAGGTACAGGCTGCTGTATCGAACAGTCCACTTATTTTGGTTGCAGGTTTGCAGCGCTATCTGGAAAATTATCCTTATGGCTGTACAGAACAAATCACCAGTAAGGCCTGGCCTCTTCTGGCGATGGGTAATCAGCCGCAATTTGATAATGACAGTCAACAGGCTAAACAACGAATTGTTGAGACTATTCAAACCTTGGGCCAACGTCAAATGACCAATGGCGGATTCAGCTATTGGCCTGGGCTCGGTGACAATAGCAATAATGATTTTGCCTCAGTGTATGCCATGCATTTTCTAACCGAGGCCCGCGAGCAGGGATATAATGTTTCTAACGACATTATTTATTATGGTATTAACTACTTAAAAGAGCTGGCTGAGCGAAAATATACTGATCTCTATCAGGGGCGCATACAGGCCTATGCCATTTATGTATTAACCAGAAATGAGATTATCACTACCAATTATCTGACTAACCTTCAGTTGAGTCTGGAGCAGGACAAAAATAATAATTGGCAGCAGGATATTACCGGTGCCTATCTCGCCTCGACGTATCAATTACTGAAAAACTTCAGCGAGGCTGAGCGCTTAATCAAACAATTCAAAGTGAATAATCAGTCAAACGATATGGGTGCTTTCTATGACAGCAGTATTGCCGACGCACAGTACCTGTATCTGGTTGCCCGCCATTTCCCGCAGTTATTGTCATCAGTCGGAGATCGCTTAATTATGCCTTTGGTTGAATCAATTAATGCGAATGAAATAAATACTGTACTTTCGGGCTATACCAGTCTGGCTTTAAATGCCTATGCTCAAAGCCTGCCTCCGGCACAAACCCAGGGATTATCCATCATGGCGGTCATCGGTGGTCAGCAAACTTCTTTGGAGCCCATGGATAAAGCGTATCAAAAGGTTGATATTAATGATAAGACAACCTCTGTTACTATCGACAATCCCAATAAAATAAGTTACTTCTATCAACTGATCCAGGCAGGTTTTGATAGAAACAAGGTTGATAAACCTCTGACACAGGGAATGGAGGTATTGAGAGAATACCGTGATGATGAGGGCAATACGATAAGCGCTGTCGCCCTGGGTTCGGAAGTTGAAGTTCATATTCAATTACGGACACTCGATAATCGTTACATTAATAATATCGCCATTGTCGACTTGTTGCCGGGTGGATTTGAAGTGGTTCGTGACTCAGTAAAAACAGATAATATGGAGTATGCTGATATTCGTGAAGATCGGGTTATCTTTTTTGGCAGTCTCGGGGCTGAGGTTAAAGAAATTAGCTACCGGATTAAGGCAGTCAATATTGGACAGTTTACAGTACCACCTGTTTTGGCTGAAGCCATGTATGATCCTGCCCTTAAAGCACAGGGAGTCAGTTCAGTATTTTCAGTTAACCAGTAAAGTTGTTAACTGCGTAAGCATTTCACCCCAGTGGAAGGCTCACTGTCATTAAGTTAAGGAATTTTGTTAAAGGAATTTGTCATTCCCGCGAAGGCGGGAATCCATTCCTCAGTTGGCATTATAGCGAGCTCAGAGATGGATCCCCGTCTTCACGGGGATGACAGTTGAGTGGAAGGCTATTCCAGGCTGAACCATTATCGGAAGGAAGCAATGGTAAATCTGGTTAA
Source organism: Legionella quinlivanii (assembly GCF_003265995.1). GTDB lineage: Bacteria > Pseudomonadota > Gammaproteobacteria > Legionellales > Legionellaceae > Legionella_C > Legionella_C quinlivanii_A. The sequence continues at coordinate 82,089 of NZ_MVJN01000005.1, read as the reverse complement.
ATTAAGTGATAAAACACGCCGTTACATTCAGCAAATGAATGAGGTAAACCAGGGGGTGAATTATTTCCCCCAGGAATTTGCTGAAGAAAAACTACCATTATCCCTGCTTCTTCCCTGGTTAAAAAGCAATCCTGTGGCGGAAAAAAAGCAGCAGCTTATTCTTGAGCAAGTGCAGGCTGCGCTATTGAAGGACATTTACCAGATCCTGCATACTGAAGTCAGGGAGAAGGAAAAAAAAAGTAAATGGGCAAAGTTTAAATTTATTTTACTTTTCGTTAGCGGAACGCTTTATTTTATTTGCGAAGGCTTTGACGGAATCAGTAATGTCCTGGGTTTATTCTCAATCCCTACTGCAGCCGTATTCGTGGCCAGCCTGGTTTTCTCCGCCATATCCATTTTATTATTTTATGGGCTCGATTTAAGCGCTCTGGCGAAAGAGTTCGGGATCAAAATGCAACAGGTTCCTCAGCTGACGAATGTGTATGCAAAACAAGTGAAATTAATTCATGCGATTCAGGCAAAACTTGCTGAAATCTATGATGAAACCGAAAATCTCTGCGTGTTACAGGACTATCTGACGCTTTCACAGGTGTTGCAATTAAAATTCGCGGAATTGGATGAAGCAAGAGCCATTCTACGAGCCAGGCGGTCGAGCACTGCCAGCAAAGCACTAAAACTACTCGCGGTTAGCCTTCAGGCTATTACAGTGTTCAGTGGTGCATTCTGTGCCGGCCAAACGGTTTCCATGTTTATTGCAGGCTGGGTACTTGCCTCAGTCAGTCCCACTTTCTGGCCTGTTCTGTTGACGAGTATCCTTGTGGGAGCATGCGCATTAGTTTGCTATTGGTATTCAACGAAACCCGAAATAGAAGAGCTGGTGGGCAGGCAACTGGGGCTCGATGAAGAGGTGATTAATTTGCTCTGCGATGAGGAGGCTGTAAGCCAGCAAAAAGCACAGCTTGAAAAGCTGGAGGGCCGGCTTATGAAAAAGTTATTGACGCTGGAAAAAAGAGCAGAGCCCTTACTCAACAGCGATGCCAGGATGCCAATCCGCATCAATCGTATTACGCGCACACTTTCAAACAGCAGTTTTTTCAGCAATCAGGAGCCGCAGGCATCTTCCATACTCAAGCTTGAGGCCCCCGTAAGCCAGGAACTTCAATGCATATAATATTTCTATAACAGGGAAGGCGTAGATACTACCTGCTTTATACCCATTCCAATGGTTGCCAGATTCAAAGGAAGATAAACCAATAAGGAATTACCCAAATGATAGTTGGGATTAATAGACACATAATAGTTATGAAAAGGATTCCTGTCATCAAAATGAGGGTCAATGCCATTGGTTAAGGCCACATGGTTTTTAATGACCATTGAATGTTCTGAATGAGGAATCCAGTTGTTGTCATTAATGAGACAATCCGCTCTTTCCAACACATAGTCCGGGGTGCGTGTATCGGGTTTGGGATAGATATTGTGGTTGAAGCTATTTAAGAATTGATATCGGGATGGTGTGTTTGTATGTGCAAAATAAATAAATTCCTCTTCCGGATGGGCTAATTTATCTTTCATTGCATGAGCGAGGCCAAATTTGGCTGCTACAAATCCTGGATTGACACGCTGATTGTAGTAAGTGCCTCCCCAGTAAGCAATAACCGGCTTACTTTTAGGGTAAATCACCTGACGGCATACGCGTGTGAATCCGGTCAGGTGATTAAATTGATCGTAATAAAGAGCAAGTGCCCCCGGCTTCTCAACGCCTAAGACCTCATTCCTGAATTGCTCCGGGCTTGAAAGCTGATAATGGCGGGCGGTAAAATTTTCAAGCAATTTGATAAGCCCTGCCAGCTTATCTTTTTCACTTGGAAGCAAAATAATATCTGTTCTGGATATTATAGATTCAATCATTATTTTTCTCTGAAATCAGTTACTTATAGACTTATAAGAAGAATTGCAAAAAGTCAACTAAAGAATGTTTACAGGGAGAAAACTATTTCAAATTCCCAGCGTTTCTTTTACGAAAGGAATGGTGATTTTTCGTTGGGCTGCAAGTGAGGCGATATCCAGCTGGTCAAGGATATTCAGCAAATCATGTAAATTTCTTGTACATCGTTTAATTAAAAACAAGGCTACACTGTCTTTAAGCTGGAACCCTTTTTTCTCAGCGCCCTGTTGTAAAATCTTTATTTTCAAATCATCATTCAGCTCTTCCAAATGATAAGCTACTCCCCAGGCCAGACGGGAGCGCAGATCGGGCAGGCTGATAGCTGAAGCAGCGGGAGACGCTTGACTTGAAATGAGAAGACAAGACTCATTGTCGCGAATTTTATTAAATAAATGGAATATAGCTTCTTCCCAGATACTGTCATTGGCAATTTCATTTATATCATCAATTGCAATTAACTGCTGTTGTTCCATTCCCTCAAGACAGCCTGGCCCCCAGGCTTTTAAGAGGCTTAATGGAAGATAGGCGGCGCTAAGATTCCGGCTGCTGGCCATTTGGCAGCAGGCTTGCAGCAGATGGGATTTCCCGCTTCCGGGTTCTCCCCAGATAAACAGATAGGGCTCGGTTTTATTTGTAAAAAGAGTTTGAATTTGAAGTTCCAGCAAGCGATTAGTGCCCCAGAAAAACTCCGAGAGCTTGGCATCATAGTTCTGTTGAATTTCAAATACTAACTGACGGCTCATTGACTGGTTTGGCTAATTGACAGGGCTTTCCGTCCCCAGGTCCACACATAATCAATATATGTTGCCGCTGTAGTAACGGCGGTAAGCAGAATCAAACTGAAAAGAACATAGGGTGAAAATTCAAAAAAGGCCAGTTGAAACAGGCAAAGAGTGACCAGCAGCAATTGCAGGCCGGTATTGAATTTGCTAAGCCGTGTGGGTTCAAAATTAATCGGCTTACTTATGAGCAGATACCAGGCTAATACACCGAAGGAAATAGTCAAATCTCTTAAAAAAACCAGAATAACCAGCCACCAGGGCAGACTTTCCAATAAAGCCAGTGAGATAAAACTGGAGGCAACCAGTAATTTATCGGCCAGTGGATCAATAAACGAACCTAATGGCGTTGACCAGTTATAATGACGCGCAAGCCAGCCGTCCAGCCCGTCAGTAAGACCGGCTAGCATAAAAATATAAAAAGCCTCCACGAATTCACCGACGTATAGATGCCATAAAAAAGGCAGAATTAACACCAGGCGACCGATGGTTAGCACGTTGGGTATATGTCTCAGAATCGGATGTGACACGCTATTTCAAAATGCTCCTGTATAATTTGGGAGACCAGGCTCTCTGACAAGTGTATACAATACCATAGCTGCTGTCACCTGCTGAGACAGTTTAGTCAAGCAGGGGATTCGGAACACTGTAATAAATACATTCATTCACTGGAGCTGGTAATAAGTTTAAACTCAGGCGTTTCTTTATAAGCCAGTTAACAGAGAACAAATGGGTATGAACCCTAAGCTTTAATCCGGGAAAGGCCTCGGTGGTTCCCGGCAGGATTTCGAGCAGCTTCTTTTTGATAATTTTCCAGAAAACTGCAGGATTAAGCTGATAATCATGAGAAAAGGCTTTGATCAATACCTGCAAATGATTTAAAAAAATGGTGCTGATAAACTGCTGTATCAACTCTGAACCCTCCGGGGTCTCGGCTATTGTTTGATGCTGAACTCTTTTAAAAATAATTCCCTTGGGGATATGGTTATCAAGGATGAGCAGAAGGTCTGCGGACGCAAATAGCAGAATGGTTCCCTGTTCAACCAATAATCTGATGAAAGTCGTGAGGAACTTCTCACTATACTGTTCAAAAAAAGCGATGGGCGAGAGTGAACTGCCAGCCACTATTTCACTGATTAACTTTGAACCGCTTCCCGGGCAGCGATTAAGCAAAGCATAAAATGGAACGGCCATTTGATGTGTTTTTAAGAAATCCAGGGGAGATTGAAATAGCATTGGCTTGAGTAGATGAAGCTCTTTTCGAAATAATTCTTCTTCAGACATACAGTCTGTGACAAATACTCCTTCCTCAAATTGATTCACCTGAGCAAGCACTGCCTGTAAAGCCCTATCATTTGAATAAGAGGAGGCCGGGTGGTCTGACAAAGGTAACTGCAATTCGGCCGTATCTCGTTTCACAGGGGCCATGCAGGAAAGAGACATTAGTGGTTTTACCTGCTGATGATGGGGAATAAGTAATAAATCATTCTGATCGATTAAATGGCTAAACCTGGATTGAATCAGATTTCGCCATTGCCAGGGATGGACAGGAACAGGCAGGTAATCTGACGCGTTCCGTTGCATCACGAATAATTTATCTTGCCAGCGTTTATATTCATCAGGGAAGCAGGTCTGTATTTCTCTTTGATAAGTGAGAGAAGCCTCTTTCTCCATTGTAATGGTTTGGCTGCGATGTAAAGCACACCAGTGCAGACTTATCCGGGAATTGAATTGCGGCGCATACTGCAATACCTCACGGCGTTTAAATGCGTCAGGAATAAATTGCTCAGGTTCTAACAAGTCATAGGGCGCGGCCCATTGTCCAAGAAACAATAATAAGTGTTGCGCATTACCGGTTTTCAAAAGCCAGGACCAGAAACTGGAGCTCCCTCCCATTTCACAACTCAACTCCTTATGCCAGCGTTGTTCATAAAGAAGCATCATTGCCTTGTTAGCGATAAAATGATCCACCTCAGCAAGCAGCTTGGGCCACTGGAAGAAATAACTCTGAGGGTTTTTCTGTAGCTGACTTTCTTTAAGCTGTACTACAAAATCATGCGCTTCATGACTCAGAATGTCTGAAGCCAGATTTTCTGACACAGCCATTTGACGCAGTTGCTGAAGGCATACACTTTGCGCTCTGGAAATGGCCGTTTCTACCTGCTGGTGTGAGCAGGCAATCCCCATTTCAAACAGAAGAAAGCGTAATTGATGCGTTAAGCCGTGATAATCACCGTAAGCGAGGGCCATAACTGTCTCTGCAAGTTAACTATTAGAATAAATATAAATGATAATCATTCTCATTTGCAAGATAATCATGAGTAAACCTGATCGATTTTCTGGAATATTAATTCTGTGAAGAGATTTTTAAGTTAAATTGAGCTGACCATGCAGCCTCGCCAGAGGCTGTTGATTATTTCGAAGGGAAAGGAGCGGGGATGGTTTCAGTCTTCTCTTGGCCGGTAAATTATCGCAATATTTCCAATCAGCTGGACCAGTTCAGCATGGAGCGTTTCGCAAATTTCAGCGAACATTGGCTGGCGATCTTCTTTTTCAACGCCATAGATTTTGACTTTGATTAATTCATGCGCCTGCAAGGCAACATTTGTTTCATCCATAACTGCCTGAGTTAAGCCTTTTGCCCCGATTTGAATAACCGGCTTCAAATGATGTGCTTTTGCTTTTAAAGATTGCCTGAATGCGGTGTCCATTGTGGATCCTGATTAAAAAAACTTCAGATTATTGCACGTTTCACTGGGAAAAAATAGGAATTTTGAGTATCATGAAGCATTCTATGTTTAAAAAATAAGTTTATGCCTCGTTCCAAAAGTAGTAAGCGTTGGTTACAAGAGCATTTTGACGATTTCTATGTCAAAAAAGCGCAAGCAGAGGGTTATCGTAGCCGTGCTGTATATAAATTGAAAGAAGTTGACGAGCGAGAGCATTTATTGCGGTCTGGAATGACCGTGGTCGATCTTGGAGCTGCCCCCGGTGGCTGGACACAATATATTAGCCAGAAACTAAACGGAAAAGGCAATATTATTGCGCTGGACATATTACCAATGGACCACCTGGCCGACGTAACCTTTATTCAAGGCGATTTTCGAGAAGATGAGGTTCTGCAGCAATTACTCGCTTTAATCCCGGAGCGCAGTGTGGACTTGCTTTTATCCGATATGGCCCCAAATATGAGTGGAAGCTATGCGATTGATATTCCCAAGGCCATGTATCTGGCTGAACTGGCATTCGATTTTGCTGATAAAATGCTCAAGCCAAAGGGCGCTATGCTTATGAAAGTGTTTCATGGAGAAGGCTTTGATGAACTGGTAAAGCAAATAAGACAAAAATTTGGAAAAGTAGCAATCCGAAAACCAGCGGCTTCGCGATCACGATCTCGTGAGACCTATTTGCTGGCTAAGGACTATAATTTATAGTAAGTTAATCGTTCTGACGTCGTAGAATAGTTCTTACATATCAGGCAGGACGACAGAGGTTTTGCCGCTGTCTTAACTGGAACTAAAGATACGCCCTTAATAGAGGTAAATGCTTTGAACGACATGGTAAAAAATTTATTTTTGTGGCTTGTTATTGCCATTGTGCTGGTCTCTGTATTCAGTAATTTTGGTCCTCGACATGCTGCGGCTGAGAAAATCTCTTACAGCCAATTTCTAACAGAAATTGACCAGGGCGCAGTCAATGCGGTTACGATTGAAGATAACAAGATTATTAAAGGGGTTACCAAAAATAACCGCCGCTTCGTTACGTATATGCCCATGACGGATAATGCTTTACTGGGTCAGTTACTGAAAAATAAAGTAGATATTAGCGGTCAGGAGAAACAACAGGAAAGCTTCCTGCTGCATATTTTCATTAACTGGTTCCCCATGCTGCTTTTAATAGGTGTATGGATATTTTTCATGCGTCAGATGCAAGGAGGCGGAGGCCGCGGGGCCATGTCTTTTGGCCGTTCACGCGCACGCCTGCTCGGTGAAGATCAGGTTAAAGTGACTTTTGCTGATGTCGCCGGTGTCGACGAAGCTAAGGAAGAAGTGAAAGAACTGGTTGATTTCTTACGTGATCCAAGCAAATTCCAGAATCTGGGTGGACGTATTCCCCGCGGTGTGCTGCTGGTGGGCCCTCCTGGAACTGGTAAAACCCTGCTGGCCAAAGCGGTGGCGGGTGAAGCAAAAGTTCCATTTTTCACTATTTCGGGTTCTGATTTTGTCGAAATGTTTGTCGGGGTAGGGGCTTCCCGGGTTAGAGATATGTTTGAGCAAGCCAAAAAGCATGCCCCCTGTATTATTTTTATAGATGAAATTGATGCTGTCGGACGGCATCGTGGCGCCGGCCTTGGCGGCGGCCATGACGAGCGCGAACAGACATTAAACCAGCTGTTGGTTGAGATGGACGGCTTTGAAGGAAATGAAGGTGTTATTATTGTTTCTGCGACCAATAGGCCTGACGTTCTGGATCCTGCTCTGCTAAGACCTGGTCGATTTGATCGCCAGGTTGTGGTTCCTTTACCCGATATTCGTGGGCGCGAGCAAATTTTGAAAGTTCATCTGCAAAAAGTGCCGATTGAAAAAACGGTAGATATTTTACCTATCGCTCGGGGAACTCCTGGTTTTTCTGGCGCTGATCTGGCAAATCTGGTTAATGAGGCTGCTTTGTTCGCCGCACGCTCCAATAAACGCAAAGTAGGCATACTGGAGCTCGATAAAGCCAAAGACAAAATTATGATGGGTGCTGAGCGCCGTTCAATGGTAATGGATGAGAACGAGAAGAAGCTCACCGCTTATCATGAAGCAGGGCATGCTATCGTCGGTCTGCTGGTTCCTGAGCATGATCCTGTTTATAAGGTAACCATTATTCCGCGCGGAAGAGCATTGGGAGTGACTATGTTCCTTCCAGAACAAGATCGCTATAGCCATAGTAAGCGACGCCTTGAGAGTCAGTTATCCAGTTTATTTGGCGGAAGAATCGCGGAAGAGCTTATTTTTGGGGCTGACAGTGTAACAACTGGTGCTTCAAACGACATTATGCGTGCCACGGAAATCAGCCGTAAGATGGTCACCAGCTGGGGGCTTTCTGCTTTAGGCCCGCTCACCTTTGGCGAAGAGGAAGGTGAAGTGTTCCTTGGGCGGAGTATGTCACAACGCAAGGAAATGTCTGATAACACCGCTCATCAGATCGATGACGAAGTTCGCCAGATTATTGATAGAAATTATCAGCGAGCTAAAGAAATCCTCACTGCTAATCTCGATAAACTGCATTTGATGGCAGATGCTTTAATTAAATTTGAAACAATCGATGCCAACCAGATTGCAGAAATTATGGCTGGTCATGAGCCGTCTCCTCCTGAGGATTGGACTGGTCAAAAACCGGATCCCAATGCGTCGTCCTCTCTGGATCAAAAAATCAATGGCAAACAGGTTGATCATCCAGCTGAGGGACATTAGCGTAACACAGCTTCCAATGGTAGTGGCTATTGGAAGCCTACTTGGTTTATTCTCCAGGCATTCAAATATTCAGGACTAAATTGAACAATCAGCAATTCAAATTCTGGTGTGAAAATCATCCCGCCTCCGTTGATCCTGTTTTTCAGGCACTGGTGATGGGTATTGTGAATGTGACACCTGATTCCTTTTCAGACGGCGGTCAATATAATGATTTGCCTAAAGCACTTTCGCATGCACTTCAGCTAATAGATGACGGGGCAGACATTATTGATATTGGTGGTGAATCTGTCAGACCCGGTGCGACAGCTATAAGCGAACAGGAGGAGTTGAGTCGTGTGATACCGCTTATCGAAGCACTTCGCAACGAGAGCGATATCTGTATTTCTATCGATACTACAAAAACTGGGGTTATGAAAGAGGCCATACGTGCAGGCGCGGGCTTGATTAATGACATTAATGCCCTGCAGGATGAAACAGCCCTGGCGCTTGTAGCATCAACAGATACTCCGGTTTGTCTGATGCATATGCAAGGCACACCCATGACGATGCAAGTCAATCCACATTACAATCAGGATGTAGTCGATGAAATTAATGAATTTCTGGCAAAACGTATACAAGCCTGCATGTCAGCAGGAATAAAACCAGAACGAATGATTGTCGATCCGGGTTTCGGTTTTGGTAAAAAAGTAGAACATAATTTACAGATAACTAAACAATTAAGCCGTTTTCGGATACACCAGCGACCTGTACTTTTAGGTGTATCCCGAAAAACTACTATTGGCAAAGTTTTAAATAAGAATGTCGATGAACGACTAATTGGAAGCCTGGTTTTATCTGCAGTCGCTATAGAACAGGGTTTAGGCATTATCAGGACACACGATGTAGCAGAAACAAAACAGGTAATAACTATGATGCAGGCTATCCATGAATCCTGTGGCGATACTAACAAATTGAGGACTTAAAGATGGATCAACGAAAATATTTTGGAACGGACGGTATCCGTGGGCAGGTTGGTTTATCAAATGTAAATCCAGAATTTATGTTAAAGCTTGGTTGGGCCGTAGGGCGTGTTTTGGCGAATGGCCATCGAAAACATGTATTGATTGGTAAAGATACCAGAATTTCCGGTTATATGCTGGAATCCGCATTGGAAGCCGGGCTGGCTGCTGCTGGTGTGGACATTAGCCTGGTGGGGCCGATGCCTACTCCTGCTGTAGCTTATTTGACCCAGACTTTACGTGCGAATGCCGGAATTGTTATCAGTGCCTCACATAATCTATTTGAAGATAACGGGATTAAATTTTTCGCAGCTGATGGAAGTAAATTACCGGATGCGATGGAGTTGGCGATAGAAAGAGAATTGGAAAAGCCGCTTACAACTGTCAGCTCAGTAAAACTTGGGAAAGCAAAACGAATTAGTGATGCGCCTGGACGTTATATTGAGTTTTGCAAATCGACCATTCCTTCCTTAACCAGGCTGTCTGGTTTAAAAATTGTCGTTGATTGTGCAAACGGTGCGACATATCATGTAGCACCGAATGTGTTCACTGAACTCGGTGCTCAGGTGACTGCTATCGCCGATAATCCTGATGGATTTAATATTAATCAGAATTGTGGCTCCACCTCTCCTGAAATGTTACGACAACAGGTTCTGAAATCAGGTGCGGATATAGGTATTGCTCTGGATGGAGATGGCGATCGTCTCATCCTCATTGATTCTATGGGAAATATCATCAACGGCGATCAGGTATTATACATTATTACCAAAGACAGATTTCAACGGGGTATTCTTCATGGTGGCGTAGTCGGAACTTTAATGAGTAACTACGGATTAGAAAAAGCTATCTCGAATCTGAACATCCCATTTTTAAGGACCAAAGTCGGGGATCGTTATGTTTTGGAAACCTTAAAAGAGAAAGATTGGCGAATTGGTGGAGAATCTTCCGGTCATATCGTTTGTCTGGATAAAACTACGACTGGTGACGGCATAATTGCTGCTCTGCAAGTTCTTGCCTGTATGGTTAAGCAGGGCAAATCTCTCTCAGAACTTACCGAGGGGATAACCCTGCTACCCCAGACCCTAATCAATATCAAGACAGAACACGCAACGGAATTACTTGAAGATCAGAGAGTCCAGGCATCTGTGCGTGCATTGTCTGATAAGCTAGGCAATGACGGCCGCGTTTTATTGCGCCCCTCTGGTACTGAACCATTACTGCGGGTGATGGTAGAGGGATTGGATCAGGATGAAGTTCTTGTACAGGCAGAACAACTCCGAGATAATATCGTCACTATCGAACAGGGTCTGCACTGATCTCCTCTCTATACCTCGGATTTACCATTGCTTAAGTACTGCGGCTTTACCGCAGTACCCAAGGCATATAAAGGACGTTACTGTCTTGCCAGAGTGTTAGCCAATTCAAAATCTTCCTGCAAGGAATGCACTGTGGAGGTGGATTTATAAAAAACACTTTGATAAAAAGAAGATTTATTTTCGGCGAAGCAATTCCATAAAGCAGTGCTTACTTTTGCAGCCCATTGTGAAAGGATCCAGAATCCACGGTGCTCATAAAGACTTTGATAACGTGGATCCGAAAGGTAATTTCTGATCAACTGTATACTAGTGTTAGCATTTTGAGCGGGCTGTTTTTGCAGCTGGTGCGCCAGATCAGCACAGAGTTTGGCTTCACGAGAATATTTTCTATTTAATAAACTATCCAGTTGTGATTGCAAAATGGGATGAAATTTCCCTTTTTCCTGCAGGTTTGGTTCAACAGGAGGTTTGAAACTAAGTAGAACAGACCACTGTTCGCTGGGATTCTCACATAAGGATTTATATTTATAAAGTAAACTGTAAGGAGCTGATGGAGACGGTTCGTTCATCTCAAAAAGAATGTCTTTCAGTAACTGATACATTTGCCGTTTGGTCGCTTCATTAACATGCTGCTGCTGCAAACACATGAACAGCTTAACATACCAACTATTCAAATCAGCAGGCAGTTGTTGAAGTTTGACGATAATTTTGCTGTTCCAGTATTGCAGTTTACCCAAGTGTAAATCCATTGTACTCGCACGTCGCATGCGTGCATTCGTCAATGCAGCCTCAAGAGTTTCCTGTGGTTTTGTACTGAGTTCATGAGGCTTTATCGTAGTTTGTAACAATTTTAGCTCAAGCGATAAGCTGGCAATATGTGTATCCAGTTTTTGAGGATCAATCGGATGTTGATCAAGCCTTAACAGTTCATTTTCAAGCTGCGCTAATTTTTCTAAAGTACTGGTTTGAACTGTCCTGATTCCTTCTATCTGTTGACTAATCTGCCTGAGAAGACCAAACTCCGCAAGTAAATTCTGGCATTTACTTGATAACTGCGCTAATCGAATGAGTTCATTCTGCCGTCCTGCCGACTCTTCTTTCAAGACTGCCAATTCGCGTGCCGGTGGAACAAAATCTTCAGGAAGGCCACTAAATACATGGCTAGCTTCCAGACTGCTGAGTTCTTTTTTTGCCTCTATAAACTGGGGAAGCAAAGCAATAATTTGGGAATGTCTACTGCAGGCTCGCTCTAATTCCGGAAGAATTTTGTCTAACTCAATTAATAGTGACACGCTTGAAACAGGTTCTCTGGCAATGAAGCCGGGAATAAAACCCTGGATTGCATTAATGATTAGATTGATTGCATCAGATGAGAGGTGATGCTTAGGGTTATCAACCCACTCGCGCGAATTATCTGATAAAAGCTTTTTGGTATCATCCAGTATTTCACTCAGTTGCGCCAATTGGTAAGCTGCATTGTCCTTATCATGAAGAAGTTCAAGGTACTCAAGCTCGCTCTGTTCGCGAGTCAGCTCCTCATTATGGTCCTCAGGATTGGCCAAATAAAAAGCCAAAGCGCCGGGCCAATAGGAATTAAGATAAGAAACTCTGTTTTGTCTATCTTTTAGTAAATCTTCTATATTTGAGGTTGCAGAATAAAGATCATCAAGTTCCCTGATATTAACAAGCTTGCTTTCATTTATCTGCCTGCCAATGGCAGTTACGGCATCTTCCAAAAACAGAATCCTCTTTTGCAAATCCTGAATCTCAGCAACAAGGTCATTTTTTGAAACGGTGTCAATAAGTTGCGTTTTGCTTGATGATAACTGTTGAAGAATAGCATGCAAGCGTTTGGACTCACTTAAAGAATTAGCGGCAAAAAGCGATGCATGTTTAATCGTGGTGGAAGTTGTGAAAATAACATTAAGTGCATTAAGCTTTTGAATTGCCTCGTCCCTAAGGAGAAGCTTATCACCAACAATAACCTGATGATTTTGAAGTAAAAGGCGCTGATATTCGTCCCGTGTTGAAATAAAAAACTGGCGGATAATCGGTTCGTCGCCATCGTTTGCCCGGGGCAAAGCAGACGAGGTAGAGCCTTCACAGGCTTTCAGAAGCTCAGGGGAGTGGGAATCAATTCTCTTGCGAACGTCTGCTTCATCTTTGAGCAGAGAGTTTAACCTGGGCTCCAATGATAATTTTTGGTGATATAATTCTTTGACTTGCTGAGCCAGCAGCTGACCATTTAACTCCCTTGTCTTAAGCTCGTTGACTTTAAGATAGATTTTATAAATGTTTGTGATTATCTGCCATTGGACTTCTATCTCAGAATCAATTGCCAATGGTTTTGAAAATAAATCCTGGCAGGAGTGAAGCAGTTTTCCTAGTTCCAGAACATTAATCGGATGCTCCAGCATGGAAAGCCGCCGGGCAAGATCAATAATTCGAGTCTTCATAACCTGTCCTCCCTGAACAAAGTACGTAAGATGAGAAGAATTAGAACAAATTTAATGAAAATTGGCAATAATAGCCAGTACTTTTGAAAAAATAGCAGGAAGGATTTGAATAGCTGCGACGAAATTAAACTGATCACGAGAGAATAAAGAAAATATAGATGAAATGTTTTGATTAAGTGCTTTGTCTAAGGTATAGTCGCAAAATTAGATTCGAGGTTCGCATGCGAAAAAAAATAGTAGCTGGCAATTGGAAGATGAATGGTCAAATTGATCAAATCAGATCTCTTCTTCACGCTATTTTGCATGGGTTGCCAAAAGATTTGACAGTTGATTGCGTATTGATGCCATCAATGCTGCATTTACCCCTGGTAAGCGAGATTCTAAAATCCAGCCCGGTTCATTTGGGAGCCCAGAATGTGTATCCAAAGGACTCTGGGGCCTATACGGGTGAAGTTTCAGCTGCTATGGTAAAAGAGTACAACTGCCGATATGCAATGGTAGGGCATTCGGAGCGACGAAGATTTTTTTCGGAAAGTGAAAAATTTGTTGCAGAAAAATTCCACCATGTAAAAGATCATGGTATGATACCGATTCTTTGTGTGGGCGAGACCTTAAGCGAACGAGAAGATGGTCTTACAGAGCAAGTAGTTGCCAGGCAAATACGAGCAGTCGCCGACAAAGAACATTGTTTTGAAAATTGCGTAATTGCATATGAGCCAGTTTGGGCTATAGGAACAGGTGTACCACCTTTACCCGAAGAGGTACAGGCAGTTCATCAGTTTATCAGAGAGTTAGTGGCAGAATACGATAAAAATGCCGCGTCAATGGTAACGATTGCCTATGGCGGAAGTGTTAATGACAAGAACGCAGCATCACTCTTCAGCATGTCTGATGTGGATGGCGTTTTGGCAGGTGGTGCATCGCTTAATGCACAACAGTTTGTGGAAATTGTTAAATGTATCAATTAATTTTAATGATTCATGTACTTGTTGCGATTGCTCTGATCGGATTAGTGTTAATCCAGCATGGCAAAGGAGCCGATATAGGTGCAGCATTTGGCTCTGGCGCATCGAATACAGTGTTTGGTAGTCAAGGTACTGGCGGTTTCCTGTTCAGGTTTACTGGCGGTCTGGCTATAACATTTTTTATAACCAGTTTGACTCTGTCGTATATTGTTTCCATGCAATATCAAAAAGCAGGGCAACAAGTAATACCTCAGCAGACCAGTGTACAGGAAAACAAAGTTCCCGTGCCGGTTGATAGCAGTAAAAACGAAAAACAATAAACTAACAATGCCGAAGTGGTGGAATTGGTAGACACGCCGTCTTGAGGGGGCGGTGGCGTAAGCCGTGCCGGTTCGAGTCCGGCCTTCGGCACCATTTATCCAAGCGATTTAAATGATGCTATCACAATATTTACCGATATTTGTTTTTATAATTATTGGCTTGATTCTAGGTATCGCAATGATAACTGCGGGTTCGCTGTTATCAAAAAGCAATCCAGATTCAGCTAAGAACTCCCCCTATGAGTGTGGCTTTGATGCCTTTGAAAGCTCTCATATCCCTTTTGATGTAAGATTTTATCTAGTTGCTATACTATTTATTATCTTTGATTTGGAAACCGCGTTTTTCTTCCCCTGGGCTTTAGTGTTACGCAAGATAGGCTGGTTTGGTTTTCTCTCAATGGCAATTTTTCTGGGACTTCTGGTCATTGGATTTATTTATGAGTGGAAACGTGGGGCGCTAGAATGGGAATAGTATTCCCGCAGGGCATACAAATCTTGAATCTTGGTTAGGAATAATAACAATATTCGTTCAATATAGAACAGAACGTTTTGTTTCTTATTTCCATACTTTTCAGAGGCTTATATATGGCTGCTGCAGAATTGCAAAAAAGTGGTTTCATTACAACCAGTGTCGATAAATTGTTAGGTTGGGCGCGAAGCGGTTCAATGTGGCCAATGACCTTTGGACTGGCCTGTTGTGCCGTAGAAATGATGCATGTGGGAGCTGCCCGTTACGATCTGGACCGCTTCGGTATCATTTTCAGACCAAGCCCTCGTCAATCGGATGTAATGATTGTTGCGGGTACTTTATGTAACAAAATGGCCCCTGCATTGCGCAAGGTCTACGATCAGATGCCTGAGCCGCGCTGGGTGATCTCAATGGGATCCTGTGCCAATGGTGGAGGCTATTATCATTATTCCTATTCTGTTGTCCGCGGTTGTGACCGTATAGTTCCAGTAGATATCTATGTTCCTGGCTGCCCTCCAACTGCAGAAGCGCTTCTCTATGGGATTATCCAGCTGCAGAATAAGATAAGACATAAAACAATCATTGAAGCTTAAGGGCAGGTAGATAGCAAAATGACAAAATTAACCCGCTTGGTTGAACTCATTGAAAATGAACTGAAAGGTATGACAGAGTCTGTTACTCTTGCCTACGATGAAGTAACGATAGAATGCCAGGCAGCCCACATTCGCAAAGCGCTTACTCAACTACGCAATTATGAAGAATTTGCATTTGATGAGCTAATTGATGTTTGCGGTGTTGACTATCTCGATTATGGACGTTTTGACTGGGAAACTGAGGCAGCCACTGAGAAAGGTTTCTCCAGAGCAGTTGAGCCACAGGAAGAGCGGATTGGTGTTTGGGAAAAGCCACGTTTTGCAGTTGTCTATCATCTTCTGTCTACAATTCATAATCAGCGGCTTCGAGTGAAGGTATTCCTGGAAGAAAGTCACTTGATAATCCCTTCAGTACATGATCTATGGAAGTCCGCCAACTGGTTCGAAAGAGAAACCTATGATTTATACGGTATTCTGTTTGAAAATCATCCCGATTTACGACGAATTCTTACCGACTATGGTTTCATTGGCCATCCCTTCAGAAAAGACTTTCCGGTGAGTGGTCACGTTGAAATGCGCTATGATGCGCATTTGGAAAAGGTTATTTATGAGCCCGTGGATGTTGAACCACGAGTTATCATACCTAAAGTAATACGCGATGATAATCGATACATTGACACTCCGGGGATGAGCCATCATGATTGAGCTAAAGAACTATACTCTGAATTTTGGTCCCCAACATCCTGCAGCGCACGGTGTGCTGCGTCTGGTAATGGAACTGGAGGGGGAAACAATTGTCAGAGCCGATCCGCATATAGGATTGTTGCATAGAGCAACTGAAAAGCTAGCCGAGACCAAGCCTTACCTGCAAAACATAGGTTATATGGATCGTCTGGACTATGTTTCCATGATGTGCAATGAACATGCCTATGTTATGGCCATTGAAAAGCTGCTCGGTATTGAAGTACCCATTCGCGCACAATATATCCGTACAATGTTTGATGAGGTAACTCGCATACTGAACCATTTATTGTGGCTGGGTGCAGTGGCTCTTGATATTGGAGCAATGACTGTTTTCCTTTATTGCTTCCGTGAACGCGAAGACTTGTTTGACTGCTATGAAGCTGTTTCCGGCGCCCGCATGCATGCCAAATACTATCGTCCAGGCGGCGTAGCGAGAGACTTGCCAGAAAGCATGCCTAAATACAAGCCTTCACGCTGGCACAACGAGCGAGAAGTAGAAAAGATGAACAGCAATAGAGAAGGCAGTCTCCTGGATTTTCTATGGAGTTTTACGGAGCGCTTCCCTAAATGCGTTGATGAATATGAAACCCTTCTTACCAATAATCGCATCTGGAAGCAGCGCACAGTCGATATAGGACGATTTAGTGCTGAGCAGGCGTTGCAATGGGGCTTTACCGGGCCTATGCTGCGTGCTTCCGGTGTTGCCTGGGATTTAAGAAAGAAACAGCCTTATGCTGCATATGACAAGATGGAGTTTGACATTCCCGTTGGAAGAACAGGTGACTGTTATGATCGATATCTGGTAAGAGTTGAAGAACTTCGTCAGTCCAATCGAATTGTCAGACAGTGTATTGAATGGTTAAAAGCAAACCCTGGTCCTGTTCGTGTCCATGATTATAAGGTGACTCCGCCACGTAGGGCAGTGATGAAACATGACATGGAAGCATTAATCCACCATTTTAAACTATTCACAGAGGGCTTTTGCCTGCCGGCAGGCGAAGTCTACTCCGCTGTAGAAGCGCCCAAGGGAGAGTTTGGCATCTATCTGGTTTCCGATGGAGCAAATAAACCCTATCGACTAAAAATCAGAGCGCCAGGTTTTGCTCATTTGGCCAGCTATGATGAAATGGTCAGAGGACACATGCTTGCAGACGGCGTTGCCATTTTGGCAAGCCAGGATATCGTTTTTGGCGAAATTGATCGATAGCAATCTTGAGTTTACACTATCTTCACTGAAGAGGTGTTACTCTTTGAAATATAGTTAAGGCTAGTTAGTATGTCTGAAAATTCAGGTAAGTTGTTATGTCAACTGGTTACATCAAAACGAATTGATGAAATTGACCATTGGATAAAAAAGTATCCTGCTGACCAAAAACAATCAGCTGTGATGAGTGCCTTGCGGATTGTTCAGGAAGAACATCAATTCCTAACGCCTGAGCTAATGGATGCAGTGGCTGAATATCTCGATATGCCAGCGATTGCAGTCTATGAGGTGGCAACCTTTTATTCCATGTATGAGCATAAGCCATTAGGGAAACATCTCATTAATGTATGCACCAATATCTCATGCAAATTGCGTGGTTCCGCTGAAGTAGTAGATTACCTGGAATCCAGATTAGGGATTAAACTGGGATCTACGACAGAGGATAAACGCTTTACTTTACGTTCAGTTGAATGCCTTGGGGCTTGTGTGAATGCACCGATGATGCAAATTGGAAAAAATTATCACGAAGACCTGACTACTGAAAAAATTGATCAAATTTTGGAACAATACCAATGAAAGATAGAGGTAGTTGTCATGGTTGAGCAAAATCTAGTCTGTTACCGTACATTTCATTTAGATAAACCTTGGACGCTGAAGGCTTATGAAAGCATTGGCGGCTATAGTGTATGGCGAAGAATTCTGGCTGAAAAAATACCTCCTCAGCAGATCATTGAAGAATTAAAAACATCGGCTTTACGTGGAAGAGGCGGCGCAGGATTTCCTACAGGACTCAAATGGAGTTTCATGAACCGCAATGCCCCGGTGCAAAAGTACGTCGTGTGCAATTCAGATGAAGGCGAGCCAGGTACCTGCAAAGACCGTGAAATTCTTAGCAGAAATCCACATCAGCTCATTGAAGGCATGGCTATTGCTGGTTATGTCATGGGTGCAACGGTTGGTTATAACTACATTCGAGGCGAGTTCTGGCTGCCATTTGAACGTACTGACCATGCCTTGCATGAAGCCTATGAGGCTGGTTTACTCGGTAAAAATATATTGAATAGCGGTGTGGATTTTGACCTTTATAATCACCTGGGGGCAGGAGCCTATATCTGTGGTGAGGAAACGGCATTATTAAACTCACTTGAAGGTAAGAAGGGCATGCCTCGCTTCAAGCCGCCATTTCCAGCGAACTACGGCTTATATGGAAAGCCAACAACAATTAATAACACAGAAACCTTTGCGTCTGTACCAGTAATCCTGGAGAAAGGCGGCGAATGGTTTTTAAAGCTTGGTAAACCAAATAATGGCGGTACCAAATGCTTTAGCGTTAGCGGTCATGTTAATCGTCCTGGAAATTTTGAAATCCCTTTGGGAACTCCTTTTAAAACCCTGCTTGAGCTGGCCGGTGGAGTTACCCAGAACCGAAAAATTAAAGCGGTAATTCCTGGTGGAACCTCGATGAAGGTATTGCCAGGAGATGTAATGATGGAACTTGATATGGACTACGACAGTATTCAGAAAGCAGGTTCAGGCCTGGGATCTGGTGCTGTGATTGTTATGGATGAAACAACCTGTATGGTCGATGCGCTTTACCGCATTTCCGAATTTTATATGGATGAATCCTGTGGCCAGTGTACTCCTTGCCGCGAAGGTACAGGTTGGCTCGTAAGACTCATTCATCGCATACGCCACGGGCATGGAGAGCCTGGTGATATTGAAAAACTGGCTAATGTTGCTGACAAAATTGAAGGACGTACTATTTGTGCTCTTGGAGAGGCAGCGGCATGGCCTGTTCAAAGTTTTGTTAAACATTTTTATCATGAGTTTGATTATTTCATTAAGCACAAACGCTCGATCGTCGCAGCATAATTGAGAAGGTTTAGACAATGGCAACCATTGAAATTGACGGAAAAACCCTTGAAGCCGATAACGGCAAGATGATTATTGAAGTTGCGGATGAAGCCGGTATTTATATTCCGAGATTCTGCTACCATAAAAAATTATCTGTCGCTGCCAATTGCAGAATGTGCCTTGTAGAAGTAGAGAATGGGCGAAAACCAGTTCCCGCTTGCGCAACGCCTATTACTAATGGAATGAAGGTATTTACCAAATCAGAAGAAGCGGTACGTTCTCAGCAGGCGGTGATGGAATTTTTATTAATTAACCATCCCCTTGATTGTCCTATCTGCGATCAGGGCGGTGAGTGCGAATTACAAGATATATCCATGGGATTCGGTCATGACTCATCAGAATACACAGAAGAAAAACGCTCGGTAGATGACGACAACCTGGGGCCGCTTATATCAACAGAAATGACACGTTGTATACATTGCACACGCTGTGTACGTTTTGGCGAGGAAGTGGCGGGCCTTCGCGAACTGGGCGCAACCGGGCGCGGCGAAAAAACTCAGATAGGCACCTACATTCAGCATAGTATCACTTCAGAAGTTTCCGGAAATGTTATCGATTTGTGTCCTGTCGGCGCCTTAACATCCAAGCCCTATCGATTTACAGCGCGCCCCTGGGAAATGGATCAATATGAAAGCATTGCCCCTCACGATTGCCTGGGTTCCAATGTTTATGTGCATGTTCGACGCAATGAGATTATGCGTGCTGTACCCAGAGAGAATGAAAGCATTAACGAGACCTGGCTTTCTGACAGAGACCGCTATAGCTATCTCGGCTTAAAAAGCCCTAACCGGCTGGCGCAGCCCTTGATCAAGCGTAATGGACAATGGGAAGAAACAGATTGGGAAACGGCACTGAAGTTTGCTGCTGAAGGCATTAGCAAACTCATTAAGCAGCATGGCCCTGAGCAATTTGCAGCATTTTCATCGCCATCTAATACTCTTGAAGAGTTATATTTACTGCAAAAACTAATGAGAGAGTTGGGTGTAAACAATCTGGACTATCGTTTGCAGCAGTCGGATTTTCGTGATCAGCATCATTTACCTGCTGTAAAAGCCAATAGTATGAGCTACCAGGAAATTGAGAATGCTCAGCACATTCTGCTGGTAGGATGTAATATTGACCGGGAAATTCCATTGGCTGGTCTGCGTGTTCGCAAAGCATTCCGTAACAACGCGAATATCTATGCGATAAACGCAGTAGATTATGAATACCGATTTGATCTGACTGCCAGAAGTATTGTGTCGCCCCAGGAAATACCAATGCAATTGGCCAAGCTGGTTAAGCTGATGATTGGTGACAGACCCAATTTATCTCAGGAAATTGAGCGCCTTATTTTAGGATTGGAACCAGAAGAGAACTTAAGACAAATTGCGAATGGCTTAGCTGAAGGGAACTCGGTTATTCTTCTGGGTGCTATTAGCGAAAATCATCCTGAAGCCAGTCTGATAAGAACATTAGTGCATCTGCTTGAAACAAATACCTCTATAAGAGTAATTTGGTTTTCAACTGGTGCGAATGCCGCAGGTGCCCGACTCGCAGGAATGTTGCCTGACAGGACGGTTGCAGGGAAACGAGTAGAGCCTGCGGGTTTAGATGTCCATTTAGCGCTCGAACACAAATTAAAAGGCTATCTCTTGCATGCTGTTGAGCCAGGCTTTGATTTTGCCAATCCATACAGAGCAAGACAGTCTATGCTTGCTGCCGAGTTTGTAGTGATGCTATCTGCATTTGATAACGAATCGATGAGAGATTACTGCAATGTAATTCTGCCAGTAGCCCCCTATGCAGAAACCTCTGGTACATATATTAATGTGGACCATAAATGGCAGACAGTACAGGGTGCCTATGCTCCATTTGGTGAAGCACGACCTGCCTGGAAGGTTCTGCGGGTATTAGCTAATCTGCTGCATTGTAAAGAATTTAATTATACTTCTTCTGAAGAGGTGATTAATGAAATTCGGCATTTGACTGCAATGATGCCCCAGGAAGAGTACCGTCCTTATTATCCAGAGTCATTACCAGTCGCCGATCATCATTTGACACGTGTGGGTGAATGGCCGCTGTATAGAAATGATCAGATTGTCAGGAATGCTGAGGCTTTGCAATTGTGTGCAGCTGCCGAGTCTGCTTGTATAAGGATTAATCCGATAACAGCCAATCGATTGAAATTAGATGAGTTTGCTACTGTTTCTCAAGATGATATTGAGATAACATTGCCGCTTAAACGCGATGAGAGAGTAGCACCCGATGTAGTATGGGTAGCAAATGCAATGCCAGAGACAGTTGATCTTGGTCATTCATTTGCTGCAATCACTATTAAGCGCTAAACAGGTATAAAAATGCTTCATGATATAGGCATATTGCTGTGGATTGTTATTAAAATCCTGATTATTGTTGTTCCACTTTTAATTGCTGTTGCATATTTAACATATGCCGAACGCAAGGTAATTGGTTATATACAAATCCGTGTAGGGCCGAATCGAGTTGGTTTTAAAGGCTTGCTTCAGCCCTTTGCTGATTTAATCAAATTAATAACCAAAGAAATTATCGTACCAACCAAGTCAAATAAATATTTATTTGTGATTGCCCCCTTGTTTGCATTGGTGCCTGCACTGGCTGGATGGGCTGTAATTCCTTTTTCGGAAGGTGTCGTTCTCGCCAATATCAATGCAGGAGTGCTTTATCTCTTTGCAATGAGCTCACTCGGAGTGTACGGGGTTCTGATAGCAGGATGGGCATCTAATTCAAAATACGCTATGTTTGGTGCATTGCGCAGTACCGCACAAACGGTTTCCTATGAGATCGCGATGGGTTTTGCTCTGGTTGGTGTTTTGCTGGCATCAGGCAGTATGAATATCACGGAAATTGTAAATTCTCAGCAAGGAGGTATTTACCATTGGTGGTTTATACCTTTATTACCACTGTTCCTTGTTTTCTGGATTTCCGGTATTGCTGAAACTAACCGCGCGCCATTTGATTTGGCAGAAGGCGAATCTGAAATTGTCGCTGGTTTCCATGTGGAATACTCCGGTATTGGCTTTGCTTTATTCTTTCTGTCTGAATACGCCAGTATGATTCTTATTTCCACGGCAATTACATTATTTTTTCTGGGCGGTTGGCTTTCACCTTTTGAAGGGCTTCCTGTTCTTGAAGATATCTTCTTAATTGTTCCTGGTTTCGTATGGCTGCTTCTGAAAATTTCGTTTTTCCTTTTTGTTTATCTGTGGGTCAGAGCAACCTTTCCTCGATATCGCTATGATCAGCTGATGCGATTGGGTTGGAAGGTTTTGATTCCAGTAACAATAGTGTGGGTGATGGTTACCGCGTTTATGGTTGTAGCCCAAGTTAAACCCTGGTTTTAATTGTGCAGAGCAAGCTAATGAAAAAAGCATATCAATATTTAAAACATTATATTCGCAGTTTCCTGCTTTTAGAGTTGCTTTCCGGCTTAAAGCTGACAGGTAAATATTTTTTCAAAAAGAAATTTACAGTGCAGTTCCCTGAAGAAGTTACTCCCATTTCGCCGAGATTTCGCGGTATGTTAGCGCTAAGACGCTACCCAAATGGTGAAGAACGTTGCATTGCATGCAAATTATGTGAGGCAGTTTGTCCTGCGTCGGCAATCACTATTGAATCAGAACCAAGAGAGGACGGATCCAGACGTACTACTCGTTATGATATTGACGCGTTCAAATGTATTTACTGTGGTTTGTGCGAGGAGTCCTGTCCTGTTGATTCTATTGTCTTGACGCCGATTCAACACTGGCATGTTGCGGAGCGCGGGCAAAATATTTTGACTAAAGAAAAACTGCTGGCAGTAGGCGACTTGATGGAAAAGCGCCTGGCTGCTGATCGTGAACAAGACAAAGATTATCGATAACGAGGCGCTTCATGCATAACTTAATAGTACCAGTTATTTTCTATGTGTTTGCTGCAATCGCGGTTTTATCCGCGCTGATGGTTATTACCCAGAACAATCCTGTGCGCTGTGTCTTGTTCCTGGTGGTAACTTTCTTTGCCAGCTCAATTTTATGGATCCTCCTTTCTGCAGAGTTTCTGGCTTTGATTCTGGTGTTAGTCTACGTTGGCGCAGTTATGACCTTATTTTTATTCGTCGTGATGATGCTTAACATCGACATTGAATCAATGCGCTCGCACTTTATCCGTTATATGCCTTTCGGCCTAATTATTGTTGCATTGCTGGTTGGCTTGCTTTTGGTTGCAGTTCCTGAAAACTGGTATAAAAACGCTGTTGAGCAAACACCAGCAGCCGCAAGTAGTTCCAGTACCACGTACAGCGACGGCGAGGATACGCCTAAAGCCCCCGCCAAACCTTCAAATACTGAAGAGATTGGAATGGCTCTGTTTACTGATTATGTATTTGCTTTTGAAATTGCTGCTGCCTTGTTATTAGTAGCTATTATTTCTGCGATTACCCTTGCGCACCGAGGTGCGGTTCGTTCAAAACGGCAGGATATAACGCGGCAAATCATGACTAGAAAGCAGGATCGCTTAAGTATTGTCTCTATGAAAACAGAAAAATAACCGGGAATTGTCCACATGGTACCAATTAATCATTACCTCATTCTAAGTGCAATTCTATTTGGACTTAGTCTTGTAGGAATCATGCTGAATCGAAAAAACGTTATTCTATTGCTGGTATGCATTGAGTTAATGTTGTTGGCAGTAAATACAAATTTCATCGCCTTTTCACATTACTATGGTGGAATTGCTGGCCAGGTATTCGTATTTTTTATTCTTACTGTTGCTGCTGCGGAGGCTGCAATTGGTTTGGCGATCGTGATGTTACTCTACCGCAACAGAGGAAACATTGATGTTGACAAGATGAATCATTTAAAAGGTTAAAAATTGTGAATATTATTCAGCTAAGTCTAATAATTGTTCTGGCGCCATTGGTGGGATGCCTCGTGGCTGGTTTGTTTCGCAATCAGATTGGCCGAATTGGGGCGCACACTGTCACTATAGCCGGTGTGGGTATTTCATTTGTATTGTCTGTTATCGTTGCGACTCAGATTTTTAGTGGAACAGCAGAAATACAGAATCTGAATTTATATACATGGGCAAGCGGTGGGGTATTATTTCCCTATTCATTTCATATTGGATTCTTAATAGATCCGCTGACATCGGTCATGCTGGTTGTAGTCACATTTGTCTCTTTACTGGTTCATATCTACTCCATCGGTTACATGGCAGATGATGATGGTTATCAGCGCTTTTTCAGTTACATTTCATTGTTCACATTTATGATGCTGATGCTGGTTACCAGTAATAATTTCCTGCAGCTCTTCTTTGGATGGGAGGGCGTTGGTCTTGTTTCCTATTTATTAATTGGATTCTGGTATCAAAAAGAATCAGCGATTGAAGGTAGCCTGAAAGCATTTCTGGTCAACAGGGTCGGGGATTTTGGCTTCGTTCTGGGAATTGGCCTGATTTTAGCTTATACTGGCTCGCTGGACTATGAAACGATTTTTGCAAGCGTAAAAGCACTATCCTCACAAACCATGCAGCTTTATACCGGTCATGACTGGTCCGTATTAACAATTATTTGTTTACTGTTATTTGTGGGTGCAATGGGTAAGTCAGCACAGGTACCTTTACATGTCTGGTTACCGGAATCAATGGAAGGTCCGACGCCGATTTCTGCATTAATCCATGCGGCTACGATGGTTACCGCTGGTGTATTTATGATTGCGCGTATTTCACCATTAATTGAATATTCAACTACTGCGCTGACAGTGGTTTTGGTGATTGGTGCGACAGGCGCTTTATTCACCGGTATTCTCGCTATCGTAATGAATGACATCAAGCGAGTGGTCGCTTATTCAACTCTGTCACAATTAGGCTATATGATGGTAGCAATGGGAGCTTCATCTTATAGTGCAGGGATGTTTCACTTGCTTACACACGCCTGTTTTAAAGCCTTGCTTTTCCTTGGCGCAGGATCCGTGATTATCGCCATGCACCATGAACAGGACATGCGTAAAATGGGTGGCTTGTGGAAAAAAATGCCAATCACCTATGTAACATTTGTTATTGGCAGCCTGGCATTATGTGCTATTCCTCCTTTTGCAGGTTTTTACTCCAAAGATACTATTATTGAAGCAGCCAAACTTTCTGAAATTCCCGGGAGTGGATATGCGTATTTCTGTGTAAGCCTCGGTGCCATGGTGACTGCTTTATATACCTTCCGCTCCTTGTTTATGACATTTCATGGCAAACCGCGCATGGATAAACACACTGAAGAGCATTTGCACGAGTCTCCCTGGGTTGTCTGGTTGCCTCTGGTGATTCTGGCGATTCCCTCTGTCATTATTGGTTATATTCTTTATATGCCCATGCTGTTTGATAGCCCCACATTATTATCTCGTTCGCTGTTCATATTACCTGAACATAATGTAATGGCTGAACTTGCAAAAGAAGTTCACTCTCCCTTGCTAAGTGCTTTGGAGGCGCCAATGACCTTGACGTTCTGGCTGACAGTTGCGGGGATTGTGATCGCCTGGATTTGCTATATTGCCTTGCCTTCAATCCCGGGAAAAATTGCTCATACATTCAAGTGGCTTTATAAACTGCTGCTGAACAAATATGGCTTTGATGCCTTCAATGATCTGGTTATTGTCCGCGGTACAAAAGCTTTGGGTCGGTTGTTTTATAATACTGGCGATCAAAAGCTCATTGATGGATTAATCGTCAATGGAACTGGTCAGACAGTTCGCTGGTTTGCTCAGAAGGGACGTGCATTCCAAAGTGGTTACCTTTACCATTATGCTGCAGTTATGGTACTGGGTCTTTTTATTTTCTTATGCTGGCTGCTATTAGGCTAATTATAAGGTGAAGGTATGTATCATTTGCTGAATTTATTGATCTGGTTGCCAATTGTTGGCGGTGTTTTTGTATTCCTCACTGGTGATGACAAAAACCCAAACACAGCCCGGTATTTGTCATTATTTACCGTACTGCTGACGTTATTAATGTGCATCCCTCTGATGAGCGGGTTTGATCCAAATACATACAGTATGCAGTATGTAGAAGAAATTATCTGGCTGCCGGCTTTAGGCATTAATTATACTTTGGGTGTTGATGGTTTATCGATACTGCTAATTGTATTAAGTGTTTTCACTAATCTAATAGTTATTCTTGCGACCTGGGAAAGCATACATAAGCGTGTTGCCCAATACATGTCAGCCTTTCTGATAATGCAGGGCTTGCTCGTTGGAGTATTCTCCGCAACCGATGCCATTGTCTTCTATATTTTCTGGGAAGCGACATTAATACCGATGTATCTAATTATTGGTATCTGGGGATCGGATAATCGTGTTTATGCTGCCATTAAGTTTTTCCTCTATACATTCCTTGGTTCAGTGTTAATGCTGGCCTCATTCTTGTATATGGGATATACAGTTGGTTCTTTCAAAATTGAAACTTTCTATGCGATTCGATTGGGAATGACAGCTCAGACCCTGATTTTTATAGCGTTTTTTCTGGGTTTTGCTATCAAGATACCCATGTTCCCGGTTCATACCTGGTTGCCTGATGCTCATACAGAAGCACCGGCTGGTGGTTCAATAGTCCTGGCCGCTATATTACTGAAGCTCGGAGCTTACGGATTCATTCGCTTTGCATTACCGATTGTTCCAGACGCCTGCAGACATTATGCGCCATTGATGATTGGATTGTCTTTAGTAGCCGTGGTCTATGTAGGTCTGGTTGCGATTATTCAAAAAGACATGAAACGCCTGATTGCTTATTCATCAATCTCTCACATGGGCTTTGTCACATTAGGATGCTTTACAATATTCACTATCGCTGAGCGATCTGGCTTAAGCAACGCAGGGCTTGTGCTTGAAGGCGCCATTGTTGTAATGATTTCCCATGCATTTATATCAAGCGGCATGTTCGCTGGTGTTGGATTTATCTATGATCGAATGCATACCCGTAAAGTGAGTGATTTTGGAGGTATCGTAAATACCATGCCCGTCTTTGCATCCTTTTTTATGCTGTTTGCCATGGCTAACGCCGGCTTACCAGGTACTTCCGGTTTCGTAGGCGAGTTCATGGTTATTCTTGGCAGCATTAAAGCCGGGTTTTGGATTGCATTTTGGGCTGCTACTACACTGATTATCGGGGCTGCATATACGTTATGGATGTATAAACGCGTCATTTTCGGCAAAATTGCCAATGAAAAAGTAGCTGCTTTGAAAGATTTATCTGTTTATGAGACCAGTGCCTATGTATTGTTGGCATTAATGGTTATCCTTATGGGAGTCTATCCAAAGCCAGTTCTTGATTACGTTCATCAGTCCGTCAGTTATACATTGGCTCAGGCTGACAAATCAAAATTATAAAAAATGCAAGGTTAATAAACATGATGTCTTTACTTGATAATCTACATGTCGCCATACCGGAAATAATACTCCTGATAACAGCTTGTCTGGCTTTGTTGGGTGATCTTTTCTTCAGGGAAAAAGTTAAAAACCTGGCTTATGGCATTAGCCTGGCGGGTATGTTACTGGCTGGAGTAGTCTGCTATCTGCTTCTGGGTAATTTTAAAATTATCGTGCTCGGCGGCCTTTTTATCTGTGATGATGTTTCCCAGTTAATGAAATTATTCATTCTGCTTAGCGTGTTTCTTGCTTTTATCTATTCAGAAAAGTATCTGGATGAACGTCAGATGCCCTCGGGTGATTACTACGTGCTGGGTCTTTTCTCCACTTTAGGAATGATGATCCTGGTTTCCGCTCATTCGCTGCTGACGGTTTATCTTGGACTTGAACTGTTGTCATTACCGCTTTATGCAATGACCGCTATAAGACGCACAAACAGCGATGCTTCAGAAGCTGCCATGAAATATTTCGTCATGGGTGCTATTGCTTCTGGTATGCTGCTTTATGGCATGTCCCTCGTCTATGGAGCAACCGGTAAACTCGATTTACTGGACATTGCCAATGCAATTGCTGCGAACTGGCAGGAGCAGGGCAGCTTGCTGACCTTCGCATTAGTCTTTATTGTTGCCGGCTTTGCCTTTAAGCTTGCTGCAGTGCCATTTCACATGTGGGCACCCGATGTATATCAGGGGGCGCCAACTTCTGTAACTTTATTTATCAGTACTGCGCCCAAAATAGCGGCAATTGGGATGACTTTCCGATTGCTTACGCTTGGACTAGTTGATTTAGCGGCTGATTGGCAGCAACTATTAATTGTTATTACTTTACTCTCTACTGGTATTGGCAATCTGCTGGCAATCGTTCAAACCAATTTTAAACGGCTGCTGGCTTATTCTGCAATATCACATGCCGGCTATGCCTTATTTGGTATTTTGGCTGGTAACGCGGCTGGTTATTCCGCTGCCTTATTTTATGTCCTCATGTATTCAATCATGACAGTAGCTGCGTTTGGTATCATTCTTCTGCTCTCACGCAGTGGTGTAGAGATTGAACAAATCAGCGATCTGAGAGGCCTTAATAAACGAAACCCCTGGATGGCGTTTATGATGCTGATCGTCATGTTTTCAATGGCGGGTGTACCTCCAACAGTGGGCTTCTTCACCAAACTGCTGGTACTCAAGGCGCTGGTTGATGTCCACCTTACCTGGGTTGCTGTTTTCGGTCTGATTTTTGCTGTGATTGGTGCCTATTACTATATTCGTGTGGTTAAAGTAATGTACTTTGATGAAATGGAAGATAGTGCTCCTATCAGACTATCAGGACCTACAACACTACTTTATTCACTCAATTGCCTGTCTTTACTTGCGCTTGGCTTGTTTCCAACAGGCTTATTAACCGCCTGCGTTAACGCGTTTTCCAGTTAGTTAGTTCTCTCAGGGCTGGGTTATGTTGCTCAGCCTGCTGTTACCAATCAACAGCTAAGCATAATAAATATTCGATACAGTAAATCCGGAATAAATTGTATCTTCCAAATACATGTATTGGTTTTAGTCAAAAAACCCTTGATTAACCATATAAAACACAACAATATCAATAAATCGACGAGATTATAAGAAAATGCTTGCAGAGTTAATAAATGCTGCGTATACTTGGTTCTGTTGATGCGGGGTGGAGCAGCCTGGTAGCTCGTCGGGCTCATAACCCGAAGGTCGTAGGTTCAAATCCTGCCCCCGCTACCACTACTAAAAGCCCCATTTATGGGGTTTTTTATTATGTAAAAAACGGATCTCATTTATCGGCAACCCTCTGAATTGCTTTCAGGAGCGAAAGGGAATGTCAAAATCATTGATGGATGAGTAATTGGAGTATAGGAGATATATTCTTTTGGAACTAAATGCTCCGACGCCAATAAACACTCTTTGAAACCGAGAGGTGTACTGTTTCCTGCAATCATATTCTGAACAAAGGTTGAAACCTTCAAATCGCCATAGCGCTGGTATAAATTCAGATGACTGAACAAGCATAGGAAAAAAGTAATTCCTGAACAGCAAATGATTAAGCAAAATTGAAGTTATCGATGATTAAAAATGACATAGAAAATTTGTTATATCCAATAGTGACCGCACTAGGTTACCAGCTATGGGCTTGTGAATATTTACCTCAGGGCAAACATTCCCTGTTAAGAGTCTATATAGACAGACCCGAAGGAATTGGCCTTGGGGATTGTGAAATAGTCAGCAAACAGATCAGTGCATTGCTTGATGTCGAGGATCCGATTCCCGGGAATTATAGCCTTGAGATTTCTTCACCGGGCATACCGCGTCCACTCTTTTATAGAGAGCATTATTTAATGTATGTTGGACAGGAAATTCAACTGAAGCTTAGAAGAGCAATACACGGCCAACGAAAAAAATTGAAAGGGAGCATTGAAAGCGTTCAGGAAAACTCTTTGGTACTAAATGTTGAAAACGAACATCTGGAAATACTATTTTCCGACATTATAAAAGCTAATTTGACAGGCGAGTGAGGCAGGCATGAGTAAAGAATTGTTATTAGTAGCAGAGGCATTGTCCAATGAAAAAGGGGTGACAAAAGATGTCGTTTTGTTAGCCATTCAGGCAGCTCTTGAATCAGCCACTCGAAAATTGTCAGGGCATGACATGGGCGTGCGCGTTAAGCTTGACCCTAAAACAGGCGAATATGAGACCTACCGCTATTGGGAGGTTGTTGCGGATGACGAGATTATAAATCCAGCAGCTGAAATAACCCTGTCAGCAGCCCGTGAGCGTTCACCCGCCATTGAGATCGGTGAAAAAATTGAAGAGCCGATGCCTTCTATTGAGTTCGGACGTATTGCTGCTCAAACGGCGCGGCAGGTCATCATGCAAAAAGTCCGGGAAGCTGAGCGGCAACAAATTGTCGAACAGTTTCGAGCCAAACAGGGGCAGCTGGTTTATGGAACCGTTAAAAAAGTAACCAGAGACAATATTATTATTGACCTGGGCGGCAAAGCAGAAGCGTTTATGCCACGTCAGGAAATGCTTCCTAATGAAATGTTCAGACCCAACGACAGAGTTCGCGCATACCTCTATGAAATCACACCGCAATCACGTGGTCCTCAATTATTTGTCAGCCGCATTCGTAATGAAATGCTGATTGAATTATTCCGTATCGAAGTGCCTGAAATTGGTGAGAATGTTATCGAAGTGAAGGCTGCTGCCCGAGAACCTGGAATTCGTGCTAAAATTGCAGTAAAAACTAACGATGGGCGTATTGATCCTGTAGGGGCCTGTGTTGGTATGAGAGGGGCTCGCGTCCAGGCCGTATCTAGCGAATTGGGCGGCGAGCGCGTTGATATTATTTTATGGGATGATAATCCGGCGCAATTAGTTATCAATGCAATGGCTCCTGCCGATATTACCTCCATCATTGTAGATGAAGACAGTCATACGATGGATTTGGCTGTTCAGAAAGAGCAGTTATCACAGGCAATTGGGCGCAATGGTCAGAACGTAAGGCTAGCCAGCCAATTAACCGGTTGGACATTGAACGTGATGACAGTCGATGACTTTAATGCAAAAACACAGGAAGAATCATCTAAAATAGTAAACCTGTTTACTTCTGCACTGGATATTGACGAAGAAATTGCAGCTCTGCTTGTCGCCAATGGTTTCTCTTCTCTTGAAGAGATTGCTTACGTGCCCAAAGAAGAGCTAATGGGAATTGAAGAGTTTGATGAAGAAATTGTTGATGAATTGCGAAATCGAGCGAATGACACATTACTTGCTCAAGCACTTTCTTCAGGCCAGGATTTAGAGAGTGAAAATGATAATTCCTTACTTGAAATGGAAGGAATGACTGCTGAGATTGCAGATGCCCTCAACAAAAAAGGGATTGTCACCATGGACGATTTGGCAGAGCAATCTGTTGATGAGCTTCTGGAAATAGAAGGTATGACCGAGAAAAAGGCAGCTGCCTTAATAATGAAAGCACGTGAACCCTGGTTTAGCTAAATTAAGCACATCTGGGGCAAAACAGGTTAAGTGTCTGCAGGACGCTTGACCAATGTTACGAAATGATATTTAGAACAAAGCAATTTGATTGAAGTTGCCAAAAGAGGATCATAAATATGGCGGATGTAACGGTTATACAATTAGCTCAGGTCGTGGGTATCCCGGTTGAGAGCCTGTTAAACCAGTTGCAGGAAGCGGGGCTATCGTTTACTGATGGTACTCAAACTGTAAATGAAGATCAGAAGCGGATTTTACTCAATCACTTGAAAACCAGTAGTCGTGGCGAGCTGCGGGCGAGTCCCGAGCGGATTACGCTCAAAAGAAAAAGTCTCACCAAAGTCACTGTGGGGCATGATATTCACAGTGGAAAAACTGTCAATGTTGAATTTAGAAAAAAACACATTTATGTGAAGCGCTCAGCTCTGGAGCAGGAACCTGAAGTCGAAGTAGAGACCACCACTGCGTTGATGGAACCTGTAGAGCATGAGGTAGAGGTTATAGAACCTCCGGTT
The DNA here is from genome assembly GCF_003265995.1 of Legionella quinlivanii. Taxonomy (GTDB): domain Bacteria; phylum Pseudomonadota; class Gammaproteobacteria; order Legionellales; family Legionellaceae; genus Legionella_C; species Legionella_C quinlivanii_A. The sequence continues at coordinate 49,997 of NZ_MVJN01000005.1, read as the reverse complement.
GCTTTGGAAGAGGCGGTTGAGTCTGTCAGCAGCGAAGAATCCCCAATTTCTGCTGAAGTGGCAGAGACCGATGAATCCGGAATAGTTTCTGAAATCCAGGATGTGAAAGAAGCCGTTACTCCGAATATTGAGGAAGCGGCCAGCATTGTTGCCGAAACTCCTGCTGCCGAGCCAGTCCAAAAACCCTTTACTCCAAGAACTACCGATGAGAAATCGGAAAAGGCACCTAAAAAACGCCATATGGATAAAGAGGAAATGGAAGCCGATAAAAGCGATTACAAGCGAGGTAAAAAGAAGCCTAAATACCAGCAGATGTCTGAGCGTGATGATGACGACGCCGGTGTCCGTTTCAAACGTGGCAAATCGAAAAAACGAAAACCAAATGAAAAATCTGATAAATACCGGGAGGCTGAAGAAGCATTAACCCACGGATTTGCTATGCCTACTGCACCGGTTGTCAGGGAAGTTGCTATTCCTGAAACAATTACTGTGGGTGAGCTGGCCAAGCGAATGTCAGTAAAAGTTGCCGAAGTTATTAAAGTCATGATGGGACTTGGCGCAATGGCGACTATCAACCAGGTTATTGATCAGGATACAGCACTGATTGTAGTCGAGGAAATGGGACATAAAGCCCATCTGCTGAAAGAGGATGCGATTGAGCAAAATCTTGGTGATGCCCTCTCTAAAGGAAGCCATAGTGTTGAGCGTGCACCGGTAGTAACCATCATGGGGCACGTAGATCATGGAAAAACATCGCTGCTGGATTATATTCGCCGTACCAAAGTTGCAGCGGGTGAAGCAGGGGGTATTACACAGCATATCGGTGCATACCACGTGGCTACAGAGAAAGGTGAGATTACTTTTCTTGACACACCAGGTCATGCGGCGTTTACAGCCATGCGGGCACGCGGTGCACAGGTTACTGATATCGTTGTGTTGATTGTCGCAGCGGATGACGGTGTTAAACCACAGACTATTGAAGCGGTACAGCATGCGAAAGCGGCCAGTGTACCTATCATTGTCGCAGTAAATAAAATGGATAAGCCTGATGCAGATCCTGATCGGGTTATGAATGAGTTATCTGCTTATGATGTAATCCCTGAAGCATGGGGCGGCGATAACATGTTTGTGCAGATTTCAGCAAAAGCAGGGACAGGCGTCGATGAATTACTCGATGCAATTCTACTGCAGTCCGAGGTACTTGAATTGACTGCACCAACTGATGGTGCTGCCAAAGGGGTAGTAATTGAATCCCGTCTCGATAAAGGCCGTGGTCCTGTAGCTACTGTCCTCGTCCAGAGCGGTACCCTCCATAAAGGCGATATTTTACTGGCAGGTTTCCAATATGGCCGGGTAAGAGCGTTAGTTAGCGATAATGGGTCATTGGTTGACACTGCCGGACCTTCAATTCCTGTGGAAGTCTTGGGTTTATCGGCCATACCTCATGCAGGGGATGAAGCTGTCGTTGTACCGGATGAGAAGCGAGCACGTGAAGTTGCCTTGTTCCGTCAGGGTAAATTCCGTGATGTGAAACTGGCAAGACGCCAAAAATCGTCTCTTGAAGGCATTTTTGAAAATATGACGACCACTGAAGCGAAAGTACTTAACGTGGTGCTTAAAGCAGATGTTCAAGGTTCTGTCGAAGCAATCGCTGATGCGCTGGTCAAACTTTCAACTGATGAAGTAAAAGTAGAGATTATTGCGAATGGTGTTGGGGGGATCACTGAATCAGATGTTCATTTGGCGATAGCTTCCAGTGCGATCCTGATTGGTTTTAACGTTCGTGCGGATACTGGTGCCAAACGCCTTGCCGAGCAGGAGGGTGTATCCTTGAATTATTACAGTGTTATTTATGACATTGTAGATCAGGTGAAGGGTGCATTAACGGGTATGTTAGCGCCACAGTTTAAAGAAGAAATTGTAGGTATTGCAGAAGTTCGCGACGTATTCCGCTCTCCCAAGTTAGGCGCAATTGCTGGTTGTATGGTCATCGAAGGTACGGTGAAACGTAATAATCCAATACGTGTGCTGCGCAATAATGTGGTTATTTATGAAGGTACTCTCGAATCGCTACGCCGCTTTAAAGACGATGTCCTGGAAGTACGTCAAGGATTTGAGTGCGGTATTGGGGTTAAAAACTATAATGACGTTAAACCCGGTGATTTGATTGAAGTTTTTGAAACGATTGAGATAAAACGAGATTTATGAGTAATTTTAAACGAGTAGATCGGGTTGCGGAAATGCTGCAACGGGAACTGTCACAATTGATACAGCAGGAAATTAAAGATCCTCGACTGCCTTCTTTTGTGACAATCTCGGCTGTAAAAGTATCTCCTGATTTGAGCCATGCAAAAGTATATTTCACGGTGCTGAATCATGATGTTAAAATGACAGCCGGGATCCTGAACGCTGCTTCAAGTTATTTAAGAACCGCTTTGGCACGTTCTGTAAAGTTGCGCATAGCTCCTCAATTGCATTTTATCTATGATGAATCCATTGAGTATGGCCGTCGTTTGAGTAAGCTGATTGATGATGTTAACCCCGCGGAGCCTGATGAAGACGCGTGATTCCCTGGCAATTAATGGTATTTTGCTGTTGAACAAACCACAGGGATTGTCTTCTAATGCAGTATTACAAAAAGCTAAACGATTGCTTAATGCCACTAAGGCAGGTCATACTGGTAGTCTTGATCCTCTGGCTACTGGTATGCTGCCTTTATGTTTTGGCGAGGCAACCAAGGTTTGCCAATATTTACTGGACGCCGATAAAACTTACCAGGCGACGGGCCGTTTAGGTATCAAAACCGACAGTGGTGATTCAACCGGAACTATCGTGGCTCAGGTTTCAGATTTACCTGCGATTAGCGAATCCGTGCTGCATTCAGTCGTCCAGGAATTTACCGGGGCTATTGAGCAGACTCCATCGATGTATTCTGCCCTTAAACATCAGGGTAAGCCGCTGTATAAGTATGCGCGTGAAGGTAAGACCCTCGAGCGAAAAAAACGGATTATTAATATCTATCATATTGAATTAATGAGCTTTGATGGCCAGGATTTCGCTATTGAAGTCAGTTGCAGTAAAGGAACCTATATTCGCTCTCTCATTGAGGATATTGGCGAGAGGCTCGGCGTTTATGCGCATATGACGCAATTGCATCGACTGCATACTGCAGGATTTAAGCATGAGCCGATGTATACATTTGAGCAGTTGTCCGTACAAGATGACTTGCAAAAACTTCTATTACCTATGGATAATGCGATTTCGCATTTGCCTGCGGTTGAGTTAGAAGATAACCAGTTGCAAAGCTTACGGCAGGGTAAAATAATCCAATTAACAGACGATGTGCTTCCAGGCCTGCTGCGTCTTTATAATCAAAGCAGTTTTTCCGGCATTGGTGAAATCAATGAGAATGGAGACTTACTGGTCAGACGGTTGCTGTCGTTTTAATGATGGGCTGGAGTTGCAGTCGGATTGATTCGCTTCAGAAAAATCTAGTGGAAATTTTGCAAAAAGAGTTGTTTTTGAATAACTTTTTGACTAAAGTATAGCAATGCATTATCCAATACTTGTTTATTTGTTGTGGTCTTGGTAAAATGCTCGCCTTTAATACCACACACTTAGCTTATATCCAGGAGTGAACAATGTCGCTAAGCAGCGAACAAAAAGTAGAAATCATCAACCAGTTCAAGCGAGCTGACAATGACACCGGATCTCCCGAGGTTCAAGTCTCCCTTATTACTGGACGTATCAAATATTTAACTGAACACTTCAAAGTGAACCGTAAAGATTTCCATTCAAAACGTGGTTTGCAGGCTTTAGTTAACAAAAGAAGAAAGCTTCTCAAATATTTAAAAGATAATGACTCAGGTCGCTATCAAACACTAATTCAGAGTTTGGGATTAAGAGATTCTTATTGATTCAGGATTTCATTTAATGCCAGAAGCTCTTGACATATTTGACTAATGAAAGGCGCAGTGTTCTGCGCCTTTTTTTTATAATAATTAAACGAGGTAAATTACGTGTCCAAAATTATAAAAGAAATACGCTTTGGTGAGCATCGCCTGGTTTTGGAAACCGGTGAGATTGCGAGACAAGCGGATGGCGCCATATTAGCCAGTATGGCAGGTACCCAGGTATTGGTAGCTGTTGTAGCTAAAAAAGAAGGCGCTGATTCAAACAATTTCTTTCCATTAACAGTTAATTATCAGGAAAAAAGTTATGCCGCAGGCAAAATTCCTGGCGGTTTTAACAAAAGGGAAGGACGGCCAAGCGAACATGAGACGCTGACATCACGTTTAATGGACAGGCCATTACGTCCTCTATTTCCTGAAGGCTTTTCTAATGAAGTGCAAGTCATTGCCACCGTTTTATCTTTAAATCCGGAAGTTCCAGCAGATATTATTTCCATGATTGGTGCTTCGGCTGCGTTAGCTGTCTCTGGCTTACCATTTCAAGGACCAATCGGTGCCGCAAGAGTTGGTTATAAAGATGGCATTTATCTTTTGAACCCTGGCTACAAAACCTTGCAGCAATCCGAATTGGATCTGGTAGTTGCCGGAACGCAGGACGCCATATTGATGGTAGAGTCCGAAGCTAAAGAATTGTCCGAAGAAATCATGCTGGGTGCTGTGCTTTATGGCCATGAAATGATGCAGTCTGTTATTCAGGGGATCAAGGAATTGGCTAAAGAAGTCAATAAAACCCCTTGGAACTGGACAATGAAACCTGCCAATGAGGAACTGGTTCAGCGTGTCAGTGAGTTCGCCAGAGGAAGTATTACAGAAGCTTATTTACTCAAAGACAAGCAACAACGTTATCAGCGCCTGGATGAGATCAGAGTGCAGCTGATTGAAAATATGTGCGGCGAAACCCAGGAAATTATGCCTGCAGAAATCAGTGACATAATGAACTCGCTTGAAAAAGAAATCGTCCGTAACCGCATTCTGGATGGCGAGCCTCGTATCGATGGACGTGATCAGCACACTGTAAGACCTATCTCTATCCGTACCAAATTTCTGGAAAGAGCTCATGGTTCGGTATTATTTACCCGCGGTGAGACTCAGGCCATTGTAGCGGCAACCTTGGGGAATGAGCGTGATGCTCAGATTCTGGATAGCCTGACCGGCGAATCAAAAGATCGCTTTATGCTCCACTACAATTTTCCTCCCTATTCTGTTGGAGAAGTGGGAATGGTTGGTAGCCCAAAACGTCGTGAAATTGGACATGGTCGTTTGGCAAAGCGCAGTCTTATCGCCGTATTGCCAACAGCCAGTGAATTTCCCTATGTTCTGCGAGTCGTTTCTGACATTACCGAGTCGAATGGCTCAAGCTCAATGGCGACCGTCTGCGGTACCAGTCTGGCATTAATGGATGCCGGAGTTCCTCTCAAAGCTCCTGTTGCCGGGGTGGCAATGGGATTAATTAAAGAAGGCGAGCGCTTTGCTGTATTGACCGATATACTCGGCGACGAAGATCATCTGGGTGATATGGATTTCAAAGTGGCTGGAACTGATCAAGGCGTCACTGCTTTGCAAATGGATATCAAGATTACTGGTATCACCAGGGAGATTATGGAGCAGGCACTGGAACAGGCAAAAGCTGGACGGCTTCATATTTTGGGTGTGATGAATAACGCATTGTCTGAGCACCGTGATGAGCTATCGCAACATGCTCCACGCATTACCACCATGAAAGTTGCGGAAGATAAAATTCGGACAGTCATCGGTAAAGGCGGTTCTACAATTAAAGGATTGATAGAAAGCACAGGTGTTTCCATCGACATCGATGATTCAGGTGTTATCCAGTTGTTTTCTCCTGATGCGCTGGCATTGGAAGAAGCACAGCGTCAAATCAAGGCTCTGGTTGCTGAAGTTGAAGTAGGCCAGATCTATCGCGGTAAAGTAAGCAAGATAGTTGATTTTGGTGCATTCATTAACCTTCTGCCTGGCAAAGATGGGTTACTGCATATTTCTCAGATCTGCAGCGATCGCTCTCAGAAGGTGGAGTCTGTTCTCAGCGAAGGCCAGGAAATTGAAGTGCTGGTAGCTGGAATCGACAAACAAGGCCGTATCAAACTGGAGTGGAAGGACAAGCCTGAAGCCCCTGCGAAAGCTGAGAGTGAAAGCACTGCGTCTGCTGAGACTGAAACAGCTAATGCCGGCTCAGATCGTAGTGGGGAAGAAGAGTAATTTCACGTTCATTCCCAACTAGCATCTTAAGGTGTTTTGTCATTCCCGCGAAGGCGGGAATCTATTTCTCAGTTGCCATTATAGCTAGCTCAGAGATGGATCCCCGCCTGCGCGGGGAGGACAGTTTAATGGCAGTGTCCCTAACCCTGTTTACTTAAAAAAACCATGCCATGTATTAAGCATTTTGCAAAACAGCTCTGCTGTTTTTTCAGCATCATAAATCGCGGAATGCGCCTCCTGGGTATTAAACTCAATCCCCGCGGCCCTGACTGCTTTTGCCAACACCGTTTGACCATAGAAAAGTCCAGATAAGGTAGCGGTATCAAAACAGGTAAATGCATGAAAGGGTAATTTAACTTTGGTGCGTTCAGCCGCTTCTTTCATAAACAAAAGATCAAACCAGGCATTATGGCCTACGAGCACAGCTCTTTGGCAGTGATTTTTCTTCAATGCCTTTTGAATAGGTTTAAAGAGATTTTCAAGCGCTTCTTTTTCCTCAATAGCAAAACGTAATGGTTGAAACGGATCAACCTGAATGAATTCCAGCGACTTCTGATCCAGAACAGAACCCTCAAAGGGTATAACATGTTCAAAATGGGTAGATTCCCGATAATAATTCCCATGCTCATCGCGATTAATAAGTACAACACAGGCTTCTAACAATGCATTAGTTTTAGGATTTATGCCTGCAGTTTCCAAATCGACAATAACGGGTAAAAAACCTCTGAATCGCTCTTTTAACTGATTGCCATATGTTTCTAAAAATTTAGTCATCTATACTCCATGACAGTAATTCGCCTGCGGCCATAGGTACAATTTTGTCCTGGCCGAAGGTTAAAAACCCGGGAATCGACTGCGGTTTTTTAACAAGCTGCAATTGATCGACATTGGGAGTTAAGCGATAGAAATCAGAACCATGCTGAGCTAAAAATCCATTAAGCAAAGAAAGTTTGTTTCTCTCATCAAAAAGTTTAGTATAAAACGCTACTGCAAAAGGGGCTGAGTATACTCCTGCACAGCCGCAAGCGGATTCTTTATGCTGGACGGCATGCGGCGCACTATCGGTTCCTGCAAAAAATCTGGGATTACCGCTTAAAGCGGCTTCTTGAAGGGCCAGCTGATCGCGTTCATGTTTCAAAATTGGAAGGCAATAATAATGCGGCTTAAGGCCGCCAGCGAGAAGCTGGTTACGATTATACAGTAAATGATGAGGGGTGATGGTCGCAGCCAGGGTTTCAGGTCCATTATTAACAAACTCAACAGACTTTCGCGTAGAGATATGCTCCAGAACCACTCGTAACCTTGGAAAATTATGTAAAATGGGACTTAGGTAGCTGTCAATGAAATCCTCTTCGCGCTCGAAAATATCGCCTTCAACGGTCTCGCCATGAATCTGCAGCACCAGATCATAATCTTGCATGATCTCCAGCAATGGATATAGAGCATGAATTGAGCGGGCACCTTGTTCAGAGTTGGTAGTTGCTCCTGCAGGATATAGTTTGGCTCCAAGAATAAAATCGGATTGTGCCGCCTGTTGTAGTGTTTCCGGTGAAACAGTTTCATTGAGATACAAAGTCATCAAAGGTTGGAATTTACTGTTTGCGGGCAATACGTCCAGAATACGCTGACGATAGGCTATTATTGCCTCAACGGTGGTCAGGGCTGGTTTTAAGTTAGGCATTACCAATGCGCGTGCAAAGTGTCTTGCAGTCGCATTGACGGTGTCTTTTAACAAGATGCCGTCTCGGAAATGGACATGCCAGTCATCTGGTTTGGTAATGGTGATAGTTTTCAAGATAAAGATTCTCTGAAAATTGCCGATATAGGAGAATAACATGCTTTCGCGATGTGGATGAGCAAAAAATGACACCAGCACGCCTTTTTTTACCGCTTATATTGTCTGTGTTGAATCTGACATATGCAGTCTCATATGCCGCGCCGCTGCATGTCGAATATGTAAGTCCACTGGGAACAGAAAACTGGAAAATGACCGGTAGCCGCTTACGCTGTGGTTTATCACTGACAATTCCAAATTTTGGTGTTGCCTATTTTGAGCAATATGCAGCCAAACCCCCTCATTTCATTATGACTAAATGGGAGCAGGTTGAAAAAAGGCTACCGGCGGCATTTTATGCGGGGCCTCCGATGTGGAAACCAAATGGGCCAATTTTCTTTATATCCAAAACATCCATTAATCCAGGTAAGTATGGTGTATTTTTAAATAGAGAGCCGGCACTAAAAGCCTTAACTTATTTATCTCGTGGATTTATAACCAAATTTCAATACCATTCAGAAGAGGGTTTTGCTGTATCAGTTATTTTGTCACCTGTGAAATTTCAGGAGCCGTTTGCGAAATACCAGAAATGCCTGGGGAATCTTCTGGATTATACCTATCAAAGTGTTGCAGTAACAATTATCCTGTTCAACACAGATAATTCCGAGTTAAGTGATGCCGCGAAGAGTCAACTGGACAAAATAGTCGAGTATTTTCGCGCGGATGCGCAGGTTAAAAAAATTGCTATTGCGGGTTACGCCGACAGCACAGGACGTAAATCCTATAATAATGCTGTTTCCGAAGACAGGGCTGAGGCAGTGAGCCGCTATCTTTCTGGTAAAGGTATCGATAAGAGTGAGATGACAGTTACCTGGTATGGAGCAACCAGACCAGCAGAGACGAATGACACAGAAGAAGGTCAGGCTGCTAATCGGCGAGTTGTCGTTAAGCTGGTAAAGTAAGTATTCATTTATTCATTTGTAATTAATTTTACTTCTTCTTTCCTTTCAGACAAAGCAGAAATATACCCTATTTAAAAAGCAGTGATGGGCTTATCTTCATTTGACCACTTTGATCATAATAAACTCTTTTCTATATGTTGATGAAAGAGTCATCTCGATCTGGATTCGTGCATTTGGTCAAATATTGGTCTGTAGTCCTGAAATTATAAAGTTGATGATAAGTTGCTTATGATGATTATTTTGGAATCAATTAGTAAGGTTTGCTTATCAGTTTTTAAAAATTATATTGAAAATTAGATGAAATACTGTTGACTTTGCCAAATTGGCGCTTGATAATTTGCCCATGTACGTTCTCGGTTAGAGCGATGATTGCGTACTGTCGTCAACCTTCAATGGTTTGACAGCAAAACGGGAAATTAATAATAAAAAAGTGGAGATGAAGCATGTTAAATTTGAAAAAAACAGCGGTAGCTGTTCTTGCTTTAGGTAGCAGTGCAGTATTTGCTGGAACCATGGGTCCTGTATGTACCCCTGGTAATGTTACAGTTCCTTGCGAAAGAACAGCTTGGGACTTCGGCGTATCAGCTCTTTATCTTGAGCCTGTTTACAATGGCGATTTTGGTTACCACGGTGCTTATGTTGATCCTTTCACTGGCAACTACCGTTTCAACGAAAATGAGCCTGATTTCGATTGGGGCTTCAAAATCGAAGGTTCTTACCACTTCAGCACTGGAAATGACCTGACTGTAAACTGGTACCATTGGGATAATGATGACGATCGCAATGTTAACACTTACGACTACTTCCTGGAAGGCAACGTTCCTTACCACCTGAGCTGGGAACCTAAATGGGATGCTGTTAACGTCGAATTTGGTCAACACGTTGATTTCGGTGAGTTCAAAAACATCCGTTTCCACGGTGGTGTTCAATACGCTCGCATCGAACATGATCTGAGACTGCGTCCATGGTACAACTACAACATCCAGAACACTCGTTTCGAAACTAAATTCAACGGTTTCGGTCCTCGTGTTGGTGCTGACATGTCTTACGACTGGGGTAACGGGTTTGCAATCTATGCAAACGGCGCTACTGCAATCCTGGTTGGTGACAGCGATTTCAGCAACAACCTGGTTGCCTCAAGCCTGGGCTACGCTCACGGTTCCAAAACTTCTATGGTTCCTGAGTTGGAAGCTAAACTGGGTGCTAAATACACTTACGCAATGGCTCAAGGTGATCTGACTCTGGATGCTGGTTGGATGTGGGTCAACTACTTCAACGTTAACCACGTTGGTTACCCTGCAGCTGGTTTCCCAACTGTTAGCGAAAGCGACTTTGCTCTGCACGGTCCTTACGTTGGTCTGAAATGGGTCGGTAACGTATAATCGTAGTACAGCTTTAGTAAAGCCCATCACTAGTGATGGGCTTTTTTTTACAGAATGGAGTGAATATGTTGAAAAAAATGACTTTGGCTGTATTAGGCTTGACTGTAAGCAGCATGGCTGCTGCAGGAATGTACTCTGAGCCCCCTGCACCTACTTGCACACCGGGCGATGTGACTGTTCCTTGTGAAGCAAAACAATGGGATTTGGGAATACAGGCGCTTTACCTGCAACCTATTTACAGTGCTAGCCGTGGTTATAGACTGGGTGGTACTTTACTGTCCAATCTTTCCTCTACGTATTATAATGACGTTGATCCTGACTGGGGTTGGGGTTATCGATTAGAGGGTTCCTATCATTTCCGCACTGGCAATGATATTACTGCAACCTGGATGCATTATGATGCTGACAGTAAACTCGGTCCTTACTTTGGTCCGTTCTATGTTGCTACAACTCAAAGTTTTATCCCAGGTACTTATCGTCAGTATGTTGATAATCGCTTTGATCAGGTCAATGTGGTTATGGGTCAGCATGTAGATTTTGGATTGCTTAAGAACGCTCGTTTTTATGGCGGTTTACAGTATGCTGATATTCAGGTTGATGCGACTAATTACTACAATCTTCCATTAACTGTTCAGGCAGCTACCTTTGGTATCAGAACATTTAATAATACAGATTTCAATGGAGTGGGTCCGGTTATCGGCATCGATTACTCTTACGACTTATCTCCGAGCTTTAGCATCACTGCAAATACTGCAGGTTCTATTCTGTATGGAACTTCAAGAATTAATCGTGCAGATGTGTACAATGTCGGCCTGGTTGCTCTGAATGATTATGGTTCAAAACACAGTATCGTTCCAAGCTTTGAAGCCAAGTTGGGCGCGAACTATGCGTACCCAGTAGCTCAGGGTGTATTGAATATTCAAGGCGGTTATCATGTACTTAACTATTTCAATGCCCTGCAAGACGTGGAATTTCAATGCTGTACACGCGTCGTAGCCTATAGTGATTTCGGGCTGTATGGTCCATACCTGGGTCTTAAATGGGTAGGCTAAGCAACTGACCTAAAGTAAAAGTTCACTATATCAATTAAGTGAACATGGAGATCTATTTCCCAATTGTTCTATGCAATGAAAGAAATAGATCTCAAATTTCCGCAGCTTAAAAAATCTCGTTGATCATGATAAATAATGTGCAATTATTCTAGTCAGTCCGGGTTCGGCAGGCTATAATCGACCACGCCTTATGTGGAAGAAAAAAAAGAATAGTCAGGAGTACCCGTGAAACACAAAGCTTTAATCCTTGCCCTGGCCGCAGTCACAGCCCCGGTTATTGCAGCCGATAACGAGCAGCTCCAACAGCAAATTCTGCAATTACAACGCCAGACTCAAGAGTTGCAAAATCAATTAAGCCAGTTACAAAAGCAGTTAGTTGCTCAACCATCAGCGAATAAGAGTACGGTTAAAAGAGCTGCGCCTAAAAAGACAAATCGCACAAAAACAGCGCCAGCTCCAATCGCGCGGAAGGCAGAAACAAAACGCCAACAGACGGCAAGCACGCCAGCGGCAAAATCAGTGCCCACGACACAAAAAGGGACGCGTGTTTTTCACAATGCCAATATCACTGTGCATACTCCCGAGGGTCACCCGGAGTCTATTGGATTTTACCCAACAGCACTCCTGGCTGATAACCAGGTAGTTACTTATATTGCAGGAACACCAGTTGTAACCTCTCCCTATTTAGGCGATCGCCCTGCATTTGATGGTTCTGATTATATTGTGAATATTTCCAGTATTAATCGGGACATTCGTTTAATGCAGCAACGTCGGCGACTCTATGATGCTTACAAAAATATCGGTTATCCAATTCCCCATATTCCAATCATTGCATTAAGCGGGAAGGCGGAACCAGTTGCCAGTTTCAGTCAACCCTATGTGGGACAATCAAGTGGTGATTTGACGCTTGGATCGAGTGAGTTAGACGTGGCAGCGGCCTTGAATAGTTATGTTGAGGCATTTATCGGTATTGCTTATGATGAGAGTCCCCCGGATGTAGGAGGCCAGCGCCTGGCGAATTCTGCCTTTGGCCTGAACCTTGGGTTTGTGAACATTGGTAATCTGGATGAAAGTCCTTTTTATTTTACCGCCGGACAGCTCTATGCACCTTTCGGACGTTACTCCAGTTCAATGATTAGTTCCCCGATTACCCAGTCGATTACGCGCACAAAAACCAGACCATTCATCCTTGGATACAAGTCACAGACTGATACGGGTCCATTTGCAGCGGTTTATGGTTACAAGTCGGACACGACACTGGGCCATTCTGCAGTGGGGGGAGTCAATCTGGGTTATATATTTAAGCACGGGGATGCGTCTGGGGAAATTGGCGGCGGCCTGATAGGCTCCATTAATGATGCGCAAGGACTTCAGAGCACCGGCTCGGCACCCTTAACCACTTTTGGCGGTTTTGCTTCACCAACCAATGGAAATGAAGCAGTCGCAAAAAGACAAGGGTTGAATATTCATGGAAATATCAGCTTTGACCGCTACAGTTTAACCGCTGAATGGGTAGGAGCAAGCAAGGCTTTTCGTACTCAGGATCTAAGCTTTAATGGATATGGCGCAAAACCCCAAGGCGCTCAGCTTGAGGGTGCGGTCACATTCATGGCTTTTGATAAACCGGCTTCTTTGGCTCTGGGTTACCAGTGGTCTCAGCAAACGCTTGCGCTCAATTTACCGAAACGTCGTATTGCCGGAGTATTCAATATTTCTTTGTGGAAAGACACAGTGGAAAGTCTTGAATACCGCCATGATACAGACTTTCCTGTTACCGACTTTGCTAATGGTGCTACAGCGCCCGGCTTACTGAATTCTAACACTGTAGGTACCGGGCAATCCGCCGATTCAGTGATAGCCCAAATCGGGGTTTATTTCTAACTTCTTCACACTTTCTTCGTATTAGAGCCTCCGGGTCGGGGGCACTGCCATTAAGTTAAGCTCAGTTGTATATAAACTGTCCTCCCCGCGAAGGCGGGGATCCATCTCTAAGCTCGCTATAATGCCAATTGAGGAATGGATTCCCGCCTTCGCGGGAAAGACAAAATTTCCTTAACTTAATGGCAGTGCGGGTCGGGGGCTCTGCACAGGGATACAACTCTGTTCAATAAATTTACATATCCTTATCGCTTTCTATTGTGCAATAATTGTTCACTTATGTATACTTAAGTAATACGTTGGGGGGTTTTAATGGTTGCACATAATTCCACTCGCATTCTTCGCGTATATCAGACAGATGGAGTTGTTCAAGTTTACAGAAGCATGAACGAGCTGGTTGTCAATGAAAATTTTATAATAATTGAAAATGATATAATTGATACGTCGCTAGGAAGCCTTGTAATAGAAACGAATGATCATCAGTTGTTAAAGCTGATGAATGGATTTCGCTTCAAATTAACCAGCGTGTTGTTTGATGCGATAGAATCCAATTCGCCGCAATTATATCAATTAATATCCCTGTATGATCTGAATCAGATGAACAACATGGGATATAATCGAAGCAACCAGTATTATCTGGCCCTCCTCGCTGTTGCCATTGCTTCCTCAGTGACCAGCTATGTCGCTTATAAAACCTGGGATGACTGGTTTCCTTCAGCTGAAGGTGAAGACGCCTCCTATGGCTTTTTTAATTTTTCATTCCTCCTCGAACTTTTTAAAACGCTGGTTAGCCGATTGGAACTCATGGGCGACAGCAATGATTTTTCAACTCAGTCGGTACTGGTTTCTTTAGGAGATCATTTTCAGGAAGGGGCTCTCGCTGAGTATAAACCGCGCGGAAAATCAGTCGAAAACCCAACAAATACAGCGACCACGAGTAATGAGCAAACACGAGAGTCTGAGCACTCGGAGTTCATTCAACCACAGCCCTACAACCCCCAAACGCCCGATGTGATTATTTATGAGCCGCACTCGCCAGGTCAATTATCAGTTGACGGGCAGTTGGCCTTGCGAAGTTCTGGCAGCGGTTATTCAATGAATCTAACTGGCAGGACTGTTAATATAGCGCCCGGTTCAACGGTCATCGTTACGATTACCGATAGCCAGGGAAATTCAGTGCGATCAGTTATCCCTGTTAATGCTGTTGGAGGTTACAGTTTAAATGGTATCAATGTATCCGGTTTAATTGATGGCGTGTTGCACATCAATGCTACGGTGGTCGATGAGCTGAATCAAGTGGTTAGTGCCAGTGATCAGTTAGTGCTTGATGCGGTGCAGGGGGCGCTTAAAATTAATCTGGTTACCCAACAAAATCAGAGCGCTATGGCAATTGGAGGTACGTCTGCAGATATTCTGCCAGGGCGAATTTTAAATGCTGTGATAACTGATAAACATGGGCAAGTGGTCAATGCGAAAGTCATTATAAACCCGGATGGCAGTTTCAGTCTGTCGAATATCAATGGCGCCTCCCTCACGGATGGCAAGCTTACAGTCTCTATCTCTGGTGTAGATAATAATGGCTATACAGTAAAAGCGGTTGCGCAGGCCATATTTGATGCCATTGCCGGTTCAATCAGCGCCCAGGCGAGCACGATTATCCATTCTCCATTAATTGATATCAATGGGCTGACAAAGGATATTCCTGCAGGAAGTATTATTAATGTCATCATTACTGATAGCCATGGCAATCAGATTCACACTACAGCGACGGTTGGCAGTGACGGCCGCTTTCAACTCAGCCAGTTTGATGCTTCGTCTTTGATTGATGGGGATATTGCTATCACCGTCAGTGGTGTGGACAATAATGATACCGGGCGAACCGCAAATGCTGCAGCAGAACTGGATGCACTCGAAGGTTCTGTTAATGCGCAAATTACAACTTTCCTGCATTCACCTTTTGTTGATATCAGTGGCCAGACAGTGGATATTTATCCAGGAAACCTCGTCATCATTACGCTTACAGACAGCCACGGAAATCAGGTATCGGCTACTGCGGTGGTTAATAATGATGGAAGCTACCAGCTCAATCAACTGGATCTGTCCGGCTTGATAGACGGCAGCATTACGCTGGAAGTGGTAGGTGTCGATAATAATGGTTTCAGCAGAACTACAAATGTTCCCACTGTTCTGGATGCCTTGCAAGGCGCCTTAACTACAGAGCTAACGACCTATTCCCACTCTCCTTTAGTCGATATCAGCGGCCAAACCGTGGATGTGTATCCGGGGAGCGTTCTCGATATAACCATTACTGATAGCCATGGGAATCAGCTCACCACTACAGCTACGGTCAATAGTGATGGTTCGTTTCTACTTAGCCAGTTTGATGTCTCTGGCTTAGTGGATGGAAATGTCAGTATCCAGGTCAGTGGAACAGACAACAATGGTTTTAGTGTGTCGGCCAGTGATATTACTGAGCTGGATGCCCTGCAAAGTGCACTAAGCACCCAGCTGGTGACCTACAATCATTCCTCACTGGTGGACATCAGCGGTCAGTCCACTGATATTTATCCGGGAACGGTACTGGCGGTTATTGTCAGTGACAGTCACGGTCATCAGGTAGTTACGAATGCCATCGTTAATGGTGATGGTTCCTTTCAAATCAGTCAACTGAATGTTTCCTCTCTGACTGATGGCAATATTTCAGTGCAGGTTACGGGAATTGACAATAATGGCGATCCTTTGACTGCTACCCAGAATGCCAGCCTCGATGCTATTGCCAGCTCGCTGACTGCTGATCTGGTGACCACTAATTATTCGCCCCTCATTGATATCAGTGGACAGGCAATTGATTTTGCTTCAGGTGTTGTTAATTTTACTCTTAGTGATGTCAATGGAAACCAGATTTCAGGCATGACGGTGGTAGATGGCAATGGTATGTTTCATATAAGCCAGTTGAATGCTTCAGGGCTTGCTGATGGTGTTTTGACATTGCGGGTATTTGGCCAGGACAATAATGGCAACGCTTTAAGCGTACAGGATACCTCAATATTCAATGCCGTGGATTCGCCACCCGTCCTTAGTGTTATAAATCAATCGATTGAGTTTTTCCGGGACGCACAGGGATTGCAGTTGACTGATGCACAGGCGGCCCAGTATCTTCTGTCGCAGAAACTGAGCGGCAGCGGGGGGCAAACGATTACGGTGCCTGAGTATGGAGTGGATTTGTCCAATACTATAATTAATACCCCTGTTCAGGTGACAGTCAATTTTGTTACCGAAGGCTCTGGTTATAATAATCTAGTTGGGTATTATATTTTTGATAGCAATGGGCAAATTATTTCGGATAAAGTGGGCTTTATGTGGCTGGCAACGGATACCCCTGATGGAAGCTCGCTCTCCAATGTCCGTTTTGGTATTGCTCAGTCCGCTTCCTATACGATTACTGAGGGGATTCAGCCGGGCCAGGGGATTGGTTTCTTTGTAATTGCCAATGGTTCTAATCTGGCCTTTAATGCCAATTTAATTCAGGGAAACTATTCCAGTCTGGCGGCTCTGAATAATGACGTGACTATTGAAAATGGGCAGGTCAAAATCAATGGTACCGTAGTGAGCGGTGATGTGTTTTTTTCACACGACAAAAGCCTTAATGCGGATGCTTCTGTAAGCAACGATGCCCATGCAATTGGCGGTATCAGCTTCAATAACACTGGGAATATGGCTGATTATGCCGGGCTTCTGCTTATTGGTTTTGAAGACTTATATGGAACTGGCGACAGTGATTACAATGATTTAGTGTTTAGTGTGAATATTGGCACCAACATCAACCAGTTGACCACCACCTCCGCTTCAGGTATTAATACCTTGACCGATATTGACAGTTCAGGTATTACCAGCGTTGAAATCAGCACCAGCGGATTTCTGGCGGGTGATCTGTTGCAGTTTAATGGAACACTACCGGGTATAACGGTTGGAACAAACAGCATAACCATTAACTATCAGAACCAGAACTATCAGATTGACATCAGCCAGATCAATGACGGAAACCCTTATCATCTGCTTTTTTCAGGGCATGCCGGAGCAGTGCCTGTCGATGTATTTGAATTGTTACTTCAGGCGATAACGTTTGTACCGGTGGCATCTGAAAGCAGCGCCGGCACGCGCTCAATTCATTTTGCGGTTACCGATGATGGCGGAGCGGTTGGGCATAGCCAGATTAACTACAATGTCAGCATTGAAGATCTCGGTTTCAGCGGCCTGATGGCGGCCCAGGATCTCTCCAGTTTGAGTGCAGGCGATGAGGTGGTGCATGTGACTGATGATCTAAGCCATTTGGGGATTATGTCCGGCACTTCCGGAACTGACACCATACAGTTTGACCAGCTGAATATGGGCTTGAGTGCTTCAGAAATTAAGGAGCATTTTCAGTCAAATTGGGAAATCATTGATATGACCGGGCAAGGAAACAATAACCTGCAATTGGATTACGAAGCGATTCATCAATTGATTCAAAATAATCAACTCGTATTTGAATTAAGTACGGGAGAAGATGTTAATGTGTTAAAAATTGTTGCTGATGGCAAACAATCAGCAGCCAGCATGAACTTCGACAGTATTAGTCTGGAAAGCACCCATGTGACCCAGATTAATGATCCCAATCTTGCCAGCAATGAGCAATTATTCAAATTAACCAATGCTCAGGAGCAATCGGTGTACGTACATATTGTCAGCTTGACTGAGCACCTGCCGCAGGTTCACACGACCGAGGTTTCTGCTTAAATTTATAAGAGTGTTCATCAAATTGAGTATTGACACAATTTAATGAACACTCTCTAATGTGTTGTCAATTATCCACCGCTAAAAGGCTTTTTAAACAGGGTTTCGGAAGACTCTTCCTCCGTTTTCTTTTGCTCTTTATTCAACATGGAATCAAAATCTTGCTCACGAGTCGTTTTGACTTCCGCCGAGCTGAAAAAATAGGTTTTGCCTGCGGCTTTTCGACCCAGACCCACAAAAACACCGCCAAAAAGGGTGGTAAGTACCATGGCTAAATCTGCAATGAAACGCCTGGTCGAATGGCGAGGCTGAAATTCCTTTTTGGCCGCCTTTTTCATGGCCTCTGCCTGCTCTTTAATTGGCTGATCAGACAAGCGGGTTTTGAGCGTTTGCTCATAAAATCGATCCAAAGACGCTGTATATTCTTCGCCATACTTGTTCTTATGATTTTTTAACACTCTCTCGTCATGAAACTGCTTTAAACTGACTAAATCGGCGGCAATTTCAGGCTTTAACGGGGTGCTTGAGGATTTTACTGCGTTCCATAATCGCTGATCGCTGAGCAGCTCTTGCCTGAAGAGCTGTAATTCAACCTGGTCCCCCGCCAAGTCAGGGTTGGAAAACACCTTTTTCAATACAGGATTGATTTCTTTCACAGGAGTTGTCTCAGACACCACCTTTTCAGCGACTAATATTCGATATTGTTTCTCTTTTTCCAGCAGCTTTTCATACTCTTTCTGATAGGTTCCTTTTTTTGTATTGTCCATGCTGGCATATCGTTTAAGAAGTGGTTCAGAAAGGTTAAGAAACCGCTGAACAGATACCTCATCCCCCCTAATCTCATCGTAAAGTTTTTTAAAGTTCATGAATCGTAAGGCTTTGGTATAATCCGCTTCAAACTGGGGTTTATGTTCGGCAGGTAAGGCTTTAAAAGCCAATTCCAGGGCATTGAGATTAGCCATGGTATTATCTTTTTCGAATTCTGATAATTTGCTTTGACAATCAGCGATCCGAACTTGTGTTTCATTCTTTTCCGAAGCGTTTTGGTAACTTGATTGATGCTTGATTTGCTGTGGATCCTTTAATTTTTCATAGTGTGTTTTCAACAGTTCAAAGTGCTCAGTTGTGGAATTTTGCTCATATTTTTCAAGTGATAAAAGATAAGCCGTCTCCAGTTGCAATTGCTCCAGTGATTTCTCTGCCATTTCCAGACTTTGCTCTTTGCTTTTCTTAACATCAGAAGGCAGCATTTCATAATGAGATTTTAACAGTTCCAGTGTGCTCAGGCTGATATTGCTTTGGAATGCTTCCAAAGCCTGTTCAAAATCGATTTCCAGTTGATGCAGAGCCAACAGTCTGTCATCTGCTTCCTGAAGAAGTAAAACGGCCTCTTCCTGCAAATTAGTGTCCAGTTTTTTAAGTTGTTCGGCCATCCGCAGTCGTTCTTCCTGTTTTTGAATATAAGTTTCGGCAACACTGAATTGCTTGTATGTATTAATAAATAGATAAAATTTTGCTAATTCGGCGGTTTTGCCAGCTGGGGAATCCACTCTCTTGGTAAATACATCTTTTGAAAGAGCGGCTTGTACTTTCAAATAGAGTTCATCGTTACTTACAATTCGAGTGAGTAAAGAGCTCACTTTCCTGGCGTTTAATTCCTCAAGACAAATAGTGGCCAGCTGATCGTCAGACAAAGCCTTTAACTCATCTTCCTTAAATGGGTAAAAAAACTCGCTGCTGTACCTTTCGCTGTCTGTTTTTTGCGGAACTAACTGTTGGAAGCTCTCCTCCAGTTTCTTATTATGGTGCAAAAACTTACTAATAGCGTCTTTAAATTCTTTCAGATGCTCTTCGTTAAGGGATGGTGCGTCAGGTGATGATTGTATTTTTTGCAATACGTGCAGGTTATTGACGATAGCCTGGGCCTCAGTAATGGCATTCTGGCATAAAACCCAATATGAGTCGGGATGAGTTTGTACATAGCGCTCAATCGCTCCTTCATAAAGAGCAATACGGTGCGTTATGAATACGCCTAATGGATGGGCTTCGTCAATGTGCAGATAGCTATAAGCCATTCGCCGCAGTAAAGTCGCTTCACGGTATTGAGGAAGATAGGCATGTCCACGCAGAGCTTCCGTCTCAATTTCGGGTGCATAAGGGGTGAATATATTCTGATTAGATTCCTGATTCCCCCAGAGATTAAAAAGCTCACCTTGCTGCGCCCAAAAATCGATATAGCTATTCAGCTGATTTACTATCGCTGAAATATTAATCTGTCCAAATTCATCTTTATAGGTCCATTTTATGAACTCTTTAACGAGAATCGGGAAAGGTTCTTCCCAGACGGATGGATCGGGCCTCTGGGGAAAATAGATGCTTGTATGCATGCTGTTATCTGGTGCAGTCAGAAACAATTTTCGGGCTTTGTCCTTATAAGTATCCTCTGGTGTTTTTAAAGTTTCCATTTTATTCAGACGGCCGCCCATAATGGCGGCCATTTCCTGTGCCAGCTCCCTTGTACTTTCCTCATCACCCAGGCGAAGCGCATTGAAGCTGCTGATACTGGTATCCTTCGCCAGGGTGGCAAGCGTTTTCTGTTCTCCGGAATCAGGAAGTTCCTGCTGGAGTGGGGAGTCAATATCTGGTGAATCATTAGAAACTGGCTGCCCTGGCTTTTTAGTCTTCAATAAGTCGGCAGGTATTTCATTCAGCGCAGTATGAATAATATCAATGAGAAGCTCCTGCGGCAGTCTGGCATTTAATTGCCGCGCTCTCTCCGCCATTGTCTCGAATAAGCCAGGAATATATCGATAATTTAAGAAATAGGCTTTGGTGATGCCCTTGAGATTAAAAGCCCCTATGGATTCATAGCCATAAATAATGAGGTCAGTATTTTCTTTTTTTCCATAATTACGAAATGCAGCGCCCCAGTCAATTTTTCCATATTGATAGCAGACCTGACCGTCGATGTTTTTTGTCATGCGCACCATATTTCCACTATGCACACTGTAATCGCCAAGCAACATTGAAAGCATGAGGGTGGTTGATAGTCCAAACGTATTACTGGTATTCAGAAGTGACATGTAGTAAGCAGGACCGTTGGTTGCTTCAATTCTGGGGTCACGGTCAGAACCATCGCGATAGCCGGTGTTAATTATTTTATAGAGGAGTTCAAAATCAACTTTGGGTTGGATAAGTGCATAACTGCCGTCAGGCATTTGAACAACGTCAGCACAAATCAGGGAAGATGCATGCAGTTTGTCAACCAGACCGCGCTTTACAAACTCTTGTAAAATCAAACCTGCAAGTAATTCAGTCAATAACTCTGCCTTATCATCCGGTTGTTTAATAAAATATTCTTCACCGGTTTCCGTGTTTCGATAAAACCCGCCGACTTTGTTTTTGCCGCCTGTTTTATCACCAGTTTTTTCGAGATTCAATTGATTGAAATGCAACATTTTGATTCATTTTTAATTAAATAATGTTAATTTTAGCTGAATTTACCGGTGGATACCTTAAGTAAAACTTAAGGTCGAGGAATTTGGCAATTACTTGTACGTAAGTAGAGGTTGAAGCTTTCAGGGGGAGCTATTGTGGCGGCAACGAAGATAAGGGTTATACTTAAGGTGGTGGATTAAAGGAAATCAATATGGAAAAAATATTCGCAAGTCTGTTGCTGGTCATTAGCGGTGTTGCAAATGCCGAGCCGCTAGTCCTCATTTCTACTTCCGACCCTAATATTAACCTGCTTCCTTCCCCTTTTCCTGTGTATGTTATTGAGGGACAGGCAGTTATCAATCATCCCTCTCCGGGAGCGACCAAAGTTGATCTGCCCACGGACAATAGTTATACCAAACAACCGGGATGCTACATTGCCTGCTACTCTCATCAACCAGGCGTGTATGCTGTATCACCAACTATCAGCGTGATGGGGCAAATCAGGGTTCCGGGTACTTATGTTGCAAGGCTTTGCCAGCCTGCCGGTTTCGAGAATCAGGATATTAGTAAGGCTGAACAATTCAAACAGCTTTGTACCAGTAAAATTGCAGCCTGCAAAGGAAGCTGCTGGGCTGGTGGTGACACAGGCGGCTGGTTTGGTATTCAGGGAACTGACTGATTGGCCGCAGTATTATTTTTAATAAACTTAAAAAAGCTGATTAATTCTGTTAATTCCTGCTGAGAAAGTTTTGAAGGAGGAAATAAAGGATTAATCTGCAAAGCAAGGAAACCGAGTATCAGTGAAAGGCTAACCCCAAACCACCAGGCGCCAGTATTGCTTATGTTCATCTCTCGATAATATCCTTTCTGCCAGAATGAAACCCAATAAACAGTAATACCCAAGCCAGCAATGGTTTGGGATCAAATCGTACTGCAACTTATTGTAAATCATTAGCAAAGAGGCGGAAAGGGCCAATATCCACGGCATATACACGGCATATTTCAAGCTGCTGTACCAATAAAGCGTGGTCAGAATACCACCGAATAACAAGCCGCCAAGAATATCGTAGAAATTATGATAGCCATAATGCATCAAGCCGGCTCCGACAGCCGAAAGAATGGCAGCAATCAGTAGTTTAAGCGGCCGGCTAGGGGTATGCCAGGCCAGCCACAGATAAAAGACAGTGGATAACTGCATATGGCCGCTGGGAAACGCATAGCCTTTTCCTAGCCAGGCGACCAAGGGCACTTTAAAAGTTCCTTTTAAGGCCACATTGACTACTATATCAAAGGCAGTGAGACAAGCGGTTTGAAAAAACAAGGGCTTGCTGATGAGAAAAAAACCAGCCAGTGCAATGATTAACAACACATTGAGCTGGCTGAAGGACAGAAAGACATCTGCTAAAGAGTCATGCAGCATGGTCAACCTTACTGGGCTAAATCAAGCGATTTTTTTTTTGCGACACTTGCCGGCGCAGGGGCCTCTGTCCCGTCTGTTTCAGATTGCGTTTTATGATTTTTCAGAACATAGGTGCCAGGCGCATCAATAATTGCTTTGAAAGCCAGTTTAGCCATATCAGGTGCTGCAACCAGCTCTCCTGATTGTTTCTGCAGCCATTTCAGCCACTCAGGCCACCAGGAGCCGGCATGCTCAGTGGCTTGCTGCAGCCATTCCTCTGCTGTTGCTGGCGCTTTGGGGTTCGTGTAATAACTGTACTTCTGACTTTGCGGCGGATTGACGATTCCGGCAATATGGCCTGAGCCTCCAAGAAGGAATTGTTTTTTGCCTTTCATATGCTGGAAACCGGTATAAGTGGTTTGCCAGGGAGCGATATGGTCTTTTTTAGTGGAAACAAAGAAAGTTGGAATATCAATCTGACTGACATCAAGCGGAGTATGGTTCAGTTTGATTTTACCCGGTTTGATCAGATCGTTATGCAGGTACATCCAGCGCAGATATTGCGAGTGCATTTTTGCTGGCATGTTTGTCGCATCGGCGTTCCAGTATAAAATATCAAAGGGAACCGGATTTTGGCCGCGCAGATAATTTTTGATGAAAAAAGACCAAATCAAGTCATTGGCACGCAATGAATTAAAGGTGCTCGCCATAAACCGGCCGTCCAGAAAACCTTTCAACTTCATCTCTTCCTCGAGACGCTTAATCTGGTGTTCATCAATGAATACCGAGATATCGCCAGGATCGCTAAAATCAATCATCGAGGCTAGAAATGTGGCGCTGCGAACGGGATCTTCCTGATGCGCCTTTAAGTAGGCTAACATACTGGCTAAAAGAGTACCGCCGATACAAAAGCCCAGTGTGTTGACCTGCTTGACCTGGCATTGCTTTTTCATAATCTCGATAGCCGCCATCGGGCCATCCTGCAGGTAATCGAACAGGCCTTTGTCCGCATAGCTGGCATCCGGATTAATCCAGGAAATGACAAAGACCGTAATGCCCTGGCTTACTAACCAGCCAATAAAGGAGTTGTCTTTGCTTAAATCAAGAATATAGTATTTGTTAATCCAGGGTGGAATAATCAACAAAGGAATGGAATAGACGGTTTCAGTCGCCGGTTTGAACTGAATGAGTTCCATCATGTCATTGCGAAAGATGACTTTCCCTGGTGTGGTCGCAATATTTTCACCAATTTTAAAGGCGTTCATATCGGTCATCTGAATGATGAGACGGGAAGAGCCTGATTCCAGATCGGTTAACAGATTTTGTAAACCGCGTAATAAATTTTTGCCATGGCTTTGGATGGTTTCAGCCATTAACTGCGGATTGGTGGCAATGAAATTGGCTGGCGACAAGGCATCGAGGAATTGCCGTGTAAAAAATTGCACTCGGCGAGCGAGTTGTTTATCCCCATAATCCATATGCTCCAGGAGGGAGTTCATATGCTCGCTGGCCAGTAAATAATGCTGGCTTAAAAGATTAAAAAAGGGATTGTTAACCCATTCTTCGCTGCTAAAGCGCTTGTCTTCAATAGGCATGGGCTTGCCTTCAAGCCACGAGGTAAACTGGGATTGAGCAAGGCTCATCGCGTCTTGCCAGTAAGCGAGCTGCATTTGCCAGACTTGCTCAGGATTTTTCAGCAAGCTGACTACTAATGACTGAAAGTCATTGGTCAAATCAATATACTGGTTAATCACCATAGGTAAAGCAGCCGGTTGATTCTTCAACTGACTGATCATGCTCAAACTTTTTTCGGCAACTGATTTCATTAAATCGCCAAGTTCTGTGTCCTGAGTCATCCGTACTCCTAAGCCTGTTTAATTAATTTAGAGTAGCAAATAAAGTCTATAATAGCGAGGCGTTATGCAGCCTCGGCCAAATGAAGATAGGAGCAAAAAAAAATCGTCTTTGCGAGCGTTCGCAAAGACGACAGCGAAGTCAGGCCACAGGGGCAAGCCTTGTGTAGGTTATTGATAGGCAGGGGCGGTTATTTCAGGCTCGGTTGGCTGGACAGTTTGTGCGCCAGGAGCCGCGTTAAGCCCTAATCCTGAAAGCAGACGCGCGACAGAAGGTGAATCTTTTTTCTCAGCTGCCTTGGCACTGCCAATGGTTTGAGTACTATGAATAATGACCTTATTCTCGCTATCGGTCACACTAAGCTCAATTTCATCGCCTGGTTTGCAGACTTGTGGCTTAAGACTATGCAATTGTCCGGATAGATCGATATACTCTTCAAACGCTTCATTATTTTTGCCGGCCACTTTAACGACAGTGGTGAAAAGACCGCGGGTAGCCGCCCAGGATCTCATAATCTGGGGATCTTTCAAAGCCGCTAAAAAATCCGCGCTGTTAATGTTAATGATCTGGCCTTTAAAGGTTTCGACCACATCTTTCATCACCGGAGCCTGTTCGACACCAAAAGACAGAATGTAGAATTTGTTACGTGCCTTCAGCGCCGCATTTTCTGGTCCAAATTGACTCAGAGCAGTACTGACCTGGTCTGGGCGAGTCTTGGGATGGCCAAATAAGCCTATATGCTCAAAGGAGCAATTTTCACCATCAGTAAACAACAGAACATTATTGCAGCCGGGTTCATTCCTGATTTCATTTAACACCCTGATAGTGGTTTCATATAAAGGTGTGTCGCCTTTCGTCTGCAAGGATGAAATTATTCTTAAAAAATCATTAAGATTGTTGTTACCGTAAGTGCCAAGTTCATGAATACCGTCAGAAAAAGTAGTCAGTTTGATTCTGGCATTCGGTTGAAACTCAAATAATTGCTGGGCCAATTCATTCACACTCTTTTTTAATCCCTCCATGCGTTTACCACTTGCCATACTACTGCTTATATCAAGCACTATCCGATATAAAGGAGGTACTACTGCACTGGGAACAAAGAAGTAAGGCGTGACCTCCAGGTTGCCATCATCAAGAGGTTTCGTAGCATAGAATACTCGATTGGCTTCAAGAGCTGCGCTATTAAGCAGAAGCATGTCCTGATTGGTGTTTAAGTCGCTGATTGCAATCAATGGCTCGGGTCTGCTTTTGATATATTTTTTAATATCGAAGCGAATTTTTCCGTCATCGCTAATGCTTAAATTGGGATATTTGAGTAATTTGAACATGCCGGCATAAGCAGGTTTAGGCAATTTCATTTCGATAAAGCCGGACTCTTTTGAAAAGCTTGCATTCCATGAAAATTTTCGCAAGGTAGAAAAAAGGCCTTCACAGGCTTCCTTATCTTCTGGATCCGCGGTGGCATTTTCAATTTCTTCGGCAATAATGTCCGCAATTTTGATCGTTTTTAAGGTGTTTTTTTCACCAGAACCATTTAATACATTGAGGATTGATTCGCTAAATTCCTGTTTGCGCTGGGGATTGGGGAACTCAAAGCTGAAAACTCCCTCGACACTCTTGATGGTTAAATCGTCGGTTTTAATTCCCATCGGGTTTAAAAATTCCCGCAGAGAATTCTCACGTAACGCGGCATTACTTAAGTTAGGCATAAAGGCTCCATGATTGAACTGCAGGGCAATTATACAGAGTGATCCTTAATGAAATCTTAAGAAATGAGCTTTTCTGGATCCTGAGAATGAGTCGACATTGGATAAAGAAGATAAGCGTACAACAAACCGATTGATAACTTACTAGCCCACCATGTACCGCGACTCGTTTTTTTAATTAGCCTGAAGTTAAGCTCAATTGCATAATAATTAATCTGTCATCCCCGCGAAGGCGGGGATCTATCTCTGAGCTAGCTATAATGCCAATGAGGGATGGATTCCCGCCTTCGCGGGAATGACAAAATTCCTTAACTTAATGGCTGTGAGGGCCGGGGTATTGAATTGACCCACAGGCTATTCCTGATCTTTCCTTAAAATCTCACTGGTGATGATAATTTCTCCCAGTAAGGTACGATGTACCGGACAGCGCTCTGCGATTTCTTCAAGACGCCGAACCTGTTCATCGGTTAAGGGGCCGCTGATATGCAGTTGTTTAAAAATGTGATCGAGCACTTTGTTTTTATTTTCAAAATCCTCGCAATCGCGAATATGTTCTTTTTTATGGTTTAAGCGAACACTGACATGCTGCAGGGGAATTTGCTTATGTTCTGCATAAAGACGTAAGGTCATGCTGGTGCAGGCGCCAAGAGCCATTAGTAAATAATCATAGGGTCCGGGGCCTGTATTTTTTCCGCCGGACTCAATGGGTTCGTCGGCAATCAACTGCTGTCCCTGCCAATCAATAATCTGCTGAAATTTGCTTTGATGGCTTTCACTGACAATCACCTGATTCTGGCTGTCAACTGCTTGAGGTTCATTCTCAATGTTCACCCAACGCATACTCCACCCGGCTATCATGCGGGCCAGAAAATCGGCATCCTTTTGCTGGGTAACCAGATGATCGGCATCACCCAGTGACAAAAAACTCTTGGGATGTTTTGCCGCTTTAAAAATCTGCTCGGCATGTTCTATAGATACGGTGGTGTCGACAGGGGAATGACAGACTAAAAGAGCCGCCTTGTTCTTTGCCAGACGCTCCACACAATGATATTGAGCCAAATCATTCAGAAACTGGCGGGTAAGTGTGAGCTTGCGTCCGCCCAGAAGAACATCTGCCTGTCCATTCTTCTCAATTTCACTGATTTTGTCATTAAAATTATGAACAACATGGGCGGCATAAGCCGGAGCACCGATAGTTATAACCACCTTGATATCTGGTAATTGATTAAGCGCTGCAAGAACTGCCGCTCCGCCAAGACTATGTCCGATTAATATCTGGGGAGTATTAAACTCCTGGCTAAGAAAGTGAAAGGCGGCAATCAAATCATCAAGGTTGCTGGTGAAATTGGATTCACTGAAATTGCCTTCGCTTTGCCCAAGACCCGCAAAGTCAAAACGCAGCACATTAATTCCCTGTTGTGCCAGTGCCTTGCTCACTCTCACGGCAGCCAGGGAGCTTTTGGTACAGGTAAAGCAATGCGCGTAAATCGCATAGGTTTTACTGGCTATGAGAGGCTGCTCAAGGATGCCTTTAAGGCGTATTCCATTTTTATTGATAAATGAAACAGGCTTGCTTGCTGTGACCAGATTCATCATATTCTCCTTGCCTCTAAGACAGGCTTCAGACTATTTGCGTACGCGCCATAGCGAATCCACAAAATAGTTTTTTGAATCCATATAATTTTTCACGATTTCAAAACCACTGTTCTCTGCAAAAACCGCCAGTTGATCAATCAGATATTTGTAAGAATATTCAACATGAATGGGTTCGTATTCATAAAAGCTAAAAGAGCGGTTTAAGGCATCAATAGCGATGGATTGTTTTTTTCGGCTGAGCAGGTAACTTTCCATTGCTCCCGAATAGACGTTATAAGTGGCATAATGCTGAAATTGTTCTGGATTAAAGTGGGCGCCCAGTTCACGATTCATGCGATTTAGCAGATTCAGATTGAAATTGCGGGTGATCAGATCACTGTCGTTATATGCCTTGTTTAAAATGTTGATATCTTTTCTAAGGTCAAAGCCAATAAGCAGATAGTCATCATTTTGCAGATCGCTGGCAATATTCTTCAGAAAAACCTGGGTATCTTCCTGATTAAAGTTACCAATACTGGATCCTAGAAAAAGAACTACATTTCGTCGTTTAGAGCGCTGGCTCAGCCAGTGCAGGCCGCTAAAATAATCGGAGTTCAAAGCGATAAGCTTAAGTTTTGGCAAGTCATGATTAAATTGCTTAACAATCTGATTAAGATAGCGTCTTGAAATATCGATAGTAAAATAAGTGAAATCCAGGGACCTCTGCAGAAACTCATCAATAAATATTCTGGATTTAATTCCTTCACCTGGGCCAAGCTCAATCAGATTAAAACTGCTTTCTCCAAAAATGTCGGCGAATTCCCGCTTGTTGTCTTCGAGAATTTCGAGTTCACATTTTGTCAGGTAGTAATCAGGATGCCTCGTTATCTGATTAAATAACTCACTGCCTTTCTCATCATAAAAATATTTTGAGGAAATGTACTTCTTTTTACTGGAAAGTCCTTTTTCAACATCGCGCATAAATTCCTGGCGATCATTCTGCGGGTATTTTCGATCACTTATCGTCTTAATCTGTAAATTTGCATTCATTTTTTATCCTTTTTATTAGTTTGAATCGACAAATTTTCTTCATCCCGGGCCAGACGAATCCCGCTGAATGCCCAGCGTTTATCTGGTTGAAAAAAATTTCGATAAGTAATGCGGATATGAGCCGCAGGCGTTGCACAACTTCCCCCGCGCAAGACTCGTTGGTTATTCATAAATTTGCCATTATATTCACCCAGAGAACCTTCAAGTGATTTGTACCCTGGATAAGCGCTGTAGCAGCTGGCAGTCCATTCCCAGAGATCACCAAAAAGCTGATGAACGTTACCCTTATTTGGCTGAGAGCAGGGCAGCGGGTGGAAAAGTCCTTTGTCCATGAAATTTTCACTTCCTGTTCCCAGTGGATAATGACATGCAAAGTGTTCCCATTCTTCCTCAGTGGGCAATCGACAACCTCTCCATCTCGCAAAAGCCTCTGCTTCGTAAAAACTGATATGCGCCACTGGTTCTTCCGGGACCAGCTCGTTTAGGCCAGACAACCCAAAAATGAACCATTGATTATCTATTTCATGCCAGTAAAGTGGCGAACGAATATGTTGCTGCTGAAGCCAATCCCAACCATCAGACAACCACCATTGCGGTTCCTGATAGGCATTGGCCTCAATGAATTCCAGATATTCTCCATTGGTAACCAGTCGATTAGCGAGTGCATAGGGTGTTAATATCTTACGGTGTCGCGGCAGCTCATTATCAAAACAAAATTTGCCGCCATCGTGGCCAATTTCTGCGATAGTGCCGGCTACTTCAATAAATTTTAAAGAAAGCGGTTCAGTTGCTTTTACCAAGGCTCGTTGCGGCTTATAGACCGGGAATAATGGGTTCACGGAAAAATTATATTTAATGTCCATGAGCAATAATTCCTGATGCTGCTGCTCATGATGCAAACCCAGCGTAATCAATGCGGTAACGCGTTCAAGTTGTTCCTCAGGGAGGCGGTCAAGCATTTCGAGTATTCGATGATCAATAGCCCTGCGGTATCCAAAAATTTCATTCACTGTCGGGCGGGAGAGCAAGCCGCGCTGGGGGCGGGGAAAGGGATGGCCAACCCCTTGATAGTAAGAGTTAAATAAAAACTCAAAATCATTCTGAAACAGAGTGTAATCAGGAACAAAGGATTTAAGAATAAACGTTTCAAAAAACCAGGAGGTATGTGCCAAATGCCATTTGGGCGGGCTGACATCTTCAATTGCCTGAATCACATAGTCTTCAGTAACCAGGGGTTCGCAAATAATTTCTGTCTGATAGCGAATAGTCTGATAACTATTTTTAAGCTGTGCCCGATCCATTTTCAAATCCTTCTAGGGAGGATATCACTCATTAAT
Organism: Legionella quinlivanii; assembly: GCF_003265995.1. GTDB lineage: Bacteria > Pseudomonadota > Gammaproteobacteria > Legionellales > Legionellaceae > Legionella_C > Legionella_C quinlivanii_A. The sequence goes on along the minus strand of NZ_MVJN01000005.1, from coordinate 19,629 downwards.
CGATAATGCTTACGCCTTTCCAGAAAGCGATATAATTTTTTATCCTGTTGGCTGCCTCTTTTGGCTCCGGATAATACCAGGCCGCTGCCGGGTTTGTTTTGCCATCTACCGTAACATCATAGTAATGAGCAATTCCCTTCCAGGGACATGTTGAAGTATGGGAACTGCCTGTTAGAAATTCCTGATGTACTGAATCTAAAGGAAAGTAGAAATTTCCTTCCAAACGCTCACACTGATTACTTTCAGCAATTATTGTGCCATTCCATATTGCCTTGGTCATTTTCTTACCCTCTCTGGCAGTTTCAGGCGCTTGCAGCCTGCCAAGGAAGCTGGCTGTCAGAAAAATGGCTGCTTGTTTCTCAAGTATAGCCTATCACACGACATAGTCCTGGCACTTTGAATCCAGTTTGTGACTGGATATTGCCTATCTTAAAAAAATAGTGTTGTTTGTTCGCAAAGATAACAGGTTGTTGCATGTCCTATTTACGCAACAACGCCGTGCTGAAATAACATTGTCTGCCGGGAAAATAATGCAGCCAAAACCTTCTCTTCATTGGAGATATTAAGGTACAATTTTTCAATAATCGATTGCCCTTCATCCCATGCAGCTTAAACAATTAAAACTGGCAGGTTTCAAATCTTTCGTAGATCCAACCGTAATTCCATTCCCAAGTCAGCTTGTCGCTGTCGTCGGGCCCAATGGTTGCGGAAAATCCAATGTCATCGATGCGGTGCGTTGGGTAATGGGTGAAAGCGCTGCAAAAAACCTGCGCGGTGAATCAATGACCGATGTCATATTCAATGGCTCATCAACCCGAAAAGCAGTGGGCCAGGCTTCGGTTGAACTGGTATTTGATAACAGCATGGGCCGTTTAACGGGTCAATACGCCAGTTATCAGGAAATTTCAGTCAAGCGCCTAATCACCCGCGACGGCGATTCCTCCTATTTTTTAAACGGAACCCGCTGTCGCCGCCGCGATATTACCGATATTTTTTTGGGAACCGGTGCGGGCGCCCGCGGTTACTCAATCATTGGCCAGGGAACTATTTCCAAAATTATTGAAGCCAGACCTGAGGAGTTACGCGCCTTTCTGGAAGAGGCCGCGGGGATTTCCAAATACAAGGAAAGACGGCGGGAAACTGTGCTAAGAATCGGTCATACCCGCGAAAATCTCTTACGCGTCGCTGATGTCCGGGAAGAGTTGGGCAAGCAATTGCAGCGTCTCGAACGTCAGGCTAAAACCGCCGCGCGTTATCAGGAGTTAGTGGAGCAGGAAAAGCGATGCAAAGCCGAAATCCTGGCTTTAAAATGGGATGCCTTAATCAAGGAACAGGAACAAACCCGTAAAAATCTCGCCCAGTTGCTCATTAGCCATGAACAACATCAAACGCAATCTACGACTGCCTATCGGGTATGTACGGAAATGCGTGAGAGTCTGTATCAGAAGAACCAGCAATTTCAGTTGCTGCAGGAGCAATTTTATCAGCTGGCTACGGAAATAGCCCGCCTGGAAGAAAGTCGTGAACAGCAGCATCGCGAAAAACAACGTCTGCAGAGCGATCAACAGCAATTACAGAATGACTGGCAGACGGTTTGCGAGCAATTGCAACTGGATGCTGAAACCCTGGCATCCAGTGAGCTTAATCAGAAAGAACTGGACGTCAGACTGGATAGCTTGCGCGATGAGCTGGATGAGTGTACCCAGGCTTATCAATCGCTGCAGGAAGAATTTGCCGCCTGGCAGAATACCGCCGGTGAAGTAAGCACCCATTTAAACAAACTTGCACGTGACAGCCAGCTTGAGCAACTACGCCTGCAGCATATTCAGCAGCGAACGCATGAATGTCAAATCAGGCTGGAAAAAATTACTATTGAGAAGCAGCAACTCACCCCCGTAGACGGGCTTTTGGAGCAATTCAATGGGTTGCAGGATGCCTTGTCTCAAACAGCAGAACAATCTGAACAGGCTGAAACACAGAGCCAGCTTCTTATGGCCGATATCCAGGCATTGAAGCGTCTGGCGAATGAAACTGAAAGCAGTCTTCGTCAGCAACAAAGCCGCTCACATCAGTTAAATGTAGAGCAGGCCAGTCTAAGCGCTGCCCTCCACAATCGCGTTAACCAGCAGCATACAATCCCACAACCCTGGTCAGCCAGGCCCCGTCTTATTGAAAAAATGCAGGTGGAAAAAGGCTGGGAATATGCGATTGAGTTAATCCTGGGACTGGGTATGCATGCAGTCGTTGTGGACGATATCAGCGAATTAATGCCGGCGCTCAGCGAACAGCAGATTACCGGGGGAACCTTCACCACCGCGGCGCACACTGCACAGGTTAAACAGGACATTCCCTGCCTTGCCGATAAAATTCAGGGACTGATTCCTGAATCCGCGGTTTATCTTGGTCGAATTTATGCTGCCGAAGATTTGGAGCAGGCGCGTGCGTGGCTGCCGAGACTCAAGCCTGAAGAGTCTGTGATTACTCCGCAAGGAATCTGGATGGCGCAAGCTTGGCTACAGGTCATTTTGCCGCAAGAGCAATCCGGTGAGAGCTTGCTGGTCAAGCAGCAGCAATTAAATCACTGCCGTGAAAAACTGGCCGAATGCGAAGCGGTATTGAAGGTGCTTCAGGGTCAATTAGAGGAAGTTCGCGAACAAATTCAGAATAAAGAGTTCGAGCTTGAGAACTGGCAGGATAATCGTCGACAGAGGCAGGATCAGCAAAGACAGCTGAAAGCGGAAATAGACGCACTGGAACGACAGATTGCGCATCAGAAACAAATGCGCCACCGTTTTGATGATGAGACGCATGAGCTGTATCAGCAGCTCGAAGAGCTAAATCTGGAAAAAGAAGACGTTCAAATCAAACTCAGCCTCACCCAACAGGAATTGCAGCGTTATGAGCAGGAACAGATTCGTTTTAATGCTGAAAAGCAGATCTGGGATGAGCATAGCAAGGCGCGCCGTCAGTCCCTGGACGACTGCCGCAGCCGCATCCATCAGATAGAATTGCAGCGAGAGAGAGAAGCACTGATTAATAAGCAGCTGAGTGCCAACATTCAGCGAGAGGAAGTCAGGCAGCAAACTATTGGGGAACGTCTGGAAAAAATCGCACAGCGTTTATTTGAGCTTGAAACACCTGATAGCAGCAGGACCAATTCACTGGATGACAAACTGGCTCAGCATCAGGAGCTGGAAGATGTGCTTTGCCAGTACAGGGAGGCAATTGACAGTTTAAACCAAAGTTTGTCTCATCAGGAATCACTTTACAAAGCAGAGGAATCTGCCGCCAAAACCCTGCAGGATAAAACGCAGCAGGAACAATTACAGCTGCAGACCTTGACTGTTCGGATTGATACTGTTCTGGAAAATCTTAATGAATTGAATGTAAATCCTCAGGACATTCTAAATGAAATTCCTGAGGAAAGTACTTGGGCATTATGCGAACAGCAGTTACAGGAAATTGTTGACAAAATTGGCCGGCTTGGGGCAATCAATCTTGCCGCTATCGAAGAATACGAAACGGAAGCTCAGCGTAAATTGTATCTTGATGAACAGCACAACGATTTAACAGAGGCGCTGTCGACGCTTGAGGTGGCTATTGAAAAAATGGATAAAGAAACGCGGCAGCGTTTACAAATTACCTTTGATGAGGTGAATTCGCGTTTTCAAAGTCTTTTCCCACGCCTTTTTGGTGGAGGGCGAGCCTTTCTTGAATTAACCTGTGATAATCTTCTGGAAGCGGGAATCATGGTAATGGCTCAGCCCCCGGGCAAGCGCAATAGTACGATTCATCTGCTATCAGGCGGTGAAAAGGCTATGACAGCTGTTGCTCTGGTATTTGCCATATTTCAATTAAATCCTTCACCGTTTTGTATGTTGGACGAAGTGGATGCGCCGCTTGATGATGTGAATGTCGGAAGATTTTGTGCTTTGGTTAAAGAAATGTCACAATTCGTGCAATTCCTGTTTATTACTCACAATAAGATCGCAATGGAGTTGGCGGATCACTTAATTGGTGTCACTATGAGGGAACCCGGTGTATCGCGAGTGGTCACTGTCGATGTTGAGCAAGCTTTAGTAATGACCGAATCATAATTTATAAAAATCAAATGTCTGGGAAGGTGAGTTAAAACCTTGAAGACTAATTAATAGGAGTCAAACATGCAGGCAAACTGGAGTCTGATTCTCAATGTGGTGTTACTCATTGGGGTGGTAATCGCAATCGGGCGATTAATGAAAGCCAGGCGGCAAAGTTTCAGTACGGCGGTGAATCAGCAAGCGAAACCCACACTGGGAACCGCTGCGGAGAACCGTTCATTTGATGACATTATCGCTGTACGCAAATTGACTCAGGACAATACCGCTTCTTCTGAAGTGAAAGAGGAGCCCGAAGTCAGAAAGCATCCAGTTCGTGAAGTCAAAACACCCGTGGTAAGAGCGGTCGTAGAAGAGAAAAAACAACCGAGGGTTAAACCTGGAAAAATGATCATGTTGTTTTTACAGGCCAAGGAAAATCGCCAGCTGGCTGGCTATGAGCTGTTACAGACAGTGCTGGCTGCGGGTCTGCGTTTTGGAGAAGGTCAGTTATTTCACCGCCATCAGCAAGCCAATGGTCAGGGAGCTGTTCTTTGCAGTCTGGCTGCGGCAACCGCAACAGGGGTATTTGATTTGCAGAATATCGGTGCGTTCAGCGTAAAAGGCCTGTGCCTCTTTATGCAGACTTCCGGCGAACCAGAGGTGGATGCCGAACGAATCAGAGCCATGTTTGAAACTGCGAGATTATTAAGTGAGGGCCTGGATGCGCGTTTACTGGATGATCAGCAGCGAGTTTTAAACGAAGAAGGTATGGCAAGGTATTATCAGATGCTTAATATTCCGGAAGAGGAACGAGATTTGATTGAACTTGCCCACTAGCTTTTGAACTGAGCAGAATTTAAAACCCAAATGAAGCAATTCCGGAAGGACGAGAGTTCATGAAATTAGAAGAAATTACAAAGATACTGGGATGCCCTGAATTCGCAGGTGAAATTCAGCGGATTGTGATTGATAGCCGGCAGGTAAAAAAGGGCGATTTATTTGTCGCGTTACAGGGTGAACGCCTTAATGGTTATGAATTTATTCTGGACGCCCAGGCGAATGGCGCTGCGGCTGTTATTTGTGAGCAAAAGCACCCAAAGGCGAATATACCCCAGATTCTGGTGGACAATTCTCTAACGGCAATGACTGAACTGGCCAAAGCCCACCGCCAGAGTATTGATTGTCCGGTGATTGCCCTGACAGGAAGCAATGGTAAAACAACCGTCAAGGAAATGATTGCATCGATTTTACCCAAGCCCTCCCATGCAACCTTTGGCAATCTGAATAACCATATTGGCGCACCACTCAGTGTCCTGCAGTTAAGCAAAGCACATCGCTATGCAGTATTTGAACTGGGAGCGAATCATCCGGGAGAGATTGCTCATACGGTTGCCATAGTCAAACCGCAAATCGCTTTGATTAACAACATTGCTCCGGCACATATCGAAGGCTTTGGCTCTATTGATGGAGTAGCTCGTGCCAAGGGAGAAATTTACGAGGGCTTGTCCGAAAATGGCACTGCTGTTGTTAATCAGGATGATCATTATGCCCATTTCTGGGATGGACTATTTACCGACAGAAAAGTCCTGCGTTTTGGATTGCACACTGGCGATGTTCATGCCCGGGACATTACTTATGATGATAAAGGATGTGCCTCATTTACCCTGATACTACCTAATGGAAGTGAGAAAATTCATCTTCAGGTTCCTGGAGAGCATTCTATTCGTAATGCGCTGGCAGCCTCAAGTTGTACTTATGCTGCCGGTATTAGTTCTGTAGATATTGCCAATGGTCTCAATACCTTTTCGGGTGTAAAAGGCAGGATGACTTATTTGGCCGGTAAAAATAATTCCATAGTCATTGATGATACCTACAATGCTAATCTTCGCTCAGTATTAACGGCTGTCGATGTGCTGTCGAAGCGGCAGGGCAAGCGTATTTTAGTTTTGGGTGATATGGGTGAACTGGGTGCCTGGACACAAAAACATCATGAAGAAATTGGTCAGGCCGCTCTGTCTCACGGCATCGATTTACTCCTGACCTGTGGCCGGCAAAGCGAATTCACCAGCAAGGCATTTGGTCAGGCTGCCAGACATTACACCAGTCAGGACGCCCTGGCCCAGGATTTACTGCCGCAATTGGACAGCAGCACGACAGTATTGGTAAAGGGCTCTCGATCGGCTGCGATGGAAAATATTGTTCACCAGTTAGTGGCTTGATGTGGAACCCGCCCTGCGGACACTGCCACTAAGTTGAGAAGGCTTTGTCATTCCCGCGAAGGCGGGAATCCATTCCTCAGTTGCCATTATAGCAAGCTCAGAGATGGATCCCCGCCTTCGCGGGGACGACAGGTTAATAGAAAATTGATCTTAACTTAATGGCAATACGCTTGTCTCAAGGTGGGCTACAAATTGAAGCCTGGTTTGTGGTATTCTTGCCCGGTTTTGCGTTTGTATTTTGCTGGAAAAAAACAACTGGCAGAAAAAGTATTTAAATATTAATTATTTTTGAGGAATTCCCAACATGCTTTACTGGTTAACGCAGCTTATACAGGGACAGTATCATGCGTTCAGAGTGTTTCAATATTTGACCTTTCGCTCAATTCTTGCGGCACTCACGGCTCTTTTAGTAAGCCTGTTTTGCGGTCCATTAATGATTCGCTGGCTTCGCAATTTGCAGATGGGGCAAGTGGTGCGTAATGACGGTCCGCAAACTCATTTGTCAAAGGCAGGAACTCCCACTATGGGGGGCGTACTGATTCTTGTGGGGATTACGGCCAGCAGCTTATTATGGGGCGATTTACATCAACCCGCCTTGTGGCTGGTTCTGCTGGTAACACTGGGCTTTGGTGCGGTAGGCTGGATTGACGATTATCGTAAAGTCGTTCGTAAAAACAGCAGGGGTTTGCCAGGGCGTTGGAAATATTTCTGGCAATCCGTAATCGCAATCCTGGCTGTACTTTATTTATACCTCAATGCCAACTTGCCGGTGCATACCCAGCTCACTATCCCTTTCTTCAAAAATCTGATAGTCAATCTGGGACCGCTATTCCCGATACTGGCTTATTTTGTTATCGTTGGTAGCAGTAATGCGGTGAATCTGACCGATGGACTGGATGGTCTGGCCATAGTGCCTATTATAATGGTTGCTGGAGCGCTTGGTGTATTTGCCTATGCCAGCAGCAATGCGGTGTATGCTCATTATCTGTCTATCCCCTTTGTACCTGACACTGGCGAACTGACTATCTTCTGCTCAGCGGTTTTGGGCGCAGGGCTTGGCTTTCTCTGGTACAACACCTATCCGGCTCAGGTGTTTATGGGCGATGTCGGCTCATTGGCATTGGGCGCTGCCTTGGGAACCGTTGCAGTAGTGGTTAGACAAGAGCTGGTTCTCCTGATCATGGGCGGCTTGTTTGTATTGGAAACTATGTCGGTAATTTTACAGGTGGGTTATTTTAAATATACCGGTGGCAAACGCTTGTTCCGTATGGCGCCTCTGCATCATCATTTTGAGTTAAAAGGCTGGTCGGAACCTAAGGTTATCGTGCGTTTCTGGATTATGACAATAATCTTCGTTCTTTGTGGTTTGGCTACATTAAAGTTACGATAGGAAAATTATGAATCAATCATTGTATCTGGTTGCCGGTCTTGGAAAAACAGGGCGCTCAATAGCAGGCTATCTACATCGTCGTAATTTACCTTTTGTGGTATTTGATACCCGCGCAGAACCCGCTGGTTTAAGCGAATTCAGAACTGATTTTCCGGGAGTTGATATTTTCCTGGGGCAGTTTCCAGATGAAATATATGATCAGTTAAAAGAAATCATTGCCAGCCCTGGCATTTCTCTGGATGAGCCTTTTCTGCAAAAAGCGATTGAAAAAAAAATTCCGGTAATTGGTGATATCGAATGTCTGGCGCGAGAAATCCAGGCTCCGGTTGTCGCAATTACCGGCACTAACGGCAAGTCCACTGTAACCACCCTGGTTGGCGAGATGGCCAAAAAAGCGGGCTTGTCTGTGGCTGTTGCAGGTAACATCGGCCTGCCTGTTCTGGATTTACTCGATGATAAACAACACTATGATCTTTGGATTCTGGAACTCTCAAGCTTCCAGCTTGATTTAATCTACAGCTTGTCTCCGGTTGCGGCCACCATATTAAACATCACCCCCGATCATTTGGACAGACACCACAGCATCGAAGCTTATCGGTTTTCCAAACAGCGAGTTTATAGGAATGCCGGACTCTGTGTGTATAATCGCGATGACTGGCAAACCACACCGATTGAGCAAGAGGCAGTTCATAAGGCAATCAGCTTTGGCTTTAGTCAGCCCACAGCCGGACAATGGGGAATTATTCGCCAGGCAGAAATGAACAGTCTGGCCTTTGAAGAGAATTGCATCATTCCAGTAAACGATATCCTGATTAAGGGCAAGCATAATTGGCAAAATTCACTCGCTGCCTGTGCTTTAGCAACCGCCGCAGGAATCGATACACAAAGTATTCGTGATGTGTTAACCCGATTCGCTGGACTTCCTCATCGTTGCCAGTGGGTGAGAGCGCTGGATGGGGTCGACTGGATTAATGACTCGAAAGGAACCAACATTGGAGCGGCCATATCAGCAATATCAGGAATCGGCGGGGCCATGCAGGGGCGAATTGTTCTGATAGCCGGTGGTTTGGGGAAAGGGGCTGATTTTAATGAATTGCGTACTCCTGTGAGCGAATACGTGCGCTCGGTTGTATTAATTGGAAAAGATGCTGACCAGATTGAAGCCGCGTTGACCGGAGTCGTTCCGGTGTTAAGAGCATCAAATCTTGATAATGCCGTAGCACTTGCCAGAGACGAAGCTAAACCGGGGGATGTGGTGCTGCTTTCTCCTGCCTGCGCGAGTATGGATATGTTTAAAGATTTTAATCATCGGGGCGAGGTGTTCAGCGAAGCAGTCAGAAGGTTATAACGATATGCAACCCAGGCATTATACTCAACGCGGTAAACCCACGAATAAACCTTTAGCCCTTTATGACAGATGGCTTATGGGGGCGGTATTGGGTTTGATTATCATTGGCCTGATGATGGTTGCTTCAAGCGCCGTTATGATTTCAACCAAATATTATCATCAGCCTTTTCATTTTCTCATTCGCCAATTCTGTTATCTGTTCGCGGGTTTTATGGTGGCTTTGGTTATCATGCGCATTGACAGCAGCTCCTGGGAAAAATTGAGTATGCCGCTTTTGCTGGTCTGCCTTTTGATGCTGCTGGTGGTTTTGGTTCCTGGCATTGGCCGGACAGTGAATGGCAGCCGGCGCTGGCTGGCATTTGGCCCTATTGGCATTCAGGTATCCGAACTCGCCAAAATGACCATGATCTTTTATGTTTCGGGCTACCTGGTACGGCAGCAACAGTCGATCAGACAATCGATTCTAGGCTTTATAAAACCCATGATTATTTTGGGTGTGGTCGCGGTTTTACTACTAATGGAGCCTGACTTTGGTGCCACAGTGGTCATAACCGGAACTGTGATGGCGATGTTATTTCTGGCTGGGGTTAAATTTCGTTATTATGCCGGGTTACTACTGGTGGTAGGGGCGGCTCTGGCTTTACTGGCTATTTCGTCTCCTTATCGTGTCGCCAGATTGACCGCATTTCTTGATCCCTGGGCGGATCAATACAATAGCGGTTACCAGTTGACCCAGTCTTTAATCGCTTTTGGGCGAGGCGGATGGATGGGAGCCGGACTTGGCGACAGCGTTCAAAAATTATTCTATTTGCCTGAGGCGCATACGGATTTCTTATTTGCTGTACTGGCAGAAGAATTAGGTTTGCTGGGTGTGCTTCTAGTATTGATTTTGTATAGTATACTGGTGTGTCGAGGTTTATTAATTGGATATACCGCGCATAGCCAGGAGAGGCTTTTTGCTGCTTACGCTGCCTATGGTTTAACCTTTTGGCTGGGATTACAGGCAGCTATTAATATGGGTGTGAATTCAGGGTTACTGCCGACAAAGGGCTTGACGTTACCCCTGCTGAGTTATGGGGGCGCAAGTATGGTGGTAAATTGTATGGTCATTGCATTACTGCTGCGTATCGATCATGAAAATCGTTGGCAATCATTGGGATTAAGATCGCCAGCCTAATAGAAAATAAAGGGGAATTGTGTGAATAGCTTGGGACACTTTCTTTCGCCAAGGATGGGGCGGGTGGAACAGATTCATTTTGTTGGAATTGGCGGTGTTGGCATGTGTGGTATCGCTGAGGTGCTGCATAATGAAGGGTATCGGGTAACCGGCTCTGATATTAGCGAAAATAAAACGGTTCAACGCCTGCAATCTCTCGGCATCAAAGTTCACATCGGACATCGCGTGGAAAATATTCATGGCGCGGATGTGGTCGTTCGATCAACCGCTGTCCAGTCTGAAAACCCCGAAATTATTGCAGCGCATGAGCAACTAATTCCCGTTATCCCCCGGGCGGCCATGCTGGCAGAGCTTATGCGCTTTCGCCATGGGATCGCTATTGCCGGTACTCATGGTAAGACCACTACAACCAGTCTGGTCAGTAGTATTCTGGCCGAGGGTGGTTTTGATCCCAGTTTTGTTATCGGCGGCAAGCTTAATAGCTGCGGTAGTAATGCGCAATTAGGTAAATCGGCTTATTTCGTGGCTGAAGCGGATGAAAGCGATGCCTCCTTTTTATACCTGAAGCCAATGATGGCTGTGGTTACCAATATCGATGCCGATCATATGGCCACATATGATGACAATTTCGACAAGCTTCGCAGCACCTTTGTCGAGTTTCTCCATCATTTACCTTTTTATGGTCTGGCAGTGGTTTGCCTTGAGGATGATGAAGTGCGGCGTATATTGCCGGCCATCCAGCGGCCGACCAAAACCTATGGTTTCCGGGAAGATGCTCATTTTCGAGCAGTGGATTGGACGCAGAATGGCCTGCTCAGTGAGTTTACGGTCATCAGACCCGCGCCCCACAAACCACTGGCGATTAAGTTCTCCTGGCCGGGCCGGCATAATGTATTAAACGCTTTGGCGGCAATTGCCATTGCGACTGAGCTTGATGTGAGTGATGAAGCGATTATCAATGGCTTGTTCAAATTCCAGGGTGTGGGTCGCCGCTTTCAGATTTTAGGCGAGCGCCGCTTTGAACAAGGCAGTGCTATTGTGGTCGACGACTATGGACATCATCCCCAGGAAATTATTTCAACTATCGACGCATTTCGCCGGGTGTGGCCTGATCGACGCCTGATTCATGTATTCCAGCCGCATCGATACAGCCGTACTCACTCCTTGTTTTCACAATTTGTAGACGCTCTGAGTCTGGCCGATGAGCTACTGTTACTGGATATTTACTCAGCAGGAGAATCTCCGATTGAAGGCGTTTCCAGTCAGTCGCTTTTACAGGAAATTCGTAAAAACTTCCCCAATGCCCGCCTTATTAACGAGCAGACTTTGCAGTCGACCCTTGATGAAATCGTTACTGAAGGCAATGTCATTCTGATGCAGGGTGCTGGAAATGTTGGGCAGATGGCAATCAACCTGGTACAAGCCATAAGAGAGCCAGCATGAGCACAATGAATCTGCAATCTGCGGAGCCGACTTATCAGGGAGAGCTGTTGCTGCATGAGCCTTTGGCTGATTATACCACCTGGCGAGCAGGGGGGCCGGCTCATAAACTGTATAAGCCAGTGAGTATTGAGGATTTGGCTGTTTTTCTGAAGCAATTACCAGCCGATGAACCATTGCTCTGGCTGGGGCTGGGCAGTAATTCTCTCATTCGAGATGGTGGTTTCCCGGGAACGGTTGTTCTGACTCAGGGGTGTTTGAAAAACGTTCATCTTATTGATGAGACAACTGTACAGGTTGAAGCAGGAGTTTCCTGCGCCACGATGGCCCGTTTCTGCGCACGTAATAATCTGGCTGGCGGGGAGTTCTGGGCAGGTATTCCTGGAACGATGGGGGGCGCTTTGCGAATGAATGCGGGTTGTTTTGGCAGCGAAACCTGGAAGGCGGTTGTTCAGGTTGAGACCATGACTCGACGAGGTGAACGCAGAATTCGCAAGCCTGAAGAATTTGAAATTTCCTATAGGCATGTTTCTGGACTGGCTGATAATGAGTGGTTTATTGCGGCCACCTGCCGTCTGGAAAAGGGAGAAAAAGAGCAGTCTCTGAAACTGATTAAAGAGCTGCTTGCGCACAGAGCCGAAACCCAGCCCACCAGCGAATATAACTGTGGTTCAGTCTTTAGAAACCCGCCAGGCAATTTTGCGGCCCGATTAATTGAATCCTGTGGGTTGAAGGGAAGGCAAGTGGGTGGGGCTGTAGTATCTGCCAAACATGCCAATTTTATTATTAACCAACATGGAAATGCTTCTGCTAATGATATTGAATCGTTAATAGAGCTAGTGCGTGAAACAGTTCATCAACAAACAGGCGTAGAACTAATTCGCGAAGTACATATCATCGGAGCAAAACATGTCTAATCTAATTAATCTCGTACTTCTTTATGGTGGAAAGTCCGGCGAACATGAAGTGTCACTCATTTCTGCCGCCTCCGTATTAACTCAGCTCCGAGCCGATAAGTATCGGATAATTCCTATTGGTATTGATAAGGAAGGGCGATGTTATTTAAACGATTATCAGGAGCTGCTGGCCGCTGGGAAAAGCCTGCCAGTGCAGACTGAAAAATCCCGGCTTCTTCCCAGCCTGTTTGTCAATGGCCATTTAGCGGTTGAAGCCGATGTGGTCTTTCCTGTAATGCATGGGCCCTTATATGAAGATGGCTGTATTCAAGGTTTGCTGGAATTGGCAGATACGGCCTACGTAGGTTGCGACGTCCTTGCGTCTGCTATCGGCATGGATAAGGACATGGCGCGACGCCTGGCTTGCTATGGTGATATTCAGAGTGCGAGATACCGCATGCTGTCCTGGCATGCGACTGCGAAAGAAAAACAGCAGTTTTGCCAGCAAATGATTAGCGAATTCGGTTTGCCGCTTTTTGTGAAACCCTGCTCGCTCGGTTCTTCAGTGGGAATTCATAAAGCCAAGACAGCCGAAGAGCTTGCCCGCGCGGTAGACGACGCGCTGCGCTACGATGAAGCGATTCTGGTGGAAGAGTTTATTGCCGGTCGGGAAATTGAATTATCAGTTCTTGAGAATAGTCAACAGCCTGCCGAGCCTTTGGTTAGTGTGGCTGGTGAAATAAAAGTTAACCATGCGGATGGATTTTATTCCTACACGGCCAAATACCTGGAAAGCGAAGAAACTGAATTACACATTCCCGCCAGCCTGCCTGCCTCTTTACTGGAGCGATTACAAAAAATGGCAAGCGCTATTTTTCTGCGCCTGAAGTGCAAGGGAATGGCAAGAGTCGATTTCTTTGTTAACGAACAGACTAATCAGATTTATTTTAATGAAATCAACACGCTGCCTGGGTTTACTCCTATCAGCATGTATCCGAAGCTTTGGGATGCCAGTGGTCTTTGCTATCCTGATCTGCTGGATAAGTTGGTTGAACTGGCGATGAGACATCATCGCTGTAAACAACAGTTAGTGACCAATTATCAGTAGGAACAGGAACGAATTGCCGGGCTTATTTAAGCCCTTCGCGATTATAAAAGACGAGGCAAGAGGATGGATGGGGAAAAAGGGCAACTGCGCTATGCGAGTGTATTATCACTGTTAATCGCCTGCGCCCTTTTTTTGGCGGCGCGTCTGATTTATTTATTTGTGGCAGATCCAGAACGCTTCCCAATAAGTACTGTAAAGATTGCTGCCAGTTACCACCATATTTCGCATAAGCAGCTGGAAGAGGTACTGGAAAAATATTTAAATGACAGCTTTTTCTCTTTGTCGGTAGGAAGACTGCATACGGAGCTATCAGCTTTTGAATGGACTCGCCAAGTTCATATTGAACGAGTCTGGCCGGACACTCTGAAAATTACCCTGGTAGAAAAAATTCCATTCGCGAAGTGGAATGACGCTATGCTGACTGAAGATGGAGAAATGTTCAATGAGGGCAATTCTCAAACAGATATATTGCTACCGGAGCTGAGTGGACCGTCTAATCAATACAGAGAAGTCTTACAAGTTTACAAAAAAATGAGTAAGATATTATCAATTTATGGTTTGCACGCATCCTCACTGGAATTACGCGACAATCATGCCTGGGAGCTTGGTTTGGATAATGGCGTGCAATTGCGACTGGGTAAGCGGGACCTGGAAAAGCGAATATTAAGGTTTTGTAAGGCTTATCCAGCAGTTTTTGCAGAAAAATCAGCGCAATTGGCAAGTGTCGATCTACGCTATCCGCGTGGTATGGCAGTGCAATGGAAAAATGAAGCGGGAAGATAATGGCTAAAAAATCAGAAAAAAATATCATAACCGGTTTGGATATAGGAACATCAAAGGTAGTGGCGCTGGTTGGGGAAGTTAGCTCCGATGGAACTATTGAAGTGATCGGTATAGGGCGCCATCCATCTCGTGGTTTAAAACGTGGTGTAGTTGTCGATATTGAGGCAACTGTGAACTCAATACAGCGAGCCGTACAGGAAGCGGAACTAATGGCTGGCTGTGAAGTACGAACTGTATATGCCGGGATCGCCGGTAGTCATATTCGCAGCCTTAATTCGCATGGTATTGTGGCTATTCGTGATCAGGAAGTCTCCCAGGCTGATGTTGAGCGGGTTATTGAAGCAGCAAAAGCAGTCGCCATTCCTGCTGATCAAAAAATTCTGCATATCCTTCCTCAGGAATTTATTATCGATAATCAGGGAAGCATCCGCGAACCAGCCGGCATGTCAGGTGTCAGACTTGAAGCCCGAGTGCATATTGTAACCGGAGCGGTGAGTGCTGCGCAGAATATAGCAAAGTGTGTGCGCCGCTGTGGTCTTGAGGTATCAGATGTCATTCTCGAGCAATTGGCATCCAGTCATGCAGTACTTACTGATGATGAAAAAGAGTTAGGGGTCTGCGTATTGGACATTGGCGGGGGTACAACAGACATCGCTGTATTCGCCGAAGGAGCTATTCAGTATACCGCCGTGATTCCAATTGCCGGCGATCAGGTAACCAATGATATCGCGATGGCGCTAAGAACCCCAACCAAGGCGGCAGAAGTGATTAAAGTCAACCATGCCTGTGCCTTGCCCGAATTTGCGAATGCTGATGAAATGCTGGAAGTCATAAGCGTCAATGAACGTCCAGGTCGAAAAATTTCCGCAAAAATCCTGGCTGATGTGGTTTCGGCACGTTATGAAGAACTATTCAGATTGGTTAGAAATGAACTAAGACGCAGCGGGTTTGAAAATCGAATTGCTGCGGGAATGGTTATAACCGGTGGCGGCTCCTGCGTGCGCGGTGCTATTGAACTGGCGGAATTATGTTTTGAAATGCCGGTAAGGCAGGGATGCGCGCATCATGTGGCAGGATTAGTGGAGGCGACAAGCAACCCCTCACTGGCTACAGGAGTGGGTTTACTACTGCACGGATTTCAACAGCAATACGAAGGAGGCTACAGCGTGCCGACTCTTAGTGAAAGCGGTAAAAGCATGTGGTCAAGAATGCGAGAATGGTTTCAAGGGAATTTTTAAACTGGAGTTTTAGGAATACAGGATCTAATCGCTCAATGAATTATTAGGCCCTGTATAAAAATGAGTTGAATTGTGTGTGGACGTGTTCTGATTTATTAAATGGACAGTATGATATACATAATCTCTAAGTATTAATCGGCAGTTAAAAAGAGGGGAGAGGCAGGAATGTTTGAATTAACGCAAAGCCAGGACAACAGTGCCGTTATCAAAGTGGTGGGAGTTGGCGGCGGTGGCGGTAATGCGCTTGAGCATATGGTCGCTGAAAATATTGATGGAGTTGAATTTATCTGTGCCAATACTGATGCACAGGCATTAAAAAACTCCAACGCTAAAGTTCATATTCAATTAGGTGATAATCTCACCAAAGGGCTTGGCGCAGGTGCCAATCCGCAAATCGGCCGCGAAGCGGCTGAAGAAGATCGTGACCGCATTCGCGAAGTGCTTGAAGGCGCGGATATGGTATTTATTACAGCGGGTATGGGTGGCGGTACCGGTACCGGTGCGGCTCCAGTGTTTGCTGAGGTGGCCAAGGAATTAAATATCCTTACTGTGGCAGTTGTCACCAAGCCTTTCTCTTTTGAAGGCAAGCAACGAGCCCTGGCTGCTGATGAAGGAATCAGACGTCTTGCGGAGCATGTGGATTCATTAATTACAATTCCTAATAACAAGCTCTTAAGCGTTCTGGGTAAAAATATCAGCCTGCTTAATGCCTTTAAAGCGGCAAATAATGTATTGCTGGGTGCAGTAAAAGGGATTTCTGATTTAATCACCCGTCCAGGATTAATTAATGTGGATTTTGCTGACGTTCGTACAGTAATGTCTGAAATGGGCATGGCGATGATGGGCACCGGCAGCGCCACCGGCGAGCAGCGAGCCAGACAAGCGGCAGAAGCAGCCATTGCCTCGCCTTTATTGGAAGATGTGAATTTCTCAGGCGCACGCGGTATTCTGGTGAATATTACTGCCGGTCTTGATATGTCAATCGGCGAATTTGAAGAAGTGGGTGATGTGGTGAAAGAGTTCATTTCTGATGATGCCACGGTCGTTGTCGGTACCGTCATTGATCCGGATATGACCGATGAGATGCGAGTCACAGTCATCGTAACCGGTTTAGGTGATCCCAATCGCGGCAGACAGCAGCAACAGCAACCGCAATATGCTGGAATTGCCAAAACCCGCACTTCCGAATCAATGCGAAGCGATGGCACCTTTGATTATCAGCAATATGAGAGACCCGCTGTGATGCGAAAGCAAGCAACTCCCGCGATGCAGTCGTCTGCTGCCAAGTCAAACGAACCCACTATTCCCGATGTCGATTATCTCGATATTCCGGCTTTCTTACGCCGTCAGGAAGAGCAGGTAGAGTCTTAAGTATAAGTGCAGATTGGGAATGGCCGCCCAATCTGCACCTTGTTATCAAGTGGTCAGATGCAAATTAAGTTAAACGTATTCAATAATGGCTCCTGTGCTCAAGTCTATGCTTTCTGTGACCCAGATGAAGATGCTTGGCTGAACTTCAGAATTGTCAAAATATGGCATAATTCGACGAAAACCAGCATGGTTGGGCTTTATGCTGCTCCTGATAATTACGACAATGATTACTGTGTTAGCTTTGTCAGTAAAATGTCTTTTAATAGTTTCTGTTCTCAATTTGAATTATCGGAGTATAACCGTCCTGAAAATTATCAATATTTGACTCACAATTGTTCAAATGCTGCGTATTATGCGCTGCAGCTGGCGGGAGTCACCATGCCCTCCAATAGCTTGCGATGGATGAGTTTTTCCAGTTATGTTTCTATTCCGGGGCCATTTCTAACACCTATTGAGCTTTTCAATCGGGCTAAAAAATATAAAACCAGCTTACTTGAACACCCCACACGACCATTCAGCGAAATTCCTTTCAGGTTTGAATTGATATCGTCGAGACTGCGTTTTTGGTCCACAACAGCCGACGCCGAAAACAGAGATAAAATTCATACTCTACTTTCTGAAATGAATCAGCGCATAAAAAAACGGCCTTGGCATGCAGAGATGCATCTTGAGACGTTAGTCAATATAACTGATTGGCTAATGCATGAAGCTTCTGAAAGCGAAGCGACTGATTATGAAGAATTGGCGTCTACATTTCGAGCAAGGAACAATTTTCTTGAGACTCAGTTTCTGGATACAGCAGTCTTTGCGCTACTTTTACTCAAATGTTTCATGCTAGTGCATTATGGTCTACTCCATTACGAGTCCAATTGGCAGTTTGCACAGAGTTTTCTTAAAAATGCTCTGGTTGGATCACAAAATGACTGGCTAATGCTGATTCCTTTCTTCCTGCTGGTGATCGCCACAGGGGCTTACGATATACTCTATCCTCCCAGGTCTTCAGAAACGGTACTTT
The DNA here is from genome assembly GCF_003265995.1 of Legionella quinlivanii. GTDB lineage: Bacteria > Pseudomonadota > Gammaproteobacteria > Legionellales > Legionellaceae > Legionella_C > Legionella_C quinlivanii_A. The sequence goes on along the minus strand of NZ_MVJN01000005.1, from coordinate 1,565 downwards.
CTCGAGTAATAAGCAATTTAACGGCTGGTGCCAATCAGCAAAGTTTAATTCAAAACACGCAGCGTATTCGTTTCCTGGCGACATCGGAGAATAGACGAAATGAGACTACAGCTCAGTCAGATGATTTGCCGAGCGACCTGACTCTAAGCAAGTATCGATAAAATAAATAAAAAATTAGACTAATCAACCGATTGTTGATATGATTGGGGGAATTATTGTGTGAAAAAATGGGATATCTGAATAAGGTGATCGCTGAATGATTAAACAAAGAACTCCTAAAAAGGTGATTCAAGCGACAGGTGTTGGTTTGCATTCTGGTGATAAAGTACTTTTAACCTTGCGTCCCGCTCCAATCAATACTGGCATCGTATTTAGACGTATCGATTTAAATCCCGTGGTCGAAATCCCTGCAGTTTATGATTATGTTGGCGATACCATGTTATGCACGTCATTACTGCATCAAGGGGTAAAAGTTGCTACAGTAGAGCATCTGCTTTCTGCGCTGGCTGGTTTGGGTATTGACAATGCCTATGTCGATATTAATGCGCCTGAACTGCCGATTATGGATGGCAGCGCCGCGCCTTTTGTTTTTCTGATTCAATCGGCCGGAATTCGTGAGCAAAGCGCCGCTAAACGCTTTATTCGCATCCTCAAGCCGATTCGTGTCGAAGATAATGGCAAGTATGTGCAATTTCTTCCTTATAACGGCTACAAAGTTTCCTTTACTATTGATTTTGACCATCCAGTTTTCAATGACAAGCCGCAAACAGCGACTTTTGATTTCTCAAACACCTCCTATGTGAAAGAAGTTTGCCGGGCCAGAACTTTTGGTTTTCTTTCTGATTATGAAAAATTACGTGAAAATGATTTAGCCAAAGGTGGAAGCCTGGATAATGCGATTGTTGTCGATGAATACCGTGTTCTGAATGAAGATGGTCTTCGTTTCGACAGTGAGTTCGTTACCCATAAAGTGCTCGACGCCATCGGTGATTTGTACTTGCTGGGCTGTGGATTAATCGGTGCATTTGAAGGTTACAAATCAGGTCATGAACTCAATAATCGCCTGCTCAGAGAGCTGATGGTTCGCCAGGATGCCTGGGAATATACTTATTTTGACGCCGAAAATTACATGCCTGCCATGCCAGGTTTTATGCCTGTAGAAGCCTGATTCTGGTTCCGCAAAAAGCGTAGGTCGGGCGCTTTCGCCCGACATTTCCTCTTAATCCTTATTAAAGCATTCAGCAATTTATCAATATGACGTTCCTTCCTTCTTTGAATCAGTAACAGTAACATCATCTCATTTGTGAAAAATCGAATGTCGGGCGCTTTCGCCCATAGCCGTCAGGCTAAGGAACTAAAATCCCTCCCCCGGGGAGGGAGCTGGCTCCCAATCGGGTTTCTTTTTTACATTTTTTATAGCAAAGCAAGCGAGACTTTCATAAAAGGAATGGATAAACGATTTTAGGCGATAGACAGAGACTAGAGCAGAAGCTAGTTCTGAGACGTTGATGATTAGGAGTTTACAGGCTTTGTAAAAGGAAAATTCTATATTGTTATGGTTTTTT